>NZ_CP091851.1:1420833-2841666 GCF_022059845.1 Terrirubrum flagellatum | reverse complement strand
GTTCGGGCGACGCCATTCACGGTCAGATGAAAAGCAGCCATCGCTGTTCCTTCCTGGCCTGGGGCGGAATCTGGATTGGATGATCAAAGCCGAAATTCGTGCTGCAAGACAGGCGCCGGAGAGCGGGGAAGCGGAGGCGTGGAGCTTCGCGCCGTCACATCTTTGCGAGGCATGGTCTTCGCGCGCGCTATATATGAGACGCCAAGTCTGATAGGACGCCGCGCCTGGCGGTCGCCCGAAATGGTCGCGCGGCTCGTCGGGAGAAGTCAAAAAGAACAAGGAAATGAAGAAGATAGATTACAAATTCTCGGTTGCGCCCATGATGGATTGGACGGATCGGCATTGCCGCTTCTTCCATCGCCTGATGTCGCGCCGGGCGCTGCTCTATACGGAGATGCTGACCACGGGCGCGGTGATCCATGGCGATCGCGAGCGGCTACTGGGCTTCGATCCCGCCGAACATCCTGTCGCGCTCCAGCTTGGCGGTTCGGAGCCTGCGGAACTCGCCGCCAGCGCGCGCATCGGCGAGGATTTCGGTTACGACGAGATCGATCTGAATTGCGGCTGCCCCTCCGATCGCGTGCAGAGCGGTCGCTTCGGCGCCTGCCTGATGCGCGAACCCGCGCTCGTCGGCGACTGCGTCGCGGCGATGAAAGCGGCGGTGAAAATTGCTGTCACGGTGAAGTGCCGCATCGGCGTCGATGAACAGGATCCTGAAGAAGCCTTGTTCGCGATGGCCGAAAGCGTCGCGCGCGCCGGCGCCGACGCGCTGATCGTCCATGCCCGCAAGGCTTGGCTGAAAGGCCTGTCGCCGCGCGAGAACCGCGACGTGCCGCCGCTCGACTACGACATCGTTTTTCGGCTGAAGGATCGCTATCGCGATTGGCCTGTCATCATCAATGGCGGGATCGCCTCGATCGCTCACGCGCGTGAGCTGCTTGCGCCGCGCGGTGGCGTTGCGCTCGATGGCGTGATGCTCGGCCGCGCCGCCTATCAGAATCCGGGGTTGATGCTCGACGTCGATCCCGTCTTCTTCGGCGCCGAAGCGCCGCAAGCCGGCGAGCACGAAACCGTCGAAGCGCTAATGGGTTACATCGCGCGCGAGCTGGCGTGCGGCGAGCGTTTGAGCGCGATCACGCGTCACATTCTTGGTCTCTTTCAGGGCCGTCCCGGCGCGCGCGCTTTTCGCCGCACGCTGGCGACGGAGGCCGTGAAACCCGGCGCGGGTCTCGATGTCGTGCGCGCCGCGCTCGCTTGCGTCGGGCGTAGCGAGTCGCTCGCCCGCGCCGCGGAGTAAGCATCTCAGCGGCTTCGCAGGATCAGCCGATCGCCTTCGACGCGATAGCTCGCGAGGCGCGTGATGGTCACTTCTCCATCCCGCGTCGCGACGGCCATGCCCGGCATGAGAGCGCCAAGGACGCGATTGGCGATGGCCGAAAGCTCAAACCGATAACTGTGCAATCCGACGATGAGCAGGATCGCGCCGAGCCAGAAGGCCAGCGCCTGCATGCCTTTGCCCCAGCGCCCGCCATATTCGGCCTTGATGCGCTGAAGAAAGGGAATGCTCAGCGCCAGCACTGCGGAGGCGGCGGCGAGTTCGGGCGGCGTCAACCCCGCGATGCGCTCGCGGTCGCCGAAGAACACGAGCACGATCATCGCCGCGACGAGAAAGAGAAAGGGAGCGCCGGCTGGCATAGTCAGTGAGCTGTCATCGCGCGAAGCCGGTCGCGAGGAGAGCAAGCAAGCAGGCGATCTCGGCGATCTGCTGCGCGGCGCCGGCGACGTCTCCGGTCTGTCCGCCGATCTGGCGGCGCGCGATAAACGTCATTGCGAGGCCAGATGCGATCGCGACAAGGATCAGCGCGACGCCGAGAAAATCCGGCCAGTCCACGAGCGCGGAGGCGACGCCCGTCAGCGCTGACGCCAGCGCGAAACCGATTGCGAGCGGGAAGAAGTCTGGCCGGCCCACATCTCTGGAGGCGCCGTCGGCGCGCGCGGCGGGAAGGATCGCAAGCGGCAGGAGGCCGGCGACGCGCGACAGCGCCGCAATCGCCAGCACGAGCGCGATGACGGAAAGCGTGGGCCGCGTCTCGATCAACGAGGCCAGAGCCGCCGTGCGCAGCAGAATAGAAAGACAGATGGCGCTCGCGCCGTAGGTTCCGACGCGGCTGTCCTTCATGATCTCGAGCTTGCGCGGGACGGTCGCGCCGCCGCCGAACCCGTCGCACACGTCGGCGAGCCCGTCCTCGTGGAACGCTCCCGTGGTCAGCATGGCGACGGCGATCGTCAGAGCGGCGCTGATGAAGGCGGGAAATCCGAGCCAGTCGGAGATGAAGATCGCCGCGCAAGCCGGCGCCGCAATGATCAGCGCGGCGAAGGGCAGGGCGCGCGGCAACAGGGCGATGTCGGGCGGCGCGTGAGGAGCGCCTTCGCCGGGCAGGGGCGGGACGGGCAGCCGCGAATAGAACCGGATCGTCTGCGCAATCGATACGACGAAGCCTGGGCGCCGCTCCGTCGGCGTGGCGCTATTCGCCGCAGGCGGCGGTCGATCTGTCGGTTGATCCATGGTCGGCCGCGTTCTACGTCGCGGGTCCGACACGCGCCAGTCCGGCCCGCCAGGAACGCTCCATGACCACCCAGCCCAGCGGCCTGCCCTTCGACGACATTCGCCGGCTGTTCACCCTGATGCCCGGCCCCGATGAGCAGGCCGTGGCGCAGGTCAGGGCGCGCGACGCCGATCTGACCAAGCCGCGCGGCAGCCTGGGCCGGCTGGAAGAGATCGTGGAATGGCTCGCCGCCTGGCAGTCGCAAGGCCAGCCGACGCTCAACCGGCCGCTCGTCTGCATCTTCGCCGCCAACCATGGCGTGGTCGAGCGCGGCGTCTCCGCCTATCCCTCAAGCGTCACGCGCGCGATGATGGAGAACTTCTCCGCCGGCGGTGCAGCCATCAACCAGATCTGCGCCACATTCAATCTCGGGCTGAAGGTCTTCGACCTCGCGCTCGACATGCCGACGCCCGACATCACGCAGGCGGCGGCGCTCGACGAGGCGGGCTGCGCCGCGACCATGGCGTTCGGCATGGAGGCGATCGCCGGCGGCGCTGATCTTCTTTGCGTTGGCGAGATGGGCATCGGCAATACGACGATCGCCGCCGCGATCTACGCCGCGCTCTATGGCGGGCCGCCGGAGAAATGGATCGGTCGCGGCGCCGGCGTCGACGACGCCGGGCTCGCGCGCAAGCGCGACGCCGTCGCCGCCGCGCTCGCATTTCACGCGGACCATCTTGGCGATCCGCTGGAAGTGCTGCGCCGCGTCGGCGGGCGCGAGATCGCCGCCATGGCGGGCGCGATCCTTGCTTCTCGCATGCAGCGCATTCCCGTTATCATCGACGGCTATGTCGCGACGGCCGCCGCGGCGGTGCTGCACGCGCAGAATCCGCGCGCGCTCGATCATTGTCTGGCCGGCCATCAATCGGCGGAAGGAGCGCATGGCGAAGTTCTCGAGCGGCTCGGGCTCAAGCCGGTGCTCGATCTCGGCATGCGTCTTGGCGAAGGGTCAGGCGCCGCGCTTGCCGCTGGCGTGGTGCGCGCCGCGCTCGCCTGTCATCGCGACATGGCGACCTTCGAGCAGGCGCAGGTGTCGCGCGAAATCAAACATTAGAGACGCGAATATTCGCGGCGCGAGGACGAGATGAAGCCTGACATCCTCATCAAGGTCGACGCGCCTGTCTTTCGCGCCGATCTCGGTCGCGATTTCGCGATTCATGATTTCGATCTGAAGAGAGAGATTCCGGGCGCCGACATTCTGAAACGCGCGCGTATTCTCATCACCTCTGGCTCTGCGGGCTGCACGCGCGAGGAGATGGATGCTCTGCCTTCTCTCGGGCTGATCTGCTGCGTCGGCACGGGCTTCGAGAAGGTCGATCTCGATGCGGCGCGGGGGCGCGGTGTCGTCGTCACTCATGGCGCCGGCGTCAACGCCGCTGCGGTCGCGGACCATGCTTTTGCGCTGTTGCTGTCGATCGTGCGCAACATTCCCGCCTATCACGCCTCCGCCGTCGCGGGCGAATGGCGGGGCGCCATGAAGACGAGGCCGATGCTGGGCGGCAAGAAGATCGGCATCGTCGGCATGGGCGGCATCGGAACGCGCGTCGCGCGCCGCGCCGAAGGTTTCGAGATGGAGGTCAGCTATCTCGCGACGAAGCCGAAACCGGAGCTTCCCTGGACATTCAAATCGACGGCGGTGGAGTTAGCGTCAGGCGCGGATTTTCTGGTCGTGGCCGCGCCCGGCGGCGCGGGCACTTTTCATATGATCGATGCGGCGGCGCTGAAAGCGCTTGGGCCGCAGGGGTTTCTCGTCAATGTCGGGCGCGGCAGCGTCGTCGATACGAAAGCGCTGATCGAGGCGCTCGCCTCGGGCGGGATCGCCGGCGCCGCGCTCGACGTGTTCGAGGGCGAGCCCGATATTCCCGCGGAGTTGCGCAGCCTGCCGAATGTGGTGCTGACGCCGCATGTCGGCGGCGCAGCGCCCGAAGTGCAGTCGCTCGGCGCGCAGCTCATGAGAAAGAATATCGAGCTGTTTCTTGGCGGAAAGCCTGTCGCCACGCCCGTTCCGCAGCCGCCCGCGAACTGACTCTTTCTTTGTGAAGCCGCGCTACGCCGCCCGCCGGCTCGCACGGTTTTCGGTGACGGGCGCGAGCGCATCCATCACGCGCTGCGGCGGCAGCGTGATCAGCACTTCGGTTCCTTCGCGCAGTTTCGAGCGCAGCGTGAAGGTGCCGCCGTGTAGATCGACGAGCCCTTTCACGATCGGCAGACCGAGGCCCGAGCCCTGCTCGGCGCTCTTCAACGCCGATGATCCACGCCCGAACGAACTCATGACAATCGGGATTTCATCGGTGGGAATGCCGGGGCCATTGTCCCTGACGGACAGATACTGCCCGCCGCTCGCGGTCCAGCCGACCTTGAGTTCGACGTCGCCGCCCTGCGGTGTGAACTTGATGGCGTTCGAGAGCAGATTGAGCGTGGCCTGACGCATCGCGCGCTCGTCCGCCCAGACTTTCGGCAGATTGGGCTCCGCCGACACGCGCACATTGATCGAGCGCGCCCTGGCGCGCAGATTGAGCATATGCTGGCAATCCTCGACCAGCGAGGCGAGATCGACCGGCTCTTCCTTCAGCTCGTAACGTCCGGCCTCGACGCGCGACAGATCAAGAATCTCGTTGATGAGATTGAGCAGATGCTGCCCGCTCGCATGGATGTCCTGGATGTATTCCTTGTAGGCGGGCACCTGCATCGGCCCGAACAGCTCGTTCTTGATGACCTCGGAGAATCCGAGAATGGCGTTGAGCGGCGTGCGCAGCTCGTGACTCATCGTGGCGAGGAACTGGGACTTCGCGATATTCGATTCCTCGGCGCGCCGCCTCGCCTCATCGGAATTCGCCTTGGCCTGTTCGAGCTCGGCGATCAGCGCGTCCTTTTCCGACTGATATTCAAGGCCGAGCACCGTGCTGGCGTATTGCCGATGCGCGAGCAGGACGAAATAGCCCTGGCCGGCGAGGCAGGCGACCGCAAGGCCAAGGTCGCTCACGGCGGTGAAAGGGTAGCATCGTGCGATCGTAATCAGCGCCATTGGCCCGATGCCAGCGAGAATCACATTGGCGATGCTGGTCGACACCATCGCCGTCGCGGCCGAGACCACCAGCACGACGAAGAAGACGAAGATCCGGGCGGCAGGGTCCGGCGCGCCGTAGAGAAGGCCGATGAAGATCGCCCAGCTCACGCCCTGCAACAATTCGGCAAGGACGAAACGCCTTCGCCAGACGCGGATGTCGACGTCCTGCTCGTCCGTCTCGAGGAAGCGTCGGCCGAGCATCAGCGACACCGTCATGGTGGCGCACATGATGGAGAGCCAGATAAAGGCAGGCGCTGGCGCGATCCAGTTGCCGCCGAGCACGGCAAGCACGCCCGCCAGCAGAAGCATGGTCAGCGCCGCGCTCGAACGCTGGCGCGCGAACATGCGCAAGAGTTCGCGATCGAAGGCGCGTTGCAGCCCGCTCGACGAGGTCAGCCTTTCGCGGACTGACCTGAGCTGCTGCACATTGGCCCGCTTACGCCTCGCCAGCTCCGGGTCGGCTCCCGGCCCACGCTGGATCATTTCAGCGGTAAGTTCGGCCATAGACGCAGAAAATCGATCCTCGGCTGACCCCTCAGCCCAGGCGCCCAAACTGTCAGATAATCGTTAACGTGATTTTGACCCTGAGCTTCGAAAGCAATGCTTTCAGCGTCGCCGCCATGCCCCTGTCACGTCTTGTGCTGCTTGCCTTTATCGCCGCGATCGCCGCGGCGATCATCCGCTTTGTCGGATACGAGGTGGTTAACGGAGCGGCGGAAGCGATCGACGGCGATTCGATCCGGATCGGACAGCGTGAGATCAGGCTGAAGGGCATCGACGCGCCCGAATATCGCCAGACCTGTCAGGGAGAGCGGGGCGAGGTCGCCTGCGGCCGCGACGCGCGGGCGGCCCTGGTCGCGCTGCTGGCTCGCGGCTCCCTTCGTTGCGACATTTCGGGCCGGGACCGCTATGGGCGCGACCTCGGCCATTGCTTCGCCGGCGAGGTCGATGTGAACGCCGCCATGGTGAAAGACGGTCACGCGGTGGCATTCGGTGATTTCGTCTTTGAGGAAGCGGCGGCGCGATCGGCGCGCCGGGGCCTCTGGGCCACGCGTTTCGATCCGCCGTCCGAATGGCGCAGGCTCCATCCGCGCAATGGCGCCGGCTCGTAACCTCCGGTTAAGCTTGTGCGCCGCCGCACATCAGCGCCGCGTGGGCGGGGTAGAAAGGATCATTCCTCCTGAGATCTTGTTCGACCCGGCCCGGCCGGGTCTTTTTTTGCAGAACCTTCGCGCCGGCGCGCTATGGCGCGCCATGGCATGGGACCGCTGGAGAGGATCGATGACGGGACGGCTGATCGCGATCATCCTGTGGCTCGCCGCCGGTCAGGCGATGGCGCAGGATTCAACTGTGCGGCCGCTTTCGGACGATGAGCTCCGCGAACTCTTCATCGACGCCACCGCCAGCGGCAGAAACATTCGCACCGGCGTCAATTTCTCCGAATATTACGCGCCCGACGGGCAGATATTAGGTGACAGCGGCGGATCGAATCCTGTCACCGACGGATGCTGGACAATCCGCCGGGCGCAGATGTGCTTCAGCTATGGGCCGACGTCGCAGCGGCGCACGCTCTGCTGGAATGTGATCCGCAACGACAAGACGGTCATTTTCAGCCGCGATGACGCGCCGATCAGTTGGGTCGCGACGGTTGAACGCGGCAATCCGCGCGGCTATTCCGCGCCGAAACCGTGGATTTGTGAACTCGCGACGGTGCAGGCCGACATGATATCGCCGCGAAAGATCGCTGAATGAACCCCAGAGCATGGCGCGAAAAAGTGGGAACCGGTTTTTCGCGATAGCCATGCTCTGAATTTCTGGAATCGATCACGTTTCCGCATTTTGATTGATTCAATCAAAATGCGGCGTGATCTAGCGAGCGGCTCGCTCGGGATACAGGTGGACGATGATTTCCAGCCGTTCAGGCCTTGCGCTCTGCGCTTTGCTTTCGCTGCTCTCTTTGACGACGCCAGCGCGTGCGGAAGAGAAGCCGCAGACAAACCCCGCGGCGAGCCAGGGCGCGGGCGAGGAGTTGCGCGGCGAGGATTTGCGCAAGGAAGTGTCGGGCTCGACGATCGGCGGCTTTCACCTGCGCACGCTGATGCGCTTCAGCGAATATCACTCTCCCGACGGCCGCATCCTCGGCCACAACGGCGGCGTGCCCGTCGATAAGGGCTGTTGGGAGGTGAAGGACGATCAGGTCTGCTACTACTACGAGGGCGACACGCTGCCGCAGGGGACCTGGTGCTGGAACTTCCGCAGGCTCGCCAACGCGAACCAGTATCGTCTCGAACATGATATGAGCGGCGCCGTTGCGCTCGCCTATCGCGAAGCGGGCAATCCGCACGACTGGTCCGACAACGGCAAGCCATGGCAGTGCAGCGGCCTGATCTCGCAGCGGCGCGGCCCGATGCAGTCGAAGATGGCGCAATTCCGCCGGTGAAGCCGGAGCCGCTTGACGCGCTCGTCGCGTCGATCCGCGCCTGCCGCATTTGTCGCGATGAGCCGCGCTTTGGCGCACGGCTTCCGCATGAGCCCAATCCGGTGCTGCGCGTCTCCACGACGGCGCGCATCCTCGTCGCGAGTCAGGCGCCGGGAACGCGCGTGCACGCGTCGGGCAAGCCGTTCACTGACGCGTCGGGCGTGCGTTTGCGAAGCTGGATGGGCGTTGACGAGGACACGTTCTATGACGTCTCGCGCATCGCGATTGCGCCGATGGGATTCTGTTTTCCCGGCCATGACGCCAATGGCGGAGATCTGCCGCCGCGGCGCGAATGCGGACAGGCGTGGCATGACGCGCTGTTCGCCGCATTGCCGCAGATCGAATTCATTCTTGCGGTTGGCGCGCCGGCGCAGCGCTATCATCTCGCGCGGCTTGGCCGCGGCGATCTCATGGGCGCGACGCTGACCGACACCGTGGCGCGTTGGCGCATCCTGCGCGACGCCGTGCGTCCGCGCCTCTATCCCTTGCCGCATCCCTCCTGGCGCAACAATGGATGGATCAAGGCCAATCCATGGTTCGAGGCCGAACTGCTGCCGGCGATGCGCGCCGATCTCTCCGCCATGCTGCGGCTGTCCGCTCTGACGCCAGCGAGCTGACGCGATCGTTCAGCGAACCTTCATGCGAGAGCGCCTAGGCGTTGGCGTCAATCGTTGCGCGCCGTTGGCGCCGCGACGATTCAAACCGGGAGGCCGCCATGAATCGCTATCTGCGGGCGATCCTGAGCTTCGCCGCCGCTTTGTGCGCCGTCTGCGTCTCGTCTTTTTTCACGATATCAGCTTTCGCTGAGACGCGCCTTGCGCTGGTGATCGCCAATCAGGGCTATCAGGAAGCGCCGCTGAAGACGGCTGCGAATGATGGCGCGCTTGTCGCCGAGACGCTGCGCTCGGTCGGCTTCGACGTTAGCGAAGCGCGCGATCTCGATCTCACCATGATGCGCCGCATCACGCGCGACTTCGTCGAGAAGGTCGATGCGGCCGGCGATGATGTCGTGGTCTTCGTCTATTTCACCGGTCATGCGATCCAGTTTGCCGGCGCCAATCAGCTCGTGCCTGTGGGCGCCCGCCTGGAGAATCCGACCGATGCGGCCGCCGAAACATTTCCGCTGAACGGGGTGATTTCGAATCTCGTGACGTCAAAGGCGAAGCTGCGTTTCATCGTGATCGATGCGCCGCAGATTCACCCATTTGTCGAAAAGGCGAAGCTCGCGCGCGGGCCTGCGCTCATTGATGCAGTGCAGGGCGGGCTGATCGCTTTCTCGTCATCGCCCGATGAGGCGCCGCCGCAGTCGGCGGAGGATTATGGATTCTATGCGCAGGCTTTGATGGAAATGCTGCGCGAGCCCGGTCTGAATGCGGATGAGATTTTCAATCGCGTGACGCTGCGCGTGCATGAGCGCAGCAAGGGCGCGCAGACGCCGTGGCGATCCTCAATGATCCCTGCGACATATGCGTTTCTTGAGCGCCCGCCGAACGCGCCGGCGACTCCTGCGCCCAATCGGCAGGCTCTGACGATCGCGCAACTCGATGTGGCGTCGGCCTACGCGCTCGCCATCGAGCGCGACACGTTGCGCGGCTATCAGGAATTCATCGCCGCCTTTCCCAACGATCCCCTGACGAAAAAGATTCGCGCGCGGCTGGCGCAGAAGCGCGAGGCGCTGGCGTGGCGGCGCGCGACGGAGCAACGCACGCGCGAGGCCTACTGGACCTATCGCAAATGGTATCCGCGCGGTCCCCATTTCGAGGACGCGGGCTATGAGCTTGTCGCGCTCAGCGCGCCGCTGATGGAGCCGCCGGGATTCGCCGGCCTCGCCTGGGACAATCTCGCGCCGCCTGTTGCGGATGAGCTTGTCTATTTCGAGGAGGTCGTGCCGGCGCCGCTCGCCTATGTCGACATCGCGCCGCCTCCACCTCCGTTGCTGTTCCTGCCTGCGCCGATCGTCTATGCGCCGCCTCCGCGTCCGATTCCGGCGCCCGGCATCGGCATGCTGCCGGTGATCGGCCTCGCCGCGATTCCGGTCGCTGCGGCGATCATTCCAAGACTGGTCCGTCAGCCGCCGCCGCGGGCGCAATTTCCTGGCGTGCGGCCGCCGATCGCGGCCGCGCCGCAGCCCGTTCTGATCAATCCGCCCGCGCCGGCCGGTCCGCGCGGTCCGGCCCCCGGCCAGATCGCTCCCTTGCAGGTCCAGCCCGGACGTCCGACTGCGCCCCTGCCGGGGCAGATCGTTCCACGCGCGGTCGCGCCGGTCCCTTCAAATGCGCCGCCGCCGACCGCCGCTGCCCCGGAGCCTTCGACGCCGGCAGCCAGAATTGTTCGTCCGCCGATCGGTCCGCAAGCGAGGCCACGTCCAACACCTGCGCCACCATCGAATATGCCGTTCCTTCGGCAATCGCCTCAAGGACTGCCGCCGGGCGTCGCGGCGCGGCCAGCAGCGCCGCCGAATGTGACGCGACCGGCGATAGAAGCTCGACCGCCTGTTCGCGTGACTCGACCCACCGGACCGGTCGTCCGCCAACCTCAGCCGCAACCGCCCGTCGTGGTCAGGCGACCGCCGCCTGCGCAGATCCAAAGGCCGGCCCCGCCGCCGCAGGTTCAGATTCAGAGGCCGCCTATGGAGCCGCCAGTCGCGCGCCAGGCGCCGCCTGTCGTACGTCCGCAGCCGCCGGCCCAACCACGGCCGGCAGCGCCGCAAAGGCCGCGCTGCGTTCCCGGTCAGAACATTCCGAATTGCGTGAAGTAGAATCTATCGATCGAGGCGGGCGATCAGGCTCGACGTGTCCCAGCGCGAGCCGCCCATCTTCTGCACCTCGGCGTAGAACTGATCGACGAGCGCGGTGACCGGCAGGTTCGCGCCGTTGCGGCGCGCCTCGGCGAGGCAGATCGCGAGGTCCTTGCGCATCCAGTCCACCGCGAAGCCGAAATCGAACTTGTCTGCAGCCATCGTCTTGTGCCGGTTCTCCATCTGCCAGGAGCCGGCGGCGCCCTTCGAGATCACGTCGACGACGGCCTCGATATCGAGGCCTGCCTTCTTGCCGAAATGCAGACCCTCCGAGAGACCCTGAACGAGGCCTGCGATGCAAATCTGATTGATCATCTTGGTGAGCTGGCCGGCGCCGGGGGGCCCTAGGCGGCGGCAGGCGCGCGCAAAGGCGGCGATCACGGGCTCGGCCTTGGCGTAGTCGCTTTCCTCGCCGCCGCACATGACGGTGAGCACGCCGTTCTCGGCGCCGGCCTGACCGCCGGAGACGGGCGCGTCGACGAAGCCGAAGCCCAGCTCCTTCGCCTTTGACTGCAATTCGCGCGCGACGTCGGCCGACGCCGTCGTATTGTCGACGAAGATCGCGCCTTTCCTCGCGCCATGGAATGCGCCGTCCGCGCCGATCATCACCTCGCGTAGGTCATGGTCGTTGCCGACGCAGGCGAAGATGAAGTCCTGATCCGCTGCCGCCTCCTTCGGCGTGCGCGCGGCGCGGCCGCCATTCTCGGAGACCCATTTCTCGGCCTTGGCGAAGGTCCTGTTATAGACGGTGAGCTCATGCCCGCCCTTCGCCTTGAGGTGCCGGGCCATCGGATAGCCCATCACGCCCAGTCCGAGGAAAGCCGCCTTCGCCATTGTCATCTCCGCTGCGGATCGCGCCCGATGAGGCGCGCGAGCCGGCTCTCTATCCCGGCGCGGCCAAAGTTCAAAGCCGGCCTTGAAAGCGGCGAGGCGCGCCCAAACATCCTGACATCACGTTCAGCAGGGAGCATCTCCATGTCGTTGTCCCGTCGCCAATTCACAACCGGACTCGCCCTCGGCGCCTCGTCGTTTACGAGCGCGGCCGCCTTCGCAAAGGCGCCGATGCAATCGCAGGTCGCGCCGATCTACCGGACGAAAGTTGGCGACCTTCAGGTGACCGCGATCGCCGATGGTTATCTCGATCTTGAAATGAAGCTGTTTCCGTTCGCGGCGCAAAGCCCGCAAGCGACGGCGAAGCTCCTCGCCGCCGCGCGTGTGCGCGATCCCGTGCGCACTTTCGTCAACGCATATGTCGTGAACACCGGATCAAAGCTGATCCTGATCGATACGGGCACCGGCAATGCGATGGGGCCTTCGCTCGGCGCGCTGCAGAAAAATCTTGCCGCCGCGGGTTTCAAGCCCGAAGACGTCGATCTCATTCTGCTCACGCACATGCATCCGGACCACGTCAACGGCTTGCCTGCGAGTGACGGCAAGGCGGCGTTTCCGAACGCGGAACTGCTTGTCTCGCAGCAGGATTGGGCGTTCTGGATGGATGAGGCGATCGCGAGCCGCGCGCCTGCCGACGCGCAGCCCTTCTTCAAGATCGCGCGTGACGCGGTGAAGCCTTACGCCGGCAAGGTCAGGCAGTTCACGGCGCCGACGGAGGTTTCGCCGGGGATTCAGGCGCTCCCTGCGCCGGGACATACCGTCGGCCACACCATGTATCGCATCTCTTCAGGCAAGGATCAGCTCCTGATCTGGGGCGACATCGTGCATGTGCAGGCGCTGCAGTTTGCGCGGCCCGGCGCTTCGCTTGCTTTCGACACGGATCAATCTCTCGCCGCCAGCACGCGCAAACGCGTGTTCGATATGGCCGCGAAGGACAGGGTCGCCGTCGCGGGCATGCATCTCTCGTTCCCCGGCATAGGTTATGTCGAGCGCCATGCCGGCGACTACGCCTATTCGCCGGTCTCGTTCGCGCCGGCGATCTGACGGTCACGCCAGCTTCAGATGCCGCGTCAGGCGCGTCTCGAGATGCGCCCAGACGCGGCGGATGGTTTCGACGAGCGCGAGATAGATCGCCGCCGTGAAGAGATAGATGGAGAGATCGAAGGAGCGCGCGAAAGCGAGTTTTGTCGCGCCCATCAGATCGAACAGGGTCACGAGCGATGTGACCGCGCTGACCTTGATCATGGTGATGAGCTCATTGCCGAGCGGACGCAGCGCGACGATCATCGCCTGCGGCAGCACGATCAGGCGCAGCAATTGCACGCGTGACAGGCCGAGCGCTTTCGCCGCCTCGATCTGCCCGCGCGGCAGCGACGCGATCGCGCCGCGGAAAATCTCCGCCTGATAGGCTGCCGTATTGATCGTGAAGGTGAAGAGGGCGCAATAGAACGGCTCGCGAAAGAACCACCACAGCCCGATATCCTGCCAGAAGATGCGGAACGAACCGAAGCCGTAATAGACGAGGAAGAGCTGGCACAGCAGCGGCGTGCCGCGAAAGAATGTGGTGTAGGCGGCCATCAGGCCTCGCGCCCAGGGCGGCCCTTTGAGTCTGACAAGCGCGACGCACAGCGCCGCAACAACTCCAATCGCGCTCGCGATAACGACGAGTTCGACCGTGATCCAGAATCCAGCCGCGATGCGGCAGCCGTAATTCTGCAAAACCTCATGGCCGAGCCAGTAGCCGGGCGCCTCGCACCAATTCATCGCGCCGTTCCATGGCTGATATAGCCGCGATTGGCGCGCGCTTCGAGGAAGCCGAAACCGATCGCCGACGCCATGGAGAAGACGAGATAGATGAGGCAGGCCACGCCGAACATCAGGAACGGCTCTTTCGTCACCACATTGGCGCGCGTCGCGTAGAACATGATGTCGGGCAGGGTGATCACGGAGACGAGCGAAGTCTCTTTCAGCAGCACCATCCAGTTGTTGCCGAGGCCGGGCAGGGCGACGCGCATCAGTTGCGGGAACACGACCAATCGAAACGCCTGACCTCGGTGCAAACCAAGCGCCGCGGCGGCTTCGCGCTGGCCCTTTGGAATCGCGCTGAGCGCGCCGACCCAGACCTCGCTCGAGAATGAGCTGAGCACCAGGCCAAGCGCGATCATGCCCGCGAGAAAGGGCGGCATGTCGAACTGGCCGGAAAATCCAAGTGATTTCGCCAGCCGCTGCGCGCCGAGCGAAAGACCGAAATAGATGATGTAGAGCGTGAGGAGCTCAGGCACGCCACGGAAGATCGTCGTGTAGATGGTCGCGATGCGGCGCACCCATTTCTTTTCGGAGCGCTGCATCAGCGCAATGCCGAGACCGAGCGCAAGGCCGAACGGCAACGTCGCGACCGCGAGCGAGATGGTGATCAACGCGCCGTCGAGAAACGCTCCGCCCCAGCCGCTGGGCCCGAACGAAATCAGCGAAAGATAATACCCCATCCCGCCCCGGCGGATGAAAAGGGCCGCGGAGAAAGCCGCGGCCCGCAGGTCTTACATGACCGCGAAGCTGAACCACTTGGAACGCACCTTGTCGTGCGTGCCGTCCTTCAGCGAGTCATCGATCGCCTTGCTCAGGAGATCGCGCAGCGCCGTATCCTCCTTGCGCACCGCCATCGCCGTGCCCGGACCATGGATCGCCGGATCACGTTCGATGATGCCGATCTGCTTGCAGCAATCCTTGCCCTTGTTGTTGAGGAAGTCGTCGAGCGACAGCTTGTCGGCGACGATGTAGTCGACGCGGCCATTCGCGAGATCGAGGTTGGCCTCTTCCTGCGTGGGATAGAGGCGGATCGTCGAGTCCTTGTAATATTTTTCGAGATAATTCGCGTGGATCGTCGATCCCTGCGTGCCGATCGCCTTGCCCTTGAGGGCTGCGGGGCTGAAGTCAGCTGAGGTGATGCTTTTCGCGCCGATGACCGCGATCGGAGTCTTCGTGTAGACGCTGGTGAAATCGACGCGCTTCTTGCGCTCGTCGGTGGCGTTCATGCCGGCGACGATGACGTCATACTTGCCCGACAGCAGCGCCGGAATGATGCCGTCCCAGTCCTGCACCACCCAGGTGCACTTCGCCTTCATCTTCTCGCAGAGGGCGTTCATATAGTCGATCTCGAAGCCCTCGAGCTCTTTCTTGGCGTTGAGATTGTTGAAGGGCGGATAGGCGCCTTCCGTGCCGATGCGGATCTCTTTCCATTCCTTCTGCTGCGCCGCAGCGCCGGCGACGCCGAAGGCAAGGCCGATGGCGGCGATCGCCAGAGTTTTGAAGACCTTCATGAGACTCCCCGCTCTTCTTGAATCGTGACGCGCCGGAAGCGCGCTGGGATTGAGGCTAGTGCGCCCGTCAGGCGCCGTCTATATCGCCTCGCATGCAGGTTTGGCGCCGCAAGGTTCGCGCCGCCGCAATTGACCCCGCCGCTGGCCGCTCACATATGTGCGGCTAACCAAAGGATTGGGCGATGATCGGCAAGGAAGAGGTCATGGCGCGGCTCGCCGCTGTGGCGGGTCCCGACGGCGTGACGCCGCTTCCGCGGTCGGGCGCGCTGTCCGACGTGGTCGTGCAGGGCGGCAAGGTCTATTTCTCGATCGCCGTCGATCCGGCCCGGGCGAAGGATATGGCCCCCATGCGGGAGCGGGCGGAGGCCGCGGTGAAGGCTGCGCCGGGCGTCGAAAGCGTCGTCGTGACATTGACCGCCGAACGCGCGGCCGGTCCTGCGGCTGCGCAGCGCGCGCCCGGCCCGCGCGCGCAGGCCGCGAGCGCGCGCGCCGCGATTGCGGGCGTGAAGAACATCATCGCCGTCGCCTCGGGGAAGGGCGGCGTCGGCAAGTCGACCACGGCCTGCAATCTCGCGCTGGCGCTGGCGAAACTGGGGCTGAAGGTCGGGCTGCTCGACGCCGACATCTACGGCCCCTCGGTTCCGCGTCTCATGGCGATCAAGGGCAAGCCGCATCTCGTCCCCGGCGAGAAGCGCATGCTCGAACCGATGGAAGGATACGGCCTCAAGGTCATGTCCATCGGCTTCCTCGTCGAGGAAGAAACCGCGATGATCTGGCGCGGCCCGATGGTGATGAGCGCGCTGCAGCAGATGCTGCGCGAGGTCGCCTGGGGCGAGCTTGATGTGCTGGTGGTCGACATGCCGCCGGGCACCGGCGACGCGCAGCTCACCATCGCGCAGGCCGTGCCGCTCGCCGGCGCGGTGATCGTGTCGACGCCGCAGGATCTGGCGCTGCTCGACGCGCGTCGCGGCGTCGCCATGTTCCGCAAGACCGAAGTGCCGATCCTCGGCCTCGTCGAGAATATGAGCACGTTCATCTGTCCACACTGCGGCCAGACCTCGAATATTTTCGGCCATGGCGGCGCGCGCCACGAGGCCGAACGCGTCGGCGTGCCGTTCCTCGGCGAGGTGCCGCTGCATATCGACATCAGGGAGACGTCGGACGCCGGACGGCCTGTCGTCGCGACGGCGCCGGATGGTCCACACGCTGCGGCCTATCTCGCGATCGCGCGCGCGGTGAAGGATCAGCTCGAAGGCGGCGCGCCGCGACGAGCGCCGCCGCGGATTGTGATCGAATAGCGCCTACAATCAGGATTGGCCGCTTCTTCCTTGGGAGAAGCTGTGCCGCGAATACGGGGCTGATGAGGGTGAACCTCACACTTGCTGAGTTTGTGCGAGAGCATCAGCGATAAGCCTGAGAACGCAGCTCATATCACTGAAAATCTCATCCTGGCCAAATCTCGGCACACGATATCTGTGACTCCTGAACCATACATCACGCTGTCGATCGTGCGCGCGTTGTTCGTCCGTATCATGGGCCGGTCCGTCCGCCTCCACAATCAGCCGCGCGGTGTCGCAAAAGAAATCCACGAAATAGCGACCGATGGGCGCTTGTCGCTTGAATTTCCACCCGCCCAGCTTTCGTCCACGAAGTTCGCGCCACAACTCGTCTTCGCAGCGTGTTGAAAGCCGACGCTGCTTGCGGGCGAACTGAGTTCTCTCGCTTGTCGGCTCGCGGAAAGCCATCAGGTGATCCCGACTGTTCGCGCTTTTCCCTCATCCGGTCTGCTTCGCAGACCACCTTCTCCCACGGGAGAAGGAAATTTTTAGTACGCCGCTTCCAATATCCCGTGATAATCCTCTTCCGTCGCCGCGCGCGCGTTGGTCGCGTGCGTGTGATCGAGCAGCGCGGCCTTCGCGATCGCCGGCAGCACCTGCGACGGCACGCCCATTTCCGACAATTTTGTCGGCAGCCCGATGCTGGCGACAAGCTTGCTGACGACATCAGCCACATCGGCGTCAGGCGCGAGATCCATCGCGCGTCGCACGCCCGCATATTTCGCGCGCGCGGCGTCGTCGGTCTGATTGAAGCGCAGCACATGCGGTAGCAGCACCGCGTTGAGCGCGCCGTGATGCAGCTTGAATTCGCGCAGCGCGCCGAGCGGATGCGACAGCGCGTGCACGGCGCCGAGACCTTTTTGGAACGCCATCGCGCCCATCATCGCCGCGATCATCATTTCCCGGCGCGCTTCGCGATCGCCGCCATTCGCCACCGCGCGCGGCAGGAATTTCGCGCCGCGCGCCAGGCCGTCGATGGCGATCGCGCCCGCGACCGGATTGTCGACCGGCGAGATGTAGCACTCGATGCAATGGGTGATCGCATCCATGCCGGTCGCAGCGGTGATAACGGGCGGCAGGCCAAGTGTGAGATCAGGATCGCAGATGGCGCGCTTCGGCAGAAGATGAGGCGACAGGATGCCGAGCTTGCGCCCGTCGCGGAACGAGATCACGGCGCCACGTCCGACTTCGCTGCCAGTGCCGGCGGTTGTGGGGATCGCGATCACGGGCGCCGTCGCCGCGGTGATTTTCGGCGTGCCGCCGAGTACGGCGCAATATTGCTGCAGCGGGCCGGGATGCGTCGCGAGAATGGCGACGCCCTTGGCGAGATCCATCGGCGAGCCGCCGCCGATCGCGATCAGCCCATCGCACTGCTCCGCCCTGTAGATCGCCAGCGCCTCTTCGACTGCTTCCTCGGTCGGATTGGTCGGCGTGTCGTCATGGAGCGCATGGCGGCAGCCAGCGGGCAGCGCTGCGATGACGCGCGCCGTCAGGCCCGCCTGAACAACGCCCTTGTCGGTCACGATCAGCGGCTTTGTCAGCCCGATCGCAGCCATGTCCTCCGGCAGCGCCGAAAGCGCGCCGAAATCGAGCCTGACCGTGGTCAGATAGTTGATGATCGCCACGGCGTTCCTCACTGATCATTTCTTGGGCGGATCATCGCGGAGCCCCGCAGGATTCGCAACGGCGTTAGCCACTTAGCCGCTGGGGGATGGACAAGGGAAAGCCGGCTTCCCATAAGCGGCCCATGGCGGGCCAACCGCATGGACGGTTTTAGGGAGTGAAACATGGCTGTGAAGCGTCGTGATGTGATGAAAGTCGCGGGCGTTGGAGCCGCGGCCGCAGCGGTCGCGAGCCCCGCGATCGCGCAATCGATGCCGGAAGTGAAATGGCGTCTCGCCTCGAGCTTCCCGAAGTCGCTCGATACGATCTATGGCGCGGCCGAAGTGATGGCCAAGCAGGTGTCGGACCTCACCGACGGCAAGTTCCAGATTCAGGTGTTCGCCGCCGGCGAACTCGTGCCCGCGCTGCAGGCGCTCGACGCGGTCAGCAACAATACGATCGAAGCCTGCCACACGGTGTCCTACTACTATGTCGGCAAGGACCCGACCTTCGCGATCGCGGCGTCGGTGCCGTTCGGCCTCAATGCGCGCCAGCAGAATGCGTGGTTGTTCCAGGGCGGCGGCAACGAGCTGTTCAACGAGTTCTACAAGAAGTTCAACGCTGTCGGCATGCCCTGCGGCAACACCGGCGCGCAGATGGGCGGCTGGTTCCGCAAGGAGATCAAGACGGTCGCCGATCTCCAGGGCCTGAAGTTCCGCATCGGCGGCATCGCCGGTCAGGTCCTGCAGAAACTCGGCGTCATTCCGCAGCAGATCGGTGGCGGCGACATCTATCCCGCGCTGGAAAAGGGCACGATCGACGGCGCCGAATGGGTCGGCCCCTATGACGACGAGAAGCTCGGCTTCAACAAGGTCGCGCCGTTCTATTACTATCCCGGTTTCTGGGAGGGCGGCCCGACGGTCCACGCCTTCTTCAACATCGAGAAGTTCAATGCGCTGCCGAAGCAGTATCAGGCGGTGCTGAACAACGCCTGCACCTACGCCAACACCTGGATGCAGGCGAAGTATGACATCGTGAACGCTCCGGCGTTGCGTCGTCTCGTCGGCGCCGGCGCGCAGCTTCGCCCCTTCCCGCAAGATGTGATGGAAGCCTGCTACAAGGCGAGCACGGAGTTGTGGGCTGAAATCAGCGCGAAGAATCCCGACTTCAAGAAGGCGATCGAGGCGATGGTTCAGCAGCGCCAAGACGGCTACCTCTGGTGGCAGGTCGCCGAATACACCTTCGACAATTTCATGATCCGCGCCCGCGCGCGCGGTTGAAAAGACGCCTCGACGAAGGCGGAGAAGGCGGCGCTGGGCGCCGCCTTTTTTGTTTGCCGGGCTGCGCCGGCATTGAAGGCGTTGCGACTTTAGTAGCATCCGCCAGACCCGTATCCCCGCTGCATGGCAGCCATGCGCTGTTGCAATTTCTCGAAGCCTATGGCCTCCTGCCGCCACTGAAAGCGGGCCATTTGAGCCTGTGCAGGGGAGGAAAAGCATGAAGCGTCGTCAATTCATGAAGGTCGCCGGCGTTGGAAGCGCGGCGGCCGCGGTCGCCGCGCCCGCGGTCGCCCAGTCAATGCCGGAGCTCAAATGGCGGCTGACGTCGAGTTTTCCGAAGTCGCTCGACACGCTCTTCGGAGTGTCCGAAGTGTTCGCGAAAGCAGTTGCGGAAGCGACCGACAACAAGTTCCAGATTCAGGTCTTCGCCGCGGGTGAAATCATTCCCGGCCTGCAGGCCGCGGATGCGGTGACGGCCGGCACTGTCGAGATGTGCCACACCGCGTCCTACTACTATGTTGGCAAGGATCCGACCTACGCGTTCGGCACGGCGCTGCCTTTCGGCCTCAATGCGCGCCAGCAGAAGGCCTGGTTCTTCTATGGCGGCGGCAATGATCTGCTGAACGAATTCTACAAGAAGGCGAACATCTACGGCATTCCCTGCGGCAACACCGGTTGTCAGATGGGCGGCTGGTTCCGGAAGGAAATCAAGACGTCCGAGGATCTGCGCGGCGTGAAGATGCGCATCGGCGGTTTCGCCGGCCAGGTGATGGCGAAGATGGGCGTCATTCCCCAGCAGATCGCCGGCGGCGACATCTATCCCGCGCTCGAAAAAGGCACGATCGACGCGGCCGAATGGGTCGGCCCCTACGACGACGAGAAGCTCGGCTTCAACAAGGTCGCGCCGTTTTATTATTATCCCGGCTGGTGGGAGGGCGGCGCTGAGCTGCATAACTTCATCAATATTGAAAAGTGGAATGCGCTGCCGAAGGCCTATCAGTCGATCATTCATTCGGCCGCGCAATATGCCGGCGTCGACTGCCAGGCGAAATATGACGCGCGCAATCCAGGCGCGCTGAAGAGACTCGTTGGCGGCGGCGCGCAGCTTCGGCCCTTCCCGCAGGAGGTGCTCGAAGTCAGCTACAAGGCGGCGAACGAGCTCTACACGGAAACCGCGGCGAAGAACGCCGACTTCAAGAAGGTCTACGACAACATCACCGCCTTCCGGAGCGACCAGTATCTCTGGTGGCAGGTGGCGGAATACACCTTTGACAACTTCATGATCCGGGCGCGCACGCGCAGTTGAGGCGAGATCAAGGGGGGAGGGGAAAGGCGGCGCCTTCGGGCGCCGCCTTTTTTCGCGCCTTGATTTCGACGCTTGGTCAGCGGACAACCAGCTTCATGAAGCTCTTCATCGCCTGCCTTGCATTGCTCGCGCCCGCTGTGGCGTCCGCGCAGCAGCTGGGCGAACGGATTCCCGGCCAGCGCTCGGCGACCGGCATGTCCCGCGACGCCGGACCGGCGCGATCGATGCGGCCATGCCCGCAATATGGTCCCGGATTTTTCAAGCTCGAAGGCTCGAACACCTGCGTGCGGCTCGGCGGAGAGGCGCGCTTCGAATTCGGTTATGGCGGCGGACGCTCGCGCGACGCCTATTCGGGAACGCGTTCCGGCGCGATGGTCGAACTCGACGCGCGGACCGAAACGGAGCTCGGCCAGCTTCGCACGGTGGTGCGCGGCGGCGGCAATGTCGCGACGGGCTCGCTTCAGGACCGGCGCTGGTAGCGCGTCCAGATCTGTTGAATTGAGACAGTAGATGCGGCGGCGCGGCCATGTGGCCGCGCCGCGCGAGACGACTGCTCGTCCTCAGATTTTCGGCGGCTGCGTGACGTCGATCTGCGGAATGCCCGGCAGATCGCCGCCGCCCGGAGGCGCGAGATTGTTGAGCTGCTGATCGATCGACTTCTGATCGAGCTGCACGTTCGAGCGCTTGTAGTGCATCACCATCTGCGGGAAGATCACGACAAGCGCCACCATGATGCACTGGATGATGACGAACGGCACGGCGCCCCAGTAAATTTCGGACGTCTTGATCGCCGGCATCATCTTGCCGGTGACGCGATCCTTGTAAGGGTCTTTCGGCGCGACCGACCGCAGGAAGAAGAGCGCGAAGCCGAAGGGCGGATGCATGAAGCTCGTCTGCATGTTCACGCCAAGCATCACGCCGAACCAGATCAGATCGATGCCAAGCTTGTCCGCAGCCGGTCCGATGAGCGGCACCGCGATGAAGGCGAGCTCGAAGAAGTCGAGGAAGAACGCCAGCACGAAGATCAGGATGTTGACAACGATGAGGAAGCCGATCTGGCCGCCCGGCAGCGACGTCAGCAGATGCTCGACCCAGACATGGCCGTTGACGCCATAGAAGGTCAGCGAGAACACGCGCGCGCCGAGCAGGATGAACAGCACGAAGGCTGAGAGTTTCGCGGTCGACTCCGTCGCCGAGCGCACCACGTCGAAGTTGAGGCGGTGCGTCTCCCCGCTCATGTAGCGCTTGATGCCGGCGAGGATCAGCGCGCCCATGGCGCCCATCGCGCCGCCTTCCGTCGGCGTCGCAAGGCCGATGAAGATGGTGCCGAGCACGAGGAAGATCAGCGCCAGCGGCGGCACCATGACGAAGGTCGTCTGCTCCGCCATGCGCGACATCAGGCGGAAGCCTGTCGTCCGTTCGAGGACGCCGACGACAAGCGCGTAGATGGCGCCGGCGGCGAGCGCTTCGGCGAGATAGCCGCTCCTGATCCAGCCGTTCTGCTTGAGGAAATACCAGCCGGCGATGAGCGCGGCGGCGACAACAGCCGTCACCACGACGTTGCGCGCGCCGAGCCAGCGATTGAACACCGCGCAGAGGAACGACACCACGATGCCGATCGACATCGCCAGCACGACGAAATCGGCGGACATGCGCATGCCCGTCTGATCCATGACGTAGTAGCCGACGATGCCAGAGAACAGCACCAGCACGCCGAGCTGCCACACGCCGCGCGCGCCATCATCCTCGCGATAGCCGATCGCTTCGAGCGGCAGGCCCGGCACATAGGATGGGCGCGCGATCGAGACGATGAAGATGAAGACTGCGTAGAGGCCTGCGAGCACGAGGCCCGGGATGAATGCGCCTTCATACATGTCGCCGACGGAGCGGCCGAGCTGGTCCGCCATGACGATCAACACCAGCGACGGCGGGATGATCTGCGCCAGCGTGCCCGACGCCGCGATCACGCCGGACGCGACGCGTCGGTCATAGCCATAGCGCATCATGATCGGCAGCGAGATCAGGCCCATCGCGATGACAGAAGCGGCGACGACGCCGGTCGTGGCGGCGAGCAGCGCGCCGACGAAGATCACGGCGTAGGCGAGGCCGCCGCGCACCGGGCCGAAGAGCTGTCCGATCGTGTCGAGCAGATCTTCCGCCATGCCCGAGCGTTCAAGCACGAGACCCATGAAGGTGAAGAACGGGATCGCCAGCAGCACGTCATTGTTCATCGTGCCGTAGATGCGTTCCGGCAGCGCCTGCAGGAAGTTTTCCTGGAACAGGCCGAGTTCGATGCCGACGACGGCGAAGATCAGGCCGTTGGCCGCGAGCGCGAATGCGACGGGATAGCCGAGCAGCAGGAACAGGATCAGCGCACCGAACATGACAGGCGCCATATTGGCGCGCAGGAAATTGGCGAAGCCGTCGGCGGCGAGAGCCGGCTCCGCGAATGCGACAAGCGCGTAGGCGGCGAGAAGCGCGGCGGCGAGAACAGAACGGGAGGAAAGACGCATCGAGAAAATCCGATCCCGCTGTTACTTCTTGGCCGCGGCGAGCGCCGCAGCTTCGGCTTCCGCGACTTCGAGAAGCCGCTGCGCTTCGGCCTCCGCCGCCGCCTGATGGCCGCCGCCGCCGGCGTGCGGATCGATGATCTCGCCGCGCATGATCGCGACGCGCTTGATGAGTTCGGAAATCGCCTGGAAGAAGAGAACGACGAAGCCGGCGAAGACGAGGAATTTGCTCGGCCATTGCGGCAGGCCGCCCGCATTCAGCGATTGCTCGTTGATGGCGTAGGAGCGCGTGAAGAACGGCCAGGAATGATAGCTCATGATGATCGTGAGCGGCAAAAGGAAGATCGCGTGGCCGAAGACGTCGATCCAGTCGCGCACGCGCTTGGAGAAGCGGCTGTTCACGATGTCGATGCGGATATGCTCGTTCGACCACAGCGTCCATGACGCGCACAACAGGAACACGGCGCCGAACAGCACCCATTGGCCTTCGAGCCAGGCGTTCGATGAGCGGTCGAACAGCTTGCGGATGATGGCGTTGACCGTCGAGATGATGATCGCGAGGAGAATGAGCCAGGCGACATAGCGGCCGACCAGCGTCGTCACCGCATCGATCGTGCTGGATGCGATCATCCCCACCGGCGAGAAGAGCAGCGTCCAGCCGATGGCGAACATGGCGGCGAGCTGGATGAGGTTGCCCTGGCGATCGCCGAAGATCTCCCGCAGCGGACGGAGCGTCAGGCCCGAGAACTCGCGGGGGTAGAAATACATCAGGGCCGCAAAACCGAGGCCGATCAGGACGTAGACGATCTTCAGGGACGAGTCGTCCCGCACGCTTTCGCGGCTCAATCCCTCAGACGCCACCATCCCCTCCTTGGGCGCGGTGATTGTTGATTGCAGCCATATGACGGCCGCCCGCGCTCAAGCCGCTGCTAGCGCAGATCAGTTATGCTGCCAACCGGTCCCGAAAGGTAACAACGCTAAAGTTGAAGGCAGGTCCCCCCGGTTGGCGCCCGCGTTGACGTTGGGGTCTCACGTCTTGCCGCCGCCAGCCGACATGGCCGCGATCGCCGCCCGCTGGGCGCGGACGCGCTCGCGCCAGATCGTGTAGAGGCCGCTGCCGACGATCAGCAGCGCGCCGAGCAGGCTCCAGCCGTCGGGCGTCTCGCGCCAGATCAGGAAGCCCGCGACGATGGCGAAGACGAGCGAGGTGTATCGGAACGGCGCCACCACGGCGACGTCGGCCCCCCGGAACGCATGAACGATCATGACGTTGCCGGCCGCGACCGCGCAGGCGGAGCCCGCGAGCATGATCGTCTCGTGGGCTGTCAGCCAGCGCCAATCCCTTTCGACCGTCGCACCGATCAGAAATCCCGCCGTCGTGACAGCCAGCGTGCTCGCAAGCGAGATCAGCAGGGTCGGCGTCTTTGGATCGATCCGGCGCGTCAGCACGTCGCGCGCTCCGACGCAGAAGGTTGAGACGGCGAGCATGATGGCGGCCGGGTGGACCGCGCTCGCGTCGGGCCGAAGCACGATGATGACGCCGACAAAGCCGATCGCCAGCGCCGCCCAGCGGCGCGCTCCCACCTGCTCGACGCCCGTCACCGCCGCGATCGCGGTCGCAACGAGCGAAGACGCCAGCGTGGTCGCATTGACGTTGGCGAAGGGCAGATAGGGCAGCGCGTTGATGAACAGCACGGCGATTGCGATTTCCATCCCGGAGCGCGTCAGCACGAGCGGGCGAAATATATCGCCCGCGCGCCGCAACGCGCCCGAGAGGACGCAGGCGAGCAGAAGGGCGATTGATGCGATCACGCCGCGCAGCGCCATGATCTCGCCGGTCGGAAGCGACGAAACAAGGCGAATGCACAGGTCGCTGATGAGAAAGACGACGACCGAACCGAGCATCGCGAGGATGCCGCGGCGATTGTCGGCGGGAGACGCCATGGAGGAGGAAGCCTTGCCGGGTTGGCCGGTCGTTCGGGATGGTTGACGTCTGTAGCGCGTCCGAAGTGATTCCTTAACCCTGAATGGTTACGAATGAGGCAGATCGCGATGGTGCTGCAAGGTGTTAGGACTCGCTCGCTTCATAACCGGCAGGCGGCGGGCCACGGCGCCCGATCTTGAGAGCGCAGCGCCGCTCCTCACGGCTGTTCCAGCCGCGCAACCCGCCGAATCCTCAAGCGCCGAGGAGCGCGAGAACGCCCGCGACACGCTGTTCTCCGAAACACTTGACCTGATCGAGGTCGACGTGGCGCGCGCCATTCGCAGCGTCGCATCGAAGGTCGAGGAGACGCGCGCCTCGGCCGAGTCGCTCGCCGAGGCGATGAACGCCGCGCATAACCGCAGCGCCGAGCTCAGGGAAGCGACCGGCGCGGCCGCCGAAGGCGCCAATGAACTCGCGCGCAACTCGGACCAGATGGCGAGCACGGCCCACGAGATCGCGAATATCGTCGAGCGCGCGGCCTCGCAGTCGGACAAGATCGCCAATGCCGCGAACGCGGTGCGATCGGCGCTGGCTGCGCTCGGGGACGCCACAGCCCAGATCGACGCCATGGTCGGCTCGATCGGCAAGATCGCGCAGCAAACCAACCTGCTCGCTCTCAACGCCACGATCGAGGCGGCGCGCGCCGGCGAGGCGGGCAGGGGCTTCGCAGTGGTCGCCGGCGAGGTGAAGGCGCTCGCCCAGGCGACAGGGCGCGCCGCCGAGGAAATTCGCCGCAAGGCGCTTCATGGCAGCCAGACCGCGGCGGCGACCATCAGCTCCGTCGAGGGCATCATCGAACTGACGCAGGCGAACCAGCCGCTCTTCGAGTCGGTCGCGCAGGCGGTCACCGAGCAGGTGGCGTCGGTCAACGGGTTCGCCCGGCGCGCCAACGAAACATCGGCTTTCGTCGATCAGGTCGGCGGACTGGCCGATCTCATCTCCCGCGATTCCGAGCAGGGCGTCGCCCGCACGTC
This sequence comes from Terrirubrum flagellatum, assembly GCF_022059845.1. Lineage (GTDB taxonomy): Bacteria > Pseudomonadota > Alphaproteobacteria > Rhizobiales > Beijerinckiaceae > Terrirubrum > Terrirubrum flagellatum. The sequence continues at coordinate 2,815,516 of NZ_CP091851.1, read as the reverse complement.
GATCGCCGCCTCGGTTGTGTCGCAGATCCAGCAGGACATCGAGACGCTGGCGCGTCGTTTCGTTTCAGTGATCCGTCAGACCGAATTCGGCGACCGGCGTCGCCATGATCGTCTGCCGATCGAGCTGCCGGTCACGATCAATCTCGGCGCGCGGCGGCTGCAGACGGTGAGCGTCGACGTCGCCGAGGGCGGCTTTCTCTTGCGTCCGGTCGCGGGCACGCCGCTTCCCGCAGGCGCCTTGCTCGATCTCGAAGTGGCTGGCGTCGGACGCTGTACGGCCAGGATCGTCTCGACCACGGGTCTCGGCGTCCATTGCGACATCTCGCAGATCGACCAGAGTGGAAAGATGGCGTTGAGCCGCGTCATCGCCGACGCCATCGCGAAACATCTCCCGCTGATCACGCGCACGCAGAATATTGCGGCGAAGGTGGCGGAGGCGCTGGAGCAGGGCATTGCGTCGCGGACCATCACCGAAGACGAATTGTTCGATGTCGATTACAGGTTGATTGGCGGCACCAGCCCGCCGCAATTCATCAATCGCGCGCTGTCGTTTCTGGAGACGACGCTGCCGCCGATTCAGGAAGCGGCGCTGGCGTCTGATTCCCAGATCGTCTTCTGCGCCAGCGTCGATCGCAACGGCTATCTGCCGGTCCACAACCGCATTTATTCGCAGCCGCAGCGGCCGGGCGAAGTCGCTTGGAACACGATGAACTGCCGCAATCGCCGCATCTTCGATGATCGCAGCGGCATTATCGCCGCGCGCAGCCGTCGTCCCTTCGTGATCCAGACCTATGCGCGCGACATGGGCGATGGCCGCATCGATCTTCTCAAGGAGATCGACGCGCCGATCGTGGTGCGCGGTCGTCACTGGGGCGGTCTGCGCACCGCCTATCAGATCTAGGATTGAAGCGAGGCGGCTTTGCTCAGCCGCCGGTCATGCTCATATGGCGCCCGACGGAGGGCGCGCGCTTTCTGCGATCGATGATGAAGTCATGGCCGCGCGGCTTGCGCAGGATGGCGCGATCGATCGCATCCGAGACAGGATCATCCGACATCGAGGCGCGCAAAGGCGCGCGCAGATCGGCCGCATCCTCCTGTCCCAGGCACATATAGAGCGTGCCCGTGCAGGTGAGCCGCACGCGATTGCAACTCTCGCAGAAATTATGCGTCATCGGCGTGATGAAGCCGAGCCGCCCGCCTGTCTCGCGCACGCGCACATAGCGCGCTGGGCCGCCCGTCGCATAATCGATCTCATCGAGCGTGTAGCGATCCATCAGCCGCGCGCGCAGCATGGAGAGCGGCAGAAACTGGTCGATGCGCGACGGCTCGATGTCGCCGAGCGGCATCACCTCGATGAAGGTCAAGTCCATGCCGCGGCCATGCGCCCAATCGATCAGGCTCTCGAACTCGTCCTCGTTGACGCCTTTCAGCGCCACCGCGTTGATCTTGATCTTGAGGCCGGCCGCCTGCGCCGCATCGATCCCGCGCATCACCTGATTGAGATCGCCCCAGCGCGTGATCTTGCGGAACTTGTCGGGATCGAGCGTGTCGAGCGAGACGTTGATGCGCTTGACGCCGCAGGCGGCGAGGTCCGCGGCATATTTCGCGAGCTGCGATCCGTTGGTGGTGACGGTGAGCTCTTCGAGTGCGCCGCTGTCGAGATGACGCGAGAGCGAGCGGAACAGGGTTATGATGTCCCGCCGCACCAGCGGCTCGCCGCCGGTCAATCTCAGCTTGCGCACACCGCGTCCGATGAAGATCGAGCAGAGACGGTCGAGCTCCTCCAGGGTCAGCAGGTCGCGCTTCGGCAGGAAGGTCATGTCTTCCGACATGCAGTAGACGCAGCGGAAGTCGCAGCGATCCGTCACCGACACGCGCAGATAGGAGATCGTCCGCTGGAACGGGTCGACCAGTGGGCGGGGGTCGGCAAGGAGGATGGGCGTCGCTTGGTCCATGGAGACTTCGACTATATCGCTTCGTCGACTATATCGGGAGTGCGGCCGGGCGGGTCAATGCGCCGGCAGGGAAGCGATGGCGACATGGTTCAGACGCGCTGGCCGACCGAATTGCGGCTTTCTCCGGACAAACGCACGCTGACGGTCGCGTTCGAGGATGGTGGCCGCTTCGAGCTGAGCGCCGAATATCTCCGGGTGATGAGCCCGTCCGCCGAGGTGCAAGGCCATTCGCCGGACCAGCGCCAGACTGTCGGCGGCAAGCGGAATGTGACGATTCTGGCGATCGATCCCATCGGCAACTACGCCGTGAAGCTGCGCTTCGACGACATGCACGACACCGGCATCTATGGCTGGGACTTCCTCTATGGGCTGGGCGCCGACTGGCGCCGGAACTGGGGCGCCTATCTCGACGAACTCAAATCGAAGGGGCTCACCCGCGATCCGCCGGCCCGCCGCGGCGCCTAGCGCGGCGCCTGCATCAGCAGGGTGAGCCTCACTTCGCGTCCCTCGCGCCCGAGGGAGCGCTTGCGGACGGTCATCGCGGCTTCGCGCAGCGGGCCGGTCAGGGCGGCCTGCGCAGAGGCGCGGCAGCCGGCGTCGTCGGCGATGCAGATCGCCGCGGCGCCTTCGCGCGCCAATCGCTCCGGCGTAATCCAGGGCGCCCGCGCGAACGAGAAATCGATGAACTGCGAAACTGGACCGCGCGCATAAAAGGGCGTCTCGTCGGCGTAGGGCCACGAACCGGCGACGATTCGAAGCGGACGGTTGAATTCGCGCAGGAAGATCGCCTCGGCCTCGCGCGCCGCTTCCAGCCGCGGCTCGTCCGACCTATCGGCGTGACGCGCGAAACGGACATAGCCGATCACGGGCGACGCGATCAGCATCACCGCCATCAGCCCAATCACACCGGCGCGCAGATAATCCGGCGCGCGCTCCGCCATGCGGTAGCCGGGAGTCGTGAGCAGCAGCAGCGGAATGACCGGAAAGATTCCGATCGCGAAACTGGTGTCGATCTTCACATTCGTCACGAGCGCAGACAGCATCGTCAGCGCGGGCGGCGCCAAGGCGACGACGAGCAGCAAGCGGCGCCGCGGAGAGGATTCCTTCCAGCTGAAGAATCGGAGCAGCGCGCCGCGCGATCCCCCGGAAAAGACTCCGAGAAAGCCGATGACAACGATGTGGAACAGCAGGCATCCGAAGCCGAATTGCACAGCCTTCCACGCGATGTAGGCGCGCGCGTGCTGTGCGGTGTCCGAGACGTATTTGAATGGCGCGTAGTCGTTCTCAGTCAGCCACCAGACATGCGGGGCGATGACGATCAGCATCGCCGCGATCGCGATCCACGGCGCCGGCGAGCGCAGGATGTCCCATCGCCGCGTGTCGATCAGAGCGGCGAGACCAAAGCTCGCGAGCAGGATGGCGAAATAGTATTTGGAGAGCAGGCCGAGGCCGGCGACGAGGCCAAGGCCGATCGCAACGCGCCAGCTCTTCTCTTCGATCGTGCGGAGAAAGAAATAGATCGCCCAGGGCCAGAGCGAGATCAGGATGGTGTTGGCGTTAAATTTGAAGCCGAGGAAGTGATAGAAGGGGACGAATTCGAGCAGCAGCACCGCCGCCAGTCGCGTCGCGCGATCGCTGATCAGCCGTCCCGCGATCAGCCAGACGCCGGCAAGCCCGACCGCAGCATTGATCATGCTCAGGAGATAGAAGGCCCAGTCGGCGCGCGGCATGACCGCGAACCACAGGCCGGCGACCCAGGCCCAGAAGGGCGGGTGCTTGAAATAGCCGAGCTGGAATTCACGACCCCAGGCGTAGGCCTCCGCCATGTCGTGATGGATGTCGGCGGGCCCGTTGCTCAGCGTCGCATAGATCGTCCAGGCGATGACATGCAGGCCAAGCCAGAAGCCGACGCCGGCGGTCAGCCGGGCGACGCCTGAATGTTCGGCGGCGGGAATTGCGGCGTTCGCCAAGGGCCTTCTCCTGAGCGGAGAGGGGCTATCGGCGCCGCGGCTCGCGCGCAACCGCGCAAACAAAAAGGGCCGGCGCGAAGGCCGGCCCTTTGAAACTTGCCGCTTCGATCAGCGGACGACGGTGACCATCGTGCCGACCTTGGCCCGCTCATAGAGGTCGATGACGTCCTCGTTGGTCATGCGGATGCAGCCCGACGACACGGCCTGGCCGATCGTCTCCGGCTCGTTCGAGCCATGGATGCGGAATAGGGTCGAACCGAGATACATGGCGCGAGCGCCGAGCGGGTTGTCCTCGCCGCCCTTCATATGGCGCGGCAGGTCGGGACGGCGCTTCAGCATCTGCGGCGGCGGGGTCCACTCCGGCCACTCCGCCTTGCGGCTGATGCGGTTCGTGCCGGCCCACTCGAAGCCGGGGCGGCCGACGCCGATGCCGTAGCGAACGGCCTTGCCGTTGCCGAGGATATAATACAGACGCCGTTCGCTGGTGTTGATCAGGATCGAACCGGGCGCGCCGCGGCCGGTGTAGCTGATCTCCTCGCGCGGAATCGGCGTGACGGCTGCGCGCGCCTCGGCGCTGACGGTCAGCGGCTTGCCGGTGAGGATATCAAGCTCATAGGCCGACGCTGATGTCGCGGCGAAGCCCGCCAACGCCATCACGCCTGCGAGAACGAACGACGTCAAACGCATGTGGGCACTCATCTCCAGGTTGGACGGCCCATGCGCGCTGCACGCAGGGTAAGCCGCTGATTCCGCGCGACGATGCTCGACAATCGTAAAGGCTTCAATGCGCCGCGCCGCATTTCAGCCAACACAAAACCGTGTTCGCGCCAAGAGTTGCGCGGCGGCAACATCTCTCGGCGTGCTCTGGCGCACTTTCCGGCATTGCTCTGGGCGTCGGCGGTCGATAGGGGCCGGACGCCCCTGCATTTGCACGCAAAGGTCCCGAGATGTCGACGCCTGATTCGCTGAAGCGCGACGCCGCCGAGCGCGCCGCGGAGCTTGTCCGAGACGGGATGAAGCTCGGGCTCGGCACCGGCTCGACCGCCCGGCATTTCGTCGATTTCGTCGGCGAGCGGGTCAGGCGGGGCGCGCGCCTCATCTGCGTGCCGACGTCCGAGGAGACCCGGCGTCAGGCCGAGAGCCTCGCCATTCCCCTGACGACGCTCGATGAGACCCCGGAGCTCGATCTGACCATCGACGGGGCTGACGAAATCGACGGCGCGCTCAATCTGGTGAAGGGCGGCGGCGGGGCGCATCTGCGCGAAAAGATGGTCGCGGCGTCAAGCCGGCGGCTGATCGTCATCGCCGACGCCAGCAAGAAGGTCGCGATGCTGGGCGCCTTTCCGCTGCCGATCGAGGTCGTCCGGTTTGGCGTTGAATCGACGAGGCGCCGGATCACGGCTGCGGCGGCTTCAGTCGGCTGCCGGGGCGATCTGATCTTGCGTCGCCGGGCCGACGGGACGGATTTCATCACCGACGAGCAGCATCTCATCCTCGATGCGCATTTTGGGCGCATTCCCGACCCAGGGATGCTCGCCCTGGCGCTGACCCAGGTTCCCGGCGTCGTCGAGCATGGGCTGTTCATCGGCTTGTGCGCCGGCGTGATCGTGGCTGGCGCCGCCGGCGTTGAGGTTTTGGGATCGCTCGACTAGAGCAGGGCGCGAACCGGTTTCGCGGGAGCCATGCTCTCGGCTTTTGGGACCGATCACGCTTCCGTCGATTGACTGGCTCGATCAAGGCGGGGCGTGATCTTGGAGTGTTTGAGAGGATTGCACATGAAGATGACGATGCGCGCCGTGGGCCTCGCCGCCCTGCTGGCGACGGGTTTCGCCGCCGGCGTCAACGCGCAGCAGCCGGCCGCTCCGGCTCCCGCCGCTCCGGCCCAGCCGGCGATCTCGCCGTCGCATCTGGCCGCCGCCCGGGCGCTCGCGCTGCAGATGAAGTTCGACGATCCGATCAAGGCCGTGCTCGACGAGATGCAGCTTCAGGTGCTCGCGACCTTCACCCAGACGCGTCCCGAACTGGCGAACGACCTCAAGCAGGTGCTGGTTTCGATGAATCCCGACATCGCCGCCAAGCGCGAGGAGATCATCGATGTCGGCGCGCGCGCTTTCGCCAAGCGCTTCAGCGAGGCCGAAATCGCGGAGCTGATGAAATTCCTGCAGTCGCCGATCGGGATCAAATACACGCGCGAGCAGCCCGAGGCGATCAATGAATATTTCGGCCAGATCCAGCCCTGGATCGGCGCTCTCAATCAATTCGTGATCGAGAAGGTGCGCGCCGAGATGAAGAAGAAGGGCCACGATCTCTGATCGCAGCCGCGCACTGCGAATCAAGAAGCGCCGCGGAAGCGGCGCTTTTCTTTTGGGGTGGAACGAAGAAACCGATTCCGCGTCAACAGTTTGCTGGCGTCGCCTGATTCAGATCGCGAACGACCTGAATCAGTTTCTCAAACCGGCTCATCAATCCTCATTCGCTTTGAACTTGTTCAGCCCGCTCATGATGAAGGGCGCGAACAGCGCGATCGCCGCGATGGCGAGCAAGGTCGCAGAGATCGGATTCTCGATCAGGATCATGGGATCGCCGAGGCTGATCTGCAGCGCGCGCCGGAGCTGCTGCTCCGCCATCGGCCCGAGGATCAGGCCGACGACCATCGGCGCCACGGGGTAGTCATAGCGCCGCATGAGGAAGCCGATGAAGCCGAAGATGAAGAGCATGCTGAGCTCGACCACCGACGCCTTCGCCGCCATCGTGCCCATCGCTGCGAAGACGAGGATTCCCGCGTAGAGCCACGGCTGCGGGATCGCGAGCAGCCTGACCCAGAGTCCGACCAGCGGCAGATTGATGATCAGCAGCATGGTGTTGGCGATGAACAGGCTGGCGATCAGGCCCCAGACCAGATCGGGCTTCTCCGCGAACAGCAGCGGGCCGGGATTGAGGCCATATTGCTGGAAGCCCGCCAGCATGATCGCCGCGGTCGCCGAGGTCGGTAGGCCTAGCGTCAGCAGCGGAACGAGCGTGCCGGCGGCTGACGCGTTGTTGGCAGCCTCCGGTCCCGCGACGCCCTCGATCGCGCCCTTGCCCCATTCCTCCGGATATTTGCAGAGACGGCGCTCGGTCGAATAGCTCAGGAACGTCGGCACTTCCGCGCCGCCGGCCGGCAGCGCCCCGATCGGGAAGCCGAACAGCGTGCCGCGCAGCCACGGCCCCCAGGAGCGGCGCCAGTCCTCGCCCGTCATCCACAACGATCCCTTGATCGGCTGGATGACGTCCTCCTCCTTGTTGAGCTTGGAGACGACATAGAGCGCTTCGCCGACGGCGAAGAGGCCAACGGCGAGCGTGGTCACCTCGACGCCATCGAGCAGTTCCGGCAGGCCGAAGGCGAGACGGGACGCGCCGGTCAGCTTGTCGATGCCGACGAGGCCAAGCACCAGTCCGAGCGCGAGGCTCGTCAGGCCGCGCAAGGGAGAATCGCCGAAGGTCGCCGACACCGTCACGAAGGCGAGCACCATGAGCGCGAAATAGTCCCATGGTCCGAACTTCACCGCGACCTCGACCAGCCACGGCGCGAGGAACGCGAGCCCGATGGTCGCGATTGTGCCGGCGACAAAGGAGCCGATGGCGGACGTCGCGAGCGCAGGTCCGCCGCGGCCGGCCTTGGCCATCTTGTTGCCTTCGAGCGCCGTCGCGAGCGACGCGGATTCGCCCGGCGCGTTGATCAGGATGGCGGTGGTCGAGCCGCCATACATGCCGCCGTAATAGATGCCCGCGAACATGATCATTGATCCCGTGGGATCGAGCTTGAACGTCACCGGCAGGAGCAGCGCGACGGTCAGCGCCGGGCCGATGCCGGGCAGCACGCCGACGGCTGTGCCGAGAAACACGCCGATCAGCGCGAAGAGGATTTTCGAAGGCTCCAACGCGACGAGGAAGCCTTTGGCGAGGGCGGCGAAAACATCCATGGCGCGCGCCTCAGCCGATCAGCTTTTCAAGCGGGCCCTGGGGCAGGCCGAGCGTGAGCAGCTTGGTGAAGATCACATAGATCACCGTCCCCGTGATGAAGCCGATGGCGAGATCGACGACAATCTCCGTGCGGCCGAAGGCCCGCGCCGTCGAGGCGAACAGCACGGTCATGGCGATGATGAAGCCGATGTTGAGCGGGACGCTGGCGATCAGGAAAATGAGGCCGAAGAGAATCCAGCCGATCGCTTTGGGATCAATGGCTTCCGGCTCGAGATTGAATCCGCTTCGGAGCGCGACGACGAGATGGGCGAGGCCGAGCAGCGCGACGAAGCCCGCGACGACTTCCGGGATGACCTGCGGCCCCATCCCGTAATTGACGCTGCGCGTGATGTTCGTCGCGTCCCAATAGACGACGCCGGCAATGATCAGCAGCGCGACGCCGACGATCAGCGGCGCAGGATCAACCTTGCGGCCTGTGGTTGAATTCATGACAGCCCCTCGAAATTCTTGCCCCTAGAGCATGGCGCGAAAAAGTGGGAACCGGTTTTTCGCAAGAGCCATGCTCTAAACTCTTGTAATCGATCACGCCGCACTTTGATTGATTCAATCAAAGTGCGGCGTGATCTAAGATCAAAACGCCGCTCAAGATCGCGGCGCGTTTTGACGGAGTCGTCAAAACGCGCGAAACGCGATCGACAAAGAAGATGCGGAGCGTGTTGCATTTCGACAGAAACACAACATGCTCGTGGGCGGCGTTGATCAGGCCCCATAAGGGACCCTATTTCACCAGTCCGACAGCCTTCATCACGTCGGCGACGCGGGTCATCTCGCTCTTGAGGAACGCATCGAACGCAGGCCCCGAGAGATAGGCGTCATCCCAGCCGCGCTGCTTCAGCACTTCGGCCCAGGCCGGCGATTTCACCATCTTGTCGATCGCGTCGGCGAGCGCCTTCTTCTGGTCGGCGCTGATGCCGGGCGCGGCGACGACCGAACGCCAGTTGATCACTTCGAGATTGATCCCCTGCTCCTTCAGCGTCGGCGTCGGATTGTCGGCCAGACGATTGCCCGAACTGACAGCGATTGCGCGCAGCTTGCCGGCCTTGATCTGGCCCTCGAACTCGCTCCAGCCGGAAAGGCCCGCCGTGACGCGGCCGCCGAGCAGCGCCGCGAGCGCCTCGCCGCCGCCGGAGAATGGGACATAGTTGATCTTGCTCGCGTCAGCGCCGACCGCGCCCGCGAACAGCGCCGCCATGATGTGGTCGACGCCGCCGGCCGAACCGCCGGCCCAGGTCACCTTCGCCGGATCGGCCTTCACTGCGGCGGCGAGATCCTTCGCGTCCTTGATCGGCGAATTCGCCGGCACGACGATGACTTCGGCTTCCGCGGTCAGACGCGCGATCGGCGTCACCATGTCGAGCGTCACAGGCGACTTGTTCAGGATGATCGCGCCGACCATCACGAAGCCGTTGACCATGAGCTGCGAGCCGTCGCCCTTCGCCGCATTCACGAACTGGGCGAGCCCGACCATGCCGCCCGCGCCAGCGACGTTGGTGACCTGCACGCTCTTGGCGGCGCCGGCGGCGACCATCGCCTGTTGCATCGAGCGCGCGGTCGCATCCCAGCCGCCGCCGGGCGCGGCCGGCGCCATCAGCTTGATTTCCATTTGCGCTGACGCGGCGGTGGCGATCGACGCAAGGCCTGCGGCCGCGAGCGCGATCGTTGCGCGGCGGGAGCTGAAAAACATGGACGTATCCTCTAGGCTCAACTTTTTGTGACTGAGCGACCCTAGAGGCTCCCCCCATAGGGGGCAAGAAGCATGGCCGCCATGCCTTGCTCCGTGGTGTCTCTTCCTGAGCCGGGCGCAATCGCCTATCTCAGCGCGGCGGTCAGGCCGCAGGAGTTCCCATGAGCGATTTCGACGTCGACCTCTTCGTCATTGGCGCCGGCTCCGGCGGCGTTCGCGCCGCCCGCATCGCCGGCGGCCATGGCGCGCGCGTGATGATCGCCGAGGATGACCGCATCGGCGGCACCTGCGTCATCCGCGGCTGCGTCCCGAAGAAGCTGCTCGTCTACGCCAGCCGCTACGCCGATGATTTCGACGACGCGGCGCGCTTCGGCTGGAATGTCGGCGATACGAGCTTCGAATGGGAGCGCTTGCGCGACAATGTCGAGGCCGAGGTGACGCGGCTATCGGGCCTCTATCGCAAGGGGCTCAATGGCGCGAAGGCCGAGATCGTCGAGACGCGCGCGACTGTCGCCGGGCCGAACGCGGTGAAGCTCGCGACCGGCGAAACCGTCACCGCGAAATACATCCTCGTTGCGACCGGCGGTCATCCCACGATGGAGCCGCCGATTCCCGGCGGCGAACTGTCGATTGTCTCGAACGACGTTTTTCATCTGCCGCGGCTGCCGCAGAAGCTCATCGTGGTCGGCGGCGGCTACATCGCGCTCGAATTCGCCAGCGTGTTCGCGCGGCTCGGCTCCGCCGTGACCGTGGTGCATCGCAGAGACAATGTGCTGCGCGGTTTCGACGAGGATCTGCGCGTCAGGCTGCGCGATGGACTTGTTCATGCCGGCATCGATCTGAAGCTCGAGCGAACCATCGAGCGTATCGTGCAGTTGCCGGACGGACGACGCCGCGCGCATCTGTCCGACGGCGAGACGCTCGACGCCGACGCCATTCTCGTCGCGACGGGCCGCAAGCCGAACACGGCCGGCCTCGGACTCGAAGAAGCCGGCGTCGCGCTCGACAAGGTCGGCGCCGTGAAGGTGGACGCGTTCTCGCAATCGAGCATGCCGTCGATCTATGCAGTGGGCGATGTGACCAATCGCGTCAACCTCACGCCGGTCGCGATCCGCGAAGGCCACGCCGTCGCCGACACGCTGTTCAGCGGGCGCTCCTGGAGCGCCGATCACGAGACGATCCCGACCGCCGTGTTCACGACTCCTGAGATCGGCACGGTCGGAATGACGGAGGAGCAGGCGCGCGATCTCGGCCATCCCCTGAAGATTTTCGAGGCGTCGTACCGGCCGATGCGCGCCACGATTTCAGGCCGCGACGAGCGCATCTATCAGAAGCTCGTCGTCGACAGCTTCTCCGATCGCGTGCTCGGAGCGCATATGCTGGGCCACGACGCGGCCGAAATCATCCAGTCGCTCGCGATCGCAGTGAAGATGGGCGCGACGAAGCGCGATTTCGACGCGACGATGGCGCTGCATCCCTCCGCCGCGGAGGAATTCGTCACCATGCGCACGCCGACGCGGAGCTGACTCGTTCGTTTATTTGATCCTGATCGGCTGCGTCTCGACCGGCTGCTTCAGCGGCGCTTCTTCGCGCGCGCGGATGCGCAGCAGGACGAAGGCGACCATTCCGCCATAGACGACCGCGTTGACGATGAACAGCATGCGCGGGCCGAAGCCGCTCATCAGGAAAGCCGTGATCACCGGACCGGACAGCGCCCCGAGGCAGTAGAGAAACAGGTTTGAGCTCGCGACCTCGACAGCGTGCTGACGGCCGGCGCGATCATTCGCATGAGCCGAACACATCACGGACATGGTGGGGATTGCGACGCCATAGATGAATCCCGCGATCGTGCTCGTCGATTCCCGCGTCATGAAGGAAAGCGTGAGGCAACAGAGACAGGCGAGCGCGGCGAAGCCCGCCAGCACAAGGCGTCGATCCATCCGGTCGCCGATATAGCCGGCGGGCAATTGTCCCGCCGCGCAGCCGATGATCACGGCCGACATGAACAGCGCGACCTCGACGGGCGCATAGCCGATCTGCGCGGCCCAGAACGGCCCGAGCGCCCAGAAGCCGCCGCTCGAACAGCCGAGCAGGAACGAGCAGACGGCGCTGGTCGGCGCGACGCTCCACAGCCAGCCAACGCGAAGCCGCTTCGCTTCCGGCGGCGCCGGCGGATCGGCCTTGGTGAAGGCGAGCGGCAGAATCGACAGCGCCATCAGCATCCCGCCGATCGAGAACACGGCGAAATTCGATGGCGGAATGAATCCCAGCGCCTGCTGTCCGGCGGCCGAGCCGGCGAAATGCATGACGTTATAGACGCTGAGAATGCGCGCCCGCCAGTCATTGGGCGCGCGCGTGTTCAGCCAGCTTTCGATGGTGGTGTAGAGCGCGGCGATGCAGAAACCGTGCCCCATGCGCGCGAAGGTCCAGGCGATTGGCGAGACCACCATCGGCATCAGGAGAACCAGCGCGACGCCGACCGCCGTCAGCGCGGAGAAGGCGCGGATATGGCCCGCCGCGCGGAGCACATAGGCGGCGGAGAAGGAGCCCGCGAGCATGCCGGCGTAATAGGCGGCGCCGATGAGACCGATGGTCGAGCCTGAAAAGCCGAAGCTCGACGCCGCCAGCGGCGTCAGCGTCGACATCAGCCCGTGTCCGGCGATGAGAATGAACACGGACAGAAGCAGGGCCGATACCGGCGCGATGGCGGAGATCATCTCGGGTCCGATGCAGGCTCGGACCTATCTTTCGGTGATTTGATCCGGAATGGCCAGCGCTGTTGGCCGATCGTTCACAGCACGGTGCTGTTCACCCCGCGTCGATCTCAATGCCCGCCGCCTTGGCGATCGGAATCCACTTCGCCAGCTCGGCCTTCACATGATCGCGCAGTTGTTGCGGCGTGCTGCCGACGATCGTCGCGCTGACATCGGTGAGGCGCTGCTTCACCAGGGCGTCGGTGAGGGCCTTGTTCGCCTCCGCATTGAGCCGCGCGACGATCTCGGGCGGCGTTTTGGCCGGCGCGAACAACGCGTTCCAGGTGTAGGTCTCGTAGCCCGGCAGGCCCGCCTCCGCCATGGTCGGCATGTCGGGGAAGCTCGTCGCGCGCTCCTTGCCGAGCACCGCCAGTCCGCGCAGCGTTCCCTGCTGGATGAAGCCGGCCGATGACGGCAGATTGTCGAACATGATCGGAACGACGTTCGCGACGACGTCGTTCAGGGCGGGGCCGGCGCCGCGATAGGGCACATGCTGCATCTTCACGCCGGCCATGGTCTTGAAGAGTTCGCCCGAGAGATGCAGCGGCGTGCCGTTGCCCGACGAAGCGTAGGAATACTTGTCGGGATTGGCCTTGAGGATGTCGATGCATTCCTTGACCGTCCTGGCCGGGAATTGCGGATTGACCACCATGACGTTCGGCACGATGGCGAGCAGCGAGATCGGCTCGAAATCCGTGACCGGATCGTAGGGCATCTTCTTCATCACGGCCGTGTTCAGCGCGTGCGTGGAGATGGTCCCCATGAGCATCGTGTAGCCGTCGGGGGCGGCGTTCGCGACGGCGCGCGAGCCGGTGTTGCCGCCGGCGCCGGCGCGGTTGTCGACGATCACCTGCTGGCCGAGCTGCTGGCCCATCTGCTGGGCGACAAGCCTTGCGACGATGTCGGTTGAGCCGCCCGCTGCGAAGGGCACGACCAGGGTCAGCGGCCGGTTCGGAAAGGAGCCTTGCGCCCAGACGGCAGGGGCCGGAAAGGCGGCGGCGCCAAGACCTGCGACAATCGTGCGGCGGGTTGGGCGGACAATAGACATGTTTCCTCCAATCGTGATTGGATTCCTCATATCATCGTTCAACCGCTTGCGGACCAACTTCCGGGCCGCTGCTTTCGTCGGAGACGCCGCGCCGCAAGGACTTGCGCCGCCGCATCCTTTCCCTTGTCGAGCCGCGGGTTTATAGGCTGGCCGGTCGGCCCCTTGGTGGGCCTCCCAGCAAGGATGAGAAGGGGATGTCGCGGCCAAGAGCCGTCCCATCCCGGGAGCAGATGTCATGGTCGAGCGTTGGAGCCCAACAAGCTGGAGATCAAAACCGATCCAGCAGGTTCCCGTTTATCCCGACGCCGCCGTTCTGGCGGCCGCCGAGGGGCAGCTCGCAGGCTTTCCTCCGCTCGTTTTTGCAGGCGAGGCGCGCAAGCTCAAGCGGGCGTTGGGCAAGGTCGCGGCCGGCGAGTCGTTCCTCCTTCAGGGCGGCGACTGCGCCGAAAGCTTCGCCGAGCATTCCGCCGACAACATCCGCGACTTCTTCCGCGTCTTCCTGCAGATGGCCGTAGTGCTCACCTTCGCCGGCGGCTCGCCCGTGGTGAAGGTCGGCCGCATCGCCGGTCAGTTCGCCAAGCCGCGCTCGTCGGGAACCGAGGTGCAGGACGGCGTCGAGCTTCCGAGCTACCGCGGCGACATCATCAACGACAACGCGTTCACGCCGGAATCGCGCACGCCTGATCCCAGGCGCATGCTCGAGGCCTACCGCCAGTCGGCGGCGACGCTCAATCTGCTGCGCGCCTTCGCAACCGGCGGCTACGCCAATCTCGAGAACGTCCATCGCTGGACTTTGGGCTTCGTGAAGGACGCGCCCGGGAGCGGTCGATATCGTGAGCTCGCTGACCGGATTTCCGAGACCCTCGACTTCATGCGCGCCATCGGCATCGATCCCGAAACGCATCCGGAGATGCGCACCACCGACATGTTCACCAGCCATGAGGCGCTGCTTCTCGGCTATGAGCAGGCGATGACGCGCGTCGATTCAACCTCGGGCGACTGGTACGCGACCTCGGGCCACATGCTCTGGATCGGCGACCGCACGCGCCAGGCCGATCACGCGCATGTGGAATATTTCCGCGGCGTGAAGAATCCGATCGGCCTGAAATGCGGCCCGTCGCTGACGCCGGACGGTTTGCTCTCGCTGATCGACGTGCTCAATCCCGAGAACGAGGCCGGGCGTCTGACGCTGATCTGCCGCTTCGGCGCGGACAAGATTGGGGATCATCTGCCGGCGCTGATCCGCGCCGTGCAGCGTGAGGGCCGCACGGTCGTCTGGTCGTGCGACCCCATGCACGGCAACACGATCACGTCGGCGAACCGCTACAAGACGCGGCCCTACGACAAGGTGGTGAGCGAGCTGAAGAGCTTCTTTGCGATCCACGAGGCGGAGGGGACCTACGCCGGCGGCGTGCATCTCGAAATGACGGGCAAGGACGTCACCGAATGCACCGGCGGCGCCCGCGCCATCACCGAGATGGATCTGAGCGATCGCTACCACACCTTCTGCGATCCCAGGCTCAACGCGGAGCAGGCGCTAGAAGTGGCCTTCATGCTCGCCGATCTCGTCAAGCGCGAGCGGCAGGCGAAGCCGCGCGTGCATGTGGCGGCGGCGGAATAACGGCGTCACTCGGAAGAATGAAGACGGAATGGCCGGGCTTGTCCCGGCCATTTCGTTTCTGCAGGGCTCTCGGACGCTGCACGGGCATGGGTCAAAAGCCTTCCAGCACGATTTTACCGATCGATTGATTGCTTTCGATCGCAGCGTGCGCGCGCCTGAGATTGGCGGCGTTGATCGCGCCGAAATGCTCGCCGAGCGTCGTTGTGATGACGCCGTTATCGACGAGGCGAGACGCCTCGCCCAGCAATCTGTGTTGCGCCTCCATGTCGGCGGTTTGAAACATGGAGCGCGTGAACATGAACTCCCACGAAAAACTCACGCTTTTTGACATCAGCGGAAGCATGTCGAGACCGCCGACGCGATCAATGATGCAGATGCGCCCTTGCGGCGCGATGGCCTCGACGATCTCGGGCCAATGATGATCCGTGTGCGTCAGCGAGAAGATGCGATCGACCGCGTTGATCCCGATGCGTTTCAACTCTTGCGAGAGCGGCTTTGAATGATCGATGACGTGATGGGCGCCGCGCTCTTCGACCCACGCGCGCGTTTCCGGGCGCGAAGCTGTGCCGATCACGGTCTGGCCGGTGAGCCTGCGTGCGAGTTGCACGGCGATTGAACCGACCCCGCCGCCGGCGCCAATGATGAGGAGCGCGCCGCCTGCGCTGGCTTCGCCCGCCGGGATTTGCAGCCGATCGAACAAGGCTTCCCACGCGGTGATGGTGGTGAGCGGCAAGGCTGCCGCTTCCGCGAAACTCAGCGTCCGCGGTTTCGGGCCGACGATGCGTTCATCGACCGCGTGGAGTTCGCTGTTTGCGCCGGGCCTGACCACGCTGCCGGCGTAGAAGACCTCATCGCCCGGCTTGAACAACCGCGCCTCCGGTCCGACTGCTTCAACGACGCCGGCGACATCCCAGCCGAGGATGGCCGGCGCGTCAGGCGCGCCCGCCTGTCGCTTGCGGATATGGGTGTCGGCGGGGTTGACGGAAATTGCTTTCACGCGAACGAGCAGGTCGCGCGGTTGCAGCGTCGGGCTCGGCGCGTCGAAGTCGAACAGCGCGCGCGCGTCTGCCGCTGGCAGCGACTCGACATAACCAATGGCTTTCATGATCATCTCCACTAGATCACGCCGCACTTTGATTGAAACAATCAAAGTGCGGGAACGTGATCGATTCCAAAAACTTAGAGCATGGCTTTCGCGAAAAACCGGTTTCCACTTTTTCGCGCCATGCTCTAGGCGATAAGCGTTGCGGAGAGGTGAGCGGCCTTGAACGGCGTCGCAAGACGGCACAATTTCGAAGCGTAGGAACAATCTCGATACCAGGCGGGCCCGGGCGATGGCGAAGCGACACGACGTCTACAAGGAGAGCCAGGGCTGCCCGGTCGAGACCGCGCTCGAAGTCATCGGGGCCAAATGGAAAGGTGCGATCGTCTTCCATCTGCTTGACGGCGAGTTGCGTTTCATGGAGCTGCGCCGCCGGATGCCAAAGGTGACGCAACGGATTCTCTCCAAGGCGTTGCGCGAGCTTGAATGCGACGGGGTCATTTCGCGCGCGGTCTATCCGACCAACCCGCCGCAGGTCGGCTATCAATTTACCGAACATGGCGCGCGCTTGCGCGCCTCTATCCTGGCGCTGCACGATTGGGGGCGCGGGCATATGGGCGAGGCTCGGCTGCTCGCGGCGGAATAGCCGGTTGTTTGAATTCGTCGCGGAAATCGCTATATCGAACGCATCCGAGGGGAGCTTCGCGCCTGATGGCCTGAAGCTGAGACGGCGATCCCGCCGGACCCTTAGAACCTGATCCGGGTCATGCCGGCGGAGGGACGGACGTCATGCAGGACATCGCGTCGATCATTTCGGCCGTGCGCGCGCAGCGGCCGCTGGTTCACAACATCACCAACTATGTCGTGATGAATTTCAGCGCCAATGCGCTGCTCGCCTTCGGCGCTTCGCCGGCGATGGTGCATGCGCCCGAGGAGGTCGAGGATTTCGTCGCGATCAGCTCAAGCCTCGTCGTCAATATCGGCACGCTCGACTCTCGCTGGGTTGAATCGATGAAGCTTGCGGCGGCGAAAGCGAGCGCGCTGAAGAAGCCCTGGGTGCTCGATCCCGTCGGCGTCGGCGCGACGCGCTTCCGGCTTGCGACGTCGCAGGCGCTGCTGGCGCTGAAGCCCGCGATCGTGCGCGGCAACGCCGCCGAGATCATCACGCTGGCGGGCGCAAGCGGCGGCGCGTCGAAGGGCGTCGACTCGCTCGCCGCGTCGAGCGAGGCCATCGGCGCGGCGCGCGCTCTGGCGCGTTCGTCCGGCGCTGTCGTCGTCGCGACGGGCGAAAACGACATCGCGACGGATGGCGAGCGAGTTTTCTCGATCGCTGGCGGCTCCGCGCAGATGACTCTCGTGACGGGAACCGGCTGCTGTCTCTCCGCGACAGTCGCGGCGACCGCCGCGGTCGCATCCGATCCTCTTTCGGCGGCTGTCGCGGCCTGTGCCGTCTACAAGGTCGCGGCCGAGCGCGCGGCGTCGGAGGCGAATGCGCCCGGCTCGCTCGCCGTCGCGTTCCTCGATGCGCTGCACGAGTTTCAGCCTGACGACTATGCGCGTCTGGCGCGGATCGAAACGCTGTGATCGCCGCGCGCCGGCGCGCCGCCGATCTTCGCGTCTATTTCGTCACCGACCGCGCGCTCTGCGCGGAACTCGGCCTCGTCGAAACCGCGTTGCGGGCCATCGCCGGCGGCGCGACGCTCGTGCAGTTGCGCGATCGCGAAGCAGGGGGCCGCGAACTTCTTGAGATGGCGCGGGCGCTGGTCGCCGCTGTCCAGCCGCTTGGCGTTCCCGTGATCGTCAATGATCGGCCTGACATCGCGCGCGCGGCCGGCGCCTGGGGCGTTCATGTCGGGCAGGACGATATCCCCACTGCAGCGGCGCGCGAGATCATGGGCGCGGATGCGATCGTCGGCCTCTCCATCACCTCGGAAGCGGAAATGCGGGCCGCGCCTTTCGATCTCGTCGATCATCTCGGCGTCGGCCCCGTCTTCGGCGCCGGCGTGAAGACGGATGCGAGTCCCACGATCGGGCTCGACGGCTTGCGCGCCTGCGCGGCGCTGTCGCGCAAACCCGTCGTCGCCATTGGCGGCGTCAACGCGTCGAACGCCGCCGCCTGCGTCGCGCATGGCGCCGACGGCGTCGCTGTCGTGTCCGCTATCGCTGGTCAGCCCGATCCGAAAGCTGCCGCGGCCGCGCTGCGAAAGACGGTGGATGAGGCTCTCGCCATGAGGAGCGCCGCATGACGCCGATCGCCGTCACCATCGCGGGCTCCGATTCCGGCGGCGGCGCCGGCATCCAGGCTGATCTCAAGACTTTTTCAGCGTGCGGCGTCTATGGCGCGAGCGTCATCGTCGCGCTCACCGCGCAGAACACGCTGGGCGTGCAGGGCATCCATGATGTTCCGCCCGCCTTCATCGCGCAGCAGATCGATTCCGTCTTCTCCGATCTCGCGGTCTCGGCGGTGAAGATCGGCATGGTCTCCAACAGCGCGGCGATATCAGCCGTCGCCGACGGCCTCGATCGCTTCGGGCAGACAAAAGTCGTGCTCGATCCCGTGATGATCGCGGCGTCCGGCGATCGGCTGCTTGCGCCCGATGCGATTGAATCAGTGCGCCGCCTGCTCGTCCCGCGCGCGCTGGTGATCACGCCCAATCTGTTCGAGGCGGCGGCGCTTCTCGACGTCGCGCCTGCGCGCGATGAGAAGGAGATGACCGAGCAGGCGCGCGCGCTGGTCGCCATGGGCGCGCCGGCCGCTCTCGTGAAGGGCGGTCATGGAACGGGAGCCGAAAGCGTCGATACTCTCGCGACGGCGGACGGCGTCGAGCGTTTCGCGGCAAAGAGGATCGATACGAAGAACGGCCACGGCACCGGCTGCACGCTCTCCGCGGCGATCGCGGCCGGGCTCGCGCGCGGCCTGGCGCTCGGCCCGGCGGTGGCGGAGGCGAAAGCCTATCTGACCGCCGCGCTCGATGCGTCCTCGCGATTGAAGATCGGGTCAGGGCAGGGGCCGGTTCATCATTTTCATCAATGGTGGTGAGCGCCGCGGCTACTCGTAACTGCTGGCGAAGGTTGTAGTCTCACGCCGAATCGATCGCTGAGCGCGAATGCTGGCCGAGCTTGCCCTTCATCTCATGACACCTGCGCCCTGGCGCTTTTGGCGGCTTGGGCTCGTCAGCGAGAGCGTTGGGCTCGGATCGCGCGGACGCCGGCGCAGCAGCGATTGGGCCTCGCATGAAGCGAGATGCCATCAGGTGATCCGGCGAGCGGTCGAGGAGCTCGACCGCCGCCGCACGCTTCTCCTTTTGGGCTCGGGTTATTTGCGCGACGCGCCGTTCGATGAGCTGGCGCGCACGTTCGAGCGGGTCGTGCTCATCGACGCGGTACATCCTTTGGCGGCGCGCCGGCGGGCGCGGCGCTATCGCAACTCGGAGCTTGTGACGCGCGATCTCACCGGCGCCGTCGACTGGATGATGGGCGCAGCGTCGGAGCGTGTCGATCCGCTGCGCGAATGGCGCGACGCGCAAGTCGATCTCGTCATCTCAGCCAATCTGCTCTCGCAGTTGCCGATCCGGCCGGAGGAGTGGCTGGAGAAGCATTCGGAGCGCGCCCGGGAATTGCCTGCCGATTTTCTGGCGCAGATCGTGCGCTGGCATCTCGAAGATCTTCAGAAATTTTCCGGCCGCGTGTGTCTGCTGACCGATGTCGAAATGGCGGAGCATGCGCGGGATGGAAGCGTGGTTGATCGTCTCGATCTGATGCGCGGCGTGGCGCTGCCTCCGCCCGATGAAAGCTGGAGCTGGATGGTCGCGCCTTTCGGCGAACTCGAGCGCGATCGCTGCTACATCCATCGCGTCTGCGGCTACGTCGATTTCGTGGCCGCGCAGGCGCGCGCGCCAATCAATCCCGAACGCCGCATTGACGCATGAAACGACTCTTCTACGCCTGGTTCAACTCCATGCGCGGCCTGCGCGACGCCTTCGGAAGCGAGGAGGCGGTGCGGCAGGAACTAATGCTGCTGGCGGCCGGAATCGTGCTGACGCCCTTCGTCGCGGGGAGCGCATCGCATGGCGCGCTGCTGATTGGCGTTCTTCTTCTCGTGCTGACGGTGGAGCTGCTCAACACCGCGATCGAGAAACTGTCCGATCACGTCGCGCCCGAGCGGCACGAGGCGATCCGCTATGTCAAGGATGTGGGGTCTGCGGCGGTGCTCTGCTCGATCCTGATTGCGGCGCTGGTTTGGGGCGCCGCGCTGATCGATCACATTTTCATCTGACGCGTCGCGCGTCAGAATTTCACTGCGACAGCGGCGCGCACCGTATTGATGTCGAGCGGAATGTTCGTGTCGTCGAAGCGCACGAACTGATATTCGCCGCGCACAAGGACGTTCGGCAGGACGAGATAATCGATACCGGCGCCGAATGTGCCGCCCACGACGTAAAGATTCCGCTTGCTGAAGGTCGATGTCAGGATCGGCGCGTCGGCGGCGGACGGCCCCGGCGCCGTCGTGTTGAAGGTCAGACTGAGCGTGTTGGTGTAGGAGCCTTTGCCGACGGCGAGGCCGGCGGTGACGAAAGGCATGAAGTTTCCGACGGCCCAACCGGCGCGCGCCCGGAACGTGGCGTAGGAGTCGAGCTTGGCCCGCGTCGTGCCAGTGAGCGAGGAATAGCCGACGCCGACGCCGTTGATGTCGACGGCGGTGATGGTCTGCTGCGCGGTGCGAGAGACGTTCAGGCTGCTGGCGTCGGCCTCGACGCCGACGACCGCGTCGCCGAAGACCATGTTGTAGCCGACGAAGCCGCCATACTGCGCCACCTGATCCGATCCGAGCTTGTAGGTGAAGGTGCTGCTCTGGCGAAAGCCGTCTGGCACCGTCACCCTGCTCACGCCGCTGTAGAAATTCGACATCAGGCTGTTCGCGCTCGTCGCGGTGTCGCCGAACTTGGCGGCGGAATAGCCGGCGAAACCGCCGATATAGAAGCCTTCCCACTGAAGCTGGTCTTCGCCTGACGGGCGCGCCGCAACCGGCGGCGCGTAGCTGCCGCGCAGGACGGGGAAGTCGGCGGCCAGCGCAGGCGCCGTCGCAAGGATCGACAGGGCGAGGGCAGGGGCAAAACGCATGCGAATCTCCGGGCGGCGACGCAGGCGAACCTCCACGCCGTGCGGCGATCATGGATCGTTAACGTTATCAGGACGTAAATTCCGGAAACGACGCGCAGTCGCGAAACGAGACAGTTCGCTGGTCGGCCGCCCGGGCCGCCTGCCGCAATCCCGCCATCAAGCATTCAGCGGAACTTCAGGCCGGATGGAATAGTTAATGATTTCACGGCTGGAAGCGGCCTGACGTTCGACCGCTGGCCCGGCAGGGAGTTGAACATGCTTTATCGCAAGACCTTGGCGGCCCTTGCGGCCGCGGCGATCGCCGGAAGCACGTTGGTCGCCACGACGGGAACGGCTGACGCGCAGTGGCGCGGCGGCTGGCGGGGAGGCGGCGGCTGGCACGGTGGCGGCTGGCGCGGCGGCGGCTGGGGACGTGGCGGCGCAATTGGAGCCGGCATAGTCGGCGGCCTGGCGCTTGGCGCGCTCGCGGCCTCGGCGGCGAACCCCTATTACGCCCCGACCTATGGCTATTACGACGCGCCGGCCTACGGCGACGGCTATTACTATGACGGCTATGCGTCCCGCTGCTGGATCGAGCGCCGCCGCGTGGCGATCGATCCCTGGACCTATCAGATCCAGCGCGTTCGAATCTGCCGCTGATCAGTTGAGCTCAATATGAGCATAAGCCCTGCCTGACAGGCGGGGCTCCTCTGTCGCCGCCGGCTTGGACGGGCGGCGGCGCGCGCGTTAAATGCGCGCATGACCGCTCCTTTTCCCCAGAAGCTCGTTCTCGCCCTCGCCCAGCTCAATCCGACCATGGGCGACGTGGCCGGCAATCTCGCCAGGGCGCGCGCTGCGCGGTCCGAGGCCGCCGCCGCCGGCGCCGACCTCGTGATGTTCTCAGAACTCTTCCTCTGCGCCTATCCGCCGGAGGACCTGGTTCTCAAGCCGGCGCTGCAGGAGGCCTGTCGCGAGGCGCTGGAGGAGATCGCCCGCGACACCGCCGATGGCGGCCCCGGCGTATTGATCGGTCTGCCCTGGCGCGAGGACGACAAGCTCTACAACTCCTATGCGCTCGCCGATGGCGGCCGCATCGAGGCGATCCGCCACAAGGTCGACCTGCCCAATTACGGCGTGTTCGACGAGAAGCGCGTTTTCGACGCCGGGCCGCTGCCCGGGCCGGTGGTGTTTCGCGGCGTGCGCATCGGCATTCCCATCTGCGAGGATATCTGGGGGCCTGATCCGGTCGAATGCATCGCGGAGACGGGGGGCGAATTTCTTCTTGTCCCGAACGGCTCGCCCTATCGCCGTGGCGTCATCGATGAGCGCCTGAGCGTTGCGGTGGCGCGCGTCGCGGAAGCGGGCCTGCCGCTGATCTATCTCAATCAGGTTGGCGGACAGGACGAGCTTGTGTTCGACGGCGCGTCCTTCGCGCTCAATCCCGACAAGCGCTTCGCCGTGCAATTGCCGGCCTTCGCCGAGACCATCGCCATCATCACGCTTGTCCGTGAAGGCGAGGGGTGGCGCTGCCTTGATGGCCACACGGCGAAGCTGCCGCAAGGCGACGAAGCCGACTACGCCGCCTGCGTGCTCGGCCTGCGCGACTATGTCGACAAGAACCGTTTCCCCGGCGTCGTGCTCGGCCTCTCCGGCGGCATCGATTCCGCGATCTGCGCCGCCATGGCGGTCGATGCGCTCGGCGCCTCGCGCGTTCATTGCGTGATGATGCCGTATCGCTACACCTCGCAGGACTCTTTGAAGGACGCGAAGGAATGCGCCGAAAGTCTTGGCGTGCGCTACGACATCATCCCGATCGCCGAGCCGGTCGAGGGATTTGAATCGGCGCTGAAGCCGATGTTCGCGGGAGCCAATCGCGACATCACCGAAGAGAATCTGCAGAGCCGCGCGCGCGGCACGCTGCTCATGTCGATCTCCAACAAGTTCGGCGCGATGGTGGTGACGACCGGCAACAAGTCGGAAATGTCGGTTGGTTACGCCACGCTCTATGGCGACATGAATGGCGGCTACAATCCGATCAAGGATCTCTACAAGATGGAGGTCTATCGCCTGAGCGCGCTGCGCAATCGCTGGAAGCCTTCGGGTTCGCTGGGGCCTGCGGGAATTGTGATTCCGGAGAACATCATCACCAAGGCGCCGACCGCCGAATTGCGCGAGAACCAGAAGGACCAGGATTCGCTGCCGCCTTACGAGGCGCTCGATGATATCCTCGCCTGCCTCGTCGAGCAGGAGATGCGTGTGTCCGACATCGTCGCGCGCGGCCATGATGTGGAGACCGTGAAGAAGGTCGAGCGCCTGCTCTATATCGCCGAATACAAGCGCCGGCAGGCGGCGCCGGGCGTGAAGGTCACGCACAAGAATTTCGGCCGCGACAGGCGCTATCCCATCGTGAATCGTTTTCGCGACGCCGGCCGCGCCGCAGCCTCGCGCGACGAAGCGCTCTACAAGACGAAAGGCGCAAGCGTCAGCGCGGATGCGTTTGATTTCTGAATCGCATCCGGAGCAGCTTGCGTCGCGGCGTGCATCGCAGCCGGCTATCCGAACCCCGGGATCTCATAGACATATTCGCCCTTGAGCCTGGGCAGATCGGCCGGCGGGTCGACGTATCTCGGATTGCTGACGAAATCGAGGCCCGTCGAGCCCGCATATCCAAACGGGTTTTGAACGTCAGGGGCGACAACCGGCGGAGGCGCCGGAACAACGGGAAGAATGGGGACGATCGTCGCCTGCAGGAACTCACGCGCGGAGTTATAATACTGCCCGGCGATCCCGGCCTTGGTGAAAGCCTTGACCGGATAGGAGTCGGGAGCGATGCCCTGTTGTGCAAAATGCCTGATGACCTGCGCGAGATAGAATGGAGCGGGCACGTAATGTCCGCTTTTGTTGGTGAGCATCATAATTCGCCCGTTATCGACCTTGATTTCCCCTGCGCAGGCGACGGGCGCGCCCGCAAGCAGCGATGAATGGTGCCGCAGGCCGGCGGAGTGCGAGGAGACATGCAGATTGCCCTCCGCGCTGACGACATAGATCGCGAAACCTGGACCGGAGAACGCGGTCACCATTTTGGCCGTATCGAGCGGGCGGCGTTCGATCGTTGTCAGCAGGCCGGCCTGAATCCGGACGAGCGTCAGGACCTGTTGAAGCTCGTTATCGTAGCGCACCATCGGTTGGGCGTCTGGCCAGAGCACGGCGCCGTCCCGGGAGACATTCGCTCCTTGCCGATGCAACCAGAGCCGCAAGCGGATGATAAGCCGCGCAACCTCGTCAGGGAGCGTTGTATTTCTCTGTTGCTGCTCGTGAAAGTTCGCCAGCGCGCGGACGCGCCCCGGCCCGTTCGGAACAGATGCGACCTGCGGACTGCGGGCCGCTGACTTCAACTCGCCATAGAATTCGATAGCGTCCTTCAGGCGCTTTTCGTCACGACCGAGAACCACGCGCCGCGCGGCGATTGAACGAATTGGATCGACAAGCTCATCTGCATATTCGTCTTCCAGCTTCTTCAGATGAAACATGAAGCCATTCCGTCGGGGGCAGGATTTTTGCCGATCGATATCGAAGACGTCACGTCAGGTGCCGCGGGCTGCAAGAAGACAAGACGTCATCGGCAGCGGAAAGTTCAAACACGGCGCGTCCTATCGACCACATGCGCATGGCTAGCATGAGCCGCCGCGAGAGGACTTTGCCGCCCGTCTCATTGAAGCTGGCCGGCTGTCTCAGGACTCGTGAAGTCATGGGCGTCGGCGCCTCGCCCCGGCTTGGTTTACGTTTGGCGGAAACCAAGCCTATCGAGATCACCAAGCGCTCGCGCGGATGGCATGAATGCGCATCGGGGCGGCGTCTCGGCCGGGCGAGCGTCCGTTCGAGTGACGCGGGCCGTCGCCTTTCGACCCTCCTGTGCAGATCGGTACGCGCGACGCACGCAAGGCGCGAACGAAGCTCTCTACAAGACGAAAGGCGCAAGCGTCAGCGCCGACGCGTTTGATTTCTGAATCGCTTTGCGCGTGGCGTATTCTCTCCGCGCCACTCCGCGATCCTTGACAGCGAAGCGGGGTTGCCCTTACGTCATTCTTTCCACGATACTCTGACGTCGGGGCTGCGGCGATGGTGAAGCTTTTCTTGGCTGCTGCTTCGCTCGCATTGATGCTCGCGTCGTCGGCCCAGTCTCAGATTGTTCCTCGCACAGAGCTTCATGCATTCCTGTCAGCGACGCCGACGGACCGTCAATTCCTGATCGGCGCCCAGGACGCTCCCTCCGTCACGCTCTCCGCCGAATTGCGGCTCCCCACCGCTGGCGCTGACCGTCTGCCGGTTGTGGTGTTGCTGCATGCGTCAGGCGGCATTAACGCCGGCGTCGTGGCGTGGGCCAACGAGCTGAATAGCGCGGGAGTTGCGACGCTGATGATCGACAGCTTCACCGCGCGAAAAATCGTCAGCACAGTGGAGGATCAGGATTCGCTCAGCCGCTTCGTGATGATTCTCGATGCTTATCGGGCCCTCGATCTGCTCGCGGCTCATCCTCGTATCGATCCGTCTCGCATCGCCGTGATGGGCTTTTCGCGAGGCGGCGGCCCGGCGCACTGGTCGGCGATGGAGCGATTTCGGATGATGCACGCCGCAAACTCCAAAGCACGCTTCGCTCTGCATATCGCTTTCTACCCAACCTGTAACCGCGACCTTAAGGATGCGCTCAACGTCGTCGCTCCGATACGCATCATTCATGGAACGGCCGACGACTATATTCCGATCAAGGAATGCCGCGAACTGGTTACGCGGCTTCAGGCGGCGGGCAAGGACGCGACTCTGTTGGAAGTCGAAGGCGCGCACCATGTTTTTGACAATCCTGCGGGCGCCCCTGTTCGATTGGCGCAGGCGCAAACCACGCGCAATTGTCCGCTCATTCGGGAAGCCGACGATGGCGCGCTCGTAAACAGCGTGACCAACAAGGCGTTCTCCTATGCTTCCGATCCTTGTGTCGAGAGAGGCGTTACAGTTGGCCGCAATGCCGATGGTCTGTCGCTTGCGCGGAAGGCTGTTCAGACAGCCCTCACTGAAGCGGGTTTTGTCCGATAGAGTTCGCCTCCAGGTTTCGGCCGCCTGAAATATGCCGATGCGCCCCGACGCGTTTGATTTTTGAGCGCGTTGATAAGGGCTCGTGAGTTCACGATTTCTGGGTGCTTCATTCGTCGCCGGCTATCGCAAAACGGCCCGTTCGATTGACATTGTAAGTGTAAAAGCAGTTCAAAATCCGCATCGGAAATGGGGCATGTCCGCAGCGCCGCTTCCCCTCCTTCGATTGGCGATTTTGGCCCTCTGCATTTACGGGCTGGGGAACGGGCCTGCGCTTGCGCAAACCGGCGCTTGTCCGCAAACCGAGTCAGACGACATCGCCTCGGCGCCGCCGGAACAGGTGGGGATGCGATCGGGACTGCTTGCCGACGCGATCAAATCGCTTCGTGGGAAAGACCGGGATATTCATGCGCTGGTGGTTCTCCGAAATTGCAGGATGGTGGTCGAACTGTATGCGGAAAAGGTGACGCGCGATCACAACCATGCGCTTTATTCCGCCACCAAGTCGATCCTGGCGACGCTTGTCGGCGCGCTGCTGCGAAGCGGAGGACTGTCGTCGTTGGACGCGACCGTGGCGGATATCGTCGCCGCGAGCGCGAAGCTTGATGCGAACAGCCTGGAGAAGGCGCGACGGATTCGCATCAGGGACGCGATGTCGATGTCGTCAGGTCTCGAGCACCATAGCGATCCCGTACGCCATCCGATCTATGGCGCCGCCGACCGCTTGCAGTTCGCTCTCGCTGCGGCCCTCATTCATGCGCCGGGAAAGCGATTCAATTACAGCAATGGCGACGCCTCGATTGTCGACGCGGTTGCGACGGTGGCGGCGGGAAGGGATCTGCTCAGTTACGGCAATGAAGTCTTGTTCGGACCGCTTGGCTTCAAGAATGTGGAATGGTGGTTTCGCGACAAGGCCGGCAGATATCCGGGAGGATGGGGCCTTCGGCTGCGCGCCGTCGATATGGCCAGGTTCGGTCAGCTTTATCTGCAGAACGGTCGTTGGCGGAACAAGACCATCATTGATTCCGAGTTTATTGCGGACGCCTGGAGACCAAGTCCGGCGGCGTCGAAATACGGGTTGTTCTGGTGGCGGTGGGTCCGAAACGATCCGGGAGTCGGGCCGGTCCATTTCGCGAATGGGTTCAAGGGACAACGCATTTTTGTCGTGCCGAAGCACGGCATTGTCATTGCCCTGAGCGCCAATGTATCAGACGCCGCTGTTGACGAAGCTTACGCCGCGCTGGTTCGCGCCGTTGTTTCGGCCGTGCAGGGAAACGGACCGATCGATCGGCCAACCGCCGACGCTGACAAACTCGCCGAGCAGCTTCGCCTGCCATTCTCCGGCAAGCCCGGGGCGCTGTCGCCGTCAGGGCAGGATTCGCCGCAGCTTCCCAAATAGAGCCGCGATCATTTCAGGCCGATCGCTTGCGCTCGCTGCGCCCCTCGCGTCTCATGCATTCTTTTCTCGCGGTCTGGTGCTGGCGAGCAGCACCGCAGCAACGGCCGCCCCAACGACAAGAATTCCGCCAACGAGCGTCGTCGCAGGGGGAATCTCGCCAAACGCGAGCCATACCCAGATCGGACCAAGCACAGTTTGCACCCTGCTGATGAGCGAGGAGCGCAACGCGGAGATGTGGCGCGTGCCGATCGTGAGCAGGACAAGCCCGAGGCCGAACTGGACGACCCCGAACAGGATGAGGAGCCACATCGTCTCGCCGGACGGCGCCGCGTCGCCGGCGAAGGGCCAGGCGATCGCCGCCGAAAGAAAGGCCGACAGGCAACTCGCCGGAAGCATCGATATCGATCGCTTGAGACGCATGATCACGATCATCAGCGCAAGCGACAGCGTCATCGCGAGGGCCAATAGCGCGCCGGCGATGTTGCCTGACATTGTGCTCTGACTGACCATGATCGCGACGCCGACGAGCGCGATCAAGCTACAGGCGATAGATTTCCAATCTTCCTTTTCACCAATGATGAGCCAGGCGAGCGCTCCGCTTACGAACGGGCTCGTGGCGTTGATCGCCATGACTTCCGTCACGGTGGTCATTTTCAGGGCGCTCAGGTAGCAAACAGTCGCGAACGCCGAAAGAAAGGCTACGAGCAAACCTGACCATCCGATCGCCCAGATCGTCTGGAGCGTCGCCTTTTTCTGCTTAACGATGATGAAGAGCAAAACAAACCCGCCCGCGAACAGGCCTCTCCAAAACAATGTCGTGAATGCGTCAAGCGGGATCAGCCGGGTGAAAAAACCCGCGATGCTGTAAAAGACGGCCGACGCGGCGACGAGCGCCGATCCAAGCCATGACCGTGTATCGCTATCGCTCTGCATCTGCGCATCGTCCTCTGCGCGCAGACCGATAGCGGAAGCCCACTGACAGCGTTCTGTCAGCACAGTTGAACGAGCCGCAGCCCCCTATTGCGGAACAGCATCCTCCTTGAGGTGATATTGTCGCCATTCCGCCATGAGGCGAGGCGCTTCGGTCGCAAAGCTCTCGGCCAGAACCGTGCAGGTTTCGATCCGTTCGATGCGGAAATGCCTGAAATCGCCGCGCAGTTCACACCACGCAGCAACCAGGGTTGCATCGACGTAGTAGACCATGGCCACCGGGCGGATAATACGGGCCGACCGTTCTCCGGCCTTGTCCACATAGCCGATCAACAGCTTGGACGATGTGCGGATAGCATTGCGGAGGTCG
Organism: Terrirubrum flagellatum; assembly: GCF_022059845.1. Classification (GTDB taxonomy): domain Bacteria; phylum Pseudomonadota; class Alphaproteobacteria; order Rhizobiales; family Beijerinckiaceae; genus Terrirubrum; species Terrirubrum flagellatum. Next base: position 2,786,536 of record NZ_CP091851.1, on the reverse strand, counting down.
GCAAGATCGAAACCGACCTGCGCCGACGCGCTGCCGTCTGAAATCCAAATGCGGGGAGACGCCAGCGACGGCCGTACAGATTCGGGAACGACGGTCGTCAATTTGGAGAGAACTCTTTCCGCTGCGCTTTGCAGCTCATTGTCGCGCAGGCGACGCACCATTCGTACTCCGACCGCGATCGCGTCGATTTCGTCAGGCGTGAACATCAGTGGCGGCAGGTCGTACCCGCGACGCAGCATGTAACCTACGCCGGACGCGCCTTCGATCGGCACGCGTCGCGCCTGAAGCGTGGCGATATCTCGATAGATCGTCCTGATTCCCACCTCCAGGTGGGCGGCCAGCCAACTCGCGGTCAAAGGCTGGGCGGAACTCCGCAAAGCTTGAATGATGTCAAACAGGCGGTCGGCGCGGCGCATGGAAAGTGATCGCTCTCACGACATCGGCTCGTGGCGGCGCAGCATATCAATATGGTTCGATAAGCGAACTGATCTCCGGTCAATCCAACGAATGCCGGGACTGAACGCCTAATCGCTCGCGCGCGGCAGATTCTTTTCGACGTGAACGTTCGGGCCGACGGTGCGCACGGGTCCACGCGGAGGCAGGGCCTGCGTCGCGGCCGGCGGCTCGTCTTTGCGCGGCGCCGGCTTGATCGGCGTCATCGTCACGAGGCCCTTTGGCTCCGGCGGGAGATATTCGGGCTCAAGCTCGGGATTTTCAGGCAGGGGTTCGGGGTCGATCGCCTGAAGGCGCCTGCGCGGGACCGCCCGCGCGACCGGCCCGCTTGATGGCCGAAGATCGACTTTTTCCTCCGGCGCTTTCCCGTCGGGGCCGACGACCATCTCGCCATTCTGCGGGCCGTTGATTTCATCAGCGCGTCTCAGCGTGGTCGACCATGTCTCGCCCGGCCTCTTGCAGCCGCACGTCGCGGAAATCGTGCGCCTGAACTGGTAGGCGCGCGGCAGGCTGGCGTAGCGCACGCCTTGGCTGTCCGTCGCCGCATCCATCGATGATCCATTGTCGAGAAAGAAGGCGTGCGTCTGGCTTGCCGGACACAGCGCCTGGCACATTTCATCAGCGCCTTCGCGCCCGCCGGGACTCGATTGCAGCGGGAAATAGAATCCGTCGCAGCTTCTCACGCACATGGCGCGGCCGAGGCCCGCCGGCTTCGGCGGCTCCATCGCCGATCGCTGATCCTGATCATCGATGACGACGCGCGATCCACTGTCATTGGGTTCGAAATTGCGCGATGTCGCCGAGAGAGCGGACGTATTGCATTGCGTCTCGACGTCAGCGACGAGCGCGCCACGCCGCCGCGCATCGCTCATTCCGCCGCCGCCAGCTTGCAGCCGCGCGATCTGCGCTTCGACCTGACGACAATTCGGCGGCCGCGCGAACATCGGCGTCGCGCCGGCGTCGCAGCCGATGGAGCGATAATAGGCGATCCATCTGGACAACTCGCCGCCGCCCGACGCGGCGCTGCTGCGATCGAAAGCGGCGAGCTCGGCGCGCGCGATTTGGCATGCGGTCTGGGCGGCCGCAGGCGCCGCCGCGATGAACAGCAGCGCGGCCTTCGCAGCCAGCAGAGGAGTGAGCCTGAATTTCATTTCCGGGCCCGATGACAGGCGACGCCCGCGCGAGAGATCATCATCCTCGCGCAGGCGGCGCGCCATGAGGCGGCAGAGGTGGTAAACGCTTCGTTACCAGTTGCGGCGCGTGCGGCCGATCCTGTCGAACCCGTCATCGATGAAGCGGATCAGCATGCGCTGCTGGCGTGGATTCATTTCGCCGAAGAAAGGTTCGGCGGCTGTGGCGATCTTGCGCAAGCCATCGGCGCGCCGCGCCATGTCGTCCGCCTCAAGACGCATCAGAGCGAGATCGTTCGGGCGCGCGTCGGGTGCGTCAGCCATGTCGCTGCGGGTCATGTCGCCGCGGCGCTCGCGGTTGAGACCGCGCCCGGTTTCCTCGTCGAGGGCAAGGCGGCCGCGCACGACGCCGAGGCCATATTCGCGCAGAGCGTCGCGGACGTCGCCCCATTTCCCATCCTGTTCCGGGCTGAGGCGAAGGCTCGCCTTGAGCTGGGCGATGCGCGCGTCGATTTCATCGGCGAGTTGATTCTCTGTCGGGCCGGCGCGCTCGGGCGCCATCGTCGCCTGATCCTGCCGCGATGGCCCGGGCGTGGTCGCGGGGAGCGGGGCCGGGGCGGGAGCCACGGTCGCGGGAGGCGGATTGGGCGGCGGGCTTGCGGGCGGCGTCTGCGCGAAGCTCGCGCCTGCGGCGACGAGCGCGATCGCGGCCGAACCGATGAGAAGGCGGCTGTGCATGAGGATTCCTCCGGCGGGAATAGGGGCCGAACGCGCCCGGACCTCCGGAGTTCCTGATCGCGGGAGCGGAGTTTCAGCCGCCTTCGCTGTTGCCCTGTTCGCGCTTGATTTCCTCAAGCAGCGTCCGCGACCGCCTTGTCAGCGTCGACATCGCGCTTTCCACCGCGGCGCGCTCGGTGTCGCTCAAATCCTCCAGCAGACGCACCTCATAGCTCAGCGCCAAGGGCACGATCGCGTCATAGACCGCGCGGCCCTCGCCGGTGAGCGACAGGAACGCCTCGCGCAGATCGTTCTTGTTGATCTCGCGCCTGACCAGGCCGCGGCTGATGAGGTCGCCAACAGCGCGCGACACCTTCGTCTTGTGCATCTGGCTGTGGGCGCCGATGGCGTGCGCGGTCAGCCGGTCCTGATCGCCGAGCGTCGCGAGGATGCGCCATTCCGGAATGGAGACGCCGAACTGGCGGGAATAGAGCCGCGCCACGCCTTCGCTGGTCAGCGCCGCGAGCACGTTCAGGCGATAGGGCAGGAAGCGATCGAGATCGAGCCGGCGCTGCGCGCCGCCGGCCGGGATGCGTTTCGCAGTCGACATGAGCCCCTGAATCGGAATGGTTACAAATGCAACCATTAGGCGCTTCGCGTTGGCCGTCAAGGATTGTGGGCAAGGCAAGCAACTTGGCCCGCGGAACGCCTCAGCGACGGCCCATCCAGATGGTTCTGCCGGCTTCGCTATGCCCGGAAGACAGTCGCGCGAAGCCTTGATTTGACCAGAACCTGAGGGCTCGCTCATTCGCCCGGTTCACTCCCACATGGACAGCGACGGCGCCATGTCTCTGGACGCGCGTCATCCATTCCGAAACCAGCAGGGCACCCACGCTGCGCCCCTGAATTCTCGCCCGCAAATTCACATGCAGATGCGCGGGGTAGGCTTTGATCACTTCGTGGGGAGGGCTCTCGGGATGATGGATGGCGAAAGCGCGGCGTTGATCGGCCGACCAATCGCTTGATGGGGTGGCTCCTGGATCAGCATATTCACGGCGAAGCTTTGGCCACCAATCCGCCTCAAGCCGCTCGCGCCAGCTTTTCGTATCCAGCGTGCCCAGCGCAAATCCGGCGACGCCGATTTCATCTTCGGCGACCAGCGCCAGATCCGGTTCGAGAACGGCGTAGGGCGCGGAATAGATATGGCCGATCAGCTTGCGATCTTCGTACAGATGAGAGGCGTCGCAGCCCTCATGGCCGGTTTCCAGCGAGATGGCGTAGAGCTCTTCCAGATCGACGGGTCTGAACGGCCTGATCTCAAGCATGGTCACGTCCGGCCTGCGACGTCTCCGACTTAGCGATCGACGGGCGACCTAACTCCCGCTTCGAGAGAGCCGCGCGCGGCGCGCGCGACTCCGGATTTAGGCGCAGCCAGAGACTCAGGCGCGGCCCCTGGTGCGCACCATGAAATTGTCGAACGAGAATTCGCCGACCTGCCACCAAAGAAGGCTCTCGGCGCGGAACGCGTTGTAGCTGTCGAGCGCCTTCTTGAAGCTCTCATTCTTCGCGGCGATTTCGGCGTAGAGCTCGTTCGCGGCTTTCAGCGACGCCTCCATGACAGGCAGTGGGAACGGCTTCAATTCCGCGCCCTGTCCGACCATGCGGCGCAAAGCAGCGGGATTGAGCGCGTCGAAGCGGCTCAGCATGTTGTTGTTGGCGAGTTCGCACGCCGCCTGGAAGATCGCCTGATAATTTTTCGGCAGCTTGTTCCAGGCGTCGAGCCCGACGACGACATGCATCGCCGCGCCGCCCTCCCACCAGCCGGGATAGTAGTAGTATTTCGCGATGCGGTGCAGGCCGAGCTTCTCGTCGTCGGCGGGCGCGACGAATTCCGCCGCGTCGATCGTGCCGCGTTCGAGCGCGGGATAGAGATCGGCCGGCGCAATGTTCTGCGGCACGACGCCAAGCTTCGCCAGCACCTGGCCGCCGAAGCCGCCGATGCGGAATTTCAGCCCCTTGAGATCATCGACCGAGTTGATCTCCTTGCGAAAGAATCCGCCCATCTGCGTGCCGGAATTGCCGGCGGCGAATCCGATCGCGTTGAACTTCGCGAGCGACGCGTTGATGATATCGGCGCCGCCGCCATGATGCCACCATGCATGCTGCTGGCGCGCATTGAGGCCGAACGGCGTGCCCGTGCCGAAAGCGAGCACCGGGTCCTTGCCTGAATAGAAATAGACCGGCGTCTGCGCGCATTCGACGGCGCCGGACTGCACCACGTCAAGCGCCTGCAGGCCCGGCGCGATCTCGCCTGCGGAGAAGGTCTGGATCTGGAATTTGCCGTCGGTCGCATCGCTGACGGTCTTCGCCAGCACAACGGCCGCGCCATAGATCACGTCGAGCTGCTTCGGGAAGCTCGATGTCAGGCGCCATTTGATCTCGGGCGCCGACTGGGCGATGGCGGGGGCGGCGATGGCGGTTGCGCCTGCGACGGCCGCGCCTGACGCGGCGAGAATGTTGCGGCGGCTGACGCTTTTCTGGCTCTCGGTCATGGGGCGTTTCCTCGATGATTGCCCCGTCTGAAACATATTTGCCCGGCCAGCGATAGGGGACGAGACAAGCCGCCGGATCATAGCACCGTGCGGACGTCCCAGAGCTCGGGGAAGAAGGAGCGGTCGAGCGCGGTCTTGAGATAGCCGACGCCGGAGGAGCCGCCAGTGCCCGGCTTGAAGCCGATGATGCGCTGCACCGTCTTCACATGACGGAAGCGCCATTGCTGGAACCAGTCCTCGATGTCGATCAATTCTTCCGCGAGCTGATAGAGATCGAAATAGCGCTCGGACTGACGGTAGATGTCGGCCCAGACGTCGCGCACGCGTTCGTCGAAAACGCGCGCGACGCTGAAATCGCGCTCCACCGCATCGGCGGGAACCGGCAGCCCGCGCCGCGCCAGCAGCGCCAGCGCCTCGTCATAGATGCTGCGCGCGTGAAGCGCTTTCTCCAGCATCGCATGGCTGTCGGGATCGTGGCGATGCGGCAGCAGCATCTTCGCGTCCTTGGCGCCAAGCTGGAATTCGACGAGGCGGTATTGATACGACTGGAATCCCGACGCAGGGCCGAGCGACCAGCGGAATTTCAGATAGTCCGCCGGCGTCATTGTCGAGAGCACGTCCCACGCCTGGATGAGTTGCTCCTGGATGCGCGTCACGCGCGCCATCGCCTTGAAGGCGAAGGAGAGGTCGTCGCTGCGGATCGCGTTCATCGCCGCGCCAAGCTCATGTGCGGTCAATTTGAGCCAGAGCTCCTGCACATGATGCACGATGACGAACAGCAATTCGTCATGCTCGTTCGTCTGCGTCTTCTGCGCGGAGAGAAGCTGCGGTAGGTTGAGATAGGCGCTGTATGTCATCCGATCCTTCAGATCGAGATGCATGCCTTCCTCGATGCGGCTTGCGCTCGGATCGGTCATTGCGAAGCCTCCGGTCGGGCTTTTCCGTCAGATGTTTTAAGCTTAAAGTAATTGGCGTCGGGCGCAAGCGGCGGTATCCGCCGCGGCCTGAAAGTAAGCGATCGGGAGAGGCGAACGCATGTCGGTTTCCGTGGTCAGGGGCGCGCTGCCGGCGCGCATCGCCGAAGGCTTCTCCATCTTTCGCGCGATGTCGGGCGACCGGCTGCACTTCGCCGCCCACAGCCATCACTGGTGGCCCGACGTGGCGCGCGAGGCGCAGCTTGCGGCCTGGGACGATGCGGCGCGCCTCGTTGATGACAAGTGGGAGCATGTGCTCGGCGAAATCTGGTCCGACGTGAAGAAGCGCATCGCCGCGATCCTGCGGCTGCCCGATGAGAACACGCTCGTTCCCGCGCCGAACACCCACGAGATCATCAACCGGCTGCTGTCCTGTTTTCCCGCTGATCGGCCGACGAAGATCATTTCAACCGACGGCGAATTTCATTCCTTTCGCCGTCAGAGCGATCGGCTGGTTGAAGAAGGCCTCATCGAGTTGATCACCGTCCCGACAGAACCCTTCGCGACCTTCGCCGATCGCCTCGTCGCGGCGACGCACGCTGAGCCTGATGTCGACATGGTCTTCGTCAGCCAGGTGCTGTTCAATTCGGGCTTCGCGCTCACCGAACTCGAAAAGCTGGTCGATCAATTATCCGCGCCCGGCCGCTTCATCGTCATCGACGGCTATCACGGCTTCATGGCGCGCCCGACCGATCTTTCGCGCATTGCGGATCGCGCCTTCTACATCGCCGGCGGCTACAAATATGCGATGGCGGGCGAGGGCTGCTGCTTCCTGCATGCGCCGCCCGGATTTGGCGCCCGCCCGCGCAACACCGGCTGGTACGCAAGCTTCGGCGCGCTCAGCGCGAAGCAGAGCGGCGTTCCCTACGCCGAAGATGGCTGGCGCTTCATGGGCGCGACCTTCGATCCCTCCGGCCTCTATCGCATGCGGGCCACGCTAGGCTGGCTCGCGAACGAAGACGTCGGTCCCGCGGAACTGCATTCACACGCCGTCGCCCTGCAGGAACGTTTTCTCGATGCGGTCGCGGCGCGGCGCTGCGGCCCGTTTGAAGAAGCGCAGCTTGTCGTTCCGCGCAGCGAAAAAGCGCGCGGCAATTTCCTCACCTTCGCGCATCCCGACGCAAACGCCTGGTACAGGCGGCTGCATGAACTCGACATCGTCGCCGACGTGCGCGGCGACCGGCTGCGGGTCGGCTTCGGCGCCTATCACACGGCCGAGGATGTCGATCATCTAATCGCGCGGCTGGAGCAGCGCTGGCGCGGCTGAAAGCCGCCGGCTCGACCGGACGGGATTGGCGGGCTATCCAGTTCACCCAGCCGCAAGAGCCCGCCCATGAAGCTCGCCTCCCTCAATGTCGGCCGTGACGGACGGCTTGTCGTCGTCTCGCGCGATCTCACCCGCGCGGTGGAGGCGGTCGGCATCGCCGCGACCTTGCAGGCGGCGCTCGATGATTGGGCGCATGTGGCGCCGCGCCTCGCCGATCTTGCATTGCAGCTTGAGGTTGGCTCCGTGCCGTCCTTCCGCTTCCACGAGCATGATTGCGCCGCTCCCTTGCCGCGCGCCTATCAGTGGGCCGATGGCTCCGCCTATGTGAATCATGTCGAGCTCGCGCGGAAGGCGCGCGGCGCGTCGCTGCCGGAGACATTCTGGACGGACCCTCTGATGTATCAGGGCGGTTCGGACTCGTTTCTCGGTCCGCGCCAGCCGATCGCTCTGCCTGACGAAGCGCATGGCGTCGATTTCGAGGCCGAGATCGCCGTCGTCACCGACGATGTCCCGCTGGGCGTCAGCGAGAAGGATGCGCGCGATCGCATCGCGCTGGTGATGCTTGTCAACGACGTCTCGCTGCGCAATCTCGCCGCTGCGGAAATCGCCAAGGGCTTCGGCTTTTTTCATGCGAAGCCGTCGAGCGGATTTTCGCCTGTGGCGGTCACGCCTGATGAGCTCGGCGCGGCGTGGGACGGCGGCAAACTCTCGCTGCCGATTTTATCGAGCCTCAATGGTCGCCTGTTCGGGCGCCCGAACGCAGGCCGCGACATGGTGTTTGAATTTCCGCGTCTGATTTCTCACGCCGCCAAGACGCGTTCGCTTGGCGCGGGCGCGATCATCGGATCAGGCACAGTCTCCAATCGCGACGCCGACGGCGGTCCCGGCAAGCCGGCGGATGAGGGCGGCGACGGCTATTCCTGCATCGTCGAACAGCGCGCCGTCGAACAGTTGCGCCACGAAGAGATGCAGACGCCCTATCTCAAGACAGGCGATGTCGTGCGCATCGAGATGAAGGATGCGAAGGGCCATTCGATTTTCGGCGCGATCGAACAGAAGGTCGAGAAGAGCGGCGCTTGATAGCGCCGGCGCTGATCAAAGCCGGTTGATCGGCCGCACTCCCGGTCTGCACGCGAAATCGCTAGCCCGTGCTTTCGCGACGGGCGCTCAACCCGGCATATTCTCGAATTGCGGGAGGTCGAGCGGCTTCGCCCATTCGAGGCGGCGCTTCGTGAACATTTCGACCACCGGCCTGATGCTTTCAGGATTGTCGAGGCTGCCGATCGTGACGAAGACCATTCCCGGGAAACTCTCGAGATTGCTGCTGAAGATTCTCGCGCCGCATTCGGGGCAGAAATTTCGATCCAAAGTCTTGCCGGACTGAGCGGTATAGCGAAACGCCTTCGGCCTGCCGCTGGTCAGCGTGAAATCAGTCTCCGGCACGCCGAAGAATGTGGCGGCTTCGCCGCCCGACGCCTTCTTGCAATCGAGGCAATGACAGACCGCGACGAAGGTCGGATCGGCATCGAACCCGAATTTGACCGCGCCGCAGGCGCATTGAGCCGTGTGCTTCTTCGCCATGGTCTGTCTCTCCTCGGGATGAACAAGCGCGCTGTGGCATGGGGGACGGTCGCCAGCGCCGCTCGTCGCTGTGACATAGTGGGAGATAGTCGGGCGCCCGATCAAGCTCAGGCGCGCTGATATATGGCGAGAGACAAGGGCGGCGTCTCCGCGTGAAGTCTGTTCTGGATGGATTGCGTTGTTTGCTTAAACCTGAGCCAGCAATATCTCGGCCAGAGCCTCAGGCTTCAGCCGCGCGACATTGTGCCCGCAATCGAGGGAGAAGGTCGACCAGTCCGGCTCGCCGCTCAAGCGTTGATAGAGGTCGAGGAACGGGCTTCCTTCCCATCCATGCGCGCCGATGAAGATCTTGCGCGGCGCTTCACGCCAACGTCCGCTGAGAGTGATGGATTGGAGAAATGTCCCCATCGGATGCGGTCGGCATCGCGGGTCGAGATGGGGAGGCGGGGCGCAGTTGAGTCCGTCCGCCTTCGCGCCTGCTATGAAGAGATCTCGAAAACGAGGCGTCGTCAGCGACCAGACGGAGTCGCCGGAGTCGGGGACATAGGCGTCGACATAGACCAGCGCCCGGATTTGCGGCGGCTCGGCGTCGGCCGCGCCGCTCACGATCATCCCGCCATAGGATTGTCCTACGATCACCAGATCGTCGCGAAGCGATCTCATGATGCTTGCGACCTCGCCGATGTGAGTTTCGAGATTGGCTGTAGGGGCGGGAGCATCGCCGAGCCCCGAAAGAGTGATCGGCAGGGCTTTGTGCCCGTGCGCAGTGAGTATCTCTGCGACCTTCTCGTAGACCCAGCCGCCCTGCCAGCCTCCAGGTATCAGGATAAAGGTGGCCATATATTCATCCCTGATTTTGACGCGTGTGTTGCTTCGGCGCCTCTTCGGCCGAAATCAAGACCGCTGTGCGGCGCTGTGTCAGTTTCGAGCCGCAGCAGAACGATTCCTCCCGTGTCGGGCTGTTTCTCTCCAGATGTCATGCCCGGCCTTGAGCCGGGCATCCAGCTTCCATCCGCGATGTTTGAGCGGCTGTCTGGATCGCCGGCTCAAGGCCGGCGATGACGGCGGGAGGGCGGATAACGACCGTGAGGATAAAGGCGCGCACCAAATGCAGAATAGGACTTGACGCCTACTGATTATAGTCCTACATTCATCGCATCCTCTCCCAAACGGGGCGTCTCGCGAGCGTTTCGGGATGCGGGAGAGGAGCGGCGGCAGCTGTGGCGGGTGGAGTAACGCCCCCCCCAACGGCGAGCCGGGCCCAAGACGCGAGGTCGTGCAGCGGTCAAGGACAGACCGCCGGCGCAGTCGTCGGCCACCGCGGAGGCTCCCCGAAAGGAGAGCCTCTTACAGAGAAGGAGGCGCTGCGCAGGAGAAAGGGAAGGCCAGAATGTCCGCCTTCCCGCGCCCTTGCGGAGCAAGCCTGAAAACGCCGCGCGCGGGGCGGTCGGTTCGCTGATCTGGCGGGCTGGCGTTCCCAACATACTTTTTCGCGCGAGGCCGCCAGCGTCGCGCGAGCCACACCGCCTCGCGCCCCCTCTAGGGGCAGGCAAGCGAAGAAGAAGGAAGATCAAAGCCGTTGGAGTTTCAGCCGTTGCGAAAGCGGACGGGGATTTTGCGCGCCTGCGAATTGCCGTCATCCCGGGCGCGCCGCAGCGCGCCAGCGTTGCGGCGCAGACCCGGGACCTCAAAGGGATTAGCCAATCACAACGCGATCCCGGATCTGCGGCGCATCATTGCATGCTGCGCCGCGTCCGGGATGACGGCCGGCCAAATGCGTGGCGCACTGATTGAACAATCTGCCTGCCGCGTTATTCCATTTCGCGACAAAGGAGCAGACCCATGTCCCTCGCCACTCACATGCGCATGATGGCGCGCAACAATCTCTGGTCGAACCTGCGTCTGCTCGGCGCCTGCGCGAAGCTTTCGAACGAAGAATTCCGCGCGACACGCACGAGCTTCTTTCCCTCGCTGCACGAAACGCTCAATCACATCCTCGCCGTCGATCGCTATTATATCGATGCGCTCGACAATGGCGGACTGGGGCCGCGCGCCTTCACCGAATTCAAGCCTTATGACGATGCGGCGTCGCTCGCCGAGGCGCAGGAGGTGAGCGATCGCAAGCTGCTTGCGATCTGCGACGCCGAGACCGAAGACAGCCTGAAGCGGATGGTCGCGACCGATCGCGGCGAGAAGGGCCGCGTCGACGAGGTGCGCGGCGACCTCATCGCGCATCTTTTCCTGCACCAGATCCATCATCGCGGTCAGGCGCACGCCATGCTGGCGGGGACATCAGTGAAGCCGCCGCAGCTCGACGAATATTTCCTGAACTACGACCGGCTCTCGTCCGGCCCTGAACTCAGGAGCCTCGGCATCGCGACGCCGGAGGCGTTCAGGCAGGAACCGATTCCTTAGGGGAAGGCGATCGCCGGCAAATTTGTCCGTTCATTCGGAAATTCGTTCGACAAAGAGAACGAAATGGTTATAACGCGGCCCGTTCCGCGTGAGATCGTCCCTTGAGCCAGCCTGCCGCCCCCGCCAACTCCCTCCGCCTCGCCACCCAGATGGTCCATGGCGGGACCGAACGCTCGCAATGGGGCGAGACCTCGGAAGCGCTGATCCTCACCTCAGGCTTCGTCTATGAGCGCGCCGAGAACGCCGAGGCCCGCTTCAAGAATGAGGAGCCGGGCTTTCAGTACAGCCGCTTCGGCAATCCCACGGTCAGCATGTTCGAGGAGCGCATGGCGCTGCTCGAAGGCGCGGAGGCCGCGCGCGCGACGGCGACGGGAATGGCCGCCGTATTCGCGGCGCTGATGTGCCAGCTGCGCGCGGGCGATCATGTGGTCGCGGCGCGCGCCATGTTCGGCTCCTGTCGATTCATCGTCGAAGATCTGCTGCCGCGCTACGGCATCGCGTCGACCCTCGTCGACGGCAAGGACCTCGCGGCATGGAAGGCCGCGGTCCGCCCGAACACGAAAATCCTGTTCTTCGAGACGCCGTCGAATCCGACGCTCGAACTCGTCGATATCGCGGCCGTGGTGAAGATCGCGCGCGAGGCCGGCGCGCGCACTGTCGTCGACAATGTGTTCGCGACGCCCTTCGGCCATCGCCCGATGGAGCTTGGCGTCGATGTCGTCGTCTATTCCGCGACGAAGCACATCGACGGGCAGGGCCGCTGTCTCGGCGGCGTCGTGCTTGGCAGTCAGAAGCTCATCATCGATGAACTGCTGCCCTTCATCCGCAACACCGGCCCGTCGATCTCCCCCTTCAATGCATGGGTGCTGCTGAAGGGGCTCGAGACGTTTCCGCTGCGCATCGAGCGCCACGCCGCCAACGCCGCGAAAGTCGCGGACGCGCTGGCGGAAATGAAAGGCGTGAAGCGCGTGATCTATCCCGGCCGCGCCGACTTCGCCCAGGCCGAACTCGCGCGGCGCCAGCTCGCCAACAAGGGCTCGCTCGTCGCCTTCGATATCGATTCCGACAAGGCCGGCGCGTTCCGCTTCATGAATGCGATGCGCATCGTGAAGATCTCGAACAATCTCGGCGACGCGAAATCGCTGATGACCCATCCTGCGACGACGACTCATCAACGCCTCACGCCGGAAGCGCGCGCCGAACTCGGCATCGGCGCAGGCACGGTGCGTCTGTCGGTTGGTCTTGAGGACGCCGACGATCTCATCGAGGATCTCGCCGCCGCGCTGAAAGCGATCTGAAACAGGTTCGGCATGCGGCCGGCGCGCTTGCGCCGGCGCCGGCGCTTGATCAATCTCCCGCAAACAGCGGGAGGCGAATATGTTCAGCCACACGACGATAGGCGCGGCCAGCATCGCGAGCGCCAAGGAATTCTATAATGCGGCGCTTGCGCCGCTTGGCGTTGATCTCAAGATGGATGTGAAGGGCGCGCTGGGCTACGGGCCGGTCGATCAGCGCCAGCCGCAATTTTTCGTCGTGAAGCCCTTCAACGGCGAGCAGATGAGTCCGGGCAACGGGGCCATGGTCGCCTTCAACGCTGGCTCGCGCGCCATGGTCGATGGCTTCCATGCGGCTGTGCTCAAGGCCGGCGGAACATGCGAGGGGCCGCCGGGCCTCCGGCCGCACTATCACAAGAATTATTACGGGGCCTATGTCCGCGACCCCGACGGCAACAAGCTCTGCGCCGTCTGCCATTTGCCGGAATGAGCCCGGCCGGGATACACGGAGGCTGAACGAGTTACGGCGGCGGGGAGCACGGCGTCCATGATCGATATGTTGGCCTGCGTCGAGACGGACGGCTTCCAGCTCGAAGTCCTGCGTCGGGTTTCGCTGGCCCTGCTGGCGCTGGCGCTTGCTGTGTATGTGCTGATGAAATTGTGGGGCCGCCGCCGCTTCGGTCATGCGTCGCCGACCATCATCGAAGCCTGCCACAAGGGTTACGCCTGGTCCGACATCGATCAGGTCTATCGCGCCGCTGGCGCCGACAAACTCGCCGCCTATCGTTCGCGCCAGCTTCGCTTCGATCGCCTGTTCGCTCTGATCTACGGCGTCGCCGCGACGGTGACCGGCGTGTGGGTCTATGCTGATGGATGCCGCGGATTGGGCGAGCGCTGGTTTGCGCTGTCGCTGATCGCGATTGGTTTGCTCGCGATGATCTTCGATTGGCTCGAAGGCTCGGCGTTGCGCCGCGTGACGCTCGCCTGGCAGAAGGCGCATGACGGCGCCGAGACCGACCTTCGTCCCGAACTCGCGCTCAGCGCGTCGCGCCGCACGGTGACGAAATTCTGGTTGTTTCTTGTCGCCTTCCTGCAGGTGGTCTGGTTCCATGTGACGGCGATTTCGCCGACATGGGATCTCACGACCGCGTTGGCCTGCGGACTCATCGCCGGCGTCTTTCTCGGCAAGCCCAATCCCGATCTGCGCGAGGTCGAGATTCCCGACGCGCCGCCCGCGCCGCCGAAGGATGTCGCGCCCGCGGCGTGAACGTCCCTTGCGCCGCAGGGCTTAAGGTCCCATTTGCGCGCAGTGGGCTTCGGAGGAGGCTGCGATGACGCGATGGATGAGAACGGCGTTGTTCGCCGGCTTCGCCGCGCTTGCCGCCATGAGCGCGGCCGCGCAGGAGCCCGATGCGATCTTCAAGAAGTCGACGGTGTGGAAATTCCTGACGCCTGACGACAAACTTGCGGTCTATGGCGTCGACGACCCCGATGTCGAAGGCGTCGCATGCCATTTCACGCTGCCGGAGCGCGGCGGCTTCAAGGGCATGATCGGCGTCGCCGAACAGGTTTCGGACGTGTCATTGTCCTGCCGCCAGATCGGGCCGATCAAGTTCAAGGAGAAATTCGAGCAGGGCGCCGTGGTGTTCCGCCAGTCGCGGTCGGTGTTCTTCAAGAAAGTGCAGATCGTCCGCGGCTGCGACGCCAAGCGCAACGTGCTCGTCTATCTCGTCTACACCGACAAGCTGATCGAAGGATCGCCGCAGAACTCGACCTCATCGGTGCCGATCATGCCGTGGGGGGCGACCGGCGACGCGCCGAAATGCGGCGAGTGGATCAGCGGCTGATCTTCTGCTCTAGCCGTCGCAGGTGATGATCACCATCGTGGGCGCCGGCGCATCGGCGACCGGGGTCGCGCCCGGCCTCACCGATCCCGTCACGTCGCCCATGTCGCCGCGGCCGAAGGTCTTCGCCTTGGCGTAGCCCTTGGATTCGCACCAGGCGTCGGCGACGACGCGGCCGCAGCTCGATTTCGGACCCTGCGCCAGGCACTCGCCGACGCCATAGCCGTCATTCTCCGGCAGGATGAAGCTGCGGGGCTCTTCCGCCCGGGCGACGCTGCAGACGGCGGACAAGGCGGCCATGGCGGCGATGATGACGCTCGTTCTGAGCAACTGGGCGCGAAGCATAAGATTCTCGGTCGGGCGGGCGAAAATGACGCCCGATCAAGCCTGAAGGCGGTTAACGGAAAGTTGCCGCTAGGAAGGAATACGTGTTGTCCCCAGGCGACTCGGCGGCGATAGGTTGATGACCCGTTAACAGTCGGAAGCCGCTCCCGCCACCTGCCGGAACGGCGGGAGTGGCTTGACGGAGGCGCAGCGCGCGCGCATAGGACCGATATGACGACCGGGCTCATCAGCCTCATTTCGATTTGCAGCTAGCGCACATCGCTGGCCTGTCGTCGTTCGTCCTGATCCCCTCATGAACCGGCGCCCGGCCAGCGGCAGGGACGGGACATCATGGTCGAGCAACCGAAGCTCAGGCTCTACAACACGCTGACCCGGACGAAGGAGGAGTTCGCTCCCCTCGATCCGAAAAACGTGCGCATGTATGTCTGCGGCCCGACCGTCTATGACGACGCGCATATCGGCAACGCGCGGCCGGTGATCGTCTTCGACGTGCTGTTCCGGCTGCTGCGCCATCTCTATGGCGCGGATCACGTCACTTACGTCCGCAACATCACCGACGTCGACGACAAGATCAACACGCGCGCCTTCGAACGCTGGACGAAGAAGCGGCCGCTGACCGAGGAAATTCGCGCGCTCACTGATGGCACGATGGCGCAGTTCCACAGAGATGTGGACGGGCTTGGCGCGCTCAGGCCGACGCATGAGCCGCGCGCGACGGATTTTGTCGCGAGCGCGACGCAGCCGACCGACATGGTGCGGATCATCGAGAAGCTGATCGCGCGCGGCCACGCCTATGCGGCGGAAGGGCATGTGCTGTTTGATGTGCCGTCGATGCCGAACTATGGCCGGCTGTCGCGTCGCTCGATCGACGACATGATCGCTGGCGCGCGCGTGGATGTCGCGCCCTACAAGCGCGATCCCATGGATTTCGTGCTGTGGAAGCCGTCGAACCCCGAGACGGAGCCGGGCTGGGAGTCGCCGTGGGGCTATGGTCGGCCGGGCTGGCATATCGAATGCTCCGCCATGTCAGGCGCGCTGCTTGGCGAAACCTTCGACATCCATGCCGGCGGGCTCGATCTCATTTTTCCCCATCATGAGAACGAGATCGCGCAGACCTGCTGCGCCTTTGGCCAAGAAAATGGCCCTGTGAAGATGGCGAGCGTCTGGATGCATAACGGCTTCCTGCAGGTGGAAGGCGAGAAGATGTCGAAGTCGCTTGGCAACTTCGTGACGATCAACGAGCTGTTGACGACGGACAAGTTCGGCGGCCGCTCATGGCCGGGCGAAGTGCTGCGCCTTGCGATGCTGAAGACGCATTATCGTCAGCCGATCGACTGGACGGTAAGGGCGTTGGAGGAAAATGCCCAGATTATCGAGAATTGGTGGCGAGCTTTGGCTCCATTCCATATCGCTACCAATCCTCAGGATGCGCCCACGAAAGTCTCGAACGAGGTCATTTCCGCATTGTCTGATGACCTAAATTTTTCGCCAGCGCTGGCGCACCTGCACAGCTTGGCTTCGTCGGCGCGAGCGGGCAGCGCTATTGCTGCTACTGAACTCGCTTCGACAGTGGATTTTCTGGGTCTTCGACGGTGGGCATGGGACGCGCACGAACAGGCTCACCTTTTTAAGGCGGCCACCGATGATGCTTTCAACTTGAAAATCGAAGCATTGATGGATTCCCGTGCAGCAGCCCGCGCTGCAAAGAACTGGGCCGAATCCGACCGCATCCGCGATGAACTGCTCGCGATGGGCGTCGTGCTGAAGGACAACAAGGACGGCACGACGACATGGGAGGCGAGGCGATGATGTGTTTTGCTTCCATACACCTCCAGTTGTCATGGCCGGGCGTGGCCCGGCCATCCACGTCATTCTTTGCAACGTCGTCATCATTCGTGGATGGCCGGGCCACGCCCGGCCATGACGCGGGGAGAGGGACGCCGAAATTGCAGCATCGCTGTTGCGGTGAAAGGCGCTCCGCCGTCCCCGGTTCCCTGCAGCGAGGAGGGAGCCGAGCGGAAGGGAGACCGGAGCCCAGAGAAAGAATCCGCGCCGGCAGGCGCGCTTCTTTCATTGTTGAGTATCGTGCTCGCTCCCGCCTTCGCAAAACCGATGGTTTTGCTTCGGCGTGGCAAGTCGCTCGCGAGTCTTTCGCTGGACCCCGGACGCGGTTCCGCTGCGCTTCACCGTTCCGGGGACGGGGAGCGCGCCCATGACCGCCATCGCGCTTCGCCCCTATCTCCCCGCCGATGCGAAGGCGCTCGTCGACATCTTCCTCTCAAGCGTCGAGGAACTGACCGCCGACGACTACAGCGAAGCGCAGCGCGAAGCCTGGATGAGCGCGGCGGAAGACGAGGACGCCTTCGTCAAGCGCGTCACGCAGCATCTCACGCTGATCGCGACCGTCGATGATGAACCGGCGGCGTTCGCGTCGCTGAAGGACAATGAGCATGTCGATCATCTCTACGTGCATCCTGATTATGTCGGGCAGGGGCTTGCGACCACTTTGTTCGACGCGCTTGAAAAACTTGCGCGCAATCGCGGCGCGAAGAAAATGACGGTCGATGCGAGCGACACCGCTCTCGAATTCTTCGAGCATCGCGGCTTCGTCATGAAGCAGCGCAATTCGGTCCACCGCGCCGGCGAATGGCTCGCCAACACCAGCATGGAGAAGCCCCTCACGGCGGAAACGCCGGAACGGCGCCCGCAATGACGAAAGAGCGACTTTATCTCTTCGACACCACGCTGCGCGACGGCGCGCAGACGGCGGGCGTCGATTTCTCCCTCGACGACAAGCTCGCGGTCGCGAACCTGCTCGATGAGCTCGGTGTCGACTATGTCGAGGGCGGCTATCCCGGCGCCAATCCGCTCGACACCGATCTCTTCGCGAAGCCGCGCGAGATGAAGGCGAAGTGGACGGCGTTCGGCATGACGCGCCGGCCGGGCCGCTCCGTCGCCAACGATCCCGGCGTTGCGCAGCTCATCGACGCGAAAGCGAGCGCGATCTGTTACGTCGCGAAATCCTGGGACCTGCATGTCCGCGTCGCGCTGGAGACGACGCCCGAAGAAAATCTCGCCTCGATCCGCGACAGCGTGAAGGCCGCGACCGCGGCCGGTCGCGAGGCGCTGGTCGATTGCGAGCACTTCTTCGACGGTTACAAGAACAATCGCGATTACGCCCTGCAATGCGCGAAGGCCGCCCACGAGTCAGGCGCGCGCTGGGTCGTGCTGTGCGACACCAATGGCGGCACGCTCCCGCAGGAGGTCGAACGCATCGTGGCCGATGTCGCAACCGTCGTGTCCGGCGATCACCTCGGAATCCACGCCCATGACGATTCCGGTTGCGCGGTGGCGAACTCCCTTGCAGCGGTGCGCGCCGGCGCTCGCCAGATTCAGGGCACGCTGAATGGCCTTGGCGAGCGCTGCGGCAACGCCAATCTCGTCACGCTGATTGGCGCGCTGAAGCTCAAGTCCGAGTTGAAGGACAGATATGAAATCGGCGTCAGCGACGTGGCGCTTGGCGAACTGACGCGCGTGTCGCGCGCGCTCGATGAAATCCTCAATCGCTCGCCGAACCGCTATGCGCCCTATGTCGGCGCCAACGCCTTCGTCACCAAGACCGGCATTCATGCCTCCGCGCTCGTGAAAGACCCCACGACCTATGAGCATGTGCCGCCTGAAACGGTCGGCAATGCGCGGCGTGTGCTCGTGTCGGATCAGGCCGGCAAGTCCAATGTGCTCGCCGAATTGCATCGCATCGGCGTGAAGCTCGAAAAGAACGATCCGCGCATCGGGCGCGTGCTCGACGAGGTGAAGGAGAAGGAGGCGCAGGGCTACGCCTTCGAGGGCGCCGACGCGTCCTTCTATCTCCTGGCGCGCCGCGCGCTCGGCGAAGTCCCTGGTTTCTTCGAAGTCGAGCGCTTCAACGTGAACGTCCAGCGCCGCTACAACGCGGTCGGCCAGCTCGTGACGTTTTCAGAAGCGACGGTGAAGGTGAAGGTCGCCGGCGAGACGTTGATCTCGGCGGCCGAAGGCAGCGGCCCCGTGAACGCGCTCGATCTCGCGCTGCGCAAGGATCTCGGCAAATATCAGTCGCTGATCGAGGGGATGAGCCTTGCGGACTTCAAGGTCCGCATCTTCCAGGGCGGCTCGGATGCGGTGACGCGCGTGCTTGTTGAAAGCGTCGATGAAAGCGGCGCGCGCTGGACGACGGTCGGCGTGTCCTCGAACATCATCGACGCCTCGTTCCAGGCGCTCGTCGATTCCATCACCTACAAGCTGATCAGGGCCGGCGCGAAGGTCTGATTCGAGCGGCGCGCGTTAAGATTGAATCGACGCGCCGCTCCAGCTCTTTGTTTGTCGCAACGTTTCGCGGAAAACCGGTTCCCACTTTTCCGCACGTTGCTCCAGCGCGCCGGCGTTGCGAGTCACTCGCTGAGGCGCAGCTTGCCATCCTTGCAGACATTGACGCCGTCATTCTCAACGGTGGAATCGTCGGCGAAGGCGCCGCGCACGTCGAAGGAGCAGCCATGCTTGCCCTTGATTGGCAGCGTGGCGGATTTGCCCGGCGCCAGCGGCTTCGACAGCTTCGCGACGATGACGGGCGGCTGCGCGTCGGTGCTGAGTTCGAAAGCCTGCAGCGGCGCGGTGCGGCCGTTGGTGATGGTCACGGAAGCCGCATTGTTCTTGTCCTTGCGCGGCTTTGGCTTTGGCTTCGCCGGCTGCGCGGTCGCGTCGGGTTGGGCCGCCGGCGCGGTCTGGGTCTGCGCATGCGCACTCGCGAAAAGTCCCAGAGCAAAAGCGGCGCATACCGGCGCAACGACCGTAAACTTCATGGAGCGTCCCCTCACGTTTCGTCAAAGCCGCCCATCGCCCGGGCGGCCTTCGATGGCACAACTGCTAGCACTGAGGTCGGACCGTGGCGAGGGTGCGGCCTCGATGTGGAAAAACCGGGTCCGGCGCGAACTAAAACCGCGTAACGATTTCGGAATTCGGCGTTCCTGCTGCGGCCGTGCGCTGCGCCGCAGCGCGGAGCATCGGCAGCACGTCGATGATCTTTTCCGCCACGATCGGCTTCACCTCGTTCTCGGCGCGGATGAAGCCCGCTTCGCGCATATGCGCGAAGAGCGAGAGAAGCGGCCGCCAGAAGCCGCTGACATCTGCGATGAGGATCGGCTTTGTGTGCCGGCCGATCTGCGCCCAGGTCATCTGTTCGGCGAGTTCTTCCAGCGTGCCGACGCCGCCGGGCAGCGCGACGAACGCGTCGGCCTCATCGAACATGCGCTGCTTGCGCACATGCATGTCGGGGACGACGACAAGCTCGGTGCATTCGTTGAGCTGAACCTCCCGCTCTCTCAAAAAGCTGGGGATGATTCCAAGCACATGGCCGCCATGGGCGAGCGTGGCGCGGGCGATTTCACCCATGACGCCGGAGCCGCCGCCGCCATAGACGAGCTTCACGCCTTCCTCGGCGAGAATGCGCCCGAGTTCCCTTGCGGCCTGGGCATAGGAGGGGTCGTGGCCGGGGCTTGAGCCGCAATAGACGCAGACGGAACGAATCAGATCAGGCATGGCTCAGTGTATCGGCCGGGAGCGGATCGCGCTTGCTCCGATGCCGCCAAACCGGGCATGAGGGCGCCGCGGTCGCCTTGCCGGGTCGCCGTTCCTATATGCCTGACGCCGCCGCGCTTTTCCGAGTTCCTGATGTCCATCGCCCTCCCGCAGACAGAGACGCGCGCCGCGCCGCCGCCGAAGGGCGGGTTCCTGTCCGCCTTCCGCTCGCTCTGGCCCTATCTCTGGCCGCAGGATCGGAGCGACCTGCAGACGCGCGTGGTTGCGGCCTTCGTTCTGCTGGTCGCCGGGCGGTTGATGCTGCTGGCGATCCCTTACGCGCTGAAATGGACGACCGACGCACTCGCCGGCGGCGGCCACGGTTCGGTCGGGCTGGCCGAACTCTGGCCATGGCTGGCCGCCGCGCCGCTGGCGCTGACGCTCGCTTATGGTTTGGCCCGCGTGCTCTCCGCCGCTCTCATTCAGCTGCGCGACTCCGTCTTCGCGCCGGTGTTCATGCATGCGGTGCGGCGCCTTGCGCTCGAGACCTTCGCGCATCTGCATCGTTTGTCGTTGCGCTTCCATCTCGAACGCAAGACCGGCGGCCTGACCCGCGTGCTGGAGCGCGGCCGCAACGCCATCGAGGAGCTCGTCAGGCTCGGGCTCAACCAGCTCGTGCCCGTGATCGTCGAGTTCCTGCTGCTGATCGCGATTCTGCTCTGGCAGTTCGAATGGCGCTATGTCGTCATCCTCGTCGCCATGGTCTGCGTCTACATGTTCTTCACGGTGAAGGCGACGGACTGGCGCATCAGCATCAGACGCTCGATGAATGAGAGCGACACCGACGCCAACACCAAGGCGATCGACTCGCTGCTGAATTTCGAGACGGTGAAATATTTCGTCGCGGAGAAGCGCGAGACCGAGCGCTACGACAAGTCGGTATCGACCTATGAGAAGAACAGCATCCGCGCCTATCAGTCGCTTGCGGCGCTGAATTTCGGGCAGGCGCTGATCTTCTCGATCGGGCTGATGTTGTCGATGGCGCTCTGCGTGCAGGCGATCCGCGACGGACGTAATACGATCGGCGACTTCATCCTGATCAACGCGCTGCTGCTGCAGCTCTACCAGCCGCTCAATTTCATGGGCACGCTCTATCGCGAGATCAAGCAGGCCTCGCTCGACATCGAGGAGATGTTCACGCTGCTCGCGCGGGGGCCGGAAATTCAGGACAAGCCGGGCGCGCCCGATCTGAAGGTGAGCGAAGCGGCGGTGCGCTTCGAGAACGTCCATTTCGCCTATGTGCCGGAACGGCCGATCCTCAAGGGCGTGTCCTTCGAGGTGCCCTCGGGCAAGACGATCGCAATCGTGGGACCATCGGGCGCAGGCAAATCGACGATTTCGCGCCTGTTGTTCCGCTTCTACGAGCCGCAGGGCGGGCGCATCACGATCGACGGGCAGGACATCCGCGAGGTCACGCAGGTGTCGCTGCGCTCCGCCATCGGCATGGTCCCGCAGGACACGGTGCTGTTCAACGACAGCATCCGCTACAATGTCCGTTATGGCCGTTGGGACGCGACCGACGCGGAGGTCGAGGAGGCGGCGCGGCTGGCCCAGATCGACGGTTTCATCCGCAGTCTGCCTGAGGGCTACGAGACGTCGGTCGGCGAGCGCGGTCTGAAACTCTCGGGCGGCGAGAAGCAGCGTGTCGCGATCGCGCGCACCATCCTGAAAGGGCCGCCGATCCTTGTGCTCGACGAGGCGACATCCGCGCTCGACACCTTCACCGAACGCGAAATCCAGACAGCGCTCGATCGCGTCTCGAAGGGACGCACGACTGTCGTCATCGCGCACCGGCTCTCGACCGTCATCAACGCCGACGAGATCATCGTGCTCGATCAGGGCGTGATCGTCGAACGCGGCTCCCATGCGCAACTGCTGGCGCTGGACGGCGCCTACGCTGCGTTGTGGAACCGCCAGCGGCAGGTCGCCGAAGCCGAGGAAACCATCAAGCGTGCGCGTGACGCGGAAGCGCCGAGCGTGCGCGTTTCGCTAACTGTTTGATGCGCGCAAGCGCGCTGAATTGAACTGAGGGAAACATGTCCGTCATCGACTCGATCCGCAAGCAGATCGTTCCGATCCATCACGAAGGCTACATCTTCATCCTGGCGTTCGCGGTGGCGACGGCGATCCTGTCTTACATCTGGCAGCCGCTGGGATGGATCGGATTCATCCTGACGATGTGGTGCTGCTATTTCTTCCGCGATCCCGCGCGCACGACGCCGATGGCGGAAGGGCTGGTGATCTCGCCAGCCGATGGCCGCGTGTCGATGATCGCGTCCGCTGTTCCGCCGCCGGAGCTTGGTCTCTCCGATCTGCCGATGACGCGCATCTCGGTGTTCATGAACGTGTTCGACTGCCATGTGAATCGCGCGCCGGTTCCCGGCCGGATCGAGAAGATCGCCTATCGTCCCGGCCTCTTTCTCAACGCCGATCTCGACAAGGCGTCTGATGACAATGAGCGTTCCTCGATGATCATCGAGAGCAACGGCCAGCGCTTCGGCATCGTGCAGATCGCGGGCCTCATCGCGCGCCGCATCGTCTCCTTCACGCGCGAAGGCGAAACGCTGCTGGCGGGCGAGCGCTACGGCCTCATCAGATTCGGTTCGCGCGTCGATGTCTATTTGCCGGAAGGCGTGACGCCGCTCGTTGGTCTCGGTCAGACTTGCGTCGCCGGCGAGACCGTTATCGCCGATGCGCGCCCGGCCGCGACGCGGACTTATCGCACCCACTGATCGCACCGCTAATCCCGGCGCGGCTGTATCTCCGCGGCGTCCTCGCCATCTTCATCATCATTCTCCGTGACGGGGATGGCGTAGGAGCCCTTCAGCCAGCGATTGAGATCGACGTCGGCGCAGCGCTTCGAACAGAAGGGACGGAAGCGCGCGTCACGCGGCTTGCCGCAGATCGGGCAGGCCTTCGCGGCGTCGGTCGTGGTTGAAGCGTTGTCGTTCATTTGAGGCGCAGTCCGCGTCACGCGGCGTTCAGCCAGTTGAAATGGACGGGGAAACCTTCGCCGCCCAAGAGCGTCATGGTCTCGTTGAGCGGCAGCCCAACGACCGACGAATAGGAGCCGACGATCTTCTGCGCGAAGGCGCCGGCGAGGCCCTGAATGGCGTAGCCTCCCGCCTTGCCGCGCCATTCGCCTGACGCGAGATAGGATTCGATATCGTCCTTAGACAGCCGCTTGAAGCGGATGCGGGTCTCGACGAGCTTCTGCCTGAGCTTGTTCTCGGGCGTCACCAGCGCGATGGCGGTGTAGACCCGATGCGAGCGGCCGGAGAGCAGGCGCAGGCATTGCGCGGCCTGATCGACCAGATCGGGTTTCGGCAGAATGCGTCCCACGGCCCAGACGACGGTGTCGGCGGCAAGCACGAAGCTCTTTTCCAGTTCGCTCGTCCTGGCGGCCACGGCCGCGGCGGCGAGCGCCTTTTCGCGGGCGAGGCGAACCGCGTGCGGCCGACCCTTCTCGCCCTTGAGGGGCGTTTCATCGAGGTCGGCGGGGAGCAGCGCGTCGGGCTTGAGGCCGATCTGTTCGAGAAGCGCCAGGCGGCGCGGCGAGCCGGAAGCGAGGATCAGCTTGGGTCGCCAGGAGCCGGAATGGGCCAAGGTCAGGCGCTCGAATCGCGGAAATTATTTGAAACGATAGGTGATGCGACCCTTGGTCAGGTCATAGGGCGTCATCTCGACCAGCACCTTGTCGCCGGCCAGCACGCGGATCTTGTTCTTGCGCATCTTTCCGGCCGTATGCGCGGTGATTTCGTGATCGTTTTCAAGCTTTACCCGGAACATGGCGTTGGGCAGCAATTCCGACACCGTGCCGGGAAATTCGAGAAGTTCTTCTTTGGACATGCTCATCCTTTACAAAGGTCGCGGAAGGGCGGTTCAGTAGCGGAATCCGCCCGGTTTGGGAACAGGCGGGCCGCCCTTTACATTGGGGGCCCGCAGGAGAGTTCAATGCGCAACGCCCGACAGGCCGCCTCTGACGCGGCGCAGGACTGGATGACGTCTTTCTGGTCGGCCGCATCGAGCGCGCAGGCCGCCGCGGTGACCATTGCGCTGCGAACGCCGATTCTGATTCAGGCCGCCTGCGACCCTTTCGCCTGGCCGGCGCGGCGCGAGGCGTTGCGCGCCACGACAGAGAAATGGGAGGCGGGCATGGAAGGCGCCATCGCCGCCTTCGGCGCGACGGCGAAGCTCTGGACCCATCTCGCACTGCAGCCGGGCGACATTGGCAGCTTCGCCTCGGGCCTGAACGCTGTGGCGGACGCCGCGACGCGTCCGGCCTATGCGCGCGTGAGGAAGAATGCGCGCCGCCTGTCGCGCGGTTGAGCCTGCGGCGCCTTCGCACATCGAATGACGAGAGCGCTCAACTCTGCGGTCGGAGCCGATAATGGCTCGCGCCCCAGGCGTTTCCATTATCGTTTCCAAACAGACCTTCCGTTGCGAGGAAGAACAGCCGCCATCGGCGCATGAATAGCGGAGCCTCTTCGCCATAGATCTCGTCAAATATCCGCCTGGTCTCCGCCGCGGCGCGATCGAAATTCTCGAGCCAGTGCCGGGCGGTGCGCGCATAATGCGTTCCGCTCCAACGCCATTCCTCTTCGACTGCAAACAGATCGCTGAAGCTTCGGATCAGCGAGTGGCTCGGCATGATGCCGCCGGTGAAGAAGTGCTGGCCGATCCAGTCGTCTGAATCGCCTTGGGAAAAGAGATAGGCGGTCGAGCGATGCGCGAAGATATGGATGAACAGGAGGCCATCGGGCGCGATCCAGCTCCTCACGCGCGTCAGCAGGGCGCGCCAGTTCGACATATGCTCGAACATCTCCACGGAGACGACGCGGTCGAATGTCTGTGTTGGCGCGAAGTCGTTGATGTCGGCGGTGATGACGGTGAGATTCTGAAATCCGCGACGCGCCGCCTCCGCTTCGATATAGGCGCGCTGGGAGTGGGAGTTTGAAACAGCGGTGATGCTGGCTTTCGGCAGCCTCTCCGCCATCCAGAGCGATAGCGAACCCCATCCACAGCCAAGCTCCAGAATGCTTTGACCGTCGTGCAAATCAGCGTGGGCGGCGGTTTCCGCGAGCGCGCATTCCTCCGCTTCGGCGAGCGAGGCGTCCGGCCGCACATAGAGGCACGATGAATATTTCCGCCGCGGCCCAAGCACCCTGGCGAAGAATGCCGCAGGAATTTCGTAATGCTGCGCATTGGCTTCGGCCGTGTTGATCGCGATTGGCCGCTTGTCGAGTTCGGCGATGAAAGCCTCATCGGAAAAATCGGCGACAGCCAGTTGTCGTCTGGTGCGGCCGACGAGAAAATTGACGCCGGCGCGCGTGATGGGGTCTGCGATCGGCAGGCGTTCGACGGCTTTCGTGGCGAGCGAGACGAGACTCATCGCGAATTCCTTGCACGGGGAGGAAGAGGAAAGAAGGCGCTCGTGCGCGCCTGATAGGCGCGATAGGCGTCGCCGCGCGACACAAGCATGTGCTGTTCGAGCGGCGGGACGCCGGAAACATTGACGAGGAAATAGTAGATGGCGATCGGCGCAAGCAGCGCGAGCCACGACCACGCGCCGCTTCCCGCCTGAATCGCAATCACGGGATAGGCGAACCAGCCCAACCATTCGAAGAAGTAATTGGGATGGCGCGACCAGGCCCAAAGGCCTCTGTCGCAGACCATGCCGCGATTATCGGGGTCGCGACCAAAATTCTTGAGTTGGAAATCAGCGGCCGCTTCGCCTGCGATGGCGAGGATCCCGATCGCAGCGCCTGCGAAATCCTGAAAGGTCAGACGCTCCGGCGTCGCGCGCGAAGCGAGCAGCACGGCGAGGAGGAGCGGCGCGCCGCCCAGAGCCTGCGCCTGCAGGAACAGGAACATCCTGACGCTGGCGCGATCGCCCCATTCCCGATGGAGTTTCACGTAGCGCGGATCATCCGCGCCTCCCTTCAATCTGCTGGCGATGTGAAATCCGAGGCGCAGCGCCCAGATAATCGCGAGCGCTGCGACAAGCGCTTGCCGCGCGAAGAGAGCGTCCGGCGCAGGCGCCAGAGCAAGGGCGGCCGCGATGGCGCCGACGCCGAAAGTCCAGAACACATCAGCCCAGCCGAATTTGCCGGTGGCGCGCTGCGCCAGCGTGGCGGACTCCATGACGATGCAAAGCGCGATGACAGCGAGAAGCAGGGCGAGCGCGGCGTTCACCAGCGACACCATACGAAGGCTGCTATCGCGCGCGCCGCCAGCTCGCGGATTTGCAGAACAGCCCGCCAAGCACGCAGCCGCTCGACGTCATAGCCGACGCGTCGCCCTTCAGCGTGATGCTCATTTTGAGCTTGCGCTGGGGGTCATAGGCGGAGCCGGTCCAGCCGTCGGCCGTTTGCGAGACTTTCAGGATCAGCTGATCGCCAACCTTTTCACCGGAATTGGGGTCGCGGATCCAGGTGTTTACGACACAGATGGAAGCGCCGCAGTTGCGGATTTTGACCCGCGAAGCGCCGTCCTGACGCGCCCAGTCGCCGAAAATCCAGCTTGAGCCGGCCGAGGTCGGCGTCGTCGCCAATGTCGGCAGAATGGCGAGGGGAGCGAACGCTTTGCGCATGGGACGGCCGCGAACGAAAGGGAGGCGCGAAAGCTCGCGCCTCAGCCTTTACCCGCGAGACCCGCCCTCGGATGCAAGCCGGCTCGACGTCTTGCTCAGGCCGCCGCTGTGGGCTCGGTGGGGGCGCTCGCCGCCTTGGCGGCCTCATATTCCGCCGCCAGCCTGCGATAGCGCGAGACGCCCCATGGGATCGCGGCGAGATACCCGAGCGTCATCAGCGTCAGCACGATGAAGGGGAAGCTGACCAACAGAACAACGAAGACCACGATCACGATCAGGAAGGGTAGCACCATGTCGCGCGGCACCTGCTGGCCGAAGGATTTCGCGGCGTAGGTCGGCACCCGGCTGACCATCATGCCGGCGATGGCGAGCAGATAGATCATTTCGAGTGTGAGCAGGCCGGGAAAGCGCGGCATGCCGATGAGATGGAGATAGATCGGCAGCATGCCGCACAAAGCGCCGGCGGGCGCCGGAATGCCGGTGAAGAACTCTTTGGTGAAGGGCGGGCGATCGGGATCGTCCAGCATCACATTGAAGCGCGCGAGCCTCAGCGCCATCGCCATGGCGAATAGCAGCACGGCGATCCAGCCGAAATTGCCGTAGCCGTTGAACGAGAAGAAATAGAGCATCAGCGCCGGCACGCAGCCGAAGTTCACGAAGTCGCAGAGCGAATCGAGCTCGGCGCCGAATTTCGACGTGCCCTTGAGCATCCGCGCCACGCGACCGTCGACCGCGTCGAGGATGGCTGCAAGCACCACCGCGCCAACCGCCCATTCGAGCTTGCCTTCCATCGACAGCCGCACGGCTGTGAGCCCCGAACAGATCGCGAGCAGCGTGATCATGTTCGGGATCAGGATGCGGAACGGCACCTTCGGGAAGCGGCGCAGCCGGCCGGCGGGCGGCGCTTCGTCAGGGGGAAGGAACTCGTCTGTGCTCATGGGTCCGAAATTACCGTAGGGCGCGCAGGCGTGGCTACCAGTTTCGGCCTTCGGCGTCAGTCCCCGGCTTCATCGTACGGGCGCCGGCGCCTTGGCGGCCTGCCGGACGCCGGCTAGCCTTGGGTCAAGAGCCTGCAATGGAAAGCGGGCCGGAACGAGGAAACGCCATGCCGATCGATCGACGCCTGTTCGCGGGCGCTGTTGCAGGACTTGTCGCCGCCCCGGCTGTCGTGCGCGCGGAGCCTTTCCCCTCGAAACAGGTCAAGCTGATCGTGCCGTTCCCGGCGGGCGGGGCGACGGACATTGTTGGCCGGACCCTTGCCGAGGAATGGGGCAAGCTGTGGAAGACGACGGTCATCGTCGAGAACAGGCCGGGCGCCGGCAGCAATCTCGGCAGCGCCGCGGTGGCGCGCTCGGAGCCTGACGGTCACACGTTGCTGGTGACCGCGATCACCGCGACCATCAATCCGCATATCTACAAGCAGATGGAATATAACCCGGTGACTGATCTCGCGCCGGTGACGCTCTGCATCCAGCTTGCGAATCTCATGACGGTGCCGAATTCCTCGCCTGCGAAAACGGTGCAGGAATTCATCGCGCATGCGAAAGCGAATGCGGGCAAGCTGACTTTCGCGTCATCCGGAACCGGCACGTCGATCCATCTCTGCGGCGAACTGTTCAAGAAGCTGACCAACATCGAGATGACGCATGTGCCCTATCGCGGATCGGCGCTGGCGATCAGCGATCTCATCACCGGCCGCGTCGATGTGATGTTCGACAATATCCCCTTCATGCTGCCGCAGGCGCAGGGCGGGCAGGTGAGGGGCCTTGCGGTCACGACGAAGCAGCGCGTGCTTGCGGCGCTTGATTTTCCGACTATCGATGAGTCCGGCGTGCCCGGTTTTGACGTGACCTCCTGGTTTGGCGTCACCGCGCCAGCGAAGACGCCGCCTGACATCATCGCCAAGATCAACGCCGACACGGTGAGCGCATTCAATCAGCCGGAGATTCGCCAGAAATTCGAGAAGCTCGGCGCGCGCGTCACGACCACGACGCCGGGTGAATTCGGCCAGTTCATCCGCAGCGAGACGGAGAAGTGGGGCAAAGTGGTGAAGGACGCCGGCGTGAAGATGGAGGGATAGTCCGCCAATCTTGCGTCAGCTCTTCTGCGCGCTCATGCGGCGGAGAATGTCGCCCGTCGCCTGGTCCGCCGGAAAGAACGCCTCGATCGCGATTTCCGACAGTGTGATGTCCACAGGCGTGCCGAACACCGTGATCGTGCTGAAGAAGGACATGATCCCTGCGTCCGACTTGAGCTGAAGCGGCACCGCGATGGCGCTGACCTCGCGCGCGCCATGACGCTCGCGTGGCGCCGGATAGGACGACAGCTCTTCAAGCAGCGCGCTGAGCACAGCGTCGCCCGTGGTTTCGATCTGTCGCTTCAGTCGCGCGAGCAGATGAGCGCGCCATTCGCCGAGATTGGCGATGCGCGGCGCAAGCCCCTTCGGATGCAGGCTGACGCGCAGCACATTGATCGGCGGCTTCACCAGCTCCTCATCGACGCCCGCCATCAGCATCAGCGCCGGCGTATTCGCCGAAGAAAGAAGCCAGTGCCGATCGACGGCGATCGCGGGGTAGGGTTCGTGGCCCTTCAACACCAGTTCGACGGCGTCGCGCGCCGCGGTCAGCGCCGGGTCCAACAGCGAGCGTTCGGCGAAGACAGGCGCGAAGCCCGCCGCGGTCAAAAGCACATTTCGATCGCGCAAGGGCACCTCCAGTTGCTCGGCGAGATGAAGCAGCATCTCCCGGCTCGGTTGGGCGCGGCCAGTCTCCATGAAGCTGAGATGTCGCGACGAGATGTCGGCCTCCAGCGCGAGGTCGAGCTGGCTGAGGCGCCGGCGTTGCCGCCATTCGCGCAGGAGATGGCCGACAGGCGGAACGGCGCTGGCGGCGTTGGGAGAGGCGAGAGTCGTGATCATGCCGCAACGATAGGCAGGACGGCGGCGCGATCCAATGACCTTCGAGGTAATCGACCCGCCACATCAGCCGCGAAAGGATCGGGCATCAGAGCCGCGGATGAGCCGCGGCGATTGCCCGGGAGACCCTGATGTCTGTTCTGTCCTCCATCACCCTGCGCCAGGCCCTTGCGCTCGACGCGATCGCAAGCGGCGGCATGGCCGCGCTTCTGCTGGCTGGCGCTGATCTGCTTGAGGGCTGGCTCGGAATTCCCGCCGGCTTCCAGCGCGGCGCGGCGGCCGTCCTTGTTCCCTATGTCGCCTTCGTCGCCTGGCTCGCGATCAGGCCCGAGCCACAGCGGAGTCTCGCCTGGTGCGCCGTCGCGATCAACGCGCTCTGGGTGGTGGAAAGCTTGCTCGTGCTGATGACGGGCTGGTTCCAGCCGACGGCGCTGGGCGTCGCTTTCGTGGTCGGCCAGGCCGCCATCGTCGCGATTCTCGCGGAGCTCCAGATCATGGCCTTGCGCCGCCGCGCCGCGATCGCCTGACGTCCGAGCCCTGTGATTTGGGCCATCCACAAGCCCGCTCCGGCCCTCTCGACAGGGCCGGATCGACCTCCTATACAGCCGGCCGTTCGCGGGCGGCCCTGAGCCGAACCTGCCGCGGGCCCAGGTAGCTCAGTTGGTAGAGCATGCGACTGAAAATCGCAGTGTCGGTGGTTCGATTCCGCCCCTGGGCACCATCTCCTTCTTCGCCAGCATTCAAAATCGTTCGCAACTCTTCGGAAAACCGAGAGAAAACTGGCTTTTAGGCCTCGCGAACCTTCGGCCATATCCGCGACCGTTTGCTTGCAGTCGCTCTTTTTGTTGGTAGGATTCGGCCATTCTCCAACAGGCCTCCCGGCCGACCCAACGACTTCGATTCCCGATGGCTCTGGACGACGTCACGATTCGCGGCACCAAGCCTGAGACAAAGGTGCTCAAGCTGTCGGACGGCGGCGGATTGCAGCTCTGGATCACGCCCACCGGCGCTCGAACATGGCGCTTGGCGTATCGATTTGGCGGTCGTCAGAAGCTGATGCCGGTCGGGGCATATCCTAAGGTGGGATTGAAGGAAGCGCGGAAGGCGAGAGACGCCGCGAAAGCGCTGCTTGAGGACGGGCTTGACCCGGCCGCTGACAGACTGGCCAAGAAGGCCGCAGCGGCGCTCGCCGAACGAGACACGTTTGGTCTTATCGCCGACGAGCTCATTGCGCGCAAAAAAGCTGAGGACCGGGCCGCCGCGACCGTCGCCAAGACGGAGTGGTTGCTCAGCTTTGCGCTGCCCACTCTACGCGACCGGCCGATCGCCGACATCAAGGCGGCTGAGGTGCTGGCCGTCCTGCGCACGGTTGAGGCGCGGGGCCGTCGTGAAAGCGCTCGCCGGCTGCGGAGCGTCGTCGGCGAAGTATTTCGCCTTGCGATAGCAACAGCAAGGGCGGAAAACGATCCAACTTCCGCGTTGCGCGGCGCTTTGTTGGCGCCAAAGACGAAGCATCGCGCGGCCATCATCGAGGCTGCGCCGCTTGGCGGTCTGCTTCGCGCGATCGACGCGTTCGACGGTCAGCCGACGACGCGCGCAGCGCTGCAACTGATGGCGCTTCTCTTCCCACGGCCCGGCGAACTGCGGTTGGCGGAATGGCCAGAATTCGACCTCGAAACTGCTGTTTGGACGATTCCGGGGGCGCGGACGAAGATGCGACGACCACACCGCGTTCCGCTTCCGCCACAAGCGATCGTGATCCTCAAAGATCTGCGCAAAATAACCGGCCGCGGCGTCGCCGGATTGGTATTTCCGGGCGTCCGCACGGTCCGTCGGCCGATTAGCGAAAACACTCTGAATGGCGCACTGCGCGCGATGGGCTTTTCGCAAGAAGCGCACTCGGCGCATGGCTTTCGAAGCAGTTTCTCCACACTGGCGAACGAGTCCGGCCTTTGGTCCCGAGACGCCATCGAACGCGCGCTCGCGCATGTCGAAGAGAACGACGTGCGACGAGCCTACGCTCGAGGTGAGCATTGGGAGGAGCGCGTCCGAATGGCCGCGTGGTGGGGGGAAGAGCTCAATCGATTGCGCCGCAATGGCGGAATGCCGCCCACCCCGAAGCCTGAGCATTGATCGCGAACATGGAACACTTTGGAATAGAAGCAATCAATTGGGAGCAGGTTGCAGAGGCGATTTTGCCGCAGTTGAAGGAGTTGCCTCCGAACACTCGCCATTTGGAATGGGGAATTCTTGAGGCGTGCCAAAGCTATATCGCCGCGACGAGCGAAACTGGCAGTCAACCTACCAAGCAACAGTTGATGGAGGAGAGCAAAAAAATTGCTGGCCGAGCCAGGAAGCTCAGAGATGTACTCAGCCGGGAGAGATCGGATGTTCAGTATGAGCCATGGCCGGGTTTCACTTTGACCGGTTCGACCATAGCAACGATCATCGACAAAGTGGCAGATATCGAGCTGGATTTTCGTGAACTAATCTATGATTTCGACGGACGGCGACCGAATGAGAAAAAGGCGCTTGGCGTGCGACTGTTCCTGCTGGGCAATCAACAGCTTGAGCTCTCTTTGACGTCGACCCGGCCGTCTTCAGCGAGCCGAGCAACGCAGCCCCCGTCGGGGCCGTCGTTCGATTTCGTCCGCGTTGTCATGTCGTTCGTTGGAATAGAGCCCACCCCGACCGAACTTGAAGAATGGTCGAAAGAAGCAAGAAAGCGATCAGCAATTGAGGCCGAAAGGGCGGCGGCTGCTGAAGCGCGAATTGCCTCGCGGATCACGGAGGAAACCTCGAAGATTAGGCAGCACGTGGGTATTAAAGAATGGATCGCCAGAAAAAAATCTGGCGATCCCCGCTTTGCCATTTCCGATCAGGTGTGAAGATTCGCGTGCTGTCGAGAATGGAGACGACAGCATGTCCAGCACAAAAATTGTTTCCGATGATGCGCTGTTTACTGTCAAAGAGGCGAGACAGTTCGTCTCCGCCGGCGTAACGCGCATCTACGAGCTTCTGAATCGCGGTCAGCTCGAAGCCAAGAAGAGCGGGCGCCGCACTCTCATCACTGGCGCCAGCATCAACAACTATCGCGCCGCGATGCCTTTCTATCAGCCTCGCCAGACGGCCACGTAGGTCCGGCTCCAGTTCATCCAGAAAATCCATGACTTTCGCGCGTCTTGTGCGCGCGCTGACGCTTATTCGAACTAGGAGTTGATGATGCGCCGCAAAATCAACAAGCCCCAAAAAGACCCCCAGGACCGGCGCCGCCGCGCGCCTCAATTTGTCAGCCCGCTACTCAACGTCGCAGAGGTGGCGGACTATCTGAGCATGTCCGAAAAGTCGGTCCGCCGGCTGATCGCAGCAGGCACTCTTCCCGAGATCCGCATGGGCAGTGTTATCCGCCTGCGCAAAAGCGATCTCGACGCGTACATCGACCGCTGCGCGGTCTACTAGGAATTGTCCGTCCTTGACCAGAAATGTCCCTGTCTAGCAGGAATTTCCCTAGTTTCGTGAGAACTCACTGCAAGACTTCGTTCCAGTTTCTCTATGGTAGTTCTCACGAATGTCCACACCTGACCACCGCTGACATCCGTGTCCCTTCCTGACCTCACGGGACTTTCACGAAAGGACCTCCGACTGTGAAAAACAATACTTCCAGCCTTACGACAAATCTCACGTTACTCGACGTTCTCTCGAGTCTGAGGGCAGGTTACTTTTCGCCGACCCGGCGGCGAGACCTGATTTCCTCCGTCAAACGCGTCGCCGAGATGCTCAACCTCCCGCCCGATCGCATTCCGGCCTGCGTTCCCTATCTGCGCGAGAAGATCATCGGCATCTCCGCCGGGCGATACAATATAGTCCCGCGGACGCTGCAGACCCTCACCTCAAATTTTTTCGCGGCGATTTCGGCGACACGGGAAGGTGCGATGCTCCGAACAGCGCAAGAACCGTTGACGCCGTCGTGGATCGCACTTGTGGGCGCTTTGCCCGATCGTCGCAGCAAACACGCCCTGTCGCGCCTCAGCCGCTACTGCTCGTCCAGATTGATCGACCCGGCGTCGCTCACACCTGCTCTTTTTGCGGAGTTCGAGCACGCGGTGCATATCCGAACGCGGGCGAAAGACCCGACCGCAGTGTCGAAAAAGGCGCGCCTCGCCTGGAATCGCCTCGCCGCCGCCCAGCCGGAGCTCGGTTTGAGCCTGATCCCGGTCGAGCGGCGAGCGCCGAAACTCATCCCGTGGCTTGCATTTTGCACGACTTTCACCGACGAGGTCGCCGTCTACTGCGCCTGGCTCTCGGTCACAGATCGCTTCGACGATAATGCGCGGCGCAGTCCGCTCAGGCCGGGCAGCATCCGACTCCGCCGCCAGATCATCCAAGCTGCAGCCACCGCCTTGGTGCAATCCGGCGTTCCTGTTGCCTCGGTCACCTGTCTCGCGTGCCTGACCACTCCCGAGGCTTTCAAGGCGATCATGCGCGTGCGCTGTCTCGAGCTGAAGAACGCGCCGAACGCCCACAACATGCAGATTGCGAAGGGGTTGCTGGCTATCGCGCGCGAATGGACGAAGCCGGGGGACGACGATCTCAGTGCGCTAAAGGCAGCCTTTGGCCGAGTGCCGAAACCGAAGCCGGGGATGACAGCGAAGAATTGGGAGCTTCTCCGGAAATTCGATGATCCGGACATTGTTCAGCAGTACCTGGCTGCGCCTCAAAGGGAATTCGCGCGAGCCTTGACGATGAAATCAGCAGGGCCAGCTCTTGTCGCTGCGCAAGCTGCGCTAACCTTGGCGGTTTTGAGCGACTATCCCTTGCGGTTGTTTAACCTGACCCATCTCGAATTTGGCCGCACGCTCGATCTTCGCGGGGACACGGCTGTTGTGGACATTCCGCCCGAGGAAACTAAAACGGGCGAGAGACAATGTGCTGCGCTTTCGACGGAGACATCGAAGATGTTGCAGCGCTACCATTCGGAAATTGCGCCGGCGGCGCTCGGCCGGTCGCCTCGCTACGTCTTTTGCAATCGGGACGGCACGCGGAAGGCTCCAGCAACCGTCGAAAACCTCTTCACGAAGTTGGTCAAAAAGGAAGTGGGAATTCATATGACGCCGCACGAGACGCGTCATGTGAGCGCCAAGTTTATGTTGGCCGAGAATCCAGGAGGCCACGAGGAAGTCCGGCAGCTTTTGGGGCATGCCTCAAGCAAGACGACGGCGACTTACTATGCCCCTCTCGACACTGCTCGAGCCGCTCAACGACACCAGGACGCCTTGGCCAGAGCGCGCGAATCTCTGATGAACTCGGATCGCGAGCGCGCGCGCCGGACGGTGAAGTCATGAAACCGAGCTTTCTTCGCTTCGCTTTTTGGCCTGTTCCCTATCGAAAGGCATGGGATCGCGCGTTTCAGACGACCGAAGATATCTTTGGCGACAGTGGCCCTGCCGCCCATCTGTCTGGCGGATCGCGCAGGACCCTGCTCTATGCGCTGGGAACCTATCTGGGCTTCTTGAAATCGAATGCGAGTCAAGTCTTCGGGTTAACGCCTCCGCAAATCGTCACCGCCGACCTCGCACGCGAGTATTCTCAGGCGCTCGAGCCCAGCCATCGACTGCAATCCGTCGGCATACGATTGCGCGGGCTTCGTCATGCATGCCGCTCAATGTATCCGAACGAGAACTGGGATTTTCTGCTGCGCATTGCCTCGCGCTATCAACATGCTGGCGTCAAGCGTCACCGGTTTGCGCTCGACATCGCCGAGATATCGGCTGAGTCTATTCGCCAGCTCGATCGGCTGCGCCTGCTTCCTCCGACAAAGTTGCTCTCCCTAGAGTATCGCGACTGGCTGATTGTCGCGCTCGTTTGCGAAATGCCGCTTCGGCGACGGAATATCGCACAGATCATGATCGACAAGCATCTGCGCCGATCCGGAACGCGCTGGTCGCTTTTCTTCGAAGGCAGTGAAACGAAAAACCACGAGCCGATTGAGGGACCGCTCCCCATCTACTTGTCGGATCTGATCGATGACTACCTCGCCCGATGGCGGCCGCTCATTCCGGGCGCTTCGAAACACGCCGGTCTTTGGGCTTCCTCAAAGGGCGTGCCGATTAAGGCGGGTAAGGTCTTCGAAATCGTCAAGCTGCGGACGGGCCACCCGCCGCATGAGTTTCGGAAAGGCGCAGGTTCGTTCCACGCGCGACATGGAGATGTCGCTATCGCAAAAGACCTCCTCGCGCATGCCGATCAGCGAACAACAGAGATGCACTATGTCGAACGCGACACGTTTCGCGCCGCGAGAAAACTACAGGAGGTCCTTCGCCGACAGCGCGAACGGGCCGCTCCTAGTTCATCTCCGTGATGATCGTTGCGATGGCCACGCCGTCACGAACCACCGCTACACCTGCCAGACCGGTTTTCATTTTCCAGGATTCCGCTGGGCTGCTGAACAGCCAGATTTCGTCCGAGGGCTTCATCGCGGAAGTCAATTCATTCCAGCGGGTGTTAAGATGGCAAAATGGCGCACCCTCCCAGTCGTGCAGCTTTTCAGCTTCGCGCTTGCTTATCGCTGCTCTAAGCCATGACAAGGGAATGGCGGACTGACCCGGCGACCTTGATCCAACATGCTGTCGCGGGGAAGGCAGCGGTTTGGCAGCACGAGTTCTGATCAGTAGGTCGTCGAGGTCGCATTCGTCGCTGAATCGCGCCCTCATTTCGCGCCAGAGCCGCGAAATCACTTAGCGCGCCCAGTTCAAAGTCTTGCGCGCAGAGCGAAGGAGACGGCCTTCACAATCGTAGATTTTCTCCTCTGCCTTTTCGAGCGCGGTAAGACGCGCCTGCCCGGCAGCCGTGATGACGCGATCGTAGTAATTGCCTTTAAGATTGAGCTTCTCCAGGAGTTCTGGTCTTGAAAGCGCCCCGCACGACGCTTTGAACCACTCGGACAAGCTCGGGGCGCGATAGAGACTGTATCCGCCTTCCTCTTCCGTCCACGTCCCGTAATCGGAGACCCAAAGAATGTCATTCGATCCCGTTGAAATCAGCGCGTCCACGACACGAGAGGGCACCTCCATCTTTCCTAGATAGCTCACCATGGCATCTAGCGCGCGACGGTATTCGTCCGACGCTTGTTGCGGCGATGTTGACTGAAACTGTTTGTCCTCACGAAATGGGCGATGCAGGCCCACGTCTCCCGATCGATTGATTCCGCCGAACCAGATGAGTGCACAGGCGCTCGCACAACGGCAACCTTCGGCTGTGGTGCATACCTCTGTGCCCCTGGCAATTCCATGCCGCCACTTCCCACCAAGCCGAAATGGCGCCTCTGTGTCGAGCAGCCGAGCTCGGATGAGGTTACCGATCGCGAGAGCTTCGACAACGGAGCCTCCTGGGGAAGCGACATAGACCTTGTCTACCTCAGCCGGCGGACGAGCTTGGAGAATTGCTTCCAGTTTTGACAGATCACCGCTTTCAATCCGGCCACGGATTTCGATGCTGTGACACGGATATTCTCCTAATGGCAGGCACGTGATTTCGGCGCTGCTCGCGACGCTGACACCAAAGAGCGCCATTCCGACCAAACTTGCGATGATACACAGCCGCCGCGGTGGTCGAATTAGGGTCAGACTCGCACGCCAATGTCCCATGATCAGCCCCCTAAGCCCAATACCCGAATGGTCGCAATGATGCGGCGGGGCTGGGTCTAATTATGGGACTATACCCCGTGGTTTGATTGTCCTCAAGATGGTCGCCTTCGCCGATGCAAGCGCAGGCGAGAATCGCTTGGAATTTGAGACGATTGCGCGTGGAGCGAGGCGTTTCTCAGGAGGCGCTGGCTGCTGATGCGGACGTCGATCGCAGCTATCTTGGGCGGCTTGAGAGAAAGCTCGAAAATCCCACCATTCTGTTGCTTGAGAGGTTGGCGACGGCTCTCAACGTTGATTTGACAGATTTACTTGTCGCTCCGCCTAAGGGGGCCAAACCTCCCAGGCCTCTGCAAGCAGGGCGCAAGGTTAAACGACTACCGCGGACAGGGTGACGGAAGATCATTTCCTTCGAGCTAGCACGGAGCTCCAAGCATTGCTCCGACAAGTGCAGAAGCTTCCTGCTTGGATTGGGCGTCTGGTTATGACCCTGAGCGGACCTACATCGGCCAAAATGAGCTCCGGAAAGAAGACATTCGTTCCGATGCGAATTCGTGACCCATAGCTGCCGATCATTGGGTTGAAAGTGTTCCTGGAAACGGACGTTCGCTTCAAGCGGTGAATCTGGTGCAGGGCCGTTGAGTTCGCGGACGATGACGCGATTGCTTCTTCGCTCGCACACTGCCTTTAATTCTCCTACACGCGCGGCGGCTTGAGATCGTGGGCGCTTTAGCGGTTTCTCAACTCTGTTCGCGACCGCCAGATCGCAACAACGGCCCAGATCGCCTCGATCAAACCAAAAGGCCAAGCACCTTGCATGAAACCGTATGCAGAGCGTAACGCACAAGCTCCTGCGAATGCCAAAATGCGCCAAGGCGAACGGTCTTCAAATGCGTAGAAGACCAGCATGGCTGTGACGGCAAAAAAACCAAACGCGGAAAGGCGATCCACCCTCCAAGAATATCGACTGGAGCGGCTGGCAAGACGTCAAATATCGCCAATCATCTGGAAGCCGCCTTGCCACGGTAGTGTGCTGGGAGTTCTGCGCGACTATATACAGAAATTGCGGCGATATTAACAACTTTCCTATTTCTCTTCTTCCGCCTCCCGCTCGAATCTTTAGGCCGCCGTCATCATCCTAAGGCCAGCGCCACAAGCGCGCATGGTCGAACGGATATGTCACCCATCATCCATACCGCAGCGTTTCACAGGCGGCCGCGTCCGGACTTCAGTTCGCGTCGGCGGCGCCTGCGGGCTGAAAGCCTTAACGCCACGGGAGGCGTGATCCTGCTCATCGCGATCCTTGCAATCGCGCTGGAATGGCTCACGCGCGCCTGACCGGGACACTCCTTCGATCTCCAACGAGGAATCCAACATGGGTCAATCGCTTTACGCCGGCCATCCGGCCGCCAATGATGTCCTGTTCTTCATCGGCCTCGACGCCGACCGCCGATGGATCGCGCGCGACAATCGCGGACTGGCCGGCGGCGTGTTCGTCGATAAGGCGTCGGCGCTCAAATTCGCGATGTTCGAGAGCGACCATCATCCGCACGCGGTGCTGATGGTGCCCGACCACGTCACGCTCAACCTGACAGGCGCGTTGCCGCGACTGGGCTGAGCCGCAAAGGCGGAGCCTGAACATGGACCCGATCATCGCGCGGCTGCGCGGCCTGGTGACGATGGCGGCGACGCCGTTCACGCGGAACGGCATCGATGAAGAGAAATTCGCCGCGTTCGTCGAATGGCAGATTTCCGCCGGCGCTGACGGGATCATCGTCGGCGGGCAGACTGGCGAAGCCTCGACCCTGACGCAAGCAGAGCGCGAAAGACTGCTGCGAACAGCGGTCGAAACAGGCCGCAAGCGCGCGCCCATCGTCGGCGCCGTGATTGCGAACGGAACGGATCATGCCGTCGAACTCGCAAAGGCTGCGAGCGCCTGCGGCGCCGATGCGATCGCGATCACGACGCCCTATTACAACAAACCCACGCAGGACGGCGTCTTTCGTCATTTCGAAGCGGTCGCGCGCGTAGTCGACTCAGCCCTGCTGATCCTCAACGATCCCGCTCGCGCGGCGATCGACGTGAAACTGGAGACAATGACGAGGCTCGCCGCGATTCCCTCGATCGCGGGCGTCATCGAAATGGCGGGCGACGCCGAGCGCGCATCTGACATCGCTCGCCTGTTCGGAAACCGCTTCATTCAACTCTGCGGCCGCGACACGGCCGCTCTCGCCTTCAGCGGCGCGGGTGGAATAGGCTGGGTGTCATCCATCGCGAATGTCGCGCCGGATTTATGCGCGAGTCTCGTCGCCGCCTGTCGTCGTCGCGACGAACGAGAGGCGCACGCAATCCAGCGGCTTCTCGCTCCCGTGATGGAATCGCTGGCGCTGGAGACCGAACCCGCCGCTATCAAGCATCTGCTGGCGATCGCACATGGTTGGAGCGCAGAGGTGCGACTGCCGCTCGCGCCAGTCTCGCGCGCCGCGGCGGAAAGGCTCGATCGCGCGTTCGCCGCATTGAGGAACGTGGCGACGCGCGCTGCGACTTCGACGCGATCCTCCCCGGAGCGAGGCTTTCCAAGGCGCGCGGTCGCAGCGATAGCGCGCTGACTGACAACCGAATTCAGCTTCGCGCGCCGGATTCCTATGAGATTCCTATTTCTCGGGCGTATCCGCCTTATTGAGCCCCTATGTCGACGCGCCTAGATCATCGGCGGCGTCCGGACGTCTCCGGATCGCGCGCAATCGCCGCCCGCCCGGCGGGAGACTCTCATGTGGCTCATCACGCAACTCAACGCCCTGATCAGCGACAACTGCCTCGCGCATGGACGTCGCTTGACGCAGGCTCCAAAGCTCCCGCGCCAAACGTCAGGCCAGTCGGAAACCAGTCGCCGGCCGGTCGCGCCGCAGCGCCCTCCGAAGGAGTGAACGGCGAACTCCGCGCCGTCACCGTGCGATGCCCGATCTGCGCAGCCGAATTTCACGCGATGATCACAGACTCCGTCGCCGCGGTTTACGCCGCGCCCCACGGCCGCTCCTGCCCCGGGAAATCCGAGCACTGGAAGGATTGCGTCAACTTTCTTCATGCGGTGGGAGCCTTGTCGCCGAAAGAGAAGTCGCGCGCGAAAGAGCGGCGGCGTGCGAACGCGGGATCGACGTCGGGCGATGAACACGCTCCCTTCCATCGGCGCTGAACTCGCGCGCTGCCGCAAGCTCGGCGCGCTGAGCGAGATCGAACTCGTCGACATTTCCTCGCTGGCCGCCGCCGAAGAGATTCAGGCCGAGGCGCTCGAGAGTTTCGACGGCAAGCTCAGGGGCTATGCTCTCAATGGCGCGGACATGCGCACGCGCCGTGCGATCGGTTGCGATGCGCCCGTGTTCTGCCCGATCGGCGGAGATGAAATCAGATCGAGCGAAGAGCGCTATCGCCTGCCCTATGGCGTTCTCGGCGCCGGCGCGGGCTTCGCCTTCACCTTCGGGCGCGAATACCCGTCGCGGAGCGACGAGATGTCGCCAACGCTCGCCGGCTCGATCGTGACCTGCCAACCCGTGATCCAGCTTGTGGGACGCCGTCTGCACGGATCAATCCCGCTCGACCAGCGCACGGCGATGGCTGACTTCGGATTGAATGTCGCAACCTTTGTTGGCCCCGCGATCGGCGACTGGCGGTCGCTCGATCTCGCGGCGGTAGAGATCGAAGCCTCCATCAATGGCGCAAGGCTGATGACGGGCCGCGGCGGCGAGCTGATGGGCCATCCCTTCAACGCCGTGCAATGGCTGTGCGACGAACTTGCCGCGCGCGGGCGGCAGATCGAAGCCGGAGAGATGGTCGCGGTTGGAAGCTGTTTCGGCCTGCTCCAGGTGACGCCGGGTCAGACTCTCGTTGTCGATTTCGATCATCGCGCGCAGGTGAGCGCCCAATTCGAGTGAGGCGAGGCCGCCCCGCTCATCTCACGAGCTTCGCCGCGTGCGAAATCAGCGCGAAGATCACAGCTTCATCCCAGTGATTGAGCGTCGCCGAGAAAGGGCGCTCCTTCCTGATGATCGCGACGCCGATGCAGGCGACGCAGAAGAGGAAAGCGATCGGCTGCACCACAGGCGTCGCTTGGTCGCGCCCGGCGATCGCGATCCAGAGCAGAAACGAGAGCCGGATGGCGCAGCGGGTTAGCGTCCAGACCGATTGTGCAATTCGTTCATTCATGAGGGCGCGCCGGAGGGCGTCTGGTAGTCTAAGCATGGTGGCGTAAAAATTCAGGAGGGAGCGCGATGCGCCGATATAGTGGTCGGCTATCGTTGCTTTTGGGCTGAATCAGTACTGAGCCAGCGTCCCCGGCCTATGGTGATCTTCTGCGCGTTAGCCGTGCGATCGATCACCGCGGCATCGCGATCGTTTTCCTTGTTGCATTTCAAAGGTCAGATTTCGACCTGACTGCCCAACTCCACCACCCTGTTCACCGGCAGCTTGAAGAAGGACATGGGCGTTTCCGAATTGCGCACCATCGCCGCGAACAGATGCTCGCGCCACAGCGCCATGCCGGGCTTGCTCGTCGGCACCAAAGTCTGCCGGCTGAGGAAATAGGCAGCCATCATCGGATCAAAGCCGCTGACTTTGCCAAGCGCCGCGGGCACGTCGGGGCTTTCCGCGAATCCGTAGAGGATGACCACGCGCGCAAATCCGCCGCCAAGCTCCTCGATTGTCATGCGCCGCTCGGGCTCGACGACGGGGGTGAGCGCCGTCTCGATCGTCACCAGCAGAATGCGCTCATGCAGCACGAGATTGTTCTTGAGATTGTGCAGCAGCGCCGGCGGCACGCCCTCCTTGTCCGAGGTGAGATAGACGGCGGTGGCGCGCACGCGATGCACTTTCGCGGTCGATCTCTGGAACACGTCGACGGGGATGGTCTCGGACGCAAGGCGGCGATTGAGGAGCTGGCGGCCGCGGCGCCAGGTCGCGAACAGCAGCACCAGCACGGCGGCGATCGCGACGGGCAGCCAGCCGCCATCGAGGAATTTCGTCGCCGAGGCCGCGAACAGCCCGGCGTCGAGAATCAGCAGGATCGCATAGACCGGCGCGGCCCAGAGCGGATTCCAGCGCCAGATGCGGAACACGACGAAGCCGATCATGAGCGTCGTCAGCACCATGGTCGCGGTGACGGCGAGGCCGAAGGCGGCGGCGAGCGCGCCGGAATTCTTGAACCCGAGCACGAGCGCAATCACCATCACGAACAGCAGCGCATTGACCGCCGGCGCATAGATCTGGCCGCGTTCCTCATGCGAAGTGTGGGTGAAGCGGAAGCGCGGGAGATAGCCGAGCTGCACCGCCTGCTGCGTCACGGAGAAGGCGCCGCTGATGATCGACTGACTGGCGATCACCGTCGCGGCCGTGGCGAGCAGCAGCAGCGGGACAAGCAGCCAGGACGGCCCGAGCAGATAGAAGGGCGAGCGGATGGCGCTCGCATCGGCAAGCACCAGAGCCGATTGTCCGGCGTAGCACGCAAGCAGCGCGGGCAGCGCGAGCCACAGCCATGCCTTCGAGATCGCTGAACGGCCGAAATGGCCCATGTCGGCATAGAGCGCCTCGGCCCCGGTGACGGCGAGCACGACGGTGCCCAGCGTGAAGAAGGCGCCGAAGGGATCGGCGAGAAAAAATCCGGCCGCATAGGCCGGATTGAATGCGGCGAGGATGCCGGGATTGCGGATGATCTGGACGAGGCCAAGAACAAGGATCGTCAGGAACCAGAGCGCCATCACCGGTCCGAACAGGCCGCCGATGCGCTCCGTGCCGAAGCGCTGCACCGCGAACAGCACGACGATGATCACGAGCGTGACGGGGATGATCCAGGCGGCGAAGCGCTCATCGATCAGCGTCAGCCCCTCGACTGCGGACAGGATCGAGATGGCCGGCGTGATGATCGCATCGCCATAGAACAAGGCCGTCGCGGTCAGCGCCGCGGCGCCGATATAGGGCAGCGCCGGCGAGGTGCGGGCGACGCGCTCGATCAGCGCCAGCAGGGCGAAGCTGCCGCCTTCGCCGCGATTGTCGGCGCGCATGGTCACGAAGACATATTTGACGGTGACGACGAGGATCAGCGCCCAGACCAGCATCGACAGCACGCCGAACACATGGAACCGGTCGAGCGGCAGCCCGTGATGTCCGATGAAGCTTTCGCGGAAAGCATAAAGCGGGCTTGTGCCGATGTCCCCAAAGACGACGCCCATCGCGCCAAGGATGAGTTTCGGGCGGGGGCTTTGCGAGGGCTGCATCACGTGAAAGCTAACGGGCGCCGCAAGAGGCGCCAATAGCTCTGGCTGGATTTTCGACGACCAATCGGGATAGAGCCGGCTGTCGATGGCAAAGGAGGAATGCGCACGCTATTCCATTGAATGCGGCGCTGACATGTCGGCCTGAAACCGCCCTTTAGCCGAGAGAGGTCAGGAGCACGCGAAAGGGCTCGCAAATGTCGAGTCGATAAGAGAACTCGCGATATTCAAGATCGCGCTCGACAGCAAGTTGCGCGGCGACCTGTTCGCCCCTAACGCGCAGACCCTGCTAGATAGAAGGAGCTTGCGCGTCATTCGACGGAATTGACTATGGGCGAAAGCCAACGTGCGAAGAAAATAGCCAAGACCAGATCATTCGCGATATTTTTCATCACGGTATTTCACCATCTTGGCCGTGAGAAAGATCATGACGCCATAAAGGCGACGAGAGCGAAACGTTAACTTGGCGTCAACCTTCTCAAATGCTTCAGCGATCTCATTATGCCGGAGCACAATAGGCGACATCCATTGATTAAACGACGATTGCGGGAGAGCGAGCGGTCGATCGGCTTCGCCATCGACACATCGGTAAGCAGCAGTTGTGACTTTTCATACGTCAGTGTTCCTCTCCCCGTAAGAGATATCGACATTGTATTCCATTGCATGTCTAAACGCTGCGAAAGGCAGACTGAGAAGCTTCGGCGCGGACCAGCGGGGCATCACAGCAACTCTTTTTGCGGTCCTCTTGGTGCCGCTGACAGTGGCCATTGGTGCAGCCATGGACTACTCGCGCGCAGCAACGGTGAAGACTCAGCTCGACGCCGCGATTGACGCCGCGGCCCTCTTGGCGGTCGGCAAGAACGAGATTACCAAGACGACGACG
This sequence comes from Terrirubrum flagellatum, assembly GCF_022059845.1. Lineage (GTDB taxonomy): Bacteria > Pseudomonadota > Alphaproteobacteria > Rhizobiales > Beijerinckiaceae > Terrirubrum > Terrirubrum flagellatum. The sequence continues at coordinate 2,742,085 of NZ_CP091851.1, read as the reverse complement.
GCTGCCCAGCAAGACGCGACAGCGATATTTCAAGCGCAGTCGCTAGACATCGCGCCCGCAAGTGTAGCTTCCTTTTCCGCGCAGGTCACGGAAAGCGGGCTCACCCGGACAGCGGTCATAAAATACACAGCGACGATGCCGACGTCCTTTCTTGGTTATGTTGGTTTCGCCAAGGTGTCTCTGAGCGGCTCCTCCACAGCGGTCTCGTCGCTCCCCGCCTATATCGATTTCTATTTGCTGCTCGACAACACGCCGTCCATGGGCGTCGGCGCGACCACCGCCGACATCAATAAGATGGTGGCGAACACGTCGGACAAATGCGCCTTCGCCTGTCACGACCTGTCGAACTCGAACGACTATTACAAGCTCGCCAAGAAGCTCGGCGTCACCATGCGCATCGACGTGCTGCGCACGGCGACGCAGCAACTGATGGACACAGCGACTGCGACTGCGTCGGTCACGGGACAGTTCCGCATGGCGATCTACACCTTCGGCGCGAGCTGCAAGAATCCGGCGACGGCGACGATCGCCGCGCTCACCTCGAATCTCAGCTCGGCGAAGAGCTCGGCTTCGGCGATCGACCTGATGACCATCCCCAATCAGGGCTACAACAACGATCAGTGCACGGATTTAGACAATACGCTGAAGGGAATGAACAGCACGATTCCCGCGCCCGGCGACGGCTCGACGGCCGCCAATCCGCAGAAGGTTCTCTTCTTCGTGTCCGACGGCGTCGCCGACGCCTATTATCCCACGACCTGCACGAAGACGACCACCAGCGGACGCTGCCAGGAGCCGATCACGGCCGCCAACTGCACGACGATCAAGGATCGCGGCGTGAAGATCGCAGTGCTCTACACGACCTATCTGCCGCTGCCGACGAACTCCTGGTACAATACCTGGATCGCTCCGTTCCAGAGCCAGATCGGAACGAACATGCAGTCTTGCGCTTCTCCCGGCCTCTATTTCGAAGTCAGCCCGACGCAGGGAATTTCGGACGCCATGACCGCTCTGTTTCAGAAGGCGGTGGCGCAGGCGCGCCTGACCAACTGATCAGCGATAATCAAGACTACTCTTGGGATGACGGCGTGCTTTTCAAAGCATCGACCATTCGCACAAGTTCAGCGAACGAGCCAGCTTGCATCTTTCGCATGCATTGCGCGCGATGAACTTTGACCGTGATATGCTGCACGCCCAGTTCCGCAGCAATTTGCTTGTTTGCGTACCCCTCGACGAGAAGATTCAGCACTTCTCTCTCGCGCGGCGTCAACGCCTGGTGTCGCTCTCGCAGACCATATAGTGACAATCGCCTCGCTCTGCTCGTTTCATCGGCTTGCAATGCGTGGTTCACCGCACGCAATAGGTCTGCGTCGCTGAACGGCTTCGTAAGAAATTCGCTCGCGCCGGCCCGGATCGCCTGAACCGCCATCGGTATATCGCCATGGCCCGTGATGAACACAGTCGGAACGTGCAGGCCAAGCTTTTTCATCTCAGCCTGGAACTCCAATCCACTTTGATCGGGAAGACGCACGTCGAGCAACATGCAGTTGGGCTCATCCGTCATCGGGGCGGCGAGGAACTCGCGGGTCGACCCGAACGCAATCACTCTCATGTTTGCGGACCGAAGAAGGTTGCTTAACGCACTCCGAATGGAGGGATCATCGTCAACGACATAGATGACGGGTTCTGTCATGTTGTCTGCCTGTCAACCAGAGTGGCGTACAGAACAAGCAAGCGAATTGAGGTCAATGTCACATACTGCCGCGTCTCGCGCGCGGGTCCGTGCGCGGCGCAGCATCGCGAGCGGGCTTTGCTTTTTGACCACGACATCTAGCGAGCCACAGTCGGAAAGGTGAATCTGATATCCAGGCCTCTCGGGTGGTTAGCGTTCGCCCACAGCCGACCGCCATGTTCTTCGATGATGGTACGGGTGATCGCCAACCCTATCCCAATACCTGTCTCCTTGGTGGTATAGAAAGCTTCGAATATCTTTGTGAGTTTGTCGACTGGCACGCCCGGACCGGTGTCGCAAACCGATACTTCAATTTTCTGGCGATCAAGCGGCCTCGACAAAATGCGAAGTGTGCGTTGCCCGTTTGGGTCCAAGGCCATCGCCTCGATCGAATTGAGAACTAAATTGAGCATAACTTGTTGAAGCTGAATTCGATCACCTAATGCCAATGGCAGATTCGGACTCAATTGCACATCGAGCGTGACCCTAGCGCGCTCGATCTCACGTCCCATAAGTGCGATGACGTCGTCGATTGCCCCATTGAGGTCGATTGGGATTCGCTCAGAGACGGCCCTCCTAGCGAGCTTGCGTATTCGCGCGACGATCTGGCTAGCTCGGTTTGCGTCTCCAACAATCTCGGCTATCGATTTTCTGGCCTCCTCAATATTCGGAGGCGACATGTTGAGCCAACGGCTTGCGGCTCCGCCGTTCAAAGTGATTGCGCCAAGCGGCTGATTTGTTTCGTGGGCGATTGAAGTTGTCAGTTCGCCAAGAGCGGTCAAGCGAGCTACATGCACGAGTTGAGCGCGAGCTGCCTGGGCGGCGCGTTCGCTCGCGTTGATTTCTAATGCGAGATAAGTCGTGGCCGAGATTGCGATGAGACTTAGCGCCAAATTCATGCCGCCGGAATAGGCCGCGCCAGATCGCGTTAGCAGATAGCTGAGGATAGTGAGCGCCACACAGGCTAGGGAAACCGGGATGACGTACGTGGAGCTCCAAAATCGAAGAGTGACAAGCACCACGGCGACATAGAGAACCGAGATAGCGATCTCCAAATCAGTAATGGTATCTAATGCGAAGATGCCAACTGCACTCGCAACAACGACGGTCGGCGCAGCCCAACGGTCAATCGCGACCTTTATTGACATTTGAAGCCTCGAATCGCATTCCTTTTGAAAAATTCAACCGCCGGCGCGCGTGGCTCAGAGAACGAGAACATAGTCATTCATCGGCGTCATCATAGGCGCAGGTTGCGCGTGTCTTCTTGGCGCTCCCAGTGTCGTCGCAGCGACAAAGCGCTCCGGAATCGCGGTGAGATCTCAGGTCCAGTTCCGGTCGCATATGCTTCGTTTCGTATCACGCGCCGCCGCCGTCAAGGAGCGCCGCATGAGGATACGGCGGCTTCAAGGTTCTGCAGCCAAGCGGACGGCAGGGTACTATACCGCGGCATAATAGACACTTTCGGAAATGGCGAAGATAGGCAGCTAAAGCGCTCGTTGGCCGGGAGGCTTCCCTTGGCGGTTCGCAAATTCGTCAACGGGTTGTAAAGTTCGCCGGCCAAGAGACTTCGGAGACCAACGAATCCATGCCCAGCGACAGTACCAGTCGGCCGACTGGGCCGTTGTGGCGCTGAGACCAGCGGCTCGCAGTTGAGCGCTCGCCTCGGTCGCCATGACGGCGACTAAAGAGGTGAGCTTATGAGCGTCTTCTTCCAAACTGGCGGTCGCGCAACCGCGCCTGTGTCGGCGCGCGCCGAAAGCATCTGGCCAAATCGCTACGATCTTTTCGTTATCCTGATCCTTGCGGGCGTACTTGCAGGCGCTGCGCTCGGAGCGCGGCAGATGGGGCGTCCGCTGGCGGCGCTTCAGGTTGCGCCGGTCTCGCTCGACGTCGCGAATCTTCCAGACTATGCGCTGCTGACGACGCTGCGGATGTTTGCAGCGATCGCGTTTTCACTGCTCTTCACCTTCGTCGTGGGAAGCCTCGCGGCAAAGAGTCGGAAAGCCGAGCTCATCATCATTCCGGCGCTCGACATTCTGCAATCGGTGCCGGTGCTCGGCTTTCTCACCTTCACGGTCATCTTTTTCACCGGCCTGTTTCCGGGAAGCCAGTTCGGCGCCGAACTGGCGGCGATCTTTGCGATCTTCACCAGCCAAGCCTGGAACATGGCCTTTTCCTTCTATCAGTCGCTGAAAACCCTGCCGCGCAATCTCGACGAAGCGGCCACGCATTTCCGGCTGTCGTCGTGGCAGCGATTCTGGCGGCTCGAAGCTCCGTTCGCAACGCCGGGGCTTGTCTGGAACACGATGATGTCCATGTCCGGCGGATGGTTCTTCGTCGTGGCGTCCGAAGCGATTTCGGTGGGAGACACCAAGATCGCCTTACCCGGCATCGGCTCCTATCTGTCAGTCGCAATCGATCAGAAGGATATCGCCGCGGTCGGCTGGGCGGTGCTCGCCATGGCGATCGTGATCTTACTCTACGATCAGCTTCTGTTTCGCCCGATCGTCGCCTGGTCGGACAAATTCCGGATGGAGCAGACCGCCGCGCAGGCGAAACCCAAGTCGTGGGCGTATGATCTGCTCCGGCGCACGCGCATCCTCAAGCGGATCGCGCAAGCTCTAGGCGTTGTCGGAGACGCACTGAACCGGTTGTCATCGCTGGGAAGCCAAAGCGCGCCGCGCGTTGCCCTGCCCGACCCGGCGCGGCGCGGGCTCGACTATCTCTGGCTCGCGATTGTCGCGGCCGGCCTCGCCTGGGCGGTCTGGATGATCATCGCCTATGTCCGGCAATCCCTCGGACTGTCTGACCTTGTTGAAGCGCTAATAGGCGCCGGTTTCACCCTTCTACGCGTTGTGATCCTCATCGCGATCGCAAGCGTGATCTGGGTTCCGATCGGCGTCTGGATTGGCTTGCGGCCTGCGTGGGCGCAAGGGGTGCAGCCGCTGGCGCAATTTCTCGCTGCGTTCCCCGCAAACGTGCTGTTTCCGTTTTTCGTTGTGCTGATCGCGGCGTTCCAGCTCAGTCCCAACATCTGGCTGTCGCCGCTGATGGTGCTCGGCACGCAATGGTACATCCTGTTCAATGTGATCGCCGGCGCGAGCGCCTTTCCGACCGATCTCCGCGAAGCTGCGAGTCTCTACGGCGTGAGACGATGGCAATGGTGGCGGAAGGTGATTTTGCCCGGCGTCTTTCCCTACTACGTCACCGGCGCGCTGACCGCATCGGGCGGTTCGTGGAACGCCAGCATCGTCGCCGAGGTCGCAAGCTGGGGCGACACCAAGCTCGAAGCGACCGGCCTTGGCGCCTACATCGCGAAAGCGACCGACGCCGGCGACTTCCAGCGCGTGACCCTTGGCATCGTCGTGATGTCGTTCTTCGTGATCTTGTTCAACCGCGCGGTCTGGCGGCGACTCTATGTCTTCGCTGAGCGCAAGCTTCGTCTCGACTGAGAGGAGATTCCAATGAACCAGCATCTGACCAACGCGGCGACGGCCGCCTCAGCGCCGCTCGTCTCCGTTCAGAACGTGCGCCATCTCTATCACAAGGGCGGCGCGAACGATCTTCTCGTGCTCGAAGATGTCGATCTGACGCTGTCGGACCATGAGATTGTCGCGCTGCTTGGCCGCTCAGGATCGGGCAAGTCAACGCTGTTGCGCATCATTTCCGGCCTGATGCAGGCCAGCAGCGGACAGGTGCTTTCGGGCGGTCGCCCTGTCGACGGCCCCGCTGACGGCATGGCCATGGTGTTCCAGAGCTTCGCCCTGTTTCCTTGGCTGACGGTCCTTGAGAATGTCGAACTCGGGCTTGAAGCGCAGGGCGTCGTAGCGACGGAGCGGCGCAAGCGCGCGCTCGCGGCGATCGACCTGATCGGCCTCGACGGATTCGAAAGCGCCTATCCTAAGGAATTGTCCGGCGGCATGCGGCAGCGCGTCGGACTCGCGCGCGCGCTCGTCGTTCATCCGAAGATCCTGCTGATGGACGAACCGTTCTCGGCGCTCGACGTGCTTACGGCCGAAACATTGCGCACCGACCTTCTCGACCTCTGGTGCGAGGGCCGCATGCCGATCCGCTCGATCCTCATGGTGACGCACAACATCGAGGAGGCGGTGCTGATGTGCGACCGCATCCTCGTCTTCTCGTCGAATCCGGGTCGCGTCGTCGCGGAGGTGAAGGTGGAGCTGCCGCGGCCTCGCGACCGGCTGTCGCCAAACTTCCGCGCGCTGGTCGACGACATTTACAAGCGCATGACGACGCCGGCCGCCGCCGCAGCGCCGGCGCGCGACGGCGTATTCCCGGGAACGGGCATCAGCATGATCCTGCCGCGCGTCTCGACGAACCTTATGGCTGGCACCCTGGAGACGCTGGCCGGGCCGCCCTTCAACGGCAAGGCCGATCTGCCACCGCTCGCCGAACGAGCCCAGATGGAGGCTGACGAGTTGCTGACCGTGGCGGAGGTCTTGCAGCTTCTCCGCTTCGCTGAATTAGCGGAGGGCGACCTGAAGTTGACCGACGCTGGTCGGCGCTTCGCCGAGTCCGGCGTCGATGAACGCAAGACGCTCTTCGCGCATCATCTCTCGACCTATGTCCCGCTTGCCGCCCACATTAAGCACGTCCTCGACGAGCGGCCGTCGCATCGCGCGCCGCTGGCGCGCTTCCGCGACGAACTGGAGGATCACATGTCGGAAGAGTCCGCGGAGACGACCATCCGCACCGTGATCAACTGGGCGCGTTATGCCGAGTTCTTCGCTTACGACGAAGCGGCGGGCGCGCTCAGTCTCGAGAATCCGCGATAGCTCCAGTTCGCTGTCGGCGCCCCGAGAAACAGGGCATCGGCAATGACATGAGCGTTCTGCCTGCGGGAGGCGGAAATGAATCGTTTTCAGCATCAATCGTTAGCGAAAGTCCAACGGCTGCTCGCGCGAGTGCTTATTCGGGTGGCCGCGATGGTGCAGAGAAGCGGTTTCTTTCTGTTCCGTAACCAAATCGTCGGCGTTCGCGCGTTCATATGGCTTGGTCGCCGGGCGGCTTGGCTTCGTCGAGCAAGTCTTCGATTGTTGATCAGAGCTCGGCGATATCGATTTGGTTGCTCACCGCCCTCTACGCCGCAACTCGGTTCAACTGACAACAAGCCGTTACCCGAGTGTCTCACCAAGCTTCTCGAAGCGCCCTCAATGTCGAAAAATGAAGGGCGCCCACGGTAAGCCAGAAGTCTCGGTTTGCGCAGCTAGCGAGGCAGGCGAGGTTCCGGCGCTCGGTCGGTTGGAGGGGAGTTGGTTCGGGTCGGATAGATGATAGGAGATGATCGCGCTCGAGCCGCCGAGAAGGAATGGCGTCGACTTGACGGATGAATCTACTGCTCGGTGGCCGCCGATGCGCAGAGATTGTATTGCTTATGCGCCGCCGGCAGAGGGTCGAGCGGTGATCAGAAGCTAGAGCGGCGTAAATGCGCACGCGGCGCCGAAACTGACGTTCTCGCCAAGCGCGGCCATCGCAACCGCGTAGATAAAGCGCGCAACAGAGCACGCCGAGAGCTTTGTAAATAGCGCAGCGGCGAGCTCCGCGCCGAAAAGCAGCGCCGCCGCGACAAAAATCGATCGAGCGGTTTCGCGAATAGACAAGCCTCCGCGCCTGAAAGCAGACATAAAATGAGAAAATGCCTGCATCGCATAAGCTTTCGAAACGATCCAAAGCGATGCCCCTCGGAAGGCTTCGCAATCCGTACAACATTATTTGAAATGGTCGTCGCGCCGGTACAATTATCCCGGAGCATAGCGCACGCCGGGATAGTTAAGACATTCGTTGCAATGGCCGTGCGGCTGCTCAACACCAGAATGAGATCGTGGGCGCCCGCTCACGAAATAAGCAGAGGAGGGCGGTTTGCGGCGCGGCAAAGCCGCGCAAATGACTTCAGCTTCGGAATCTAGTCGCCACAGCCGAGTCTTCGACGCCCTGCCAGAATTTCATAATAATGAACGCTAAGCGCGGCGAATAGTGGCGCTCTACTCGCTATGTGCTCGGGCTAAATCTCAATCTCTGTCCCGAACTCCACCACTTGTCCGGTTGGCACGTCGAAAAAGGCGGCGGTGCGTTCCGCATTGCGTTGGAGAAAGGCGAAAACTCCTTCCCGCCAAACCCACATGCCGGGAATGTTCTCTCGCGGGATGATGCTTTCGCGACCGACATAATATGTGACTTCGCCGAGCTCGATTCCCTGCAGTTTGCCCTGCTGGCAGGCAAGCTTCAGACCTTCATATACTGTCGGATACTGCATAAATCCGTAGTGCAGGATGACCCGCGTGATGCCGGGGCTGATTTCATGCACCTTGGCGCGCTCCTCATCGGCGATGCGGGGGGATTCCTCGATCTGCACTGTCGCTAGCAGAACTCGTTCGTGAAGGACGTGATTGTGTTTCACGAATTGCGTTAGAGCCAACGGTACGCCGTTGGGCGCAGAAGCCAGGAAAACAGCCGTACCTGGCAATCTTGAATGGCATCTGTTGACCGCCGTCTCGATCAAGTCTTCTTCCGGCTGTCGAAGCTTTGCGCGCGCGCGCTCGACCAGTTTGACGCCGCTTCGCCAAGTTAGCATCAGGAACGCAACGAACCCCGCAAGCAACAGCGGAAACCAGCCGCCTTCGAACAGCTTCACGGAGTTCGCTGCAAAGAAGATCGCGTCGATCACGAAGAAGAAGCCATTTACCGCAATCACCAGAACCGGCGAATACCCCCATTGAATTGCGACCAGCGCGGCAAGCAGTGTCGTGATAGCCATCAACAGCGAAACAGCAATGCCATAAGCGCCGGCGAGCGCATCCGATGTTCCAAAAGCGAGCACGGCGCCGAGCGTGCCGGCGGCAAGTAGCCAGTTCACGAGTGGCACATAGATCTGTCCGATAGCGTCGCTCGTCGTGTGACGAATATGCATGCGCGGCAGGAATCCTAGTTGGATGGATTGCTGGGTCAGGGAAAACACGCCTGAAATGATTGCCTGAGAAGCGATGACCGTGGCTACAGCCGCAAACGCGACGAGAGGGTAATGGAGCCAGTCGGGCGAGAGCTGGAAGAATGGATTTTCGATCGCGCTGGGATCGGTAATTAGCAGCGCCCCCTGTCCAAAATAATTGAGCACCAGCGCGGGGAGGCAAACAACGAACCAGGCGAGCCGGATCGGCAGTCGACCAAAATGTCCCATGTCAGCATACATCGCTTCGCCGCCGGTCACCGCAAGAAACGCTGCGCCGAGGATTGCGAAGCTTGTGTGAATATCTCCGTGAATCAGGAAATTAAATGCGTATAGCGGGCTCAGCGCCGCGAGAATTCCTGGAGCCTTGGCGATACCGTGAATGCCGAGCGCTGCAAGGACGACAAACCAGCCGAGCATTACCGGTCCGAAGATTCGGCCAATGAAGCCGGTTCCTTTTTTCTGCATGATGAACAGGCCGATGAGGATCACGATGGTGATCGGCACCACCGCTGGCGCCAATGCCGGCGCATCGACTTTTAACCCTTCGATTGCGCTGAGGACCGAGATCGCTGGGGTGATCGCGCCGTCTCCATAGAGAAGCGCTGCCCCGACAAGTCCCACGACGAGCAAATGCGCGCGCCAGGTGCCGGGTTGGGCGTTCCGGGCATGCAGGAGCGCTAACAGTGCGACGATGCCACCTTCGCCACGGTTATCGGCCCGGAGAATGAGTACGGCGTATTTGATCGAGATGATGAGCACCAAAGCCCACAAGATGAGGGACACCACCCCCATTATGGTGTCGGGCGCGAGAACGCCGCCGCGGGCGCCTGCCTTTGCGGCTTCCTTTAGGGCGTAAAGCGGGCTGGTGCCGATGTCGCCATAGACGACGCCCAAAGCTCCCAGAGTGGTAGCGAGGGGCAGGACGCGGCCATTGCCGTCAGAGTGGCGGCTGTCGACGGTTGGCGAATTCGACACTGGCAGGCCCCATTTGCTGCGTCTGCTCGCGCTATCCAGACAGCGCGAATAGGCGCCCAGTCTGCGATGAGCTTTTGAAAATTGCTACATCGGCGTCCCGACCTTTAGTGGCGCATGGGGAACGAGACCGGGCCTTATAAGCTCACGGGACCTTCCGGTTCTCAGCCTGCTACTTTGCCCAACAGATGCGGCTTCTTGCCTTCTTGACCCAAAGGCGCCTTTGGCCCGGACTTTGGCCGGTGTTTTATCAGATACTTCCAGGGGCCATTCAGATGATTCCTGAGATTTGCGCTCAAGGCGCTTCCTCCCCGCTGCTTCTCGATATGAAGGCGATGGTCGGGCTTAACGCCGTCAACAATCGCGACGACGTCAAGCTGGTCCAAACGTTGCTCGTGGCTTTCAACAGCAGCCGAGGCATGGCAAGCACGCGCCCGCTCGAGATTGATGGCTTTATCGGCCCAAGGACAATCGAAGCGATCACGACCTATCAGAAGGTCAGCAGCCTCAAGGCGGACGGCCTCGTCGGTCCGCGGGGAGAGACCATACACAGCCTCATCGGAAACCTGCAGTCGCGTGGGTATGCGATTCCGCCGTGCCCTGGCTTGGGGCCGGCCCCGGACAAGATGATTGCGCCGTTTACAGGAGCACAGGCGCTGTCGATGCGGCTCAATGGGGTGACGGGCGCGACGCGAAGCGGAATTGGCGGATCGTCGTTTGGGGCGCCGTTCACACCGACAACGTGGAAAATTGGCAACTCCGCGATGATCGATGTGGGCTGGAAGGATAAAGGCCTCTTCGTTGCGCATCTCGATATCACGAACGAAGACGGCGGCGAGAGCTTTCACGTTGTCATCCGTGGGGGACTGGCCATGGCGAGCCAAGGCTCGCCGCTCGGGTTTGACATCTCGCTTCCCAGCGATCCCTCTGGCGGCGGCCGCGTCGTGCGCGGGCTCGGTGGCGTCAGCATCAGCAAGGCGTCATTCTTCGGAGTATGCGGAGTATCGATGTTCGGGTTCGAGGCCGGCGTGGGCTATGGTTTCACGCTGTTCCAATTCGGCTGGGCGCCAGCGCCCCCCGGGATGTGCAACGGTTTTGCGCTCACCCATGGCTACCAGCATGGCATTCCCAGCATCGGCGTCGCGTCGGGGGTAGGGGCCGCAACGCCAATGTAGAGGGACGAATCGAGCGGCGCGCGTCCTGCCAATATTTCTGAAGCAGTAAGCACTCTGTTCGCTAAGCGCTTTGTCCGGCTGCTAGGCGCTCATTGAAGGTCCGCTTCGGGGAGACATCGCGAGTGACCGGAATTGGCGCTTGCCGCAAATCTCGCAAGCGATTGAAAGACGGAAGTCCGCGCCCAGAGCGGGAGCAGGTATCAATGGTCTGAACCGCTTGTTCTTCTTCCTATCCTCTTCGACCTCGATCAAAATGTCCGTCCCATTTCGTCGGGATCGGGAAAGCCCGGTCGTACGCCGCCTGTTCAGAAGGCGTCAGGACGGAATACATTTCGCGGACTGCGATGAAATATTGCTCGCCACCCGTTCGCCATCCGATTGAATCTCCGGACCAGTCCGGCCTAACGATCCAGGGCGGGCTGTGGGGGCCGGCGTTGGCCGATGTGACCCAGGCTAAGTGAGTGTTGGCCGCTGCCGTCGCGTCGGCTAGCAGGATATCAACTCAAACCGGCAGCCCGTTCTGCTTTCGCAAGCTCTTGTCGAATGCGGATGCGGGAACGAAACGGCGCAGTAAACTCACCTGACGCGCCATTTTCCCCGCTGCATAGCGGCGCTTCGGATTGGACGCGGTCGCTGCTTCCAGAACCGCCCCGGCGACGACTTCGGGCGCATCGCCCGCTTCAATCGCTTTGCGCAGGATGCCGTTCATGCCGGCGCGCGCAGCGTTGTAGATGTCAAGCGCTCGGTCTGGCTTTACGAGATTCTCTTCAAACGCCGTCCGGGTGTAGGCGGGTTCGACCAGCACAACCCGAATACCAAAGGTGCGTAGTTCGTGATCGAGAGATTCGGAATAGCCTTCGATGGCATGCTTGGTGGAGGCGTAGAGCGCGGAGTAGGGCGCCGGAATCAGGCCCAACACCGAGCTCAGGTTGACGATCCTGCCGTTCTTTTGACGGCGCATGGCAGGCAAGACAGCGTTGGTCACGCGCAAAACGCCGAAGACGTTCACATCGAACAGCGCCCGAGCTTGGGCGGCCGAGGATTCTTCCGCGCCGCCCAGCAAGCCAATGCCGGCGTTATTGACGAGCAAGTCGATGCGTCCGGCTTTGGCGAGAACCTCATCGACCAACTTCGCCACGGATGCGTCATCGGTCACGTCACAGGTTAGCATCGTGATGCCGTCCGATGTCGTGGGGGCTGCGCGGCGGCTCGTACCGAACACGCGAAAGCCAGCATTTTGCAGGGCCCTGGCAGTGGCGTGACCGATTCCAGAGGACGCGCCTGTCACCAGGGCGACGCCACGACTATTCTTGTTCATGATTGCCTTCTCTTTCTTGGTGTTGATTTGGTGCGGGAGACGAACCGTCATGAGGCGCGAGAGAGTTGGATCATTCGTTCGCTCCAGCGCTTGTGCTGGGCATGTCGTTCATCCAGCGCTTAAATAGCGCGCTTGCGTTCACGCCGCCGAAGCCAAAGCCATTGGCGATTGCGTACTCCATCGCCATCGACCGAGCCTCGCTGGCGACAAAATCAATCCCGTCGCCGGCCGGATCGGGGGCGCTTAGATTGAGCGTCGGCGGCGCCATCTGATGCTTCAGCGCGAGGATCGCGAAGATGGCGCCAAGTCCGCCGGCCGCGCCGAGAAGGTGCCCGGTCGCCGATTTTGTGGCGCTGACGGCAATTGCGCCGTCGGAACCGAACAGCGCTTTGATCGCTGCAATCTCACCCAGATCGCCGACCGGCGTGGAAGTCGCGTGCGCGTTGAGATGACGAACTTCGCGCGGCGAAATCCCCGCCTGGGCAATCGCGATCTCCATCGCTCGGCGCGCGCCGTCGCCATCCTCAGGACCGGACGTGACGTGGTGCGCATCCGCGGTCGTGCCATAGCCGACAAGCTCGGCGATCGGCTTTGCGCCGCGCGCCAGCGCATGGCCCAACTCCTCGATGACGAGAATGCCGGCGCCTTCGCCCATGACGAAACCATCGCGCGCCATGTCGAAGGGACGCGAGGCCTCGGTCGGCTTGTCATTGAAGCCGGTGGAAAGAGAGCGCGCAGCGGCAAAGCCGCCGAGGCTGACGATGTTCATGCACGCTTCCGCGCCGCCGCACACTGCGATGTCGGCTTCATCGGCGCGGATAAGACGAGCCGCATCGCCAATCGCCTGGATGCCGGCCGCGCATGCCGTCACCGGGGCGCCGAGAGGGCCTTTGAAGCCATGGCGGATCGAGACATGGCCAGCCGCGAGGTTCACCAGGAAGGACGGAATTGTAAAAGGCGACAGGCGGCGCACGCCGCGCGAGTCCACCGTGCGCACCGCCTCGGTGATGGCCGGGAAACCGCCAACGCCTGACGCGATGATCGTGGCTGTGCGCAGACGCTCGGTTTCGGAGCCAGGCTTCCAATTTGCCTGTGTCAACGCCTCTTGCGCAGCCGCGAGCCCGAGGAGAATAAACCGGTCTACCTTGCGCTGATCCTTCGGCGCCAGCGTAGCATCCGGATCGAAGCCAGCGTCCGGATCCTCTTGCCGCGAAGGCACGACGCCGCCGGCCTTCGCCGGCAAGTCTCCCACCACAACGTCGGGAAGCCTCCGGATGCCGGAGCGGCCGGCCAGGAGACGCGACCAGGATGTTTTGACATCCGCAGCGAGCGGGGTAACCGCTCCCATGCCCGTAACAACAATCCGTCGCATCAATACCTCTATCAATTCGGCTCGCCGGCGAACTTCGCCGGGCCATCAAGCTCGGATTGGCGAACCTATTCCCGCGTCAACTGGTGCTCTCAAACCAGCATCGACTGCTGGGCGAAGATGCCCGCCATCGCGCCTTGCCATGATGCCGTGGTGACCGAGGGCATTCCGGGGTTGGCGAGGTCGCCGGCGGCGTAGGTGCCGGGCATGCTGGTCTCGCGGCGCTCATCGACCTTGAGGGCGATGCCGCTAGGCGTATCGACCGTGGCGAGGCCCAGTGATTCATGCAGGTTGGCGGACGGCTTGTTGCGCGGATGCGCGAACAGGATGTCGACCGCGACATCGGCGCCGGTATCGAGCTTGACGGTGGCGCGATGGCCCTTGTGACGGGGGATCCCGGTGAGCCGGCCCTCGACGACAGGTATGTTGCGACGCGCCAGATCGGCCCGAATATCGGGCGGAATGTCGTGACCATCGGCGAAGAGCGTCAACCTGTCGGTCCAATCATGGAACAGCCTGACCTGATTGTGCGACTGCCGGCCAGACCAGACGAGACCCCAATGCCGGCCGGCGACTTCGAAGCCGTCGCAATAGGGACAGGGCACGATGGACGTGCCCCAGCCTTCGGCAAAGCCTGGAACATCAGGCATCTGGTCGGCGACGCCATAGCTCAGGATCAGGCGGCGCGCCCCAAGGCGTTCGCCATCGCCGGTGAGGACGGAGAAATCGTCGATGGCGCCGGAGACGCTGTCGGCCCGGGCATTGACCAGCCTGATCGTGGGATAGCGCGCGAGCTGCTGCCGCGCCTGGGTCAGGATGTCCAGCGGTGGCTTGTGATCGTGGCCGAGCAGGCCATGCGAGTGGCCGGCGAAGCGGTTGCGCGGCAGGCCGGTATCGACAACGGTGACCTTGCGGCGCGCGCGGCCGAGTTGCAGCGCGGCGGCGAGACCGGCAAAGCTGCCGCCGATGATGACGACGTCATTCATGGTGATGGGCTCCGTGTTGCGAATGGAGGGGCTGGAGAGACCATCGTCATCGGCGTTGTCCTTTTTGGGCAGCACCGGTAGACAAGCCCATCACGCTCTTGGCCGCCGCTTGCAGGAAGCGCTTTGACAGACGCTTGTTGTTGATCGCGCGCGACAGGACCATTGCTCCCACCATGGTCGAGAGAACAGCCATGGCCTTGTCGGCCGAATCCTCGGCGTCGGGTTGGCCAACCCAGTGCCCGAGCATCTCCAGGTATTTTTGGATTCCAGCTTCGAAAGATGCCTTCACATCTTCGCCCTGACGGGCGGCATCGGAGCCGAGCGCAACGACAGGACAGCCGTCGCCCCTTTCTTCGCGATGCCCTGTGCTGAGATAGAACGCGATCGCCGCACCGAGCGGGTCCTTCGGATTGGCCTCGGCTGCCGCCGACCATCGCCGGGTGGCACTTTCTAATGCTCGCGCGGAGGCCTGCGCCGCCAGGTCGTCCTTCGACGCGAACTGCTTATAGAACGCGCCTTGGGTCAGCCCGGCATTCTCCATCAGATCTTTGAGGCCGATGCCGTCAAAGCCGTGCTCCCGAAACAGGCGGCTTGCGACATCGATCACGGCTTGCCGGTTTTTCTCGGCCTGAACGCGACTGACGCGCATCGTCGACCTCCATAATTAGATTGCGTTCGACATCTATATTCGATATAGAGTGCGAATGCAATCTAATTTGGCGAGGCGACGGGCATGAAAAAGAGACCCGGAATTGTGGTGGCAGGCGTCCTGATCGCGGGGGCGGGGGCGGCCGCATTCGTCACGCTTTCCCTTCGCGCGCGGGAAGCCGCTGCCGTAAGCGACCCGAGACAGCAACCTCCGATCGTCAGACTGGCGACGGCCGCGCGGGTGACGGGCTCCGAACGCGGCTTCACGGGAGTCATCGGGGCGAGGGTGCAGAGCAATCTCGGTTTTCGCGTCCCCGGCAAGATCGTGGAGCGGCTCGTGAATGTCGGTCAGCAGGTCAAGGCCGGTCAGCCGTTGATGCGGATCGACGAAACTGACCTTCGCCTTGCGGTCGCGGCGAAGCGCAACGCGGTCGCCGCAGCGCGTGCATCTGTCGTTCAGGCGGAAGCTGATGAGCGGCGATACGCCAAGTTGGTGAGCGACGGATGGTCTTCCCGACAGCGCTATGAACAGGCCAAAGCCGCGTCAGATGCAGCCACGGCGCAACTCGCCGCAGCTGAAGCCAACGCGCGGGTCGCGGAGAACGAGGCGACCTATTCGATCCTGCTGGCGGACGCGGATGGCACAGTCGTCGAAACCCTTGGCGAGCCGGGACAGGTCGTATCCGCCGGCCAGGCCGTGGTTCGGCTTGCCCAGGTGGGCCCCCGCGAAGCGGTGGTTGCGCTGCCCGAAACGATCCGGCCGGCGATCGGCTCTGCGGCCGAGGCCAGCCTGTATGGAGACGATGGACGCCGCTACACGGCGCATCTCCGGCAGCTATCGGATTCCGCCGACGCCCAGACCCGCACCTATGAGGCCCGCTATGTGCTCGACGGTGGGGCCGCGGAGGCGCCGCTTGGCGCGACAGTAACTGTCCGGTTGGTCAATCAGGCGAGTGAACCCGAAGTGGAAGTGCCGCTCGGTGCTGTGCTCGACAATGGTCAGAGAACTGGCGTCTGGGTCTTGGATAGCGCCACCTCGACGGTGAAATTTCGGCCCGTCAGGCTTGTGCGTGTGACCAGCGAATCCGCTGTGATCTCCGGACTGAGTTTTGGGGATCCGGTCGTTTCGCTCGGCGCTCATCTTCTGCAGGAGGGCGCTCGCGTCAGGACCGCCTCTCAGAGCGGAGGCAACGGGTGAGCCTCAATCTTTCCGCGATCGCCGTTCGCGAACGGGCGGTCACTTTGTTCTCGATTCTCCTGCTGGTGGCCGCCGGCGCTTATGCCTTCATCATGCTCGGCCGGGCGGAGGACCCGAACTTCACCATCAAGACCCTGACGGTCACGACGGCATGGCCGGGTGCGACGTCGCGCGAGATGCAGGAACTCGTCGCCGAACCGTTGGAGAAGCGGCTTCAGGAACTCACTTGGTACGACCGGGTCGAGACGACCACGCGGCCTGGCTACGCCTATATGACGGTCACGCTGAAGGACAGCACGCCCCCCTCTGCAGTCCAGGAGGAGTTCTATCAGGCGCGCAAGAAACTCGGGGATGAAGCCCGCAATCTGCCGCCCGGCGTGCTCGGTCCCTTCGTCAACGACGAATATTCGGATGTGAGCTTCGCGCTCTATGCGTTGAAGGCCAAGGGCATGCCGATGCGTGAGCTGGCGAGGCAAGCTGAGGTGATCCGCCAGGATCTCCTGCACGTTCCCGGCGTCAAGAAGATCAACATTCTCGGTGAACGACCCGAACAGATTTTCGTCGAGTTCTCCTACGCCAAGCTGGCGACGCTTGGCGTGTCGCCGCCGGATATTGTCGCGGCGTTGCAGCGGCAGAACACTGTCACCCCGGCAGGCTCAATCGACACAAGGGGGCCGCGAGTCTTCATGCGGGTCGACGGCGCCTATGACAGCGTCCAGGCGATAGCGGATACGCCGATCGTCGCTGCGGGGCGGACGCTGAAGCTCTCCGACATCGCAGATATCCGCCGCGGCTATGAAGATCCTCCGACCTACCTCATTCGGCGCCAAGGAGAGCCCACCATCATGCTGGCTGCGGTCATGCAGGAGGGCTGGGATGGTCTCGCTCTCGGCAAGGCTCTGGAAAACAGGACGGCGGCCATTGCACACACGCTGCCGCTCGGGATGACGCTCGACAAGGTGACCGACCAGGCCGTCAACATCGCCTCCGCGGTCGACGAATTCATGATGAAGTTCGCGATGGCGCTCGGCGTGGTGCTGCTGGTGAGCCTGCTCAGCCTAGGCTGGCGCGTCGGCATCGTGGTGGCGGCGGCTGTCCCTCTGACGCTCGCCGTCGTGTTCCTCATCATGCTGGAGACCGGCCGGTTTTTCGACCGTATTACGCTCGGCGCCCTCATCCTGGCGCTCGGCCTGCTCGTGGACGACGCCATCATCGCCATCGAAGTGATGGTGGTGAAGATGGAAGAGGGCATGGACCGTATCAAGGCTGCCGCCTACGCGTGGAGCCACACCGCGGCGCCGATGCTGTCCGGCACGCTTGTGACGATCGCCGGGTTCCTGCCCGTTGGGTTCGCGCGCTCGACGGCCGGCGAATACGCCGGCAACATCTTCTGGGTCGTGGGGTTCGCCCTCATCGTCTCCTGGTTCGTTGCGGTGGTCTTCACACCCTATCTCGGCGTCAAGATGCTGCCCGCAATCAAACCGATCCCGGGTGGTCACCACGCGATCTACGACACGCTGAACTATCGGCGCCTGCGGCGGCTCATCGCCTTTGCCGTGCGCCACAAGTTCGTCACCTGCGCCATCGTCGGCATCGCCTTCGTTCTTTCAGGCGTCGGCATGGGCGGCGTTAAACAGCAATTCTTTCCGACCTCCGACCGGCCTGAAGTGCTGGTGGAGGTTCGCCTGCCGGAAGGCACGAGCATCGGAACGACGACCGCCGCGGTTGAGAAGCTTGAACATTGGCTGAACACCCAGCCTGAGGCCAAGATCGTCACGAGCTATGTCGGTCAGGGCGCTCCGCGCTTCTTCTTCGCGATGGCGCCGGAGCTGCCCGATCCCGCCTTCGCCAAGCTCGTCGTTCTGACCCCCGACGCCGAAGCGCGCGAGGCGTTGAAGCATCGGCTCCGGGAGGCGGTGGCGCAGGGGCTGGCGCCTGAGGCCTATGTCCGCGTCACGCAGCTTGTGTTCGGCCCCTACACGCCGTTCCCGGTTGAGTTCCGCGTCACGGGCCCCGATCCGGCCCAACTCTACAGCATCTCGGAAAAAGCCCTCGAGATCATGCGCAGTGTCGGGGATGTACGGCAGGCAAACCGCGACTGGGGCAATCGTACGCCCGTGCTGCGCATTGTGCCCGATCAGGACCGGCTGAACCTCATCGGCCTCTCTCCGACGGAGGTCGGCCAGCAACTCCAGTTTCTCCTCACCGGCATCGCCGTCACGCAGGTTCGCGAGGATATTCGCAAGGTCCCTGTCGTTGCCCGCAGCGCCGGCGGCGAGCGGCTGGATCCAACGCGCCTCGCGGATTACTCGCTGATGAGTCGGGAGGGCCGCCAGATTCCGCTCAGCCAAATTGGCCATTCCGAAATCCGCCTGGAAGAGCCGATCCTGAAGCGCCGCGACCGTAACCCCGCCATCACGATCCGCGCGGACATCAACGAGGCGACCCAGCCTCCGGAAGTCTCCAAGCAGATCATGAAAGCCCTTCAGCCACTGATCGCATCGCTTCCCGCCGGCTATCGCATCGAACTGGGCGGATCGATCGAGGAAGCTGCGAAGGCTAACGCCGCGTTGGGCAAGGTCTTCCCGCTCATGATCGCCATCACGCTGATCGTCATCATGTTGCAGGTCCGATCCTTCTCGATGATGGCAATGGTGCTGCTGACGGCGCCGCTTGGCCTTGTGGGCGTCGTGCCGGCGCTGCTCACCTTCAATCAGCCCTTCGGATTCAACGCTATCCTGGGCTTGATCGGACTGGCCGGCATCCTGATGCGCAACACATTGATCCTGACCGAACAGATCAAGGAGAACCGCGCGGCCGGACTCGACGACTATCACGCCGTCATTGAGGCCACCGTGCAACGCACGCGGCCTGTGATACTGACCGCGCTCGCCGCGGTGCTGGCCTTCATCCCGCTGACGCACTCGGTCTTCTGGGGGTCGATGGCTTACACGCTGATCGGCGGCACGGCGGTCGGCACGGTGTTGATCCTGCTCTTCCTTCCCGCGCTCTACGCCACGTGGTTCCGGATCAAGCCGACTGCAGACGAAATCCATGAGGTTTCGACGGAGGAGCCGGAACTGCAAATAGCGATGGCTGCCGAGTAGGCTAATCCGTGAATCGTCCAGTCCGAACACGCACCGATCCCAACGTGGTGCGTGCGCGCATCCTGGAAGTGGCGGAGGAGCACTTTCGCCGCATCGGCTACCACAAGACGTCCGTGGCCGACATCGCCTGCGCACTCGGCATGAGCCCGGCAAACATCTACCGTTTCTTTCCCTCCAGAGAGGCGATCAAGGAGTCTGTGTGCAAGCGGGTCGTGAATGAGGTCGCCGATATTGCATTGACGATCGCGCGCGCAAACGCACCGTCCTTGGAAAAGCTCGACCGGCTTCTGACCGCCGTTCACCAACACAACAAGGCAAAACTGATCAAGGAACGGCGCATACACGATATGATTGTCGCCGCCATGCAGAGCAATACGGTGATTATCAAAACTCATATCGAGTTGATGGTCGCAACCCTTGAAGCGATCATTCGCGAGGGAGCCGAGAGGGGAGAATTGAAGGTCAAGGATCCGGCGCAAGCGGCGCGAGCGGTCAACGCCGCGATTACCCCATTCCTCCATCCGATTTTGATCGAGCACTGCGTTCAACGCGGCGAAGATCCCGAGGTGGGCCTACGCGAGCAGATTCGCTTCATTCTTGAAGCTCTCCAAAACGCGCACCAGCGAACTCAAGCCGCAGCATATTCCAATCTTGATGTGGTGCCGGCTTACACGACCGGAGCGCTCTAATTGATAGGCCGAACGTCCGCTTCCGAGGATGAGTGCGAATGTCGGCTTCTCTATCGCGGCCGAGGTCAAGGGGATTGTGATCACGACATGGGTCGCTCTCCGCAATTGATCTGCATCGGTTGATGTCGCCGCACGAGGCTCGTGCTTCTCTGCGAGGTCGGCGCTGGGCCGCCTCATGATGGGGTCAGAAGGACGGAGTGGTTCAATCTTTCGGGCGCCCTTGCCGCCGAAGGCGGCAGGATCTGCCGACGTTACGAACTCGCTCCATCCATCGTCCCCGTGGGGACATCTTCCTGCCGAGGCAGAATCGGATGCGTTTCTTGTCAGTGACAGCGCGCCGTCATGCGGGCCGCGCCGCAGCGGCGGCGTTGCTCCAGCGGAAGTCGGAGCCGTCGACCCACATGCGATGCAGAATGACCGCAAGC
Organism: Terrirubrum flagellatum; assembly: GCF_022059845.1. GTDB lineage: Bacteria > Pseudomonadota > Alphaproteobacteria > Rhizobiales > Beijerinckiaceae > Terrirubrum > Terrirubrum flagellatum. The sequence continues at coordinate 2,721,499 of NZ_CP091851.1, read as the reverse complement.
CGCCTGGCGACCGCAACGATGGCCCGGCGCGCGCCGCGCCGTTTGGCGACCCTGACACCCCAGGCCTTCAACCACGACCATTTCTTGCTGTGCACGAGGATCGACTGCGCCGCTTCGTAAAGCATCGTCCGCAGCATGACATCTCCGGATTTGGAGATGCCGCCGTCGTAGTCGACTTCGCCTGACTGGCAACGTTTCGGCGTCAGGCCCGCATGCGCGCCGACCGCTCTTGAATGCAGGAAGCGATGCGGCTGATCGACGGAGGCGCGATAGGTCAGCGCGACCACAGGGCCAACCCCTGGCGCGGTCATGAACCGCCGGCACACCGGATCGGCACGGACGGTGTTGAGCAACATCTTATGGAGAACGACGAGTTGCTGGCGCATCGTGCGCCGGACCGTCAGCAAGGGCTCGACAATCGCCGCCAGCCTTGGAAAGTCTTCGACCAAACGTCGGATCCGGGCTTCGTACCCAGCCGTACTCACGACGCCAACCTTCAAGCCAAAATTGCGCAGCGTGCCGCGCATGTCGGACTCGACGTCCAGAAGCTTGGACTGAATGAGCTTGCGGCTGGTGAGCAGCATTCGCTGTTCTTGCGCGGCCAGCGTCTTCACGTGCACCGGCTTGAACAAGCCGACACGCATCATCTGCGCTATTCCACGAGCGTCGTTTCGGTCAGACTTGTTGATCTGCTGCGCTTTCAGCAGCGCCTTCATATGCCGTGTTTCGACGCATATGACTGGCAGCCCTGCCTCGGTCAGCCCGTTCACTAACCACTGCGATAGTGGACCGGCCTCGAGGCCCACCCTGCCGTAATCACCACCGATCGAGGTTAGTAGGAGGATGATGTCATCCGGCTCTGTCGGCGCCTTCCGCTCGCACAGCACCTTGCCTGTATCGTCCACCCCGCAAACCGACGTCTCCTTCACCGACACGTCCAGACCCACGAAATGCGCCATGGCCGTCGCTCCTTCCTCGATGCTCGAGGTCGGTCGACCCCGATCCAGGCATCATAGGTGAAGGGGCCGCACGTTCATTGCATCGTGAGCTGCACGGCCGCCGCGATACACCATCTTTTGGCGCACTTCAGCCAAAAACCTCTCAGTAGTGTCGATGGGGAGGAATACATTCAGTGCACTTTTCCAGATCTGCACTATGGGCGCCTTTCCGCTGACCAAACTTCGTGACGAAGGGCCTTAGAGTCGGGTAAACGGGTTTATCGGAGAGCGCAGTGAGTGCTGTGGGTGGACGAAGCCCGTCGCGCGGTCTGAGAAATCACCGAAGATTGACGACGCGATCACCGATGCCGATCGTCAAGCTCTCGAACTACTAGAGCAACCTCATCGATCGTGAAGCGCCATCCACCGTGCGTCACAGAACATCACCGTGAAGTCGGACGTCCTGGGCCAACTGGAGATCATCGGGCATGACGGGAAGCGGCACAGGGGGCGATCATTGCGATTAACTGGCGCAAGTTGCGCCTGTTTTGACCTGCCACGAGAGTTTCATCCAGTGGCGATTAGAGCCTGGTCAGTTGTGCTCTGAGACCGAACATTGGATCGCCGGGCGGTAGAGTTTTCCGGCCTCAGATCAGCCTCAAATCAGCAGGTCAGAGTGGAGCGTCACCGGGCGGTTGCTCCAGATGGTATTTTATGCATTTTTCTCGTGAAGCTCCGCAACTGATCTTTGCGAATTAATCTGTGACAAAAGGCGTCCAGCGTTTTCCGTCAGAATTGGACGCTGCTCTCGCGGCGCTTGGGGCAGAGCTTGAGAAGGGTCACGCACCGAGTAAGCTCATCCTTCGCGTGCGCGGAGGGCTTTCATCTTTGCCGCCGCAGGCCATTTCGTGGTGCGATTCCCGCATTGCATACAGCGCCTCGCTTTTTTCCAGCGCGAGCAACCGTCGTATCGCCTTCGACACTCTCCGAGACGCTCCTGAGATTGCGCCGATCTTCATCTTCCACCGAGACGGATTCGTTCGCCAGGCAGCCCTCGAAACTCTCAACGATCCGCCCGACTCGCCCTTCATGCTTGCTGCCCTTGCTTGGAGGCTGAACGACTGGGCCGAGCCGGTGCGAGCGGCGGCGGCTATGTGTGCGTCGCGTGTTTTTCCGCGTATCGCCCCCGCGGTCGCCGTTTCCGCTTCGTATTTTCTTCTAGATCGCTGGCGCAACTGGGGCCGGTGGGAGGCGATTGGGGTGAGCCTGGTCGATCAAATCTTTGACCGCCCAGAAGTTATGGCCGCTCTGATCCAGAGATTTTTTTGCGTCTCGATTGGCCCATTGGGAACTGAGTTCAAATATGCTGCGCGAGGCCCCAAGATTGATGCCTACCTTTTAGGCTTGGCGAAGAAGGCGAAAAACCCCGTGGTGCGAGCAATCTCAATTAGAATGATCGCCGAAGGATACGCTTTCTGGCCCGTCGGCTTCCAACGAGAATGGATCGATAAAAGGTTCGGCATCAGCAAGCGCGTGGTTGAGTACGCACGCAGGCCGCTGACCCTGACGTATGAGGTAGACGCCCTCATCGCGGAAAGCATCAGGGACCGATCAGCCCTTGTGAGACGCGCTGCTGCCGACGCGTTGATCAATCGAAGAAAGAATTTTCCCAGGATCGAGGAAGCTATCGCCCTCTTGGCGCGAGATCGAAGCGGTGCAATTCGAGAACGAGCGGACTTCCTCGCTCGGCATCTAAATAAGTAGGCGGACCGCCGCTCCGGGTTGGTGCGGCGGCCCGTTGCGCCCGGCGACGCCGGGGGGAGACGCCTCGCGCCCATGAGGCGTAGCGCTGCGGAGAGCGAGTCGCGTTCAACGAAAATGTGCAGGGCCTCAAAATCTGGCCGCGTCAGACGTTCTCTATCGAGGAAGCGCTTCGATGTGCGCTCGGACACCCAGCGGGCTGTACGCCTCCACTAATCAACGGTCCGCCTGAGAACTACCTTTTGTCATTTGGAGGAAGCCATGAGATTTCTCGCCGCTCTCCCTTTTCTGCTGATTTTCCAAGTCGCTGAAGCAGCAGAGAGCAGAAAGCTCGCCGCGCCGTCGAGAGCGCAGACAATGCTTGGGGACGTCGGCGTCATGGCCAACAAAGACGACGAAAGATGCAATATCGTGCTGTTCGAAAGCAAGGTGCAGCACGGTTATAGAATCCAAGTGGATAATGGTTGCTCTTCAGCGTTTCCGGTGATGGGCAAGGTATCGGCTTGGCGCGTTTACACCGATGGCGATATCTCTTTCGTGGATGCATAAGGCTCTGACCTGATCCGCTTTCGCGGCAAGGGCTTCAAGCGAGCGCCGACAACCACAGTCGATGGGATCAAGTTGTTGTCCTCGGCCCAGGCATCGGCGGAGTGAGGGTTTCGTTCTGCGCGCATTCATGGTGATGCCAGAGCCGAACTCTTCGACAAAGGCGCGCCAGCCTGAATTGACGTTGCTTCTGACGGACCGCGCATTCGAGACGCACGACAACATAGGGAGAGGTGATCAGCTGCTCGTCTTCGTCGGTAACGGGATCGGCGGGGCCGCGGCCGCTGATCATCTGCCGCGCGGCCGATATTTTGCAGGGACGACGCCGAAGATCGTCGCCTGACCCTCGCCAAAGACGCCGGCTTCTCGGTCGGCCAGGCAAGACACCGCGACGACGCCGAGATGCGTCCGCGCCAGATCGCGCGCCGTGCTGAGGGCGGCCATCTTCGACTTTTCGAGGACGCCGCGACCGCCGACCAGGTTGCCCTCTTCATTCCGATCGAAAGCGACGACGACGTGATATCGCTCAACGGTCATGACGCCTCCTCCATTCGACGAGGTCGAGGTCGCGGACGAAGCCGCGTGAGACCAACGAGCGCGCGTCGGCCGCGAGCGCGTCGATATCATGAAGCAGCGCGCGGATGGTTGCGCGGGCGTCGCCATTGAACTCGGCAAGCGCCGCGTCGATTGCCGTGTCATCGTCGGCCGGCGGCGGCGATTGGCGTGGCGGCTGCGTGCAGGCCTCCCAGCGGCGCACGCCGCCGTCATGGCCGCAGGACAGACGCAGACCTGCCACCAGATCGGATACGCCGGCTTCATGGCCGTAGAAGCGCTGGAGTTCCCGGACGCTGTGGTCGTCGATCGAGGAGCACTCGCCGCAGGTGATGCGCAGCACCGGCATCGCCGAGGAGAGATCGCACAGCCGCTCCGGCTGGCGTTCAGGCGCCGGTGCCGACATAGGCTGCCAGATCGTCAGGGGTGATCCCTTCGCGCGCCAAGACGACTGCGTCCTCGAACTCGCCAAGGGACGGATCGCCGGTGCGGCTGAACGCGATTGCGCCGCCGGCTGAAAGAGCGACAGCTTTGGCCCGGAAAATCGCGCCTGAAGGCGTGCGCGCCTCGATCGGCTCGCCGGCTGTGAGTTCGCCATCCTCGTCCGCCTCGAACGGGATCACGACGAAATAGGTGACGCTCGCCATCGCCGCCTCCAGGCAAACGCGGGCCGCCGCCCGACGCGCTATGCGCCTGGCCGAAGGTCCCGCCCGGGATCGGATGTTCTTATCTTGTTCTCATTGGCGCACAGGAGTCAAGCGAGGCCGCCAGGCCCCTGCGGAAATCGAGACGGGCCGCCGCGCCGGGGGGAGTGGCGACCCGTTGCTCGTCCGTGCCTTCGGGGGAAGGCGCGCCGCGCCTGTCAGGCGTAGCGTTGGTGACAGCGAGTCGCGTTCAAAGAAAATCTGCAGTCCATCAAAATCCGACCGCAGGCGTTAAGGTGCTCCCAGCGCGTGCAGCGCGTCAGCCCAAAGCCAGCGCGCGGCGGCAATGACAATCATGACAGCGGCGAACGCCAGCAGAGTCAGAGCCGGCCGAGCCGGTCGAAGGCCCGAATTGAGTTGGTCGTGAATTGGATCGGGCTTCGGTTCGCCCGTCTTCAACTTCTCGAGCAGTTGCTGAAGCTCGTTGTTCTGATCATCCGCCAAAGTTCAGCTCCGTGGCCGCATCGGCAACCTGACGATCTCAGCATTTCACGTCGAGCCTTGCGGAGCGATCTCAAGCCGCCCACGTCCCGGCGGCATGATCCGGACTAGCCCGTCAATCCTCGCCGTTGCAGCTTTCGTGGCGGCTTATGGTCGCGCTGGCGGCAATCCTGGTCCACTGACGTTTGAGAGACGGAGTTGCGTTCCTGGAGCTTCATAAGCTCGGCCGCTCGCGCTAAGCGTGGCCAGTTTCGATTAAATGTAGATTCAGCAGCAGAAGGGGAGACGAGATTGGGCGAGGCCAGAGCAAAGAGCCGGAGCCGAGAATCGATTTTGGGACCTGAGCCCAGATGCATCTATTGCTTTCAGAAATGGCGATCACTGGAGCACATGCCTCCTCGCGCAATGTTTCGGAGCAAATCCCGCCCCAGCGGCTTGGAGTTCGCTACCTGCGAAGAGTGCAACTCTGGCTCAAGCGATGCAGATCTGGTCGCCAGTTTCTTCGCGCGCCTAAGCCCCGATCATCGCTTGGATAAGCAGCTATTGGACGAAGCCGTTGCGCTTCGAAATCAGATTCAGCGAAGAAATCCGCTTGTTCTGATCGAGTTGTTTGGCGGAAGCTTTAGGCGTGAGTGGCGCCGTGATCGTTCTGGCGTGAATCTTCCGTTTCTCGGCGTTCAAGCTTCCGGGAAAAATACAAGGAGTCTACTGGATAGGTTCGCAGCAAAAATGTCGTTCGCCCTCTACCGAGAGCACGTCGGCCAAGCGTTGCCCAAGCACGGCCGTGCGTGGTCGACATGGTTCCTAAATGCCGGGCTAGCGAACCAAACGCTTCAATCGATGCTTGCGATCATGCCTGGCGGTCGGACTCTTGAGCAAGGGAAGTTTCACGTCGATGAGCAGTTCGCTTATCGTTACAATTCCGACGAGCGGACGATCGTCGCAGCTCTTTCTCGCTTTCATAAGGGCCTATACATTTTTTCTCTCGCGACCTCAGAGCCCGAGAAATATGCGTCCATCGTGAGCACATGGGAAACGACTAGCGAGGTGCGACCGGGAGAGCTGTTCGCATAGCACTCTATGTGTGGTGCAACCTCTTAAGTGGAATGCGGCGCTCGCGCTGATCAGTTTCGATAGTTTTCCATCGACTCCGACAGCATTCTATCCATTTGAAATTATTTGACTTTTAATGCTCGACCGGCATGCTCTGCGTGCTCGGTCGCCGATCGAGCGGCCGGTCGGAAAGTTGCAGCTCTCCGACCGACCTACCCGAACATGGAGCATCCCCATGAAGCAGGTTGCGCGCACGCTATCACGTCCGCCCGTCCGACGGTCACAGTCCACTTCCCGGCGAACTCGCACGGACCGCTCCAAGCCCGGTGTGAGTTGGCGCGAGATCGAGCAACTCGCGGCCACCCCTATCGAGCCGTGGACAAAGGAGTTGGCCGTTCAGCCAACCCGCGATCAGTGGATCGCGTGGAACAAGTCGTACGGCGCCGCGCTCCGTGCGGCGTCGGGGGTAATGACGCTCACTAAGGATGAGCTGGCGAAAGCCGCGGCCGGCCTTCGCGAAGGGGACGCATTCGAGGAAATGATGAAGTGGCAGAGCGACGCGATCGCCTTCTTCAAAGGAATGGCGGAGCTCATTGAAGCCGCGCAGGCGAGATTGATCATTGGCGGTGCCGTTTGCGGGCTACGCGAAGCTGACGGCTGAACCAAGCTGTATCGCGCAAAAGGACTAACCACGGCCAGCCCGGCCCGTTCTCCTACCCCAAGGAGCGGCCGTTGCCTTGTTGAGTTTCCCGGTCCCCTCATCGGGGGACCGGACTTCAGGTCCGTGACCGCGCCTCTTCTCCCCAAGCAGATGAGCTACCAGCCGCGAATCCGACGAGCGGCGCAGGCCAAGGCGCCCGCAGGTGGGGGGAGGGCGCAGGATAACCCATCAGTTGACGATGCTATGGGAACCGAACCACCGCCCAAAATTCGCCGTTGGACAAATGTTGGAAAATTATTATTGGCTCTGAAAAAGACAAGCTAATTCATTAGGTTGTGCGGTAAATTAAAAGACGCCCCTGGGCACCATCCGCTTTTTCATTCCTTGTTTTCCTTCACTGATTTCGGCTCATTGTCCCGCTCGGGCAGCAACTGGATAGCCGACGGGACAATTCCGTTCGTTGTTAGTGCTTCCTCGATCAAGGCCGCCGCAGTGATAGCCAGCCGACGCTTGTTCGCATTCCTTGTGTAGGTCGCCACCTGTTCTCGCTTCCGCCGAACAGCGCCATCATCCGTTCGTCACTGCCGCCGAGATTCGCGACGGTCGCCGCGCACTCCTTGCGCAGTCCGTGCGCCGAACAATGCGGCAAGCAGGCCGCATTGCACCATTTGCGGAACCGCGCGCCGAAGCCGGTTGGCGTGAAGGGCTTGCCAAATTCCGTCAAGATGAAGCTGAGGCGCCCGGTTGGCGTTGCGTCGATGATCGCCTGTAAGGCTGGCCGTCGAGAGCGTCGAAACGCCCGCCAGAAAAAAGCAAAGTGATTATCAAAGGATAGCGAACGGGCACTGGCGGTGCGCCTGTATTCAAGTCATACCTCTGCGACGGTCCGAGGCGCGAGGCTTGCGAACCCGGAAACATTTGTTTCTGATACCACAAGGGCTTGGCCCTGAAGTTGTGGAAAGCAACCAATGCCGCAAAACATCCTGTTGATGGGCGCGTCCTACGGCTCGCTCCTGGCGTCCAAGCTGCTGTTTGGCGGTCACTCGATACATCTGGTCTGCCTGCCGGCGGAGGCTGACCTGATCAATGCCGAAGGCTTCAGGGTGACGCTGCCAGTGCGCGGCCGCAACGAACCGGTCGTCCTGGAATCGCGCAAGCTTCCGGGAAAGGTGACTGCTGGTCCGGCGTCCGGCGTCGATCCGTCGCAATTCGATCTGGTCGGACTTTGCATGCAGGAGCCGCAATATCGAGTGGAGGGCGTGCGCCAGCTCCTCGACGCCGTGGGCAAGTCCCGCGCGCCCTGCATGTCTATCATGAACATGCCGCCACTTTCTTATCTCAGGCGCATTCCCGGCCTCGACCACAAAGCGCTGGAAGCTGCGTACACAGACCCGCGCGTCTGGGATTCGATCGACCCGAGCAAGATCACGCTTAACAGCCCTGATCCGCAGGCGATCCGTCCGCCAGATGGCAAAGCCAATGAGTTGCTGGTCACGCTCCCGACGAATTTCAAATGCGCCCGTTTTGAGGGTGAGAATGACACTCAGCTCATCCGCAACCTGGAGAAGGATGTTGACGAGGCTCGCTTCGATACGCCGGAGGGCAAGATCGAGCTGCCAGTCAAGTTGAAGGCCTACGATTCGATCTGGGTGCCGCTCGCCAAATGGTCGATGCTGCTTGCGGGCAACTATCGATGCATCACCAGGGACGGAATGCGCACAGCGAAGGAGGCCGTGCATACCGACATTGAGGAGTCGCGCTCTGTCTATAATTTCGTTTTCGATTTGTGCGTGAGGCTTGGGGCGGCGCCGGCCGACCTTGTGCCGTTCGAAAAATATGCGGCGGCGGCCGAAAGCCTGTCGCGGCCGGCTTCGGCGGCGCGAGCCATCAACAACGGCGCCCCTCATATCGAGCGGGCTGACAAGCTGGTGCAGTTGATCGCGATGCAGAAGGGCCTGCGTCATCCAGCGATCGACGCCCAGGTCGCGCTGGTCGATGAGCGACTCGCCGCAAACCGGTCAAAAATCGCCAATTGACGCAGTCTAGCGTCGTGTCGTGATCGCGCCTGCGCTCCAGGCCGCGACCGACATCGTCGGAAGATCGAAATAGTCGCGCGTGGTCGCGTAGCCATGGCCGCCCATGCGGCCGACCGCATCGAGCGCGGCGGCATCGACATAATGCTTGGCGGCGTCGACCACATCGGCGCGGAAATGTGCATAGACTACTTCGCCCAGAATAATCTCGCGCGAATTGCCGATGCCGAGCGACGTATGATGCCGGCATTCGAACGCCGCCGGCGCTTCGCCGATCCAGGGGCAGGGGACTTTCACGCCCGGTTTCGCCGTCAATCCGGCTTGCACGAGTTCGTCGATACCGGGCTCGAACGGCACGGCGCAAACATTCATCTTCTCGACGATCGCGTCTGACACAATGTTCACGGTGAAGGACAACGTCTCGCGCACATTGCGGCCGGTGTCCTTCTGCGCGCCGGTCGGGCGATATTCGACGCCGAGCGCCAGGATCGCGGGATCGGCGGAGAGGCAGTTGAAGAAGCTGAACGGCGCCGCATTGACGGCGTCCTGCGCATCAATGGTGGTGACGAGCGCGATAGGCCGCGGCACCACAGCGCCGATCAGAAGCTTGTAGCGCTCGCGAGGGGTCAGCGCCGCAAAATCGAAGGTGACGATGTCGGCCGCGCCGGCGGCTTTCGGCTTGGTCAGGGCGTCGGTCACGGAGGCGTCAGTCCTTCGCTGAGGGCGTAGGGCGCGAGCAGGTCGCGAACATCGCGCTCGCCGCGTGGCGTGAGCAGCGCGCGCGTCACCACCGCTTGCAAATGATGGTCCATGAGATCGGCGGCGCGCTTCGCATCGCCGGCGCGTAGCGCTTCGATCAATTGACGATGCTCGGAGACCGCGCATTCCGACGAATGCGGGCGGCCATAGATCGCGAGGATCAGCGAGCAGCGCGAACTGACCTCCTGCACATAGCGCAGGAGCAGCAAATTGCCGGTCATCTCGGCGAGCTTGATATGGAACTCGCCAGCGAGGCGGATCGACTCCGGTCCGTCGCGTCCCTGCGCCTGCTCCTCCTGGCGCACATGGGCCTCGAGTTCGGCCGCCTGCGACGCCGTGAGGCGCCCCGCGAGACTTTCTGCGACGAGGCGCTCGAGACCGCGGCGCACGTCGAAGACGTCGCGCGCTTCCTCCAGCGTGGGGTAGGCGACCGACGCGCCGCGATTGGGCTTGAGTTCGACGAGACCTTCCACCGCCAGCCGGCCGAACGCCTCGCGCACCAGAGTGCGGCTGACGCCGAGCTGCTCGCCAATCGAATCCTCCGGCAGCTTCATGCCGGGCTTGAGCGCCTGCTCGATGATGGCGCGCCTGAGCGCCCTGTAGACCGATTGCGCGCGCGATCCCGGAGCGCGGGTTTCCGTCATGGCCGCCCGTCTTGGCTGTCGTTGAGAGGCATCAGGCTCCCTCCATGTCACGGGATTCGGCTCCACTCCAGTTTGCGCTTGTGTTCAATAATCGCATACAATATCATAATATGATCGCATGCAATATTGATTATTTATCGCACACAAAGTGCCAAAGAAGGCGTCATCTGACGCAAGAAGAGGCAAAGCATGGGACGAGACCGGCGCCCAAGGCGACGGCTCGGTGGAGAGGAGAAAGCGATGAAGACCCGATGGTTGCTGGCGGCCGCGGCCGCTTTGGCTTTGACCGGCGTCGCAGACGCGAAGACGCTGAAATGGGGCGCCTCGCGCGAGATCGCGTCGCTCGATCCCTATTCCTTCGGCGAGACCTTCACGCTCTCCGTGCTCAATCACGTCTATGAAGGGCTCGTGCGCTACACCGGCGATCTCAAGATCGAGCCGGCGCTGGCCGAATCCTGGGAGACGGTGTCGCCGACCGTGTGGCGCTTCAAGCTGCGCAAGGGCGTGAAGTTTCATAATGGCGACCCCTTCACCGCCGACGACGTGATCGCCTCGCTGACGCGCGTCACCGATGATGACTCGCCGCTGAAGGGCAACCTGCCGGCCTACAAGGGCGCGAAGAAGATCGACGACTACACCGTCGATATCGAAGTCAACGGCCCCTATCCGCTGCTGCTCAACGATCTCACAAACATCTACATCCTCGACAAGAAGTGGATGGAGGCGAACAACGCGCTGAAGCCCACCGACTCCGGCAAGGGCGTCAAGGGCTACGCCACCGACAACGCCAACGGCACCGGGCCGTTCGCAATCGAGAGCCGCCGCGCCGATTCAAAGACGGTGTTCGTCGCCAACAAGGACTGGTGGGACAAGCCGAAGCACAACATCGACCGAATCGAATTTACGCCGATCACCTCGGCCTCGACGCGCGTCGCGGCGATGCTCTCCGGCGAGATCGATTTCACCAATGTCGCACCGCTGCAGGATCTGCCGCGCCTGTCGGCTTCATCAGACATCAAGGTGCTGCAGACGAACGAGTTGCGCAGCGTGTTCTTCGCCTTCAATCTGAAGAATGCGCTCTATGAAAGCGATGTGAAGGACAAGAACCCCTTCAAGGATATCCGTGTTCGCGAAGCGCTCTATCGCGCGATCGACATCGACGCCGTCCAGAAGCGCGCCATGCGCGGCCTCTCCCGCAACACCGGCGCGCTCGTCGCTCCGGCGATCCCGGGCTACGAGCCGTCGCAGGACGAGCGTCTGCCGTTCGATCTCGACGGCGCGAAGAAGCTGCTCGCGGCGGCGGGATATCCCAATGGCTTCTCGTTTCAGATGAACTGCCAGAGCGACAGCCTCGTCAATGAAGAGGAGTTCTGTCAGGCGGTGGCGTCGATGTGGTCGCGCGCCGGCCTGAAGCCCAATCTCAGCATGGGGCCGCGTAGCCAGCAGACGCCGAAGCGCGTGAAGGGCGACTTCGATGTCATCTCCTTCGGCTGGGCCAACGAGCCGATGATCGACGCCTACTCCCTGCTCGTGCAGGTGGTGCGCTCGAAGAGCGGCTCCGGCGGCGTGTTCAACTGGGGCGAATGGGGCGACGCCAAGATCGACGCGCTGGTCGACAAGGCCGGCGTGGAGCTCGATAACAAGAAGCGCATCCCGATGATGGCGGAAGCGCTCGCCATCGCCAAGAAAGAGCATCTCTTCATCCCGCTGCATCAGCAGCCAATGGCCTGGGCGATGCGCAACACCATCGCGTCGACCGTGCAGGCGTCGGACAACAAACCGCGCCTCTGGCTGACGGTGATGAAATAAACATCGGGGGAGGGCGCCTCACCGACGCCCTTCCGCCTTCACGCGGAGACGTCGATGCCGGTCTTCCTGCTGAAGCGACTGCTCAACGCGGCGGGCGTCATGCTCGCCGTGGCGTTCCTCGCCTTTCTCATCTTCCGTTTCGTCGGCGATCCCGTCGAACTGATGCTGAACGAGCAGGCGAGCCAGGCCCAGCGCGACGAATTGCGTGAGAGGCTCGGGCTCAACAAGGGCTTCGTGATGCAGTTCGCCACTTTCGTCGGCAATGCCGCGCGCGGCGATTTCGGCATCTCCTATCGCAACCAGCAGGAAGTGTTCACGCTCATCGCCGAGCGCTTCCCCGCGACATTTGAACTCGTTCTCGTCGCAACCTTCCTGTCGCTCGCGGTCGGTATTCCGCTTGGCGTCTACACCGCGATCAGGCGCGACAGCTTCCCGGCGAAGCTGCTGCAATTCGTCTCCGTCCTCGGCGTGTCGCTGCCAAGCTTCGCGCTCGGCATTCTCTTCATCCTGCTCTTCTCCGTGACGCTGCGCTGGCTGCCCGCTTTCGGGCGCGGCGAGGTGGTGCAGTTGGGATGGTGGAGCACGGGATTTCTCACGTCATCGGGGCGACTCGCGCTGATTTTGCCCGGGATTACGCTGTCACTGTTCCAGATCACTTTGGTGATGCGGCTCGTGCGCGCCGAGATGCTGGAGACCTTGCGCGCCGACTTCATCCGCTTCGCCCGCGCCCGCGGCCTGCCGGCGCGCGCCGTGCATTTCCGGCACGCGCTGCGCAATTGCCTGATGCCTGTGATCACCGTGACGGGCTTGCAGATCGGCAATCTCATCGCCTTCGCGCTGGTCACCGAGACCGTTTTTCAATGGCCGGGCATGGGCATGCTGTTCGTGCAGGCGGTGACCTTCGTCGATATTCCGGTGATGGCGGCCTATCTCATCGTCGTCTCCTTCATCTTCGTGACGCTGAACACGCTGGTCGATCTGCTCTACGCCTTCGTCGATCCGCGCCTGCGCGACGACGCCATCGCGGGCGCCGCCAATGCCCGCTGACATCATCCGCCCCCTCGCGCGCCTGCGCGGCTTCTTCGACAGCGACATCGGCTGGAGTTTTCGTAGGACGCCGGCGGCGTGGCTGTCGGCTATCGTGCTCATCATTCTTTTTGCGAGCGCCTTCTTCGCGCCGCTGATTGCGCCGCAAAATCCCTACGATCTCTCGCAGATCTTCATCGACAAGGCGGAGATTCCGCCGATCTGGCAGAAGGACGGCGAATGGCCGTTCCTTCTCGGCACGGACCCGCAGGGGCGCGACGTTCTCTCCGCCATTCTCTACGGCACGCGCGTCTCGCTCCTGATCGGCTTCTCCGCCGTGATCGTCTCCATGGCGATCGGCGTAACCATCGGGCTCGTCGCCGGCTTCTATGGCGGACGCATCGACAATCTGCTGATGCGGCTCGGCGACACCGTCCTCTCGATCCCGACGCTGCTGATGGCGATTCTCGTCAGCGCCATCTTTCGCGAGCTGTTGCCGCCGCCGCTGCGCGAGCCTTTCGCCGCCGTCGTGCTCGTGGTCTCGATCTCGCTGACGAACTGGGTGCAATATGCGCGCACGGTGCGCGCCTCGACCATGGTCGAGCGGCGGAAAGAGTATGTGTTGGCCGCGCGCATCATCAAGGTGAAGCCTGCGCGCATCATGCGCCGCCACATTCTGCCGAATACGCTGACGCCCGTGATGGTCGCGGCGACGCTCAATCTCGGCCTCGCGATCCTGTCGGAAGCGACGCTGTCATTTCTCGGCGTCGGCATGCCAATCACGCAGCCTTCGCTTGGCACGCTGATCCGCATCGGCAACCAATATCTGTTTTCCGGCTCCTGGTGGCTTGTGGTCTTTCCCTCGCTCCAGCTCGGCCTCATCGTTCTCAGCGTCAATCTGCTCGGCGACTGGCTGCGCGACGCGCTCAATCCAAAACTCCGATAAGAAAAAGGAAACGCCCGATGACCGCTCTCCTCCTGCGCAATGTCAGGCCTTATGCAGGCGCCGCGACCGACATGCTGATCGAGGACGGGCGGATTTCGCGCGTCGCGAAAGAGATCGAGCCGCCATCAGGCGCGACGATCGAGGACGGAAAAGGCGACATCGTGCTGCCGGGCCTCGTTGAGGCGCACACCCATCTCGACAAAAGTCTGTGGGGACTGCCCTGGTACAAGAATGAGGTCGGCCCGCGGCTCCTCGACAAGATCGACAATGAGCGGCTGAACAAGAAGCGCCTCAACATCGATCCCTATCGCCAGTCGGCGCGCCAGTCCGTGCAATCCTCGCTGATGGGCTCGACCCATATCCGCAGCCATGTCGATATCGACACTGATCACGGCCTCTGGGGCGTCGAGGGCGTGATGCAGATGCGCGAGGATTATCGCGACATCATCGATGTCGAGATCGTCGCCTTTCCGCAGTCTGGCATGCTCAGGCGGCCGGGCACCCTCGAACTCATGGATCAGGCTTTGAAGCTTGGCGCGGAAATCGTCGGCGGGCTCGACCCCTGCGCGATCGACCGCGATCCCAAGGGGCATCTCGACGCGATTTTCGAGCTCTGCCAGCGGCACGGCAAGCCGCTCGACATCCATCTGCACGAGCCCGGTGAGATGGGCGCCTTCTCGACCGATCTCATCTGCGAGCGCACGCGCGCGCTCGGCATGAAGGGCAAGGTGACGATCAGCCACGCCTTCTGTCTGGGAACGCCCGATCCCGCGCTCGTCGATCCCTTGATTGCGCAGCTCGTCGAACTCGACATCGCCATCATGACGACAGCGCCGGCGAGCCGGCCGGCACCGCCGGTGAAGAAGCTGCTCGACGCCGGCGTGCGCGTCTGCTCCGGCTCCGACGGCATCCGCGACACCTGGGGTCCCTATGGCAACGCCGACATGCTGGAGCGGGCGATGTTCGTCGGCCTGCGCAACAATTTCCGCCGCGACGATGAACTGCGACTCGCGCTCGACGTCTGCACCACCGAAGGCGCGAAAGTGATGGAGATCAGGAATTACGGTGTGAGTGAAGGTTGCGCCGCCGATCTCGTCATTGTGCCTGGCGAGACCGTCGCCGAGGCGATCGTCACCCGGTCGCCGAAGCGCCGCGTCGTCAAGCGCGGCAAGATCGTCGCGCACGATGGCGTTCCCCTCAGGAGCGCGCCGTGACGCTTCACGCGAAGAAACGCCCGGAAGGCCGCATCCTGCTCACCGCGCGATGGCTCGTCGGCCATCGCGACGGCCGACATCGGCTTTTTGAACGCGGCGAAATCGTCTTCGAGAATGGCGAGATCATCTTTGTCGGTCATCGCTTTCCCGGCGAGGTCGCGCGGCGTATCGATTATGGCAATGTGCTGATCGGCCCCGGCTTCGTCGATCTCGACGCGCTGTCCGACCTCGACACGACGATCCTCGGCTACGACAACCAGCCGGCCTGGAAGAAGGGCCGCGTCTGGCCGCGCAGCTACCTCGAAGCCGGGCCTTACGAAATGTATTCGCGCGAGGAGCTGGCGTTCCAGAAGAAGCACGCTTTCGCGACGCTCATCCGCAACGGAATCACGACGGCGCTGCCGATCGCATCGCTGTTCTATCGCGCCTGGGGCGAGACGGTGGAGGAATTCTCCGACGCCGCCGGGGCGGCGGCTTCCCTCGGAATACGCGCCTATCTCGGCCCTGCTTTTCGCACCGGCAATCAGCTTGTCGAAGCCGATGGCCGCATCGTCACTCATTATGACGAGCCGCGCGGTCTCAAAGAACTCGATGACGCGGTCGCCTTCTGCGAGCGCTTCGAAGGCGAAGCCGGCGGCCTGATCCGCACGATGCTCGCGCCCGATCGCATCGAAACCTCGACGGCGGAACTGCTGCGTCGCACCGCGGCCGCAAGCCGCGCGCACGACATCCCGATGCGGCTACACTGCTGCCAGTCGAAGATCGAGTATGATCTGGTGCTGGCGCAGCATGGCATGAGCCCGCCAGAATGGCTGCAAAGCTTGGGCTTTCTCAGCGATCGTTGCCTCCTGCCGCATGGCACCTATGTCTCCGGCAGCAAGCATATCGCCAGGCCCGGGCGTGATCTCGACATCATTCGCGACGCCGGCGCCGCGATCGTGCATTGCCCGCTGGTGTCAGGCCGGCACGGTAACGCCATCGATCATTTCGGCCGCTATCGCGAGATGGGGCTGAAGATCGGGCTCGGCACCGACACGAGCCCGTCTGACATGGTAATGAACATGCAGGTCGGCATGATCCTCGCGCGCACCATGGCGGGATCATCGGCCTCTGCGCGCAGCGAAGACTATTACGACGCCGCCACGACAGGCGGCGCCGATGCGCTCCAGCGTCCCGACCTCGGCCGACTGCAGCCAGGCGCGCGCGCCGACATCACCGTCTTCGATTTCGATCGGCCGCATATGGGTCAGGTGATCGATCCCATCCAGACGATGATGCTGACCGGCCACGGCCGCGATTTCTCGACCGTCATCATCGACGGCCGGTTCGTGATGGAAAACCGCGTCATTCCCGATATCGATGAAGCCGCCGACAACAGGCGCGCGCAAAAGCAGTTCGAGGGCGTGATGGCGCGCTATCCCGAACGCACGCTGGGCCATCCGCCTGTCAGCGAAATTTTTTCATCGAGTTACGCAATCGAACGTGAAGAGGGCGCCTGACGATGGATGCCGCCGCGCCCGCTCCGCTGCTCTCGGTGCGCGATCTGCGCATCGTCTTCGATGGTCGTCGCGGGCCATTGACGGCGCTCGACGGCGTGTCTTTCGACATCGCGCCGGGCGAAGTGCTTGGCGTGGTCGGTGAATCCGGCGCCGGCAAATCGCTCACGGGAACGGCGGTCATCGGCCTCATCGATCCGCCCGGACGCATCGCCGGCGGAAGCATTCATCTCGAGGGCCAGCGCATCGACAATCTTCCCGCGGAGCAGATGCGCAAGCTGCGCGGGCGACGCATCGGCGCGATCTTTCAGGACCCGCTGACCTCGCTTCATCCGATGCTGACGGTCGGCGACCAGCTCGTTGAGACGATCCTCACCCATCTCGATATGACGCGCGCCGAAGCGCGAGCGCGGGCGCTGAACCTTCTCAAGGAGGTCGGCATTCCCGCCGCGGAGACGCGCATCGATCATTATCCTCATCAATTCTCGGGCGGCATGCGCCAGCGCGTCGTGATCGCGCTCGCTTTGTGCGCCGAACCCAAGCTGATCATCGCGGACGAGCCGACGACGGCGCTCGACGTGTCGATCCAGGCGCAGATCACGACGCTGCTGAAACGCATCTGTCGCGAGCATGGCGCGGCGATCATGCTCGTCACGCACGATATGGGCGTGATCGCGGAGACGGCCGATCGCGTCGCGGTGATGTATGCCGGCCGCGTCGTCGAGATCGGTCCCGTGGAAGAAGTGACGCGCCGGCCGCGCCATCCCTACACCGCCGGCCTCATGGCCTCGATCCCGAGCGTGCATACGCGCAATGCGCACCTCAACCAGATCGATGGCGCCATGCCGCGGCTGAATGCGATCCCATCAGGCTGCGCCTTCAATCCACGCTGCAAGGCGCGACAGGATGTCTGTCGCGCAGAGAAACCGGTTTTGCCGCTCGCGCAGCATGCGGCCGCATGCCACTTCCCCGTGATGGCGGGCACCCATGTCTGAGCCGCAAGCCATTCTCGAAGTCGCGGCGGCGTCATGCCGCTTCGACGTGTCGGCGCCGGCCTTCTCGCGGCTGATCTCAGGCCAGCCGCGGCGCATGCTGCGCGCGGTGGAGAATGTGAGCTTCACGGTCGCGCGTGGGACCACTTTCAGCATCGTCGGCGAATCCGGTTGCGGAAAATCAACGCTGGCGCGCATGGTCGTCGGCCTGCAGCAGCCGACCGAAGGCGCTCTGCGCTTTTCCGACATCAGACGCGCCGACGGCTCCGTCGGTTCGCCACGCGTGCAGATGATTTTTCAGGACCCTTACGCGAGCCTCAATCCGCGCTGGCGCGTCGGCGACATCATCGCCGAACCGATCCGCGAACTGAAACTGCGCGCAAGCGGGAGCGAGACGATCGCGCGCGTCGGCGATCTCCTCGAAATCGTCGGCCTGTCGCGTGGCGACGCCGCGCGCTTTCCCCATGAATTCTCCGGCGGCCAGCGCCAGCGTATTTCCATTGCGCGCGCGCTGGCGACCGAAGCGGATTTTCTGGTCTGCGACGAGCCGACCTCGGCGCTCGACGTTTCGGTTCAGGCGCAGATCCTCAATCTCATGGTGCGACTGCAGCGTGAATTTGGACTGACCTATCTCTTCATCAGTCACAACCTCTCGGTCGTCAGACACATGTCGGATCAGCTTGCGATCATGTATCTCGGGCGTTTCGTTGAGACGGGTCCGGCGGAAGAGGTCTTCACGCGACCGAAGCATCCCTACACGCGGCTGCTGCTCGATACGATTCCTGATGTCGAGAAACCGAACCGCGCGCGAAGGCCGATGTCGGGCGAAGTTCCGAGTCCGATTTCTCCGCCGCCGGGCTGCACGTTCCATCCGCGCTGCGGCTCCGTGGTCGCGCGTTGCCGCGAAAAAGCGCCGCTGCTGCGCAGTGAAGGGCCCGTCTCCGTCGCCTGCCATCTCGCCTGAACGCGATCAGCGACGCGCGCCGCTCTTACCATCGGCAAAGTGAGTAGCCAGAGCTGCAGTTGTTCCTCGGGCTCAAATTTTCTCATCGTGACATGCATCGTCTCCGACATCGACTCAGCGCGAGTCGAGAAATCGAGCGGAATCGCTGAAGTCATCAAAGTGCTGGCGCAGATGGATGAGATCACCCGGAGAAATTCTGCCCTCGTCGAGGAGAACACTGCGACCATCAAAGCGCTCGCACACCAGACGGAAGCAATGAGATCGCGAGCGAGCGTCTTCCGAGTAAGCGCGATGGGTAGTGTGGCTCGCTTCGTTCGATGAGGAGCGAACGCTCTTCGGATCAACGGCTTTACAGGGTATCTTTTGTCAACTGGCCCATGACGTTGGGTCGGGCGGCGCGACGAATGCCCCTTGAACGTCGGCTTTCAGGTTCGCGAAGCCGATACCCTTGCCCAGAGCAGGCATCCCCCTGCCAAGCGTGCAGAGGTGGGCCAAGCACATCTCGCCACAGCAGGCGTGGTGCTTTTGGTCACACGCTACTCCGCGCCGGACATCGCGACTCAATTGCTCTTGCTCGCAGCCTTGGCGCCTGGGCCTGCTGCATTGAAGGGCAGAAGAGGCGATTGGGATCACTTCACGTCGCTCAAGGCTCCCGGTCTCGCAGCCGACGCCGCAGCCGCACTGCGGCCTGACATGGGCCGTAGCGTTATCCGCGCCGCAATTTCGTTTGCTGCGGTGTGCGTTCTGCGCTGGTCGTGGAATGAAGCCGACGCATGGTCGGACCAACGACGCCTGCAAGTGGCACGAAGTTTGCGTTCCCTACATAATGGATTTTCCGGGGATAAAGATGCGTAAGCTCGTTTTTGCCGTGGCGTGCCTGCTGCCTCTGACCGCAGCCACGGCGTTTGCGCAGGGAACGCTGCGCATCGGAATGACCGCTTCTGACATCCCTTTGACGACCGGGCAGACTGACAATGGCGGCGAGGGGCAGCGCTTCATGGGCTATACGGTCTATGACGCGCTAATCAATTGGGACTTATCCAGCGCGACAAAGCCCTCTGACCTGACGCCAGGTTTGGCGTTGAGCTGGGCCCTCGATCCGGCCGATACGACCAAAACCAAATGGATTTTCAAGCTGCGTCCCGACGTGAAGTTCCACGATGGTTCCACGTTCACGGCGGAATCCGTCGTCTGGAATTTCGACAAGCTTCTCAAGAACGAGAGTCCGCAGTTCGATCAGCGTCAGTCGGCGCAGGGGAAGTCACGCATCCCTGCGGTCGCCGGATATCGCGCGATTGACCCTCTGACGCTCGAAATCACCACCAAGACGCCTGACGCGACGCTGCCTTATCAGGTTGCGTGGATATTGATGTCCTCGCCGGCGAACTGGGAAAAGCTCGGCAAGAGCTGGGACGCAGTCGCCAAGGCGCCGTCGGGAACAGGCGCCTGGAAGCTTGCGAGCTTCGTTCCGCGCGAGCGCGCGGAACTCATTCCCAATCCAGCCTACTGGGACAAGGCGCGAGTGCCGAAGCTCGAAAAGCTCATTCTCATCCCTCTGCCGGAGCCTAATGCGCGCGTGGCGGCGCTGCGCTCAGGGCAGGTCGACTGGATCGAAGCCCCGTCTCCTGACGCGGTGAAGTCGCTGACGGGCGCGGGCTTCAAGATTGTCACCAACGCCTATCCGCATAACTGGACCTGGCATCTCTCTCGCGCCGAAGGCTCTCCCTGGAACGACATTCGCGTTCGCAAGGCGGCGAATCTGGCGGTCGATCGCGCCGGTATGCAGGAACTGCTGCAGGGGTTGATGATTCCGGCCGAAGGCTTCTTTCCGCCCGGCCATCAGTGGTTCGGAAAGCCGACCTTCAAGGTCGAATACAAGCCCGAGGAAGCCAGGAAGCTGCTGAAAGAGGCTGGCTTTACGCCTGAAAAGCCTCTCGTGACCAAGGTGCTCATCTCCCCGTCCGGCTCGGGACAGATGTTGCCGCTGCCGATGAACGAACTGATCCAGCAGAATCTCGCGGAAGTCGGGATCAAGGTCGACTTTGAGGTTGTCGAGTGGAATCAGCTCATCAACATCTGGCGAGCAGGCGCGAAGGATCCGAGTTCGCGCGGCGGCGCGGCGATGAACTACTCCTACTTCATCCAGGACCCCTTCACCGGCTTCATTCGTCATCTCCAGTGCAATCTCGCGCCGCCTGCCGGCACCAACTGGGGCCTCTATTGCGATCCCGAGATGGACAAGCTGTTCGATCAGGTCCGCAACACGTTTGATCCCAAGGAGCAGACCGCGACGCTGCAGAAGATTCACGAGAAGTATGTGAATGACGCGCTATTCCTGATGGTGACGCACGACGTCAATGCGCGCGCCATGAGCCCGAAGGTGAAAGGCTTCGTGCAGGCTCAGAACTGGTTCCAGGATTTCTCGCCGATCACCATGGACAAGTAGGCTTGATGACGGAGCCGCGCCCGCGGCTCCGTCGCCAGCCAGCGGGAGTGCGTGCTTGTTTATCTATGCGTTGAAGCGGCTCGTCTATGTCACGCCGGTCGCGCTCGGCGTGAGCGTTGTCTGCTTTCTTCTTGTGCATCTCGCGCCGGGCGATCCGCTGACTTCGATCATGCCCATCGATGCGACAGCGCAACAACAGGCGGAAATGCGCGCGGCTTACGGCTTCGATAAGCCGCTGCCCGTGCAATATGGCATCTGGCTGTGGAAGGTTCTGCACGGCGACCTCGGCGCTTCGATCGCCAGCGGCAGGCCCGTGATCTCAGAAGTCGGGCGCGCAGTCGGCAACTCGCTGATCCTCGCTTCGATTGCCACCTTGATCGGCTTCGGCTTCGGCGCCTTCTTCGGTTTTGTCGCGGGATATTTCCGCAACAGCGCGCTCGACCGGGCGGCCTCGATCGCCTCGATTCTCGGAGTCAGCGTTCCCCACTACTGGCTCGGCATGGTCCTGGTCATCGTGTTCTCGGCGACTTTGGGGTGGCTCCCATCGACAGGCGCTGGCCCCGGCGGTTCTACGAACTGGCGGCCGGACTTCGAGCATCTTCGCTATATCATCCTCCCGGCGATCACGATGTCGGCGATCCCGATGGGCATTATCGCGCGCACGCTGCGCGCGCTCGTTGCTGATATTCTCAGTCAGGATTTCGTGCAGGCGTTGCGCGCCAAAGGCATGGGCGAGTGGGCGGTGTTCAAGCATGTCGTTCGCAACGCCGCTCCGACCGCGCTCGCGGTGATGGGACTGCAACTCGGCTATCTGCTTGGCGGATCGATTCTGATCGAAACTGTTTTTGCCTGGCCCGGCACGGGATTTCTGTTGAACACCGCGATCTTCCAGCGCGACCTGCCGCTGTTACAGGGGACTATCCTCGTGCTCGCCATGTTCTTCGTGACGCTCAACCTCATCGTCGACATCCTGCAGACGATGCTCGATCCGCGCATCCAGCGAGGTTGAGCGATGAGCGCAATAGACGCCGCCGCGATTCCACTGGCGAAAAGCCAAAGCTATTGGGCGAGCGTTGGCGCGCGTCTTGTGCGCGACCCCGTCGCGATGGGCGCGCTTGTTGTTATCCTTCTGATCACGCTGGCCGCAGTCTTTGCGCCGTATCTCGCGCCGGCCGATCCGTTCCGCGGGTCGATGGTGCGCAGGCTTCGCCCGATCGGCTTTCAGGGCTATCCGCTTGGCTCCGATGAGCTTGGTCGCGACATGCTGAGTCGTCTGATCTATGGCGGCCGGCTCTCTCTGTTCATGGGCGTGACGCCGGTTATTCTCGCTTTTGGAATCGGATCGGCGATCGGCGTCTTCGCCGCCTATATCGGCGGTTGGGTGAACACCGCCGTGATGCGCGTCATCGACGTCTTCTTCGCTTTTCCCTCCGTGCTGCTGGCGATCGCGCTGTCGGGCGCGCTTGGCGCGGGAATCCTCAATTCGATCGTATCTCTGACCGTCGTGTTCATCCCGCAGATCGCGCGCATCGCCGAAGCGGTGACCACTCAGACGCGCAATCGGGATTTCGTGGAGGCGGCCCGCATTTCCGGCGCGAATGCATTTACAGTGGTGCGCGTGCATGTGCTCGGCAATGTGCTCGGCCCGATCTTCGTCTACGCCACCAGCCTGATCAGCGTCTCGATGATCCTGTCGTCGGGTCTCTCGTTTCTCGGCCTCGGCGTGAAGCCGCCGGAGCCGGAATGGGGCCTGATGCTGAACACGTTGCGCACTGCGATCTATTCGCAGCCGCTCGTGGCCGCGCTGCCGGGCGTCATGATCTTTTTGACCTCCATCTCTTTCAACCTGTTCTCCGATGGGCTGCGCTCGGCGATGGAGGTGCGGCAATGACGCCCGCCGATCCAGTTGCAATGGATGAATCGCGTGATCGCGGCGGCCGGGGAACGGCGCTGCTCGACGTGCGTGGCATGGTCAAGCACTTTGGCGGCAAGCGCTCCTGGTTCGGTCAACCAAGCAACGTGGTGCGCGCGGTCGACGGCGTCGATTTCTCGATCCTGAAGGGCGAGACGCTTGGCGTGGTCGGCGAGTCCGGTTGCGGGAAGTCGACCACCGCCAGACTGGTCATGCAGATTATCAAGCCGGATCAGGGCGAGATTCTCTTTGACGGCGAAGCGGTCGGATCGTCAGCGCTCGATGTCAGGAGCTTCCGACGGCAGGCGCAGATGGTCTTTCAGGACAGCTACGCCTCGCTCAACCCAAGGCTCACTGTCGAAGACACGGTAGCCTTTGGGCCGCGTGTGCATGGCGCGTCGGCGGCGGCGGCCATCTCGAAAGCGCATGATCTCTTGCACCGTGTTGGGCTTGAACCAAAGCGCTTCGCTGGCCGTTATCCGCATGAGATATCAGGCGGCCAGAGGCAGCGCGTAAATATCGCGCGAGCCCTGTCGCTCGAACCACGTCTTCTCATCCTCGATGAGGCGGTGTCGGCGCTCGACAAATCGGTCGAGGCGCAAGTGTTGAATCTCCTGCTCGATTTGAAGCGCGACTTCGGTCTCACCTATATGTTCATCACCCATGACCTCAACGTCGTGCGCTTCATGTCGGATCGCATCATGGTCATGTATCTCGGCAAGGTCGCTGAGATTGGAGCAAGCGAAGCTATCTTCGAGAAACCGCGCCATCCCTACACTGCAGCGCTCTTGTCATCAGTCCCGTCGATGGATCCGGACAAGCGCACTGAGGAAGCGCCGCTTTCCGGCGACCCGCCAAATCCGATCGACCCTCCCGGGGGCTGCCGCTTTCACCCGCGTTGCAAGATGGTCTCGACGCTCTGCAGCCATGCCGAGCCGGCCTTGTCCGATGTCGGGCGCGCGCATCTCGCGGCCTGCCATCTCGCCAATCCCGCTTCGGGCCATCCCAGGCTTGCCGCAGCATGACCACTGCGCCTCCGATCGTTGAAGCAAAAGACCTGACGGTCGATTTCGCCGCGGGCCGCAAGCGTGTTCGCGCTGTGCTTGGCGTCGACCTGTCACTCCGTCCCGGCGAAACGCTTGCGCTTCTTGGCGAGTCCGGATCAGGCAAGAGCGTCACCTTGCGCGCGCTCATGCGCCTGCATCCTAAATCTGCGGTAATCGGCGGCGACATCACGGTCGACGGGCGGAATGTGCTGGCGATGTCCAAGGCGGAGCTCGCGGCGTATCGTGGCCGCACCGTGTCGATGATCTTTCAGGATCCCGGCCTCGCCTTCGATCCCGTGTACAAAGTCGGCGATCAGATTGCCGAGGCGGTGAAGCGTCACGAAGGATGTTCATTCGCCGAAGGCCGCAAGCGCGGTCTTGAACTGTTTGAGCGCGTGCGGATTCCCTCGCCCGAGCGGCGGCTCGACAATTATCCGCACGAAATGTCTGGCGGCATGCGTCAGCGGGCGATGATCGCTTTGGCTCTGGCCTGCCGGCCGAAAGTGCTCCTTGCCGATGAGCCGACCACGGCGCTCGACGCTACCGTTCAGATTCAGGTGCTGCTCCTGCTGCGTGAGCTACAGCGCGAATTCGGCCTCGCGATCGTGTTCGTCACTCACGACATCGGTGTTGCAGTTGAGATCGCGGACAGGATCGCCGTGATGTACACCGGCCGCATCGTGGAAAGCGGTTCTTGCGCCTCAGTCATTCGAAATCCTGCGCATCCCTACACGCGTGGACTTCTGTCTTCCCGCGCCGAGAGCGCGCACGCGAAAGGCGATCGGCTGAAGGCGATTCCTGGTTCGCCGCCGGATCTCGCCGCGCCGCCGCCAGGTTGCGCCTTCGGCCCGCGCTGCGATCGCTTCGTTGACGAATGCGGCGCGGCGACGCCCTTGAGCGTCAAGGTAGGAGACCGGCACGAGGCGCGATGCGTCAGGCTCGAATCGATATTTGATGGCCCGCGCACGCTTGAAGTCACCTAATCTGCGCTTGCCGATTCCCAATCGGAATATAGCGTCTGCGCCGAAGATTTGCAGACGCGATTTCGCGCCAGGGACCAATACCGCTAAACGAGCTGCGGTGCCGGCTGCCGCGCGAATGGGGGCAGGCGTCGTCTAGATTGGCCGCCCCGCGGGCGAGGTGTCGCCCGTGACAGACGATCACGAGCCTTGGAGCGATCTGATCGAAGCGCCGGCGGCCGACTCGCCGCTCATCCACGCCCCGTGGATCGTGGAGTGCGCCTCTTTGGAGCAAGCTTCCCCTGCAAAAAACACGCGATCATCGAGCGGTTCGGCCAGGATAGATCGCTGTCCGGCGCCGCCGGGCGTCGCATAGGAATAAGCCCCGCGCGACCAGGGATCGCCGAGCCAGGCTGAGGCGGCGACCGGCTTCAATTGCGGAATTTGCGAGCCAAGAACATTTTTAAGTTCCGCTTCTGCGAATGCTGTGAGCTCGTTCGTTCCGATGCGCTCAAGTTCCCGAGCGAGTTTGTCGCCAAGGAACATCTCGAGCAGCGGCCTCCCTAGCGGCCGAAGCTGATAGGATCCCGTCGCGCTTTGCGTGGTCGAGCCGAGAAAATGCATGTCATCCGGCCATCCATCGTCACGGCTGCGCCACTCGAAATAGACTTTGTTGTTGGCTCCCAGCGGAAGCGCTTCGAGGGCTGTGAGCTTTTCGGCGGGGAGCATCGGGTGAAAGGCGATCGCATCCGCCGCGAGCACGCCGGTTGACGCCGTCACAATGGCGCACGATGCGCGCAGCGCGCCCGCAGACGTGTCCAACAACACCGGCGACCTGGACCAATCGATCTTGTTCACGACTGCGCCAAAGCGAATGGGAAGATGGCTCGCAAGCTTTTCAAGGAGCGTTCCAAAACCTTCGGTGATCCGCCAGTTGGTGTTGGTGTCGAATGAATTGAGTTTGTCGGCGGTCGATATCCTGTTGGCGTCCGCTCCGGCTCGCCATGTTTGCATCGCGCCCAACACGGCGCGCCAACGGTCATCTGCGCCGAAATGTTGCGAGATTGGTCTGTCCGCCTCGTCGCCTTGCGCTGCGAGGCGAGCGTTGAAGGCGGAGTAGCTCGATTTCCAGTTCTCGATGTCTTGCGAGCTCAGCTTGAGGCGGCCCAGCCGCACGTCCCACGGATCCGGGAGACGAGTGCTGATATGAAAGCCATGCTCGCGCGCGAGATCGGTGAGAGGGTTGCGATCTGCGGAGTGAAGCCAGGCGGCGCCCAGATCGACAATAGCGTTCGCGCTGGTCGGGATCGTCCATGCGCGCCCCCCGGCGCGGGTGCGCGCTTCGATGACGGCGACGGAAAGACCGGCTGCGAGACAGCGGCGCGCGGCCGCGATCCCGGCCGCTCCCGCTCCAACAATGGCGACGTCGACATCGTTCGGCACAGGGCTCTCCTTTTCGACTGCCGTCTCGCGCAGGCGCGGCGCGTCGATTTACGAATTTAGTAACCGCGGGCTCGGTCAAATACGTGTTGCAGCGGCAGCCCCACTTGCATTCGGCGAATGTTTTCGGCGACGGCTCCCGCAGCCGTCGGCGGGTAGAGTTCCGCCGCGATGTGCGGTGTCACGAGGACTTTGGGGTGGCGCCAGTAGGGATGATCATTCGGCAACGGCTCGTGATTGAAGACATCAAGAATGGCTCCGCCGATATGTCCGGAATCGAGCGCTGAAAGAAGATCGGCATCGACGATATGCGCGCCGCGGCCCATATTGATGATGCAGGCGCCGCGCGGCAGCAGCGCCAATGTTTCGGCGTTCAGAATTCCCGCAGTTTCAGACGTCAACGGAAGAACGCAAATCAGGTAGTTGCAGCGTTGAAGCGCAGAGGCGAGGCCCTTGCGTCCGGTATAGCAGGCGATTCCATCGAGAATTTTTGGTGTCCTGCTCCAGCCATGAGTCTCAAAGCCGAAATCGCGCAAACGCTGCGCGATGCGTGATCCAAATTCACCCAATCCGAGCACGCATGCGCGATGTTCTGATGTTCTGACAGCGGGTTGCGGCGCCCAGATCAGCTGGCACTGGCTATCCTGATAATGCGGCATGCGACGATGCAGCCAGAGGGTCGCCATCATCGCATATTCAACCATGGCTTCAGCCTGCGAGGGGTCGGCCATGCGCACGATAGGCAGATGCTCCGGAACGGTTTCATCGAGCAGGATATGATCGACGCCGGCGCTGACGGAGAAGACCGCCTTGAGATTGGGCAAACTCGCGAGCAGGCCGCGAGGCGGCCTCCATACAAAAGCGAAGTCGATTTCGCCGGGATCGCCGTCCTCATCAATGTGACGGAAGGTCAGTTCCGGCATTTGCGACTGCAGCGCGGCGCGCCAAACAGCGTCCCTGACATTGAACAATATTGTCGCCGCTGCGGCCTTCGGCGTTGGCGGAGCTGTGGTTTGAGGAGCCATCAGAACAGCAGATTCGGCAGGAACAGGGTGAGCGGCGGAAAGAAGATCAGGACCGCCAGGACAGCGAGCAATGCGCCGAGGAAGGGCAGCAGCTCCCAGGTGAATTCTTCGACAGAACACTTGGTGATCGAGCAGACGGTATAGACGACTGTTCCAACGGGCGGGTGAACCGAGCCGATGCCGAGATTGAAGACCAGGACGACGCCGAAATGCACCGGATCAATTCCGACTTTCTGAATGATATCGTTCAGAAGCGGCGCCAGAATGACCATCAGAGACAACGACTCCATGATCATGCCGAGGACCAGAAGCGCAATGTTGATGATGACCAGAATGAGATACGGGTTGTTCGAGACGCTCAAAAGATTGGAAACGACAAATTGCGGCACTTCTTCAAGAGTGAGAACGACCGAGAAAGCGGCTGACGCCGCCAATATCACCATCACATTGGCGGTTGTGAAAGCAGACTCCCGGAGGATTTCGTAAACATCCCGCGGCTTCATGCCTCGATAGATCACGAGCCCTACGATGAAAGCGTAGACAGCAGCGATCACGCCGAGTTCGGTCGGCGTGAACCATCCAATTCTCAGGCCGAAGAGCAACAGGACGGGCATCGCCAGAGCCCAGATCGCGCGTCGGCCGCGTTCGACGATTTCGCTAGCGGGCAGGCGTTTATTTCGGGTGGCTCCATAGCCTCGCCGGCTTGCGATGATCCGGACCATGATCATCAGTCCGATGGCGATCAGAAAGGCCGGGATGACGCCGCCGATGAACAATCGGCTGACGGAGGTGCTTGTCAGAAGCCCATAAACGATAAGCCCGATACTGGGCGGCATGATCGGGGCGATCAGGCCGGACGAGGCGCTGATCGCGGATGCGAAACCATTGGTATAGCCTTGGCGACGCATCACCGGGACGATCGTGCGCGCATCGATCGCCGCGTCGGCGTTTGAAGAGCCGGACATTGTGCCGATGAGGAGCGAATTGATCACCGCGACCTGCGCCAGACCGCCGCGCCAATGCCCGACGAGGCCGTCCGCGAAGCCGTAGAGACGCTCGGCGATGCCGCCGCGGGCCATGGCGGCGCCGGCGACGACAAAGAAGGGGATCGCCAGCAACGGGAATGATTCGAGGCTTCCGGTCAGACGTTGCGCAAGAACGCTGGGAGCAATCGGATTGACGGCGAAATAGAGGAGGGAAGAGCCAAGAATAACGAACGCAATGGGCATCCCCGTCGCGAGCAGAACCGCAAAAAGCAGCAGGGTCGCAACGATCATTATTCGATCGAACGCGCGGAGATCTGGCGAACGCCACAAGCAATGTAATAGATTGCGAGAAGCGCGACTGAAATGGCCACGCCAAAGGTCAGAAGCCATTTGGGAAGGCCAAGCAGATCGAAAGTCGTGAATCTGGCCGTCGCGATCTGGCGAATGGCTGCGCGCAAAATGGCCAGACAGATAAGCGCGATCAGGAAATCAACGATAACATCGACCCAGCGGGCGGCCGCCGGCGGCAACAACGATACGAAGTAGCGAACACCGATAAGTTCCTGGCGCCGCGCGGCGCCGATCATGCCGAACCATACCAGCCACACGAACGCGATGACTGCTATTTCATTCGCGGCGTAGAGCGGGGCGGACAAGATCTCGCGGCCCAGAACGTCCAGCGTCACGACGATGATGACGATCGCAAGGAGGACGACAGGAAGCGCGTCGCTGAAAAAGTCAAAAGCTCGTTTGATGATTTGGCGCATCTTTCCCACATCTGAGTCCACTAAGGAGATGTCGCTAGCTTCTTTCGCTGCTGACTATTTACAGCGGCGTTCGCGCATCACGGCTCAACTCGCGGCTGCGATCGCGCGAACCTGCTCATGCAGGCCTTTTGGCCAATCGGCGAAACCGGCGTAGAAACTTCGGGTCGCGTCCCGGTAGGCGGGAATGTCAGCTGATGCGAATGCGACGCCTTCCTTCTCGAACTCTCGGCGAACTTCAGCGGCTTTCTCGTCCGCGCGGCGGGCGATCTCCGCTCCGCCCTTCTGGAATTCTTCGAGGAGAATGGCGCGATCAGCCTCCGCCAATCCGTCGAATGCCTTGCTTGACATCACCCAGCCGGTGAACAGCGTAAAGTGGGCGGTCAATGTGATGTTCTTCACCACTTCGTACCAGCGATTAGCGCGAATGCCGAGCAGCGGCGATTCGGCCGCCGCGACCACGCCCTGCGCGAGCGCGGAATAAGTTTCGGACGCCTCCACTGTTGTGGGAATGGCGCCGAGCGGCTCGAACGTTTTCCGCCAGCTCGGAACCGGCGGGACTCTGATTTTGACGCCTTTCATATCGGAAGGCTTCGGATAGGCCGCCTTGCCGATGAGATGGCGCTGGCCGTCGAACCAATTGAGCGCGAGCACGCGCACGCTGGCCTTGGCCGCGAGGCGATCGCACCAGCCTTGCACGAGGCTTGACGCAGCGAGACGCTGACCCTCCACGATTGAATCGACAATGAAGGGGCCGCCAAGGATGGAGAGTTCCGGCACGCCGAAGCCGGAGAGATAGGCTGCGTCGGCGTATGTGATGATCGGCTCGCCCTGGCTCGCCTGCTCGATCATCTCGGTCGTCGTGCCGAGTTGGCCGGCCGGAAACAGCTTGATTGCGACCCGCCCCGCGCATCGCGCGATGACGCGCTCGGCGGTTTCGGCGCCGACCTTGTGCATTTCGGAGGTCGGCTGGTTCACATGTGCGAGCCGGATCGTCGCGACCTGCTGCGCGCGGCCCTGTCTCACAGCGGACGGCGCGGCGATGGATCCCATGAGGCCTGTGAGAAGCAACCTTCGCGTCGCCTGCATCCTGGGCCTCCCTCGGCTAGTCATTGCTCTTGATGTGTTCGAACACGCGCCTCAGATTGCGGCGGCCATCTTCGATATGCTCGGACAAGCAAAGCTGTGCAGCGGCCGAGTCGCCGGAGCGAATGGCGTCGACAATCTTGAGATGGCCTGCCGCAGCGAACGCCAGATCGCCGTAGCAACCCTGCGCGAACAGCAGCGCGAAGTTCATGTCGAAGCGCAGTCTTCCGAAGGCTTCGACGAGGCGGCTGCTGCCGCTGGCGTCGACGATGCGTGCGTGGAAATCGAGATCCGCGGCGATGACGCTGCGGACGTCTTCTGCGCTCGCGGCGCGCCCAAGTTCGCTGATGGCCGCTTGCAGTTGAGCCACAGTTGCGTCGGAAGGCCGCGCCATGAGTTCCGACAGCGAAAAAATCTCGATGCAGCGTCGCGCGGTATAGATGTCGTCGATCGTTTCTGCGGTGAGCGCGCGGACATAGGTGCCTCGCCGGGGGAGAGAGACCAGCGCGCCCCGCTCTGTAAGGATGCGAAAAGCCTCGCGCAGGGGCGAGCGGCCGACGCCAAGTTGCGCCGAGAGATCATTTTCGACCAACCGCTGTCCCGGCCGCAACCGGCCGTCGCCGATCATTCGGAAGATCGCTTCAGTCGTCAGTCGGACGAGCGAAAGTTCGCGGAGCTCGGCCGGGCTGGAGATGAGATCGCTCATCATGGCGCGCGGCTTGAGACCGGCTGAATGCTGGCGCGTCCGTACAACTACCGCTCCATGTTGCGCAGCTCACCGCAAACCGCCTCCAATGCCCATTTCGGACTAATGACGGCGGCCATAAAGAGAACATAACGTCGATTGTCGACAGTCGTCAACAGGCATTGAATGGGTGAGCGCCATCCGAGGCCATCGTCGAGTGTCACAGGCCCAAGCCGGCGCAACGCCCCGCGCGAACCAGGCTGCCTGATGGTCGACGGTCAAAGAGGCGCATTCGGGAGCTTGGCGCGAGCGGCGAATTCTGCCGGATGCGCGCGCCCGTTTGCTCGGCGCTCACATCGCGTGAGCGCGTGAGTTCAATAACGCATCGCTATCGGGCGCGGTCGCTTCCCGCAAGGCGAAGGCGGCCATGCCTGGTCTCGGCGAAGCGCTGCTCGTCGAGCTTTTGGCGCTGCGCGCCGGCATGATCGCCGCAAGACCGGGCCACGCGCACCGTGACCGGGCCTTGCACGAAATTTGGTCTCAAAAATGATATTATAGTCTTTAAATATAGATAAATCTCATATATGAAGAAGCTAAGGCACCCGCGATAAGGGCTGGGTCGCCGCGAAGGATTCCGCCAAAGCGCACTGTTCGGCTGTGAACGGCGCGCAGGGCCTTCCACGAGGGGCTTTGGCGAGACGCTCAAAGTTGTAGCCGGCGGCGCGCGCGCCGGCGTCCGTTACGCCGTGCTCAGCGAACCGAGGGGGATTTCAGCTGTGAGTGACAACCAGGCCGCAATCGCGGATTTCAACCAATTACTGGATCCTGCCGAGGTCGACGGCGCTGGTCGGAAGGCGCTTTGGGGAGCCGCCATCGGCTACGCCATGGATGGCTTCGACCTTCTGATCCTGGGCTTTATGCTCCGGCCAATTTCAGCGGATCTGCAGCTTAGCCAAGCGCAGGCGGCCTCACTGGTGACTGCGACGCTGGTCGGCGCCGTCCTGGGAGGCATTGGTTTCGGCATGCTCTCGGACCGGATTGGCCGAGTGCGGGTGCTAACCTGGACGATCGTCTTGTTCGCAATCTTCACCGGCATGTGTGCACTTGCGCAGGGCTATTGGGATCTGTTGGCTTACCGGACGATTGCGGGGCTGGGCCTCGGCGGAGAATTCGGCATCGGCATGGCGCTGGTCGCCGAAGCTTGGCCGGCCGCCAAGCGGGCGCGCGCTTCCTCCTATGTCGGCTTGGGTTGGCAACTCGGCGTGTTGGCCGCGGCGATCGCGACTCCCATCCTGCTGCCGCTGATCGGATGGCGCGGCATGTTCGCCATCGGGATCGCGCCGGCGGTCATCGCCTATTTCATTCGCCATTCGCTGCACGAACCCGAGGTGTTTGTCGTGCGAAGCAAGGATCGGCGGCCGGAATCGTCGTTGCGCGCGCTGGTGAAGGATTGGCCTGCGACCAGGATCAGCATCGGCATGACAATCCTCTGTTCGGTTCAAAACTTCGGCTACTACGGCGTCATGATCTGGCTGCCGAACTATCTCGCATCGCGGTTCGGCTTCGCCCTGACGCAATCGGCCGTGTGGACTGCAGTGACCATCGCCGGCATGGCGGCGGGCATCCTCGCCTTCGGGCATATCGCGGATCGGATCGGCCGTCGGCCAGCCTTTTTCGCTTATATGCTTGGCGCAGCGCTCATGGTCGTCGTTTATTCGCGGCTCACCGACCCTTTCCAGCTTCTCGTGACGGGCGCCGTGATGGGCTTTTTCGTCAACGGAATGCTTGGCGGTTACGGCGCGCTGATCAGCGAGCTCTTTCCCACGACCGCCCGGGCGACAGCGCAGAACATGCTCTTCAACATTGGCCGCGGCGTTGGCGGATTCGGCCCCGTCGTGGTCGGCGCGGTCGCTTCGGCTTATGGTTTCGAGACCGCTATTGCGCTGCTCGCGATACTCTACGTCCTCGACATTTTTGCGATGTGGCTCCTGATCCCGGAGCGACGTGGCGTCGCGCTGGCGTGAGGTGTTGAGATGGCATTCACCGCCGCCATACAGCCTGACGCGGCGACAAGCCGCGTCACAGGGTCTGCCCGCTGGAAGCCCGACATCGTCGCCGAACTCGCGCCCGTCATCCGCAATGACGCCGTCAACGCCGAATATCGTCACCTCGTCGTCAGTTGCAGCGATGTGGCGGCCGCTGCGACGCCAGGCCAGTTCTTCCAACTGCTTTGTCCGCATCCAGCGGGCGAGCAACCTTTCCTCCGCCGGCCCATGAGTGTTTACGGCGCCGATCCGGCGAACCGTCAGCTCGAGTTCCTCTACAAGGTCGCCGGCGCAGGCACGCGCGGCCTCGACACTTTGAGAGCCGGCGATACGCTTGATATCATGGGGCCGCTTGGCGTCGGCTTTACTTTAGACCCGTCATGGCGGCGCATCGTTGCGATCGGGCGGGGCGCTGGGCTCGCGACGCTCGCGCCCCTCGCGCTGGCTGCGAAACGCAAAGGCGTCCATGTCACCGCGATCCTCAGTGCGCGCCGGCCGGAGCTCCTGGTTTCAGTCGATCTGTTCCGGGCGCACGGCGCCGACGTGATTTCCGTGACCGACGCCGAACAGTCGAGCGGTCCAACCAATGTCGAGCGCATTTTGCGCCAGTTGATCGTCGAAGAACGCTGCGATGCATTCTTTACCTGCGGATCGAGCAGATTGATGCGCGTCCAGCAG
This sequence comes from Terrirubrum flagellatum, assembly GCF_022059845.1. GTDB lineage: Bacteria > Pseudomonadota > Alphaproteobacteria > Rhizobiales > Beijerinckiaceae > Terrirubrum > Terrirubrum flagellatum. The sequence continues at coordinate 2,687,888 of NZ_CP091851.1, read as the reverse complement.
CGCCTCGCCAAGGAATTCGGCCTGAGGGGACAAATTGCGATGGAGCAGCAAATGGCTTGCGGAATCGGGCTTTGCCACTGCTGCGTGCGCGACTTCAACGTCAACGGAGAAATTGTCAGCCGGCGCGTCTGCTGGGACGGACCCGTGTTCGATCTCTCGGAGGCGCTGCCATGAACGCAGTGACGAGAGCGACGATGGTCGATCTTTCCGTTGAGGTCGGCGGACTCGCCTTGCGCAATCCGGTTATGCCGGCTTCGGGCACTTTCGCCGAGGGGCTCGAGAGAGTCATCGATTTCAATCTGCTTGGCGCGATTGTGACCAAGACGATCACCCGCGAGCTTCGCGCCGGCAATCCGTTGCCGCGCATCGTCGAGCGGCCGGGCGGCCTCATCAACGCTATTGGCATTCCTTCGCAAGGCGTTCCTTATTTCCTTGAAGAAACGATGCGACACTACGCGGCCTGCGACGCGCCGCTGGTCGTTTCCATCTCAGCGCCGACAGCGGAAGGATTCGCCAGTTTGGCGACAGAGTTGTCGATTCCCGGCGTCGCCGCGATTGAGGCGAACATTTCCTGTCCGAACATTGAGGAAGACGGCAAGGCGTATGCAATACGCGCCGACTCCACCGAAAAAGTGACACGCGAATTGCGCAACGCGACGAAATTGCCACTTTGGGTGAAACTCACGCCCAACACGGGCGACATTGCAGAGGTCGCGCGGGCGGCCGAGGCTGCCGGAGCGGACGCCGTCGTCGTCGCTAACACGATCCTGTCGATGGCGATCGATATCAAGACCTTCAGGCCCTGCCTCGGCAATGTGATGGGCGGGTTGTCTGGCCCTGCGATCAAGCCGATCATCCTGCGTCAGGTTTTCCAATGCGCAAAAGCAGTGAAGATTTCTATTATCGGCTGCGGCGGCGTTTCCACCGCTGAAGATGTCGTCGAGTATATGCTGGCCGGCGCGAGCGCTGTTCAGGTCGGGACCGCGACTTTCCTTCAGCCGGCGGCGATGACCACGATCGTGAGCGATCTTGGGGCTTTCTGTCTGCGTCGCGAAATCCCGCGTGTGACGGATATCGTCCGCGGCGTCGTGATCGAGGAAGCTGACGAGCCGGATCTGGCGTGGGTGAATCCGCGGCCATGACAACCGCGATCGCCGAGAGGCGTAACCTGCGCCAGGGCGACGAAGATGATCGCGTGCTGGCGGAGAGGTTGTTCAACTTGCTCCGCGAGCAAACAACTGACGGCGTCGGCGTTACGCGAGAGGCCTACAGCAGGCGCGAGTCGCTGGCGCTCGATATCGTCGAGAAAGAGGCGCGCGCGCTCGGCTTGACGACGCACCGCGATGCCGGGGCCCATCTCGTGATTACGTTCGCGGGCGCCGATCCGGATCTGCCGTTTCTCGCCTGCGGATCGCATCTTGATTCTGTGCCCCAGGGAGGAAATTTCGACGGAGCGGCGGGCGTCGTCGCTGGTCTCGTTATCCTGGCGCGATTTCGTAGAGAAGGATGGACGCCGCGGCGAACGATCAAGGTCTATGGGCTGCGTGGAGAGGAAAGCTCGCGTTTCGGCAAAGCGTATATGGGCTCAAGCGCATTGTTCGGGAAGCTCTCTGCCGCCGATCTTGCTGCGCAGGAGGCGGGTTCCGGGCGCACGCTGGCGGAGTGCATGGCCGAGGTTGGCGTTGACGTTGCGCGCGTCGCTGCTGGGAGCGCCATCCTCGATCCGCGTTCGGTCTTCGCGTGGATCGAGCTGCATATCGAGCAAGGGCCTGTTCTGACCGCGCAGGGACTGCCGATCGGAATTGTCGCCGGGATTCGCGGCAACATCCGTCATCGTTCGGTGGAATGCGTCGGCGAGGCCGGCCATTCCGGCGCGGTGCCTCGCTGGTTGCGGCGCGACGCGGTCTTTGCGACGGCCGAGTTGATCGCTCGTCTCGACCGACGCTGGCGCGCCCTGCTGGAGCACGGCCATGACCTTGTCGTGACCTGCGGCGTCCTCGGCACCGATCCAAAGGAGCACGCCATTGCGCGCATTCCTGGCGCGATCGCCTTTTCTTTCGAAGCGCGCAGCCAGAGCCAAGATACATTGGAGGCGTTTTACACGCTCTTTGTTTCAGAGTGCGGACTGATTGGCGAAGAGCGCAAGGTCGCATTCAGATTCGACCGCCGTCTTGAAACGGCTCCCGCCGCGATGGACGCGAAATGGATTGAACGACTCAAGGCCGCGGCTCGCAGCCTCGGTCTGCCTGACGAGGAAATCTCAAGCGGGGCCGGACACGACGCCGCGGTTTTCGCCAACGCTGGCGTTCCAAGCGCAATGGTCTTCGTCCGAAACCAGCATGGTTCGCATAATCCGCGCGAGGCGATGGCGATCGAGGATTTTCTCGCCGGGGTCGCGGTGATGCGAGCAGCGATCAAGGAGGCTGTGGAATAAATGCGTCCGGCTGCGCGCGGCGAACAACCAGCGAAAAGGGACACAAATTGCGGGAGGAGACCGCAGCAGGAAGCTGACGAATTGAGGATCGAAAGAGATGAACGATCTCCTGAACTGGATAATTTCGCAGGGTTGGGGCGCTGACGCGTATGGCGAATTTCGAGCGCGGGCGGCTCGGTTGAGAACGGTAGAACCAGACAACGCGGCCGCTCTCCGCATATTGGCCGACCTCGCCGGCCGTTTTGCTGACGCCTATGCCGGCGAGCCTCTCTCGATAGACATCGCCGCGAAAGTTCGCGCTCAACTGCTCGATATCCTTGAAGCGGCTATCGAGAACAGCTCGGCCTCCGCGCCAGAGCGTCTGGCCTTTCTGAATGAGATCAGTAAAATCGATGCTCTCGATGGCGCAGAGTCGATCGCATTGCCGCGTCGTCACTCGGTATAATGCATTCATGCGTTCGCTCGAGGCGACGCTGAGCGCAGTGAATCATGGGATGCGTCTCATAGCGTGGCGCTGACGAAAATCGAACACGACCGCGGTTTTGAATCTTATCTCGCGACCAAAGGCGTAAGACGGGCGGACTATGCGCGGATGAAACATACAAGTCCGCGACCTTACATCTATCCGGCGGCCTCCTGGATGATCTGGCTCTCATGCCAGCCGAGCAGGCGCCGTTCCGTGAGCCGGACGGCCTCGTGCAGCGCCCAGCCCATGACGCAGAGCATGAGGATCGCCGCGATCACCACGCCGGCGTCGTTATTCTCCTGGCCGAGGCTGAGGAGATAGCCAAGGCCGTAGGTCGCGCCCATGAGCTCGCCGACCACGGACGCCGTCATGGCCTGGGTGGAGGCGATCTTGAGCCCGGCGAAGACCGGCGGGGCGGCGAAGGGGAGTTCGATCCGCCGGAACCGGGTCCAGGCGGAGAGTTTGAGCAGGCGAGCGAGATCGCGATAGCTCTTGTCGACGCCGGAGAGGCCGGCGACCGTCCCCGCCATCACGGGGAAGAAGGCGACGATCGCGATCAGCACGACCTTGGGGCCGAGCCCCAGCCCCAGCCACAGCAACAGCAGCGGCGCGATGGCGATTTTGGGCGCGGTCTGGAGCAGCAGGATCAGCGGCGACAGGAGCCGGCCGAGCAGGGGAATGCGGGCGAACAGCCAGCCGCAGAGCAGCCCGGCCGCAGCGCCGATCGCCGACCCCGCGAGCACTTCGGTCAGGGTCGCCGCGATATGGCGTGACAGTTCCGCGCTGCCGGCGAGCAGTGCGAACTTCTGCGCCACGACGAACGGCAAGGGCAGCAAATAGGCCGGCATTTTGAAGACGACGACCGCAAGCTGCCACAGCGCCAGCGCGCCGAGGACGACGGCGAGACGTTGTAGCGCCGCGCGCGCCATCGTTTCAGGCCGCCACGTCCGCAGGCTGGATCACGAGATCCGCCGCCTTGAAGCCTTTGTCGATCACTTTGTATTCCGCGAGAATATCGATGTTGCTCTGCCACGCTGCGAGATCGCCGGCGCCGAGCCCCTTCACCTTCGTCAGCGGGCTTTGCCAGATCGACGGCGCGAAGGATTCGTTGAACGCCTTCGCGAGAATCGCCTCCTGTCCCTTCCATGTCGGCGCGTGCTTTTCGATCGCAAGCGCGATCGCCTCGTCGACATGGCCGGTGATGACCCATGTCAGCGCTTCGTCCAACGCCGCGATGAAGCCCTTCACAACCTTCGCTTTCGACTTCAGCGTCGATTCGCCTGTCACGACGACATTGCCGAAGGACGGCAGGAAGTCGTTCGACGAGATCATGCCGACCTGAACGCCATCGGCTTCGAGATTGTATTTGCGTAGCTCGGAGAAGACGATCGCATCGACCTGATCGGCTTGCAGCGCTTGCACGATCGCGCCGGTCGCGATCACTTCGACCTTCACGTCGTTCAGTGTAAGCCCCGCCTTCTTCAGTCCGACCTGTAACTGCAGATAGTTCGGGCTGCCGAGGCTCGTCACGGCCAGCGTCTTGCCCTTGAGATCGGCGAAGCTCTTGAAGCCCTTCGCCGCCTTGAACAGGGTCGCGCCGATGCCGCGCTGATAGGTCGTATGGACCACCTTCGCCGGCAGCCCGCTCGCCTTCGCAGCGATGACAGCGTCGCCGTTCGGAAATCCAAGCTCCGCATTGCCGACCGCGACATTGCGCATGATGTCGGCGGCTGCGGCGTAGATGATGCGGAGATCGACGCCGTTCTTTGCGAACATGCCTTTCTCCTGCGCCACATAGATCGGCGCGTAGAAGGGCACGGCGGCGCCGTCGATCTGCAGCGTCGCGGATTGCGCGCCCTGCGCAATGGCGAAGCGCGGCAGGCTTGCGGCGGCTGCGGCTCCGGCGAGGAAGGTGCGGCGTTTCATGAAACTCTCCTGCGATCTAAAATTCAGTTCGAACCAAGAAGCGCTGCGGCTGTCGCCGCGAGGCGGATGAGATTGGCTTGAGTCTCTTCGTAATCTTCAAGCCACTCGTCGGTGGCGCGATTGCCATGGACGGCGAGCACTGCGCCGGCGCGCAATCCCAGCGCTTTCGCCACAGCGAAGACTGTCTGCGCCTCCATGTCGAGGCCGCAGACGCCTTGCGCCGCGAGCCGCGACACGATGTCAGGCGTTGGAGATGGCCTCCCGTCGGGACGCGCCGACCGGCCCTGACCCCAGTAATAGCTGTCGGTCGTATGAACGCGGCCGCGGCGATGGGCGAAGCCGAGCGTCCGCGCCGCTTCTTCCAGCGCGTCAACCACATCGGCGCTCGCATTGACCGCGCCCGTCGCGCCATAGATCGCTGCGGCGCCCGTCGCGCCCTCGGCCTGATCGACGATCAGGAATCCGCCAAGCGGCAAATCGGCTTGCAACGCGCCCATGCCCCCGACGCGAATGACCGAGGTCACGTCGAGATTGGCGAGTTCGACGACGGCGATCTCCGCGGAGGGGCCGCCGACACCGGTTGAACACACGCCGACGGGAGAGCCTCTCCAGTCGCCGCGCACGGCGTGGAATTCACGCCGCCGGCCGAAATCGCGCGCATTGTCGAGCAACGCGGCGGCGAGCGTCACGCGATCGGGATCGCCGGGCAGCAGAACGCAGGACGGCATATCGCCGGGGCCGCAGGGCAGATGCGTCGGGCGGCCATTCAGCCAGGGAAACGCCGCCGATCGCTTGTTGTCGCGCATGTTCTGACTCATGGCGCGTCCCGCCAGGCGAGCAACCGCTTTTCGATCGTTTCGACGATCTGATAGACGGCGACTCCGATCAGCGCGGTCAGCACAACCGCGCCGAACAGCAGCGGCGTCTTGTAGGTCGCGGACGCGAAGGTCATGAGATAGCCGAGCCCCTGCTTGCCCGACATCCATTCCGCGAGGATGGCGCCGACCACCGCCTGCACCGCGCCAATGCGCAAGCCCACAAATATCTCCGGTAGTCCAGCGCGCAGTTCGATGCGCCACAGCCGTTGCCAGAGATTGAGCTTGAGCAATCGCGCGAGATCGCCAAGCCGGCTGTCGAGCGAGCGCAGGCCGACCATGGTTCCGATCAGCACGGGGAAGAACACCAGCGAGATGATGAGCGCGATCTTCGAGGCGAGGCCGAGCCCGAACCAGATCACGAACAGCGGCGCGAGCGCGATCTTCGGCGCCGTCTGCAGGAAGAGGATTGGCCCGCCCAGAATCTTTTCCAGCCGCGGCGATTTCGCCAGCGTTGCGCCGCTGGTGACGCCAAGCAGCGCGCCCGCGACATAGCCGAGCATGAGATTTTTCAGCGTGTAGAGAAGATGCTGCGCGAGCTCGCCGCTTTGCATCGATTGAATCAGCGCCGCGCCGACGTCGAGCGGCGCAGGCAGGAGATAGGCCGGCGCATCGGAGAGCCTGACATAGAGGTCCCAGGCGATTGCAATCGCAGCGAACGCCGCGAGCAGTTCGAGCGGTCGGCGCCAGAGTGAGGACGCAGCCGTCATTTCAGATCGCGCCTGAGATCGGCCATCAGTTGATGGAAGGCCGGATCGAGCTTCGTCTGTTCGCCGCGCGGACGCTTAAGCGGCACGTCATAGATGCGCTTGATCGTTCCCGGCCGCGGCGACATCACAACGACGCGGTCGGAGAGATAGGCGGCCTCCTCGACGCTGTGCGTGACGAACAGGATCGTTTTCGTCGTCGCCGTCCAGATCGCGAGAAGCTCGTCGTTGAGCCGGTCGCGCGTCAAGAGATCGAGCGCGCCAAACGGCTCGTCCATGAGCAGCAACGGCGGATCGTAGGAGAGGGCGCGCGCGATCGAGACGCGCTGGCGCATGCCGCCAGACAGCGCGCGCGGAAGCGCCTTTTCGAATCCCTGCAATCCCACGAGCGCGAGCAGCTTTTGCGCGGTCGCGTCGGCGTCTGCGCGCGCGACGCCAGAGACGTCGAGCGGAAATCGCACATTCTCCTGTGCGGTGAGCCAGGGCAGCAACACCGCGTCCTGGAACACGAAGCCGGCGCGCTGGCTTGCCGCGCTGTCGATCTCGATCGCGCCTTCGCTCGCGGTTTCGAGGCCGGCGATGATGCGCAGCAGCGTTGATTTTCCGCAGCCGGATGGGCCGATGATGCTGACGAATTCGCCGCGCGCGACATCGAGATCGACCGGCCGCAACGCCTCTACGCGCGCGCCGCGGGTGGAAAAATGCTTCGCGACGCCTCTGGCGCGGATCATCGAGCGATCATGCGGGGATATCAATCTTCTGGTCCAAAGCTTATCATGACGGTATGAGCGATGCGCCCACGCGATCAAGCTCCGTCATCACGTTCCCAAACCAATACCCGACGGTCGCGCGTTGTCCAAGCGTGCGATATTGAGTTAAAAGTCTCTTCGCGAGTGACGAAGCAAGGACGGGCGCGTGGCTGCAAAATCAGAACCGGCATTCTAAAGTCAAGCAGCAACCGGAGGCGTCGCTGTCGACGCCAGGATATGCGGTTGACCGTCCGCCACTGCTTGTCTGAAGCCATCAAGACGTTCGACGATAATTTTCCGATAGGCGCTGATCGAAATACTGCGATCCTCCACCCGCGTTAATCCACGCGATACGGGGACCAGCACATCGCCGGGACGGGAGCCTCTGAGTGAACGAATGGTTGCTGGATCGCCCCCTTGAGCGCCGAGGCCCGGCGCGAGAATGATTGATCTTGGAAGCAATTGTCGCAGGAGGCGGCCTCCCTGGGGTATTGTTGCTCCTACGACCGCGCCAATCGGACTCAAGCGATCCGACAATTCCGTCTTCATGGCGAAGCTGCCGATCAACTCTGCGACCCAGTCCGAAATCGATCGATTTCCCGCCATGCGATCCTGGAGCCAGGATGCGTCCGGATTTGAAGTGCGACATATCACCAGCAATCCTTTGCCATAGCGCCGGACGCACTCGACGAACGGTTCCAGAGAATCCGGCCCCATGAGCGGATTCACCGTGAGGCAATCGGTCTCGAAATCACCGCTTCCGCCAGCATGGGCGGGGGTCAAATAGGCGCGAGCGTATGCTGATGCAGTCGGATCGATATCCGCTCTCTTGGCGTCGAAAATCACGCCAATCCCCGCAGCGCGCGCCCGCCTCATTCCCGCCGAGAGAGCCGCCAATCCAGGAATTCCGCACGCCTCAAAGTAAGCGGATTGGAATTTTATAAATCCAACATGGCCTTCGATCGTATCGAGCAGGAACTGGACATAACGCTCGATCCACGCGCCGCCGTTGTCTTCTTCGAAGAACGACGGAATATCGGGAAGAAAAGGGTCGATTCCGGCGACGAGGCAGCCATGTCGCGCCGTGTTGCCTTCGACGATATCGATCCATGGCCTCGATTCCATAGACTCCCCACCCCCAATGCTCAGCCGCTCGAGAGCCACAGCCTTCGCCTCCATGGCGCGGCGTCGCCTGGCGATCTTCAAGGCGCGGTCAGTCCGCTCGCCGACTCGATTGTCTCAGTATTTAGATTGGTCTCCATAAATAGTCAAACTCGAAATTTGTGCGGTTCTGGCGACGGCTTGACAAAATCGTGAGCAAACAGAAATGCCCTGTGCGGAAACAATCAGCCGCGAGAGGGCCCGATGAGTGTCAGCTTCGAGGAGATCGGGCAGCGCTTGAAAGCCTATCGAATGGGAAAGGGCGCTTCTGCGGAAGAGGTCGCGAAGAAAATCGGGATTTCGCGGGCGGCCGTCTATCGGATTGAAAACGGCGAGATGGTCAAGATCGAGACTCTGGAGAGGCTCGCTCAGGTCCTGGAAACGTCGATCGCCTCGCTTCTTGGCGTAGGCGTCGAGTATTACTCAAGCGCAATCAGCTATTTCGAACGCATGCGCCAGATCGAAGAGCAGTCTGAGCAAGTTGTCGCGCATTTCCCACCCATGTCGTATTTGCTGACGACCGAAAAGTATCCTTTCTACTTGAAAAAGGTGCTGCTCGAGGCATTGCCTCAGGATCGTGCTGACGGCGGCGGAGCCGGGTCGGAAATTGATCAAGTCATCACGACGCTCAATGAACGCAAAACAGCGCGCGATCGCAGGCGTCTCAGCGTTGTAAATTTTGTTACGGTTCCGGAGATTGAACGCTGGCTGAAACTCGGCGTCGTTGGCAGATTCGATCTGCCTGACCATGAACTGTTGAGCCGTCGCCTGGCCGCGCGCGAAGAGGTTGAACATTTGGCGGCGCTGATAGAAAGCGAACCGATGGGCGTCCAAATCGCGCTTATAGAAGAAACCCTGCCGAACGTCGCTTTCCAGCTTTTTCGAACTTCCGGACGCACAACGCTTGGCCTGAGCCCATTCCGGCTGGGAGGCGAACTGCCGAACATTCGGACGGGCGTGGCGATGCTGACTTCGGATGAAGAGCCGGTCCGATTGTATGAACGGTTTGCCGATGATCTTTGGCGCCGCGCGCGCAAAGGCAGCGAAGCTGCGGCGCTTGTCCGCTCTGTCCTCAGCCGCTCAGGCGCGGTCTCTCAAAGCAAAGCAATTCCACGGCAGCGGGGGACTCGTTCCTGAGAAGAAGGAAGGTCGCTTTGTGGAGCTCGTTCGCTGTTTCGGCTGATCGGAGCGGCATCAATCTCGAATGCGGCGTTGATCTTCCCTGAGAGCGACATGCGTGGCCGCGGTTGGGCGCGACGCCAAGCCTTTGGCGGAGAGCATCAAAAGTCGACTGATAGAGAGGGGCGTGTCGCGTTGGGCGTTCGGCGTGGCTTTCGGCATGGCGATGGCTTCAAGGCGCCGGTTTAACGATGACAGGTGGTGGCTAGCGCGTAGCAGCGTTGCAACATCTGACGGAAATAGCGCGCAACTTTGGGGAATCATGCGGTGAGCGCATGCGCCTATCGCGCCGTAATCTTGACAGGTTTGGTCAGGATTGCGAGGAGGCGACTGTTCCATAGCAAGGCAGCCTGCAGCCACCCAGCGTCTGGAACGCATGGGCGACGCGACCTGAAGGTCGCGACAAGGGGCTGCGAGCATGACCACAAGCAAGATTCCGGCGTCGTTACGGGGCGTGAGCCCGAAGCGGCCAATGCACACATTCGAACCCAAGGCGCCGGCTGCGACGACGGCGGTCGGTCTTGGAGTGCTGACCGCCGCCTGCATCGCGACGGCGGCGCCGGTTGGTGAGGCCAAGGCGCAGTCGACGCAGCTTCCCGCGGTGACGGTCGAAGCGCCGGCGGAGCAGCGCAAGCCGAAGCCGGTGCGCGTCCGGCAGGCGAAGCCTCGGCCTGCCCAATCTGCGCGTCCGCGCGTGGCGCGGCCGGCGCCGGCGGCCGTTCCCGCACAGTCCGCCGCGGCCGGGATCGGCGGAACGGGCGGTCCGGGCTCCAATCCCAACGCCGATCCCGCCGCGCCCTACAAGGTCAACCGCTCCGCGTCGCAGAAGCTGACGCAGCCGCTGCTCGACACGCCGCGCACCATCACGACCATTCCGAAGGAAGTGATCTCCGACAAGGGCGCGACCTCGTTCCGCGAACTGATGCGCACGACGCCCGGCGTCACGCTCGGCACCGGCGAAGGCGGCAACGCCTATGGCGATCGCGTATTCATTCGCGGCTTTGACGCGCGCAACGACTTCTATGTCGACGGCGTGCGCGACGCGGGCGTGAACATCCGCGAGAATTTCAACACCGAGCAGGTCGAAATCCTGAAAGGTCCGGCGGGCGTCATCGGCGGCCGCGGCACCAGCGGCGGCGCGATTAATGTCGTGACCAAGCAGGCGGGTTTCGACAGCTTCTATAATATCTCGACGACAGTCGGCACCGACATGACGCGCCGCGTCACCGCCGACATCAATCAGGCTCTCACAGATCAACTCGCCATCCGCGGCAACGTGATGTGGCAGAAGGCCGACGTCGCCGGCCGCGATTATGTGCATGATGATCGCTGGGGCGGCGCGCTCGCCGCGACCTACCGGCCGAGCGACAGCTTCAAGCTGACGCTGTCTTATTCGCACACCGACATTGATCAGCTTCCCGACTGGGGCGTGCCGTTCAATTCGGCGACCTTGCGGCCATGGACGGAATCCGGCCTCAACCGCAACAATTATTACGGCATGCCCAATCGCGATTTCCAGAAGGCGAAACAGGACATCGCCTCGGCGAAGGCGGAATGGAACATCAACGAATTCGCCACGCTGACGAACACCACGCGCTACAGCAATTCGCTGCTCGACTATGTCGCGGGCGCGCCCGGTACGCCTGTCGTGACCAATCCGAATCCCGCGCTCTGGACGGTGCCATCGACAGCGAAAAGCCGCTATCAGACCGAAGCGACCTACGCCAACCAGACCGACCTGACGCTGAAATTCGCCACCGCCGGCGTCGGCCACACCATGGTCATCGGCACGGAGTTCAGCCGTGAAAAGCTGATGCGCGACACATACCAATCGCTCGCGACGGAAGCGAACGTGCCTGGCGCGATCCCGGGCACGACGCTCAATCTCTGGAATCCAAATCCCGCGTCCATTCCCTGGACTGGGACATTCATCCGCACCGGCCGCCCGACGACGGTGACGGTCGATACCAAGAGCGTCTATGCGCTCGACACGCTGAATTTTCAGGAGAAGCTGTTCGTCACCGGAGGCGTGCGTTTCGATCGCTATGAGATCGGCGCGTCCTCTGTCGGCGCCAACAACGTCATCACCAATCTCGGCCGCACCGACAACATCTTCAACTGGAATCTTGGCGTCACCTATAAGGTCCTGCCTTACGCCGCGGTCTATGCCGCCTATGGCACGTCCTCGAATCCGACGGGATCGGAGCTCGACGGCGGCGCGGCCGACTATGGCGCGCTGACCGCAGCGAACGCGACGCTTGGGCCGGAAAAGAACAAGTCCTACGAAATTGGCACGAAATGGGAGCTGTTTGATCGTCATCTTCTGGCGACCGCGGCGCTGTTCCGGAATGAAAAGGACAATGCGCGCGAGACCGTCGGAGCGAATGTGCAGGCGACAGGCGCCTACCGCGTCGACGGCGTCGAGTTCAGCGTCGCCGGCAAGATCACCGATCGCTGGAGCGTTTTTGGCGGCGCGGTGTTCATGAAGACTGACGTGACGAAGTCGGCGATCGCGGCGAATGTAGGCCAGAAACTCGCGAACATCGCACACCAATCGTTCAACATCCTGACGAAGTACGACATCACGGACGCTCTGACGCTTGGCGGCGGCGCGACCTATATCAGCCAGCAATATGGCGGCACGCTTGCGGCCAACAGCAACATTCTGCCGGGCGGATGGCGCTTCGATCTTCTGGCCGAATACAAGCTGACGAAGAACGTGTCGGCGAAAGTGCAGGTCAACAACGTCTTCGACAAGCTGTTGTATGACGGCTTCTACCGCAGCGCTGTGCCTTACGTTTACGTCGCGCCCGGCCGCGTCGCCTATTTCAGCGTCAACTTCAAATATTGAGGGACCTGCATGCTGCTCTGCATTCCCGACGTCCTGACACCAGAAGAAGTCGCTCAATGTCGCAAGGCGATGAGCGAAGCGGAGTGGCAGGACGGCCGTGCGACGGCAGGGCCGCAGGCGGCGGCGGTCAAGAAGAATTACCAGCTTCCACTTGAGTCGCCCGTATCGAAGAAGCTCGGCGAGCTTGTGCTCGCCGCCGTCAGTCGCAGCCCGCTTTTCATGTCGGCGGCGCTGCCGCTGCGCATCCTGCCGCCGATGTTCAATCATTACGGCGAAGGGCAGACGTTCGGCGTGCATGTGGATGGCGCAATCCGAACGTCCGTCTTCACCGGCGAGCGCCTTCGCACCGATCTATCCGCTACACTCTTCCTGTCGGAGCCGGAAGAGTATGATGGCGGCGATCTTTCGATTGAAACGCTTTACGGTGCGAACGAGGTCAAGCTTCCGGCCGGACATCTCGTTCTCTATCCCTCGACAAGCCTGCATTGCGTGACGCCGGTCACACGCGGCATGCGCGTCGCCTCGATCTTCTGGGTGCAGAGCATGATCCGCGACGAGGGACAGCGTACGATCCTGTTCGATCTTGATCGAACCGTGCAGGAATTGCAGGCGGAGCGCGGCGCTGACGATGAAGCGACTGTGCGCCTCGCCGGCGTCTATCACAATCTGATCAGACAATGGGCCGAAACATGACGCGCTCTAAAAACATGAGCCGCGCGCTGATCGCCGCCGCCGCGTTCATTGGGATCGCCGCATCGCCTGCGTTCGCCGCGGGTCCCGTGCCGCAGGACCTCTCTCCGGTTGCGATGTTCATGTCCGCCGACTGGGTGGTGAAAGGCGTGATGATCGGGCTCGCCTTCGCCTCGGTCGTGACGTGGACAGTGTGGATCGCCAAGACGATCGAGCTTAGCGCCGGCGTTCGGCGCATGCGCGCAGCGGCTTCGCTTCTGTCGTCTCGCGCGACGCTTGCGGAGGCGGCGCAGTCGCTCACGAAAGGCCATCGCGTCGCGCGCGCGATGGTCGAGGCGGCGGTGGAGGAATGGCGGATGTCGGCGCAGGGCGAGTCGACCGCCGGCCTTAAGGAGCGCGTCGCTTCGCGCCTGTCGCGCATCGAAGCGCGGGCGGCGCGCGATATCGCGCGCGGCACCGGCGTTCTCGCGACGATTGGCTCCACCGCGCCGTTCGTCGGCCTGTTCGGCACAGTCTGGGGCATCATGAACAGCTTCATCGGCATTTCGAAGTCGCAGACGACCAATCTCGCGGTCGTTGCGCCCGGCATCGCCGAAGCCTTGCTCGCCACCGCCATCGGCCTCGTCGCGGCGATCCCGGCGGTGATCGTCTACAACCATTTCAGCCGCGGCGTCGCAGGATATCGCGCTCTCGTCGCCGACGCGTCGGCCGCGGTCGAGCGTCTGGTGTCTCGCGATCTCGATCGCAGCGGCGGCGAGCTCACGTCGTTCTCTCGCGCGGCGGAATAAGCAGATGGCCGGGCGCGTCCGGGACAGCGACGAACTCGTCGAGAACAGCGAGATCAACGTCACGCCGTTCATCGACGTGATGCTGGTGCTGCTGATCATCTTCATGGTTGCAGCGCCGCTCTCGACGGTCGACGCGCCGGTCGAATTGCCAGTCTCGACCGCGAAACCGCAACCGCGGCCTGAAAAGCCGGTGTTTCTCACGCTCAAATCCGATCTCACCATTCTCGTCGGCGAGAAGGAGACAAGCTTCGAGCGGCTTGCGTCCGCGATCGATATCGAGACGCGCGCTGATCGCGAGCAGCGTCTGTTCGTGCGCGGCGACCAGACCGTGCCTTACGGCGAAATCGTGCGGCTGATGAACATGCTGCGCGAAGCCGGCTATATCAAGATCGCGCTCGTTGGCCTCGATGGCGGCGGGTCGAAACTGTCGCCCACTCCCGCGCCGAGCGCCTCTACAGCGCCCGCGCAAGGCGCATCGCCGCCAGCGGCGAGCGCGCCGTCGCCATGATCTCGCGGGCCAGCGCAGCCGCGGCGCCGCCAGAGCATGGCGCGAAAAAGTGGGAACCGGTTTTTCCGGGACGAACGGAACGTTCGCCCTGCGAAAGCCATGCTCTAAACTTTTGGAATCGATCACGTTCCCGCATTTTGATTGATTCAATCAAAATGCGGCGTGATCTAATGCTCTGGGTCGGCGCTGCGGTCGCCGCCGCCGCGCTGCATGCGGGCGTCGCCACGGTCGCCTTCTATCGTTTCGATTCCGATCTGCCTCCTTCGATGGAGGATGTCGGCGCGCCCGTCGTCTTTGAGTTCGACGCGCTGCCCGTCGCGCCGGAGACCGAACAGCCCGACATGCAGCAGGCGGAAGCCGCGGAGGCCGCGACGCCTGTTGAAGAAATTCAGGAGAAACTGTCGGCGAAGAAAGTGGACGATCTGCCGCCAGCGCCAGCCGCGCAGGTTGAGGCGCCGCCTGATCTTCAGCTCGCTCAGGAGAAGACGCTGAAGCAGGACGAGAAAGCCGTCGACGACAAGCAGACCACCGAGGCGATGGAGGCCAAGGAGGTCGAGCAGGCCGCGCCCAGCGCTGCGGCGCAGGCGGCAACCGAAAGCGCGCCTGCGGCCGTGGCCCAGGACGATCGCGCCGCCGCGCCATCCGAAGGCAGCGTCGCAGAGGCGGTCGTGCTGCCGGCCTCATGGCAGCGCTCCGTGATCGCCCATCTCGGCCGCAACAAGCGCTATCCGCCCGCGGCGCGGTCGAAGCATGTGGAGGGAGACGTGGTGTTGCGCTTCACGCTCGATCGGGCAGGGCGCATCAAGAAGGCGGCGCTCGAGAAGAAGTCCGGCGCGACCGTGCTTGACGAGGAGGCGTTGTCGATGCTCGAACGCGCGCAGCCTTTCCCGTCACTTCCTGCGAATGTGCGCGCGGTCGAGGTCGAACTCGTGGTGCCGGTCAATTACAAGCTCAAGTGACTTCCTGCCGCGCTCCGGCGCATCGATGCGGCGCCCGCCGCCTCTCGCGCGCATTCCGCGCGAAGTCGCCTGTCTGACCGATTACGAGCCGCTGGCGCGCGAGCGTCTCGACGACAACGCCTGGGCCTATCTCGCGGGGACCGCGGCCGATGGCGTCACGCACGCCGCCAATCGCGCCGCGTTCGACGCGCTGACGCTGAATTCGCGCGTGCTGCGCGAGATGTCAGGCGGATCGACCGAGACCGAGTTTCTCGGGATGAAGCTCAGGCATCCGGTCATGGTCGCGCCGGTCGCCTATCAGAAACTCTATCATCCCGATGGCGAGCGGGCGACGGCGATGGCGGCCGGCGCGCTCGACGCGCCGATGATTGTCTCGACGCAGACCTCGACTCCCATCGAAGAGGTCGCGGTCGCGGCGGAAGGTTCGCCGCTGATGTTCCAGCTCTACTGGCAGGCGGATCGTGGCGCCACGCGGGCGCTGATCGAGCGCGTGGAAGCCGCTGGCGTGCGCGCCATTGTTCCCACAGCCGATGCGCCGATCAGCGGGATACGCAACGCCGAGCAGCGCGCCGGCTTTCATCTGCCTGCGGGCATTGCTCCTGTCATGCTCGGCCAATGGCCGCCGGCGCAAAAGCCGCTTTCCGGCCATCCGATTTTTGACGGGCTGCTCGGACATGCGCCGACATGGCGCGATATCGAATGGCTGCTCGGAACGACGAAACTTCCCGTTATTCTGAAAGGCGTGCTCTCGCCTGACGATGCGCGGCGCGCCGCGGACATCGGTTGCGCATCGGTTGTGGTGTCGAACCATGGCGGACGCACGATCGATTCGCTGCCGCCTTCGATCACGGCGCTGCCGCGCGTCGTGGATGCGGTCGGCGATCGCATGCCTGTTCTGCTCGACAGCGGGATCAGGCGAGGGACGGACATTCTGAAAGCGCTGGCGCTGGGGGCGCGGGCCGTGCTCGTCGGCCGGCCGCTGATGTATGCGTTGGCGGCCGCCGGACCGCTTGGCGTCGGTCACGCCATCAAGGTGCTGGTCGAGGAACTGGCTGTCGCCGTGGCGCTCACGGGTCATGCGCGCATCACCGACATCGGCCCGGAAGCGATCTTTCGATAGGGCGCGCCGCCGATAATTCCTCGGCGCTTCAGCGATGACTTCAATCTCGGCTATTCGGCAGTCGGGCTACGCGCGTCGACGAAACTGAAAGGCCCGCCCTGGATTGCTCCGAGCGGGTGCGGCGCTCTCGGTCTCCCCCGCGAACGCGCCACGGTCATCCGCAATTGCTCCGCCGCTGCCGTCGAGGCTATCGTCGCGCGTCGCGGAAAACTAACTCGACAATTATGGAAACTCAATCAATCGCTTTCGTCGACGACGCCTGGCGGCTGATCCTGGCGGTCGTTTTCGGAGCGGCGCTGGGGCTCAACCGCGACCTTCACGGCAAGCCCACGGGCGTCCGAACGCTGGGTCTGGTCTCGTTGGGATCGGCGTTGGCGACGCTTGCGGTGGCGCGCAGCGATCCGCCGGGAGCGAGCCGCGTGGTCCAGGGGATCGTCACCGGCATTGGATTCCTTGGCGCCGGCGTCATCATCCGGACGCGGCTCGAGGGCGAAGTTCGCGGCCTCACCACGGCGGCGTGCGTCTGGCTGACGGCCTGCCTGGGCGCGGCTTGCGCGCTCGCTGACTGGCGTCTGCTGACGCTCGGCGTCGCTCTGGCGCTGGTGATCCTGGCGCTGGGCGGCCCTTTCGAAAGGTTGGTCCATCGCTGGCGGGGCGGCGCCGGCGATCAAGAACTGTAGCTGTGGATTCCGGGTCGCGACGCGCCGACGCGCAACCGATCGGCAGGCGCTATTTTGTCCGCATAAGATATATTTCATATATAATTCAATGTCTTATATGGGAAGAGAGTCGGCGGAAGGCTTGCCTCTTTGCGGCCGTCGCGCCGGCGGCGCAGCCAGGTAGCGTAAATCGGCAAATCAGCGCATGCTGCGCCGAGTCGTGAATTATTCACGACGCTGCGACGTTTGACTGGCTATTTGCCGCCGGATCGCTTTGATCCGGAAGCGCGACGGAGGGGCTGCGGAGCTTGGCGATGAGAGGCCAGCGACGGTGACAGGCGACCGACCGATCGTTCTGTCCATGCTCCCGATAGGGCCGCTTCAGCGGCGTGTCGCGTTGACGGTTGGGATCGCATGCCTCGCGGCGTTCGCCGTCGCTGCTCCTTTTGCTCGCGTTCCGCTGACGCCTCTTCCCGCCTTCATCCCGATTTATGAATCCATCATGGTCGTGAACGACCTGATCACGGCCGTCCTGCTGTTTGGCCAGTTCAGGATCGCCCGTTCGCGCGCTCTTTTGATTGTCGGTTGCGGTTATCTCTTCACGGCTTTGATGTGCGCTGTGCATGCGATGACGTTTCCCGGCTTGTTTGCCGAGACAGGTCTCCTCGGCGCGGGGCGGCAGACCACAGCCTGGCTCTACATGTTCTGGCATGCAGGGTTTCCGCTTGCGGTCGTCGGCTATGCGCTTCTGATCGGGCGGCCGCATGATCGCGCGCGCAGTGAAGCGCATGAAATCGCACTTGGGATCGCTGCAGTGATAGCGCTCACTGTGGCGTCGACAGTTCTCGCGACAGCAGGCGAATCGCTTCTGCCGTCGATCATGCTGCAGAACCGCTATGCGCCCGCGCAGCTCTTTATTGTTGGCGTCGTTTGGCTCTTGTGCGGCGTCGCGCTCGTGACGCTGTGGCGTCGCCGCGAGCGTTCGACACTTGATCTCTGGCTGATGGTGGTGCTCGTCGCATGGCTTTGCGACGTGGCGCTGAGCGCGCTTCTCAACGCCGGGCGCTTCGATCTCGGCTTCTATTCCGGGCGCATTCTTGGCCTTCTCGCGTCAAGCTTCGTGCTGATGGTGCTCCTGCTTGAGGTCCGCGCGCTCTATGTTCGCCTCGCCCTGTCGCTTGCGGCGGAGAACCGCGAACGCGAGCGCCGGCTCGTCGAGATGCGCGCGACGCTCAGTCATATTTCGCGCCTCAGCGAGATCGGACAGATGGCGTCGGCGCTGGTGCATGAGATCAACCAGCCGGTCACCGCGATCGCCAACTATATCGACGCCGGTCGTCGCATGATCGCAATGGGATCGTCGTCCGATCTGCCGCCGCTCTTCGAGAAGACCTCTGCGCAGGCGCGACGCGCGACCGAACTTTTGCGGCGCTTCCGCGATTTCGGCAGGAAGGGCGAGATCATCGAGCGCGAGGAGGATTTGCGGAACGCGATTGTAGAAATCGCGCAGCTTGCGCTCGTCGGGCCATTGAAGCGCGATGCGATGCTGGAGTTGCAGATTCGTCCTGACGCTTCGCGGGTGGTCGTCGACAAGATCCAGATTCAGCAGGTGTTGCTCAACCTCATCCGCAACGCGGCCGAAGCGATGGCGGACGCGCCCGAGCGACGCATCGTTATCGCCGCGGAGCGCGCTGGCGAGGATCGGGTCGAAATCAGCGTCGCAGACACCGGCCCCGGTCTTCCCGTCAGTGTGCGCGAGAAGCTGTTCCAGCCTTTCGTCACCACCAAAGAGACGGGAATGGGCGTTGGGCTTTCGATCTGCCAGGGGATTATCGAAGCCCATGGCGGCGTGATCTCCGCCGCTGACCGGCCGGGAGGAGGCGCCGTCTTCCGCTTTACGGTGCCGCGGGCGGAGTCAGAGATCGAAGACGCCGGAGCCGCAGCGTAGAAGCTGCTTTCGGCCGCTAACTGCTATTCCGCCGCTTGAAGATCGACTGGCCGCGCCGTTGCTTCGCCGCATAGCCTGTTGACGTCGAGCATCAGCAGCAGCCCGGTTTCGGCTCCGCCGCGCTGCTGGCTGCGCACCACGCCGGTCGCAGGCACGTCATTCTTCCAGGCGAGCGGCGCGATCTCTGATGGCGCGATGTGCGGGATATCGCCGAGCGAATCCACGAGAAGACCAAGCGGGCCGTCATTCGTCTTCACAATGACGATCTGAGGCTCGTCTTCGTCATGGCGCTGTTGCGACACGCCGATGGCGTGCGCGAGATCGAGCACAGGGATCGGCGCCTGGCGATGGAGCTTGTAGCCGACAAGCGGGCCTGAACCCGTCTGTCCCGCAGCCGTGACGCCTGTGGCGTCGACAGCTTCGATCACATCGCGCGCTGGCACGCCGAGCCAATGCCCCCGCGCATGGAAGGTCGCGACCTCGATCGTTTCGACGCCAACGCCGCGCGGCCTCGTGGCGTTCGTGCGGGATGCAAGCGAAACAGAACGCGACGCCTTGGCCTGCGCCGCTACGCTCAAGGGAACAACGCATACCGAAACGACATCGCAGACATATCCGTCGCTCAGCTTGTATTCGCGATAGCCCCCCGACATCACAGCGCCGATCGCGCAGTGCTGGCCATCGAGAGTCGCGATGCGAGAGACGCTTTCGCCCGATCGCAACTGGCTGAAATCGACGCCGAGTTCAGCAGTGGAGCCGATCGGATAGCGCGCATCGGTCGATGCGATGACCTCGCCGGCGCGGTCGACAAAGAGCGCGACGCTGCCGGGAAGGGGCGCTCCGGCCTCGTTTCGCGGCAGGGCTTCTTCGAGCATGGCGGAAAATTGCGGCGTTGAGTCGAAGACGATTGCGATGCCGCCGACGCGTTGCGCTTTCGCCGGATGCTGCACGGCGGCGGCGTAGATATAGGTCGCGCCGCCGCCGTAGAGATCGGAGGGCTCGAAATCGGAAACGACATAGTCTTGCGTCGAGTGCAGCGCGAGCGTGCGCGACGCCCATCCCGCATCGATGATCCGGCCGACATGATGGGTCTCCGACGGCTGCGATACCGCGGTGATTTTGCCCGTCGCGTCGAACAGCAGGAGATTGGTGTAGACGGTGTAGAGGCCGTTGATGGTCGAGAGCACCTCGGCGCTCGCCGCGCTTCTTTCGCGCGCAGGGTCGGCGAGCGCGCGGCGGAATGTGGCGTCGAGCGCCCACCAGCGACAGTCATTGGCGCGCTCGTAGAGATTGCGATCCATGACGTCGATCGCGAAAGCGGCGCGTGCGCGCACGTTCTGCAGCAGCGCAGCGATGACGGTTTGCTGAAGATCGGCGATGGCCTGATCGAAGATCGCCTGCGTTCTGGCGCCGGCGCTCGACGTCTCCCACAGCAGCGCTTTCGAGAAATCGGCGTTGGCTTCGGTCGTCTCCGCGAGCCGCACCGACCCGTTCCAGACGGATCGGCTGAGATTGCGCTGGATCTGCGCCGCCTGCTGCGGCACTGCGCGCAGAGCGTCAGGAAACAGTTTCGAATGACGCAGGATGTCGCCGAGGAGTTCAGCGTCAAGGGTCGCGGCGGCGCCCGCATCCTCATTGAAAGCGTGCTCGATCGGCGCGAGAGCGAGCCCCGTCCAGCCGGGTCCCATATAGCCCTGATAGCCGACGCTGCGGCAAGCGACGGCGAGATATTGGCGGCCGCCAAAGCGCGCCAACTCGCCATTCGCGCGACAGATCGCGGGCGGAAGCGCAAATCCGACAGGAAGCTGAATCGGGCAAGAGCTCGCGATCACGCGGCTGTCGGATCCGACGCATGCGAGAACGGTCCAGTCATCGGCCGGGATCAGCTTGCTGAAGACGCCATCCATTTCGTCATCGAGGCGGAAGACAAGCGCGAGCGCCCCAAGCGGGCGTCCGCTGCGCGACGCCACCCTGAAAGCGTAGAGCAGATGATTTCCTGCGGCGAGAAAGTCCGCCTCGCCGAAATATTCGACATAGGCCGCCGATGTCGTCAGCGCTTCATTCACAAGCGGATGCCTGGTCTCTTCGGCGTTGTGAGGACGAAGCCGCGCGCGAATACGGCTGGCCTTGTCCATCAGCACGATGTCGGAATAGACCGAATATTTCGCCACATATTCGCGGAAGCGGGCTTCGAGCGCTGTGCGATTCGCGTCCTCTTCCGCAGCTTCCAGAAACTCGCGCACTTCGGTGTCGGCGGCGAGAAAGCCGATATCGGCGGTGCGCTCGAACAGGTTGCGCGTGAGAACGTCGATTCCGTTCTGCGCTTTGGTTCTGAGCGCTGCGAACGCCTTCTTGCGAGTTTCAATGCCGAGCTGATTGAGCAGATCGCCGGTCAGCCGCTCGAACGCTTCCCGCGTCTTCGACATCTCGGCAGCGCCGCTGGAGAGTTGCCCGAGCAGCGTGAGCGTATCCCAGCCGATTCTGAGGCCGGCGAGGACTTCGCGATATCCTTCGATGCTGTGCATGTGGCGAACGAGCCCCGCGAGGGCGGCGTCGATCTCGATGCCCTTATGCGACGTCACTTGCTTCTCCGGCTGCGCGGTGTTGGCGCCGACGGAGCGCTGCCCGCGCAATTCGAACGGCGCGTCGAAAATTAGGCCGGGGCCGTTAAATTTTGCTTTGTTTTCAAAGGGAAGCCGAGAGTGGCGCGCTCAAAAAAGCGCCAACCCTGCTCAAAAAAGATGCGGGCGAAATGGCCTCGCAGACAGCGACGCCGCTTTCACCCGGTTTTTCGTTAGCGGTTTCCGCCTGCCGCAGACCGCTCGTTCGCTGCGAGCGACAATCCGCTGCGGCCTCGATGCTCGACGGCCGAAGTCTCGGCGGCGCGAATATGACGGAAGCTTGATCCGCGCGCTTCCCGCAGACGATTGCGCGTTTCCACCTCGTCGTCGGGAATTTCGCTGACAGGTGAATAGGTTTCCGCCGGCTTGTATGGTTTGCGCGGCAACGGCGCCTCCTGGATTCCGATGAACAGAGACGCAACGATCGGGCGCTTCATGCGTTCCGAAGAAAAGGCGCGACGCGTGCGCGCAGCGGTTTGTCCAGATTGACCGGGCGAACGGTCTTTTCGCGCCGGGATGAGGAATGCGCCATGGCGCCGGCGCTGCCATTTGTGATTTCCGTCGCGGTCGCGGCCGGCAATATCTTCTACGCCGGGAACACGAGCATTCTGGCGGCCATCGTGCTGCTGCTCGTCGGCCTCGCGATTTCGATCGCGCTTGCGGTCTCCATGCGTAACGCCGGCCTCGACCGACGAAAGAGCGTCAGCCCCGAGGCGGAGACGAGGAGCGAGATCGAGCGTTCGCCGTAAACGGAGCCGCCGCTTACTTCTTCAAACCGGTCGCCGCCTTGGCGACAAGCGCGTCGACGCCATCGCCGCCCGCCGCGAGGTGATTCAGGAATGCGGCGCGCATCTTCGTCGTCCAGAACCTCGCGATATGCTCGCGCACGCCTTCGACGGCGGTCTGTTCCGGATAAGATTTGAAGAATGCGCCGATCTGATTCCCCATGCGCACCAGCTTCTCGATGTTTTCGCCGCCGGTTTCAGTCATGCGCAGGCTCCATGGCGCGCTCGGGCGAGCGGAGGAATTCGGTCGCCCCGTCCTTGCGGGCGATGGCGATGAGATCGACCCCGAGCTCCTTCGCGCGGTGAATGGCGAGAGACGTGGGAGCCGAGACGGCGACGAGAAGCGAAGCGCCGAATGCCGCCGTTTTCTCTACCATCTCGAATGAGCATCGGCTGGTGATGAGGATAAATCCGTCTTCCGGCGAATGGCCGCCGCGCATCAACGCGCCAATCAGCTTGTCGAGCGCATTGTGGCGGCCGACATCCTCGCGCGTTGCGACATGGCGTCCCTGCAGGTCGAACCAGCCGGCCGCATGCACGGCCCGCGTCGCGTCGTTGAGCGGCTGATGGGCCTCGATCGTTGCAACGGCGCGCGCGATCGCTCCGGTCTCCACGGCGACCGCGCTCGCCACCGGCTTCGCCTCGGGAATGGAGTCGAGATCCTGGACGCCGCAGACGCCGCATCCCGTGCGCCCGCTGAGGCTGCGCTGCCGTGAGAGATGCTGGCTGAAGACGCCGGGCGCGAGCGTGACCATCGCCTTCAACCCGCGCGGATGCTCCTCGAACGCGACGTCGCGAACGTCAGACGCGGCCGTGATGATTCCCTCTGTCAGGCTGAAGCCGACGACGAAGTCCTCAAGATTCTGCGGCGTCGCCATCATCACGGCGTAGGGTACGCCGCCATAGATGATGTTGACGGGATGCTCGACCGGAACGGCGCGCGCGCCTGCTCGCGTCTCTCCCGAGGAGAAGGAGACGTAGCGGGCAGGGGCCGTTTCGACCGGCTCGATCATCGCATGATCACTCCGCCGCGATGGCGATCCGGCGCAACTCGACATCTTCGCGGTCGTTCTGCTCCTGCCAGCCGGAATAGGTGTTCGTCCGGCGCACCTGCACCGCGGTCACCTTGTATTCCGGACAGTTGGTCGCCCAATCCGAATAATCCGTCGTCACGACGTTCGCGCCGGTCTTGGCGTGATGGAACGTCGTATAGACGATGCCCGGCTGCATCCGGTCCGACACCTCGGCGCGCAGCGAGATTTCGCCGGAGCGGCTTTGCAGCGCGACGAGATCGCCCGTCTTGATGCCGCGATTTTCGGCGTCGAACGGATGGAGCTCGAGGATGTCCTCCTCGTGCCAGACGGAGTTCGCGGTGCGCCGCGTCTGCGCGCCGACATTGTACTGCGACAGGATGCGGCCCGTCGTCAGGATCAGCGGGAAGCGCGCGCCAGTGCGCTCTTCGGTCGGCACGTATTCGGTCAGCATGAACTTGCCGAGGCCGCGCACGAAGCGATCGATATGCATGATCGGCGTGCCCGTCGGCGCCTTGTCGTTGCACGGCCACTGGATCGAGCCGAGCTCATCGATCCTGTCGTAGCTCACGCCGGTGAAGGTCGGCGTCAGCCGCGCGATCTCATCCATGATCTCGCTGGGATGATTGTATTCCATGGGATAGCCGAGCGCGCGCGAGAGTTCGGCGGTCGCCGCCCATTCCTCCTTGCCCGACATCGGCTCCATCACCTTGCGCACGCGGCTGATCCGACGCTCGGCGTTGGTGAAAGTGCCGTCCTTCTCGAGGAAGGAGGAGCCGGGCAGGAAGACATGCGCGTATTTCGCGGTCTCGTTCAGGAAGATGTCCTGAATGACGATGCATTCCATCGCCTTGAGGCCGGCCGTAACATGCTTGGTGTCGGGATCGGACTGGGCGATGTCTTCGCCCTGGACATAGAGGCCCTTGAAGCCGCCGCCGACCGCCTCATCGAGCATGTTCGGAATGCGCAGGCCCTGCTCGTTCGAGAGCGGCACGCCCCACATCGTCTCGAACATCTGCCGCGTCGCATCGTCGCTGACATGGCGATAGCCGGAGAATTCGTGCGGGAACGAACCCATGTCGCAGGAGCCCTGCACATTGTTCTGTCCGCGCAACGGATTCACGCCGACGCCGTCGCGGCCGATATTGCCGGTCGCCATGGCGAGATTGGCCATCGCCATCACCATGGTCGAGCCCTGGCTGTGTTCGGTGACGCCAAGGCCATAATAGATCGCGCCATTGCCGCCGGTCGCGTAGAGCCGCGCCGCTTTGCGGACTTCGGTCGCGGGAACGCCAGTATACTGCTCCATCGCTTCGGGTGAGTTGCGCTCCTCCG
Source organism: Terrirubrum flagellatum (assembly GCF_022059845.1). Taxonomy (GTDB): domain Bacteria; phylum Pseudomonadota; class Alphaproteobacteria; order Rhizobiales; family Beijerinckiaceae; genus Terrirubrum; species Terrirubrum flagellatum. Next base: position 2,663,096 of record NZ_CP091851.1, on the reverse strand, counting down.
CGACGAAGCGCGCCCACATCTCGAAATCGACGAGATCGCAGCGCTCGCGCACGAAAGATTCGTTGATGAGCCCTTCGGTCACGACGACATGGGCGAGCGAATTCATCAGCGCCACGTTCGTGCCGGGCGTCAGCGCCAGATGATGCTCCGCCTTGATGTGCGGCGACTTCACCATGTCGATGCGGCGGGGATCGGCGACGATCAGCTTCGCGCCTTCGCGCAGGCGCTTCTTCATGCGCGAGGCGAACACGGGATGGCCATCGGTCGGATTGGCGCCGATGACGAGGATCACATCGGCCTTGGCGACGGAGCGGAAATCCTGCGTGCCGGCCGAGGTGCCGAACGTCTTGCTGAGGCCATAGCCGGTCGGCGAATGGCACACGCGGGCGCATGTGTCGACATTGTTGTTGCCGAAGGCGGCGCGCACCATCTTCTGCACGAGGAAGACTTCTTCGTTGGTGCAGCGCGACGAGGTGATGCCGCCGATCGACTCGCGGCCATATTTCGCCTGGATGCGCTTGAACTCGTTCGCAGCGTGATTAATCGCCTCGTCCCATGACACTTCGCGCCAGGGGTCGGTGATTTTCTCGCGGATCATCGGCTTGGTGATGCGATCCTTGTGCGTGGCGTAGCCCCAGGCGAAGCGACCCTTCACGCAGGAGTGGCCCTCATTCGCCTTGCCGTCCTTGTAAGGAACCATGCGGACGATGCGATCGCCCTGCATCTCAGCCTTGAACGAGCAGCCGACGCCGCAATAGGCGCAGGTGGTGACCTTGGAATGATCGGGCTGGCCGTGATCAATGATGGTCTTTTCCGTCAGGGTCGCTGTCGGGCAGGCCTGCACGCAGGCGCCGCAGGACACGCAATCGGATTCGAGGAAATCGACGCCAGCGGCCGAGACGCGCGAGTCGAAGCCGCGGCCGGCGATCGTCAATGCGAAGGTGCCTTGCACCTCTTCGCAGGCGCGCACGCAGCGATTGCAGACGATGCACTTCGCGGGATCATAGGTGAAATAGGGATTGCTCTCGTCGACTGGCAGCGCGAGCGGCGAATCCTTTTCGAAATGGTTCGCGACCTCATCGCCATAGCGCACATCGCGCAGGCCGACGGCGCCCGCCATGTCCTGCAACTCGCAATCACCGTTGGCGGCGCAGGTGAGGCAGTCGAGCGGATGATCGGAGATATAGAGCTCCATCACGCCCTTGCGCATGCGCGCCAGCTTGTCGGTCTGCGTGTGAACGACCATCCCGTTCTCGGCGGGCGTCGTGCAGGAAGCGGGCGTTCCGCGCCGTCCCTCGATCTCGACAAGGCACATGCGGCACGAGCCGAACGGCTCCAGCATGTCGGTCGCGCAGAGCTTCGGGATTTTCGTGCCCATAGTCATGGCGGCGGCCATGACGGAGGTTCCTGCCGGCACCGTGACGGCGACGCCGTCGATGCTCAGCGTCACCGTCTGCTCGGAGACGCGGATCGGCGTGCCGTAGTCGAGTTCCCTAATGAGGCTCACGATGTCCTCCTCATTCCGCCGCGATCGCGACGGACGGCCGCGCGCGCGTATTGAAATCTTCGGGGAAATTGTCGATCGCGCTCATTACGGGCACGGGCGTCAGCCCGCCCATGGCGCAGAGCGAGCCGTCGGTCATGATCTCGCAGAGGTCGCGCACGAGGCCGAGATTCTTTTCGGGCTGAACACCGGAGATAACGCGATCCATCGTCTCGACGCCGCGCGTCGCGCCGATGCGACAGGGCGTGCATTTGCCGCAGGATTCGGCGGCGCAGAATTCAAAGGCGAAACGCGCCTGCTTCGCCAGATCGACCGTGTCGTCGAACACGACGATTCCGCCATGGCCGAGCAGGCCCTTCTTCGCGGCGAAGGCTTCGTAATCCAGCGGCGTGTCGAACAGCTTGTCGGGGAAGTAGGCGCCAAGCGGCCCGCCAACCTGCGCCGCGCGCACGGGACGGCCGCTCCATGTTCCACCGCCGAATTCTTCGATCACCTCGCGGAGCGAGATCCCGAACGCGAGCTCGATCAGCCCGCCGCGCTTGACGTTGCCGGCGAGCTGGATCGGCAGCGTGCCGAGCGAGCGGCCCATGCCGTAATCGGCATAGGCCTTGCCGCCATGGCTGAGAATCCACGGGATCGCCGCGAACGACATCACATTGTTGACGAGCGTCGGCTTGCCGAAGAGTCCTTTGAGCGCGGGGATCGGCGGCTTCGCGCGCACCACGCCGCGCTTGCCTTCGAGGCTTTCCAGCAGCGACGTCTCTTCGCCGCAGATATAGGCGCCGGCGCCGAGCCTGACTTCGATGTCGAACGGCTTGCCGGAATTCATCACCGAGGCGCCGAGCACGCCTCTGCGTCGCGCCACGACAAGCGCGCGGTTGAGCGCCTCGAAAGCCTGCGGATATTCCGAGCGGAGATAGATGTAGCCCTTGGTCGCGCCGGTCGCGAGCCCGGCGATCGTCATGCCTTCGATCAGCGTGAAGGGATCGCCTTCCATCAGCATGCGATCGGCGAAGGTGCCGGAATCGCCTTCGTCGGCATTGCACACGACATATTTGCGATCGGCCTCGGCCTTGCGCACCGTGTCCCACTTGATCCAGGCGGGGAAACCGGCGCCGCCGCGCCCGCGCAGCCCCGACGCTTTCACTTCATCGACAATCCCTGGCGCATCGAGCGTCAACGCCTTGTCGAGGCCGGCCATGCCGCCATAGGCGCGATAATCATCGAGAGAGAAGGGATCGATGATTCCGCAGCGCGCGAAGGTCAGCCGCTGCTGCTTCGCGAGCCACGGAATCTCTTCGGGCTTGCCGAGGCGCAGCTTGTGCGCGCCGCCCTTGAGGAAGTCGCTCGCGAACAAACTTTCAACGTCGCTCGCCGCGACGGGACCATAGGCGATACGGCCTTCGCCGGTTTCGACCTCAACCATCGGCTCGAGCCAGAGAAGTCCGCGCGATCCGTTGCGCACGATCTCGATCGCAGCGCCGCTCTTTTCCGCAACCGTCTCGATTTTCGCTGCGACGTCATCGGCGCCCATGGCGAGCGCAGCCATGTCGCGCGGGACGTAGATTTTCGTGACGTCGGCCATGTCAGTGACTCCGGCCGAGCGCGGCGCGCAGTTTGCCGACATCAAGCGCGCCAACAGGCTTGCCGTCGATCAGAGCGGCAGGACCGCATGTGCAGAGGCCGAGACAGAACACAGGCTCGATGGTCACTTCGCCATCGGCGGTCGTCTCATGCCAGTCGACATTCAGTTCGCGCTTGATGTCAGCATGGAGCGCGTCGGCGCCGACGGACTGACAGGCTTCGGCGCGGCAGAGCTTGACCACATGGCGGCCGGCGGGCTGGCGACGGAAATCGTGATAGAAAGTCAGGCAGCCATGGATTTCGGCGCGGGAGAGGTTCAACGCATCAGCGATCATCGGCACGGCGGCATCGGGCACATGGCCAAACGCTTCCTGCATCGCGTGCATGATCGGGAGCGTGGCTCCCTCAAGCGCCGCATGTTCAGCGATGATCTGGGACGCCCGCTCAGCGTTCCACGGTTCGTACGCCGTCATCGAGTTCCGCCCAACTTGTTTTTATTCTAAGGTAGGGTGGGCTATCGAATTGTTCAAATCAATCAAGCATATCCGTCGGGCGACAAAAATTTTTTGTTAAGTCGTCTCCTGTGATGGAACGGGATGTTCGCCGACCGCCCAGACCGCCGCCGCCTGTTTCGCGATGCCCACCAGGGCCGACACCGTGGCGCTCATGATATCGCGGTGCGGGATAACCAGCCCGACCGTGTGAGCGATGTCAGGGTCGACGATCGGGATAGAGCGAACCAGCGAGGTGAGGCCCAGTGTCTCCGCCAGCACTGCCGGCATGATGCTGGCCCATTTGCCGGTCCGGACATGGCTCATCAGCACGATCATCGAGTTGGATTCGAGCGTCGGCGCCGGCTCATGGCCGCTCATCCGGAGCTGGTGATCGATGATGCGTCGGTTCTGCATGTTGGGCGTGAGAAGACAGAGCGGCGCGCGTCCAAGCTCCTCCCAGGCGACCTCGGCGCGGTCGCCGAAAACGCCTTCCGCCGCGGTCAGGAGTCGATAGCGCTCGCGATAGAGCGGGATTGTCGTGACCCGCCCGACTGGTTCGTTCTCGAGATAGGTCAGGCCGGCGTCGATCTTCAGATTCTCAAGCAGATCAAGGATGTCGGTCGAGGTTGTTGATTCAATGGTGAAGCGCACATTGGGGTGCGCGTCGCGATAGGGGGTTGTCAGGCCGGCGACCATGGGCAGCGCCGTCGGGATCGCGGCGATGCGCAGATGGCCGGAAACGCCTTTGCGGAAATTGGCGACATCCTCATGCATCGCCCGCATGTCGCCGACGATGCGGCGCGCCCATTGCAGCACCCGCTCGCCTTCCGGCGTAAACCCCTGAAAGCGCGAGCCGCGCTGCACCAGCAGAACGCCGAACCGCTCCTCGAGCTGTTTGATGGCGGCCGAGAAAGTCTGCTGGCTCACGCCGCAGGATTCTGCGGCGCGGCTGAAATGCTGCTCCCTTGCGAGGGCGAGAAGGAACTCGAATCTGTCACTCATTTGCTGCGTTGCAACATCGCCTGCTTGTTGGGGCACTGTCGAACGCGCCGGCGGGATCAGCAAGTCCGCAATCGAAAGCCGCAGGCGGGCGCACGGACCCGACGAACTTCACGCGGATTTGACGAGGAATTAAGGGGCAGGGGGCACTTTCGGCTCCAGATTGAAGGAGCCGGACTCGTCCGCCAATGCGACTGATCAAGCCAGCCCTCGTCATCCTCTGCGCCGCTCTGCTCGCCGGCTGCGCCTCGCCGCGCCGGTCCGTCACGGTCATCGATAAACCGGTGAACGTCGCCCAGGCGGCCAAGCTGGTCAGCCTCTATCGCGCGTCACGCGGCCTTGGTCCCGTCAAACCTGATCCACAGATAACGGCCGCGGCCGCAACGCAGGCCCGCGTCGTCGCGCGCGACGGCGAACTCTCCCATGGCGATTTCTCCGGCCGCATTTCCGCCTATCGCGTCGACGCCGCGGCGGAGAATCTCGGCATGGGGCCGACGACGCTCGAAGGCGCGATCGCATTGTGGAAGGCGTCGCCGGCGCATAACGCGAATCTTCTGTCGCCGACGATGACGCGCATCGGCGTCGCCCGCGCCGACAGCGACGCGCCATTCTGGACGATGGTGCTGGCGAAATAACGCTGATCAGACGGCGGCGGCTTCCGCCGCATAGGCATCGGCGATGGCGCGATAATGCCGCGGGCCGTTCTCGATCATGCGAAGCTCGGTCGCGCCGAGCTTGCGCATTGGCTTCGCGGGTCGTCCGGCCCACAGCCATCCCGCGCCGATGCGTTTGCCCGGCGTCACCAGACTTCCCGCGGCGACGAGCGCGCCGGTTTCGATCACGGCGCCGTCAAGCACCGTCGCGCTCATGCCGATGAAGGAGCCTGACTGAATCTCGCAACCATGGATCATGGCGAGATGGCCGATCAGCACATCATCGCCGATGTGCGTGCCTCCGGGATCGTCGCCCACATGCAGCACCGAATTGTCCTGGACGTTCGATCCCTTGCCGATGCGGATCGGACCGACATCGGCGCGAATGACGACGCCGAACCAGATCGACGCGCCGTCTTCGATCTTGACATCGCCGATGATCGTCGCCGTCGGCGCAATAAAGGCGTTCGCGGCGATGCGCGGACGCTTTCCGCGGAAGGGAAGGATCGTGGGACTCGCCATGCGACTGGAGTCGCCGGCGCCGGTTAGTTCATGCGGTTGCGCGGCGGGCCGAGCACCGCGGCGCTGTTGAGCATCAGCCGCACGAGTTCGGTCTGGCGCGTGATGCCGCTCTTCGAGAAGATCGAGCGCAGATGCGCGCGCACCGTGTTGCGGCTGATCGACAGCGCTTCCGCGGTTTCTTCAAGCGACAGGCCATTCGCGAGACGATGCGCGACAGCGGCTTCCGCCGGCGTGAGATCGAACAGCTCGCACAGCAGGCTGATCTCGACCTCCGTGTTGCATTCGGGATCGCGGATGAAGACGGCCGCGACGGCGCCGCTGACGCCATGCCAGTTCTCGTCCGCGCCGATGCGCTGGATGATGACGCCAAGCTTGCGCGCGCCTGACGGCCGCGTCAGCGACAGCGCGCGCGAAGCGGGCGACGCGTCGCCTGGCGCGATCATGTCCTTCACGGCCGCCTGCAGAGCTCGGTCATCTTTTGCGGACGTGGCCGCAAGCCTTTGGCCGACAAGTTGCAATCCATTGCGCGATTGCAGTGCTGTCGAGGCCGCGGATGTGGTCTGCAACACATAGCCCTTGCGATCCAACAGCACGGCGCCGATCAGCAACTTGTCCATGACGCCGGAATAAAGCTTGTTCTCGGTCTCGGTCTTGCCGATGCGCGCGGAGAATTCGAGCGCGCGCCGCACATGCGACAGCAGCATCGAGCAGAGCGACGTGTCGTCCTCGACGAAAGGGCTTTCCCCGCGCGGCCGGAACATGCGCAGATGATATTCTTCCTTCTGCCCTGCTTCAGCGGCCGCGATGTGATGCGCATGTTCGAGGAAGAGGGGAGTCGCGCCAAAGCGGCTATCGCCGGCGCGCATGCGTCCGTCATGCGAGGCGAGCTCCCGCGCTTCCGCCGGCAGATCATCGCCTGACACAACGGTCATGCGATCAGGCGTCTGCGCGCGCCGTTCGATCGTGAGCACCGCATAGGCCGCGGACAATTTCGAGCGGATGAGGTCGACCGAGCGCTGCAGCGGCGCGCCGCCGAGCAGATCGTCATAAATGCGATCGACGAGCGATCCGATTTCGGCGACGGAAAAAGCATGTTGCGACATGTTCGCTGGACCCTGACCCGAGTGACGATCCTGGTCGCCTTGGAAGGCGGCCGGCGAAGGCGATGACGAAGCGGCGGCGCGATGATTGCGCCTTCCGCTCAGCTCCCTGCGAAGCCGCGAGAAGGATGCGAATTCATGCTGGCCTCCCTGAGCGCCGAGTCTTCGCCCGGCTGCAACGCAAACACGGATGTCAGTAATTCGACTGCGTGTCAAATCGCCGACGCCGCGTCAAAAAGCGCAGGCGGCGCGAGGCTTTTGCCGCATCGGACTAGGCCGTCCGGAGGATGCCGGCCGCCGCGCATGACGCTCTCACCTCCTGACACCGAGGATTTGCCATGGCGGGCGTCGAGCGTTTCGTGAACAGGAAGGCGCTTGTCACAGGCGCAGCGTCGGGCATCGCGCGCGCGGTCGCGGATCGGCTGGCGCGCGAAGGCGCGCAGCTTGCGCTCGCCGATCGCGATGAGAAAGCCTTGCGCGCGACGTGCGACGAGATCGCGGCGCGTTACGGCCGCGCGCCGCACGCGATTCTGTTTGAAGCCGCCGATCACGACTCTTGCCGCCGCATGGTGGACGAGGCCGCGACGAAGCTCGGCGCGCTTGATGTGGTGCTGAATATCGCCGGCGTTTATGGCCGCTGCCGCTTCGAGGATATTTCCGCCGCGGACTGGGCGCGCGTGATGGACGTCAATCTCAACAGCCTGATGCCGATCATTCAGGCGGCGCTGCCGCATCTGATCAAAAGCGGCGGTAATATAGTGAACACTTCTTCGCTCGCCGGCGTGCGCGGCATCGCCTACGCCTCGCATTACGCGGCGGCGAAGGCCGGCGTGATCGGGCTCTCGCAATCGCTCGCCGGCGAGTTCGGTCCGCTCGGCGTGCGTGTGAATGTCGTCTGTCCGGGCGGCGTGAATACGCCAATGACCGCCAACATGGCGCCGGTGCGCGACCCCGATCCCTCGATCGCATTCCCAAAACCAAAACTGCGCGGCAAGCGCGAGCGCGCCGAGCCGCAGGATCTCGCTGGGGTCTATGCGTTTCTTGCATCGGACGACGCCTGCTTCGTTTCCGGCGCCGCCATCAATGTCGATGGCGCGCAGATATCGGGATGACCGCCATGGGCGCGCTCGAGGGCAAGGCGATTGTCATCACCGGAGCCGGCGCCGGTCTCGGCGAAGCCTATGCGCGCCATGCCGCCGGCCTCGGCGCAAGCGTCGTAGTAAACGATATCGATTCCGAAGCAGCGTCTCGCGTCGCGGCTTCGATCGAAAAGGCGAGCTGTCGGGCCGTCGCGAAAGCCGGCGACATCTCGTCCTGGAATGTCGCGCGCGAACTGATCGAATGCTGCGTCGATTCCTTCGGCGCGATCGATGGGCTCGTGAACAATGCGGGCGTGCTGCGACCGGCCGAAATCCTCGACATGAGCGAGGCCGATCTCCGCCTCATGCTCGACGTCAATATCGGCGGCTCGGTCGCCTGCGGCGTTCATGCGGCGCGCCGCATGAAGGAGCGCGGCAAGGGTTCTATCGTCAACGTCACATCGGGCTCTCACGCCGGCGATGTCGGCTTGAGCGGCTATGGCGCCAGCAAGGGCGCGATCGCGTCGCTGACCTATGGCTGGGCTCTGGAATTACGGGGCTCGGGCGTGCGCGTGAACGCCATCTCTCCGCTGGCGCAGACCGCGATGGCGCAAGCGAATGTCGCCTTCATGACGCGCCAGAACGAAAATCGCGCGCAGCCGCACGTCGTGATGCCTCACCCCGATGTCAGCGCCCCGGCTGTCAGTTACCTCCTTTCCGATCGTTCCGCGGCGGTGAATGGACAGATTCTCCGCATCACCGGCGATGCGTTGTCGCTGATCACTCACCCCATGATCGCGGCGCCGGTGCTGAAAGGCGAATGGACGTTCGACGCCATCCGTCGCGCCTTCGACGAAACGCTGGCGGCCCGCGCGCAGCCGCTCGGGCTTTCATTCGCTCCGGCGTGATCGGAATTGGCGAATGAAAGTTCTGGTAATTGGCCTTGGCCAGATGGGGCTTCCCATCGCGCTCAATCTGAGAAAGGCCGGCCACCAGGTCATCGGAATCGATGTTTCGCCTGAGCGACGCGCAGAATTTGAGTCGGCGGGCGGTGAGGCGCAGGACGCGATCCCGCGGCAATCCGACGCCGACGCGGCGCTGACGATCCTCGCATCGGGCGCACAGGTTCGCGCCGTCTATGAGGGCGACCGGGGATTGATCACGAATATGCGTCAAGGGTCGCTGCTGGTCGATTGCTCCACGATCGACATCGCGACCGCGCGCGATTTGCAGGCGGCGGCAACGCAAGCGGGCCACGATATGATCGACGCGCCGGTGTCAGGCGGCGTCGCCGCGGCCGCTGCAGGTTCGCTCAGCATCATGATCGGGGGAACGGAACAGGCGTTCGCTCGCGCGCGCCCGCTGCTCGCCGGCATCGGACAGAAGATCGTCCATGTCGGCGGAGCAGGCGCGGGCCTCGCGGCGAAGCTGTGCAACAATCTCGTTGTCGGCGCGACCATCGGCGCGCTGTCGGAGGCTTTTGCGCTTGGCGAAAGGCTGGGCGTTGCCGCCGACACGCTCTTTGAGATCATGATGGCCTCGACCGGACGCTCCTGGGCGCTGGAAAATGTCTGTCCGGCGCCGGGGCCCGTGCCGGGCGCGCCGTCGAGCAACGGCTACAGGCCCGGAGGCAAGACGACGATTCTTCTGAAAGACCTCGACCTTGCCGCGCAGGCTGCGCGCGACGCCGGCGTCGACGCGGCCATCAACGCGGCTGCAGCCGATCTCTATCGTCGCTTCAGCGCGGCCGGCGGCGGCGACATCGACTGCACCGGCGTCTTCACATTGCTGTCGGGCAGGCTTCCTCCCGCCTGAAATCCATTAGTCCGTTCGGACGTGCCTGCGCTGGAAGCGCTTTCCTAATCTTGCAATTGCAGTCATAGCGCGTGGCTAAATCCGCGCGCCGGGGAGATGGGGATGGAGTGCCTGAACGAGATGCTCGCACGCAATGTGCGCATGCTCGGCGATCGACCCTTCATCATCGCGGAATCCGAGACGCTCACCTATACCCAGTTCGATAACCGCACGGCGCGCATTGGCGCTGTGCTGGCGTCGAAAGGCGTAAGGCAGGGCGACTGCGTCGGTCTCTATCTCCCGAGCGGGCTCGACATGGCGCTGGGCTTCTGGGCCGCGCAGCAGATCGGCGCCGTGCCCGTGCCGATGACTTCGATGTTCAGGGAAGGCGAGGTGAGGGCGATCGTCGCGCAAAGCGACATGGCGGCGATGATCGTTGATGAGACGACGGCGCCGATCGTAGCTCCTGTCAGGGGCGAGCTTCCAACGCTTCGCGCGCTGCTGCTGGCGGGCGGCGGCGAGCATGCGGGCTGCGAGCGGCTCGCGCCGCTGATCGAGAAAGCGAGCGCCGACTATCCCCGCGCGCGTTGCGCGCCTGGTGATGTCGCCGCCTTGTTCTTCACGTCGGGCACGACGGGAATGCCGAAAGGCATCGCGCAGTCGCAGTTCAATCAGTATTCGACGCTGCGCGACATGATGTGCGCGCATCGCACGCAGTTCGGTCGCGAAATTTATATGTGCGCGGTGCCGCTGTTCACGAATTTCGGCTGCACGGTCAATCTCAATCTCTGCCTGTTCGCTGGCGGCACCATCGTGCTGCATGGTCGCTGGGATACGGAGAAGGTGCTTGCCGCGATCAAGGAGCATCGCGCCACCTATTTCGCCGGCACGCCCACCATGTTCGTCTATCTCGTCGGAGCGCTCGATCCGAAGCGACATGATCTCTCATCATTGCGCCTTTGCACCACGGGCGGATCGCCGGTGCCGCAGATCATCATGCGCAAGTTCGAGGACGCGTCCGGCGCGCGCGTCATCCAGGTCTATGGCGCAACGGAAACGCTCGGCCAGAATGTGATGGAGCCGTCGGTTGGCGTGAGAAAACATGGCGCGGCTGGTTTGCCTGTTGGCAGCTCGCGCATCGCGATCGTTAACGACGAGGGCAAGCCGGTTCCACAAGGGGAGGTCGGCGAAGTCGTGATCAGCGGCGATTGCGTGTCGCTCGGCTACTGGCGCGATCCCGAGGCGACGGCGAAGAGCTTCACGCCCGCCGGCTGGTTAAGCGGCGATCTCGGCTATCTCGACGAGGACGGTTATCTCTTCATCGTCGATCGCAAGAAGGATGTGATCATCGCCGGCGGTTTCAACATCTATCCGCTGGAGGTCGAGTCCGTTCTCTACAAGCATCCCGATGTCGCGGTCTGCGCCGTGGTCGGCGCGGCGGATGAGAGCAAGGGCGAGATTCCCGTCGCCGTGGTGGTGCGCAAGAAGGACGCGAACCTCGACGGGCCAGCCGTGATCGCATGGTGTCGTGAGAACCTCTCGGCCTATAAGGCGCCGCGTCGCGTCTATTTCGTCGATGAGCTGCCGGTTCAGGCGGGCAAGATCCGCAAGCGCGACCTGACCCGGATGATCAATGAAGGCCGGCTCGCGCCAGCGACCTAAAAGGCGAGATGTAGATGCGCGCTCCAAAAAGTGATACCGCCGCTCGCAGCCCCTATAGAGCAGGACGAGCAATGAAGGCCAGCATGGCGGATGCGGAGCTCCCCAAACAGGCTGTGAGCGCCGCTGAGAAATCGCCGGCGAATGGCCGGCTTGCGCCCAATCCGCGCAAGGAGCTGGTGCGCGAGCAGCTCATTTCGATCGCCGCGGAAATCTTCAACACCAAGGGTTATGCGCAGACCAGCATGAGCGACATCGCCAACGCGCTCGGCCTTGGTCGCTCGGCTCTCTATCACTATTTCCGCAACAAGGAGGAGATCTTCGGCACCCTCATGGAGGAGGAGGCGCTGATCCCCTACAATGCGTTGCTCAAGCTGGCGGAAGAAAAGGGTCTCTCCGCGACGCAGCGGCTGCGCCGGGCTGTGGTTGACGGCATCGTGCGCCGCCTGTCCGCAGGCGCGCGTTTTCTCGTCGTCAGCAGCATGGAGTCGGAGATCCCGCCGGAAATCGCCCCGGTCTACAACTCGAGCAAGCGCAAGATTCTCGATCTCTACACAGGCTTCATTCAGGACGGCGTCAGGTCGGGGGAATTCCGCGACGTCGATCCCAAGCTCGCCGCCTTCGCGGTGATCGGCATGGCGAATTCCGCCTCGCGCTGGTTTCACCCGACCGGCAGCAAGTCGCCGAAGGAGATCGCCGATTTCATCGCCGAGATCGCGATCCGCGGCCTGCTCAGCGACGGCGCCGAGCGGCGTGACGCGCGGATCGCAAGCGAAGCGCTGGGCGACGCGATCCAGCAATTGCGCGGCGGGCTCGACGCGCTCGAGAAGCTGGCGCGCTGACCGACTCTAGTCCGAAGGGACGACGACTGCTGGACTCGCGAAGCTGAGCATCGCAGCGTCCATGAGTGGGCGTCGCCTCGACGCGCGCCCTCAACGAAAGTGGGGAGGAACGCATGAGGCGCAGGGATTTCGTATCGATGGCCGCGCTGGCGGCGGGCAGTATGACGATCGCGCGGCCTGCGATCGCGCAGTCGCCGGGCGGCGTGAAGATCGGCGTGCTCAACGACCAGAGCAGCTCGTTTTCCACATTCAGCGGCGTCGGCAGCGTCGAAGCGGCCAAGCTCGCGATTGCGGATTTCGGCGGCAAGGCGTTGGGACAACCGATCGAGATCGTCTCCGCCGACCACCAGAACAAGCCAGACGTCGGCCTGTCGATCGCGCGGCAATGGGTGGATCGCGATGGCGTCGACGTTCTCGTCGATATCGCAAATTCGGCGATTGCGCTTGGCGTCAACAACCTGCTCAAGGATTCAAAGAAGCTCGGCCTCTTCGTTTCGCCGATCACCGATCGCATGACGGAAGAGGATTGCAACGGCTACGGCATTGCGTGGGCCTATGACGCCTATTCCATCTCGCGCACCTCGGCGGTGGCGCAGGCGCAGCGCGGCGTCGATTCCTGGTTCCTGATCTCGCCGGATTATCAGGCGGGCTATGTGCTGGAGCAGACGGTCAAGGACGTCATCGAGCAGACGGGCGGCAAGCTGCTCGGCGCCGTGCGTGCGCCGCTCGGCTCGACCGATTTCTCCTCCTATCTCATTCAGGCGCAGGCCTCGAAGGCGAAGATGGTGGGCCTGACGTTGAACGGCCCCGATCTCGTCAATGCGCTGAAGCAGATTCGCGAATTCGGCCTCGCGCAGCGCGGCCAGCGCGTGGCGGTGACTGGCCTCTACGAGGTCGAGGTCAAGGCGACGGGACTTGCGCCGCTCCAGGGCATCGAATTTGCGGCGCCCTGGTATTGGGACTCGTCGGACGAGAATCGCGCTTTCGGCAAGCGCATCCTCGAAAAGACGGGCCGCATTTCTTCCTGGATTCACGCCGGCTGCTATTCCGCGACGACCAACTACCTCAAGGCTGTCGAGGCGGCGGGCAGCAAGGACCCTGAGAAGGTCAAGGAACAGCTCATGAAGACGTCGTTCAACGACCTCTTCCTGAAGAACGGCAAGCTGATGCCGAACGGCCGCATGATTCACGACACCTATCTCATGCGCGTGAAGACGCAGGCCGAAGTGAAGGGCGACTGGGATTTCTTCGAACCGCTGAAGACGGTGCCCGCAGATCAGGCGTTCCGGCCGCTGTCGGCGTCGAAGTGCGCGCTCGTCAAGAAGAGCTGAGCGCTTTAAACGGGAGGTTGAGACGCCGCGGCTTAAGCAAGCTGCGGCGTTTTGTTTGCTGCGGAGGCGAAGATGGGACGCGTTGCAGGCAAGGCGGCGATCGTCACGGGAGCCGGGCAGGGCATGGGCGAAGCCTCCGCGCGCCTGCTGGCGCGAGAAGGCGCCCGCGTTGTCGTCGCTGATCTCAATGAGGCGACGGGCGAGAAAGTCGCGGCTTCCATTCGCGAGTCAGGCGGCGACGCGATCTTTGCGCGTCTCGACGTCGTCGACGAGAATGGCTGGCGCCATGTGATCGGCGAGACGAAGCGCGCCTTCGGCGGATTGCATGTCGTCGTCAACAATGCCGGCGTCGCCTTTCCCGCGGGCAGCGTGGAGGCGCTGTCGCTCGACGAGTGGCGCCAGATGCTGAGCATCAATCTGGAGAGCGTCTTCCTCGGCGTGAAATACGGCATCGAACTGATGCGCGAAACCGGCGATGGCGGATCGATCATCAATTTCTCCTCGATCCTTGGACTTGTCGCCAATCCCGCGCAGGCGGCTTATGGCGCGAGCAAGGGCGGCGTTCGGCTGCTCACCAAGTCAGCCGCGCTGCATTGCGCGCAGGCGGGCTATCGCATCCGCGTCAATTCGATCCATCCCGGCTATATCTGGACGCCGATGCTCGAGGAGACTTTGCGTCGGCGCGGTGATTTCGAGGAGCACAAGCGCATCGTCGAGGGCAAGACGCCGCTTGGTCATTGCGGCGAGGCGGATGATGTCGCTTATGGCGTGCTCTATCTCGCCTCCAATGAGTCGCGCTTCGTCACCGGGACAGAACTCGTGATCGACGGCGGCTACACCGCGCAATGAGATCGCCGTGTCAGTGAGCGCCGCTCGCCGCCGGGCGCGCGGACAGAGACTTCGCTGATCTTCGCTCGCGCGCGCCAAGCCATTCCAGCAGCGTGCCGACAATACCCTTGCGGAGCGTGAGCACGCAGAGCACGAAGATCGCGCCCTGAACCACCAGCACCCAGGCGCCGAGCTGGGCGAGCTCGTTCTGCAGCGTCGCGAGCACCGCGGCGCCGACGACGGGCCCGAGGATCGTGCCGACGCCGCCGATGAGGACCATGAGCAGCGCGTCGGCCGACGTCATGAAGAACACATCCGCGAGCGAGGCGATCTGGAACACGATCGCCTTCAGGCCGCCGGCGACGCCAGAGAGCGCAGCCGACAGCGTGAAGGCGATCAATTTGAAGCGCTCCGTCTTGTAGCCGAGCGAGATCGCGCGCGGCTCATTCTCGCGGATCGACTTCAGCACCTGCCCGAAAGGCGAATGGATGATGCGATGGATGAAAGCGAAACCGAGCAGGAACACGACGAGCACGAAGGCGTAGAGCGCGGTTGGATTCGACAGGTCGATCAAGCCGAACAGCCTGCCGCGCGGCACGGCCTGGATGCCGTCCTCGCCATGGGTCCATGACGCCTGTAAGGCGTAGAAATAGACGATCTGCGCCAGCGCCAGCGTGATCATCGCGAAATAGAGGCCCTGCCGGCGGATCGCGAGCCAGCCGAACAACGCGCCAAGCGCGGTGGCGCACAAAGTTCCGATGAGAAGCGCGATCTCCGGAGTGACGCCCCAGAATTTCGCGACATGCGCCGTGACGTAAGCCGATGCGCCGAAGAAGGCGGCGTGGCCGAAGGCGAGCAGGCCGACATAACCGAAGATCAGATTGTAGGCGCAGGCGAAGAGCGCGAAGCAATAGATCTTCATCAGCAGGACGGGATAAACGAAGAGCGGCCCGATCGCGCCGATTGCGGCGAAAAGCGCGAGCCACGGGCCGAGACGATCAGCGAGCCCGTTGCGCGTCGCGCCGCCGCTCGCCTCATGCGCGTGGCCCGCGGAGGTGTCGCGCCCGAACAGGCCCATGGGCCTCAGGATCAGCACGATCGCCATGACGACGAAGATCACGGTCGATGACGCCTGGGGATAGAAGACTTTCGTGAGGCCTTCGATCACGCCGAGCATGAAGCCCGAGATGATCGCGCCGAAGATCGAACCCATCCCGCCGATCACCACCACGGCGAAAATGACGATAATGATGTTCTGCCCCATCTGCGGGCTGACCTGATAGATCGGCGCCGCCATCACGCCTGCCAGTCCGGCAAGCCCGACGCCAAATCCGTAAGTCAATGTCAGCATGCGTGGAACGTTGACGCCGAAAGCACGCACCAGCGAAGGATTCTCTGTGGCGGCGCGGAGATAGGCGCCGAGCTTGGTGCGCTCGATCAGCAGCCACGCGCCAAGGCAGATCACCACAGACGACAGGATCACCCAGGCGCGATAATAGGGCAGATACATGAAGCCGAGATCGACGCCGTCATCGAGAATATCGGGCACTGAATAGGGCTGGCCGGCGGAGCCGAAGCGCAGGTGGAACAGGCCTTCGATCACCATGGCGAGGCCGACGGTGAGCAGAAGGCCGTAGGCGTGCTCAAGATTGTAGACGCGCGAGATGAACAGCTTCTCCATCACGACGCCGATAAAGCCGACGAGGATTGGCGTGATGATGAGCGCCCACCAGTAATTGATCGCCGGCAGGCCAAGACCGGGGAGGAGCGTTGGCAGGTTGATGAGCAGCCAGGCGCAGAATCCGCCCAGCATATATTGCGCGCCATGCACGAAATTGCCGATGCGCAGCATGCCGAAGATGATGGCGACGCCGAGACTCATCATGGCGTAGAACGATCCGTTGATGAGCCCGATCAGCAACTGGCCGAAGATCATCGCCGGCGGCAGGTCGAAAATATCAAGCATGACCGCCGCCGAGATAAGCCTGGATCACATCAGGGTGGCGCGACACGGTCTCGTAGGGTCCTTCGGCGAGAATCTGGCCGCGGGCCAGAACCGTGATCGTGTGCGACAACCGCGACACCACCGAGAGATTGTGCTCGACCATGAGAACGGTGCGCGTCGCTGCGACCGTCTTGATCAGTTGCGCGATGCGGTCGACATCCTCGAGGCCAAGGCCGGACGTTGGCTCGTCGAGCAGCAGCACTTCGGGATCAAGCGCCAGAGTGGTCGCGATTTCGAGCGCGCGGCGACGGCCGTAGGAGAGCTCCGCCGCAGTGAGATCGGCGAAGTCGATGAGCCCGACCGACTGCAACAGCTCCTCGGCGCGAGAGCGCAACGAAGACAGTTTCTCCTCCGCCATCCAGAAGCGATAGGAGACGCCGAGCGGCCGCTGCAGCGCGAGCCGCACATTCTCGAACGCGGTCAGATGCGGAAAGACGGCCGAAATCTGGAACGAGCGCACAAGGCCGCGCAGCGCCACATCGGCGGGAGCGAGCGTGGTGATATCATCGCCGCGATGATAGATGCGGCCGGCGCTCGGTTTCAGAAACTTGGTCAGGAGATTGAAGACGGTCGTCTTGCCGGCGCCGTTCGGACCGATGAGCGCATGCACGGTTCCGCGCCTGACATTGAGATCGACATTGCGCACCGCGCTGAAGCCGAGGAAATCCTTGCTCAGCCCCTTCGTCTGCAGGATGAAATCGCCGGGGCCGGCCGCCTCGCCCATGCTTTCTCGATCTCCCCCGGTCTTCCCGCTGGCTATGGCGGTCGGTCCGTCATGCAGCTTCGTCTTTTCGGACGATGCCGCTATAGGCTCGCCCGATAGGCCATGAGAGCATGAGCGGGGGTCCGCGTCGACGCCTCCGATCGCTTCATGGAGCGACAGCATGAATCGCCTCGCAGGCAAGGTTGCGATCGTCACCGGCGCGACCGGCGGCATCGGACGCGAAGCGGCGATTCTCTTTGCGCGCGAGGGCGCCAGGGTGGTCGTTGCGGGGCGCCGGATTTCCGAAGGCGAGGAGACTCTGTCGCTGCTGAAGGCGGCCGGCGGCGAGGGAATCTTCGTCTCGACCGATGTGACCGAGCCCGACAGCGTTGCTGAGATGATAGCGCGGACGATCGAGGCGTTCGGCAAGCTCGACGTGATCTACAATAACGCCGGTGGATCGACGAGCCGCGACGGGCCGGTGACCGAAGCGCCGCTCGACGAATTCTGGCGCGCGATCAAACTCGATCTTTTCGGCACCTGGCTGTGTTGCCGCGCCGCCATCCCGGAGATGATCAAGGCCGGCGGCGGCTCGATCGTGAATTCCGCCTCGATCGTCGCCATGATGGGCATCCCGCGCCGCGACGCCTATACTGCTTCGAAGGGCGGTGTGATCGCGCTCGGCCGTTCGATGGCGGTGGAATATGCGTCGCACAGGATTCGCGTGAATACGGTCGTGCCCGGCGCCGTCGCGACTGAACGCGTGATGAAATTCTATGAGACCGAGCCGCATTTGAAGAAGCAGTGGGACGCCTATCTCCTCGGCATCAGCGATCCTATCGATGTCGCGCAGGCGGCGTTGTTTCTGGCCTCTGACGAGTCCCGGAAGACGACGGGACAGGTTCTGACCGTTGATGGCGGCATCCTGATCTCATGAGCGTGGCGCGCAAACGGCGCGCGGCGGAGGCCGCATGAGGCTCGCCCTTTCGCCTGACCAGGAAATGATGCGCGAGGAGGCCGCGCGCATCCTCGCGGAAAGATCGTCATCCTCGGCGGTCAGGCGTGTGATCGATGCCGGCGCATCGCGCGATGACGCAATCTGGAACGCGCTGTCGCGCGAGCTGGGCTGGTGCGGCGTCGCGATCCCCGAGC
Organism: Terrirubrum flagellatum; assembly: GCF_022059845.1. Lineage (GTDB taxonomy): Bacteria > Pseudomonadota > Alphaproteobacteria > Rhizobiales > Beijerinckiaceae > Terrirubrum > Terrirubrum flagellatum. The sequence continues at coordinate 2,644,847 of NZ_CP091851.1, read as the reverse complement.
GCCATGGCGGTCTGGGGCTTGGCCTGTTCGATCTCGCCTTGCTGTTGGAGGAGACGGGGCGGCGACTCCTGTGTGCGCCTTTCTTCGCGACGGCGGGCTGCGCCGCGCCTCTGCTCGCTCACGCCGCGAGCGACGAGGCGCAGGCGCGCTGGCTGCCGCGCATTGCAGCGGGCGAATGTGCAGCGACAGTCGCATGGCCGGCGAGTGGTTCTCTGGTCAACGACATCTTGCTGACGGCGGAACGCGCCGGGGGAGAATATGTCATCTCCGGCGTCGTCGATCAGGTCCTTGATGTCAGGAATGCGGACATCATTCTCGCGCCCGCTCGGTTCGACGGCGAGATCGGCCTGTTCACGCTTGAGCGGAGCGCTGGCCTGCATCTCCAGTCGCATCGCACGCTCGATGCGACGCGCAACATTGGCCGCCTCCATGCCGACCGTGCGCCGGCGTCGCGCGTCGATGATCCCGCGCGGCTCGCGCATGGCGCGACGCGCGCCGCTGATTGGTCGAAGCTGTTGCTGGCGGCGGAGCAGGTCGGCGGCGCCCAGGCCTGCCTAGATCTGACTCTCGCCTATATCGCCGAACGCGTGCAGTTCGGCCGCGCGATCGCCTCCTTTCAGGCGGTTAAGCATCGCTGCGCGAAACTTGCGATCGAGATCGAAACGGCGCGCTCGCTCGTGTGGGGCGCGGCGTCAGGCGTCGATCAGGGCGCTGATGACTGGGAGGCGTCGCTCGACGTCGCTGGCGCGCTCGTCGCCGCTACGGAAATCTACAATCTCGCGGCCGAGGAGGCGATCCAGCTTCATGGCGGCGTCGGCTTCACCTGGGAGTATGATCCGCACCTCTATTTTAAGCGCGCCCAGGCGAGCGCCGCCTGGTTCGGCGCGCCGGAAACGCATCTCGAGCGCGTCGCGCAGCATCTCTTTGACGAGCACGAACATGCCTGAGCGTGCGGTTCCGGACGAGACGACGGCGCTGCGCGCCGAAGTCGTCAATTGGATGCGCGCGCATCTCGTAGGAGACTTCGCGCCGCTGCGCCATCGCGGACACGCCGGCGACGGCGATGCGTTGCCCGAATTGCGCAAGCGCTGGGAGCGCGAACTGGCTTCCGGCGGCTGGACATGCGTCGGTTGGCCAAGGGAGCATGGCGGACGCGGGCTTTCGATCACAGAGCAGGTCGCGTTTCAGGAGGAATATGCGCGCGCCGGCGGCCCCGGCCGCATGGGCCACATCGGCGAAGGGCTGATCGGCCCCACATTGATCGCCTACGGAACAGAGTCGCAGAAGGCGCGCTTTCTCCCGCGCATTCTCGGCGGGGAAGACTTCTGGTGCCAGGGCTATTCGGAGCCAGGCGCAGGCTCCGATCTCGCAGCGCTGCGCACGCGCGCGACGCGCGATCCTGCGACCGGCGACTGGCTCGTGTCAGGCCAGAAGATATGGACCTCGCTCGCCCATGTCTCCGACTGGATTTTCGCGCTCGCGCGCTGCGAGGAAGGTTCTGTCGGCCGCAAGGGGCTCATCTTCCTGATGCTGCCGCTGCGCCAGCCGGGCGTGACGATTCATCCTATCAGGCAGATGGGCGGCGGCGAGGAATTCAATTCGGTCTTTTTCGACAATGCGCGCGCGTCGGCGGAGGATGTCGTCGGCGAACCCGGCGAAGGCTGGAGCATCGCCATGGCGCTGCTCGGCTTCGAACGCGGCGTCTCGACGCTCGGTCAGCAGATGGTCTTCGCTGAGGAGCTGCAACTCATCATCGACATCGCGCGCGAGAATGGCGCCGCGCACGCGCCGGTCATTCGCCAACGCATCGCGCGCGCCTGGATTGGTCTGCGCGCCCTTCGCTTCAGCGCCTTGCGCGTGCTCGGCGCAGATGGCTCCGCGCCGCTCGGGCGCGAGGCGCTGGGGTACAAGTATCAATGGTCGAACTGGCATCGCGATCTCGGCCGGCTCGCGATGGACGTGCTCGGCGGCGACGCAAACATCATAAGCGACGATCCGCGTCGCGCCCGGTTGCAGCAGCTTTTCCTCTTCAGCCGCGCGGATACGATCTATGGCGGAACCAACGAGATTCAGCTCAACATTATCGCTGAGCAGGGTCTCGGCATGCCGCGCGAGCCGCGGGGATCGCTGACATGAGCGAGCCTCTCTTCGGATTGGCCGAGAGCGATCTGCGCGATGTCGCGGCGCGAGATGCCTTGCGTCGGCTGGTCGAATCCTATTCGCGCGCCGTCGACCGGCGCGACTTCGTGCTGCTCGAAAGTCTCTATCACCCCGGCGCGATCGAAGAACATGGCGACATGTTCAGGGGCTCGCCGGCGGAATATGCGGTCTGGGTGCAGTCTGCGCTCGCGCGCTACGAAGCGACGGCGCACTATGTCGTCAACGCGCTCTTCGTGATCGACGGCGATCGCGCCGAGGGCGAGGTCTACAAGCTCAATTATCACCGCACGCACCGGCCCGATGCGACGGAGGTGATTACCGGCAGCCGCAGCCTCGACCGCTATGAAAAGCGCGCTGGCCGATGGGGTTTCACGCGGCGAAGCATCACGCTCGATTGGGCGACGCGCAGGCCGGCCGATCTCGGCGCCTATAGCGATTTCGCCGCCGGCAGTCCGCATGGCCAGCCGGGTGCGAGCGACCTGTCCTATCGATTGCTGAGCCTGTTTCAACGGCGCGACGGCGCCGATGCAAAAATCGAGGAGACGTCATGAGCAAGCAATTCGCTGGAAAGATCGCCGTCATCACCGGCGCCGGCAACGGCATCGGCCGCGCCGCTGCGCTCGCTTATGCGGCGGAAGGCGCCGATATCGCGATTCTCGATCGCGAGGCCGACGCGCTGATGGAGACCGCCGACATGGCGCGCGGGCAAGGCGTGCGCGCTCTGCTAATCGTGGGCGACATGACGAAACTGCCCGAGGTGGAAGGGGCGTTCGGCCGCATCGTCAAGGATTTCGGCCCGGTCGACATGCTGCTCAACAATATCGGCCAGACCGCGCGCGAGAATTATTCGGAATTCTGGCTCGCCAAGCCCTCGACGCTGGAATTCGTGATCGACGTGTCGCTGATGACGACCTTGATATGCACGCGCCAGGTCGTCGAATCCATGCGCGAACGCAAATCAGGCAAGATCGTCAGCATCTCTTCGGATTCCGCCGTCAATGGCGATATCGGCACCGCCGACTACGCCGCAGCGAAGGCCGGCGTGCTCGGCTTCACGCGCACGCTCGCGCGCGAGCTCGGCCCTTTCAAGATCAATGTGAATGCGATCTGCCCTGGCCCGACCAAGACGCGCGCCATGAAGCGCATTCCACAGGACGCCTATGAACGCGCAAAGAACATGATCCCGCTGGGCGAATTGTGCGAGCCCGAGGATATCGCCAATGCGGTGGTCTTCCTGTCGAGCGAGAAGGCGCGCTTCATCACCGGCCAGACCCTGTTGGTGAATGGCGGACGCGTCTTCTATTGACGAGGCGCTGACGCCGCCGGTTAATCAATTCAGACGATGGCGCCAGCGCGCCGCCGGAGCCTGTTGCGGCGCAGCGCGGCAGGATGTCTCGCTGACTGGATGAGGAATGGTTGAAGGATTGCGAACCGAGCTGTGTGATCGCCTCGGCTGCCGATATCCTGTCGTTCAGACGGCGATGGGATGGGTCGCCGACGCGAAGCTGACGGCCGCGACCGGAAACGCCGGAGGTTTCGGCTTTCTCGCCGGCGCGACGATTCCGGCTGGCGAAGTCGAAGCCGAAATTCTCAAGGTGAAGTCGCTGACTTCGGCGTCGTTCGGCGTGAACTTCCACATGTTCCAGCCGAACGCGGAGGAAGTGCTTGAGATGGTGATCAGGCATAAGGTGCGCGCCGTGAGCTACGGCCGCGGACCTGATGCGAAGACGATCAAGCGGCTGAAGGACGCCGGCGTCATCTGCATGCCGACAGTTGGCGCCTTGAAACACGCGGTGAAAGCGGTGGAACTCGGCGCCGATGTGATCACGGTGCAGGGCGGCGAGGGCGGCGGCCACACCGGCGCATCGCCGACGACAGTGCTGCTGCCGCAAGTGCTCGACGCCGTCAAAGTCCCCGTTGTCGCGGCCGGCGGCTTCTTCGATGGGCGCGGGCTCGCGGCGGCTCTCGCTTATGGCGCAGCGGGAATCGCCATGGGGACGCGCTTTCTCATGACGACTGACTCGCCGGTGCCGAAAAGCGCGCTCGATCGCTATCTCGCGACGAAGGATCCCGCGCATATTCGCGTGACGCTCGCGGTCGACGGTCTGCCGCAGCGCTTCATCGAGAATGACGAGATTCGCCGCCTCGAGGGCATGGGTCTGCCCGCGCGGCTCGCGATGTCGATCGCGCATGCGCGCCGATGGGGCGCGGAGGCGGGCCTTGGAATGATCGACATGATCAAGCTGGGTCTCAAGGCGACGTCGGCTGCGGATTCAAGTTTCGCGCAGACCGTGATGGCGCCGAACTTGCCGACGCTCGTGCAGCGCGGCGTGCGCGATGGCGATCCCGACAACGGATTGCTGCCGAGCGGGCAGGCTGCTGCGGCGATCGAGAAACTTGAGAGCTGCGTCGAGCTCATCGCGCGCATCATGCGTGAAGCTCAGGTGAGCATCGATCGATTGACGGCGCTTGCGGCGCCTGATGTCGCGAGGAAGGGAGCGGCATGAGCGGGCCATTTCGGATTGTGATTGAAGACGGCGTCGGTGAAATCATCATCGATGCGCCGCCGGTGAACGCCTTGAACAGCGCGGGATGGCGCAGCCTGTCGCAGGAGATCGACGCCCTTAACGCCAACGCCGATGTCCGCGTGATCGTGATCCGCGCCGAGGGGCGCGGCTTCTGCGCCGGCGTCGACATCAAGGAGCTGCAGGCCAATCCGGGCCTGATCCCCGAAGTCAATGCCGGCAACTATGAGACCTTCCGCGCGCTTCATCGCGGGCTGAAGCCGGCGATCGCGGCTGTGCATGGTTTCGTGCTCGGCGGCGGCATCGGCATCTGCGGCGCAGTGGACATCATCATCGCGTCGCCTTGCGCGCATTTTGGCGTCCCGGAAGTCGATCGCGGCGCGCTCGGCGCCGGTGCGCACCTCCAGCGCATGTTCCCGGTGCAGAAGGTCCGCCAGATGTATTTCACCGGCGAGATGATCGATGCGGCCGAAGCCCACCGTCTTGGGGCCGTGGAGAAGATCGTGCCGCGCGAAAACTTGCGCGAAGCGGCGATAGAGCTGGCGCGCAAGATCGCGGCCAAGAGCCCGACCATGATCCGACTGGCGAAGGAAGCGCTGAACGGCGTCGAGGATGGCGATCTCGAACAAAAGTATCGCTGGGAGCAGGGCTTCACAGCGCAGGCCTATATGACGGCGGAATCGCAGGAGGCGCGCGACGCGTTCGTTGCGAAGCGGGACGCGGATTTCGATCGCGCGAAGGCGAACAAGGCATGAGCGAAGCGCCGCCGATTCCGGCCTACGTGCCAGGTCACGGGCTGCTCAAGGGAAAGTCCGTTCTCATCACCGCGGCGGCCGGCGTCGGCATCGGCTTTGCAACGGCGAAGCGCGCGCTGGAGGAGGGCTGCCGCGCACTGATGATCTCCGACATTCATGAGCGTCGGCTTGATGAAGCGGTGGAGAAGCTGGCTGCCGTCGCGCCGGATACGCCAATCTCGCGCCTGATGTGCAACGTCTCCGACGAGGCGCAGGTGCAGGCGCTGGTCGATGCGGCGGAAGCGGAGCTTGGCGGCGTCGATGTGCTCGTCAACAACGCTGGCCTTGGCGGGCTCAAGCCTGTTGTTGAAATGACTGACGCGGAATGGAGCCTGGTTCTCGACGTGACGCTCACCGGCACGTTCCGCATGACGCGCGCCATGCTGAAGAAGATGATTCCGCGTCGCGCGGGCGCGATCATCAACAATGCGTCGGTGCTGGGATGGCGCGCGCAGAAGGGGCAGGCGCATTACGCCGCGGCGAAGGCCGGCGTCATGGCGCTGACCCGTTGCAGCGCTGTCGAGGCGGCCGAACATGGCGTGCGCATCAACGCGGTCTCGCCCTCGATCGCCATGCATGAATTCCTCAAGCGATCGGCGCCGCAGGAATTTCTCGATTCGCTGTCGCGCCAGGAGGCGTTCGGGCGCCCGGCGGAGGTCTGGGAGATCGCGAACGTCATCATGTTTCTTGCGAGCGACTACGCCGGATACATGGTCGGCGAAGTCGTATCCGTGTCGAGCCAGCGCGCCTGATGGGTCTCGTCTTCAGATCGGCTGATGAGGCGGTCACGAATGTCGGCAGTGCGCTCGGCGCCAGCGAGTGGCTGCTGATCGATCAGGAGCGCATCGATCTCTTCGCCGAGGCGACGGGCGATCATCAATGGATCCATGTCGACCCTGAGCGCGCGAAGTCAGGCCCGTTCGGCGCGACGGTGGCGCATGGCTATCTCACGCTGTCGCTGGTCAACATGTTCCTGCCGGAGCTGTTTCGCGCCGAAGGCATGACCATGGGCGTGAATTATGGCTGCGACCGCGTGCGCTTTCCCGCGCCTGTCAAGGTGAATTCGCGCGTGCGCGGCGTCGGTGAGCTCGTCAAGGCGGAGTTGCTGACGGAGAAGGCGGTCCAGACTATCGTCCGCGTCACGATCGAGATCGAGGGCGGACAGAAGCCGGCCTGCGTCGCCGACGCGATCGGCCGCTATTATTTCTGAGCCGCTGACGGAGGCCGCCATGGAGGACCGCAGCGCCGAAATCCTCGCGCGACTCGATCGAATCGAATCCCGCGACGAGATCCGCCAGCTCATCTCCAAATATTCGCTCGCGCTTGACATGCGCGACATGGATGCGATGGCGAACCTGTTTCCGGAGGACGTCGCGGTCGGGAAGGGAAAGAGCGGGCGTCGGGCGTTACGCGACTGGCTCGACGAGACGATGCGCAGCCAGTTCGACGGCACCTCGCATCATGTCGGCACCCAGATCATTGAGTTTGAGACGCCAGACAGCGCCGTTGGCATCGTCTATTCCAAGAACGAGCATGAGACCGGCGGCGAATGGGTCATCATGCAGATGATGTATTTCGATCGTTATGAGCGCATCGCCGGCCGCTGGTATTTCCGCCGCCGCCAGCCGCTTTACTGGTACGCGACCGATCTTAACAAACCGCCGATCGGATCGCGCAAGATGCGCTGGCCGGGCCGCGAGCCTTATCATGGTTCGTTCCACGATCTGTTTCCGTCCTGGAAGAAATTCTGGGAGGCGGGCGGCCTTGGTGATGCGGCGCTCGCGGCGCCTGCGCCGCTGGAGCGCTTCATTGAGACTATGCGGGCCGGACATGAAATCACAGGAAATCGCGTCCGCTGAGGCGCCTTCAGCGCTCGACGCGCTGTTCGAGCCCGCGGAAATCGCCGGTCTGTCGCTGCAAAGCCGCATCGCGATGGCGCCGATGTCGCGCTATCTCTGTCCGGATGGCGCGCCGCACGCCACCGTCGCGGATTATTACGCGCGGCGCGCGGCGAATGGCGTCGGCCTCATCATCAGCGAGGGGACCTATATCAGCCATCCCTCTGCGCCGAGCTACGAAGGCGTTCCCTATTTTGCGGGCGAGACCACTCTCTCCGGCTGGAGCGATGTGGTGAGAGCCGTGCACGCCGCGGGCGGACTCTTCTTTCCGCAGCTCTGGCACACCGGCAGTTTCCGCCGCCGCGGCATGGCGCCGGATCCCGATGTTCCCGGATTTGGTCCATCCGAGAATGCGAATGCGTTCACAGGCCTTCCCGATGTCACCCATGCGATGACGGAGAAAGAGATCGCCGAGGTCATCGGATCTTACGCCCAAGCCGCCGCTGACGCAAAACACATGGGTTGTGACGGCGTCGAAATTCACGGCGCGCACGGCTATCTCATCGACGAATTTTTCTGGGCTGTGACAAACCGCAGGACGGATCGCTATGGCGGCGACCGCCGCGCGCGGACGCGCTTCGCGGTCGAGATCGTCAGCGCGATGCGGGCGCGCGTCGGCGCCTATTTCCCGATTTCCTTTCGCTTCTCGCAATGGAAGCAGCAGGACTATGCGGCGAAGCTCGCCGACACGCCGCGAGAACTTGCCGATGTGCTGGAGCCTCTGCGCGACGCCGGCGTCTCGCTCTTTCATTGTTCGACCCGTCGCGCCTGGGAGCCGGGATTCCCTGATGAAGGCGCGCGCACACTCGCGGGTTGGACGAAACTTCTCACCGGCGCGCCCGTCATCGCGGTTGGCAGCGTGGGTCTTGATCGCCCGGGCCTCAGAGCCGCGGAGCCGGCTTCGGTCGCGCCGGTCGCGGAAGCTTTCGCGCGCGGAGAATTCGATCTGCTCGCCGTCGGCCGCGCCCTGCTCGCTGATCCCGAATGGGTCCGCAAGGCGCGCGACGGCCGGTTTTCCGAGTGCGCCGCCTATACAAAAGACCTCTTGCCGACACTCTGGTGAGAGCCGGCGATTTTAGTCCCTTCAGACGATGCAGCAGCTCCCTTGCGACGGTTCGATCGAAGCTGCGAACTCCTTGGCTTCGCGACAGATTCCAGAGAAAGCGGGCGGAGGCGATGGGCGCTGCGGTCGTTGAGAGAAAAGACCTGCAAGGCTCGTTGAAGCGTCGCGTGCGCGCGAGCGCCGACCCGGCATGAACGACGCGTTTCGCAATCCGGTTTCGACCTCGCAATCAGGCGAGATGATGCTCGCTTTCATCGACAATCCGCCCGTCAATGCGCTGTCGCATGGCGTGCGCGCCGGGCTTGTTGGCGCGCTCGACGCATTCGAGGCGAATGCGAGCGCAAAGACGCTCGTGCTGATCTGCAAGGGGCGCACTTTCGTCGTGGGCGCCGACATTCGCGAACTCGGGCGGCCGATGCTCGATCCGCAATTGGCCGAGGTGATCGCGCGTCTCGACGCCTGCGCGAAGCCCGTGATCGCCGCGATTCATGGAACGGCGTTGGGCGGCGGCCTCGAACTTGCGCTCGCCTGCAACTATCGCATCGCTGCGCGCGACGCGCGGCTTGGCGTTCCCGAGGTGAAACTTGGCATTCTGCCGGGCGCCGGCGGCGTGGTGCGATTGCCGCGACTCGTTGGCGTCGAGACGGCGCTTAAGATGATCAGTGGGGGCGTCGAGCTGACGGCGGCGCAGGCGTTTGAATGCGGCCTGATTGACGAAATTACGGATGGCGATCTGCAGGCGGGCGCGACGGTCTATGCGCAGCGACTCATCGCTGAGGACTCTCCGCCGCGACGCGTCAGCGAAAGGCCGTTTCCCGCTTTCGACAAGGCGGCCGCGGAGGCCGCACGTACTGCGCTGGCGCGGAAATATCGCGGCTTCAACGCGCCGCAGGTGGCGGTCGATTTGTTCGAGATGGCGGCTGAGACGCCGTTTGCGGAAGCGGCCGTGAAGGAACGGACAGTCATTCGCGGCCTTGTCACGTCGCCACAATCGAAGGCGTTGCGTCATCTCTTCGTCGCCGAACGCGCGGCGCAGAAGCTCGACGGCGCGACGGCTGACGCACAGCCGCGCCCGATTAAAAGCGTCGTCATTGCCGGAACGGGATTGATGGCGCGCGGGATCGCCGTCTGCTGTCTCGATGTAGGCCTCCCCGTTATTCTGCTTGGCCGGTCGGAAGCGTCTCTCGCCAAGGCGCGCGGAGCGGTCGCGAACATCTATGAGGGCCAGAAAAGCCGCGGCAGCCTCTCGCAGGAAGAGACGGATTCACGGCTGGCGCGCCTGTCGGCGACGACGTCGCTTGATGATCTGAAGAGCGTTGACCTCGCGATCGAGACGATCGCCGAGGAGGTCGGGCCGAAGCGCGAGATGATCGCCCGTTTGAGCCGCGCGCTGCGCGACGATGCGATCATCGCGACGAACACCTCATTTCTCGATATCGACGATCTCGCGACAGCGAGCGCACATCCCGAAAATATCTGCGGGATGCATTTCTTCAATCCCGCCTACGCCATGAAGCTTCTTGAGAATGTCCGCGCGACAAAGACCGCGCCCGACGTGCTTGCGACGATCATGCAATTCGGCAAGGCGTTGGGGAAAATTCCCGTCATGGTCGGCCGTTCCGAAGGTTTTGTCGCCAACCGCATGCTGTCGAAGCGCACGCGCGAGGCGCTTTTCCTGCTGGAGGAGGGCGCGACGCCCTGGCAGATTGATGCGGCGCTGGTGCGTTTCGGCTTTCCCGTCGGCCCCCTCGCGCTCGCTGACATGGCCGGCCTCGATGTGATCGCCGCAACGCGCCGCGCACGCTTCTCGCGGATGACGGCGCGGGAACGGAGTTGCGACATCGTCGACCGGCTGATCGCCGCGGGACGGCTCGGTCAGAAATCGGGCGCGGGCTACTACGCCTATGACGAGAAGCGGAAATCATCGCCCGACAAGGCGACCGAGGATTTGCTTGGCGCCTATCGCGCGGAGCGCGGGCTGACGGCGCGCGCCATCTCTGATCAGGAAATCGTCGAGCGCTGCCTCTACGCCATGATCAATGAAGCGGCGCTGATCCTTGAGGAAGGCGGCGCGGCGCGCGCCGGCGACGTCGATGTGATCTGGACCAGCGGTTTCGGTTTCCCGCGTTATCTCGGCGGCCCGATGTTCTACGCCGATCAGGTTGGCCTGCCGGAAATCGCAAAGGCGCTTCGCGGCTATGGCGCCTCGACTGGCGAAGATCATTTCCGGCCCGCGCCTCTCATCGAACGGCTCGCGGCCGAAGGGCGCGGCTTTCATGGCTGAGCGCCGCACGAATTTTCTGTCTGCTGAATAGTGAGGCCGATGAACAAGGAAATGTCTCTCTCGTCGGTTGTCGGGCAATTGCGCGACGGCATGACGATCGGCGTTGGCGGGTGGGGGCCGCGTCGCAAGCCCATGGCGCTGATCCGCGAAATCCTGCGATCCGATCTGAAGGATCTGACCGTCGTCGCCTATGGCGGGCCGGAGATCGGCATGCTCTGCGCCGCCGGCAAGGTGAAGAAGCTCATGTACGGTTTCGTGTCGCTCGATGCGATTCCGATCGAACCCTATTTCCGCAAGGCGCGCGAAGCGGGAACGGTCGAGGTCAATGAGCTTGATGAGGGCCTGCTGCTCATTGGTTTGCAGGCGGCGGCGCATCGTCTGCCGTTCCTGCCGACGCGCGTCGGCCTCGGCTCCGACGTTCTGACCTACAATCCCGAATTCAGGACGGTGCGCTCGCCCTATGATGATGGCGAGACGCTTCTCGCCATGCCGGCGATCAGGCTTGATGTGGCGCTGATCCATGTCAGCCGCGCCGATCGTCTCGGCAACACGCAAACGGACGGTCCAGATCCCTATTTCGACGGGCTGTTCGCGCGCGCCGCGGAGCGCAGTTTCGTCACGACTGAAATGCTGGTGGACCGGCTCGATCTCGCGCATTCCGACACCGCGAAAACGAATCTGTTCGAGCGTTGTTTCGTCAGCGGCGTGACGCTGGCGCCTGGCGGCGCTCATCCCACCGCTGCGCATGACGCTTATGGCTGGGACTCCGCGCACCTCAGAGCTTACGCCGCGTCCGCGGCCGAACCTGACGGCTGGTCCCGCTATTATCAGGATTACGTCGCGCCGGGAGAGGCGGGCTATCTCGATCGCATCGGCGGCGCGTCGCATATCCGCAGCCTGCCGCTGCCGGTCTTCTGAGCGGAATTCGTCATGACCACAGCAAAGGAATTCACGCTCGCCGAACTCATCATCGCAGCCGCCGCGGAAGCGTGGCGCGGCGAAGGCGAGGTGCTGGCGACCGGCATCGGCGTCCTGCCGCGCATCGCGGCGAGCCTCGCAAAACTTACCTTCGCGCCGCAACTGATGATGACGGATGGCGAAGCCTATCTCGTCGAGGAGCCCGTGCCGCTTGGGCCGCGCGGCGACTATAAGCCGAAATTCGCGGGCTGGATGCCCTATGGCCGCGTGTTCGACAATGTCTGGTCAGGCCGTCGTCACGCCATGGTGACGCCGGTGCAGGTCGATCGCTGGGGGCAAGCGAATATCTCCTGCCTTGGCGATTTCAGGAAGCCGAAGGTGCAGATGCTCGGCATGCGCGGATTTCCCGGCAACAGCGTCAATCATCGCAACTCGATGTTCCTGCCGGCGCACAGCAAGCGGGCCTTTATTGAAGGCGAGGTCGATGTGGTCGCGAGCGTCGGCTATTCCGACAAAAGGTTCCCTGAAGGCGCGCGCCGCGCCGGCGGCGATCTTGGCATTATCGTCACCGATCTCTGCGTGATGGATTTCAAAGGCCCCGATCATGCGGCGCGCGTGCTGTCGCTGCATCCAGGCGTCACGTTCGATCAGGCGCAGGCGGCGACGGGATTTCCGCTTCTTGCCCCAGCAAGCAAGCACATCACGGCCGCGCCGACCGAGGAGCAGATCACTGTCATCCGCAAGCTCGATCCGCATGATCTGCGCGCTGGCGTGATCAAGGGAAATCCGCCGGGCGCGCGCCCGTGAGCGCGGCATAGCCGCGGGAGACTGAGGGACGCATGTCAAAGACGCTGTTTCCCGATGGGGTCGCCGTCGTCATTGGCGGCAGCGGAGGCGTGGGCGCTGAAATTAGCCGTTCCCTGGCGGCGAACGGCTGCGACGTCGCGCTGACTTTCTTCAACAATGAAGCGCGCTCCGAGGAAGCCGCGACGGCCGTGCGCGGCGAGGGCCGCGAAGCCTCGACGCATCGTCTCAACGTTGCGGACGCCGAAGCGACGCGTGCCCTGTTCGAGCAGGCTTCGCATCGCCCCGGCGGCGTGCATACCGTGGTTTACGCCGCGGGGCCGCTGGTGCCGCTGATCCATCTCAGCAAGATCGAGCCGGAGTTGATGCGCAAGCATCTGCTGCAGGACGCCTTCGGCTTCTTCAACGTGGTTCATGCGGCGATTCCGCATCTGCGCCGCACCCGCGGCTCCATCGTCGCCTGCCAGACCGCCGCGCATTTTCGCTACGCGCCCGCCGACGGTCTTTCCGTCGTGCCGAAGGCGGCCGTGAACGCGATCATGAAAGGCGTGGCGAAAGAAGAGGGGCGCTATGGCGTGCGCGCCAACGGCGTGGCGCTGGGGATTATCGAGGCCGGCCAGCATCCCGAGCTGACAAAACTCGGCTATATCGACGATAAGTATATGGAGGCCGCGGCGCGCAACACGCCGCTGCGGCGCAACGGCTCCGCCGCCGACGTGGCGGAAGCGGTGATCTATCTCGCCTCTGCGCGGGCGGGATTTGTGACCGGCCAGGTGATCGCGGTCGACGGCGGCTACTCCATCTGAGGCCTCAAGGCCGTTAGTCCCATCAGACGATGTTGCGGCCTCCCGGCGAAAGCATGCAAAGCCGTCTGCGCCTGCGCGCGAAGCCGTGAGGAGTGAGCCATGCGCGAAGCCGTCATCGTCTCGGTCGCCAGGACGCCGATCGGCAAGGCGTTTCGCGGCGCGTTCAATGACACGGAGGCGCCGGCGCTGTCAGGCCATGTCACGGCGGAGGCGGTGCGCCGCGCCGGCATCGCGCCTGATCGCATCGAGGATGTGATTCTCGGCTGCGCCGCGCAGCAAGGCACGCAGGGCTACAATATCGGCCGTCTCACAGCCGCGTCCGCCGGCCTTCCCGATTCCGTGTCGGGCATGACGATCGATCGCATGTGTTCGTCTGGATTGATGGCGATCGCGACGGGCGCAAAGCAGATCATGGTCGACGGCATGGAGGCGCTGGTCGCGGGCGGCATCGAGTCAATCAGCCTGACCCAGACCAAGCACAAGAATTCACACCGCGCCCGTTCGGAGGCCGTGCTGTCGCATTGGCCGCATATGTATATGACGATGATCGAGACGGCCGAGATCGTGGCGCGGAAATACGGCGTCTCGCGCGAGGCGCAGGACCAGTTCTCGCTCGAAAGCCAGCAGCGCACCGCTGCGGCCTATCAGGCGCGACGCTTCGCCGATGAACTGGCGCCGATGCCGACCCGCAAGCTCACCATCGACAAGGCGACGAACGAGACGCGCGCCGAAGATGTGATGCTCTCGCAGGATGAGGGCTTCCGTCCCGACACCACGCTGGATGGATTGACAAAGCTCGAGCCGGTGTTCGCCGATGGCGAAATCATCAAGGCGGGCGAGCATGTGACCGCTGGCAACGCCTCGCAATTGTCCGACGGCGCCGCGGCTCTGGTGCTAATGGATGCGAAGGCGGCAGCGCGGGAGAATTTGAATCCGCTCGGCGCCTATCGCGGCATGGCGGTCGCGGGCGTGCCGCCGGAGGAAATGGGCATTGGTCCGGTCTTCGCTGTGCCGAAGCTGCTTGAGCGACACGGGCTCAGGATCGACGATATCGATCTCTGGGAGCTGAACGAGGCTTTCGCCTGTCAGGCGCTTTATTGCCGCGACAAGCTTGGCATCGATCCCGCGCGCTGCAATGTCGATGGCGGCGCGATCGCGATCGGCCACCCCTTCGGTATGACCGGCGCGCGCATGGCCGGGCATCTTCTCATCGAGGGTCGCCGCCGCGGCGTGAAATATGGCGTCGTCACCATGTGCGTCGGCGGCGGCATGGGCGCGGCCGGGCTGTTTGAAATCTATCCGGCCTGAACGCGGCGATGATATCGGCGCCAGCAGCCTCCGCGGCGAACGGGCTTTCGCCGATCCTCGGCCCCGCGACGCAGCTTGGCTATGTCGTGCGCGATGTCGAAGTCGCGATGAAGCATTGGATCGAGGTGTTCGGCCTCGGTCCCTTCCTCTTTCTTGAGCGGGGCGTTGCGCAGCCGGCGCCGATAACGCGCTTTCGCGGCGAAGACACCGTGATCGAGATGCGGCTCGCCTTCGCCTATCACGGCGACGTCCAGATCGAGTTGATCGAGCAGACCAACGATGCGCCATCGCCCTATCGCGAGTTCCTCGCGCGCGGCGGCGAGGGGCTGCAGCATCTCGGCTTCTGGGTTCACGATCACGAGGAAGCGTGCCGCAAGATCGAAGCCGCGGGCTATCACCCTGCCTATGTGATCCCGATGGCCGGCCAGCCGCGGCCGATCATCTATTATGACTCGCCTGCCATGTTCGGGCCGATGCTGGAATTGACGCCGCCTGAGATGCGTCGTTCGCGTCAGGCGGTGCGCAATGCGGTTGAGGCGTGGAAGGGCGGCGATCCCATCATTCGCTTCGACACCTACGCGTCATTTCTCGCGCAGGCCCTCGCCAATTCAGGCTGATCGCGGGAAGCTCACTTTCCAGTCCGCAAAATAAAAGCCGGGCGCGAGGGCTCGGCTTTTCCGTGAAAGATCGAATTTTCACGGACAGTCGCCGCGCTCCAGCAGACCATCCGAGCGGACGTCATAGGGACGCGTCACAACCTTCAGCGTCTCCGGTCCGGGCAGGAAGTGCGTTTCCTTGCTGGCCGCGAGCGGCCCGACCATATTTTCGATCTTGTCGGAGTTCTGCTCGATCCAGGCGGCAATCGATGCGCCGTCGGTTTTGCCCGAACCCTTGATCGCAGCCGCCAGAATGATCGGCTGGATGTAGTAGGGCGTCAGCGCAGCCGCGCCGCCAAGCCGTTGCAGATCAGGCACCGCCGCCTGCGCCCGCTTGACGAATTTTGCGAAGGGTGAGGCGCCGACTGCATCGCCCTTGCAATAGGTCATGCCGACATACTGCACGCTGTAGACGCCCTCGAACGACTCCTTGCCGATCGCGGTTGCGATTCCGACCGCGAAATTCGCGGTGGTCTGGTTGGTCATCACGGGCACATCCCAGCCGATGTCGCCGCGATTGCTGAGCATCTTGCGTGTGTCGTCGCCGAGCGAGTTCGTCATCAGAATGACGTCGGGCTTGGCGTTGCGCAGCGAGAAGAGCTGCGGCGTCATATCTTCGGTGCGGAAGGCGAATTCCTGCACGCCGACGGGCTGGATGTTCTTGGTCTTCAAGAGCGCGACCACATCGGAGATCGCGGCCTTCGACATGCCGCCATTGTCCGAGAGCAGGGCGATCTTGGAATATTTCTTCTTGTCGAGCGCATAGTTGATGCTCGGCAGCAGCTGGTTTGCGCCGGTCGCCGAGGTCGAGAAGTGATAGGGCGCGAATTTCGGCGTGAGATCGGTCGACGCCGCGCTCGACACTTGCGCCAGCTTGTATTCATTGGCGATCGCCACCACCGGGATTGTTTCCTGACTCGTCGCCGGCCCGACCACGAGATCGACCTTCTCGTTGACGGCGAGGCGGCGCATCTCGGCGACCGCGTGCGTCGGATCGGTCTGCGTATCCGCCATCACGAGTTGCACCTTGCGGCCAAGCACGCCGCCGGCGGCGTTGATGTCCTCAACCGCAAGCTTCCAGGCGATTTCCGCCACCTTGCCGATGGAGGCGCCGCCGCCGGTGACGGAGACAATGCCGCCGATCTTGATCGGCTGCTCCTGGGCCGTCGCATGGGAGGCTGACAAGGTTGCGGCGGCGGAGAGAAGAGCGGCGGTGATCAGGCGCAATCCACGGGTCTCGACGGCGCGCTTTGTCGATGATTTCAGCATGTTGTTTCCTCCCCGCGAAAGCTGCTCAGGAGGCTGTCGTCGGGCATCGTCTGGACAGACGAGGCGCCCCGGTAGTCCGTTCTAACGATGTTGAATCAGGCCCTGCCGAACATCACTCGGGCAGGGGAGGGCTGTTTCGCTACGCTGGCGGTCGCCGCGCGTTGGCGGAAAGCCCAAGGGCAGGAAGCCGGCGGAGCGCCGGGGGAGAACGGTTTGCTCAACGAGGTTCTGATCATCGTCATTCGCGGCATCGCGATCGGATCGATCTTCGCGACGGTCGCCATGAGCTTCAACATCGTTCATGGCGCGACGGGCATCTTCAATTTCGCGCAGGGCAACATGTTCATCCTCGGCGCCTTCGCGGCCTATCTCCTCGCGAGCGAGGCTGATGTCGCATTGTGGATCGTCATGCTGATCGTCGGCGGCCTCGGCGTTGCGGCGATCGTGACGTTTCAGGGCTACATCACGTTGCTGCCGCTGCGCTCGTCGGTCGAGCAGGATTCCTGGCTGATCTCGACGGTGGCGGCGTCGGTCATCATCGGCGCGATTCTGATGATCACGCTTGGGCCTTTCGCTTACAATGTTCCGAATATCGCGCCGAGTTTCCGCATCCTTGGCGTGCGCACGCCGGGCGCCTATGCGCTCGCCATCGGCGCGATGGTCTTCTGGTTCGTCGCGCTGCGCCTGTTTTTGCGCCGCACCTATACCGGTCTTGCGATCAGCGCGCTGTCGCAGGATTTCGACGCCGCGCGCGCCGCCGGCCTTCCCGTGAGAAGGCTGCAACTCATCGCCTTCGCGATCAGCGGGTTGATCGTCGGCTCCGTCGGCTTTCTCGTCGCTCCCGTCGTGTCGGTGACTGCGGATTCCGGATTGCGATATGTGCTCAACGGATTTGTCGCGGCCGTCGTCGGCGGCATCGGCAGCAATGCGGGAACGCTGATCGGCGGCCCGCTTGTCGGCGTCGTCGCCATGCTGACCGCCTACAAGATCGGCGGCGCCTATCAGGACCTCGCATCGCTGCTGGTGCTGGTCGCGATCCTGATGCTGTGGCCGCAAGGGCTCTTCGGCCGCGCCGCCGCGCGCCGGGTCTGACCATGAGCGCGGCGATGAATGCGCGGGGAGTCGAGGCGACATCTGCGGACGCGCCGGTTGCGCGCGGCCGTTTCAATTCCGACTGGGCGCAGCTCTGGATCGGCGTCGCGCTGATCGCTGCGACAGGGTTCGGGCCATCGCTGCTTGGCAACGACTATTGGGCGCACACCTTCCATGTCGTGAACATCTATATCGCGGCGTCGGTGTTCCAGAATCTGCTGTTCGTCGACGCCGGCCAGAAGTCGTTCGGCCAGGGCGCGATCCTTGGCCTCGGCGCCTATGGCGCGGCGATCGCTTATGGCCTGCAAGGCGTTCCGTTCATTCTCGCTGCTGTGATTGGCGTGCTTGCAGCGTTGCTTGGCGGATTGCTTTTCGCCCTGCCGGCTCTGCGGGTGCAGGGTTTCCATCTCGGCTTCGTCACGATGAGCGCGGGCATCGTCTTTCCCCAGCTCATCGTCACGCTCGACAAATGGACCAACGGCATCAACGGCATCCGCGTCGCCGTGCCGGCACTGACCGAGACCTGGCTCCTTCACCAGTCGCCGCTCAGCGTCATCCTTGCGATATTTCCAATGCTGGCGCTTGGCGTGCATTACGCGCTGCGCCAGTCGCGGCTCGGCCGCATGATGCGCGTTGCGGCCGCAAGTCCGGAAGCGGCCCGTTCTCTTGGTGTGAAGCCCGGCGTCATGCGCTGCATTGGCTTCGTCATCGCCTCGATCGGAACCGGCATCTGCGGCGTGCTGTATCTGCCGACCGTCGGCTTTGTCAGCGCGACGGCGTTTCCACTCGAACTCTCCTTCGTCTTCTTCTTCGCCGTCGTGGTCGGCGGTCGTGGGCAACTGCTCGGCCCGATCGTCGGCGTCTGGATCATCTACATCCTGCCGAACATCCTGCTCGCGCAACTCATCGAATATCGCCTGCTGATCTATGGCTGCCTCACGCTGCTCGCTGTGATGCTTTTTCCCGACGGCATTGTCGGCTCGATCGAGCATTGGCGGCGCAAGCGCGCGCATAAGGGCGGCGGCGATCAGGCGTTCCGTCTGGAGTCCTTTATCGGCCATTTGCCCGTCGTTCCCGAACAGACGCGCGCCGAACGCCCGGTGATCGAGGTGCGCGGCGGCGGCAAGCGTTTCGGTCAGGTGATCGCGCTCGACAAGGTCGATCTCACGGTCAGGCAGGGTGAAGTGCACGGCCTCGTCGGCGCCAACGGCTCCGGCAAGACCAGCCTACTCAACGTGCTCACAGGGCTCAGCCGCCTTGACGCGGGAACGATGTCGATCTCCGGCGCCGAGGCGACGCGCATGCCCGCCGACGCCATCGCTAACAGCGGCGTCGGCCGCACCTTCCAGGCGCCGCGCGTGTTCGCGGAACTGTCGCTGTGGGACAATCTTCGCATTGGCGTCGACGGGCGCGCGCAACCGAGCCGTGGCCATCTCGATCAACTCGCCGCCGATCTCGAACGGCGATTTGGTCAGGACAGCGCTTCGCTTCTCTCGCATGGACAGCGGCGCCTGCTTGAAGTGACGCGTACCGTCTTGAAGGAAGCGCCAATCCTGCTGTTCGACGAGCCCGCCGCCGGCCTGTCGCCGGCCGAGCGCAAGCAGTTCTCGGCGCTGGTGACTTTCCTCAGCAAGCGCATGGGCAAGACGATTGTGCTCGTCGAGCATGATCTCGATCTGGTCTGGGGTCTCGCCGACACGATCACCGTGCTCGAAGCCGGCCGCGTCGTCGCTTCCGGCGAGCCCGCCGCCGTGGCGCGCGATCCGGCCGTGCAGCACATGTTCGTGGGAGCGCGGCGTGCTTGAGGTCGAGAACCTTGTCGCCGGCTATGGCGACATGCCCGTGCTGCGCGAGGTGTCGCTTGCTGCGCGATCGGGGGAAATCCTGCTGATCGGCGGCGAGAATGGCGCCGGCAAATCGACGCTTCTGCGCGCCATCGCCGGCTTCAACAAGCCGACGAGCGGCGACGTGAAGCTGGAGGGCCGGAGCATCGCCGGCCTCGCGCCCGAACGCATCGCGGGGCAAGGCTTGCGGCTTGTGCTCGACGGCCATCGCGTGTTTCCCGAGCTCAGCGTCTTCGACAATCTGCGCATGGGCGCAGCTGCCCGGCCGCGAGATCGCGCCGGCTTCTCGCGCGCTGTTGAACAGATCTACGAAGTCTTTCCCATTCTGAAGGAGAAGAGCCGCGCCTACGCGCGCGATCTTTCCGGCGGCCAGCAGCAGATTCTGGCGCTCGGGCAGGCCTTCATCGCGCAGCCCAAGGTGCTGTTGTGCGACGAGCCTTCGATGGGCCTCGCGCAGGCGCTGCTGCCGCCGATCCTGGCTTTTCTCAGGCGCTGGGCCGAATCGGGAACCGCCGTCGTCATCGTCGAGCAGCACCTCGACGTGACCGCGCCTTACGCAGATCGCGCCTTGATCATCGAGCGCGGCGCCGTGAAGCTCGCCTGCGCAGCGAATGAGCTGCCGCAGGCCCTCGAGGCTGCGGCGGCGCGCGAAAATGCGTTAGTCTCTTCAGACGATTTGGCGGCGCCGGGCCAAACCTAAGTCTGGCTGATGCCGCAGCGCACAACATCCGGACGCTGATCCATGGCCGATCCCACTCAACCGACGTCGATCGCTTACGAGACCGATGAGCCGGTGCGCTATGATGTCGAAGGCGCGATCGCCTGGGTGACGATGAATCGTCCCAAATACAACAACGCCCAGAACTCGCAGATGACCTATGCGCTCGACGATGCGTTCAAGCGCGCCGTCGACGATGACGCGATCAAGGTCATCGTGCTGCGGGGCGAAGGCAAGCATTTCTCCGCTGGCCACGACATCGGCACGCCGGGGCGCGACGTCGCGAAATCGTTCGATCGCCGGTTGATGTGGGCCGATCATGTCAACAAGCCCGCGGCCGAAATGCTCTATACGCGCGAGCACGAAGTCTATCTCGGCATGTGCCGGCGCTGGCGCGATATTCCGAAGCCGACCATCGCCATGGTGCAGGGCGCCTGCATCGCCGGCGGCCTGATGCTCGCCTGGGTCTGCGATTTCATTGTGGCGTCTGAGGACGCGTTCTTCCAGGACCCGGTCGTGCGTATGGGCATTCCCGGCGTCGAATATTTTGCCCATCCCTTCGAGCTGCCGCCGCGCGTCGCCAAGGATTTTCTGATGCTCGGCGAGCGCCTGCCTGCGGCGCGCGCGCATCATTTCGGGATGGTCAACCGGCTTGTCGCGCGTGACGCGCTGGAGGCGGAGGCGCGCGCCATGGCGACGAAGCTGGCGGAGCAGCCGCGCCTTGGCCTCTGGCTGTCCAAGCAGGCGATCAATCATGTCGAGGAATTGCGCGGCAAGCGCGCGGCGATGGATGCAGTCTATCACATGCACCATTTCGCCCATGCGCAGAACGATCTTTCAACCGGCGACAAGCTCGGCGGCCAGGATGCGAAGAGCATGGCGGCCGCGAACAAGAAACAGGCCGGCGAGGCCTGACCCGGATCTCGCGCGTGAACCTCGCCTATACGCCTGAGCAAAAGGCTTTTCGCGCCGAAGCGCGCGCCTGGATGGAGGCGCATGTTCCGCGCGATCCACTGCCGTCCTTCGACGCGTCGCGCGAAGGATTCGAGGCGCATCGCCGGTGGGAGCGCACGCTGAATGAAGGCCGCTGGGGCATGGTCACCTGGCCGAGGGATTATGGCGGGCGCGGGCTTGATCTCATCCAGTGGCTGATTTTCGAGGAAGAATATTATCGCGCCGGCGCGCCGCTGCGCGTCAACCAGAACGGCATCTTTCTGCTCGGCCCGACATTGATGGAATACGGAACGCCGGAACAGAAGGCGCGCTTTTTGTCGGCGATGGCCTCGGGCGATGAAATCTGGGCGCAGGCCTGGTCCGAGCCGCAAGCGGGCAGCGATCTCGCCGCCGTGCGCTCGACCGCGCGACGCGACGGAGACGAGTATGTGCTCAGCGGCCACAAGATCTGGTCGTCGCGTGCTGTCTTCGCGGACTGGGCATTTGGCCTGTTTCGCAGCGATCCACAATCGCAGCGCCACAAGGGACTGTCGCTGATCTTCTTCAAGCTCGACACAGCGGGCGTGCGCGTGCAGCCGATTCCGCAGATCGATGGCGAGACAGGATTTGCGGAAATCTTTCTGGAAGACGTGCGCGTTCCCGCCTTCAACCGGCTCGGCGCCGAAGGCGAGGGGTGGTCGATCTGCATGGCGACGGCCGGCTTCGAGCGCGGCCTGATGCTGCGCAGCCCGGCGCGATTCCAGATGGCGGCGAAGCGGCTGATTGAACTCTATCAGGCGCATCAAGACGAGGTGGAATATTCGACGCGCGACGCCGTGATGCAAAGCGTCATGGATGCGGACGCTTATGCGCTCTCGATCTATGCAACCGCGTCGCGCCTGATGGCGGGCGGACAGATCGGGGCCGAAGCAAGCGTCAACAAGATATTCTGGTCCGAACTCGACATCGCGCTGCATCGCACCGCCCTGTCGATCCTTGGCGCGCGCGCCGAACTCCTGCGCGCGGCGCCGGCCGCCGGCGATGTCGGCCGCTGGCTCGATGGCTATTTCTTCTCGCTCGCGGGGCCGATCTATGCCGGCTCCAACGAAATCCAGCGCAACATTATCGCCGAGCGCATGCTCGGCCTGCCGCGCGCGTGAGGCATCGGCGATGGATTTCACTTTCTCCGACGAGCAGAAGATGGCGGCGGACACGCTGCGCGATCTGCTGCGGGAAACTTGCGAGCCGTCAGCGTTACGCAAGCTGATGCAATCGGGCGCGGCGCGCGATGAGGCGCGCTGGCGCCGCATCGCCGAACTCGGCTTTCAGGGATTGCTCGTTCCCGAGAACGCCGGCGGACTTGGGCTTGAGGCGCAGGATTTCGTGCTGGCGGCGGAAGCCTGCGGCTATTTCGCCTTGCCCGAACCGTTCGTCGAAAACACAGGCGTCGCGCTGCCTCTGCTTGCGGAATTCGCCAGCGACGCGAAAGCGGTGGCTGGGCTGAAGAAGGCTCTCGCCGGCGATATCACGGTCGCTGTTGGCCATCCCGTAAATCCGTTCGTCGCCGACGCGGGCACGGCGGGCGCGCTTCTGATGGCGCGCGATGGCGCGTTGTTTCTCATTGATGCGAAGACGGCGAAGCTGACAGTTCAGCCAAGCATCGATCCTTTTCGGCGACTGTTCACTGTTGATTTTTCGGCGGCGGACGCGACCCGCCTCGCGGGCAGCGCCGAAGCTACGCTCGCGCTTGCGCGCGCGTTCGATCGCGGCGCACTCTTCACCGCCGCTCAGCTGCTTGGAATCGCGCAGCGCTGCGTCGATCTCGCCGTCGCCTACGCCAGGGAGCGTCAGCAGTTCGGCAAGCCGATCGGCTCCTATCAGGCGATCAAGCATCACCTCGCCACCGCGCAGGTGAAGATCGAATTCGCGCGTCCCGTGCTCTATGCTGCGGCGGCAGAGATGCATCTTGAGAGCGTCGCATCGCGCGCCCGCGTATCTCACGCGAAACTCGCGGCGTCGGATGCCGCCGATGTCGCGGCGCGCACGGCGGTGCAGGTCCACGGCGCCATGGGCTATTCCTGGGAAGTCGACGTGCATATCTTTCTAAAGCGCGCGCTGGCCCTGGACTTCGCCTGGGGCGAGCCGAAGCTTCATCGCGCGCGCGTCGCCGAGCGCGTCTTCGCGCATCCCCTTGGTCCCGATCTCACCTTCTGCAAGGATGCGGCGCATGGCTGAAGCCTACATCATCGACGCCGTGCGCACGCCGGTTGGCCGCAAGAAGGGCTCGCTCGCGGACGTGCATCCCGCTGATCTCGGCGGCGTCGCGCTGAAGGCGCTGATGGATCGCACGGGTGTTGATCCCAACGCCGTCGAGGACGTTGTGTTCGGCGCCTGCGACACGATCGGCCCGCTCGCTGGCGACATCGCGCGCACCTGCTGGCTCGTCGCGGGATTGCCCGAGCACGTGCCGGGAACGACGGTTGATCGCCAGTGCGGCTCCGGCCAGCAGGCGGTGCATTTCGCCGCGCAGGGCGTGATGAGCGGCTCGCAAGATCTCGTCGTCGCCGGCGGCGTGCAGCAGATGAATGCGATCCCGATTTCCGGCGCCATGCTGGCGGGGCAGGCTTACGGATTTCCCGATCCCTTCTCGACATCGCCCGGCTGGCGCGCGCGCTATGGCGATCAGGAGGTCAGCCAGTTTCGTTCCGCCGAGATGATCGCGGAGAAATGGGATTGCTCGCGCGAGGAGATGGAATCTTTCGCGCTTGCGAGCCATCAGCGGGCGATTGCCGCAATCGACGAAGGTTGGTTCAAAAGTCAGATTGCACCAGTTGGCGATATCGCGATCGACGAGACGCCGCGTCGCGATACGACGCTCGAACGCATGGCCGCTTTGAAGCCGCTGGTCGAGGGCGGGCGCGTCACGGCTGGCGTCGCCAGCCAGAATGCGGATGCGTCGGCTGCCCTGCTGGTCGCGTCCGAACGCGCCGTCAGGGATCACAAGCTCAAGCCCCGCGCGCGCATCCATCATATGTCAGTGCGCGCCGCCGATCCCGTCTGGATGCTGACGGCGCCAATTCCCGCGACGCGTCACGCGCTTGAGAAGGCCGGCCTCAAGATTGAAGACATCGATCTCTTCGAATGCAACGAGGCCTTCGCCTCCGTGGTGCTCGCTTGGATGAAGGAGCTGAAGATTCCGCGCGAGAAGGTCAATGTGAATGGCGGCGCGATCGCGCTGGGTCATCCCCTTGGCGCGACCGGCGCGCGCATCATGACGACGATGCTGGCGGAGCTGGAGCGTCGCAAGGGTCGCTACGCCTTGCAGACCATGTGCGAGGGCGGCGGTCAGGCGAACGTCACCATCATCGAGCGGCTGTGATGAGGGCGCTGTGAGCGACAGGCTTCCTTCCGCCACGGCGACAATCGCGCTTCCCGGACGCGTCGTCGTCGTCACTGGCGGCGGGCGCGGCATCGGGCGCGCGATCTCCGAGGCGTTTCTCCGCGCCGGCGCGACGGTCGCGATCTGCGGGCGCAATGCGCCGGATGAATTGCCCGAAGGCGGAGGACGAAAAGCAGGCTTCCACGCCTGCGACGTGCGCAAGGCCGATCAGGCGAAAGAATTTATCGATCGCCTCGCGGCCGAGCATGGCCGGATCGACGTGCTCGTCAACAACGCCGGTGGCTCCCCCGCCGCCGACGCTGCCACGGCTTCGGCGCGGTTCTCAGAAGCGATCATCGCGCTCAATCTTCTCGCGCCGATCCATCTCTCGCAGGCGGCGCATCGATGGATGGCGGCTCAGGAAGAGGGCGGCGCGATCGTGAATATCGCCAGCATCGCTTCGGTGCGGCCATCGCCGGGAACTGCGGTCTATGGCGCGGCGAAGGCGGGGCTTCTCAGCCTGACGCGCAGTCTCGCGCAGGAGTGGGGACCGAAGATCCGCGTCAACTGCGTCATCGCTGGCATGATCGCGACCGAGAAGGCTGATCTCTACTATGGCTCGGGCGAAGCGCGACAGGCGATCGAACAGTCATTGCCGATGAAGCGCCTCGGAACGGGCGAAGATATCGCTGCGGCGGCGCTCTTTCTTGCGAGTCCGCTCGCAAGCTTCGTGACAGGCGCGAGCCTGGAGGCCCATGGCGGCGATGAGCCGCCTTTGTTCCTCGATATTCTCGCGCGCCACGCGCCGAAATCCTGAGCCGCGCGATGGCGCGGCCGCTGATCTCAAGCTCGCACACGATCTCCGGCGTCATGCCGGGCGGCGCGACGATCTCACGTCATTCCTTCGAGGATCGCGTTCGCGCGGCGACTAAGGCCGGCTATGTCGGGCTTTGCCTGCATTATCGCGATTATCTCGCGCAGCGCGCGGCCGGGCGCTCGGATGAAAACCTGCGCGAGATTCTCGATCGCCATGGCGTCGTTCATCGCAGCGTCGAATTCAGCGCCGACTGGTTCGTGGATGGCGTGACGGGCGAAGAGGCGCAGGCCGGCCTGCTCGCCGCGTGTCGCGGTTTCGCTGCAACCTCTTTCAATGTCGGCGGCGATCTCGCGAGGCGAGGAATTCCGTTCAAGCTGATGCGCGAACGTTTTCGCGCGCTCTGCCGCCGCGCTGCGGATCAGGGCGTCGCCGTCGCCATGGAGATCGTCGCCTGGGGCAACGTCAGGGACATCGACGCCGTGCTCGACCTGCTCGATGGCGCGCCTGATAACGCCGGCCTCGCGATCGACTGCTGGCATATCTTCCGCGCCGGAATTTCGTTGCAGGAGCTGAAACGCATCCCTGCGGATCGCATTCTCTGCGTGCAGGTCAACGACGCCGCGGCCGCTCCAGCCGGCCCGCTTGCGGAGGATACGATGCGCCGGAAACTTTGCGGCGAAGGGGATTTCGATCTCCGTGGTTTCGCGGCGACGCTCGAAGGCATGGGCGTGATCATTCCGTTCAGCGTCGAGATCATCTCGCCTGAGAATGCGGCGATGGGGCTGGAAATATCGGCGCAAATGACGTTCGAGACCGCGCGGCGCGCGCTTGGCTGACTCGTCCCTTCGGACGATGGCGCAAAGCCGCACGGGCGTGAAATCGCGCAACAAGGAGCTGACATGGGCGGAATCTGCGAAGGGCGCATCGTCATCGTCACCGGCGCCGGTCATGGCCTCGGCAAGGCCTATGCGTTGGGGCTCGCGGCCGAAGGCGCCAAAGTCGTCGTCAATGATCTCGGCGTTGGAACTTATGGCGAGGCGGGCGTCGGCGCGAGCGCGGCGCAGCAAGTCGTCGACGAGATCAGGGCGAAGGGCGGCGAAGCCGTTGCAAGTTATGCCGACGTCGCCGATTTCGAGGCCTGCAAAGGGATCGTGCAGACGGCGCTCGATCACTTCGGCGCGCTGCATGCGCTCGTCAACAATGCCGGCTTTGTCCGTGATCGCATGTTCGTGTCATGCACGCCGGAGGAGTGGGACGCGGTGCTGCGCGTGCATCTGCGCGGCCATTTCTGCACCAGCCGTCACGCCGTCGATTATTGGCGCGCGCAGCAGAAGGCGGGAAAGCCCATCGATGCGCGCATCATCAACACCTCGTCCGGCGCCGGCCTGCAGGGCAGCGTCGGGCAGAGCGCCTATTCCGCCGCCAAGGCAGGTATTGCGACGCTGACGCTGGTGCAGGCGACGGAGTTGGCGCGCTACGGGATCACTGTCAACGGCCTTGCGCCGAACGCGCGCACGCGCATGACCGAAACCGCCTTCGCCGAACAGATGAAGCCGAAGGAGAACGAATTCGATATTTTCGCGCCGGAGAATATGGCGCCGCTTGTCGCCTTCCTCTGCAGCGAAGCCTCGCGCGATATCACCGGCCAGATTTTCGATCTGCGGGGCGGCCGAATTTCTGTTGCGCTCGGCTGGATCGACGGGCCGACGATCGACAAGGGCGCGCGCTGGCAGGCGTCCGAAATCGGAGCAGCAGTGAGGGATCTTGTGGCTGCGCGCCCGGCGCCGAAACCCGTCTATGGCGGCGGTTAACCCGCTGCGAGGGTTTCCTCGCGCAATTTATTCTTGAGCACCTTGCCTTGCGCGCTGGTCGGCAGCGCGCCGCGGAACTCGATGCTGCGCGGCGCCTTGAAGTTCGCGATCGTCTCGCGCGCCCAGGCGATCAGCTCCTGTTCTGTCGCCGCGGCGCCGGGGCGCAGCACGACAAAGGCTTTGCCGACTTCGCCAAGCCGCTCGTCCGGCACGCCGATCACCGCGATCTGGCCGACGGCGGGATGCGCGCTCATCAACCGTTCGATCTCGGCGGGATAGCAGTTGAAGCCGCCGGAAATATACATCTCCTTCAGGCGATCCTCGATGTGGAGATTTCCTTTGTCGTCGACATAGCCAATGTCGCCGGTGTGTAGCCATCCCTCGGGATCGATTGTCTTTCGCGTCGCTTCTTCGTCATTGAAATAGCCTTTCATGACGAAATAACCACGCAGAACGATCTCGCCCGGCTTGTTCTTTTCGAGCAGGCGCCCATCCGCATCCATCACGCCGAGCTCGACGCCGGGAAATGGCTTGCCGGCGGTGTTGGCGATGGTCTCATCGTCGTCGGCGGCGCTGCACATCGCGCCATAGCCGCCGCATTCGGTGAGGCCATAGCCGTTGACGACGCCTTCGAAGCCCAGCTCCTCGCGCATGCGGCGTACGAGCACGGCGGGAATGACGGCGCCGCCAGTGATGCCCAGCCTGAGACTCGATCGGTCGAACGATTTCATCTCGGGGTGCTGCAACATGCCCTGGAAGATCGTCGGCGGCCCGGGGATGACGCTGATTCTGTCTCTTGCGATCCGGCGCAGCACGTCGTCGGCGTCATAGGTTCGTTGCGGGATCAGCGTCGCGCCGCGCATCAGCGAAACGATCGCGCCGGAGCGATAGCCGAAAGCGTGGAAGAACGGCGGGATCACGAGCAACCTGTCGCCGCGGCGAATGCCAACGCGATCAGCCCAGTCCGAGATGGCCTGCAGCGCCTGCCGGTGGCCATACATCACGCCCTTCGGAAATCCTGTCGTGCCCGACGTGAACAGCATGTCGCAGAGATCATCGGGCCCGACGGCGCGCTGTCGTTTGGCGACGGCTTCATCCGTGATCGCGTCGCCGCTCGCGAGAAACGCGTCCCAGTCCGTATCGCCTGTGCGCGCATGCTCGATCACGACGACGAGCCGAACCCGCCTGCGCGCGGCGTCGGTCAATTGATCGGGATAATACTGGCCGAGGAAATCGCCGGCGGAAAACAGAAAGCTCGCGCCGCTGCGCGCCGCGAGTTCCTCGATCTCCGCCGATTTGTAACGCGTACTGGCGGGGATGAGCACAGCGCCGATGGTGACCAATCCCAGCGCCGCGATGAACCAGCGATAGCTGTTCGGCGCCCAGATCATCACGCGATCGCCCTTTAAGACGCCGGCAGCGATCAGCGCTTTCGCGGCCCGCCTTCGCAGCGCGTCGACGTCGTGGAAGGTGAGGGAGACGCCGTCTTCAATTGCGATCGCGTCGCCATAGATCGACGCCGCGCGCTCGCACAGAGCGGGGATCGTGGAGAACCGCCAGTTTGAATCTTCGATCATGCCTGCCTTCGGCCGTCGCCATGGGCGCAGGCCGAGCTAGAAGCGGCGCCCCTGCTGGAGCATCGTCCGTCCAGACGACCGGATCAGAGCGGCAGTTTCAGCGCCAGCCGGAGTTGCGAGCGCGCCGCGCTATAGTCTTTTCGGAAAGACGGGTCCTCGAACAGCGCGTCGGCGATGGCGACGCCCACTTTCACGCCGGCCGCGACATCGGACGGATGATGCGCGCCGGCGATCACGCGGCTGTCGGCGAAATCCTGGATGCGCGCCTCGATCGCCTTGCGCTCTTCCGGCAGCATGCGCGCGAGGACGGTTCCGACCATGCCGCCGAAGGCGGCGTGGCTCGAAGGATAGGACTCAGACGTCGGCGTCTTCGACAGGACGAGGATGCGCTTGTCCCCGACGAACGGCCGCTCGCGATGAAAGAGCCTCTTCGCGGGCTTCATGACAAGGCTTTCGCTGGCGCGCATGCGCTTCACCAGCGCTTCCAGCAACTCGACATCGCGCTTGCGCACGTCGATGCCGGCGCCGGTGAGAAACTGCCGCGCATTGCGCTTCTCGTCGGCGATGGCGCGCGCCTCCTGTTCCGGCGTGCGCTCGGCCTGTCGCTTCACCATCAGGTCGAGTTCGGCGCGCGTTGCGGCGGCGTCCGGCGGCGGCGGGACGATCTTCGAGATGTCGACGGCAGCGGCATAGGCGTTGTCCTTGGCGGCGGCCGGCGCGATGACGATCGTTGATAAAGCCGTGAAGAGGGCGACGGCTGCGCCGAGCTTGCGGATGAAAATCATTGGAGGGTCCCCACACGCTGCTCATGCCGCGTCATGCGCGGCCACGCAACAGGTGGAGCGCTCAGCCTCCCGCGGCCTCCGCGAGCGCCGGCGGAATGCGGATTTCCGCGGCGGCGCCGGCCGCAAAGCGGTTGAGAAACGGCGCGACGTCACGCGCCGCGAGCGAGGAGCTGATGAGAAACCCTTGCGCTTCGTCGCAGCCTTCGGCGCGGATCGCATCGAGCTGCAACGCCGTCTCGACACCCTCGGCCGTGATGGCGAGATTGAGCGAGCGGCCGATCCCCATGACGGCCCGCACGATCGACAATGAGTGCGGCGATTCCACGAGATCGCTGATAAAGGAGCGGTCGATCTTGATCTTGTCGAAATCAAACTGCCTGATGTAGGCGAGCGAGGAATAGCCCGAGCCGAAATCGTCGAGCGCGATGCGGACGCCGAGCGCGCGCAGGTCGCGAAGCAGCGCGAGATTCGCCTGCGTGTCGTGCAGCAGCACGGATTCCGTGATCTCGAGCGTCAGTCGCGCCGGATTGAGCGCCGCCTTGCCAAGCGCCGCAGCGACGCGCAGCGGCAGCGTGCGATCGCCGAACTGGCGCGGCGAGATATTGACGGCGACCGTGACGTGCGGCGGCCAACTCGCGGCGGCGAGGCAGGCCTGCTCGACCACCCAGGCGCCGATCGCGATGATGTCGCGCGTCTCTTCCGCCACCGGGATGAATTCCGCCGGCGAGATACGGCCTTTCGTCGGATGGCGCCAGCGCAGCAGCGCCTCGAAGCTGCTGACGCTGTCATCGCGCAGGCTGACGATCGGCTGGAATTCGATCTCGAATTGCTTCTGCGCGAGCGCGACGCGCAGATCCGCCTTGAGCTGCTGACGCGCGCGCAGGCGCTCCTCCATCTCGCATTCGAAATGGCGATGGACGCCGCGGCCGGAAGCCTTCGCCGCGTAGAGTGCGATGTCGGCCTTCTTCAGCATCTCGTCCGGCTGGCCGCATGCTTCGCCCGACAGCGCGATTCCGATGCTCGCGCCGACAGTGACAGTCTGGCCTTCAAGCTCGAACGGCTTGCTCAGACGCCGCAGGATGCGGTCGGCGAGATCGGCCGACTCCTCTGGCTGCGAGCGCGCGAATTGCAGGATGGCGAACTCGTCGCCGCCGAACCGCGACACGATATCGCCCGGCGAGACCGAGGAGCGCAGGCGCGCCGCGATCTGAACCAGCAGCGCGTCGCCCGCGGCATGGCCCAGCGTATCGTTGATCTCCTTGAAATGATCGAGATCGACATAGAGGACTGCGGCAGGTTTTTCTTTCGCCTCTCCTGCGGCCTGCATGAGCCGCATCTGGAAGATGGCGCGATTGAAAAGCCCGGTCAGCGCGTCATATTGCGCCATGTGATCGATCTGCTCGCGCGCCCGCTTGCTCTCGGTGATATCCTCGACGATCGCGAAGACATAGCGCGGCTCGCCATTCTCGCGAATGACGGTGATGGTGCGATGGCCCCAGGCGATGGCGCCATCCTTGCGCACGTAGCGCTTCTCGTCGCTGAAAGAGTCTTCGCCGCGCTTGACCGGCGGCGCGAACAAAACGGTCTGTGCGACGCCGTCTTCGGATGAAGACAATTCTTCATGCGGCATGTCGAGGAGTTCGCGCTCGGAATAGCCGGTGAAGGCGCAGTAAGGCCCGTTCACACGCACCAGCCGGCGCGTGCGCATGTCGCCCCAGGCCATGGCGACGCATGAGAGATCAAACACCTCCTTGAACCTGTGTTCGGTCTCGTTGAGAAAGACTTCGTCAGCCTTGGCGTTCCGCGCGGCTGAGCGTCGTCGCGCCATCAGCGCGCAGCCGGTCGCCGCCAGCGCCACAAGCACAATCAACAGAGCGCTGACGAGGAAGGACAGGGGAGCGGCTCGCTCGGTTCGGAGACGCGGGCCTATGGCTGGCGAACCGTTGATGTGAGGTAAAATCGAAGCGCCGGATTGCGCGCAACCCGGCGTATTTTAAACGTCTGTCACTTCAGCTTCACATTGATGGCTTCGTCTGGGCCGAAGCCGAAAAAATGGTTTCATCGCGTAAAGATTAATATCCACAATTCGTTGGCTCAGAATCATTGCGCGAGCCGGGCGCGCAGCATTTGATGTGGCCCCGCCGGAGCGTCGAAAATGGCTGCCATTGTGAGTTGGGATGGCCTGGATTCGCGACGCCTCGAGGCGATGGCGATGGTCTATCGGCGCGCCAACGAAATCGCGACGCGGCAGGCCTGTGGCGGCGGCGCGGCGCGCTCCTCGGCCGCCGAGCGTCTTGCAGCCATGCGCGCCGACATGAGGGCGGCATTGCGCGCCGAATTGCGCAAAATCGGCTGTCCCGAGCCGCAGCTCGACGTCACCGCCTCGACGATCATCATGCGCGGGCTGCGCGCGAAGCTGGCCGCGCGCTTGATCGCCGCGGAATAGCCGTCAGCGCTCCTCTTCCTCTTCGCCGCGGTCGTCGAAGTCAGCAATGCGCGCGCCGAGCGCCGCCGCAAGCTTGCCTTCGATCGAGGCGCCGCGCTCGGAAGAGGAGAGCGAGGCGATGGCCGCGTTGAGCGCGGCTTCGCGCCGCGCATACTCCGTCCTCTCCGTCGCGCTGGAGATCGCGGGGATGTTCCGGTCGCTCCAGCTTCGGTCTTCGAGCCAGGCGAGATCACGGCCGCCAAGGCCGGCGGCGGTCAGGCGGGCGCGCAGCGCCGTCAGTTGATCGGTCTCAGCCATCATTTTCCGCGGTCAGCTCCTCGACGCTCAGCCCGTCGTCAGTCTGCAGATGCCCATGCTCCACCAGCCAGCCCCTGAGGATGGCCGCCGCCAGCTCCTGCCGGCCGCGCCAGGGCGATCCGTCGTCCGCCAGCGCCTCGTCGAGAGCCGCCGCCATGGGCGGGGATAGTTGGAGCCTCAGCTCTTCGTCAGGCTGATGTCCCGGAGCCGATCTCGTCGCGTTGGCCATCTCTCGCCCTCGTCGCTGGTTCAGGCGACCATTTAACGCCGCAGCGGGGCGATTTGTTCAGGCCGGCTCGATGCGCCAGGTCGCCATGGGAAAATGGGTGGCCTTGCCGGTGAAAGGCGGAAAGGCCCGCCCGTCAGCGCGCATTTCGACCATCACCGGGGAGGCCAACGCCGCGATCAGCTCGGCGAAGGAGTTGAACACCACCTTGTTGCGCTGGAGAACCGCGCTGCGCGCCCATGCAAGTCCGCTGCGCCACGCGACCGGTCGATAGGTCTCGACCTCGCGAATGCCGGGGAAGCGCTTCATGATCGGGGGGTGATGGGCGTCGTAATGGTCGAGCCAGCCCGCGCGATCCGCCGTCGTTCCGGGATAGGTGACGAGAAAAGTGCAGCAGGGCTGCGAAGGCGCGCCGGCGCCGGGATCGAAGGCGCGAACCTCCATGATCTCATGCGAGACGGCGGCCTTTCCGAGAGGCTGGAGCGCCGCGCTGCGGGAAAACGCGTCGAGCCCGCCGCCCGCAGCGGCGGAGGCTTCGGCGGTTTCAAGCGATCGGAAATAGAGCTGCAACGCCAGCGCCGGCCCCGCGCCGTCCTGCGCGAAAGGCTGGTCCGCGGCCGTGCGGTCCGGCGTCATCACGCGGCCATGGGCGAGGCCGGGCAGGCGGGCGATCGCGGAGCTGATCTCTTTGATCGCCTTCGCATCGAGGGCGACGTCGGGCGCATCGAAGATCACGAACAGGCAATGCATCGTTCAGACCTCCGTTCGCCGCGCGAAAACAGTCTAGGCGCGCGCCGCCTTGCGCCCGGACTTCTTCTCCGCGCATTTCGGGCAGCGGCAGCCATGCGGGCCGATGAACTCGTCGAAATAGGTCTTGCCGTAATCGTAGGTGATCTCTTCGCCGGGCTGGATGCGACGCTTCGCCTTGATCTTGATGCGGCCGCGAATCTCGTGCGGCTCGGCGTTCGGCCGGCAGGAATGATTGATGTAGCGGGCTGTGTTCCAGCGCGGCGAGCCGTCGATGGTCCAGCGGCTGTTCACCTCGAAGAAATAGCGCGCGCCGGTATGCTCCTCGAGCTCCTTGTTCGAGAGGCGCGGCCCGTCATATTCGATGATGAATTTGCCCTTCTCGATGATGTCGGTGGCGAAGAGGCCAAGGCCCGCCGCGGAGCGGGCGACGCGGAAAGGGCCAGTTGCTGCGCGCGAAGAAGTCGCCATGCGAATCGAAATCGTTGTGGAAGGGGATTTTGCTATCTTGAGGATCAGGCCGCTGCCGTCCAGCGGCGAATTGTCCCTGTCGACAGGAATGGCGCGGGCGCGAAGACCATCGCTCATGTCAGCCCGAAGGGCGGCAGCGCGCCGGTGAGGCTGAGCGTGACATGGTCGGGGACCATCAGAACCGCCCTGGCGTGCGGGTCGCATTCCGACATCGCGAATTTCAGCGCCGACGCCTTGTCGACGAACACGCCGCCGAGAAGGCCGCGGCTGTCGCGCGCGATCCAGCGGCGATCGCAGTCGAGCCCGATGAAGAACAGAACGTTCTTGACGGTCGTGCGGCTCGCATAAAGCGATTGAGTCATTTGAAACTCCTGAGATGAAGCCGAACGCGCCCGATCAGGCGCGCGCGAGCCATTCCAGCGCGATTGCAAGCATCGCGATGAGCAGGATCACGCCTGCGGTGGCGTTGAGCCCTTCGGCCCGCAGGCGCCGCCGACGCGAGGGGGAGACCGGGCGCGGCCGCCTGTGAAACGCCGCGGAGTGGATGAGGAGTGACATATCCGTTCGACCCTGCGCGCGTGTGGCGCTGGTCTCAGGATGGCGACCGCCGCATAAGCTTTCCAGCGGGAGGCGAGGGGAGAGATATAGGAAAGCTGTGGGGGCGGTGCGATCGTAAGATCGGTAACGTAAAGCGATAAGGTCGTGAGTGCTTGGCAGCCTCATTTCGATTCTGCCGAATTTCTAATGTATCGGAAGATTACAAACGAATTGAGTTGAAGGGAGATGCGCCAGATGGATCGCTGACGCGACGGGCAATCTTTAATATGATCGTTGCGGAGACGGTCGGCCCGCGCGCACGGCGCAGCGTATCATGCCTCTGAGCCATTTGTTCCCGGGCTTCCCAGATGCTCGAACCGAGCCATTAGAGCAGAAAGGTTTTCATCCTTTTGCGCGATTTTGTTCAATAGTTCCCAAACGGGCCCGCCCCCAAAGTCCATAACGAGCTTCATACGTGTATCTCCCGCTGGGGGATCCGCTCGCTCGATCATTGAAGCCAGTAGATCTACATAAGTAGCTCTACATTCGAGCAAAATATCATCCCAGCCGCGGATAGTGATACGCGTATCATTGGTCCTAATTGCCGGACTTCCTGGGTGGCCGACCAACAAACCCGTCAACGTGGCAGACGGGTGAAATGCCTGAGTAAAATCCAAATAATCTCGCAATTGTCTATCATGCTCCGCCGTTAGTTCTCGCGCGGGCGCTTTCAGTTCGACAATTTGTATAGTCTTTTTTGAGGCATCGGTCAGGAACACGAAGTCCGCTCTCTCTCGATCCGTCATGCCTTTAATCTCACGACCAGCGCGATCCTTTGTACCGTCATCTAAAGCAGCATGCTCGATTGTGGTCTTAAGATGCTGATCGGCGGTCAATAGGTCTCCACGAGGTTGAAGAATCCATGGAAACGTCTCGATGAGCTCCTGAAGGTTTTCTTCGCTTTTTTGGTGAACTAGTCGATGAAGAACGCTCAGCGCATAGGCGCGCTGAGCGAAAGTCATCGCAAGACCCATAGCTTCTGGAACCGTGTGATCTTGAAGTTTCGATGTTACTTCAAGAAAGGTGGCCGAACCTGATGGAGCCTTTTCAAGACCATTCCAAAGGTCCTTCAAAAGATTGCGACTGGGCAGATTCACCCAGGCCTGCGATACCGCCGAAAGTAGCTCGTCTGCGACCGTTGATTGATTTTTCCCGAGGTCCCTTGTTGCCTCTGCTACGAGTAGATCGATTTGCTCATTCTCGTATGGTGAATAAACGGGAATTTCTCGCGCAGCACGACGCTCCGCAGCTCTTGTTTTGATCTCGCCAACGTGTTTTCCAGCTCTGTGGGTTGCATACTGTCCAAGCCACGCAACTACCTTCTGACGCCCCCATTCACGGAACTCCGAAAGCTCGTGGCTACTCCAGTCCAAGCTTGACCGGTCCGTCGATATAAGATCACGCTCGAACTCGTCGATCCAATCTGCTTCCACCGAACCGTACATATACCGTTGAAAAACCTCTTTTCCCTTAGCGCCGAAGAAGAACGGTCTATCCTGCGCGCTTTTGCCATGGGCGAAGACACCCACACCGGCCTCATCGGCCGCCCATTCTGCCGAGCCGACAAAGCCAACCCAATATCTGACTTCGCCGGCAGCCAGCGTTTCCGCGACATATCCTTCGGCTGGAATACGGAGCTCGAATTTTGGGATGGCGCTAGCCTTATCGATCGGTTGATCGTTGATAGATACCGAAAAATCCGGACGGTTAAGCACAACCGTGAATTTATTAGCCAGAGATGTTTGAATTGCGTTGCGGTCGAGGTCGTCGTTGGATGTTAAACGTCGCATCCGCACGAGAGTGCCAGTCTTCTCCGTAGATGCGCGGACGCGGTCGACAAACGCAACGATATCGGCTGTGGCTGACGAAGGCAGAGGCGTAAGTAAGTCTTGGTCCTCAAGTGTAAACGATGGCGGATAACTTCCTCGCTTGGTGGCCGCTGCAATTAGATCGTCGAGGTCCAATGTAAACCAGCTTATCTTATTGTTGGCGCACGTAACTACGTCCACGGACCTAGCGATTCCAAACGGTGCAAGTTTGCCGATCCCTTTCCGCCCCATAGGCCCTCGGCCGCCGGGCGATTTCATCTTGGCGCTATTGCGCTTCGGTTTCCCTATAACAAGATAGCGGCTTCGAATGGTTTCAAAATCCATTCCACTACCGTTGTCGGCGACAGAGAGAAATCGCGTTTCTGAAGGTGCGTCGCGCGCTGAGGTACTAATAAACACCTGCTTGGCATCAGCATCCCAAGAATTTGCGACAATCTCCGCGAGAACATTTCCAGGTTTGTTCTGGTACAGCCGAATCCCCAGATGCTCGATAACATTGTGATCAAACTCCAACACAGGCGGGCTTTTCTGCACTTCATTCTCTTTGCTGTCGCTCATGCGTTGAGTCCAAAGTGGATTGGTCATTGTAGCTGTAGTTCAGCTGGACGCCAGGATGCACGGAAAGGAATCTGCAGCGATGACAGTCGGCAGCAGAAACCAAGAAAACATTGGCGCTTTCGCATCAAGACATGAATAGTTTCTCTCTCAACCCGCCTCTTGCCTAATTCCTCAATCTCGAAATCACCGTCTTCTCCTGCACGGGCGCGCTCTTGCGGTCGAGCGCGAGGAGCGCGTCGCGCAGGCGCTGCTTCGCCTTCTCCGTCGTCGCCACATCGATCGCGTCGACGTCGACATAGAGGTCGAGGCCCGTGGAGCGCTCGGAGAAGACGCGCTGCTTTTCCGCGAGGTCGCCGAGATAGCCCTCGACCGCATAGGGCACGATCTCGCGGCCGATGCCCTTCATGTGGATCGGCGGGCGCGGCTGGGCGCGCACGATCTCGCGCACCAAGAGATAGGTTTCGTAGGACAGCATCACCTCGCCGGGTTCGGCGATGGATTGCAGCCGCGCCGAGAGGTTCGCCTCGGCGCCGATGATCGTGTAGTCCATCCGGTCCTTGCTGCCGAAATTGCCGACATTGCAGAAGCCGGTGTTGATGCCCATGCGCGCCTGGAAGGGCTGTTCGATGCCGCGGCGGCGCCATTCGATGTTGAGCTGGGCGAGCCGGCGCTGCATCGCGATCGCCATGCGCACGCAGGCGAGCGCGTCTTCCTTGACGCCTTTGGTTTCAGGGTCGCCGAAGAAGACGAGGATCGCGTCGCCGATGAACTTGTCGACGGTCGCGCCATGTTCGAGCGCGATCGCTGACATCTCGGTCAGATATTCGTTGAGCAGCGCGGTCAGATCCTCCGGCTGCAGGCGCTCGGCGGTCGCGGTGAAGTTCTTGATGTCGGAGAAGAAGATCGTCAGCTTCTTGCGTTCGGCGATGAGTTCCGCCTCGCGCTCGCCGCTGAAGATGCTCTTGTAGACCTGCGGCGGCAGATAGCGCGCGATCTTGCCCGAGATCGACGCCAGGAAATTGTTGCTCTCCGAAAGCTCCTTGTTCATCGAGCCGATCAGCCCCGCCTGCTTGCGCTGCAGCGCCAGCACGCTGACGCCGACGCAGCCGGCGAGCGCGAGATAACTCAGGAGATATTTGAAGGAGAAGATGTTGCTGGCGATCGACTGTTTGACCGCGATCTCCTGGATGCCGCGCACGTCGCCGACCTTCCAGTCGCGTTTCGGGCTTTCAGGATGGCGATTGTGGCAGGTGACGCAGACCTGCCCCATGATGATCGGCGAGGCGATGCGGACTTCGCGGTCGAGGATCGAGCCCGAGGTCTTCACGATCGGCTGCGAGGAATCCTTGCGGAGCGCTGCGAGGGCGTCCTTTTCGAAATCATCGAGATTGGCCGGCGGCCGGCCGGCGAAAGGCAGGTCCGAGATGAAGCGGTAGATGACGCCGCCATCCTGCGAGCTCACCGCCTTGCCAAGCTCGATCGAAAGCGTCGCCGGGATCGGGATCGAGTTCGGCGTGGTCCGGAACTGGTGGGTGGTGAAGATGGTGCCGTTGGCCTTGAGCACCCGGTCGACCACCTCGGTCGCGTAGAAGGCGCGCATATTGTCGATGATGCGGCCGGTTTCGCGCGCCTGCTGCTCCAGAAGCTGTTCGGAAAGGCCGCGCAGGTCGAGCCAGACCGCGACCGGCAGTCCAAAGAGCCCAAGCGCAAGCGCACAGCCCAGCAAGGGGCCGATCAGCCGCTGCAGCCTCGAACTCTTATCCGCCAACTCCGACATGCGCTGCCTTGAAGGACTGAAATTCAGAATCTGAAAATGTTCGCAACTGCTTCGGGCGCCGGCGCTTTTCGCCTCCGAATCCGCCAGCTCCGGCGCCCCTATATCAGATCGCGCCCCTCCCGTCCCGCGCCGGGAGAATGGCTAACGGCCGC
The DNA here is from genome assembly GCF_022059845.1 of Terrirubrum flagellatum. Taxonomy (GTDB): domain Bacteria; phylum Pseudomonadota; class Alphaproteobacteria; order Rhizobiales; family Beijerinckiaceae; genus Terrirubrum; species Terrirubrum flagellatum. The sequence continues at coordinate 2,606,306 of NZ_CP091851.1, read as the reverse complement.
ACCGGCGCTTCACCCTCGCGATGAGCGGGCCGGGCCGGGGGCAGCCGAAGCCGGCCCTGTCCAGCCGACGGTGGCCTTGGGCGCGCCGCGCCGCTATGGCCCTCGGCAAAGGAGAGCCGACATGAATAGCACAGGCGCGCTATCGGACCGGGTGACGATCGAAAAGGTCGAAACGCTGAGCGACAGGTGGCGGCCGCTGCGTTCCTACACTTTCCGCTATCGCCGCCGCGACGGCAGGGAGCAGACGCTTGTTCGCGAAATCTATGAGCGGCCGGAGGGCGCGGCGCTGCTGCTGGCGAATGTCGGGAAAGGAACGGTGGTTCTCATCCGGCAGCTTCGCCTGCCGGCGCTGATCAACGGCCATCCCGATGGCATGCTGTGGGAGGTTCCCGCCGGCCTGCTCGACGACGACAGCCCGGCCGACGCCATGCGGCGCGAGGCGATGGAGGAGACAGGGTTTCGCGTCGGCGACGCGCGGCCGTTGTTCGCGGCCTATACGAGCGCGGGCGCGATGACGGAGCGGCTGCATTTCTTCGTCGCCGAATATGCGGACGGCGACAGGGTCGAGGCGGGCGGCGGCCATGCCGGCGAAGGCGAGGATATCGAGGTCGCGGAATTTGCGTTCGAGGATGCGCTGGCGATGATCGGGCAAGGCGAGATCGTCGACGCCAAGACGATCATGCTTCTGCTCTACGCCGAGGCGAAAGGCTTGTTCCGCTCCCATGTCGGCTGAGGATCAGGCGCGGACGCGCGCGGGAAAATTGTTTCCTGATGTTTCCGATGGCAAACAGGACACCTCTCGAAACAAGGTTTCTCCGCGCGGAGACGGGCCGTTAACCCCGTTGATCGCTTGCTCGCACAGGCGAGGCGTTGTGTTTCGCCTGGGATCAGGAGACCAACGTGACCTCCATATCTTCAGCGTCAGCGTATCAGCACGCGTCGCCGCTGGACCGGCTCAAATCCGAATTGAGCTCGGAGATTTCAGCGGGGACAATATCCTCGAGCGACAGTTCCGCGCTCACATCGGCCCTCGAAAGCATCGATTCCTCGCTCAGCGCCGGTCGCACATCGGCGAGTTCAGGTTCGAAGCCGCCGTCGCCAGACGAACTGCAAAGCAAGGTCGACAGCCTGATCGAAGATCAGGTCTCTTCCGGCGCGCTGACCAGCGATCAGGCCGATGAATTGAAGAACGTCTTCAAGAACACGTTCGCCCAGGGCGGTCCGGGAGGCCCCGGAGGCGCCGGCGGTCCTCCGCCTCCGCCGCCGAGCGATTCCGACGGCAGCGATGATTCATCGAGCTCGACATCGAGTTCGACCGACATCAGCCAGTTGTTGCAGGACTTCCTGAAGCAGCTTCAGCAGACTCTGTCGTCGAACTCCTACAGCTCGGACGCGTCGTCCAAGACGACCGCGACGACGACCTCGTTGTTCATGAGCGTCAGCGCCTGAAGCGGCGCGCCATGCTGGCGCGTCGATGCATTCTGCACGGGGAAAGGCCCGCGCCTGCTGACGAATTGGCGGCGCGGAGAGCCTTCTTCCTGACGCGCGTCGCGACGAAAGATCGTCAGCGGTTCGGCGAGCCCAGCACCGGCAGCGAGACGCGCACGCAAAGCCCGCGCGGCGCGAGATTGGCGAGCGCCAGCGATCCGCCGTGATTGTCGATGATCGACTGCGCGATGGCGAGGCCGAGGCCGAAGCCTGAATTTTTCGAGACCGCGCGCGCCGCGTCGCCGCGCACGAAAGGCTGCAGCATTTCCGCCTGCTGCTCGCCGGGAATTCCCGGCCCCTCGTCCTGAATTTCGACGATAGCCTGGTCGCCCGCGAGTTTCAGACGGACGACGGCGCTGCCGCCATATTTCACCGCATTGTCGATGATGTTCATGAACGCACGCTGCAGCCTGTCGGGGTCGCCTCTCGCGGTGAAATGAACTGGCCCTTCATATTCGACCTTCTGGCCGAGATCGGCCTGCTCATAGGCGAGCGTGCTGAGCAGACTCGCGAGATCGAGCGCGGCGATTTCCTCCTTCGCCTTGCCGTCGCGCAGGAAGGAGAGGGCGGAATTGACCATCCCGCCCATATGGGCGAGGTCGCGAATAACCGCGTCGCGAATCTGCTCGTCCTCGATCTCTTCGGCGCGCAGCCGCATGCGCGTGATCGGCGTGCGCAGATCATGGCCGACCGCGGCGAGCATATGCGTGCGCTGATCGAGCATCGTCTTGATGCGGTCGCGCATGCCGTTGAGCGCAGCGGCGAGCGCGCCAAGTTCCGACGGTCCGTTCTCAGGCAGAGGCTCCTGATCGCGCGTCGGATCGAAATTCTCCGCTGCGTGGGCGAGATCGCCGAGCGGCCGGATGAGCACGCGCACGGCCCACGCGCCAAGCACCACAAGCGCCGCCGTAAAGAAGATCATCGGCGGGAGATAGGGAAAGTAATGGCCGCCGGGTGGCGGAAACAGATTGCCGCGCACGACCAGCTCCGATCGATCTGCCATGATCACAGTCACGGTTCTCTCGCGAGCGAGCGACGGCCCTGAAGGCGGCGGCTCGAACCTGATTTCGAGGCCGGCATCTCTCAGCATGCGCTCTTCCGGTCCGCGGGGGCGGATGTCGGGGGGCGGGCGGCCAGCGTCCGCTTCGGGCGCCGGCGATGAGGAGGGCGGCGCAAGCCGCGCCTCCACGTCGGGAAAGGACCGCTTGAACGCGTCGACCAGCGCCTGTCGTTCCGATGGCGGCGCGGCGTTGACCATGCGCGCGAGCACGACTGCGGCGTGTCCGGCAGGTCCGCCCTCGCGCTCATCGCCGCGGCGGCTCTCGAGAGAAAAGAGAATGCCGATGGCGATATGCGCGAGCAGAATCGCGCAGGCGACGAGGAGAACGATTTGCGCGCCGATGCTGCGAGGCAGAAAGCGCGCGAGCCTGTTCATTCGCTCGACTCGGCGACTTCAGGCGTGAAGAGATAGCCGCCGGATCGGATGGTCTTGATCATCTCGGGGTCTCGCGCGTCGGCCTCGATCTTCTGGCGGATGCGGCTGACCAGCACGTCGATAGAACGTTCGAACGCGCCGGCGGCGCGCCCTTGCGTCAGGTCGATGAGCTGGTCGCGCGACAGGACGCGGCCGGGATGTTCGCAGAAAACGCGCAGCAGATCGAATTCGGCGCCGGTCAGGGTCACGCGCGCGCCTTCCGGATTGGTGAGCCTGCGCATGGAGAGATCGACGCGCCACCCCGCAAACAGCAGCGCCCGCGCCGTCGATGCGTTGGTCGGCCGCAACCCTTGCGCGCGCCGCAGCACCGCGCGGATGCGCGCCAGCAATTCGCGCGGATTGAACGGCTTCGCGAGATAGTCATCAGCGCCCATCTCGAGGCCGAGGATCCGGTCGATCTCTTCGGCCCGCGCGGTGAGCATGATCACCGGCACCGTCGAGGAGGCGCGCAGGCGCCGGCAGAGGGAGAGGCCGTCTTCGCCCGGCAGCATCAGATCGAGCACCACGAGATCGATGCGTCCGTCGATCAGGACGCGATCCATCTCGCGTCCGTCGAGCGCATGCGTCACGCGACAGCCATTGACCTTAAGGTAGCGGCCGGCGAGCGCGGCGATGTCCTTGTCGTCCTCGACGATGAGAATGTGCGGCGATGAAGTCATGTTACGATGTTGATGAAGCGGCGCACGCCTTATGACCCGAAGCGGGGTCGGGCGCCTTCAGAAAAATAGTTTCTGGATATTTCCATGTCCGCGATCTCGCAGAGCGCGAAACAAATTGGCTTGGCCGGGGACATAATCGCGGGCGCTGGCTGCGTCATCCTTCGCATATTCGCGTTGAGGACCAGTCCATGCGCCTGTTGCCCCGTATCGCCGCCGCGATTGTCGCCGGAGGTTCGTTGCTGAGTTTGGTCGCGGCGGCGGGCGTCGCGCCGCCGCCCGGAAAGGACCAGGCGCGGCTTGCGTCGAAGGAGCCGCTGCCGATCGCGCTCGCCCGCTTCGAGGATGGCGAACCCGCCTTCCGTCGCCTGTCGCCGGCGGAGCGCTGCGCCGACATCCATGCGAGATTTGTCGCCCGGCTCGCCTATATCGAGATCCGCCTGTCGCTCGACGGTTCGCAGCAAGCGGCCTGGAAAACCTTCGCCGACGCGGCGAAGGCGGCGGTCGAACCCATGAACGCGCTCTGCCTCGCCGGTCCGCCGCGCCCCGATCAGGACGACGTCGTCGCGGTGCTGCGTGATCGCGAGCGGCCGGCGCTCGCCATGGCTGGGGCCGCGACGGCGATGCGGCAGGCGGCCGAGGCTTTGTCGCCATCGCTCAGGCCGGACCGGAGCAGGCTGCTGGCCGAATTGATGACGCCTCCCGGCCCGCCGCCCTTGCCGCCGGGCGGTCCGCATGGCGCGAGCGCGCCGGGCGCTGGACGCGGACCCTCGCCCTTCAATCGGCCGGACGCGCCGCCTTTCCACTGACCGCTTTCCGGTTCGGCGCAATATGCGCGCCGAAGTTCGGCTCTGCAGGCCTGCGGTCAGGTCGTCGCCCGATTGACCGTTTTTTGCCTCAGTTGTTGGCGAAGGCTAACAGAGCTGACGCGCGCCCGCCGGATACCGTCCGGCGGGCGCTAGCGCTGTCCAGGCGCCCCATCGCCATTGAGGTTCGAGATGAGATCGTTGAAGCCATCCCTCGCCGGTGGCGCGTTGCTGATTGGCCTCTCATTGGCCGGCTGCAACAACCAGCAGAATCCGACGGCCGGCCCCGCAGGCGCCGCAGGCGCGCCGCGGCCGCCGCAGCAGGTGGCGATCGTCACGCTGCGCCCGAAATCGGTCGCGATCAACGCCGAGCTGCCCGGCCGCATCACGCCCTATCTCGTCGCCGAAGTGCGTCCGCAGGTCGCCGGCATCATTCAGGAGCGGCGGTTCAAGGAAGGCGGCGAGGTCGCGAGAGGCGACATCCTCTACCAGATCGATCCCGCGACCTATCAGGCCGCCTATGACAGCGCGGCGGCGCAACTCGCCCGCGCCGAAGCGCAGGTGCCGAACGCCCAGGCCCAGCTCGAGCGCTACCAGACCCTGTCGAGATCCAACGCCGTGACCGAGCAGCAGCTCGATCAGGCGACGGCGACTCTCGCGCAGGCGAAGGCCGATGTCGCCGCAGCCAAGGCCAATCTCGTCTCCGCGCGGATCAATCTCGACTACACCAGGATCACGGCGTCGATCAGCGGCCTGATCGGCAAATCCTCGCTCAACGCCGGCGCGCTGGTCACTGCGAGCCAGACGATCGCGCTCGCGACCATCCGGCAGCTCGATCCGATCTATGTCGACATGACCCAGTCGAGCGCGAACCTCCTGCGCTTCCGCCGCCAGTTGCAGAGCGGCAAGCTGCGCGGCGACATCGGCTCGGTGCCGGTGAAGCTGAGACTCGAGGACGGCAGCACCTACGACAAGGAAGGCAAGCTCGAATTCGCCGACATCTCGATCGATGAATCGACCAGCACCTTCACCGTCCGCGCCGTATTTCCGAATCCGGACAGGCTCCTTCTGCCGGGCATGTATGTGCGCGCAGTGATTGAGGAAGGCGTCGCCGATGGCAGTTTCCTGCTGCCGCAGCAGGGCGTCACCCGCAACAGCAAGGGTGAAGCGACGGCGATGTTCGTCACCAGGGACAACAAGGTCGAGCAGCGCGTCATCGGCATCCGCCGGACGATCGGCGCGAGCTGGCTTGTCGATCGCGGCGTCAATGACGGCGACAGGCTGATCGTCGAGGGCACGCTGAAGGTGCGCCCCGGACAGGACGTTGCCGCCGTCGAGGTGACGGTCGATCCGACGACGGGCCAGATCAAGGAGGTGAGCGCAGGCGCCCCGCACGTCGCGGACGCCAGGAACTAAGTTATGGCTCGCTTTTTCATCAACAGGCCGATTTTCGCCTGGGTCATCGCCATCGTCATCATGCTGGGCGGCGCGCTCGCGATCACGAGCCTGTCGATCGCGCAATATCCCAATATCGCGCCGACGACGGTCCGCATCCAGGCGAACTATCCCGGCGCCAGCGCCGAGACGATCGAGAACTCGGTGACCAAGGTCATCGAGCAGAACATGACCGGCCTCGATCACCTCCAGTATATGGCGTCATCGAGCACATCGAGCGGCAACGCGTCGATCACGCTGACATTCACCAACGACGCCAATCCTGATACCGCGCAGGTGCAGGTCCAGAACAAGCTGAGCCTTGTCACGTCGCAGCTTCCGCAGATCGTGCAGAGCCTCGGCGTCACCGTGACAAAGGCCAACGACAGCTTCCTGATGGTGGTCGCGCTGACCTCGGAAGACGGCTCGATGTCGTCGAACGATCTCGCCGACTACATCAACAGCACGCTGAATGATCGCATCAAGCGCATCGACGGCGTCGGCGGCGCGCAGGTGTTCGGCGGCGGCTACGCCATGCGCATCTGGCTCGATCCGATCAAGCTCGCGCAATATCAGCTCATGCCGAGCGACGTGACCGCCGCGATCGTCGCGCAGAACGTGCAGGTGTCCGCGGGACAGTTGGGCGGACTTCCCTCCGTCAATGGCAACCAGCTCAATGCGACGATTTCGGCGCAGAGCCGGTTGCAAACGCCGGAGCAATTCCGCGAGATCATCCTGAAGAGCGACATGCGCGGTTCGCTCGTCCGCATCGGCGACGTCGCGCGCGTCGAACTTGGCGCCGACAGCTACACCAGCGTGGCGCGTTACAACGGCAAGCCGGCCGCCGGCCTCGCGATCAATCTCGCGACCGGCGCCAACGCGATCTCCACCGCCCAGGCCGTGCAAGCGGCGCTGAAGGACATGGAGGCGCAGCTTCCGACCGGCGTCGCGATCTCCTATCCCTATGACACCACGCCCTTCGTGCGCCTGTCGATCGAGGAGGTGGTGCGCACGCTGCTTGAAGCGATCGTGCTTGTCTTCCTCGTGATGTATCTCTTCCTGCAGAATTTCAGGGCGACACTGATCCCGACCATCGCGGTGCCCGTGGTGCTGCTCGGCACCTTCGGCGTGCTCGCGGCCTTCGGCTACTCCATCAACACGCTCACCATGTTCGCCATGGTGCTCGCGATCGGCCTGCTCGTCGACGACGCCATCGTCGTGGTCGAGAATGTCGAGCGCGTCATGTCGGAAGAAGGCCTGTCGCCGCGCGAGGCGACGCTCAAGTCCATGGACGAGATCACCGGCGCGCTGGTCGGCATCGCCACCGTGCTCTCGGCGGTGTTCATTCCCATGGCCTTCTTCGGTGGTTCGGTCGGCGTCATCTATCGCCAGTTCTCTGTGACGATCGTCTCGGCGATGGTGCTCTCGGTTCTGGTCGCGCTCGTGCTGACGCCGGCGCTTTGCGCCACCATGCTGAAGGCCAGCCCCAATCACGGCGCGCCGCGCCGCGGCTTCTTCGGCTGGTTCAATCGCATGTTCGGCCGGGCCACGAACGGATACATCTCGGGCGTGCGCGGCATCGTGCGCCTGCCGGCGATCTTCCTCGTCGGTTTCGCGCTAATCGTCGGCGGCGTCGCCTGGATGTTCAACAAGGTGCCTGGCTCCTTCATTCCGGACGAGGATCAGGGCGTTCTCTTCACCATCGTGCAGTTGCCGACCGGCGCGACGCAGGATCGCGGCAAGCGCGTGCTCGAAGCCATCCGCAAGCATTTTTCCGAGAAGGAGAAGGATGCGGTCGACGGCGTGTTCGACGTCGCCGGCTTCAGCTTCGCGGGGCAGGGCCAGAATGTCGGCATCGCCTTCATCAAGCTGAAGGAGTTCGCCCAGCGCAAATCGCCCAATCTGCGCGCCGCAGCAGTCGCGCAGCGGGCGAACATCGCCTTCTTCGGAATTCGCGACGCGATGGTGTTCGCGCTCGCGCCGCCGGCGCTGCCGGGCGTCGGCAATTCCAGTGGCTTCGAGATGTATTTGCAGGACGCCGGCGGCGCCGGTCATGAGAAGCTGATGGAGGCGCGCAACCAGTTTCTCGGCCTCGCGGCGCGCAATCCACGTCTCGCCAACACGCGTCCGAACGGGCAGGAGGACACGCCGCAATTCGCGATCGAGATTGATCGCGAGAAGGCGCGCGCCTTCGCGCTCAGCCTCGCCGACGTCAACAACACGTTGTCGATCGCATGGGCCGGCGCCTATGTGAACGACTTCATCGATCGCGGCCGCGTCAAATCGGTCTATGTGCAGGCCGATGCGCCGTTCCGCATGTCGCCTGAAAATCTCGACGACTGGCAAGTGCGCAATGCGACCGGCGGCATGGTGCCGTTCTCGGCGATCGCGTCATCGCGCTGGACCTATGGGTCGCCGAACCTGCAACGCTTCAACGGCGTCTCGGCGGTTCAGTTGCAGGGGCAGGCAGCGCCTGGCGTCAGTTCGGGCGTGGCGATGGACGAGGCGGAGGCATTGATGAAACAGCTGCCGCAGGGCTTCACGCGCGCCTGGAGCGGGCTGTCTTATCAGGAGCGTCTGTCGGGCAGTCAGGCGGGCGCGCTCTATGCGATCTCGATCCTCGTCGTCTTCCTCTGCCTCGCGGCGCTCTATGAAAGCTGGTCGATCCCGTTCGCAGTGATGCTCGCGGTTCCGCTCGGCGTGTTCGGCGCGCTGCTTGCCGCCATTCTGGCGAGTCAGTCGAACGACGTCTATTTCAAGGTCGGCCTTTTGACGACGATCGGCCTCGCTGCGAAGAATGCGATCCTCATCGTCGAATTCGCGATCGAGCAACAGGCGCAAGGGAAGGGCGTCGTCGAGGCGACGCTGGAAGCCTGTCGTCAGCGCCTGCGTCCGATCCTGATGACGTCGTTCGCCTTCATCCTCGGCGTGCTGCCGCTTGCGCTTGCGAACGGCGCCGGCTCCGGCGCGCAGAACGCGATCGGTTTCGGCGTGCTTGGCGGCATGCTCGCCGCGACGTTCCTCGGCGTGTTCTTCGTGCCGCTGCTTTTCGTGACGGTGCGACGGATATTCAAAGGGCGCACCGTGGCCGCTGCGGGCGGCGGCGCGCAAGCGGAGAGCGCAACCGCGCATTAATCATGCTCCGCTTGGTCGGGCGGCCTGCGGGCCGCTCGGCTACAGCGGCTTGATGAAATCGATCCCGAGGGGGCGCTCGATTTTCCAATCGATTTCGCTGCGCGACAGGCCGATATCCCTGAGCTGCGCGTCGCTCAATTCAAGCAGCACAAGTCGGCTGCGCCGTCTCCGCCTCCACAGCTCGAACCATCCGCGCATCGCCATCAACAGCGATTCAAAAAGCGACCGCCGCTCCAACGTGGAAGAGTCGCGCCCATCATATTCGCGATCAGCGAGCGGGGCGGATTGATCAGAGAATTTCAAAGACCTCGTATTCGACGCCGCCCGGACGCCGTCCTCCCTTTGCAACCGTGACAATGCCGTTGAGCCACGCATGCGCTGGCGCGGCGGTCTCGAAATAGGGCGTCGTGCGCAGATAATATTCGGAAGGGTCGACCATTTCGCCGCGCGCGATGCGTTCGGACACGGCTTGCGACGCACGCCTCACGCCGCGATAGGTCATGAGGATGAGACCGCCGTCGTCGGCCGTGAGGAGAAGTCTCACATCCTGCTGAAATGTCCCGTCGGCCCGGGCGAGCAGGAGATCGGAGCCGATCAACGGCGACACCTCGCCTCTCAGCCGCTCCCCTTCGAAATGTCCGCCCGACACGGGAAAAATGCGCCGGTCGCCGGCTGGCGTCGGCCCAAGCTCCAGCATCGGGTGAAGCATGATGAAGAGCGTAAACAGGCGCTGCGATTGCAGGGGCACGGCAAATCTCCTATTCTTGTTCCCGACATTGCATGTGAGCGCGACGCCCCCAAAACGCGCTTTGCTTGTCGTCATCACAAGAGAAACTGAACATGCGGCCGTCTTTGGAGTCTCTGCGCGTCCTGGAGGCGTGCGTTTCAGCCGGCAGCTTCGCGCGCGCGGCTGAATGTCTGTTTTTGACTCCGGCGGCGGTCAGCCTGCGCATCCGCACGCTGGAGGCTGAACTCGATCAACCGCTCTTCGTGCGCGCCGGTCCGCGTGTCACTCCAACGGCCGCCGCAACCATTCTGGCGAAACGGGTCCGGGAGGCGTTGAATGGCATCTCTGATGCGCTCAACGAATTTCAGGCCGCAGCGCCGTCGCTCAAAGTCACGGCGCCGCCGACATTTGCATCGCGCTGGCTTGCGCCGCGTCTGGCGCGCTATCCCGCGCCCGGAGCCTTCGGCATCGAACTCGACGTCTCAACAGAAATGCGCGATCCCCAAGCGTTCGATGTCGCGATAAGAACGGGCGGCGGCGGATGGGCGGGATTTGAAGAATATCCACTCGCCCCTGTGGAGGTGACGCCGATGCTGGCGCCCTCTCTGCTTGCGGCGCGCGCCATTGCTACGCCCGATGAACTGATTGACTTCGAACTGTTGCCGCATCCCGACTGGGAGCAATGGTTTATGGAGGCGGGATGCAAGGCCCCGCCGGGCTTGCGTTTCGCAGCGGTCGATTATCCCACGCACGAACTGGACGCCAACGCCGCGCTGGCGGGCGCAGGCGTAGCGCTGTTGTCGCCTTCATTGTTTCGGCCGCTTCTGACCCAGGGCCTGCTGATCGCCCCTTTCGCGTGCGTCCTCAGCGGGCCGGCCTGGCATTTCGCGTTGATGCGCGCCGGCGAATCCCGCTCAGCGCCGCAGCATTTCTGCGCCTGGCTTTGCGAGCAGGCGCGCGCGCTCGCGTGATCCGCGGCGGCGTTTTTCACGCCGCCTTCGCCTTCGCATCCTCGATCGCGCGCCATACCTTCTCTGGCGTCGCCGGCATGTTCATGTGAGTCACCCCGACCATCGACAGCGCATCGACGACCGCATTCATCACGCTGGTGATCGAGCCGGCGCAGCCGGCTTCGCCAACGCCCTTCACGCCGAGCGGATTTGATTTCGTCGGCTGCGGCCTGTTTTCGATGGTGAAGAAAGGCGCGTCGTCGGCGCGCGGCATGCCGTAGTCGGTGAAGGAGCCGGAGAGAAGCTGACCGTCCTCGTCATAGACGACGCGCTCCATCAGCACCTGACCGATGCCCTGCACCACGCCGCCGTGAAGCTGGCCGGCGAGCAGCAGCGGATTGATGACGGTGCCCACGTCATTGACCATGGTGTATTTCACCACCTCGGTCGCGCCGGTCGCTTCGTCGATCTCCACTTCGCAGATATGGCAGCCGTTCGGGAAGGTCATCGCCGGGCCTTCATTGACGAGCTTCACATCGAGCGTCCTTGGCAGATCGTCCGGCAGCGACTGCGCCTCGCGCACGCGCTTTGCGAGCTCGATGACGCCGACGCTGCGGTCAGTGCCAACGACAGAGAAATTCCCTTCCTTGAACTCGATATCGTTCGGCGACGTCTCAAGCGCCCAGCCCGCAAGCTGCTTGCCGTTCTCGATCACCTTGTCGCTCGCCGCAACGACGGCCGAGCCTGACGCGATCATCGAGCGCGAACCGCCGGTGCCGCCGCCATGCAGCAGCTCGTCGCTGTTGCCCTGCAAAAGGCCGATCTTCTCGAAGGGCACGCCGAGCCGGGCGCTGAGAATCTGCGCAAGGCTCGTCGTGTGGCCCTGACCGTAATCGAGCGTGCCGGTGATGATGGTGACGCGACCATCTTCCTCGAAACGGATGCCGCCCATCTCCATGGTCGCGGCCGCCGTGGCCTCAAGAAAACAACCGACGCCGAAACCACGCAGGAACCCGCGCTCTTTCGATTCGGCGCGGCGTTGCGCGAAGCCCTTCTGATCGGCCGTCTCCAACGCCTGATTCATCATCGCGGTGAAATCGCCGCTGTCATAGACGACGCCGGATTGCGCCTTGTAGGGCAGTTCGGCAGGCGTGAGCTGGTTGATGCGCCGGAGCTCGAGCCGATCGATGCCCGAGACGCGCGCCATCTCCTCGATCAGCCGCTCCATGATGTAGTTGCCTTCGGGCCGCCCCGCGCCGCGATAGGCGCCGACCGGCGTCTTGTTGGTCAGCACGCAGCGCATCGAAACTTCAAGCATCGGCAGCCGGTACATGCTGCAGGCGTTGACGACGATGTTGCGCGTCGTCGGCATCTGGCCGGCGGTGGTGAGATAGGCGCCCATATCGCCGAAGCCGGTCACGCGCACGGCGAGGAAGCGGCCCTTCTCGTCGACAGCCATTTCCGCTTCATATTGCTGCGCGCGGCCATGCGTGTCCGAGACGAAGCTTGGCGTGCGCTCCTCCACCCATTTCACTGGCTTGCCCAGAACTTTCGCGGCGTGGAGGCAGCAGACATGTTCGGGGAAGACGGCGCCGCGCATGCCGAACGAGCCGCCGACATGGTCGGTCAGGATCGTCACCTGCTCCGGCTTCACCTTGAGGATGTCGTTGGCGAGTTGGGCGCGATAGCCGAACACGCCCTGCGTCGGCACATGCAGCGTCCAGTGGTCCTTCGCGGCGTCATACATCGCGAGGCAGCCGCGCAGCTCCATCGGATTGATCACGATGCGGGAGTCGACCAGCGACAGCTTCGCCACATGCGCGGCTTTCGCGAAGGCGGCGGCGGTCGCCTCCGCGTCGCCGTGATAGAAGTCGAGCGTCGTATTCTCCGGCACTTCGTCATAGAGCAGCGGCGCGCCTGATTTCACCGCCTCGGACGGCTCCAGCACGACGGGCAGCGCCTCGATGTCGAGGCCGACCTTCTCGGCGGCGTCCTTGGCGATGACGGCCGAGGTCGCGACGACGAAGGCGACGGGGTCGCCGACATAGCGCACCCGCTCATGGGCGAGCGGATAGCGGATCGGCTGCCGGTAGGCCGAACCATCCCTGTTCGGGAAGTTGAGTTTGCTGACAAACCGGCCATAACCGGCCTCGATCAGGTCGGCGCCCGTCCAGGCGCCGAGCACGCCCTCGACCTCCCGCGCCGGCTCAAGATCGATCCCATTGATCACGCCATGGGCGATCGGACTGCGCACCATAGCGACATGGAGCTCGCCCTCCACATGCTTGTCGTCGGTGTAGCGGCCTTCGCCGCGCAGCAGGACCGGGTCCTCCTTGCGGGGAACCGGCTGGCCGACGCCGAATTTCTCGGCGTCGAACTGGGAGGGATCGGGGCGTGCGGTCATGGGCGGTCGCCAGGCAGGGTTCGCGAAGTCGGGGGATGATGCAGCCTAGGCCGCCGGCCCCGTCCGGCAAAGACGGGCTCCGGCATGGGCGTCATGCCGGGCCCGGGCGCCTGTTTCCCCTGCAAATGCTGCGCCGCGAGCGAGGGCGGCCAAGCGTCGGGTTGACCATTGGGCTGCGCCTGCCACATTTGCGGCCTATTTCGCCAAGGTCGATTCATATGGCTCTTCTCACGCGCGTGCCGTTCTTCCGGGATTGCGGCCTGGATCTCGAGACGCTCGAGAAGCGCTGCATCGTCAAGCGCTTCGACGACGGCGAGGTGGTTCTCGATTTCGACGACCATACCAGCGACGTGTATTTTCTGGCGTCGGGCGATGTGCGCGTCCTGTTCCGAACCCAGGCCGGCAAGGAAGTGATTTTCGGCGATCTGCGCAGCGGCCAGTTCTTCGGCGAGCTCGCGGCCATCGACAATGTGCCGCGCTCGGCCAATGTCACCGCGCTGACGCGGGCCGAGATGGTGATCATGTCGGCGAACATCTTCCGGGAAAGCGTGTTCGGCACGCCGACGCTCTCCGAGCGGATGATGAAAATCCTCACCGCCCGCACCCGCGAGCTCAACGCCCGCCTGATGGAGCAGGCGGTGCTCGATTTGAGGCACCGGCTCTATTCCGAGTTGCTGCGTCTCTCGCTGCCGCGACCGGGACATGAGGGCGAGCGCGTGATCACGCCGCCGCCATTTCATCATGTGCTCGCCGCGCGCATCGGCTGCCGTCGCGAGCAGGTGACGCGCGAATTCACCACCATGACCGAGCAGGGCCTCGTCGAGAAAACCCGCGGCGCCATCATCCTGAAGAAGCCGTCGGTGCTCGAACAGCGCATCGCGGAAGCGCTGCGCGAAGGCGAGTAGTCATTTCCGCGACGCCCGCCTCAGATCACGATGGCTTTGGATTAATCAATCCAAAGCCATGAACGTGATCGATTCCAAAAGTTCAGAGCGGGATTGGCGCGAAAAACCGATTCCCGCTTTTTCGCATCCCGCTTCAGCCGCCCCGATCCTCCGCATCGAGAAGGCGAGCAAACGCTTCGGGTCCTTCGCCGCGGTCGACGCTGTCGATCTCGCCGTCAGCGAAGGCGAGTTCCTCTGCCTGCTCGGTCCCTCCGGCTGCGGCAAGACCACGCTCTTGCGCATGCTCGCAGGCTTCGAGCGGCCGGACTCCGGCCGCATCCTGCTCGACGGCGCCGATGTCAGCCAGATTCCGCCGCATCGCCGGCCCGTGAACATGATGTTCCAGTCCTATGCGTTGTTTCCGCATATGAATGTCGCGCGCAACATCGGCTTCGGATTGCGCCAGGAGGGATTGCCGAAATCCGAAATTGAATCGCGCGTCGAGGAAATGCTCGCGCTGACGCGGCTCGAAGGGCTCGGCGGGCGCAGGCCCGATCAACTCTCCGGCGGTCAGCGCCAGCGCGTCGCGCTCGCGCGCGCGCTGGCGAAACGACCGCGTCTGTTGCTGCTCGATGAGCCCATGGCCGCGCTCGATCGTAAATTGCGCGAGGAGACGCAGATCGAATTGAAGGCGCTGCAGGCGCGGCTTGGCCTCACCTTCATCACGGTCACGCATGACCAGACCGAAGCCATGACCATGGCCGATCGCATCGCGGTGATGGATGCGGGGCGGCTCGCGCAGGTCGGCCGCCCGCGCGACATCTATGAGCGCCCGTCGACCCTGTCGGTCGCGCGCTTCATTGGCGATGCGACCTTGTTCGAGGGCGAAACGCGCGACGGCGAAAATGGCGCGCTCATGTTCGTTTGCGCGAAGCCTGACATCGCCTTCGCAGTGAAGTCGGGAGCGCGCGGCGCCACTCACGCGCTCGCGCGGCCGGAAAATATCCGCCTCTATCCCTGGCGGCCGTCCGAGCAGCCGAACGTGGTGCAGGGAACGGTGATCCAGTCGATTTATCGCGGCGATCAGCGGCTCGTGCTGGTCGATTGCGGCGGCGTCGTTACGCGCGTATCGCAGTCGAACGCGGTCGGTGGCGACAATGAGCTTGAAGCAGGCGCTTCCGTGTTCCTGTCGATCGCGCCCGAGGCGCTGATCCTGCTGGAGCGCTGATGTCTGCTCCGCACGCTTTCGGACGCGCCGCGCGCTTCGCCGTGCTGTCGCCGCCCGTTGTTTTTCTCGCGCTGTTCTTCCTCGCGCCGTTCCTCTTCGTCGCGCGCATCAGCCTGTCGCAATCGACGCGCGCGCAGCCGCCCTACGCGCCGCAGTATGAACAGGGCAGCGGACTCGAAGGTCTGCGCGCCGTGCTCGAAGGGCTGAACTTCGAGAACTACGCGACCATCCTTTCCGACGATCTCTATCTCAGCGCCTTTTTGACTGCGCTGCGCATCGCCGCGACCTCGACTTTTCTTCTGCTGCTCATCGCTTATCCCATCGCCTACGCCATGGCGCGCGCGCGTCCGGCGCTGCGGCCGTTGCTCCTCGCGCTGATGATCGTGCCGTTCTGGACGAGTTTTCTGATCCGCATCTATGCATGGATCGGCATCCTGAAACCGGAAGGCCTTCTCAATCAGGCGCTGCTGGCGCTTGGGCTGATCGACGCGCCGCTTGAAATCCTCAACACCGAAATCGCGATCTATATCGGCATTGTGTACGCCTATCTCCCCTTCATGGTGTTGCCGATCTACGCGGTGCTGGTCGCGCAGAGCCACGATCTGCTTGAGGCCGCCGCCGATCTCGGCTGCCCGCCCTGGAAGAGCTTTTGGCTGGTGACGGTTCCCTTGTCGGCGCCAGGCGTCGCCGCGGGCTGTCTGCTGGTCTTCATTCCCTGCGTCGGCGAATTCGTCATTCCCGATCTGCTGGGCGGTTCGGAAACGCTGATGATCGGCCGGCAATTGTGGAGCGAATTCTTCGGCAACCGCGACTGGCCGACGGCCTCCGCCATCGCCGTGATCCTGGTGATCATCCTGCTGATCCCGTTCCTGATCCTTCGTCGCCTCGAGGCGCGCGGCGAGGAGGCGCTGAAATGAAGCGCGGCATGGGCTGGAACGGCGTGCTCGCGCTCACGCTGGGCTTCGCCTTCATCTATGCGCCAATCCTGCTGCTGATCCTGTTCTCCTTCAACGACTCGCGTCTCGTGACCGTGTGGGGCGGCTTCACCACGCGCTGGTATCAGGGGCTCGCTTCGAACGAGGCGCTGATGAGCGCCGCCTGGAACAGCCTGCGCGTCGGCGTCGCCAGCGCGACGATCGCGACCGTGATGGGCGCGCTGATCGCGCTGGCGCTCGCGCGCTTCGGCAAATTCCGCGGCCGCGGCGCGCTCGCCGCAATGGCGTTCGCGCCTGTCGTGATGCCCGAGGTGATCACAGCGCTGTCGCTATTGCTGCTCTTCGTCGCGATCGATCTTGATCGCGGCGCGCTCACCATCACCATCGCCCATGCGACGTTCACGACCGGCTTCGTCGCGGCGATCGTCGGCGCGCGGCTCTCGTTGTTCGATCGCTCGCTCGAAGAGGCGGCGATGGATCTTGGCGCTTCGCCCTTGTTCGCGATCGCGCTTGTCACGTTGCCGCTGATCGCGCCGGCGATCCTCGCGGGCTGGATGCTCGCCTTCACGCTCTCGCTCGATGATCTCGTGATCGCGAGCTTCGTCTCCGGGCCCGGCTCGACCACACTGCCCATGCGCATCTACAGCCAGGCCCGGCTTGGCGTGTCGCCCGACATCAACGCCGTGGGCTCGGTGCTCATCGCGGTGGTCACGGTCGCCGTGCTGACCGCGACGGTGGCGCTGAAGCGGGCCGGGGAGGGCGAACGGGCGGCTTGACGGCTGACAAAACGCGACGCTGCGACCGAAAATCGACCCCAAGCGGTCAGGTTTTGCGCTTGACAATGGAGATTATAATCCTATAGTAGGACGATGGACAGGAGGCGACCTTGGATGCTCGCTCAACTCATCGTTCTGATCTCAGCCGTTTTCGCCATGATTGGGCGGCGCTCCGCTTCGAATGGGCGATGCTCAAGCTGCAGCTCGCGCTCAAACAGAATTTCAACCCGCTCCAGCCGAGGAATCCGGCGGGAAGCGAAGGCGCGGGCCGGTGGACTTTGGGCGGGAATGGGCCGGTTCGGGTCGCTACCAGCCAAGAGTGGAAAGTTCTCTCGGAAAAGAAGCAGCCGGATGGCTCCTTGGCGGAGCAAACCGTCATGGGGCCCGACGGAACGATCATACGCGCGGAATATCCTGTCCGCGGACCGACCCGTTTCGATGATCGCTATACTGTGCGCACGCCTGACGGAACGGTCCGCATATTCGAGAACGTGGGATCAGTTCAGACAATCTATGACGGGGAGGGCCGCAAACTAAGCGAAGTCGAGTGGACAAGGAACGGGCCAGAGCCTGTCGCTAGGGTGCAGGAGACGTTTGTCTTTCTCGCGCCTGCGGTGCCGGCGGCGTTCAACGCAACAATTGTCGCCGTTGGGGCGCTCTACGTATTTCTCTCGATCAACAACGGGCCGAACCGTCAAGCTGTCTTGTCGTATCCCGCTCAGAAGTATGATGTGCCAACTCCCACTTCACCCGCGATTTTTGCAGGCTATCTGACGAATGACGAAGTAAGTAAAGCCTGCGGAGCTTACAAAGAGGCGCAAGCATTCTTGGATGATGCGACAATTAGGATCAGAAAAGAGGATTATTCCAGCAAAGCGACTTATGGAACTGCGGTGCATATGGAAACTCGGAATTTGATGCGAGCTACCCCTGTTGAGGGGCTCCACGCAGAGATTTCCTTTCTCAAGACGCTCGATGAAACAGGGGAGCCTCCAAATTTTGCGATCCTCAATCAATATTACGGCAGGATAGGATCTATGCGGATGGATATCTTCGATGTCACACGCCCGACTGTGGCGTGCGTATACGATATTAAGACTGGGAAAAGCGGGTTGCCTCCGGCTCGAATGAATGAGATCGCGACTACGACTCGCTTGAATTATCCCCAAGCGCAGCAAATCATCGTTACCGAAATGAGGTCGGCGTATTGACGACTCTCCGCGAGGTTAAAAAGCTCGTTGCGCCACTGCTCGCGCGACATCCTGATTTGGCGCTGGCCGAACGCGGCATATTCCTGCGCCCGGTGCATCATTTCGCGCGATTCATTTACGTCAGCGCCACGAGCTCAGCCAATCAGTTCATGCTCGGTTGGGCTGCGACGGCGATGTTTTATCCCCCGACGTTCGTGAATGTCACTCAAGGCGAGACGTTGGGCCGCAAAGGTCGATTGTGGCTGCTGGATGAGCCCGATGTGGAGGACGAACTTGTCAGCAATATTGAGAATAGGGCGCTACCGAAGCTGCGCGCCATGAAAACCTTGCGAGATTATGCTGGGCATGCTCTTCCAAAAGATCCGGTGCAACGCAGCTATCTCGGGCGACTCGATCTCCGCTTCCGCCTCGCTTTTGGCGAACTGGACGAAGCCGCGCGTTTGCTCTCTGAAGAAATTTGCGCTCCGGATCGTACGATCCTTGATCGCGAGAGCGAAGGGCTTTCAGAAAGAGTCAAAGAGGTGGGCGCAGGAATTTCTGCCGGTGATCGCGAGGCAATCGCGCGCGTGCTGCATCGGTTGGAAGCGCGAATGGCCGCCTCTTTGAAACTCGAAAAAATCTGGGAGCCGACGCCGTTTCCGCTGGAGCTTGCGCGATAGATATTTCGCGCTCGCTCAGCTCCGCTTGAACACGCTCGAATATTGCCATTGCAGGCTGGGCTGGCGCCACGGCCCGCTCAATGTGAAGCGCAGCCCGTCGCCGGGAATGGAGGGCGCGCGCGCGACGCCGTTGAGCGTGATCGTCTGGTCGCGCACCGAAGCCTGTCCCGATGCGACCGCCGCGACGCCGCCTGAGGCGGTCAGCGTCGCGTCCTGTGTGTCGGCGACACCCTGCGCAAGCGTGGCGCTCACATCGAGCGACTGGAACGTCGTGCGGCCCGCCTGCGCGCTGACGAGCTCCGCCGAGAGCCGGTCGGGCCGGCGCATCGCGTCGACCAGATTGAAGCCGGCGAGATCGCCATCCTTCAATTGCGCGTTGATCTTGCCCGAAAGCAATTTTGCGATCTCGGTCGCCGAACGCCCGGTCGATTCAAGCTGCAACTGGCCCTGCGCGCGGCCCGAAGCGAGGCGTCGCCCCGCGACATCCTGCAACGTCGCGCCAATATCCATGTCCTCGAAATTCGCCTGCAGCCGCGCTTCGACGCGCTCGCCATCGAGCGCCTGCAAGCTGGCGCGGCCGCGCAGCGCGCCCTGATAGGCCTGCGCGCGCCCCAGCACGAATTCGAGCCGGCCCGATTTCAGCATGATCGAGATCGCGGCTTCGCCAAGCCGCGCGCCCAGAAGCCGCACGCGGCTGGCCGACAACCGGAGATCGACATCGGTGCGCTTTAGCGGCGAGGGATCGAAACCATCCTGGCTCCAGGCGCCGGCCGTATCGCGCACGGAGTCGAGCGAGGAGCCGATGGCGTCGAAATCGACGTCCTGCGTCGCCAGCGTGCCGGAGATTTGCGGGCGGCCGTCATCGACGCGAAGCGCGAGCGTGCCTTCGAGCTGGCTTGCGCCTGTCGTCACAGTCGCTGCAGCCGAGGAGAAGCCGCGCGTCGAGACCGGGCCGCGCCCCTCGAAACTATAGCGATCGATGACACCGCTCAGCGGCGCGGAAAAGCCGAGCCAGCGGCCGAGCCGGTCGGCCGAGCTGACGCTGAGCTTGAGCAGCCCTTCGCCGCGCGGCGCCTCCGGCCCCTCGATGTCGCCGGCATAGTCGATCGACGCGAAGGGCGAGCGGACGGCGAACCGGACGGGTCCCTTGCCCTGGCTGGCGAAGAACGTATCGGGCTGAAAGTCGGAGAGGCGGATTTCCGTCTCCTCTCCCTTCCAGCGTCCGCGCGCCCAAGCGGAAAGGGCGGAGCCCGCGCCGCCCCAGGAGATTGTCGCTGTGACGTCAGTCAGCGGCTGCGATCCCGTCGCGACGGCGCTACGCTCGACCGAAAGCTCGGCGGGAGAAGGCGCGGAGGGCTGCAGCGTCGCCTCGATGAGCTTGCGTCCGGCCGTCCGCCAGGCGGCGCGCGCGGCCGGTTCGCCAGCGTCGATGATGGCTTCGCTGACCGCATAGCCCGTGAAGCGCAATCTGCCGCCAATCAGGTCGAGCGGCCTGAGATAGGCGTCGAGCACGCCGATCCGCGCCAGCGGCGCGCCATGCGGGTCGGTGATTCGCAGATTGAGAATGCGCGCCTTGGGGAAGGGCAGGAAGCTCAGGCGCACGTCGGCCTTGTCGGCGACGGCGGTCAGGCCCGTCCGCTCCGAAATCTGCTGATTGAGCGATTTCAGCGTAAATGTGCGTCCGATCGGCAAAGGCGCGAGACCGATCGCCAACAGCGCAGCGCCGACGATCGCCATCACGCCGGCCGGGGGCCGGGTCAGGAATGGGCGAAGAGCCTTCATGCGGCGCGCAACCTATACGTCCTGCGCGCTGCGGCCAAATCCCTCGCAAGAACGCGCTTTCCCCGGCGGCCGGGGATGTTCTAAGCCGAACCGACTGACGGAGCTTTTTCATGGCCGACTCCCCCCTCTGGACGCCGACCGAGGCGCAGATCAAGGCGACCAATGTCGCGGCCTTCGCCGAAGGGCTGAAGCAGCAGACCGGCGGCTTCTCGAGCTATCGCGCGCTGCACGCCTGGTCGGTCGCCAACCGCGCCGAGTTCTGGTCGGCGCTGTGGGATTTCGCCGGCGTCATCGGCGAGAAGGGCGCGCGGGCGCTTGGCCGCGATACGATGCCGGGCGCGGAATTTTTTCCCGATGCGAAGCTGAACTTCGCCGAGAACCTGCTGCGCCGCCGCGACGATGGCGAGGCGCTGGTGTTCCGCGGCGAGGACAAGGCCGAAAAGCGCATGAGCTGGGCCGAACTCTCAGCCCTCGTCTCGCGTCTTCAGCAGGCGATGCGGGCGGCCGGCGTCGGCGTCGGCGACCGCGTGGCGGCGATGCTGCCGAACCTGCCCGAGAGCATCGCGATCATGCTGGCTGCGACCTCGATTGGCGCGGTGTTTTCGTCATGCTCGCCCGATTTCGGAGAGCGCGGCGTGCTCGACCGCTTCGGCCAGATCGAGCCGAAGCTGTTCTTCGCCTGCGACGGCTACTGGTACGCCGGCAAGCGCCTGCCGATCCTCGACAAGCTGCAAGCGATCGTCAGCGGGCTGCCGTCGGCCGAGAAGGTGATCATCGTCGATTATCTCGGCGATGCGGCCGCGACAGCGCAAGCGCTGCCGCGTGCTGCGACGCTTGCCGATCTGATCGCGCCTCATCAGCCGCGCGAGCCGGAATTCACGCCCCTGCCTTTCGCGCATCCCGCCTATATTCTTTATTCATCAGGCACGACGGGCGCGCCGAAATGCATCGTTCACAGCGCCGGCGGCGCGTTGCTCAAGCATCTCTCGGAACATCGATTCAATTGCGATGTGAAGCCGGGAGATCGCGTCTTCTACTTCACCACCATGGGCTGGATGATGTGGAACTGGCTCGTCTCGGCGCTGGCGAGCGAGGCGACGCTCATCCTCTATGACGGCTCGCCCTTTCATCCCGTCAATTCGGTTCTGTTCGATTATGCTGAGGCGGAGAAGGTCACGCTCTTCGGTACGTCGGCGAAATATATCGACGCCTGCAAGAAGGCGGAGCTTGCGCCGAAGAGCACCCATGATCTCGCAAGCGTGCGGCTGATCTGCTCGACCGGTTCGCCGCTCGCTGCGGAAAGTTTCGACTATGTCTATTCTCATGTGACCGACAAGGCGCAGCTCGCGTCGGTGTCAGGCGGAACCGATATCGTCGCCTGCTTCGTCGCCGGCGATCCGACCGCGCCGGTGTGGCGCGGCGAAATCCAGGCGCCGACGCTTGGCGTCGCGATCGATGTCTGGGGCGATGACGGCCAGCATCTCGCGCGCGGCAAGGGCGAGCTTGTCTGCGCCAAGGCGTTTCCGTCGATGCCGGTGAAATTCTGGAACGATCCGGAAGGCGCAAAATTCCGCGCCGCCTATTTCGAGCGCTATCCCGGAATCTGGTGCCAGGGCGATTTCGCCGAATGGACCGAGCATGACGGGATCATCATCCATGGCCGCTCCGACGCGACGCTCAATCCCGGCGGCGTCCGCATCGGCACCGCCGAAATCTATGCCCAGGTCGAGCAGATTCCCGAAGTGGTCGAAGGCATCTGCATCGGCCAGGACTGGGACAATGACGTGCGCGTCGTCCTGTTCGTGCGGCTGAAGGAAGGCGCGACGCTCGACGCCGATCTCGAAAAGGCGATCAAGTCGAAAATCCGCGCCGGCGCCTCGCCGCGCCATGTGCCGGCGAAGATCGTGCAGGTCGCGGACATCCCGCGCACCAAGTCAGGCAAGATCACCGAACTCGCCGTGCGCGACGTGGTGCATGGCCGCGACGTCAAGAACAAGGAGGCGCTCGCGAACCCCGAAGCGCTCGATCTCTATCGCGACATGCCGGCGCTGCGGAGTTGAAAGGCGGCGCCGATCAGGCGCGGTTCGCCGGCGACATGACGAAGTAGGCGGAGACCGGCGGCAGGATCGTTTTGGCGATCATCGAGGCCGCCCGCTTGAGTGAGCCGAGCGCGAGCTTCGGCGTCATGATGTTGAGTGGAATGGAGGCGCGGCGCGTCCGGCTGATGATCCGCATGCCGTGAGCGGCGCATAGCCTCTCGAAAGTTTTGACGCTGTAGGTGTTGAGATGCTCGAGCGGCTGCAGCGATATATAGGTCAGGTCTTGCCGGGAGAGCGTTTCGCCCGCGACGATTTTCTTGAAGGGCGAGGCCGCGGTCAATCCCTTTGACTGAACGAGCTCTTTCGCGCGCGTTTGAGTGGGCACTGCGACTTTCATGATGCCGTCGGTGACAGCCGCGAGGCGTTTGAAAGTCGCCGCAGGGTCGACGAGATGCACGAAGACCTGCTCGGTGTGCACGATATCGAAACGCATGTTGTCGATTTCAGCGTCCGGAATCATGCGCACGCCCAGCGCCGCGGCGCTGGCGATTTTGTCTTCGCCGATTTCTGTCGCATAGACCTCGGCGCCCATGGCTCTCGCGACGCGCGCCCAGCGGCCATGACCATAGCCGTAGTCGAGAAACCGGATTTCGGCGGGCGGTTTGCCGGCGAGACGGAACAGCACATCCATTTCGCCGGCGATCCTGTGAAATGTGTCGATGGTCAGCCGACTATTCTCGACGCGCGAAAGCTTCTCCGGATCGATCATCTCGCAATAGATATGATTGAGAAGAGCGTCGTTGGGAATGAAGCGCTGAAAGATCAATTCGCAGTCTGCGCATTCATCGAGGACGTAGTCTGTGCCGGAGAGATAGGACCAGTTGACTTCGCCTTGCGTGGCGTAATGCGACGCGATGAAATCGCGCACGGGCGGTTCATTCAAAGGCGCCGCATAGATCTCGACGGTGTTGACGCTTGCGCAGGCGGGGCAGCACGCGCGCTCGACGAAATGCGCGCGATTTACTGACCTTGCCGCGCGTGTTTGAGTCTGCATCGACATCTCCGGACCGCCCGAACGCGTTCGATCGCACGGTGTGATGTTTTCATCGCGGCATCAAGAGGCTCGCGCCGCAGGACGTGGGCGCGCCGGGGCTCGCTAAGCTGTTGCGCGGCGGAAATATTTCAGGCGGGCGGCTGCTTGTCGCGTCAAAGCGTCGCGCCAGTGGCTTTCAGGCCACCTCGAACAATCCGGCGGCGCCCATGCCGCCGCCAATGCACATGGTGACCACGACGAGTTTCGCGCCGCGCCGTTTGCCTTCGATGAGCGCGTGTCCCACGAGCCGCGAACCCGACACGCCGTAGGGATGGCCGACGGCGATGGCGCCGCCATTCACATTGAGCCTGTCGTCGGGAATGCCGAGCCTGTCGCGGCAATAGATCACCTGCACGGCGAAAGCTTCGTTGAGCTCCCAGAGATCGATGTCCTCAAACCTCACGCCCGTGCGTTCGAGCAGGCGCGGCACGGCGAAGACAGGTCCTATTCCCATCTCATCAGGCTCGCAGCCGGCGACGGCGAAGCCGCGGAAAATTCCGAGCGGCGACAGCCCGCGCTTTTCCGCGAGGCGTCCGTCCATGACGACGCAGGCCGAGGCGCCGTCGGAAAACTGACTGGCGTTGCCGGCGGCGATGACGCCGCCTTCGATCGCCGGCTTGATGTCCGCCAGCGCGGCGTAGGTGGTGTCGGCGCGAATGCCTTCATCGGCCTTGGCGACGACTTCGCGATTGCTGGTTTCGCCGGTCGCCTTGTCCGTCACCGCCATGCAGACCTTGATCGGGACGATCTCGTCGGCGAATTTCCCCGCCGCCGCGGCGGCCGCTGCGCGCTGCTGGCTGCGCGCGCCATATTCGTCCTGCGCCTCGCGCGGAATGTTGTAGCGCTTCGCCACCGTCTCGGCGGTCTGCAGCATCGGCCAATAGATCTCGGGCTTTTTCTTCGTGAGATCGCGGCTCGTCAGCATATGCTTGTTCATCTGGTTCTGCGTCAGCGAGATCGACTCGACGCCGCCGGCCACGACAACGGGAACGCGGTCGACCATGACCTGCTGCGCCGCCATGGCGATGGTCTGCAGGCCTGACGAACAGAAGCGGTTGACTGTGACGCCAGCGGTTGTGACGGGACAGTCGGCCATCAGCGCGATCTGGCGGGCGATGTTCAGGCCGGTCGCGCCCTCGGGATAGGCGCAGCCCATTAGCACGTCTTCGACTTCGCCAGGTTCGACGCCGGCGCGTTCGATGGCGTGGCGAACGGCATGGCCTCCCAGCGTCGCGCCATGAGTCATATTGAATGCGCCGCGCCAGGATTTCGCCAGAGGCGTGCGCGCGGTGGACACGATCACGGCGTCGATCATGTCATCCTCCCGGTTTGTCCGTCATTGATCTGTCGTCCGGGCAAAGCTTGGCCAAGCAGGCCGGAGCGAGCAAGAACCGCAGGACATAGGTGGATTTCGCTAACCGTGACCTCGCCTCCCAGGTGACGCGCGGCGCCCTATATGGAATAGGCGCGCCGTCATTGCCGGAATTCGCGGACGGGGCGCGCGTCCGGCTTGGCTGTATGGGGTTGGGCTCAAATGAAACGCGTGGCTTTGGGCATCGTTTTTTCTGCGATCGCAGGCGTTGCTTTCGCGCAGGCGCCAAGCCGCGGCCATCAGCCCGCGACGCCGCGCAAGGCCGTCGCGAGCCAACCGGCGGCGGTTGATCCCGACGTCGTCGCCAAAACTGCTGACGAAACGCGCATCGCCGCGCCCGCTATGACGCCGCCGCATAATTCAGGCGAGCGCAAGGTGCGCGTGATCCTTTCGTCGCCTTACGGCTCCAGCGACGAATAATTCTCCTATTTCGCCGGACAAACGAAAACGGAGCGGCTTTCGCCGCCCCGCTCTTGATTAGCGCGTCAGGCGTTACATCTCGCCGACGACGCGACCGCTCTCGTCCACGATGTAATAGTGGTTGTTGACGTAGGCGTAGCGATAGGTCGCGACGCGCGGATTGCCCTCAACCCGATAATACTTGACCGTTGGCGGCAGCGGTTCGCCGATCACAATGCGCTCCTGCACCGTGACAGGCGCCGCGCGCTGGCGGACCGCATAATCGCGAATGTACACACGGTCCTCCGGCGTCAATGAGCCTGCAGTCGCGCCGACTGCGGCGCCTGCGATGCCGCCGACAGCCGCGCCGATCGGCCCGCCGACAATGGCGCCACCGACCGCGCCGGTGGCTGCGCCTGTCAGTGCGCCGCCCTTGGCCGCTTCATCGTTCTGGGCGAATGCCGGCGCCGCGATCGCCGTCGCGGAAATCAGAAGCGCCGTCGCAAGAATGCGTTTCATTTCACGTTCCCTTCATGTTGACAGCAATCGACGCTGCGCTGCGCGAGCGCGCAGCGGCCACATCGACCAGCTTGTTGGACGCAACGTGAGAGCGATGCTCTCTTCGTCAGGCTGCAAACGTCGCTGCGCCGCCAGCGTTCCCTTTTCGAGAGAATCGCTGACGCAACGGAATGAAGGGCCGAAATTCGCGTGCAGGCTCTGTCTATTGATCGCTATCGATTCGCGCCGTGCTTGCGCAGTTCGATGCGCGCGATGACATCGCGATGAACTTCGTCGGGGCCGTCCGCGAGACGCAGCAGTCGCGCGGTGGCGAAGAATGACGCAAGCGGCGTGTCGTCATTCGACATGCCGGCGCCGCCGAACATCTGGATCGCATCGTCGGCGACCTTCTGCATCACGTTCGGCGCGACCACCTTGATCGAAGAGATCTCCGTCATCGCGGCGCGGTTGCCGACCTTGTCCATTTTCCACGCGGCGTAGAGCGTGAGCAGTCGCGCCTGATCGATCGCCATGCGCAGATTGGCGATGCGTTCGCGATTGCCGCCGAGATTGACCAGCGGCTGCCCGAAGGCCACGCGCTTCATGCCGCGCTCGATCATCAATTCGAGCATCCGCTCCGAAGCGCCGATGCAGCGCATGCAGTGATGGATGCGGCCGGGACCAAGCCGTCCCTGCGCGATCGGAAATCCGTGGCCGGGGCCGACGAGAACATTCGCGACCGGCACACGCACATTCTCGAATTGCATCTCGCCATGGCCATGTGGAGCGTCATGCGAGCCGAATACGGGGAGCATGCGCTTGATCGTGACGCCCGAAGTATCGACGGGAACGAGCACCATCGAATGCTGCTCATGGCGATCCCTGGTCGCGTCAGGCGTATGCGCCATGAAGATCGCGATCTTGCAGCGGGGATCGCCGACGCCGCTCGACCACCATTTGCGTCCATTGAGCACGATGTCGTCGCCTTCGACGATGGCGGTCGCCTGCATGTTGGTCGCGTCGGAGGAGGCGACGTCGGGCTCCGTCATGCAGAAGACGGAGCGGATTTCGCCGGCGAGCAGCGGCTTCAGCCATTTCTCCTTCTGTGCGTCGGAGCCGTAGCGCCACAGCACCTCCATATTGCCGGTGTCGGGCGCGGAGCAGTTGAAGACCTCGGGCGCCATGAAGCTGCGTCCCGTTTCCTCCGCCACCTGGGCATAATCGACGATCGAGAGGCCGGCGCCGAGCTTGTCGTCGGGCAGGAACATGTTCCACAGCCCCTGCGCGCGCGCTTTCGCCTTGAGGTCCTCCATGGTCTGCGGGATTTTCCATGTGCGCCAGTCGCCGCCCTGCGCCGCGCTTTCGACCTGCGCCCAGTAGTCGTTCTCGATCGGGACAATGTGCTCGCGCATGAAGGCGCGCACGCGCGCGACATAGTCCTTCGCTTTTGCGCTCGGTTCGAAATCCATGGCGTCCTCCACGATCCTTGGCCGCTGGTCGGAGATCGGCCTGCGAATGAGCCGGCATTTTCGGGCGGGCGGGCGCGATTGCCAATCGCCTCGGAGATGTTGCGGCGTCGCCCGAGACCCGCTACCGAACCCGTTCAGAGACCGGGAGCCGGGCCGTGCAGACCTTCTTCGTCGAGATCAAATGCAAGCTCGGCAAGACCTATGAGGTGGCGAGCCGTCTCGCCGACGCCGAGATCGCATCCGAGATCTATTCGATCGCCGGCCAGTACGACATCCTCGCCAAGTTCCACATCCCGACCGAGGTCGATATCGGCCGCTTCGTCGGCGAGAAGGTGCAGACGATCCCGGAAATCCTGGACACCCATACAATCATCACCTTTCGGGCGTTCTGATCCGAAGCTGCGATGAAGCGCACGGCTCATATCTGGGGCGCGTCGCTGCTTCTTGGTCTGCTTGCGTTTGCGCCGGCAGCCTTCGCCCAGGGCGCGAAAGCGCCGGCCTATAAGACTTTCAAGGATTGGGAGGTCGGCTGCGACAATGTCCGCGGCTGCGTCGCGCTCGGCTTCAGCACAGGCGATGGGGACGGCGGCTATATTCGCGTCGCTCTGGCCGCAGGCCCTGACGCGAAGCCTGAATGGAAGATCGTCGCCGGCGAGCAGGAATTGTCCGAGCCGAAGCTCGTTGCGCCGCCGGCCGAGCCTGGCCTGACGGGCTGGGCCGCGATCCTCGCCGCCGCCCGCAAGGTCGATCGCGTGACGGTTTCGGACGGGAAGGGGGCGCGAAAGATCGATCTCTCCTTCCTCGGCGCCTCGGCGGCGCTGCTGTTCATCGACGACATGCAGGGAAGGGTTGGAACGACCACCGCTCTCGCGCGGCCGGGGCCGAAACCGGCGTCGAGCGTTCCCGCTGCTCCGCCGCTCCCGGTCGTGAAGGCGAAACCGACGTCCGCGGCCGGAGAAGCGCCCGCCAATCTCGCGGCAGCGTTGGTCAAGCGATTGCCGGCGAGCGTGAAGCGCGATTGCTCACGCATGAAGGGCGACGATGATTCGGGCGAGGCCTACGCCATGGGCGACGGCGTCGCGCTCGTAATGTTGCCTTGCGACGCCGGCGCCTACAATTTCTCCAGCCTGCTCTGGCTCGTGAAGGGCAAGAATGTCGCCGGCGCGCAGAAACTCATGCTGCCCGATCCGCTCGGCCGCTCGCAGGACGGCGTCACCAATGGCGATTACGATCCCGCCAGCGGTCAATTGAGCTTCCTCGCCAAGGGGCGCGGGATCGGCGACTGCGGCGAATCCGGAGTTTATAGCTGGACCGGCTCGTCCTTTGTCCTCGCCTCGTACCGCAAGATGGACAAGTGTCAGGCCGTCGATCCCGACGATTGGCCTGTCCTCTGGCGCTCGGCCGAATAGGCTTCTCCCTAGATCAGGCGTTTCACCGGATCGGAAGCCGGCTTGCCGGTCCGGATCATGCATGGTTCACTTCGGCCAAGTGTCCGCCGGTTGGGAAGCCGACGGATGGGGAGTGCGCGATGGCGCCTTTCACCGAGTCGGGCCTTGCAGAGGCCGCGCCGCGGCACGAGCCGCCACCTGCGCGCGCGTCGGCGCCGAAGCAGGTTTATGCCGCTCTCGATCTTGGCACGAACAATTGCCGTCTGCTGGTCGCGACGCCGACCGACCATGGATTTTCCGTCATCGACGCGTTCTCTCGCATCGTCAGGCTGGGCGAGGGCCTCGGGCGCTCGAACCAGCTCAGCGAGGCCGCGATCCGCCGCACCATGGCGGCGCTGCGTATCTGTCGCGACAAGATGCGGGCGCGTCGCGTCACCCGCGCCCATATGATCGCGACGCAGGCCTGCCGCATGGCCGAGAATGGTTCGCGCTTCGTCGAGCGCGTGCGCCGCGAACTCAATCTCTCGCTTGATATCGTCGACCAGCGCACCGAGGCCCATCTTGCCGCCGCCGGCTGCGAGGCGCTGGCTGATCCCAACGCCGGAAATCTCATCCTGTTCGACATTGGCGGCGGCTCATCCGAGATCGTCTGGCTCGATCGCAGCAATTGCGGCGGCTCGCTCGGGGAGCGCGTGCGCTGCTGGACTTCGTTGCCGCTCGGCGTCGTGACGCTCGCGGAGCGTTATGGCGGCGAATGCGTCACCGACGAGCAGTTCGAATTGATGGTGGCCGAGGCCGACCGCGCGCTGGCGCCGTTCAAGGAGCAGGTGGCGCCATTGGCGCGCTGCCGGAATTTCCATCTTCTCGGCACGTCGGGCACGGTGACCACCATCGCCGGCGTGTTCCTCGATCTCCAGCGCTACGACAGGCGCCGCGTCGACGGCTTGTGGATGCGCAATTGCGAGGTCGACTCGGTGATGGCCAGGCTGCGCCGGATGCCCTACGACCTCAGGGCGTTGAATGGCTGCATCGGCCGCGACCGCGCCGACCTCGTGCTGGCCGGCTGCGCCATCCTCGAAGCCATTCGCCGCGCCTTTCCCAGCGAACGGCTCCGCATCGCCGATCGCGGCTTGAGGGAAGGGCTCCTGACCCAGATGATGGCGGCCGACCGCTGCTGGTCGTCCGCGGAGCGACAGGTGTGAAGACAGGCGGCGGCCGGGGCGATCGCGACCTCGGCGTCAGATTGAAGACGGCGCATCGCAGGACGCCTTCGTCGCAGCGCTGGCTTGAACGGCAGCTCAACGACCCCTTCGTCGTGCGCGCCAAGCGTGACGGCTATCGCTCTCGCGCGGCCTACAAGCTTATCGAGATCGACGAGAAATATAAGCTCTTGAAGCCCGGCCAGCGCATCGTCGATCTCGGAGCCGCGCCCGGCGGCTGGTCGCAGATCGCCGCGAAGAAACTCGGCCGCGAGAAGGGCGAGGGCGCTGTCGCCGCCATCGATCTCCTCGAGATCGAGCCCATTCCCGGCGTCGACTTCATCGCGCTCGATTTCATGCACGATTCAGCGCCCGAAAAGCTGAAGGCGATGATCGGCGGCCCGGCCGACGGCGTCATGTCCGACATGGCGGCCAACACCACCGGCCACAAGAAGACCGACCATCTCCGCATCATCGGGCTCGCGGAGGCGGCGCTGCAATTCGCCCGCGAGGTGCTGGCGCAAGGAGGATTCTTTCTCGTGAAATTGTTCCAGGGCGGCGACACCGCGACGCTCGTCACCGAAATGAAGCGCGACTTCGCGCAGGTGCGCCACATCAAGCCGGCGGCGAGCCGCGCGGATTCATCCGAGCTCTATGTTCTCGCCACCGGCTTTCGCGGCGGCGACGCCTCATGAGCAAACGAGCTTCCCTTCTCGTCGATCTCGACGGCACCATCGTCGAACCGGCCGCCGGCATCATCGGTTCGGTGCGTCATGCGCTGAACGAACTCGGCGTCGCGCCAAAGCCGGGTGACGATCTGCGCTGGGTGATCGGGCCGCCGCTGCGCAGCGTTTTGCCAAAGATCGGCGTGCCGGCCGATCAGGTCGAGCGTGGCGTCGCGCTTTATCGCGAGAAATACACCGGCGGCCTGATGTATGACGCTGAAGTCTATGACGGCATGCGCGAGGCGCTGTCGGCGCTGCGCGATGACGGCTTCCGCATGTTCATCTGCACTTCGAAGCCGCATGTCTATGCGCGCAAGATCGCCGCTCATTTCGGCGTGCTGGAATTTTTCGAAGAGCTGCATGGCGCTGAGCTCGATGGCGTGCGCGACAACAAGGGCGATCTCATCGCCTGGATGCTGGCGCTCTACGGGATCGAGCCTGACGATGCGATCATGATCGGCGATACGCCGTTTGACGTCGAGGGCGCGCGTCAAAACGGCGTGCGTTGCGTCGGCGTGTCGTGGGGCCATGGTCAGGAGCGTCTGGCGGCTGCGAACCCGGCGGCGATCTGCGATCAGCCCGCCGATCTGCTTGATGCGGTGCGACGATTGGCGCGCGAGCCGGCGTGATCGCGCAACTCGCGACCGACGAGCCTGCGCTGCTTGCGCTCAACAATGCGCATGCGGCCGAGCTTTCCTTTCTCACGGAGCAGCGTTGGCGCGAACTGATCTCGCGCGCCTTCTATGCGCGGAAGATCGATGCGGACGCGTTCCTGATGGCGTTCGACCAGAACGCGGACTACGACAGCCCGAACTTTCTCTGGTTTCACGCGCGCTATTCCAATTTCATATACATCGATCGCATCGCCGTGAGCCCCGCGGCGCGCGGGCGCGGTTACGCCAGGCTGCTCTATGAAGATCTGTTCGAGGAAGCGTCCCTGCGCGGTCATGGGCTGATTGTCTGCGAAGTGAATTCCGATCCGCCCAATCCTGCGTCCGATGCATTTCATGCGGCGCTTGAATTCCATGAGGTCGGCGCCGCTTCGATCCATGGCGGCGCCAAGAGCGTGCGCTATTTCGCACGGCAATTGCCCGCGTCGCGCCCCGCGGTCGCGTGAGCTTTCCGCCTTCACGCATCGTCTGCCTGACCGAGGAGACGGTCGAGACGCTTTATCTCCTTGGCGAGGAGGCGCGCATCGTTGGCGTGTCGGGCTATGCGGTCAGGCCGCCGCGCGTGCGCAGGGAGAAGCCGCGCGTGTCGGCCTTCACCAGCGCCGATATTCCCGCGATCCTGGCGCTCGATCCCGATCTCGTGCTGGCGTTCTCCGACTTGCAGGCCGACATCGTCGCGGCGCTGATCCGCGCCGGCGTCGCCGTCCACGCCTTCAATCAGAGATCGGTCGCGGAAATCTTCGACATGATCGCGCTCGTCGGAGCGATGGTCGGCGCAAGCGAACGCGCGAGTGCGTTGATCGCCGATCTGAGAACAAGGATCGGCGTCGCACGCGCCGACGCCGACATGACGCCGGTGCGACCGCGCGTCTATTTCGAGGAATGGGACGAGCCGATGATCTCGGGCATCCGCTGGGTGTCGGAACTCGTCGAGATTGCGGGCGGGATCGACGTGTTCGCCGATCGCTCGCGCGGCAAGGCCGCGACGGAACGCTTTGTGACGGCCGATGACATCATTTCCGCGGCGCCCGACATCGTCATCGGCTCCTGGTGCGGCAAGAAATTCAGACCGGAGAAATTCGCGGAGCGGCCTGGCTTCACAGCCATTCCTGCTGTGCGCGACGGCGAACTTCACGAGATCAAGTCGCCGCTGGTCCTCCAGCCCGGCCCCGCGGCGTTGACCGACGGGCTCGGCGCCTTGCGTGCGATCATCGGCCGCTGGGCGGCGCGCCAGGCGTGACAATTGATCGAAGCCGGCGCGGCGCCTATTCTGCGCGCGATCAACAGGGAGTTCGCGCCATGGCGCATCTTTGCCGGCTGGCCGGCGTCGTCGCGGTCGCGCTTCTTCTCTCCGCCTGCGACAAGTGCGGCAACTGGCGCTTCGGCGTGTTCGACGCCGCGCCGGCCGCCGACGTCTGCGGCGGCGACAAGCCCCAAGGCTAGCAGCTAGGGCGTCTTCGGCAGGAAGCCGTTGAGCTGCGCCCGGCCGATCACCGCATTGATCATGGCTGTGTCGACGAACTGGATCAGCGACGCGATCTTGCCGTCCCGGATCGTCCAGAGATCGTGAAACTCGGTCTCGACGATTTCGTTGCTGGGCAGAAATTTGGCTTCGATCGCGCTGTGAACCGCGACATTGTCGCCATCGGTGACGAAGGAGAGCTGTTCACGCCCGATAAATTCCCAGGCCTGGCAGAGTTGCTCCATCATCGGACGGATTTCGGCTGCGCCCGTGGCCTTCATCGCGCCGGGTGAGGATTCGGGTGACCCCGCCAGCCGGAAGGTCGCGTCCGGCGCGAAACAGGCCATGAGCGCGTCTACATCGCCAGCGACCCGGGCGGCGTAGGCCTGATCCACGATGCTCTGGAAGGCGGCGCGGTTGGTCATGAAATCCTCCCTGAAATGATGAAAGCCTAATCCGGCCGCCGGGCCGCACAAGGGGCGCGGACCTTTCCCGACAGCGTGAAGATTCGCCGCTTCCCACCGCAGGACGCGCGTGCTAACCGCAATCGCCAACCCGTCAGGGCCGTCCGATTCGTTCAGGGCGGCCTTTGTGTTTTCGGCCTCCGCGAGGCCGGGCTTCAGAGCCCGTCCGTTGCCGGCCGCAGAGGAGTTGGCCATGGCCGTCATCGTAGATCAGCCCATCCGCGAAGCCTACACTTTCGATGACGTCCTCCTGCGTCCGGGGCGCTCCGAAGTGATGCCGGCCGACGCCGATCTCCGCACCCGCCTGACGAAGCGGATCGCGCTCAACATTCCGCTCATCGCCTCGGCCATGGACACGGTCACGGAGGCGCGCATGGCGATCGCCATGGCGCAGGCCGGCGGGCTTGGCGTCATCCACCGCAATCTCGAACCGGAAGCGCAGGCGGACGAGGTGCGCAAGGTGAAGCGCTTCGAGTCAGGCATGGTCGTCGATCCCCTGACCATCCATCCCGATGAGACGCTGGCCGATGCGCAGGCGCTGATGAAGCGTCATGGCTTCTCCGGATTTCCCGTGGTTGAGCGCGGCCCGAACGGCCAGAAAGGCAAGCTCGTCGGCATCCTCACCAATCGCGACGTGCGCTTCGCGTCGAACCCGATGCAGCGCATCTCCGAACTGATGACGAAGGAGCGGCTGATCACGGTGCGCGAGAATGTCACCCAGGACGAGGCGCGCCGCCTGCTGCACCAGTATCGCATCGAGAAGCTGATCGTCGTCGACGAGAATTATCGCTGCGTCGGCCTGCTCACCGTCAAGGACATGGAAAAGCAGATCGCCTATCCCAACGCCTGCAAGGACGAGCAGGGACGCCTGCGCGTCGCCGCCGCGACGACCACAGGCGACAAGGGCTTCGCGCGCTCGGAGATGCTGATCGATTCAGGTTGCGACGTGATCGTGATCGACACGGCGCACGGCCATTCCGTCAGCGTGCTCGAATCCGTCTCGCGCGTGAAGAAACTGTCGAACTCCGTGCAGGTCGTCGCCGGCAATGTCGCAACGGCGGAGGGAACGAAGGCGCTGATCGACGCCGGCGCAGATGCGGTGAAAGTCGGCATTGGCCCGGGCTCGATCTGCACGACGCGCATGATTGCAGGCGTCGGCGTGCCCCAATTGACTGCGATCATGGACGCGGCCTCCGTCGCGCTGAAAGCGGATATTCCCTGCATCGCCGATGGCGGCATCAAATTCTCCGGCGATCTCGCGAAGGCGCTCGCCGCCGGCGCAGAAGTCGCGATGGTCGGTTCGCTGCTCGCAGGCACGGAAGAAACGCCCGGCGAAACCTTTCTCTGGCAGGGGCGTTCCTACAAATCCTACCGCGGCATGGGCTCGGTCGGCGCAATGGCGCGCGGTTCGGCGGACCGCTATTTCCAGGCCGATATTCGCGACACCATGAAGCTCGTTCCGGAAGGCATTGAGGGGCAGGTTCCCTACAAGGGGCCTGTGAGCAATGTCGTGCATCAGCTCGCAGGCGGTCTGCGCGCCTCGATGGGCTATGTCGGCGCGAAGACGCTGAAGGAGTTCCGGGAGAAAGCGGAATTCATGAAGATCACATCGGCGGGCCTGCGCGAAAGCCATGTCCACGACGTGACGATCACGCGCGAGAGCCCGAATTATCCCGGGCGGAGCTGAACGAAAGCGTCGCCAGCAAATTAAATGAATTGATCGCGCCGCAACAGGCGGCGCGAATGCGACGACTGATCTGATCCCGCGCCGCGGCGCGCGGGAGTCGTCTCTGCTGCAGCTCGAAAGCCGTGGATGGCGTTCTCACATCTGCGCGCTTCTGCTTGCGCGATGGAACAATATCAATCGCTGGAACATCGCTCGCGCCTCCGCATTCCGAAGCTGACGCATGGGTTCGCTTTCGGAGGACGACATGAAACACCTGATTGGACTGTCATTTGCCGCGGCGCTCCTTTCGACCGCCGCAATCGCGCAGACTGCGCCGTCTTCGCCGCCGTCGCCACAGCCGACCGCGCCTGCCGCGCCGGCTGAGAAGATGGCGCCGCCGATGGGCTCGGCGAATGAGCCTGCGACCACCGGCAGCACGCCATCGAAGCCTGACGCGAATGCGCCGCTCGCAGGCGCCAACAGCTTCACGCAGTCGCAGGCGAAGTCACGCATCGAAGCGAGCGGATTCTCGGCGGTGTCGGAATTGCAGAAAGACGAGAAGGGCGTGTGGCGCGGCAGCGCGACGAAGGACGGCAAGTCGATGTCCGTTGCCGTCGATTTCCGCGGCAACGTCACCAGCCAGTAAGCGCAACTCTTAAGGGAGAAGGAACATGATGACGACGATTACGCGCGTCTATGACAATTACTCCGAAGCGCAGGAGGTCGTGAATGCGCTCGAGGCGGCTGGCGTCGATTCCGAAGCCATCAGCCTTGTCAGCAATCGCAACGACAGCGCGACGGGCGATGGCGCCGCGACCGGCG
The DNA here is from genome assembly GCF_022059845.1 of Terrirubrum flagellatum. Lineage (GTDB taxonomy): Bacteria > Pseudomonadota > Alphaproteobacteria > Rhizobiales > Beijerinckiaceae > Terrirubrum > Terrirubrum flagellatum. The sequence continues at coordinate 2,570,469 of NZ_CP091851.1, read as the reverse complement.
CGGGCGTCGGCACGGCGCTCGGCGGCGGAGCGGGCCTCCTTGCGGGGCTCGGCGTGATGGCGATCCCGGGATTGGGTCCCGTGGTGGCGGCGGGATGGCTCGCCTCGACAGCGGCTGGCGCGGTCGCGGGCGCGGTCGCGGGCGCGGCGGCGGGCGGCCTGATCGGCGCGCTCAACGAGACCGGCATGTCGGCTGACGACGCAAGCATGTACGCCGAGGGCGTGCGCCGCGGCGGCGCGCTGGTGTCAGTGAAGGTCGACGATTCCCAGGAAACGCGCGTGCTCGATATTCTCGACGCGCATGAGCCCTGGGACATGAACGAGCGTCGCGAGAACTGGCGCAGGGAAGGCTGGACGAAGTTCGATCCGGACGGCCGGCCGCGCACGCCGGAAGAAATCATTCGCGAACGCAACATGTATCTCTGACGTTTCGAAGCGCGTGAATTATCCAAGCCGCCCCGCTTCAAGCGGGGCGGCTTTTCATGGCTTATTCAAAAGTTCTTTTATTTGAAGATCAATGGGCTCTCTTCCGCTGCGAGCAAATTTGCGCGGCCTCGGATAACCATTGCGTCCGCCACGAAAGATTGCCGGAACGTACAATCGAAAAGGCGGATTGCGCGACAGCAATCGAATGGAACCATGCGAATAAAATGACAGAGAGTGCCGGCAACGGCGGTCTTCATCATCAGAAGGATTGGCAGCTCACTGAATTGCCGAAACGCTGGCAGTTTGTGACAGCCGGCGTTCTATAGCCCGGTCCTCGAAACGGAAATGCCGCAAGGCGCCCATCTGATGCGCCGCAGCTGAAAGACATGCTGTACCAAGTCACGGGACCGGGCAGCACGTCAGCGATCAGGCCACCGGCATGGCTTTCGCTGTCCAACACTTGGTAGGGACGGCCGCTGCAAATCTTTGTCGCCTCCTGATAGCAGCTCTGCGGCGACTGGCTGCATTTCACGGTGTTCACGGCCGCGCCAGATGGCCCCACGAATGAGCTATTTTGAGCGGGCACGCACCCCGCTGCGACAGCTGCGAAAATTGTGAAGAAAAACGTGCGTCTCATTGATGCTCTTGTCTGTGTCCCTGCGATGCGTTCACCGCGCGATATGTGGAAGTCTCTGTACGCCGTATTGCACGCGGAAATCGTCGCTTGTCAGAACGCTTCCGAGGTAGCGGAACGATGAGCCATCAAAATTGAAATAGTGTGAGCCGATTGGAGCGACCTCGTTGAACATTCCTGACAAAACAATAAGGGAGCTGTTCATGCGGAACTGAACAGCGTCGAAGGAGCTGTCGACCGAGCCCCAGCCCGAGAATGTTCCTGGGAAGAAGGTGACCGCTCCCGTGACGCTGTCGACGATGCCGCCCGTTACGCATGACGTGCCGCAGCCCCATTGAGCCACCGCGTACCGTCCGCCGAACTTCGGGCCGGCACTGGCGGCAGCGCGCAGCCTCGTCCGAAACGCGTATTTACCTTGAGTATCGAACACGGGCTGCGCGTTCGGGCCGGGATGAAGAAATGGCGTCGGATAGTCCGCGAAATATGCTGGGGGCTTCACTGCTTGCGTGGGTGATGTCGGCGCTTGTAACGCCAATGGAGGCGAAGCTGTGGGCGGCTTGGACATGCCTGGTGTGGTCGTTGCGACTTGTGGCGCTGGCTGCGACGGGGCAGGCGAGGTTGAGCCTCCCATCGTTGTCGATTTATCCGCGCCAGGCAGAGCGGAGACCTCAATTCCGTACCGCCGCGCTTCATCGAAATTGAGCCACTGCATGTCGTCTGGTGCAGCTTTCGAGACGTAAGCAATCGCGCTCGACGAAAGGCCTAGCTGGTTTAGGTATGCGCCCACCAATGCATTACCGACTGACGCAACCTCCTTGTTTCGCTGCGTGTTCATGTAAGCGGCGTGGAAACCTATCCGCGCCGACTGAGACGCAAATCGCTTTGCCCCTCCCAACCAAGCAAGAGCACAAGCCGAGGCGCACGTCTGGTTGTCGAGCACCAATGTCGAGAAGCCCTTGAGGCGGATAGCCTTGCCAATCTCGATGCCGGCTAAAACCTTTCCGCCGTCGCTGCTGAGCGAGACGATAGCATTCGGCAAGGGCAGCGCCGTATTTGCAAACGCCGGCACGTCTTCAATCGCCATCTCCCCGATGATGAGGATAAACGGCGGAAGCCCATCCGAAGCCGGCAAGACCTGAATGGTTGCCGCCCGGGCAGACATGCAAGCAAAAGCCAGAAAGATAGCAGATAGAAATCCGCGCGCCCGCAGCACGCTTACCCCCAATAGCAGCCCCACAAAGAATACTGCCTCCATGACCAAAGGGAGTCGAGTCAAACAGAGAGAGGACCACCATAGTGATGGCCGCGACGCGCAAATCGCCGTGCATCAACCGCTCCAGCCAGAAGCCCAGGATGCCTGAGGGCAGTGTGACAACTCAGCTGGGTGCGAATTCTCGATGAGGTCTTCAAGATTTTTGAAGAGATGGACTCTGTCGCGCCGCCGCGCTTCTATGGGCGCGGGAGGCCGAAATGAAAATCGCAATATCAATCATCACTTTGACTGCGCTGAGCAGCGTCGCGCAGGCTCAATATTATGGCAATCGCAATTCTGGCTATGGCGGTTACGGCACCGGATCAAATTCGAACAGCCACAGTGTGCAGCCCCACTACAATTCAAACGGCGCGTATGTTGATAGCTATCGCGCGACCAATCCGAATAACACGACGCTCGATAACTACAGCACACGGGGCAATTATAATCCTTATACCGGCCAGACTGGTCACCGTAGTCCGTATTGAGATTTAGGCGTCTTTCTCTCCGCGGCTCCGATCGACATATAAGCAACTTGGCGGCCATCGTCTCGTCATGCGAGATCACCTCTCGGAGGAGAGGCCGTCATGAATCTCGTTTATCCCGTGCTGGCGCAGATCGCCTGGACGTTTGTCGTGCTTGCGATCATGTTTCGCGCCCGCGTGCAGGCGCGGCAGGCGGGCGTGAAGATGTCCGACATCGCGCTGTCGGGCGAAGGCTGGCCGCCAGAGGCGCGCGCCGCCGGCAATAACTTCTCCAATCAGTTCGAGACGCCGGTGCTGTTCTATGCGCTCTGCGGCGTCGCGACCTATGTCGCCGCGACGAACTGGCTCATGACCCTGTTCGCCTGGATCTTTGTGGCGAGCCGCATCGTCCACACCTTCATCCACACCGGGTCTAACCGCGTGCCTGTGCGGGCGCAGATCTATGCGGTCGGAATCGTCGCCCTGTTTGCGATGTTCGTCGGGATTCTGCTGAAAGTCCTTTGAGCTGCGGTCCCAGCGAAGACCGCAACCCGGATCAATCCGCGCCTGCTAGGCGTCAAGCGTCCGGAGAGCAATGATGAGAGCGCAGACGCAAGACTCCTACGCCACGCGAATCCAGCGCGTCGCTGAATTCGTCTCGGATCATCTCGATGAGGAAATCAGCCTCGATCGATTGTCCGAGGAGGCGCGGCTGTCGCCCTATCATTTCCATCGCATCTACGCCTCGGTGATCGGGGAAACGGTGGGCGATACGGTGCGCCGCTTGCGGCTGCATCGCGCCGCCTTCGAACTGATCGAGACGCAGAAGCCGATCGCGTCGATCGCGCGGCGGGCGGGCTATGGATCGTCGGCGGCGTTTACGCGCGCCTTCGGCGGCTCCTATGGCGTTCCGCCCGGCGCCTATCGTCGCGGCGAGCGAGCCCGCGATCCGGACACGTCAACCCCGTCCGGAGAGCATCCCATGTATCAGGTCACTGTTGAGCGCACGCCGCCGGTCCGTCTCGCCGCCATGGATCATCGCGGCGATTACAACGAGATCGGCAAGACGTTTGACCCGCTGTTCGCCTGGGCCGGCATGCGCGGATTGCTTGGTCCGCAGACCCGCAGCTTCGGCGTCTATTACGATGATCCCGATGCGACGCCTGCGCGCGATTTGCGCTCGGTCGCGGGACTGATGGTTGGCGCGGATTTCAAACCCGACGGGCGGGTGAAGATCATCGAACTGCCCGAGATGATCGTCGCAACGTTGATCCACAAGGGACCCTACGCCGAACTCAGAGGCGCCTATCGCTATCTCTATCGCTCCTGGCTGCCGAAGAGCGGGCGGGAGCCCGGCGACACGCCCTGTTTCGAGGAGTATCTGAACAATCCCAGGGCGACGCCGCCCACGGAATGGCTGACGAGGGTGAGTATGCCCTTGGCGGCGTGAGCGGGAAGGGGCCGCAGAGCGGCCCCTCACACGATCACTGCCGGCGCAGCGTCGGCTTGCGGCCGGATTCAAGCTCGGCCTTCGCGTCGCGCTGGTTGAGCGCCGGCGGGGAGAGATCCGCCTGCGGCTGCGGCGAGGCGCAGGCGGCCAGCATGGCGCAGTAGAGGGCGAGGGCGGAAAGGCGGAGCGCGCGGTTCATTCGAATCGTCCTGTTGGTTCAGGTTGCCACTGTCGGTTAGCCGTGACAGCTAGCGCGGACAACCTAGCCGCTTTTGGGGCCTTTCGACGCGCGATCCGCGCGGGCGAGGCCTGCATCATCAACGAGTCTGACTTTGACCCCCGCCGCCCGCCTCCAGGCCGCCATCGAGGTTCTGGCCGATATCTTTGCGCGCCGGAGGCCCGCCGCCGACGCCCTCAAGGATTGGGGCCTCGGCCATCGCTTCGCCGGATCGAAGGATCGGGCCGCGATCGCGAGCCTCACCTATGACGCCCTGCGCAAGAAGGCGTCGGCCGCCTGGCTGATGGGGGCGGAGACGCCGCGCGCCGTCCTCCTGGGGTCGCTCAGGCTGCTTCCCGCGATGAGCGAGGAAGAGATCGCAAGACTCTGCTCGGGCGACCGTTTCGCCCCTGAATCAATTTCTGAAGATGAGCGGACCCGGCTGCAGCTCGATCCCGCCGCGGTGCTCTCTAATGCGCCGGCTCATATCGCTGGCGATTTTCCGGACTGGCTGGAGCCCAGCCTGTCGCGCCGGTTCGGCGACGCGCTCCCCCGGGAGATGCACGCGTTGGCGACGCGCGCGCCGGTCGATGTCAGGGCGAACTCCCTGAAGAGCCTCCGCGATCCCCTGCGCCAGAAGCTCTCTCATCTCGGCGCGGCGGACACGCCCTATTCGCCGGTCGGACTGCGCTTCTCCGCCGGCGAGGGCGGGCGCGGCCCGGCTCTGCAGGCGACCGAGGAATTCCAGAAGGGCCTGTTCGAGATCCAGGACGAGGGATCGCAACTCGTCGCGCTGCTTGCGGGAGCCGAACCCGGCGATCAGGTCATTGACCTCTGCGCCGGCGGCGGCGGCAAGACCTTGTCGCTCGCGGCCGCCATGAACAACAGCGGCCAGATCTACGCCACCGACAATGACGCCCGCCGGCTGGCGCCGATCCATCAGCGGCTGGAGCGGGCCGGAGCACGCAACGTGCAGGTCCGGACGCCGAAGGGCAGGGATGACGAGCCCCTGCGCGGCCTTGAAGGCAAGGCCGACCTCGTGCTGATCGACGCGCCCTGCACCGGCGTCGGCGTCTGGCGGCGCAATCCAGACGCCAAATGGCGCGTCCGCCCCGGCGCGCTGGAGCAGCGGATGGCCGAGCAGGACTTCGTGCTTGGCCGCGCCGCGCGCCTCGTGAAGCCGGGCGGCCGTATCGCCTACATCACCTGCTCGACGCTGATCGAGGAGAACGAGGACCGCGTCTCAGCCTTCCTTAACGATCATCCCGAATTCAGCCCTGTCGACGCGCGCGAGCAGATGGCGCTCGCCCCTGATGCGCTGTGCGAACGCACTGACATCATTGCCGGAGACGGCCTTGGTCTGCTGCTCACGCCGGCGCGGACCGGAACCGATGGCTTTTTCCTCGCATTGCTGCGTCGGAGCGGTTAATCTCCGGTGGGGCTTCGGGAAATCATTCATGCGCGCTTTTCTAGGCCTCATTGTTGGCATCGTCGTCGGCGTCTGCCTCTACTGGGGCTATATGACCTACACCATCACTTCGCCTGACGACGCCGGCTGGGTGTCGATCAACAGCCGCCTGCCTGCGCCTGCGCGGGAATGGGCCTGCAAGCAGGTGAAGGCGCGGCTGAAGCCGCTCGGCTCGGCTCCGATCGGCTGCGAAGGATTCTGGTCTTAAGCTGTTCGGCCCCGCGCATGAGACCATGCGTGGACGAAATCGCGACAAGCGTTGCGCCGCTGCGGCGCTTCGCTTAATCGCCAGAGATGACGCACGATTCCATTCTCATCATCGATTTCGGCTCCCAGGTCACCCAGCTCATCGCCCGGCGGGTGCGCGAGATGGGCGTCTATTGCGAGCTCGCGCCGTTCCAGTCGGCGGCGGAAGCCTTCGCGCGGATGAAGCCGAAGGGCGTGATCTTCTCGGGCGGCCCGGCCTCGGTGCCAGATGAGGGCAGCCCGCGCGCGCCGAAGGAAGTCTTTTCGTCAGGCCTGCCGATCCTCGGCATCTGCTACGGCCAGCAGACCCTGGCGCACCAGCTCGGCGGCGTCGTCGAAGGCGGCCACGCCGCGGAGTTCGGGCGCGCCGAAGTCGAAATCCTCGAACTCTCCTCGCTGTTCGCGGGCGTGTGGGAGAAGGGCCGCCGCTATCCCGTCTGGATGAGCCATGGCGACCGCGTCACGAAACTGCCGGATGGTTTTTCGGTGAAGGCGACATCGGAAAATGCGCCCTTCGCGGTCGCGACCGACGAGAAGCGCCGCCTCTACACCACCATGTTCCACCCTGAAGTCGCGCACACGCCCGACGGCGCGAAGCTGCTCAGGAATTTCGTGATCGACATCTGCGGCTGCAAGCCGGACTGGACCATGTCCGCCTATCGCGCCGAGATGATCGCGAAAATCCGCGCGCAGGTCGGCAAGGGCCGCGTGATCTGCGGATTGTCCGGCGGCGTCGATTCCGCCGTGGCGGCGGTGCTGATCCATGAAGCGATCGGCGATCAACTCACCTGCGTCTTCGTCGATCACGGCCTGATGCGCATGGCGGAGGCGGAGGAGGTCGTCGATCTCTTCCGCGGCCACTACAATATTCCGCTCGTCCATGTGGACGCGGAGAAGATGTTCCTCGATGCGCTCGCGGGCGTCAGCGACCCCGAGACAAAGCGCAAGACCATCGGCAAGCTCTTCATCGATGTGTTCGAGGCGGAAGCGAAGAAAATCGGCGGCGCGGAATTCCTCGCGCAAGGCACGCTCTATCCCGACGTGATCGAGAGCGTGAGTTTTTCAGGCGGGCCTTCGGTGACGATCAAGTCGCACCACAATGTCGGCGGCCTGCCCGCGCGCATGAACATGAAGCTCGTCGAGCCGCTGCGCGAACTGTTCAAGGATGAGGTGCGTGCTCTGGGGCGCGAACTCGGATTGCCCGAAGCTTTCGTCGGCCGTCATCCCTTCCCGGGCCCCGGCCTTGCGATCCGCGTGCCCGGCGACATCACGAAAGACAAGCTCGACATCCTGCGCCAGGCCGATGCGATCTATCTCGACGAGATCAGGCGCGCCGGCCTCTACGACCAGATCTGGCAGGCATTCGCCGTGTTGCTGCCGGTGCGCACCGTCGGCGTGATGGGCGATTATCGCACCTACGATCATGTGCTGGCGCTGCGCGCGGTGACGTCGGTCGACGGCATGACCGCCGATTTCTTCCCCTTCGACATGAATTTCCTGGGCCGCGCGGCGACGCGCATCATCAATGAGGTGAGGGGCGTAAACCGCGTCGTCTATGACGTGACGAGCAAGCCGCCGGGAACCATTGAGTGGGAGTAGGGGAAATCGGCGGCGATAGCGTAAATTCGGCGGCAACTTTCGCCGCCATCCCGCCGCTGCTCTTGTCTCTTTCTAGCTACCTCGGTTGCTTGATCTCCCCACGAAACTCGCAGAGCCAACCTGCGGCCAATCTCGGGAAGATGTAAAGCGCTTTCGTCGAATGTGAACGCTCTGGCGCAGAATAGCGTACACATGGGCGGATCTGCTTGCTCGCTAGGCGGACCTTCGTAAGACGATTGGGGTTCCGAAACGCGACATCCGCGGCTAGCGGCGGCACTGACCCAAGGCCGCCGGTCAATGACCTAAAGTTTCTCCCGATAGCCGACGTTGGCTGTGAGCGGCACGTCTGAACCAAAGCGAGCCTAGATAGACCGGATTGCGCCGTGAAGGCTGACTGTTGCAGCTAGACAGCCCGCAATGACGCTTAACTTTTATCCCCTGTCGATCGCGCCGAGAAGCGCTGCGGCATCGATCGCCGCAAACTTGGAGAACGTGTCTGATATTGCATAGGGGAGAATGATCTTGCCGCGATGCCGCAAGGCGCCGCAGGTGTAGACGACGTTGGGGACGTAACCATCGCGTTCATAGAATTCCGGACGGATCAGCGGCTCGCGCGAGCGGCCCAAAACCTTCGAAGGGTTCGCCTTGTCGAGAAGAACTGCTCCGATTGAGTATTTGCGAACGGGCCCGACGCCGTGCGTCAGCAGCAACCAGCCCTCGTCGAGTTCGATGGGCGCGCCGCAATTTCCCATCTGAAAAAACTCCCAGGGCTGCTCTGGTTGAAGAATCGCTTGCCCGCCTTCCCATGCACGAATGTCATCAGAATACAGGAGGTAGAGATTCTCATTATCCTGTCTCGCGATCATCGCGTATCGCCCGTTGATCTTGCGTGGGAATAGAGCCATGCCCTTGTTCCGGGTGGCCGATCCGGAGAGTGGAGTAAGTCGAAAAGAGCGAAAGTCCTTCGTTTCGATCAACTCGGACCGAATGGCTCGCCCACTGTAGGCAGTATAAGTCGCGTAGTAGCGAGTGTCGTCGCCCTCGACGAACTCGACGAATCTGGCGTCCTCTATGCCATTCGACTGAGCGTCGGTAATTGGAAAGATGACACGTTCGCTGAGCTCAACCTCAGGTCTGAACGAGATCTCGACGTGTTCTCCGTGAGGTGAGGGCGTGCGGATCAAGTCGGTAGAAATGCACGCGAGCCGCGCCGTCGGATCAAGCGTCACCTCGCCCGTCGCTCCGATGACGCCCGAGCGAAATGTGAGTGACGAAATATGCCCTTCGCCAACTGCGCGAAGACTGAGGATGAAGCGGCAGCTGTCCTTCGGAGCTGATGACTGATCAGGGTCACGGACGATACTCGGATTGAAGAGAGCCGATGCTTCGAACGAATACTCCTGGAGAAAATACGCCCCGATAAGAAGGCGCTGATGCGGGCTCAGCGGGGCGTGCGGCGCAAACGCGTTCTCCATCTCTTCAGCGCTGCAGGCGAACGTCTGCAATAAATTCCGATGGCGCCCCTCAAAATTCTCAAGGACGTCATGAAGCTGTCGATCGACCGTAGCCTCGTCAAGCCGGAGGACGCGATCGACGATGTGGTCAGCGCGTGTCTTATCGCTTGCATTCATATCTCTTGGCTCTGTCGTCGGCTTGAACGGCCTCACGACAACCCTGCTGGGATCAGGGCGTAGGGATAAGCTTTGTCGAACTAGCAGCGGAAATTGAGACAAGATGCGCGCCCCCAGAAATTTTGTGCGACGTGCTCGAACGGCCCGCAATGTCGCGCGGCAGTGAAAACGATGGCTTGGCGCGTTCGTGCACGACCGCATCCTCTAATTGGATGATTTCGACGAGGCCGAGGAGATAAGACAACGCGGACTCCGCACCTCTGTTCTCATTCCGTCGATCGGGATGAAGACCGTCCGCGCATCCGCCGCTTTCGGCGTCGATCAGCGTCACATGCAAATCGTTGTCGCCAAGAAACCAGCCGAACGCCCGCTTCGCGCTCGCTCGCCATTGGCTATCGCCGCTCGCTCGCCAGGCTGCAGCGCAGGCCGAGATCGTGGCCGCGGCCTCAACGGGTTGCTGGTCAAACGTTGCAGGCGGTAAACGGCGGCAGCCGAAGCTTTCCGTGCCTACAGGCCGGAAAAGCCCTTCGGAACTTGTTTGCATCGCCATCAGCCAGGACAGCGACTTCAAGCCCGTGTCCACGTAAGAATGGTTCCGAATTCCCATGCCCGTCTGGATCATGGCTTGCGAAAGCCGGGCGTTGTCATACGCGAGATAGTCCTCGAACCAGGTCCATTCGTGTGTCTCGGCGCCCGCGAACTGGGAAGCAAGACGCTTGGCGAGCAAGTGTCGCATCTGGAGAGCGAGCGGCTCTGCGCTCATCACCGTGCAATAGCAATCCAGACCGAGAAGCGCGAAGGCCCAGGCCCGTGGGGACGCAAACGATTCTACGGCGGGCAGCGCCGCCCTGAACAGCGCCTCGGCCCATCGCCGCCTGGACGAATCGCGGTCTCTTGCGACGCAGTCTCCAAGCGCCCAGAGCGTCCGGCCGTGACTGTCTTCCGAGCCCCTGCTTTCTAACCACCTTCGGCCATAGCTCATAAAATTGCGGAACCGGCCATTTTCAGGATTCCAAGCGTCTTGGATAAATGCGGCAAAACGTGCGGCGACAAGGTAGGACAATTGCGCATCGCCTGAGATGGAGAGCGCCGTGGACAGAAGAAGCGCGCGTGCATTGTCGTCGACACAGTATCCATGTTCGCGATTGGCGACGGAATAGACGGCGTGCTGGAGTATGCCGGTGTCATCACAAAGAGACAGGAAATGCCTCAACCGTAGCGGTGGAATTGTTCGTTCCCTGCGGCGGGACAGGAGCGGGGGGAACTCAGGCGCTTTGCTTTGCGACCGCGCCGCCTCGAATGCCGAGCAGTAGCGTTTCGCAACTTCTCCCCAGATCATCGATCGGCTGGCTTCATAGGCGCGTTTGCGCATTGAATGCCGCTTCACGTCATTTGTCAGAAGGCCAGACACCTCTCGGCTCAGCGCATCGGCATCTCCGAAAGGAACGAGAATCCCAAGGCCATCCGCCAACAGCTCTTTGGCGTGCCAATAAGGGGTCGACACGACGGCCTTGCCCAAGCCAAAGCTGTAAGCAAGCGTGCCCGACGTCATCTGCGCCTCATTGAGATACGGCGTCACATAAACGTCGGCCATTGAGATGAATTCCAGCAATGTTGGCTGATCGACGAACTGGTTGAGAAACGTTACATGCCCTTCAATGCCGAGTTCGCGCGCGCGGGCTGCGAGCAGGTTCCGATAAGCTTCGCCCTCGCGGCGAACGAGATTGGGATGAGTTGCGCCCAGAACGATATAAGCGGCTGCTGGCGTGCTTTTGATGATTCTCGACATCGCATCGAGCATCACCTCGATACCCTTGTTGGGGGACAGAAGACCGAAAGTCAGGATCGTCGAACGATCCTGCATATCGAATTTCGGTTTAGCGACGCTGGTCTCCTGGTAGGGAAAGTTCGGTATTCCATGCGGAATGACGATAACCTTGTGAGCGGGAATCCCATGCACAGACAACAGAAGCTCGCGAGCTTTGTCAGCCATCACGATGATCTTTATCGAATTGTTGATAATCAGATCCATGACCGCGCGTTGCCTCGGAGTCGGATTCGCCAGCACGGTATGAAGCGTGGTGACAATCGGCATGGCGAGACGCGACAACAGCTCAATGACATGCCCGCCGGCGTCGCCGCCGAATATTCCGTATTCGTGCTGAAGCGACACGATATCGACACCCGCCTGATTCAGCCGTTCGGCGGCGGCGATATATTCGCCCAACGAATCTTCATGAATCTCTGCCGTGACTACTCCGGGATAGTTGTATGAACAGCCAACATCGGTCATAGCCACGACCGATGTTTCAACTTCCGGGAGGGCGGCGGCGACAGCTCGCTGGATGTCGTGCGTGAAGGTCGCGATGCCACATCGACGCGGCAAATAGTTGCCAATGAATGCGATTTTCTTGAGCGCTGTCATGATCTCGATGCCGAAAGCAATGTCATTCAGCCTCTCCTGGTCGCGACCGGGCTGGCGGGCTCTCGATCTTTGTGCGCTATGACGAGTGAGGAAGGCGGGTCAGCGCCTTGCAACAGGTGTGAAAAGGGGCCGGGCGGCGTGTAGGCCGCGAGGATGGAGAGTCCTGCGTCGCGGACAGTAATATCGGCCTCCGCGCTTCGGGCGAAGAGAGCTTCGCCTAATTTGCAGTCGAACCTGCCGATATGGCCGCGTCCAGAGATCACGAGCAGCCAAATTTCCTGATCGGCGTTTAATCTCCAATCCGTATTGGCCGGGAGATCAAAGCGTTCGAGAATGAAATGATCTCCGGACGCGAGAAGCATCCGTGAATGGTCAATCCGTGTCGGAGCAGCCTGGGGCGACGTGGGCTCAAGAGTTGCGACGGCGAGGGCGTTGTCAACGTGAAGTTCGCGTGAACTTCCGTAGTCGAACAGGCGGAACGTTGTATCGCTGCGCTGCTGAATTTCCGCCAGGATGATACCTGCGCCGATTGCGTGAATCGTGCCGGCGGGAACTAGCACGATCTCGCCAGAGACTACGGGGCGCCACGCAAGTAGGGATTCAATCGAGCCATCTTTGATCGCCCTGCGCACCCGATTGGCGTCAAGCCGTCCTATTGGTCCCACGGCGACCTTCGCACCTCGCGCGGCGTCCAGAATATACCAAGCCTCCGACTTTCCGTTCAGCAGGCCCATAGCTTTCGCAGCGCGGTCGTCCGGGTGAACCTGAACGGAGAGCGGCTTCTTGGCGAACAGCATCTTGAGCAAGAGCTGAGAAGTGCGGACGTTCTGGCTGAAGCGTTCGAAGCAAATCTCACCGATCTGCGGCGCATTCTCTGCCGCCTGCTTCCAACGGCCAATGTCAGTCATACGCCAAGGTTTCGGGAGAGCTATCGGCCGGGCGCGCTCGATCGTCATTTCATAAGTCTTGTCTTACTGCGGGTGACGTTGGCCGAAGGCGAGAGCGCTCGTTCATCTGGAAAGCCCTGAGGTCATCTACGATCAACTTTGGACGAGCGCGCTCAGCCACGAATCGGAACCGCGTTCTGGATCTCCTTGAAGAATTCGTCTCCGCCACTTGCAGGCAGCACGCCGACTATCTCGCTTTGCGCAACGACACGCTCATGCGGTTCGTGATCGCTTCGAATTCTATACTGAAAGTCTGCCCCGAGCGGTGGAAGGACAGCAACAATCTTGTAAACGCTCACGGTGCTGACATTCGTCAAGTTTGACGCCGTAATGTTCACAGATTGTCCCACGGAATAGGCGTGACCGTTCATAGAACTTCTCCAGATGACAAGGTCGGCGATCGACTGCACGAGATGTTCGACGCCTCGTCATTTCCCAAGCGCAGTTGTGGCTGCGGAGAACCGATCAAGGCGCGCGAACTGGTTCGACCGCTTCGCCGTTTCGGCAAGCTACGATCGGAGTTCGAACAGAGAGACGCCACATGACACAGCGCGCCGAACTCAATCGCTCAGCACGAGCGGCTTGAACTAAGCGCGTTGTGATGTCAGAAAGACGGGCGCCGCCCAATTGGCAAATGGGGGCGCAAGCTGAAGATACAAGAGGTGCGGGAAACTTTATTGTGCGGGAGTGACGAGGCCTGCACTGCCTGCCTCAATTCAAGCGCGGGCGTCGGCACAGTTCCGCAGTCAAGCCCGCCGTTCGCCGGTGATCTGATCGCAGCGATCTGATCGCAGCGACAAGATATCTACAATCCGTTGATTGCTAAGCTTCGCGCAAGACCGGTAGGCGCGGCGCGACTGGGGCTGAGGCGAAAGAAGCTACACACATGCGCCGCTTTCGGCAAAGGTCACGAAAGCTGCAAAATTCTATCGCGCCGCGCGGTCGCGCGCCGGCTGGCGGCGGATTGCAGATGTTTGCAGACGGAGGTGGATATTTGGTGTAAGGCTTTGGCGCTGGTTCACACATTAAAGTGTCAGTGTCAGCCGCTACTTCTCGCTCTTCAGCGAGATGAACTCAATCGTGAGGTCGAGATTTGAGCTCGACGTCCGCTTTGCCATCAAGGCGTCCATGCCAATCACCGGCACGAGAGCTCCAGGCGAAACCAGTTCGCTCCGAAGGCCGTGAAACACATACTGTCGAAAGAGGAGATCAAACGGTTCAAAGCCATGTCGACGCCAACGCCTCAGACCGTTTCGGGTGGTGGCGGAGCTGCGTGATCTATCAGATTTATCCACGCTCGTTCTGCGATACTGATGGCGACGGCGTAGGCAATTTGGCCGGGATAGAAAGGAAGCTCGACTATCTCGTCTGGCTTGGGATTGACGCGATATGGATTTCACCGTTTTTTCCGTCACCGATGGCGGATTTCGGCTACGAAATCTCCGACTACTACGATGTCGCCGCTGTCTTTGGGACGGTTGAAGATCTCGATCGGCTGCTCACTGCCGCGCATGGGCGCGGTGTCAGGATTGTGCTCGATTTCGTACCCAATCACAGTTCGAGCGAGCATCCCTGGTTTCGCGAAAGCCGATCGTCGCGCAACAGCCCTAGGCGCGACTGGTATCTCTGGCGTGACGCGGCGCCTGACGACGGGCCGCCCAACAACTGGATCAGTGATTTGGGCGGCTCTGCATGGGAATGGGACGAAGTCACGGGGCAATTCTACTATCACGCGTTTCTGAAGGAGCAGCCAGATTTCAACTGGCACAATCCATCCGCGCAGTTGGCGATGCATGACGTCATGCAGTTCTGGCTCGATCGCGGCGTCGACCGTTTCCGCATCGACGTCTTGTGGCATCTGATCAAATCGGCGGATTTTCCGGACAATCCGCCAAATCCAGCCTATCAGCCCGAGATGGGCGAGATGCATCGGCTGCTGCAGATTCACTCTACCGATCAGCCCGAGATCCACCGGGTGGCTGCAGATATGCGCGCCCTCGTTGATCGTTATGCAGCGAACGGAGCGGTCGAGCGCGTTCTGATCGGTGAAATCTACCTGCCCGTTGATCGGCTGATGCAATACTATGGACAAGATCGGCCGGAGATGCATCTGCCCCTCAACTTCCAGCTGATCGACGCGCCATGGAATGCTCGCGCACTCGCGAAGCTGATTGTTGACTATGAAGCTGCGCTGCCATCAGACGCATGGCCGAACTGGGTGCTCGGCAACCATGATCGCCCGCGCGTCGCCGCCAAACGTGGCCAGGCCCAGGCGCGCGTCGCCGCCATGCTGCTGCTGACGCTGCGGGGAACGCCGACGCTCTATTACGGCGACGAGCTTGGCCTGAACGATATCCCCATATCTATTGGCGAAGTGCGGGATCCGCGCGAGCTGCGCGAGCCCGGGTTGGGTCTGGGACGCGATCCGGTTCGCACGCCGATGCCATGGGACGAAAGCGAGCATGCCAGCTTCAGCGCCGCCAGGCCGTGGCTCCCGCTCAACACAGACTGGCGGACGCGCAACGTCGCGACGATGGCGAGGGAGCCGGATTCAATCCTGACATTGTACCAAAGACTGTTGACGCTCAGACGCGCGCATCCAGCTCTCGCCGCGGGCGATTTCGCGTTGCTCGACTCCGAAGGCGATGTGCTCGCCTATGAGCGCCGGCGAGGTGTGGAGCGAATGATCGTTGCGCTCAATCTAGGACAATCGCCGCAGCGCCTGTCATTGCCGGATTGGGCGCATAGCTGCCGATCTCTGGCGTCGACTCTCGACGATACGCCTCGGCCCGAAGGCGGGAGCTTGCTTCTGCGCGGCGATGAAGGCGCGGTCCTTGCCGCCGATCCATCGCGAACCGTGGATAGATGAGCGTATGCGCATCGCCATGCTCGCCCCGATATCCTGGCGCACGCCGCCACGCCACTACGGCCCATGGGAGTTGGTGACGAGCCTCTTGACGGAGGCGCTTGTCGCACGCGGCGTCGATGTGACGCTATTTGCAACATTGGACAGTCGAACCTCCGCCACATTGGCTGGCGTCTGTCCGACGCCTTATTCGGAAGACCCTGCAATCGACGCCAAGGCATGGGAGATGCTGCACGTCGCCCATGTCTTCGAGCGCGCGAATGAGTTCGACCTTATTCACAATCAGGCTGACTTCGTTCCGCTGGCTTTCTCGCGGCTGGTGGAGACGCCGGTGGTGACCACGATCCACGGCTTCTCATCGGAGCGGATCGTGCCCGCCTTCAAGGCGTATGAAGATCGCGTCCGCTATGTCGCGATCAGCGACGCTGATCGCCATCCGAACCTGCGCTACGGCGCGACCATCCATCACGGCGTCCCGCTCGGCGACTTTCCATTCGATCCAGCAGGCGGCGACGACCTGCTCTTTTTTGGCCGCATCCATCCAGACAAGGGCGCGGTCGAGGCGATCGCGGCGGCCCGTCGGGCGGGACGACGATTGGTCATGGCCGGCATCGTGCAGGATCAGGCGTACTACGAAACGCAGGTAGCGCCAGCGCTCGACGGGCGTTTCGCAACCTATCGCGGACCGCTGGGCGGGACGGCTCGCACCGCCGCGCTCGGCTCAGCGAAGGCGCTGCTCCATCTCGTGAACTTTGAAGAACCTTTCGGGCTTTCGGTGGTGGAAGCGCTCGCCTGCGGCACGCCGGTCATCGCCGCCAGGCGGGGATCGATGCCGGAGCTGATCGATCATGGTGTGACGGGATTCCTGGTCGACAGCGTTGACGAAGCGGTGGACGCCATCGGGCGCATTGGAGACATCGATCGCGCCGCCTGCCGGGCGGCTGTATCCGCACGCTTCACTGTCGATCGCATGGCTGATCGCTACCTCGCGCTTTATCGATCGATCCTCGATCAGGCAATTTAGCGCCAATCAGACGTTGGTCGGTCGTCTGTCGGCAAAACCGCACGAGCGTCGAATCTGCGCGACCCTTCGCAAGGCGGCCCGTTTGCGTTCGATGAGTGGCGGTTCGGGCCGATGCGACGCCGTCAGCAAGCCTCCTTGAAACTAAGGACTATCGTTCATATGTGGTGACGGTACGGTTGCATTTGACAGCGCCCGAGCCTTTCCAAAATCCAAGGAAGTGAGACGAGCGAGCCGTTCGTTCTTCTAGCGCGCTCGGCTGATTGAGCCCTTGCGCCAAAGATTGGAGCTGAGATGACTTCCGATGGACAATCCGCAGCACCCCCCGCGCACTCTTACGCTGTTGGGCAGCTTGTGATGCTCAAGGACCGAGCTGCGCCGACGCCGTTCTTTTCCGGAGGCTTCGAAATTCTGGCGAGGCTTCCCGCTATCAACGGCAAGCCGAATTACAGGATGCGTTCGCGCGCCGAAGCTTGCGATCGAAGGGTCTGTGAAGATGACATCATTGGAGCGGACCTGTACTCACAAGCCACGTTTGTTCGCAGGGAGAGTACGAGATGAGAGACACTTTTCGATTTGGCCGCAAACTCAAGTTGCCGTCCACCGTTCAGATATTGCATGATCTGAGGGTGTTTGGCGCAGAAGAAGATGGCCGGCGGCGAATTGCGGCGTTGGATGGCCTGTCGGAGACAGCCAGCTGGGACGAAATAGGTCGTCATTGGGCGCATATGGAACGAAGCGTGCTCGGAAAGCATCGAAGGTCACGCGCCATTCCCTCGGAGACCGGGACCGATTGAGATCCATCTTTTTCATTTCGCTGTCTTGGCGGCCAGTCGGTTGATCGACCCGCAGGCTGGGCAGCTCGGCAGCATCGTTCGATCATTGAATTTAAGGGCCTTCACGGACCCAGCCCAACCGCAAGCGCAACTCCACTCCGTAAGATGTCGACATGGACCTGCCGCTCCCGAAGGCCCAAAAAAGCGCCTGTCCTCCGCATCTCGGTCGGCGATCGTGGCGCGAGCAGCATCCAGCCTTGCAGTCCTCTGCGCCTCCGAGGCCGTCTTGGTTTCTGGCGCTTCGTCGCTCAATCAGCCCTCCGCGCACGCATTTGCTTGATATCGAGTGACTTCATTTAACGACGGCTTCTCGCGTAAAGTCGGGGACAGGCGGTTGCCCATCTCCAAATCACGCAAGATCGAAGCGCCAGTTTCATCAATAATCCATTCCGCCAGGCGTCGGGGTCGACTGCTTGTCCTTCATAGCTTCGACAATCATCGCCTCGGTTGAAACAATGAGCCCGGCGATGGAGCCTGCGTTTTGTAAAGCCGTGCGCACGACCTTGGCCGGGTCAACGATGCCGGCGGTGAGCATGTCGACATACTCTTCCGTCTGCGCGTTGAAGCCGAAGGTGGCCGACTTGTTCTCGAGGATCTTGCCGACGACGATCGAGCCTTCGACGCCCGAATTCTCGACGATCTGACGGATCGGCGCTTCGAGAGCCTTGGCGACGATGTGGATGCCGGCGGTCACGTCGGGATTGTCCGACTTGAGCTTGGCGACCGCGGCCTTGGCGCGCAGCAGGGCGACGCCGCCGCCGGGGACGATGCCTTCTTCCACCGCAGCGCGGGTGGCGTTCAGCGCGTCATCCACGCGGTCCTTCTTCTCCTTGACCTCGACTTCGGTCGAGCCGCCGACGCGGATCACCGCGACGCCACCCGCGAGCTTGGCCAGGCGCTCCTGGAGCTTCTCGCGATCGTAGTCCGAGGTGGTCTCCTCGATCTGCGCCTTGATCTGGCCGACGCGGCCTTCGATGTCCTTCTTCTTGCCGGAGCCATCGATGATCGTGGTGTTCTCCTTCTCGATGCGCACCTTCTTGGCGCGGCCGAGCATGGCGAGCGTCACGCTCTCGAGCTTGATGCCGAGATCTTCCGCGATCATCTGACCGCCGGTCAGGATCGCGATGTCTTCCAGCATCGCCTTGCGACGATCGCCGAAGCCCGGAGCCTTCACGGCCGCGATCTTCAGACCGCCGCGCAGCTTGTTGACGACGAGGGTGGCGAGCGCTTCGCCTTCCACGTCTTCAGCGACGATCACGAGCGGCTTGCCGGTCTGAACGACAGCCTCGAGGATCGGCAGCATCGGCTGCAGCGAGGTCAGCTTCTTCTCGTGGATGAGGATGTAGGGGTCCTCAAGCTCGGCGACCATCTTGTCGGCGTTGGTGATGAAGTAGGGGCTGAGATAGCCGCGGTCGAACTGCATGCCTTCGACGATGTCGACCTCGGTGTCGGAGGTCTTGGCCTCTTCAACCGTGATGACGCCCTCGTTGCCGACCTTCTGCATCGCGTTCGCGATCATGTCGCCGATTGACTTATCACCGTTCGAGGAGATGGCTCCGACCTGGGCGACCTCTTCTGAGGAGGCGATCTTTTTGGACCGCTTCTTGATGTCGCCAATGGCTTCCGCGACGGCGAGATCGATGCCGCGCTTCAGGTCCATCGGGTTCATGCCGGCCGCGACCAGCTTGCCGCCCTCCTTGACCATGGCCTGGGCAAGAACCGTTGCGGTCGTCGTGCCATCGCCTGCGGCGTCGTTTGTCTTCGACGCGACTTCGCGCACCAGCTGGGCGCCAATATTCTCAAACTTGTCTTCAAGTTCGATTTCTTTGGCGACGGCGACGCCATCCTTGGTGATGCGGGGAGCGCCAAATGACTTGTCGAGAATGACATTCCGCCCCTTAGGGCCGAGGGTCACTTTCACAGCATTGTTCAAAAGGTCGATGCCGCGCAGCATGCGATCGCGGGCGTCTGATGAAAAGCGAATGTCTCTGGCGGCCATAAATTTTCTCCTGAACTAAGAAGTTCCTAATTGCGAGAACTCGGACACGCTCGCGGTGCGACCCACGAGAGACGGAAAAGAAACGTCGTCAGCCGATGACGCCCATAATGTCCGTCTCCTTCATGATCAGGAGCTCCTGCCCATCGATCTTGACCTCAGTGCCTGACCATTTTCCGAATAGCACTTTGTCGCCCTGCTTCACCGCAAGAGGCACGAGCCTGCCGGTTTCATCCCTGGCGCCCGAGCCTGCGGCGACGATTTCGCCCTCCTGCGGCTTCTCCTTGGCGTTGTCCGGAATGATGATGCCGCCCTTGGTCTTCTCTTCGGCTTCGAGTCGACGAACAGCGACGCGGTCGTGCAGAGGCCGGAATGTCATGTTGTTCCATTGGTTGCGAACGCATTCGCAAGGCGAACTGCGCGCAGGCTCGGTCAGGCAGACAACCGATTTCCCACTTTAGCACTCTTTCGTCGCGAGTGCCAACGATATGTGGAGCACGGCTTCCGATGGGCGACACATCGACATTCGACGGCCAGCTGAAATTTAGAGTGACAAGCTGCGTGTAAGGGCAGAAGGTCAACGCGTCCAATTGGACGGCAAGCGAACTTCGCTTCTTCTCTCGCCGCAACGACAGCCGATCAACGAGCCCAAGCCATATTGGGCGCGACGGTCTTTGTTTGCCCAGCTGCGCCTAGCAAAATCAGAGGAATCTCCGAATGAACATCGACGCGCCGGCTTTGCTCTCAGCAAAGAGCTATAAGACTCTTCGCTTTCTTGGCAGCCGCACAGGGACAAACTCTACTCTTGGGCGCTATGCGTCCCATGCCGCTCGCCTTCGAAAGGAAGGGTTGATTTTGGAAGGCTCGCTCGGTCTTACACAAAAAGGCAAGGAAGCCCTAGCGACACGCATCAAACATGAGCGCCCGCTCATTATAAAGTAGCGCAAAACGCCGCCACTCGCCGACATCCTACTCGGCGCACTCAATTTGGGTCATCTTGCACCTCGGAGCCTTTTCAGAAAGGGGAGAGCATGAGCGAATCTCATGTAGAAACATTGACGACCGCTCGTGCTCTGCTGGTGGGCCACAGACGGGCGCTCGGGAGAATCCTATCAACTGCAAATGACGGACGGGGCTTCGACTCACGGGCGAAATTTGTAGATATTCAAGCCACAATCGAGGCGATGGATCGCGCCCTTGAAGACGAGAGGACTCTTCATGTGGGCGATCAAGATTCTAAATAGTAGTGTGGCAAAGTCGAGTTCCGTCGAGCAAGTCAAGCTGCCGGCGGCGACGTTGCTCCAGCGAAAATCACACTCCACTCGCCCATCCCTTCTTTAGGCGCGATATCGACAGCATCATTTGCGCAGATAGTGCTCGTGCTCGGTAGTGTCTCGTATATCGCTTCCAGCTCTGCCGTGGAACTATCGAAGTGCTGAGAGCTCCTCTCTTTTGGAGCAATCTGTCCGAGCCCGCTCGGTTCCACCCGAGCGGGTTAAGGCTGCCGAGCCCGTCCTTGGTGCTCGCCGACGTGGCGCCAGACCTCGGCGGGTTTGGAGGGCCATTATTGCTGATACTCGCTGTATGCGAGATCCTCAAACTCCGGTAGGTAATCAGGTTGCGCCAGATGGGGCTCGCACTCGGCAAAGCCTTCTCGACATCGCGCGCGCGAAAGCAATCTAGATGCTCCGATACGTCTTGCGCCTTGGCCTTATGGCGCTGCCCGTGACGGTGAGTTCGACTGCATTTGCTGTCGATGATCCTATTCAGGGGCAATGGGCGAGGGCGGCGCATGACTGTCGGGCGCGCGACTCTCTGAGGCTAGTGACTATCGACTTCAACAATCGTCAAGACGGTAAGCTAGCCCCTTTGATCAAGCGCGGAGACGACAGATGCGGCGTGCAAGGCATCTCGACGAAATCCCAAGTGATAAGGATCGAGATGGTCTGCTCGAACGCTTGGGAGATCGACCCGCTGGCCGGGAAATCCAAGCTCTTTACAATGCAAATCAAAGCAATCAACAAGGACGAACTTTTAATCGACAATGTGCGGCACGTTCGATGCGCTGAATAGCCGACTCGACCTTCTACACATCGTTTGAAATCAGTTCGGCCGCTGAGGGCGCGTTATCGGATGCTA
The DNA here is from genome assembly GCF_022059845.1 of Terrirubrum flagellatum. Lineage (GTDB taxonomy): Bacteria > Pseudomonadota > Alphaproteobacteria > Rhizobiales > Beijerinckiaceae > Terrirubrum > Terrirubrum flagellatum. The sequence goes on along the minus strand of NZ_CP091851.1, from coordinate 2,548,853 downwards.
TTGGATTGTTAGCACCTAGCGGGCGCACGCCGGATAGCTTGTATCAATTTCTGTGCGATGGCGTGCCTTTTTGCGTGACGCATTGACTGCGACAGCAAACACAAAATTTGAGGATTACTGGTTTGCTCGGTGGTGCGTTGAAGATGCGGCGGGTGGCGTGGGAGAAAAGCTATGTCAGTCTGGAAAGAGGGTCACATAGTCGGCCAGAAACGGCCCCTCAAGCCACGAGAGGTATGGAGCATTCGGGCGAGTCTGCAAATGTTGGGAACAGCACAAGATGTTGCGTTGCTTAATCTTGCGCTCGACAGCAAATTACGCAGCAGAGATCTGGCAGCGGCACGCGTTGAAGACGTCGCTCTGCCCAACACCGTGCGTGATGGAAGCCTGGTCGTGCCGCATGAGACCGGCACGACCCGTGCGCCATGAAATGATAGAGCAGACGAGCCAGCTGTCGGGGCACTTAGATATCCTACCTACATCTCATAGAAAGGCACTATCTCCTCCCGAGTCGGCTGCGCCCCAGGCCGCATACGTCGACGAGACAATAGATGCGCATTGTCGACAAATGGGAAGCAAACACCAGTCTTGGGCCGCGTGAGCCTTCTGTCGCGAATTTGTGCTATATGGGAGAGCCGCGACCAAACATGTGAGAAGTTGGGATGCCTCAGCCAACTGGCAACATGATCAAAAAGGTCGTTGGTTTCGAGCAACCCACGCTCGACGCCGTCGACGCTTGGCGCGCTCACCTATGCCCCCTTCCGGACCAACGTGAGGCGATCCGTCAGCTGGTCGTTTTGGGTCTCGCCTCGGCCAGGGCGGCACGAGACCAAGACGTCGCCGATCGAAAGAATTTAGGGGTCGGTCGCAGCATGAACGCCCGCGCTAGTTTCGATCAATCCCATCGCGAGGAAGTGGACCGCGTGGGGCGCCTCAGCAACGTCAGCGGTCGTAAGGCCGTCGCCTCGACCAGCGGCGCGGAGCGCCAGCTCGAACGCGCCGAGGCGCGGAAGGCGATCGAGATGCCGGACGTGCAGTCGGGTAAGCGCGCCAAACCAGATCAGTTAACTCGCGAACAGGCCAGGCGCGACTACGACGCGGCGCGGAATGCCGGCGCGGCGCGGGCGAAAGATCTCGCAGTTGCGGCGGTCAAATAACACTTGGCCAGCGTTGACGCGCCTGACGAGGAAAAGCTCGCACGCAAGCGTAAACTGGTCGCGCCGCCAGTCACGGACGAGATCAAGAAGCCGAAGTAATTAATGCCTGTTTCAAGCAGATGCTACCAGTTGGCCAGCGGGACGAGATATCTCCGCGACGAGAGGAAGTTCCATGAAAAAGGGTGGATCGAGCGACGGCGCGGCAGAGGTGGTTGTTCCACTATGGTCGCGACTCATAAAATCTACCACGCGACGGCGGCGACGAGGCAAATGGATGCGAGGAAATTTCTGGCCCGTCTGTCGTAGCGAGTGGCGATGCGGCGAAAATCCTTGAGGCGGCAGAAGGCGTTCTCGATGCGGTGTCGCTGTTTGTAAGACATTCTGTCGAAGGTGAATGGTTGTTTGCGGTTCGACTTGTTGGGAATAACAGCTCTGGATCCGCGCTGCTTGAGCCAGCTCCGCAATTCGGCGCTGTCGTAGGCCTTGTCGCCGAGCAGCTTTCTGGCCGGCTTGGCGCGACGGATCAAGCGCTTCGCCGGCGGGCAATCGTGCGCTTCGCCACTGGTCAGAAGGATGGAAAGAAGACGGCCTTTAGCATCTGCGATTGCGTGGATTTTCGTATTTCGCCCGCCGCGCGAGCGGCCAATTGCCTGCTTTTGCTCCCCCCCTTTCCGCCCGACGCCGAGCGGTGAGCCTTGATATGGGTCGAGTCGATCATTTGGGTTTCCGTCGATCGACCGCGCGCGGCAAGCTTGCGGAACAGCCTTTCCCATACGCCGCGTTCCGCCCAACGAACAAAGCGATTGTAGATCGTTGTTGGCGGGCCGTACTCGGGCGGGCAGTCACACCATCGGCAGCCGCTTTTGAGGACGTGCAGGATGCCACTGATCACCCGGCGATCGTCAACACGATCCTTTCCGCGCACATCAGTCGGCAGGTGCGGCTCAATTTGAGCCCACTGATCATCGCTCAGCCAAAACAGATTGGATCGCATCGTCTCTGCCTTCAAATCATACGGCAGAGAATCAACAACTGATTCAACTCGCAAGGGTTTTATTGAGTACGCACCCTAGACGAACGTCAGCAATCGTCGAGGGTTCTGGACGATGATGGCATCAATTTCGGCTTCGCTGAACCCGCGACGGCGCATCAGCGGCAGAATATTCGCAAAAATATGCTGATAGCCGTGGCCGCCATAGCGGATGAGACGGGTGCGCGTGCAGATGTCGTGGCTAATCAGTACCCGATCGAGATGACCATGCGCGATCAACGTTCGAATCCAGCGAAGCCGCATGTCGTCATTGGGCAGTTCGACATCCGGCGCGGGAAAGTAACCGCTCTCCCAGCCGAACAGATCGAATTCGATGACGCAGCCTGTGTCCGCTAGCCGCAGCAGCCGGCCCGCGTCGAAGATCGTCCGGTCGATATGGCTGAGAATCAGTCGGTCGATCGGCGCGCCCGAGGTTCTGACGAAGTCGACGACCTCCTGCGGCTGATCCGCGTGACGTCCCGGGTGAACATTGAGCGCCGCGCCGGTTTCAGCCTGCGCGATCAGCGCGCCGCGCATTACACGCTTTTCCTGATCGGTCCATGGCGATTGACAGCCAATTTCACCAATGATCCCGGCGCGGATTGATGTCCCCCATGCACCCTCGGTGATCTGTGCAATGATCTCGGCCGCGAAATCGTCGCTGGATCGGTCGGCGTTGGCATGGTCCTGATACTCGTGAACGTAATGTCCGCAGCCCATTACAATATGCGCGCCTGAAGCCCGCGCGATTTCCACGAGTCCTCCAGGATCTGGCTTCAGTCCGCCAACGGTCAATTCGACCAAGGTTTGACCGCCGGCCGCGCGCATTTCAGCGAGTTCGCGCGCAGCGACGGATTTTTGATCAAGACGAAAGTTGAGCCGATTATAGACTTGGCCCTGGCGAATCTTGAAACAGTTGCAGATGTCGATCTCGCCTTCCGTCGCCTCGCTCGCCCAAAACCCGTGACGCGCGCCGGGAGGGTTGAGATCAATGATGAGATGCTCATGCATCAGGGCCGGCCCAACATCCGCCGGATCAATCAGTCCAAGGACGGTCTGAACGTTCCCCTTAAAGGGTGAGTTGCTCATGGTTCACATGCTCGCAGACGAGGCTGCGCGGCGAGGCGGACGGATCATCCGCGTTTGCTAACTGGAAAAGCGCCGCGCGCCGATCGACAAAACCACGGAGAGCCTCCAGGAACATCGCCGTTTCGTCGTCACCGATTGGAAACGACAGCGCGATCAGGCCACGCGCGGCGATATAGACGCCTCGCTCCGCGAGATCGAAGAACAGCAGTTTCCGCCACAACTCGATGCTTCCGAGATGCGGCTTCGGATGGATGTTCATCAATGAACCAAGTCCCGTCACATAAAACGGTGCACCGAGGGACTCGAACACATTATTCATCTGATCGCGGAAGACGTCGCCTCGCTGATTCACGGAAGCGAGATTCTCGGGTGTGAGGAGCGTGCTGACGGCTGCGGCGCCGGCCGCCATCGTCAGCGTGTTATTGTTGAATGTGCCGGCATGCGTCAACGCGTTCGGACGGCGCGGATCGAACAACGCCATGATGTCGCGTCGTCCGCCGAAACAGCCGAAGGCGAGCCCGCCGCCAAAGAATTTGCCGATCGTCGTCATATCCGGGATGACGCCAATCTGCGCCTGCCGACCGCCTTCCGACAGTCGCGATGTCTGGATTTCGTCAAAGATCAGCACCGCGCCTACATCGTCCGCGGCGTCGCGAAGCAACGCGAGAAACTCGCATGTCGCGGGAACGCACCCGCCTGCGCCCAGCATTGGCTCGACCAGAATAGCGGCGAGATCGGAGCGGTGCGCATCAATCAACTCCATTGCTGCCGCGAGGTCGTTATAGGGCGCAACAAGAAACTGATGGGGAACCGTAACTGGCGATCCGCCCTTGGGAAAAGTGAGGACGCCGCCATGATAGCCGTTCTCGAAAACGAGAATCTTGCGTCTTCCAGTGAACGCTACGGCGGCCGCCAGCGCCATCAGGTTGGCTTCGGTTCCGGAATTGGTAAAGCGGAGCAGGTCCATGGACGGGAACCGCGCACAAATCAGCGCCGACAATCGGCCTTCGATCTGGTTATGTGATGAGAGGTTGATGCCGTCATCGAGAGCGGTCTTGATCGCCGCTATCAAGGCCGGCGGCGAGTGTCCGAAAATGCCTGCCGTAAATTCGCCGAGGAAATCAATGTATTCGTGACCGTCGACATCGGTCAGCCTGCAACCGGAGCCGCGAACCATGCAGAGCGGAAACGGGTCGTGATAGAGCGAACTGCGTGTATTGCCGCCGGGCATAGCGTCTGCCGCTGCGAGGAGGCGCTCCTGACTGCGCGGGTTCCTTTTGATGTAATCCGCGCGCGCGATAGCGAATGCGTCCACGACAGAGAACGGTGCAAGTGAGACCGAGGAGGACTGAGCCAATGCGCCGTATCCTGTACAATGTACAACGATTTTCTTGTACGATATACAAGCAGTGGCGCGCAAGGACAAATCGGTGCAAATCAAAAGACGAGCCGGCGATGACGACGCGGCCGTGAGCAGCAGAGGCGATCAATTGTCAAAGACGCGCAAGGCAAAGAGGGGCTCCGTCGCCGGGCAAGGATTGAGCAAGGAGATCGTGCTTCAGGCCGCGCTCAACCTGATCGACAAACATGGGCTCGACGGCTTCAGCATGCGTGTCCTCGCCCAGGATCTCGATGTCTATCCAACAGCGATCTACTGGTATGTTGCCAACAAAAATGCGCTCCTGGCGGAGGTGGTCGGCCTTGCGCTGAATGCTCTCATGCCATCGGCGCCGCCCCGCGACTGGGAACGGTTTTTGACCGAACTCTTCCAGCGATATCGCGCCGCCATCCGGAAGCATCCTAACATCGCGCCGCTGATAGGCGCGCAACTGGTCTCCAACGCCGGCGTCGATTTTGGGTTGGTGGACAGAATTGTCGAGGCGTTGAGTGAGGCTGGATTTTCAGGAGACGGCTTGCTAAGCGCGTTCGACGTGGTGATCGCGTCTATGGTTGGCTTCGTCACCATGGAGTTCGCCAATCTCCCCGCCGAGGATGCGTCGCGTTGGGCCGATGCGATGCGGGAGAAGATTGACGCAATCGATGAGAGTTCCTTTCCGCATCTTCACCGTTACAAGCGGAAATTTGCGAATCGGCACTTCATGCTGCGCTGGGAGAGTGGCGTAACCGTTCCCCTCGACCACAGCTTCAACGCTTATGTCGAAGCTGCCCTTAACGGCCTCAAGCAGCTTCGCCGTGTTTGATCACACGATTTAGGCTCAGCCGAAATCCTTGAATCCCTCCATCGCCGAAATCGGCTGCGCCGCAGCGAGTTTTTCAATCGATGGCAGGGGCCGCGCCAGCCTGTTGTCGCCGGCGAATTCACGCTCCAGCGCCAGCGCGACGGACAGCACCTGCGCATCGCCGCCGCGCGGGCCGATGATCTGCAATCCGAACGGCATGCCGGCCTTGTCGAGGCCGACAGGCAGCGACAGCGTGGGATGGCCGGCGAGCGTGACGGCGTAGGCCAGCGCCAGCCAATGGAAGTAGGTGCGCGTCGGCTTGCCGTCGATCTCGGTGGGATAAAGCTCGCGCCACGGGCGCGGGCTGATCGTCACGGAAGGCGCGAGCAGAATATCATAGCGCGTGAAGAACTCCTGCCAGCGGCGATAGAGCGCCGTCTGCAACGCAAACGCGTCGGCGACATTGGCGGCAGAATAGCGAAGACCTTCCTCGATATTCGCGCGCACGTTCGGGCCGAACATCTCGGGCCGCTCATTCATGAGCTTGCGGTGACGGCCGAGGAAGAGAACCGCGCGCAGCACCTCGAAGGCTTCGTCCGCGCCCGAACAGTCGGGCGTCGCCTCGTCGAGTTTCGCAAACAGCGAGCCGAAGAGGCCGACTTTTTCCTTCAGCGTGTCCGCGATCAGTTTTTCCGTCGGCGCGAAGCCGAAATCCGGCGTCGACGCCACGCGCAATCGCGAGAGGTCAGCGGGACGCAGCGAAGCGTACATCGAGAAATCGCGCGGCGCGCCTGAGATGGCCGGGCTCAGCGGATCGCGCGCATCCTGCGAGGCCATGGCCGACAGCATGAGCGCGGCATCGGCGACCGTGCGCGCCATCGGACCCAGCGTCGAGAGCTGGATCCAGGCCATGTCGCGCTTCTCGCCAGGCACCAGCCCCGGCGTCGGGCGGAAGCCGACCACGCCGCAGAAACCGGCGGGATTGCGCAGCGAGCCGCCGGTGTCGGAGCCGGTCGCGATCGGAACCATGCCGGCCGCCAGCGCCGCCGCCGAGCCGCCTGACGATCCCGCCGCCGACCGCGTGGGATCGAAGGGATTGCCGGTCGCGCCATAGACGACGTTGCGGGTGTTCGCGCCCGCGCCCCATTCCGGCGTGTTGGTCTTGCCGATGACGATCGCGCCCGCCCTGCGCAGCGACGCCACAGCGCCGGTATCGTCTGTCGCAACATTGTCAGCGAAGAGCGGGCTGCCATAGGTGGTCGGCAGGCCGCTGGCGTCGATCAGGTCCTTCACGCCGAGCGGCAGACCATGCAGCGGCCCGAGCGTTTCGCCCTTCATCACCTGCGCCTCGCTCAGGCGCGCGGCCGCGCGCGCGCCGTCGAAATCGCGCGCCACCATGGCGTTGATCGCGGGATCGACAGCCTCGATGCGACGGATGCAGCTTTCGACAAGCTCGACCGGCGAGAGGCGCTTCGCCCCTATCAGCGCGCGCGCATCGACGGCGGAGAGATCGCAAAGGTCAGTCATCCCGAAAATCCTTCCTGACGGCCGCAGACGACGCAAGCGCTGCTGTCAACATCTCGAAGCCTGAAATTGGAGCAACCAGCGCCCATACAATCGACTTGTGTCAGCTTATTGTACATCGTACAAGGTAAGCGATCGGGTGAGCAGGACTGAGCGACGAACGGGAGCGGCGCTATGGAGTGCGGAGAATTCGTACGAAAGGCTGTGGCCGCGTTGCTGCCGGCGATCATTGGCTTCTCATCGTCGGCTCTGGCGGCCTCAACGTTGAAATTTGTGCCCTCGGCAGATGTTCAGTCCGTCGATCCGCTGTCTAATACGACAACGGTGACGCGCAATTTTGGCTATCTCGTCTTCGACACGCTCTTTGCGATGGACGCCGACATGCGGCCCCAGCCGCAGATGGTGAAGTCCTACGATCTGAGCGCTGATGGTCTGACCTACGCCTTCACGTTGAGGGACGGCTTGAAATGGCATGACGGCGCGCCGGTCAAAGCGGAGGACTGCGTCGCTTCGTTGTTGCGCTGGTGGCAGAAAGATCAGATGGGGCAGCGCATCAAGGCGCGCGCCGTTTCGCTTGAGACGATCGACGACAAGACGTTTCGGCTCGTTCTCAAGGAGCCTTTCGGCCTGACGATCGACGCTCTGGCGCAGATGGACGTCTATGTGCCGTTTATAATGCCGAAGCGCATCGCTGAAACGCCACCCAGCAAGGTGATCAACGAAGTTGTCGGCTCCGGGCCGTTCAAATTCGTCGCCAAGGAGTGGCAGCCCGGCGCGAAGCTCGTTTTTGAAAAGAACGCGGACTATGTGTCGCGGCCGGAACCAATGTCTGGATTATCGGGAGGCAAGACGCCCAAGCTCGACCGCATCGAGTGGATCATCATCAAAGATCCGCAGACGCAGGTTTCAGCGCTCGCCGCTGGCGAGATCGACATGATTGAACGCGTGCCGTTCGATCTTTTGCCCATGATCAAGGAAACGCCGAAGCTGAAGATTGAGGCGCTGAGCACCTATGGCGATCAGCTCATGCTTCGCATGAATCACAAGATGCCACCGTTCGACAAGCAGGAGGTCCGCCAGGCGGTCGAGATCGCCCAAGATCAGAAAACTTATATGGAGGCGGTTGTCGGCGCGCCTGACGGCTATCAACTCTGCAACTCCATTTTCACCTGTGGTTCGGGCTATGCGACGGAGGTCGGAACGCAGCTGCTCGCCAAGGGCGATAAAGCCAAGGCGCGCGAACTTCTGATCAAAGGTGGATACGCCGGCCAGAAGGTCGTCATCTTGCAGCCGACCGACAATCCGATCTTCTCGACGGCGTCGCTGGTGGCGGCGCAGACCCTCCGTCAGATTGGCATGAATGTGGAGGTGCAGGCGATGGACTGGCCGACCCTTCAGCAAAGACGCGCCAAGGACGCGCCGCTCGATCAGGGCGGCTGGAGCCTGTTTTTCACGTCAGGCCCCGGTGTCGCCATCGCCTCGCCGCTAACCAATCCGCTCTTGCCCGCCTCTTGCGAAAAGGCCTGGGCAGGTTGGCCGTGCGACAGCGAAGCGGAACGGCTCATGGACGCGTTCGTCAAAGCGCCAGGGGCGGCCCAGCGCAAGGAATTGGCTGCCGCCGTCCAGACGCGGTCTCTGGAAATCGTGACCTATATTCCGCTTGGCCAGATGAATTACACCACAGGCTACCGGGATGTCGTGAAGGGCGTGCGCAAGGCCGCGTTCTTCACCTTCTGGGGCGTCTCGATCGATCGGTGACGAAAGGCCGACGAACCGACATGTTCTCCTTTCTCGCCCGACGTCTGGCGTCGACCATCCCGGTTCTGCTGGTCGTCGGCGTCTTTATCTTTCTTCTTCTGCGGCTGAGCCCCGGCGACCCTGCTACCGTTCTCGCCGGCGATCAGGCGACGCCTGAACAGATCGAAGCGGTGCGACGTAATCTCGGCCTCGATCAATCGCTGCTGATTCAGTTTTTTGGCTGGCTGAAACGGGTACTCGCTGGCGATCTTGGTCAGTCACTTTTCTCCAACATCGCCGTTATGGATCTCGTCTTGCAACGCCTAGGTCCGACCATCGCGCTGGCGCTTGCCACCATCGCACTCGCGGTCTTGATCGGCGTGCCGCTTGGCGTGCTCGCAGCATGGAAAGTGGGACGCTGGCCAGATCAACTCGTCATGGCGATTGCGTCGGCTGGTTTTTCGATTCCGCTGTTCATTTTCGCATTTGGCCTGATTTGGCTGTTCGGCCTCAAACTTCGTTGGCTGCCCGTGCAAGGTTATTCGCCGCCTTCCGCGGGCGTCGGTCCCTTTCTCGCTAGCCTTGTACTTCCCGCGGTCGCGCTCTCGGTTGTATATCTTGCGCTGATCGCGCGGATCACGCGCGCTACCATAGTCGAACTGCTGAACGACGATTTTATCCGCACAGCGGAGGCGAAGGGCGCATCTCACAGCCGCATCATGATCAAGCACGCGTTACGCAACGCGGCCGTTCCGATTCTGACCGTGGTTGGCGTGAGCTTCTCGATGTTGCTTGGCGGCGTGGTCGTCACCGAGAACATCTTCAATATCCCTGGCGTCGGGCGTCTTGTCGCCGACGCGATTCTCAAGCGCGATTATCCGATCGTGCAAGGCGTCGTGCTGCTCTTCGCCGGATTCTATGTTGTTCTCAATCTGGTGATCGATTTGTGTTACGCCGCTCTCGATCCAAGGGTTCGACTGTGACGGCTGGCGTCGCGCCCTCTCTGTCTCCAGTGCGAGTTATAGCTCCGCCTTCGCTGCTGCGACGCATCGGCCGCCAGCCCGGCGCTGCGATCGGAGCGGTCGTCCTCTTGCTGTTCGTCGTTGCGGCGATTTTCGCCCCCCTCATCACGGGCCATGATCCGACTCTGCTCGATCCGCTGGCGCGGATGAAGCCGCCAACGGGCGATCACCTTTTCGGCACCGATCGTCTTGGCCGCGACATCTTCAGCCGCACAATTTACAGCGCGCGCATCTCGCTCAGCGTGGCCAGCGCCACGACGGTGCTGGCGCTCCTCGCCGGCGCTGCGCTCGGAATGATTGCAGGTTACGTGCGCGCGTTCGATGCGCTGATCATGCGGATCATGGACGGCGTCAACGCCATTCCCGCCGTTCTTCTCGGCATCGCCCTCATGGTGCTGTCCGGCGGCGCCTGGATCACGCTTGTCATTGCCATCGCGCTGCCGAAGACACCGGCGGTGGTCCGGCTCATTCGCAGCGTCGTGCTGACTGTTCGCGAAGAACCTTACATCGAGGCGGCGATCGCGCTCGGAACGTCAACGCCGCGCATTCTCGCGCGCCATGTGCTGCGCAACGTGATCGCGCCGATGATCGTGATCGGGAGCTACGTTGCTGCGTCCGCTATTATGGCCGAGGCCATGTTGAGCTTTCTCGGCGCCGGCACGCCGCCGGAGATTCCAAGCTGGGGCAACATGATCACCGAGAATCGCGCCGTGTTTCAGATTGCGCCTTGGGGCGTGTTCTTCCCGTCGATTTTTCTTGGGGTTGCCGTCTGGTCAGTTAACCTTGTGGGCGATGGCCTACGCGACATGCTCGATCCGCGCCTCGCGAAGGGTTTGTGATGGCCGCGCTAGTCTTGGAAGTAACGAATCTGTCCGTCCGTTTGCCCTCAGGCGCCGACAGGCTGCATGCGATCGAGAATGCGACATTCGCCGTCGGTGCAGGCGAGATCGTTTGCGTCGTCGGCGAGTCCGGCTCCGGCAAGTCGGTGACCTCGTTCGCCGTTATGGGCCTCCTGCCGCAAACGCTGCGCCAGAATGTGAGCGGGTCCATCAAGCTCTGTGGCGAGGAGCTGGTAGGCGCCGCCCCTGACCGGCTGCGCGCGCTACGCGGCGCGCGCATGTCGATGATCTTTCAGGAGCCGATGACGGCGCTCAATCCGATGGCGCGCGTCGGCGATCAGATCGCGGAAGTGATGACGATCCATGGACGGCGCGCCGGCAGTCGCAAGCGCGTGCTGGAGCTGATGGAGAGCATGCGCTTGCCCGATCCTGCGAAGCACGCGCGCGCTTATCCGCACCAGCTTTCCGGCGGCCAACGGCAGCGCGTGATGATCGCCATGGCGCTCGCGCTCGGTCCGGCGCTCCTTATCGCCGACGAGCCTACCACGGCGCTCGACGTCACAACGCAGGCGCAGATCCTGAAGCTGATCAAAGATCTGCGTCAGAATCATCAGGCTGGCGTCTTGTTCATCACTCATGACATTGGAGTCGTCGCCGACATCGCGGACCGCGTGGTCGTCATGCAGTCGGGCCGGGTCGTCGAGCAGGGGCCGGCGAGTCAAGTTTTGTACAGTCCCGCCCATCCGTATACCGCGGCTCTCATCGCGGCTATTCCTTCATTCACGCCGCCTGAGCGGCCGCCAGCGCCACAGCGCGAGAAAATCGTCTGCGCCGAAAATATCGCAAAATCATACGGCGGGGGATGGTTTGGGAAAGGGCGCCGGGTCGAGGCGCTAAAGGCGTCGAACCTAACGCTCGCGCGTGGCGAAACCTTGGGCGTCGTCGGCGAATCCGGATCAGGGAAGTCGACGCTTGCGCGCGTCATCGCGCGTCTGATCGAGCCAAGCACCGGCGCAATCCACATCAATGACACGGACATCGCAGGCTTGACCGGCGCTCACTTGCAGCCGTTTCGCAAGCAAATCCAGATCGTGTTCCAGGACCCGAGTAGATCGCTCAATCCACGCCTACGCGTTGGCGATTCGCTGACCGAGGGGCCGCTGAACTTCGGGATGGCCCGCTCTACGGCGCTCGCGAAGGCGCGCGAGGTAGCTCCTCTCGTCGGTCTGAGTGCGCAGTCGCTCGATCGCTATCCGCATGAATTCTCCGGAGGGCAGAGACAGCGGCTCTGCATCGCGCGCGCGTTGATGATGGAGCCACAATTGCTCGTGGCTGATGAAGCGGTGTCGGCGCTCGATATGTCCGTGCAGAAGCAAGTGCTTGAGCTTCTCGACGATGTCCGCCGCAAGTTCAATCTCGCGATCTTGTTCATCACCCATGACCTGCGCGTTGCAGCGCAGATCTGCGACAGAATCGCCGTGATGCGCCAGGGCGAGATTGTCGAGATGGGCGAGACAAAGACAATTTTTTCGCACCCCGCGCATCAATATACACGTGAGCTAATGGAAGCGGTGCCTGGCAGAAAATCTCATCTGGTAACGCGAGTTGGTGTGTAAGGTCGATTTGCGTGCTCCGCCGGGTGAGCGGCGTTGAGGCTCATCGTCGTTGCTGAAGTTGCGCGCGCGAGATGGACGCACGCGACCGCCAAAAAAGTTGGCCGAAAAGGTCACGCAATAATTTCGGGTCGCAGAACAGAAGCTTGGTTTTGCGGAGGAATGCGAATTTTGCCGGGGTGCTTGCGCGATGGAGCCGGAATCCTCGCCACATAGAACTTTGAAAAGAAAAGGTCCGCCGCGAGGCGGCGGACCCAAGTCGCACCGAATTGGCTATCGGAGCTCATTCGGCGCGCCTCCGGCTGGGAGGAAGCCGGAGAAACTGCAGCCACGATCTAGGCGAGCGCGCACCCGCCATAAAATCCGACAAGGTCGGATCAATCATTGTTCGCGCTCGGCGAGAGAGTAAGGCATTGTTCGAGGCGTCGCCGCGGGGCGGGCGCGCCGAAGCCGCTACGGCAGGCGCTCTGCCGCGGGGAGGGTGGTTTCATTGCTGGTTCGGGCAGACAATGAGTCTTTTCTCCGCTACCCTGCGAAGAGACAGGACCTCTCCGTGCGGGGACTGCGGAGCGATGTCGAGCACCAGGGCCGAGCAGATTTGTCGGTTTGGGGGCTTCACCCTTGATCTTGGCGAGGGACTTCTTCGCCGGGGAGACGAATCCGCGTTCCTCAGGCCGAAGTCGCATGCGCTGCTGCTGCACCTTGCCCGCAATTCCGGGAGGGTCGTTCCAAAAGCGGATGTCATGGATGTCGTCTCGCCGAACGTCTATGTCACCGAGGATTCGCTGACCCAGTCGGTTCGGGAAATTCGCAAAGCCTTGGGCGACAATCTCGTCCGCACCGTGTCGAAGCGCGGCTAGCCGACTTCGCCGAAATCGCTAGCACGTCAGGTTGTTCAAGCAGGAGGTCGCGCCGACAGGTTCTAGCCCAGCCTTGTCTCCCGGGCCTCGCTCCGCACGTTTTGAATGCTGCAGGCGGTCACACGCCCATCAAGCTTCCGGGACGCTCAGACCTTGCACGCCGTATTTGCGGATTAAATCGGCGACAAAACCGTTCGTCCGGGCAAGATCAATTAACTTGCTCAAGTGTCCGATCGCGGCCGCCTTTGCTTTCGGAACTCCGACCGCTTGCTGGACGGCCGTGAAGCGTCCTTCGAGAATTTTTGATCCGGGGACCAGCTTCTGATCTTCGAGAAGTTTAGGACGCAGCCCGGCGAGCGCATCTAATTTGTCGTCCAGGAAGCTCGAAAAGCTGCTCTCAAAACCGTCAAACAAGACCAACGCCGCATATTTAATGTTGCGCTCGAGCCAAAGACAGTACGCTGTCCTATCTTTCACGGCGACCCGAGTGCCGATCTTGTCTACCTCGCCAATCGTCTTGATCGCTGAATTGGGCTGCACAAGAAAGCTGGCCTCAATCTGCGAATACGCAGGCGTGAAACGGATCGTCTCGGCTCGCTGCGGCTCTGCACCGATCAGTGCGATATCCCATTCGTCCTTTGATGCTGCATCAGCGAGGAGGCCCGGCGACTGATACGTGACAAGCTTGACCGGCAGATTCAAACTTTCCGCTATGGCGCGCGCGAGATCAGGAGAGACGCCAGCTGGGCTCCCATCCGGCGTTTTTCCGGAGACCAACAGCGAGTTTGAGAGATTGATGCCTGCGCGCAGGGTTCCCGAAGGCGCCAATGCCCGCTTCGCCTCGTCAGCCAGGGGCTCGGTGACAAAATTGAATGCCATAGATAGCTCCTCGGCCGCGAGACACGGCCGCGACCCTCGCACGGGCCTCGGAAGTGCCAGTAAGCTTGTATGCCCCGATCGTGCGCGAGCGGAGCGTTGCCGTATTGCCGTTAGACCGCTTTGAACTGACGTGCGCTCGTTTCGGCACCCCGGGCAAGTATACCGGCATCGATTGCAACTGCGGTGAAAATCGTACCGAGTTCGATGCAGCGCTTTGCAAAGGCTCCGTCGGGCGTCAAGATTCCGGCTGGCTTTCCGATTGCGCGCAGCCGGCGAACAGCTTGCTCGACAGCCGCGACGACCTCAGGATGGCTTGCTTCGCCGATGTGGCCAAGGCTGGCTGCAAGATCAGCGGGGCCGATGAAAACACCATCGACGCCGTCAACAGCCGCAATCGCTTCGACTTGGTTCAAAGCTTCACGCGTTTCTACTTGGACCAGCAAGCAAAGCTCGTCGGCTGCGCGTTTTCCGTATCCGGCTACGCGACCGAACCGCGTGGCGCGCGTCAGTCCAGAAACGCCGCGAATACCGCTGGGTGGATAACGCGTCGCAGCAACAGCTGCGCGCGCCTCGCTTGCGTCCTGCACGTAGGGAATGAGCAGTGTTTGCGCGCCAAGATCAAGGAATCGTTTGATGAGGACAGCATCGTTGCTTGCCGGGCGAACCACCGCGGAGACATCGTAAGCGGCGACAGCCTGTAGCTGTGCGAGAACCGTAAGCGGGTCGCCGGGCGAATGCTCGGTGTCGAATAGCAGCCAGTCAAAGCCGGCGCCCGCGACCGCCTCAGCCGCATAACTCCCCGGCAGGCTGCACCAAAGGCCGATTTGTTGCCGGCTCTCGAATAGCGCTTTTTTAAAACGATTGATCGGAAGATCCATGGTGCGTCTCAGACAAACGAGACGCCAATTGCGCCAAGCGGCCCATAATCCGCATGAATCACGTCGCCTTTTTTGATGTCGACCGGACGCGTGAACGAACCGCCAAGGACAATTTGGCCTTTTTTCAGCATCGCGTCGACGCCCGACAGTTTATTGACAAGCCAAGCGATGCCTGCAGCGGGATGGCCCATGATCGCAGCCGAGACGCCTGACTCTTCAATGATGCCATTCTGCGAGAGTGTCGCGCCAATCCAACGAACATCGACATCGAAGGGTCGCACCGTGCGGCCGCCAACGACGATCGCCCCGAATGCGGCGTTGTCTGCAATTGTGTCGACGATCGCGCGCGGTACCTCCGTGCGGTAGTCGATGATCTCTAGCGCCGGTGTCACAAATTCAGTGGCGCGCATCACGTCGTGGACGCGGCACCCGGGGCCTTGAAGATCTTCCCCCATGACGAAGGCGAGCTCGACTTCAAGGCGCGGCTTAATGAAATTCTCGGTTTTGATCTGCGCACCATCGTTATAGAGCGCATCATCAAGAATGCGGCCGTAGTCAGGCTCAGTGATTTTCGATGCCATTTGCATGGCGCGCGACGTCAGACCGATCTTGTGTCCAACGACGCGCGCGCCCTTCGCGATACGCGCTTCTGCCCATAAATCTTGTACGCGGTAGGCGTCGGCAAGTTCCATGTTCGGAAACATTTTGGAGAGTTGCACGCAGGGGACGCGCTCGCGCTCTGCCTTCAGAATTGCTTCGGCGCCTCGTTTGCGATCATCTTCCGTCAGCACAGCCAGTCCTTCCAATCACTCAATTCATCACTTGATCGGCGGTTTTGGGAGAACCGCTTCGCCGGCTTCCATGACGTAGGTATAGTCGAGGGAGTACCACGGCGTTTCTACGCCTGGCGCTGTCGGATGCGGCTCGTCGTGCCGCACAAAATCGCCAAGTAGCGCTTTCGTCACGCCAAACTGGACATCAGTGTCGATGTTCGGATCATTTGGATCGTAGACTTGAGAAATAAGCACCTTGAAGCCGGGCTTAAAAATGAGCCCGTGAAGGTGCGCTGGCCGCATAGGGTGCCGCCCCTGCGCTTTTAGCAATCTACCGACGACGCCGTCTGTCGGGATTGGGTAGCCCGCCATCATCACAGATTGAAACCAGAACCGTCCCTCAGCGTCGGTCGTAAATTTACCTCTCAGGTTCATCTCCGCCTGCTCGGGATCTTGGTTTTCGTAAAGACCGACCGGGGAGGAATGCCAGATATCAACGTCAGCGCCTGCGATCGGCTGGCCGCCGTGATCAACAACCCGCGCATTCACAAATAATGGATTCCCCGGTGTATCGGATCGGACAATGCTTCCGCCATTGGGAACGCGCGGCGAATTCAACCGCCAAAAAGGACCAAGAAGCGACTGGGACGTTTCCGTATTTCCGCGATCGCCGTTGTTCAAAAGGCATACGAGAGACGACACGCCGAGCGAGCCTGCCATAAGCACAAATTCGTTGTGGCTGTCAGACGCGAGTGCGCCAATTTCATTGAGAATTGCGGTTGCCTCGCGGAATTCCGCTTCGGTCAACCGGACGTCCCGCACGAAGCCATGCAGATGCGTGATGAGCGAGCTCATGATCTCGCGAAGACGTGGGTCGTGCGTGCGCTGCATGACGCTGAGTACCGCCGGTGTGACGTCCTGCTGACGCTCGATGACCATGGACGCTCCCGCTGACCAGATGCGCGCTTATTCAAAATAATCGATCATATGTCAACGTGGTAGGCAAAGTTCTGATCCTTTCTTATGCTATCATATTGATTTTATGAATGTTTAGCATTTTTAGCGACCAGATGCCCGATAAGTTGACAGTGAATAATCGTTTATTTAAGACGCCCGCGGAGATTGGGGGCAGTTGTCTTGACCTCACCAAACGACACCGGCAGGCCAAGGGCGGCAACTTTGGACGCGGAAGCGGACGAAGGCGTCGAAGGGGCGGGCGACTCATGGCAGTCGGCTTTGATTGACGACGGCAAGTACACCATCGCCAGCCAACTTGCTGATCGGCTACGCGAAGCCATCGTCTCAGGCCAACTGGAGCCGGGCGCCAAGATCAACCTCCACCGCGCCCGTGAGACGTTCAGCATCTCGCTGAGCCCCCTTCGGGAGGCGCTTGCGCGGCTTATCCCCGACGGCCTCGTGACGTTCGAGGATAATCGGGGATACCGCGTTGCTGCCGTTTCAGTATCGAATTTGCGCGAGATCACGCTTCTGCGCGAGGAATTCGAGACATTGGCCCTGCGCCAAGCCATCGCACTCGCGCCGCCGGAGTGGGAGCGTGATGTCATGCGCGCGCTGCATCAGCTCAACCGAGCAGAGCGCAATCCAGCCGATCCGGCCACGTTAGAGCGCTGGGAGGCGCTGCATAGCGAGTTCCATCTAACTCTCTTGCAGGGCTGCCAAATGCCGCTGCTGCTCGGATTCTGCAATACGCTCCTCAACCTCAACGACCGCTACCGTCGCAGCTTTCTAGTGCGCACCTCGGGCGATCGAAATGTGACCATGGAACACAGCGAAATCGCACAAGGCGCCGTCGCGCGCGATCCCGATTTCGCGTGCGAGCGCCTTCGCGAACATATTCACCGCACCGGAACCAACCTCGCGCGGCACCTCGCGGACAAGATCGCGCCATGACGAGCAATCACATCGCGCTCGGTATTGCGCACTTCACCTGCATCGACGTGCCGCCGGTCGAATTTGTCCATGTCGCCCATGACGCAGGGTACGCGCGCGTTGGCCTACGGCTCGTCCCGGCATTTCCCAGCGCGCCTTACTATACTGTCCCGCCCGGAAGCTCCGACATGCGAGCGCTCAAGAACGCGCTTACGTCGACAGGACTTAGTGTCTACGACATCGAGTTCGCCGTCGTCGACGCAACGTTTTCGCTTGAAAACATCGAGGCCGCGCTGGATGCGGCGGCTGAATTGGGCGCCAAGCGCCTGAGCGTATGCGGCGATGACGCCGTCGAAGAACGCCTCGCCCTGAACCTCTCCAAGCTCTGCGAGCGCGCCGCACAGGCAGCGATCGCTGTCGATATCGAGATCATGCCATGGCGTAGTGTCGGATCTTTGAGCACCGCGCTTCGGGTGGCGAGCGCTGTGCAGCAGCATAATATTGGCCTGCTCATCGACGCCCTGCATCTCACGCGATCAGGTGCGTCGCCGGCCGAACTAAAACGGGTTGCGCCGACGCTGATTCAACACGTCCAATTATGCGATGCGCCCGCTGTGCGGCCGCCCGACAATGCAGCGCTCATCGCTGAAGCGCGTGGCGGCCGGCTGCTACCGGGAGAGGGTAGGCTGCCCTTGCACGTTCTTCTCGCTCAGACACCGCGGCATGCAACGCTTTCAGTCGAAGTTCCAAATAATGGCGCGCCGCCGCGCGAACACGCAAAGCGCGTTTTTGACGCGGCGATGCGAGAGATTCAAGCGCAACAGGCGATCAGCTCGCCCGGCGCCGCTTAGAAAAGCTGAGACATTGTCAACAGACGCGGCTGCGCGGATCGACCCACAAAGAAGGGCGACCGTTTCCGGAGGGGGCGATGAATTATAAGGTCGACTTTTCGCCTGTCATCGAAGGCATGCCGGAGCTCTTGTGGGGCTGTCTGGGAACGCTTCTGCTTGCGATAACCGGCATGGCGCTTGCGCTGGTCATCGGGATCGGCGGCGTCATCCTGCGGGATGCCAGCTTCGTACCCGCGCGCTGGCTTATTAAAACGTTTGTTGAGCTCATTCGCAACACGCCGTTTCTTGTCCAGATTTACTTCGTGTTTTTCGCTCTCCCGCTCGTTGGTATTCGCCTTAGCCCCACGCCAACGGCAATTATTGCGCTGGGGCTCAACGGCGGCGCTTATGCGATCGAAATCATTCGCGGCGGCGTGCAATCAATTCATAGGGGTCAGGTAGAAGCGGGCTTAGCGCTTGGTCTTCATAAGCGAGACGTCTTTCGATTCATCGTGCTCCGGCCCGCGATGCGCGCAGTCTTTCCCTCGCTAACTGGCCAATTCATTATGCTCACGCTCACTACGAGTATCGCATCCGCGATCGCAGCGTATGAGCTCACCTCGGTTGCTAAACTGATCGAGAACGCGTCCTTCCGAAGCTTTGAAGTCTACGGAACGATCACGATCCTCTACCTCCTCATGTCATGGATGATGATGAAGTTCTTCTCACTCATCTCATGGCGCTATTTTAGCTATCCCGTGAAGTAGGAGTTGACGATGGGCGAGCCCGAACTCCTCTTCCTTCTTAAAGGCCTTCGGTGGACGGTCATTTTGTCGGCCATCGGATTTGTCGGTGGCGGCGTCGCCGGCTTAGCTGTCGCGCTCGCGCGCACATCTGAAATAAAATGGCTTGAACGCGCAACTGGTAGCTACATCAGCCTCTTTCAAGGCACGCCGCTGCTGATGCAGCTCTTCGTCGTGTACTACGCGCTTGCGCTCGTCGGGCTTGATCTTGAAGCGTGGCAGGCTGTCGCGATTGGCTTCACGCTAAATGCAAGCGCCTTTCTCGGCGATATCTGGCGCGGCTCGATCGAGGCGATCCCGCGGGGGCAAACCGAAGCCGCCCGGGCGCTTAGTCTCAGCTACGTCTCGCGTATGAAGGATGTCATTCTGCCGCAGGCTATCCGCATTTCATTGCCGGCGACCGTTGGCTTTCTTGTCCAGCTTATCAAGGGAACGTCCCTCGCATCGATCGTAGGCTTCGCGGAGCTTACGCGGTCCGGCAACATCGTTTCAAACCAAACTTTCAAACCACTACTCGTCTTCGGAATCGTCGGCGCGATGTACTTCGTCCTCTGCTGGCCGTTGTCGCTGCTCGGTTCCTGGCTCGAACGTCGGCTCGCCGCACCGACGCGATGATCTCGCGGCTAGCATGTGAATGGGAGAAAAGCTTATGGAGAAAGTGAATAAACCAAGCCGGCGCTCAGTTATCGCCTCGGCCGCAGCCGCATGCGTTGCCATGCCGGCGCTCATTACGGGACAGGCATTCGCCATCACGCCTGATGAGATCAAAAAGCGCGGCAAGGTTATTATCGGCATTCAAGGCGACAATCCGCCGTGGGGCTTTGTCAACAGCACGGGAAAACAAGAAGGCCTTGATGCTGATATCGGCGAGCTCTATGCGAAAGAACTTGGCGTTCAGGCGCAATTTATGCCGCTTGAGGTTGCCAACCGAATTCCCGCGCTAACCTCCGGCCGGGTTGACGTGCTGTTTGCCACCATGGCGATGCTTCCCGAACGCGCCAAGGCGGTGCAGTACAGCAAGCCATACGTCGCAAACCAGATCGTTTTGGTCGCGCCGAAGAATGTCGAGATCAAGACGAATGCCGATATGGCAAAGGTTTCGATCGCTGTCGCGCGCGCCGCGACGCAAGATTCTGAAGTTACAAAATACGCGCCGCCCGGCACCAACATTCTCCGCTTCGACAACGATGCGGCCTCAATTCAGGCAGTCCTCTCCGGTCAGGCGCAGGCGGTGGGCGGCAATATCTTCTACATGCGCCGTTTCGAAGAGGCGAAGCCGGGCGTCTACGAAGAGAAGCTCGTGTTCACAAGCATTTACAACGGTGCCTGCACTCGTCTCGGCGAGAAGGAAATCAATGCATCGCTTAACGCGTTCATCGACAAGATAAAGGCGAGCGGTGACCTCAAGAAGATTACTGACAAGTGGATGCAGGCTGCGCAGCCGCCGATGCCCGACAAAGTCGACGGCGTCAGCTTCGTCGCAAGCTAAGAAAACGAGCGGGAGCAAAGCTATGGCCGTGGCGCAGAACACGACGCAAGACCTGATTTCGATGCAGGACGTCGACAAGTGGTATGGCGGCTTCCATGCTCTCAAAAGCGTGAACCTTAAGGTCCGCAAAGGCGAGAAGATCGTTCTTTGCGGACCTTCGGGATCCGGAAAGTCCACTCTAATTCGCTGTATCAACCATCTCGAGACCGTTCAGAAGGGCCGCATCGTCGTGGATGGCACCGCGCTCGACGATAGCGCTGCAGCGGTTGACGCCGTACGCCGGGAAGTTGGCATGGTTTTCCAGAGCTTCAACCTCTTTCCGCATATGACCGTTCTACAAAACTGCACCCTCGCGCCGATGCGCGTGCGCCGTATGAGCAAAGCGGATGCTGAAGCGTCCGCTCGCAAGTATCTTGAACGCGTTCGAATTGGTGAACAGGCGAATAAATATCCAGCGCAGCTCTCTGGCGGCCAGCAGCAACGCGTTGCGATCGCGCGTGCGCTTTGCATGGAGCCAAAGGTCATGCTGTTTGATGAGCCCACATCGGCCCTCGACCCTGAGATGGTGAAAGAGGTGCTCGATACGATGATTGGGCTCGCGCGAGATGGCATGACGATGGTGTGTGTCACGCACGAAATGGGTTTCGCAAGGCAAGTAGCCGACCGCGTAATTTTCATGGCCGATGGTGAAATTCTTGAGGCGGCGGAGCCAGATACGTTCTTTCGCAATCCGCAGCACGCGCGTGCGCGAACCTTTCTTGGTGAGATCCTTCGCCACTGACGGAGCTTCGGTTTCACCTACAGCCAGACATGAGAGCCGATCAGATGCAAGCGCCACTTATTTTTGTGCTCAACGGCCCCAACCTGAATCTCTTGGGCGAACGCGAGCCGCACATCTACGGCTCAACAACGCTGGCGGAGATCAACGAGCGTTGCCGCGTTCGCGCGGAACAACGTGGCCTCAAAGTCGAATTCCGGCAGACGAACTTCGAGGGCGCTCTGATTGAAAGCATTCACGAGGCGCGGAAGGTCGCTGCGGGGATTATCATCAATCCTGCAGGCTTAACGTTTACGTCGATCGCGCTTCTCGATGCCCTGAAGATGTTCGATGGCCCGAAGATCGAACTTCATATCAGCAATGTCCATAAGCGCGAGGAGATCTACCATCGTTCACTCGTCTCGCGTACGGCAACCGCAGTGATGGCGGGCCTCGGCGCGAGTGGCTACGAGATCGCCATTGATGCGATGCGAATGCTCATTGATGAGAAGAGGGTTTGACCTCGCCGAATGCCCGCCACGCAGTCGTTATCGTCGCGTGGTAGCGCCGCTAGCTTCCTATCCACCGTGCCTTTTGAGAAAGCCAAATGACCCGTCTTGTCTTTGTCCTGAATGGTCCCAATCTGAACCTGCTCGGCCAACGCCAACCTCATATTTATGGCCATGAAACGTTGGCCGATGTCGAAGCTGACTGCCGGCGCATCGCGCAGGAGCTTCGACTCGAGCTCCGTTTTCATCAGTCAAATCGGGAATACGAGGTAATCGACTGGATTCACGAAGCGCGTGAAAGCGCGGCCGGTATTGTCATCAACCCGGCCGCGTTTACGCATACATCGGTCGCCATTCTTGATGCGCTCAATACGTTCGAAGGCACGGTGATTGAGTGCCATATTTCGAATGTCCATAAGCGCGAAGCGTTCCGGCATCATTCGTATGTCTCGTTGCGGGCGGACGGCGTTATCGCCGGGTTTGGCACGCAGGGATATCAACTCGCGCTACGCCGCGTGGCGAAATTGCTCGACGAAAAGGCGAACTAATCATGACGAACAAGTCACCGGTACGGTTGGCAGTCGTTGGCGCGGGCTTGATCGGCAAGCGCCACGCGGAGCACGTTGCACGGGAAGACGCGGCTGTCCTGTCGGTCGTGGTTGACCCTTCCGATGTTGGTCGCGATTTGGCGGCGCGGCTCGGCGCAAAATGGCATCGAAGCATCGCCGATATGATCCGTGATGATCGGCCGGAAGGGGTCATCATCGCAACGCCCAATCAGATGCACGTTGTGAACGGGCTGGAAGTGATCGACGTGGGGATCCCGGCGATCGTGGAAAAGCCGCTCGCTGACGATCTCGCCGGTGCGGAAAAGCTCGTACGAACCGCTGACGCCAAACATGTTCCGCTGCTGGTTGGGCATCACCGGCGTTACAATCCGATGATCGCGAAAGCGAAAGAAATTCTCGATGCAGGGTGGTTAGGGCGCGTTCTCACCCTACACGGCCAGTTCTGGCTGATGAAGCCTGATGACTACTTCGATATAGCTTGGCGGCGAGAGAAGGGCGCAGGTCCGATCCTCCTCAATCTCATCCATGACATCGACTTGTTTCGATATCTCTGCGGCGAAGTTGTTGCCGTTAACGCAGCAAGTTCGAATGCGGTAAGGGGACATGCGGTAGAAGAGACCGCGGTCATCCTGCTCCAGTTTGCCAGTGGCGTCCTCGGGACGGTCAACGTTTCAGACAGTGTCGTTGGACCTTGGAGCTGGGAGCAAACGACCGGCGAGAATCCGGCTTACCCGCGCCAAGATCAGTCGTGCTATCAGATCGGCGGCACGCATGGCTCGCTTTCGATCCCGCAGTTGGAAGTCTGGAGCAATCGTGACGTCCGTAGCTGGCTTGAGCCCCTGCAGCGCGAAAGGGTTCCCTTCACCCCGGAAGATCCGCTTAGCCTTCAGGTTCGGCATTTTTGCGATGTGATCAGGAATGGCGCGCAGCCTATCGCCTCTGGGCGCGAGGGTCTTGCCACGCTGCAAGTCATCGACGCGGTGGAGCGATCGGCGCGAACAGGTCAGCAAATCCGGCTTCCAGGCATCGGGCTCAGCTAAGGGGCCAATCGTGATTAGCGGGACGACGAAGATTATCGGACATCTGGGCTTTCCAACGGAAAGCTTTCGTGCGCCAATGATTTACAACCCTTACTTCGAACGGGAAGCCATCGATGCGGTCGTTGTGCCGCTAGGCTGCCGTAGCGAGGACTACCCTGAATTCATGAAGCTCTTTTTTCGCTTGTCAAATTCGCACGGCGCTCTTGTCACGATGCCGCATAAAGTCACGACAGCGGCGATAGTCGACACTCTGTCTCCTGTGGCTGCTATTGCTGGTTCGTGCAACGCTATCCGGCGCGATGGGGACGGGCGTTTGATAGGCGAGATGTTTGACGGAGAGGGCTTTGTTCGTGGAATGCTACGAAAGGGCCACGCCATTCAAGGTCGCCGGGCGTTGGTCGTTGGTTCAGGCGGCGTTGGCTCAGCCATTGCCGCCTCATTGGCCCAGGCAGGCGCTTCGATGCTAGGACTTTTTGATGCTGAGGGGGCCGTTGCGAATGGGCTCGGGGCGCGTCTTTTGGCGCACTATCCAGCACTCCAAATCAAAACCGGATTGAACGACCCGGCCGGATTCGACATTGTCGTTAACGCTACGCCGCTTGGCATGCGTGACGGCGATCCGCTTCCGGTAGATGTCTCGCGCATCGCCGCGACCACGTTCGTCGGTGAGGTGGTCATGAAGCGAGAGGTGACAGCCTTCCTCGCGGCGGCACGCGAACGCGGATGTTCTACACAAGTTGGAACGGATATGCTTTTTGAGCAGATACCGGCGTATCTGGAGTTTTTTGGCTTTCCTTCTACCACGGCAGACGATCTAAGATCGGTTGCGAAGTTGAGCATGTGATGGTCGGTGCGGGCGCGGTTACTGACCGGCAAAGAGTGGCGACGCCGCCGAAGCGGCGGCCAATTCGCCCGCCGTTCCAATCAGCCAGCTGGCCATTTCCTCCACGCGGGCGTCGTTCATGCGGATAGTTGGTCCGGCGATACTCACCGTGCCCATCGGCGCCGCTCCATCCTTTTTACGGATTGGCGCCGCAATCGCCGACATCCCGGTCTGATATCGCTCTGAGACGAAGGCAAAACCGCGTTCACGCGCAATTGTGAGTTCATGCATAAGCTTGCCGCGCGCAGCTTGGTCGTGCGCAAGCGCATCCGGCTGACGGTCGAGCAGGTCAAGAATCTCCCGTTCCGTCAAACAGGCAAGCCAAGCTTGACCATTCGCTGTTGTAGTTAGGTTGACCGGCGCGCTCACGTCAGGATTATACATAAGGCCCGTATGCGAGCCCTGCGCCTTGGCAACCCACCTAAGGCGGTGGCCTTCGCGGATCGCAAGGCGCACAAGTTCGCCGGATCGCTTAGCGAGATCGTCCAGAATTGGCTGCACAAGATCGGTGATGCCGCTTGCGCCCAGAAAAGCGAGGCCGATGGCTGCGAGCTTGAGCCGAAGGGCGTAGGACTGGTCGTCCGCTGTTAGCTTCACATAGTCGCTTTGCACCAGCTCTTGCAGCAACCGCTCTGTCGCAGCGAGCGGGATGCTCAGCCGCGCAGATATTGCCTGGGCCGCCAAACCGGTCGGATATTGCGCGAGGAGTTCAACAATGGCGATAGAGCGCAATCGGCTAGACATGGTGTGATCCGCTCATGGCGCCGAAAAAGATCGGTAGCGCCGAGCCGACGCTGGCGACTTTCCGGGCGGTCTCGATCAGAGTTGGCGCGATTTGCTCCAGCTGTGCGTCGGTCATTCGAAAGGAGGGGCCGGCGACGCTGATCGTCCCAATTGGCGTACGGCGTGTGGGGGGAATGATCGGCGTCGCGACCGCCGACGTGCCGGCCTCGTACGTCTCGAAGATTTTCGCATAGCCCTGCTTTCGCGCGGCACGCAGGATGGCGACAAGCTCCTTGATCGTCTTTGGCGCATTGGGCCCATAGCCGTCGCGGTCGAATCCCTGACGCGCAACCAGCTGAAGCGCTCTCTCTTCACTTAAGCAAGAAAGCCACGCATGGCCGTTTGAGGTGGCCGGCAAATAAACCTCCGATCCTTCATCCGGATTGTAGAGGAGACCCCGCTTGGCCCCTTGAGCCTTGGCAATGCGCAAAAGCCTGTCTCCGTCCACAGCCGCGAGAACAACAAGCTCACCGGTCGCTTCCGCCAACTCGTCGATCAGCGGAAGCACATGCTCCGTGGCCCCGGCGGCGGTGAGATAGCTAAGGCCGTACGACACAATCTTTGCTGTCAGGCGATAAGCGCCGCCATCGTATTCTTGGCGAACAAGGCCTTCATCGCGCAGGTCAGCGAGCAACCGGTGGGTCGCGCTCCGGGGAATAGCCAGCGCGTCGGAGATTTCCGCCAGCGCCGCCCCGCCGGCGCGGCCCGCCAAGAATTCCACAATGCCGAGGGCACGGTCCATCACTGCCTCCAACTGGGACACTATTCCAAATGGAATGTGCTGTCAGCCGTTGACAAGACTGGAATACAATCCGTATTGGAATGCATTCCATTTTTGAAGCTTGCGTGGCGGCGGGCTTCTGATCGGCTCGGCCGAGCAACCGGAGACACACCGCGTGGAGACCGACGCGTCCCAAATCCCGTGTCCTACCGGCGCGACGCGCCTGTTTGCGGTGGTCGGGTATCCCGTGGAGCAGGTGAAGGCTCCAAGCTTGATGAACCGGATGTTTAGCGAGCACAGGGCCGATGCGGTGCTCGTCCCGGTCAAAGCGTCGCCGGCGCATCTCAACACTGTCGTCGAGGGGCTGAAAGCAATCGCCAATCTCGACGGGATTCTCGTAACTGTGCCTCATAAATTTGCGGTTTGTGACCTTGTCGACCGGCTCGAGCCTAACGCGGCCCGAGCGCAATCAGCGAATGTATTGCGACGCGAAGCGGACGGGTCATGGGTAGCGGAAAATTTCGATGGCGAAGGATTTGTCGCGGGCCTGCTTGCTGCTGGGCACACGGTCGCCGGGAGAACTGTCGCGCTAGTTGGGGCGGGCGGTGCGGGCGTTTCTCTCGCCTTTGCGCTCCTGAATGCCGGTGCGGCGAAACTTTATATAACCGACACCGCCGACCAGCGAATGGATGACCTTGCGGCGCGCCTCGGACATATGTGGCCGGGCCGAGCGCAAGCAACTGCAACTCCCGCCATCGTCGATGCGACAATCGCGATCAACGCTACGCCGCTCGGCCTTGCAACAAGCGATCCAATTCCCTTCGATCCAAGCCAAGCGCCGCGCAATTCCGTCATCGCCGATATCATCATGACACCCGCCGAAACCGCGCTCCTCAAGGCAGCTCGGGATGCAGGGCTGACCACTCATCCGGGCATTCACATGCTCGAGCAACAGCTCGAACTCTACAGACGCTTCTTCAGGATTTCTTAGAGGATTGCACAAGCGGCGGAAACAAGCCGCGGTGCGAAGGGGAGAAAATGACCTATCAGTTCGACTTCGCCGTGCTTGCTCCCTACTGGCTGCAATTTTTGCGCGGCTGCGGACTGACGATCCTGCTTGCGAGCTGCGCGATTGCGATTGGCCTTGTCATTGGAATTCTCACCGCGCTTGCGAAGAAAAGTTCGTCGCGACCGCTGCGGCTTGCCGCCGAAGCCTATATCGAGCTTATCCGCAACACGCCTTTTCTGGTGCAAGCGTTTTTCATCTTTTTCGGATTGCCAACGCTCGGTCTTAGCCTCCAGCCGTGGAGCGCCGCGATTGTCGCGCTCAGTCTCAATTGCGGAGCGTTTGCCGCAGAAGTCATTCGTGGCGGCATCGACGCCATCCCGCGTGGTCAATTCGAAGCTGGCACAGCGCTTGGCCTCGCGCGCATGCAGATATTTCGCTACGTCGTACTCAAGCCGGCGCTACGCATCATCTATCCCGCTCTTTCCGGCCAATTCATTCTCGCGCTGCTCACAACAAGCATCGTGTCGTCAATCTCGGCGGAGGAACTCACGGCGATTGCGCAATCGATTGATACGGTGACGTTTCGGAGTTTCGAGATTTATATCATCGCGACCGCTCTTTACCTTGCTATGTCGATCGCATTCGCCTTTCTCTTCAAGGCGATCGACCGCACCTATTTCTCGTATCCGGTGAAGTAGGCGCGCCATGATCCGCTCATTTGGTGTTAGCGAAGCGCTCGCGATCCTCTCCGGAATTCAGTCGACGGTCGTTCTATCGCTGATCGCTTTTATCGGTGGCGGCCTCGTCGGGCTTGCGGTCGCCCTGATGCGCACCTCCGACCTTGCGCCACTCCGCCGCGCCGCTGGTCTTTACATCGACTTCTTTCAGGGAACGCCCCTGCTTATGCAGCTCTTCCTTGTCTTCTACGGCTTGCCCGTCTTTGGCCTGCGCGTGAACGCGTGGGTCGCGGTGACGATCGGCCTTACCCTTCACGCGAGTGCGTTCCTCGGTGAAATCTGGCGCGGTGGAATCCAAGCTGTGCCCAAGGGACAAACCGAAGCCGCAATTGCGCTGGGCCTCGGTTATACGCATCGGATGATCCACGTCGTCGTTCCGCAAGGCGCCCGGTTGTGCATGGCGCCGACGGTCGGCTTTCTTGTCCAGCTCATCAAGGGAACGTCCCTCGCTGCGATCATCGGGTTCGTTGAGCTCTCCCGCTCTGCCCAGATTATCGCGAGCACGACCTACAAGCCGCTCCTCGCTTACGGCCTCGCGGCAATTATCTATTTCATCCTCTGCTTTCCGCTCTCAAGGCTCAGCGCGAGTTTTGAGCGTCGCTTCGCCGTCAAAACCTAAAACCATCATAACCAAGGAGGAAGACATATGCGTTTTATGAAGTTTCGAATTGCCGCCGCAGCTGCCGCGTTGGCATGCGCCATTGCGGCTCCCATCCAGACCGCATCTGCACAGACCGTGGATGCAATCAAGAAGGGCGGCGTATTGAAGATTGGCTCACAGGTTGCGCAAGTGCCGTGGGGATTCTCCGATTCTTCCAACAAGCTCACCGGGTTCGACATCGAACTTGGCGAGATGCTGGCAAAAGACCTTGGGGTCAAACTCGAAGTCACACCCGTAACGTCCAGCAACCGTGTGGCCGCGCTCCTTACGGGACAGGTCGATGTGCTCGCGGCAGTGATGGGAATTTTCGCAGACCGGCAGAAAGTCGTGCTGTTTTCGCGCCCCTACACGACAAACGATACGATCTACATCGGCAAAACATCGGCGAACATCAAAGGGTGGAACGAATTAAACGGTGTCCGTGTAGGTGTGCCGCGCGGCACACCACAAGATATTGCAATTACCAAGGCCGCGCCTGCGGGCGCGATCATTCAGCGCTTCGATGATGATGCCGGCACCGTTCAGGCGCTGATCGCCGGACAAGTCGACATGATTGGCGGCGCGGCAACGCAAGTCCCCAACATCGCGCAGGTTGTCGGGCCCGGAAAATACGAGGAAAAGTTCATCGTCGCGCGCGCCTACAATGCTTTTGCGGTGCGTCCGCAATCACGCGAATGGGCGACCTATCTGAGCGAGTTTGTTGCGCGAAAGCTCGCGAGCGGCGAGCTGCCTGCACTCTACAAGAAGTGGATCGGCGGAGAGCTCGGAAAGATGCCCGATACCGGTGAGGGCGAAGGCGCTCTCCCCGTCTCAATGGTGCAGTGACCTTCCACGCGGCGGGCGGCGCTTGCCGTCCGCCGCGCCCTCAGTCGATCGAGTTCGCCAATGTCCCCTCAAAGCGTCTCTTCGCCGCGCTCCGAAAAAGTACAGCCTGCGTTCATCATCGAGATGGCGAAGGTGCAGAAGTGGTTCGGTGGTTTCCAAGCGCTCAAGAACATTGATCTTCGTGTCCGTGCAGGCGAGCGGATTGTAATTTGCGGTCCGTCTGGCTCAGGAAAGTCGACGCTTATTCGCTGCATCAATAGTCTCGAGCCCTATCAAGAGGGCCAACTGGTTGTCGATGGCTTCGATCTGGGCGCAGGGCAGAAGAGCATTGATGCTGTGCGCGCCGAAGTCGGGATGGTGTTTCAGCAATTCAACCTGTTCCCACATCTAACGATCCTTGAGAATTGCATCCTCGCGCCGATGAAGGTTCGCCGGGCGAGCCGTCGCGACGCGGGAGAGACGGCGATGACGTTTCTCAATCGCGTGCGCATACCCGACCAAGCAGGCAAGTATCCCGCGCAGCTTTCTGGCGGCCAGCAGCAGCGTGTCGCGATTGCTCGCGCGCTCTGCATGACGCCCAAGATTATGCTGTTTGACGAACCGACATCGGCGCTTGATCCCGAAATGGTCAAAGAAGTGCTCGATACCATGATTGGGCTCGCGCATGACGGCATGACAATGCTCTGCGTTACGCACGAGATGGGCTTCGCGCGGCAAGTCGCGGACCGGGTGATCTTCATGGATCGCGGCGAAATCGTTGAAGAAGCGCCGCCGGAGGCCTTCTTCAGCAACCCCGCGAACGAACGTACACGCAGTTTTCTCAGCCAGATCCTGCATTAGCAGTAGCTTCGCACCTTCGCTCCGTATCCGCCCTCCCGCAAAAGGCGCCCTGATGCTTCCCGGAAATTTTTTCGACGACATTAAAATAGGCGATGAACAGCGCACCCCGCGCGTGACGGTAACAGAAGGCCATATTCTGGCCTACGCCGGGGTTGCAGGAGACTTCTCGCCGGTCCATCTCGATGAGGTTTACGCGCGCACCACTGAATTTGGCGGGCGAATCGCCCACGGCCTGATGGGCCTATCGCTTACCGACGGTTTGAAAGTTCAATCTGCGTTCTTTCGCGACGGCATCGCGCTGGGATGGAGCTGGAACTTCAAACGGCCGATCAGGATCGGCGATACGCTGCAGGTCAAGTTCACAATCCGGGACGCTCGGATTTCTAAGAGCATGCCCGGAATGGGGATTCTGTTTATCGACATGCAGCTGCTCAACCAGAACGACGAGATTGTGCAGGAAGGGGAGCATCGTCTTATGGTTCCCCGCCGCCCCGAACCCTCCAGTGGGGAGTGAGCAGTGGCAATGCGCAATAAATTTATGTCGGCCGATCAGGCCATCGGACTCATCAAGGATGGGGACACGGTTGCCCTGATTGGCGGCGGCGGTGGGCTCGTCGAGCCGACGCATCTCTTTCGCGCCGTTTCGCGCCGCTTTCTCACAACCCGCGCGCCGCGCGACCTCACGGTTGTCCACGCGCTCGGGATCGGTGACAAGAGAGCTGAGGGCATGAACCATTTCGCCCATGAAGGCTTGGTCAAGCGCGTGATCGGCGGTCACTGGGTGTGGTCGCCAAAGATGCAAGAAATGGCGCGCGATGAAAAAATCGAGGCCTATGTTCTACCAAGCGGCTGCGTCATGCAGCTCTACCGTGAGATCGCCGGCAAACGACCGGGGCTCTTCACCCACGTTGGCCTTGGAACGTTCGTGGACCCGCGCCAGCTCGGCGGGAAGATGAACGCTTCGGCGCGAGAAGACCTTGTGGAAGTGGTGACGATCGGGGGCCGCGAGCTCCTTTGGTACAAATCGTTTCCGATCAATGTTGCGATCATACGCGGATCATTCGGTGATCCCGACGGCAATATCAGCCTTGATCAGGAGGCGGCGAACGTCGATATTTTTGCGGCGGCGCTCGCTGCGCATAATTCCGGCGGGATCGTGATCGCGCAGGTGCGCACAGCGGTTGACCTCAATTCGCTGCCGGCGCGTTCCGTTCGAATTCCGGGCGCAATCGTCGATGCGGTTGTGGTCGATCCCGAGCAGCAGATGAGCTATGAGCTGCCCTACGATCCGCTGATCTCGGGGGAATTGCGCGGGCCCATCGTCCTCGATCCGCCAGAACCAGCCAACATCCGTTCGCTGATTGCCGAGCGCGCGTACCACGAACTGCGCGAAGGCGACGTCATCAATTTTGGCGTTGGCATCGGCGAGGGCGTCGCCAAGATGATGGCGGAGCGGGGTGAGGTCGGCCGGTTCTATCAGACGATCGAGCATGGAACCTATGGCGGGTCGTTGCTCGTGGGCATGCTTTTTGGCTTTGCGCGCAGCCCTTCGGCGATGATCGATGGTCCCTCCCAGTTTGATTTCTATTCGGGAGGTGGGCTCGACACGGCGTTTCTCGGCTTTGGCGAGCTTGATCAGAACGGCGACGTGAATGTCTCGAAGCTTGGCGGGCTCACCGTAGGGCCGGGTGGCTTCATGGACATCGCGCAAAATGCCAAGCGCGTCATCTTCTGCGGAACGTTTGACGCCAAAGGTGGGCAGATCGAAATCGGGGACGGGCGGCTCCGGATCGTTCGGCAAGGTGCTGTTCGCAAGCTTGTCGCCAAGGTCGAACAGGTCACCTATTCGGGAAAACAGGCGCTCAAGCTTGGCCACGAGGCGCTGTTTGTAACCGAGCGCGCTGTCTTTCGTCTCACCGACGATGGCGTTGTGCTCGAGGAAGTCGCGCCGGGAGTGAACATCCAGACCGATATCCTGGACCGGATGGGGTTCGCGCCCCGCATTCCCCGCCAGCCAGCACTGATGCGTGCCGAACTGTTTCGTTGAGGGATCATGCAGTACCGCAACCTAGGCAAAACCGGCCTCAAAGTCTCCCGTATCGCGCTTGGCTGCATGAGTTACGCGGACCCGTCGAAGGGTAGCCACAACTGGGTTTTAAACGAGGATCAAAGCGCGCCGTTCTTCCGCCGGGCCATCGAGGCCGGCATCAACTTCTTTGACACCGCTAACGCCTATTCCGAGGGTGCAAGCGAAGAGGTATTGGGCCGCG
The DNA here is from genome assembly GCF_022059845.1 of Terrirubrum flagellatum. Lineage (GTDB taxonomy): Bacteria > Pseudomonadota > Alphaproteobacteria > Rhizobiales > Beijerinckiaceae > Terrirubrum > Terrirubrum flagellatum. Next base: position 2,516,659 of record NZ_CP091851.1, on the reverse strand, counting down.
CGATACGTAAGTATACGACCCGGGAAAGCGCCGTCATCGCGACAAAAGTCTTCAATCCGATGCGAAGCGATCCAAACGGCCGGGGACTTTCGCGCAAAGCGATCTTCCACGAGATCGATGCGAGCCTGCGCCGGCTCGGGACGGACTATATCGATCTGTATCAAATTCACCGCTGGGATTACGCAACGCCGATCGAAGAGACCCTCGAAGCGCTGCATGACGTCGTGCCCGCGGGAAAGGCGAGGTACATTGGAGCTTCGTCGATGTTCGCTTGGCAGTTCATGAAGGCGCTGAGCCTCCAACGTATGTATGGCTGGGCGCAATTCGTGTCGATGCAGGATCACCTCAACCTTCTCTACCGTGAGGAAGAGCGTGAAATGCTTCCCTTGTGCCGGGAAGAGGGAATTGGCGTCATTCCGTGGTCGCCGCTGGCACGCGGGCGTCTTACCCGTCCATGGCAAAGCGATACCCCGACAGCCCGCGAAAAGGGGGATGAAATCGGCAGGGGCTTTTACGATCGGAGCGAGGCCGCGGACCGCCGCGTCGTTGAACGGCTTTGCGCGCTCGCCCAGACCCGCGAGCAGCCGCCAGGCCGGGTGGCGCTTGCTTGGCTACTTCACAAGCCCGGCATCACCGCCCCGATTGTCGGGGCAACCAAGCTTGGTCAGCTTGAGGATGCCATCCAAGCGACCGAGCTCGACCTCTCTGCGGCCGAAATCGCTGCGCTCGAAGAGCCCTATGGGCCGCATGCGATTTCCGGGCATGATTGAGGTGCGGTAATCCCAAGCGAGACGGTCTGGGCAGAGCGCAGAATTCCTCATCTTAGAAGCGCGAAAACGCCGTGTTCGAACTCCTTCGCTGCTCTTCACAATCGTTGAACTGTGAACCGGCATGCATGTGTGGATGTATATGGACCCCGCCCGATTGCAACAGGTTTGGCAGGCTCAGGTTCAAGGTCACAACTGCTGACGTATATCCGGCTTCTCGATGCAGCAAGGCGAGCTTCGCGTCAGATTCAGAACAGGCGCAATTCGATTGGCTCGCAAATGCTGCGAATAAAATTGCGAGTGCGGTCAGACTCCAAGTCGTCGCGAGTTGACCCAATCCGGACGTATGTACGCTGAAATGAAACCCGAAAGCCGCCGTTCGTCTCGACGCGGGCTTGCGATCACGTCTATAGGCTAATTTTGTGGCAGGAGAGATGTAGAGGCGGTGCGCTCCACGAGCCTTGCGAGAGCCGTGTGATCTTTGCCGGGCCCGAGAAATGCCGCGGCTTCCTGCCAGATATCCCGACAAAGAGCGGATAGTGGCGCCGTGGCGTCAACATCGCGCGCCAACCCGATGGCCGTCGCCAGATCTTTCACCATCAGATCCAGCCCAAATCCGGAATTGTAGTTCCCGGACAGAACGAATTGATGCATCTTCTTTTGTGAAGAGTTGCTCATGCCCGTTGAGACGTTGAGAATGTCGACCATCCGGGAAGGATTGAGGCCGGCTTTCTTTCCGATGCAGAGCGCTTCGACGGTCGCCAGGAACGTCGCCGCCGAGACGAGATTATTCAGCGCTTTCATGGCGTGCGCGGTGCCGAGCGCTCCAGTTCGAAGAATTGACGTTCCGAGATGGGCCAGCAAAGATTCGGCGCGCGCAATATCATCATCATCTCCGCCAACCATGATGGACAGTTCGCCGGTGCGCGCACGAGGCACGCCACCGGAAACAGGCGCGTCGATCAGTCTGCAATCGAATGAGAGCACGCGTTCGCCGAATTCTTTGGTTGAAGCGGGCGCGCCCGAGCTCATCTCGATGATCAGCGTCTTCGGCCGACAAGCGGATAGAAGGCCGTTTTCACCTCCGAGCACGCTTGCGACGTGCGCGCTCGTTGGAAGCATAGTGACTATAAAGTCCGAGCTTTTCGCTACCTCTGCCGCGGAAATTGCTGCATGGCCGCCAACTTCCGACGCGAAGCTTTGCGAGCGTCCAGGCGCGGCGTCGTAGGCCGTTAAGTTGTGCCCTGCTGAGATGAGGCGGCTGGCCATCGGCCAACCCATAGCGCCGAGGCCTATAAACCCGATCTGAAGTACTTTAGTGGTCATTTTCTGGCGTCTCCGGCAGGTGTAGTTTCGACCGCTCCCATTTGCAGCAGGACTTCGTTTGCGGCTTTGAAGGCGTCGAGCCCGGCAGGAATGCCGCAATAGATTGTGGCGTGAAGCAGTGCTTCCTTGATCTCGTCCACTGTCACGCCATTGTTGATCGCGCCCCGAACATGGAGCTTGATTTCCGCGGCGCGGTTGAGAGCAGTGAGCATCGCGAGATTGAGCAAACTGCGCGTTTTGCGGTCGAGGCCCGTTCTGTTCCAGGCGTAACCCCAGCACCATTCCGTCGTGACGTGCTGGAACGCCATCATGAAGTCGTTGGCGGAAGCCATCGATTTGTCGACATAGTCCGCGCCGAGAACCTCTCGTCGCAGAGCCAATCCGCGCTCAAACAGGGCGGACAGGGTGTCCTCATCGGGCTTCAAGGGCATTTGCGCATCTCCATCGTCTGATTGTCATACAGGATGTCAATCATTCAATCAATGTTGCCGGGCGAGCTACCTACCGCTAGGGTGCTAACCCGACAGGAAGCGGCCTTGAGTCGTGGAGCATCGCGTATTGAAGGGCGGGATGGATTTGCTTCCCAATCAGACATCGGGAGAACAGCGGTCCCTACACGTGGCGCCGCTGCCGACATTGCGGCAGCAAGTCGTCGAACGAATTCGGGAAGCGATCGAAACCGGACAGTTTCCGGCAGGCGCCCGCCTGATTGAACGCGACCTCTGCGAGCGCATGGGGGTCTCGCGCACATCGATTCGTGAGGCATTGCGCGATCTTGAGGCGGCTGGGCTCATTGTCACCCAGCCGAACAAGGGGCCGATTGTACCGATCGTCACGCCGGAAATGGCGAAAGCGATCTATCAGGTGCGGACGGTTCTTGAAGGGCTTGCAGCCCGGCTTTTCGCCCGGCACGCCACTTCGGCGCAAATCGCTGCGCTGAAAGATAGCGTGGAGCGGCTTGCCGCTGTGTACGACAACTATACCGCTGCGGGATTTCTGAGCGCAAAATCGGAATTTTATCGAATTTTGCTCGAAGGCGCAGGCAATCCCGTCGCTACAGAAATGTTGCAGGGGATCCACACGCGCGTCTCTCAATTGCGTGCGACATCACTTTCCAATCCATCGCGCGCCCAGGCTTCTCTGGCGGAGATCCGAGAATTCGTCGCAGCTCTCGCGGAGCGAAACGAGGAGGCGGCTTGGCATCTCTGCACGCATCACATTCAAAATGCGTCTGACGCCGCCCTAAAGATGCTCGAGACGTCGACGAAAAACGCTGCGGAGATGCAACCCTCGCAGATCCAGAAGCCGCGTAAGACGGCGCCGAAAACGGCCGCCAGATAGGCTTCGATGAGTCCCGCATACGAAGTTTTCGCAATCCGCTATGCGACGTCTGGTCCCGGCAGGGTGCGACGTCAGAATTTCATCGAGGCATCGGACCCGCACGATTCGCCGATGCCGCTCGACTATTATGTCTGGGCGATTATCGGGGCAGGGCGCGTTATCGTTGTCGATACGGGCTTCGGGCCCGAGGCCGCCGAGAAGCGCGGTCGCGCCTTGTTGCGCCGGCCCGTTGAAGCGTTGAAAGCGGCGGGCATCGATCCCGACGCTGTCGAAGACGTGATTATCACTCATCTACACTATGATCATGCGGGTTGTCTCGAAAGCTTCCCTCGCGCGCGCTTCCATCTCCAGGACGCGGAAATGAGATATGCGACGGGACGCTACATGTGCCACGCATGTCTGCGACAGCCTTTCGAAGCAGAAGATGTCGTCAGCGTGGTTCGTCTTCTCTATCGTGAACGCGTCCAATTCCATGATGGCGACAGCGAGATCGCGCCGGGAGTCAGTGTTCATCGCGTTGGCGGACATACCGGCGGCTTGCAGGTCGTCCGCGTTCAAACCCAGCGCGGGCCGCTTGTTTTGGCCTCAGACGCCTTCCACTTCTCCGAGAACAGGATGCGCCGCAATCCCTTTCCCCTTGTCTTCCATGTCGGTGAGATGCTTGAGGGCTATCGTCGCTGCGAAGAACTTGCCAACGGCGATTGCGACAAACTGATTCCTGGCCATGATCCGGAGGTGCGGCGACGGTGGCCGCGACTGCGGCAGGAAGACTCCGATATCGTCTGTCTGCACGAAGCGCCAAGCGGGCAATGGGGTCAGCCAGCCGACACCGAAATCCCACCGTCGACGTGAAGCACTTCGCCGGTGATGAAGGAAGCCTGAGGCGACAGCAAAAAAGCTATTGCATTCGCTACGTCTCGTTCGCTGCATAGACGACCAAGAGGCGTCTTGTTCTTTCGAGCTTCGTAGCCTGCATCGTCCACTATGGCGCGCGCTCCTGGAGTTGGCACAGCGCCGGGGGCGACGGCGTTCACACGAACGCCCTTGGGACCGAGCTCAACCGCTAATGCGCGCGTCATCGCGACGATTCCACCCTTCACCGCGGCATAAATGGCCGTTCGTGGATACCCTTGGTCGGCCGCAGGCGAAGCAAGATTTATCAATGAAGCGCCAAGATGGCGTCGATGGCGCATGAGCGCCTGCGCGCCCCAGACTGGGGCCTTGATCCCGATGCCGAGCATGCGATCGAGAGTTGACGCCGTGACGTCTTCAATTGGTTCGTACCGAATCCACATTGCGTTGTTGATAATGGCGTCAATGAAGCCTCCCGATTGCGCCGCAAACTCTGCGGCGATCGCAGAGAAAGCCACTTCATCTGAGAGATCGGCGATATAATGAGATGCGCAGCCCCCGCGTGAGCGAATCTCTTCTGTTGTCGCGACGGCTGCTTCGGAGTTGACGTCTGCAACTCCAACATTCGCGCCCCCGTCCGCCAGCAGCTCGGCGGCGGCCCGTCCAATGCCCCGGCCGGCGCCGGTAATGAGAATGTTCAGGTCCGAGAGATCCCGCGACATACCGCTTCCTGCTTTTGCCCTATTGACTGATTGTCAGACAATGTGATTATCCTGACTCAAAATCAGATCGTGTGCAACGGTTGCGCGCGCCAATCGGAGGGGAAACGGCTATGTGGCGCATCAACAGGCGGTTGCTCGCCGCCAGCCTTCTTGCTCCTTCGAGCGCTTTGCATTCGCCAGCGATCGCGCAGGCCCAAAGCGCGACCGATCCGATAAAGATCGGCGTCATGGCTAAATTCGCGCAGATCAACGGCGCGGCAATCCTCAATGGCGCGCGGCTTGCCGTCGATGAAATCAACGCCGCAGGCGGTGTGAAGGGGCGCAAGATCGAGCTGATCTCGTACGACGATCAGGGTTCGGCGAGTGACGCCATTCTCGCGTTCCAGCGAGCCGTCCGGCAGGACCGCGTCCATGCAATGGTCGGCACATTCCTCAGCGAAATCGCAATCGCGATGACGCCTTGGGCGGCGCGCCTTAAAGTTCCCTACATCGTGACCGGCGCCGGCGCCGATCAAGTCGGGCAGCTCGTTCACGATAACTATCCCGCCTACAAATACGTTTTCCGCACAATTCTGCCGGCTAGCTCGACGGCTCAGGGGGTATGCGACTCTGTGCGCGATCTGGCCGTGCGCCAACTTGGCTACAAGACGGCGGTCCTGCTCACGGAGGATGCCGCATGGACGCGCAGCTATGATGAGTTTCTGAAAACATGCTTGCCCGCGGCAGGCTTGAAGTTTGTGGACGCAATCAAGGTTGCGACGGACACCACCGATTTCACACCTATTTTCCAGAAGATCGAAGCCGCGAAAGCAGACGTCATCGTCACTGGGCTCGGCATCGTCGGCAATAAGCCTGTGGTGCAATGGAACAATCAACAGGTTCCGATGCCGCTCATGGGATACAACGCCCAGGCCGGCGCCAGCGCGTTTTGGAATGAAACAAGCGGTGCGACGAACGGTCTGGTGACGTTCACAGCGGCGTCAGAAAGCGCTCCGCTCACTCCTAAGACAGTACCTTTCGCGCGCAACTATCTCGCGCGCTTCAACGGCACGCCGGCCGCGCATTCTTACGCGACGTATGATGCGATTTATCTGCTTAAAGACGCGATCGAGCGAAGCGGTTCGTCGGACGCCGACGCGATAGCTACGGCGCTTGAAGCGGCAGACTATGTCGGCGTCAGCGGTCGGATCGTCTTTCAGGGGCCCAACGACAAGCTGACTCATGACATGAAATTCGGCGCTGACTTCGTCACCGGAGTCGCCATTCAATGGCAGAACGGAAAGCAAGTAACGGTTTGGCCGCCGGCGGTATCCAGCGTTCAACTGGCTTTCCCGAGCTTCGTCTCGGCAAAGCAGAAGTGATCAGGGCAACGTTGTCGCCGTGGCGATGAGTGGTTGAAATGTTGGTGCAACTGCTGGTGAGCGGCCTCCTGATCAGCGCGGTGTACGCGCTGGCGACGACGGGATTCACGCTGCTTTACGGAGTTAGTGGAATTCTCAACTTGTCGCATGGCACGACGCTCGCGACGGCTGGCATGATCGCATGGTATCTCGGAGGAAAGGGCTGGATCGGGCCGTCTGGCGCAATTCTTGTCGGGGTCGCAAGTGGCGTCGCGGTTGGATTGCTCACCTATCTTCTGATCATCAAGCCCATCCAGCGAATGCCGGGCCTTACTGTCAATGACGAGCATGTTTTCATGCTCGTCGGCACGCTCCTTTGGACCATCATTCTTCAGGAAGCGCTCTCTCACATCTTTGGTGACGTACCCGTCAGCATTCCGCAACTCGCGCCGGGCGTCATCAACGTCCTGGGGGTGAGAACGCCGATATCGAGTCTTCTTGTGGCGGTGATCGCGTGGGGAGTCATCGGACTCTTGTGGTTTTATGTAACGCAGACGCGCGCAGGCAAGTCAGTCCTCGCGGCCTCGATCAATCCCCGCGGCCTGGTTCTCTGCGGCTTCAGCCTGAAAAGCATCTATCGTATCGTTTGGGCGGTTTATGGCGCCATGGCCGGGCTGGCGGGCGTGCTTGTGGCGATGATCCTCGGCGTTTCACCAAGCGGCGGGCTGGAGCTGACCGCAACGGCGTTCTCGATCGTCATCCTGGGCGGGCTGGGAAGCGTCGGCGGTTCGCTCATAGCCGCGAATCTCATTGGGTTCGTGGAGACTGCGACGGCGTATCTGGTCGGCCCTTCATTGCGCAGCTTGCCGGCGCTGCTGATTCTCATCGTCGTGCTTTACTTCCGCCCACAAGGGCTTTTCGGCAGGCGCTGACAATATGACCTCTCTAGCCGAGCAGCGCAGGCCCAGTGCGATCATGGTCAAGTCGGGTTCCATTGCCGCGCTAGCCGTGCTTGCGGCGCTGCCTTTCGTTGGCACGCCTGAATATGTCGTCGGCATTCTAACATTGGGCCTGTTCTTCGCGGTTTTTGCGATGAGCTGGGACCTTCTCTTCGGCTATGCCGGCGAAGCGAATTTCGGGGCGACGTTCCTGATCGGAACGGGGGCATATACGGCCGCGTTGCTCTCCAGCAATGGAATCGCCTCGCCGGTCGTCTGCGTCGCCGCCGGCGCTGTCGCAGCAGTCGTCGCGGGCGCAGCGCTCGCGCTGCCCGCCCTTCGCTTGCGTGGTCCTTATTTCGGCCTCGTCACGCTGGTCGCCGTGCTCATTCTGCGACAGCTCATCATCTTGTTCTCGCCATACACTGGTGGCGAGATCGGAATTGCGGTGCCAGGCGTCCTGTCTCTCAGCGTCGCGATCAACTACGAGATAGCGCTCGGCTGCGCGGCGTTCACGGCCGGCGTCCTCCTTTTCCTCGTGAGATCGCCGTTCGGATTGATTTTGGAGGCTATCGGTCAGGACAGCCTCAATGCACAAGCCATGGGATTCAACATCGTCAAATATAAGCTCGCAGCGTTCTGCTACAGCGCGTTCTTCTCTGGCCTCGCTGGCGGGTTGATGACTTTCTATCTCGGAACTGCGTCGGTGAATGTCTTTGTCGACGCAGCGGTGGGCGTGCAAATCATCATCGGCGCAATCATAGGAGGTCGGAGAACCATTCTGGGACCGGCGCTCGGCGCGGTGTTTCTCACGGTGGCCGGCGAATATATGCGCCCTCTGGGATCGCTGAGTGAACTCATCGTAGCAATAGTTGCCGTGCTGGTTCTCCTCTTCCTTCCAGGCGGACTTCTCGGGCTGATTACAATGTTCCGGAGAGCTCGCTGATGCTGCTCGAAGCGCGGGCTTTGAACAAGCGCTTCGACGGGCTCCAGGCCGTCGACAATGTCGATATCGCCGTCGAACGCGGCGAGATACTCGGTCTCATCGGGCCGAATGGCTCCGGCAAATCGACTGTCATGAATCTGATCATGGGTGTCTATCGTCCAGATAGCGGTCAAATTCGGCTCGATGGCGTCGATATTTCCAAATGGCCTCTGCATCGGGTCGCCGAAGCGGGCGTCAGCATGGTTTTCCAGCACTCGCGACCGCTTCCACAGCAGACCGTGCTACAGAATGTCCAACTGGCGCTGTTGCCGGACAGCATTCTCAATCTGCGGATGTCCGAGTCCGTCAATCGGGAGGGTCGCGAGATTCTTGCGCGTGTCGGCCTGGCTAACACCGCCGATCGCTCGCCGAACGAACTGCCTTTCGCCGGGCTCCGGCGCCTGGAACTCGCCAAGTCACTGGCTCGCAAACCAGCGCTGCTGCTTCTGGACGAGCCGTTCGCGGGACTGAGCGCGCTGGAGGTTCGTGAATTCGCGGCGCTCATCCAGAGTCTGCGCGAAGAGGGCAGGGCAATCGTACTCGTCGATCACAACGTTAAGAGCGTCCGCGCGATGGTCGACCGGATCGTCGCGATGAGCTCGGGCGCGAAGATCGCGGATGATCTCCCCGACCGGGTTCTGGCCGATCAACGCGTCCGCGAGGTCTATCTCGGCGACCAGAACAAACGAACTTCACCGATCGGTGAGATGTCTTCGGCCGTCGGGAAAGCGCTCGAAGTCAAAAACGCTTCGGTGCGATACGGCAAGGCGATCGCGCTTAACTCCGTGTCGTTTGCCGTCTCGAACGGCGGTATTGCCGCAATCGTGGGCCTGAATGGCGCCGGCAAGACCTCGCTGTTCAATGCGATTTGTGGTCTGACGCCCTGCACTGGGCAGGTGTTGTATCAAGGTGTCTCGCTGACCGACTATGCGCCTGATGAGATAGCGCGCAGCGGCTTGGTCCTGTGCCCCGAGACGCGAGAACTTTTTGGCGACATGACGGTCGCGGAGAATCTGGGCATCGGCGGGAGCTGGCTATCGTCGGCGGATCGCGCGCGGCAGCGCGATCTCGTTGAATCACTGTTTCCACGACTTGCCGAGCGGCGCGCGCAAAAGGCTCGAACGCTTTCAGGAGGCGAGCAGCAACAACTCGCGATCGGCCGGGCGCTCATGATGAAACCGCGCCTTCTTCTGATCGATGAGCCTACTCTCGGCTTGGCGCCGGTGATCCTTGATGTCATTTCCGATGCTATCGAGGCGATGCGAGCGACTGGCGATATCTCGATTCTCATCGCCGAACAGAATGTGACATTCGCACTGCGCCACGCCAATGAGATCAATCTCCTCGAGCACGGAGAGATTGTCTGGTCAGGGGCGACGGGTCGATTCCTCGAGGAAGCCGGCCAAAAGATTTTATAGCCGAACGACACATTCTAGAACCGGAAGGTTTTGAAACAGCCATGACAGAAGCAACAGGCGAGGTCGTCGCGCGTGGGCGAAGCTACCCGATCCACGGTGCTTATGATCCAAGATTTTCACGCGTGCTCGACGCATTCGCGGAGAACTATCGCGTAGAGGATGAAGTGGGATCGGCCTTCAGCGTCGTTTACGACGGAGTGGTCGTGGTCGATCTCTGGGGAGGGTGGAGGGACGCAGTCTGCTCCATGCCGTGGGAGAGGGACACTATTGTCTGCATGATGTCGGTGGTCAAAGGGATTTGCGGCATCAGCTTCAATCGATTGATTGACCTTGGCCTCGTGCATCCCGATAAGCCGGTTGCGGCCTATTGGCCGGAGTTCGCCCAAGGCGGCAAAGACAAGCTGCCGGTTCGCTACGTGCTTGATCATCGGGCTGGCCTGCCGGTGGTGACTGCCAATCTTCCGCGTGGCGCTATGTTCGATCGGAAGGCGATGACCGAAGCTCTCGCCGCGCAAGCTCCACTTTGGGAGCCCGGCGCTCAGGCTGGCTATCATATTCACACCCAAGGCTACATGCTGAGCGAAATTACAAGGCGGGTTACAGGCAAAACGATTGCGCAGTATTTTCGCGATGAGATCGCTATACCCTTGAATTTGGATTATCAGATCGGCGGGTTATCGCCCGCAGATCAAGCGCGTTGCGCAGAGCTTCAGCCGGTTCTTGAAGGCACCCTGTTCGCAGTTAAGGACAGTCAGCCTGATACGCTTGTCGGGAAAGCGTTCGCCCAAAATCCGGATGAGCCCTGGCCCGTGACGTTAAACTCTCGGGCGTGGAGAGAGGCCGAGATTGCAAGTGCGAACGGTCACGGCAATGCGAGAGCCGTCGCGCGGCTCTACGGAGCCATTGCGCGGGGCGGTGAGCTCGACGGAGTGCGCGTATTGTCTCCGCGCGCCATCGACCGGATGATCATCGAGCAGCACAATCTCACCGAAGTCATGCAAAACAGGCCTTATCATCAGGGGCTCGGTGTTTTGCTCAACACGGGGAGCGCTGTCTGGATGGGGCCGAACCCGAAAGCATTCGGACATCACGGTATCGGCGGATCAATCGGAATGGGCGATGTCGACGCCAAGTTGGGCATCGCCTATAGCATCAATCGGATGCACGCGCGTGGCGACAACGGCCCTCGCGCACGGCGGCTCATCGAGGCGGTCTATGCCTGTCTCTAGCCAAGATCGCGGCGCTGCGCCGATAGCGGTCGTGACGGGAGGCGCTGGCGGCATCGGCGAGGCGACAGCCAAGCTTCTTTGCGAAGAGGGATGGATAGTCGTCATCGCCGACAAAGATGCTGACCGCGCAGAGATCGTTGCGCGCGAACTTGGCGCATATGCAGCGCCCATGGACATTGCGGATGAAGCAAGTGTCGACGCCGCGGCGACATGGGTTGAGCGCAATGTCGGTCCGTGTTGCGGACTCGTCGCCTGTGCAGCGCATCTGGAGAATCCTCATCGGCCGGAAGCGCAAGATATGGCCGAGTTTGATCGCGTTCTCTCGGTCAATTTGCGCGGCACGTTTCTAACGATGACGAGGTTCGGCGCCGCGATGGTCGCAAGGAAGCGTGGTTCGATCGTGACCATCGGCTCGATCACGGCCATGAACTCGTCGCCATTGGTGGCGTACGGACCATCCAAGGCCGGAATTATTGCAATGACACGCGACTTCGCGGGAGCTTGGGGCCGCCGCGGCATTCGCGTCAATTGCGTTTGCCCGGGCCCGACGCGGACGCCAGCGGTAGAGGCAAGTTACGCGAGGGGCGAACGTGATCCCGCTTTGATGACAGCGCAAACCGCACTCGGACATCTTGTTGATCCCCGAGACGTCGCGGAAGCCGTTGCGTTCCTGCTTTCCGATCGGGCTCGGTCGATCACTGGCATAACCCTTCCTGTTGATGCGGGCACGCTCACTACTCAGTTGTGGGCATTGTATGGCGGAATTCCAGGTTGACTGACGTCAGTTCGCCGGCCCTCAATTCGAATGCAACGAAGAGCTTGTATAGCTTACTTGAAATGCCGCGATGGCGTTGATGCTCGCCGCGCTCATGCTTAGGGGCGTTCATCTGAGGCTGGTCACGATCAAAGGACACCCGGATGCAGCTATTGGCCGTGTTGATAAATGATCTTGCCATTGAACGGCCTCTCACATGCTAATTCGGAAGTACAGTCTTGCGCCATTTCTGTAGTGTCGGGTACATTGATGGTCTGTGCTCACGCTCCGGCGGCGAGATGGTTTTTTGTTGCGCGAAGAATATTCCCTGACAACTCAGGATCGTTCACGGCGCGAGCAAGCACGAGAGCGCCGACGAAAGAGGCGGCCATTGCGAGCGCCTTGTCGTCGCGTTGCGGCTTACGGACCTTCGCGCCGATTCCGTTGCTCAGTAGACCGATCAGGCCGCGCACTCCTACGGTGAAACGCTCTCGCACTCCTCCGCTCTGGCGCGATATCTCGCTGTCCGGCGTCAGCCCTCACGGGACAGAAGTGGCCGATTGAACAGGGGATGATTTCTGGCTCACCGTAGCTGCTCAAGGAGCGCAGAGTGCGCCGGCCAAGGAGCCGGCTGAGAAGGTCGTCAAAGACATCCGGCTCGCGACACGGAAGCACCGTTCCGCTGAAGAGAAGATCCGGATCGTGCTGGAAGGCTCGCGCGGGGAAGACAGCATCTCGGAGCTGTGCCGGCGCGAGGGGACCGCGCAGAACCTCTACTATCGTTGGTCGAAGGAATTCCTGGAAGCGGGGAAGAAGCGTCTGGCCGGCGACACAGCGCGGGCTGCGACGTCGGACGAAGTCAAGGAGCTGCGGCGCGAGGCGACATCGCTGAAGGAGGTTGTCGCCGACCTCACTCTGGAAAACCGGCTGCTCAAAAAAAGCGTGACCGGCTATGGGGAGAGCGAGGAATGAGATATCCCGCTTCAGAGAAGCTTGAAATCATCCGACTGGTGATGGAATCTCATCTGTCCGTTCGACGCATGCTGCAGCAGATCGGGATTCCACGCGCCACGTTTTACCGATGGTGCGATCTTTATCAGACCGGCGGGCCCGATACTGCCTTGAGAACATTGAAGCGCACGCTCTCGTCGATCGAGTTCAGCGAGGTCGTGACGGTCGCACCGCAGCTGCCAACCTGGCTTGCCCAGGCCATTGGGAAGGTCGCATATGACTGATGCTCATCTGTATTCATCCGACTAAGACCGCGGCTGTTTGAGTCCTTTGGTGAGGGCGGTGGTTTAACTGACCTTGGTGCGCTTGATCGCTGTTTTACGTGACCACCTTTTAGCGAGCGCTTCGAGCGCGGCGGCATGAACTGCGACATTGATGTCGTTGGGATCGAATGGCGCGCCGAGCCATTCAACGGATTCAGTATGGCGCTCATGTTTCGGATCAGCGATCGCCTCCACGAGCTCGCCATATCCCCAGGGTCCGCCGACGTCTTCGGGCGGACAACGACCTTTGGCGTCGATGAGGCGCGGATAGAGAACGCCCGGCATGGCGTCGACGATCCGCTCAATTTTGATCGTGTGCTCCCACCCGTCGCCGAAGTCATAGAGATATCGCAAGGTCTTCACGCCGACATCTTCGAGCACGTCGATGAGCTTAATCTTGCGCGCATCGAGCGGGCCGTCGCCCCAACTTGGATCGGGAATGCCCCAGCCGACATCGCCGGCGCGGATTTCATAGAGATGGCTGTTGGTCCAACCCATGGCGTCCTGCAATGCAAGATGCAGCCGGTCGAGACGGATTGTCACTGGAACTTCAAGGCGACGCAGAACCTGCGGCTCAACGTCGTCGAGCGTCACCTTGAGGTGGGCGATGGCGTCAGTCATGCCGCCAGCTTACGGCGCTCCTGATCCATCGCCCAGCGCCATGGCAATAATTCGCACAGCCGATTCTGCGGGATGTCGGCGATGCGCGCAAAGACATCGGCGAGCCATGCCTTCGGATCGACGTCGTTGAGGCGACAGGTCATGATGAGCGTCGCCATGACGGCGGCTCGCTCGGCTCCCCGGTCAGAGCCGGCGAACAACCAGGCTTTTCTTCCAAGGGCAAAACCGCGGAGCGCCCGTTCCGCCGCGTTATTCGTCAGGCAGATTCTCCCGTCATGGACGAAGCGGGCGAAGCCGTCCCAGCGATGAAGCATGTAATCGATCGGCTTGATGACGCCGGATGAGCGCGACAGCCTGCCGCGCTGCTCGCGCAGCCATGTTTCCAATTCCGCTAGCAGCGGCGCGCTCCTCTCCTGACGGATTTGCAGACGCTCGCCTGCGCTGAGCCCGTTGATCTCGCGCTCGATCTCGAACAACAGATCGATCCGGCGCACGGCCTCCAGCGCGATCGGTGAGATCGCTGTCGCCACGCGACCGCGCCGCGCGTTTTTGTCGATGTCGGCCAGTTCGAAGAAGCCTCTTCGGCTGTGCGCCCAGCAAAAGGCTGAAGTCAGCGGCTCGACCTTGCGGCCGGGATCGAAGAGCGCGTTGAAGCCGCTATAGGCGTCGGCCTGAAGGATGCCAGCGAAGCCTCGGAGATGGCGCGACGGATGTTCGCCGCGCCGATCGCGGGAGGCGTAATAGAGCGCCGCCGGCGGGGTCTCGCCGCCAAACGGACGATCGTCGCGAACATAGGTCCAGATGCGGCCCGTGTCCGTCTTGCCCTTGGCCAGGATCGGGATTTTCGTATCGTCGCCGTGCAGCCTCTCGGCGGCGAGCACATGGGCTTCGATCAGATTAAAGATCGGCCTGGCGACGAACACGCCGGCGCCAACCTGATCGGCCAGCGTCGAGACCGAGAGATCGATGCCCTCACATTTGAAGCGCTGGCTCTGCCGGTTTAGCGGCAGATGCTGCCCGAACTTGTCGAACAGAATCGTCGCCAGAAGCTGCGGCCCGATATAGCCCCTGGGAGTGGCGTAAAACGGCGCCGGCGGCTGCGTGATCGTCTCGCAGTCTCGACAGGAGAACTTCTCGCGCACCGTGTCGATCACTTTGAAGCGGCGTGGGATCTCCTCCAAAGTCGAGGTGACCGTTTCGCCAAGCTTCGACAAACGGTTCGATCCGCAGCACGGACACTCCGTCGGAGCCGGAAGCACGACGCGCTCCCGCTCGATGTCGTCAGGGAACGGTTTTCGCACCGGCCGCTTGCGCTCAAACGAACGAACCCTCTGCGTTTTCGCCGCGGCTTTCTCGGCCGCGAGTTCATCCTCGGTCGCCGCCGCCTCGAGCTCCTCCAGCTGCAATTCCAGCTGATCGAGCAATCGCGCCGACCGCTCCGAACGCGTCCCGTAAATCGTCCGCCGCAGCTTCTCGATCTCAAGCTTAAGATAAGCGATCAGCGCTTCCGTGCCCGACAGTTTCGCCTGCGCGTTGGCCGTTTCGGCGACCTTCGCCTCCGCCGCGTGGCGCGCCGCGCGCTCGGCGAGGATCATCGCGTGCGCGGCGGCGAGATCAGAAGGCAGCGGTCCAGCGGTGGAGTTCACACCGCGATGGAATCACATTCGCCGCCAAATTCAACGATAAACCCTCAACCAACGCTCGTTGGTCGCCAGGTTTCTTGCGGGTTTCGCCAATCGATCCCTGACAATAGATAACTCATCTGCGCCTGTGAGATCGACACCGCGCCGTCCGCCAAAGACGGCCACAAAAAGCGCTTCTTCTCCAATTTTTCGTGAACAGGCATGCGCCCTGACCATCGTGCCAAATCACCTTCAGCAAATCGCCTCTGCGCCCGCGAAAGCAAAATAAATGACCGCTTAGCGGATCCTTGCGCAACACTTCCTGCACCTGCAGCGACAAGGACGCAAAGCCTTTTCGCATGTCGGTGTGGCCAGTCGCTAACCACACCCGTACACCCGTCGGAATCCCAATCATCGCCGATCGAGTACCGCGACGATCCGACCAAGCGCCTCGACGTCGACGCCCGTATCGACAATCACACGCCGCCCGTTCGTCAGCACGATCTCAAGCCGCGACGCGCCAGCATTCGCGTGCTCGACGGCTGGCGCGGCTTCCAACGGCGTAGCGGGCTCCTCCCCAGCGATGACTGCCGGAACAAAAGTCGTCTCGGAATCGCGCCGCTCAATGCCGAGGCCCCGACGCCATGTCACGAGCAGCGAGCGCGAGACGCCGTGACGGCGCGCCGTCGCCGACACCAACCGCGGACCGGACATGCTCTCCAGAACGATCCGCGCTTTCTCTTCATCAGACCAGCGCCGCCGCCGGCCCGTGTCCACGACCTCAAGCCGCTTGGGCGCACTGTTCGTATGGCTGGCCATACGTACTGTTCTCAACGATCAGCCCAATCATCCGCAAGGCGTCTCTCGTCGGATGCGTACGCTCATCTCAGTCTCGATGCGGGATCAAAACGTCCGATGCTATCGATAGATGGCGAAGAGAGCGTTTCTCGGAAACGCCGGAATTTGCCAATGAAATCAATAGCGAGCTCTTCGAGACGGTACAGCTGACGGTAATCTTTGAGGGCGAGAATTTTTGCATGAGCAATTTCAACGTGTTAGCTGTGCTGCGGACAATTGAGTGGGAGTAGGGGAATCGGCGGCAATAGCGTAAATTCGGCGGCGACTTTCGCCGCCATCCTGCCGCTGCTCTTGTCTGTTTCTAGCTACCTCGGTTGCTTGATCTCCCCCACGAAACTCGCAGAGCCAACCTGCGGCCAATCTCGGGAAGATGTAAAGCGCTTTCGTTGAATGTGAACGCTCTGGCGCAGAATAGCGTACACATGGGCGGATCTGCTTGCTCGCTAGGCGGACCTTCGTAAGGCGATTGGGGTTCCGAAACGCGACATCCGCGGCTAGTAGCGGCACTGACCCAATGCGGACCTACATCAGCCGATATGAATGCCTGAAAGCTGACATTCGCCTTGCACCGACAGCAACGGCCCGACATGGACGGCTACTGACCTTACAAGCCCGCTTACCTTTACATCTCCCTATTTGTCACCGCAGTCGGAATGCTTGCGTGTTGGGTGGAAAGGCAAATCGAAATCGATGAGCAAGTGGTCTCGGATCACGCCCATAGTCTTCTGCAGGGAGTGAAGCCTTAATTGGCTACCGCGCCTTGTGAGAGCTTTAATTGTGCAGTTGCCGCAAGCCGCTTGGCCTCCGCACAGCGGTCGCGCGCGGTGAGGTAGATGCTGAAGCTTTCGGTCGTGGCCAATTCCCAAGCCACCGCGCCTTGATGCCTCGCGATGCGAAGCGCTTCGTTGAATTCTTTTTCCGCATCCGCCGAAACGCTTGCGTCGCTCTTCTTTGCTAGGATCAAACCGCGAACCCGGTGCAATTCGGCGAGGCACCATTTTTCGTCGGTCACGTTACAGTGTGCAATTCCCTTGTCGACGGTTTTCAATGCGTTTTCAAGTTGCCCGATATCTGCAAGTCCCTCCGCGAGTGTTGCTAAGAGGCCGCTGCGATAGACGATGAAGCCAGCGCTTTCGAGCTTAGCGATCCCTGAGCGCAATTCCCTTACGCCCTCCTCGCCGTAATTCGATCGCACCAAAATCTGGCCCTTGAAGCACTGGGCGTAGGTGCCCCAGATATCGAGCCCGTAGTTGTCCGTCACTTCCCGAAGCCGGGAGCAATATGCTTCGGCGGCGACCAGGTCACCCTGCAGGAAAGTCAATGGAAACGCGGCGTCCACGATGGCGTTAGACAGGGTCGTTACGTGATCGAGAGCCTCAGCTTCGGCATACATGCGCTGAACCTCGGCAAGGGCTTCCCGGAAAAAGCCGCGAAGCCAAAGCGTCCGCGCCAGCGTCGCCTGCGCGAGAATGCGCTGATCGTATTGAAAACGGACAACATCCGAGGAGTTCGTCGGCCGATCGTAGCCCTCAAGCACCCGTTGAGTGAACGCAAACGCTTCATCAAGATTTCCACAGAAGTGGAGCGATTTGCCTCGAATCCGATAGCCGACGTGTCGATCGGCTTCCGTTGTCCTTGCTGCAACTCTATCGAAACTATCGACTATCTGCAGGGCGTCGCGTGGGGCAGCTCTATTTGTACAGGCTATCCAAATGCCCCACAAAGCTCTGAGTTGGTATTCACTGTCATTCAGTTTTTCAGCGATCGAAAGTGTCGCCTGCCACACCATCGCAGCGCTTTTGGGATCGCCGGATCCTGCGTGCATTTGCAGACCGCCGAGAGCCGCATGCAGTTGCATTTTTTCAGGCAAGTAACCGTCGACGCTATGTTTGAGGGCCTCTAGCGCGCGAAGAACGGCGCTCTTCCATTCTCCTACCATCGAGAGTTGCGTCCAGAGCGGCACGGCGGCAATCGTCAGGGCGACTGCGGTGTTGACGTGCTGTTCAGACTTGAAGGCCCAGTCGATGGCTGCGCGGATGTTGGCAACCTCTTTCGCGCAGAGGGCCATATGCTCGGTAGTAGAGTCGGGTTGCAGAGAACTGTCCGCGACCTCGAACATGGCGAGAAAATAGGCGGCGTGCCGCTCGGCGAACTCTTCGCTCCGATCGCTCTGTTCAAGGCGTTCGCGACCGTAAGCCCGCGTCATTTCGAACAGCCGGTAACGGACCGGATCCTTATCCGTGTCCGCCACGACAAGAGATTTTGCGACAAGATTGGAGAGTCCATCGGCGAACGCACCTGCAGCTACCGCGTCGCCAATGACGTCGCGTGCCGCAGCGAAGGTGAACCCGCCTGAGAATATGGTCAAAGCCTTGAAAATCGTTGCTTCCGTTTCCGACAGAAGGCCAAAGCTCCAGTCGAGCGCGGCCCACATCTTCTGATGCCTGCTCAAGGCGGTGCGCCGGCCGCCGCTCAAGATTCCAAAGCCTTGATCGAGCGATGACAGTAGGGCCCGCATGCCGATCGAGTCGAGGTGGCCGACCGCGAGTTCGATCGCGAGAGGAATACCGTCGAGCCTTCCGCAGATCCGCGCGACGAGAGTCGCATTGTCGTCGGTCAGGCTGTACCCCCCCAGTTTGTGGGCCGCGCGATCGACAAAGAGCCGGATTGCGGAATATTCGAGAGCCTGAGCAGCCGTCAGCGCCGTGTTACCGAGCGGGAATTCTAGTGGGGCCAGCCGATGAACCCATTCGCCTTCCGCCCTAAGGGGCTCCCGGCTGGTCGACAGAATCCTGACACCCGGATGCGCCCGCTGCACTTGCTCGACAAACACGGCCACGGCGTCAATGACATGCTCGCAGTTGTCTAGGACTATCAAAAGCGTCCGATCTTGCAGCATCGCTTCGAGGGTCGAACCACGCTCCCTGTATTCGCCGGCGTCCAGCGCGGCGGCAACGGCGTCCGGCACGAGATTGCCATCGTTAATCGGCGTCAGATCCACAAACGTGACGCCGTCCGGATAATGCGGCTCACCAAGCGCGGCGATTTCGAGCGCGACGGTTGTCTTTCCAATCCCGCCCGGGCCGACAACCGTCAAAAGCCTGGTTTCCTGGAGACGTGCGCCGAGCTTCGCCACGACTTGATGCCGGCCGAAGACGTGCCGGGCGGCCTTCAGCGCCTTGATAGATGAGCCTGCTCTGGGAGTTGGCTTTCTATTGCTGTCGGCCGCGATAGTCACTGGCGCTATGAAAGAATATCCGCGGCCCGATACATTCTCGATGAAGCGAGCAGCGGCCCCGTCTTCGCCCAGGGCCTTTCGCAGGCCGCTGATCTGAACGCGCAGGTTCCCTTCATCGACGTGAACGTTCGGCCACGCCCGCTGGATGAGATCATTCTTCGCGATGACCTCGCCCGGCGAACGGAGAAAGACGAGAAGTATATCGAACGCGCGGCTGCTAAGCGGGATCGGCAGGCCCGACCGCAGCAACAGTCGTCTGTTGGCCAGCACCTGAAAATCGCCAAAAGCGAAATGCGAAGTGTCCATGCAATTACTGTATCGCCAATTCGAAAAAACGTAAGGTCAAAAAACGTGTCGTTCGATCGACCGATCCGACGCTGACCGCCTCCCGGCGGAGCAGCTCCCTACGCGGCGAAAGCTATAGCCCGGCGCCGGCCGCCGCCGCCAATCGGGCCCGGAAAGGCCCGAGACCGAACCAGCCATAGACACGATATTACACGCACCCCTTGCGGAGTTGGGGCCATGCCCAGTCGATTTGGGCGCCGCTTCACGACGCACGGTGACGCAGGCGGCACGACCGGTCCTACGTGCGGTTCACGTTCGGTTTAACAAGCTTTTATAAATTTTAACTGCCACTTTTTCTTGCAGGGTTCACAGTCTTCCGGAGAGCGCTGGTTTGCATCAGCACAGAAGGCGATGGATGGCGATCTTTCGGGGATCATCGAAATCGGCATTTGGGTCCGTTGCGAAGCGGACCAAAGAGCGGGTCCCGACGTTCTGAGCAACGCCGAAATCTAATGCTTGGTTCGTCGAATTATCGCCGAAACTAGTTGGCATAAAGGGGAACCCATGAGTGGCGGAAACCGAATGAACACCACGACGGTCCTGAGTACTCCGTCAGAGATGTCCCAAGATTCGGTTCGCGAGATCTCTGCGTCTCTCAATCAATTGCTCGCGGACTGCTTTGCGCTTTACGTCAAAGCCAAGAATTTTCATTGGCATATGTGGGGACCCCATTTTCGCGACTATCACTTGATGCTGGACGAGCAGGCCGACGCCATTTTCGCCATGACCGACGTCATCGCTGAGCGGGTCCGAAAGCTGGGGGGGATCACCCTTCGCTCCATCGGGCAGATCGCCCAATTGCAAAGAATTGCGGACAACGATACTGACTTTCTCGCACCAGCGGCAATGCTCTTGGAGCTGCGCGACGACAACACTCTGATTGTCGCCGAAATGAGAGCCGCTCACAAGATCTGCAACGAAGCCGAGGATATCGCGAGCGCCAGTTTGTTGGAGAACTGGATCGACGAAACCGAGAAACGCATATGGTTTCTTTTTGAGGCATCCCGTTCGGCGTGATGCGCATTCGCCCACGACGCGGCGCGAACGCTGCGAGTCCGGCAGCTCTGACAACGATAGTTCGCAAAGCCGTCCGGCGATCTCGTTTTTGCTGTCCAGCACATCGGCCATCGCGCCGGCCGCCGACAAGGCTACGAATTTTAACAGCACTTAACTCGCTATGCGCGGTCCATTGAAGCATTGATGGCGTCGAGGACCGAGCAAGACCGCACGGTCGCGAAAGCGAAAGGTGTGAACATGAACACGCAGGCGACGATCGCATCCTTATTTCTTGTTGCGGCAGCCTTTATGACGCCAATGTCAAACGCCCGCGCAGCAGATTTCACCGCCAAAACCGTGGTGCTGGTTCACGGGGCATTTGCCGATGGTTCGTCATGGCAAAAGGTCATTCCCATCCTCTTGGACGCCGGGCTGAAGGTTGTCGCCGTCCAAAACCCGCTGGACTCCCTGGAAAACGATGTTGCCTTCACGAAGCGTGCGATCAGGGAAGCCGAGGGTCCGGTGGTTCTGGTCGCCCATTCCTGGGGCGGCGTCGTCATCACCGAGGCTGGCAATGATCCCAAGGTCAAGTCGCTCGTGTACGTCGCAGCCTATGCGCCGGATAGTGGACAGTCTCTGCAGGACTTGATCTCGAAGTACCCGCCATCCGAAGGCCGGAAGGGCTTTCTCAAAGATGAGGAGGGCTATCTCCGGCTGAGCGAGGAGGGCGTTACGAAGTATTTCGCACCGGACCTCGCGCCCCAGGAACAGAAGGTGGTTGCGACCGTGCAGGGCCGTTACCACGAGCGCACTTTTTCCGCTCATGTCAGCAAGGCTGCATGGCGCGAAAAGCCGACGTTCAAAGTGATTTCGACGAAGGATCAGATCATCGCGCCGCAAATCCAGAAGGAACAGGCTGAATCCGCAAAGGCTACGGCGATTGAATTGCCTGGGAGCCATGTCGTGATGTTGTCGCATCCAAAAGAGGTTGCAGCCCACATCCTCCGGGCTGCCAAGTAAACCCGCTGCGGATGGCGATCGCACAGCAGCGATCACAGATCCGATACGCTTAAGCGATTAAGTTGCCAGCGTTTGCCTCCAGACGGACGCGCGTGCGCGATTCTGCTGCCTAATCAAACGCTGGCAATTGTGAATATGTCTTGTCGCACCGAAACGTCTGGAGACAACAATGACGCGGCTGATCATTTACCTGACGCTTGCAACGTTCTGTCTGGCGCAGGCTCCCCATGCAATCGCCGATCCGATCCCAGCAGTCTCGGTCGCGACACGGACGCCTGTCATAGTTCATTACCGTTGGGCGACGGTCGACGGTGTGAAAGTGTTCTATCGTGAGGCGGGCGTGGCTGACGGCCCGGTGATCCTTCTCCTGCACGGCTTCCCAACATCGTCGCATATGTTCCGAAATCTGATCCCGCTTCTCGCGGACCGATATCGTGTGATTGCGCCGGACTATCCCGGCTTCGGTCAGAGCGACGCGCCGGACCACAAGCAGTTCAACTATAGCTTCGGTCTCTATGCCGACATGATCGATGCGCTCCTCGACCAGATCGGCGCCAGACGCTACGCCATGTACGTCATGGATTACGGCGCGCCGGTCGGATATCGGCTCGCGCTCAAGCATCCCGAGCGGGTGAGCGGTCTGATCATCCAGAACGGCAACGCCTACGAGGAGGGATTGCGAGAGGCTTGGGATCCGATCAAGGCGTACTGGACGAGCGGCTCGGCGCGAGACCGCGAGGCATTATCTTTCCTAGTTAAGCTTGAATCGACCAAGTTCCTTTACACTGACGGCGTCAGGGATTCATCGCGCATCAGTCCCGACAATTGGGTTCATGACCAAGCGCTGCTCGACCGGCCAGGAAATAGGGATATTCAGCTCGACCTGCTCTACGACCATCGCACCAATGTTCCGCTTTATCCCCAATTCCAGCAGTTTTTCCGCGAGCGCCAGCCGCCGACCTTGATCATCTGGGGCAAGAACGACAAGGTTTTTCCGGAGCCCGGCGCACATCCATATCGTCGTGATCTGCCAAATGCCGAATTTCATATCCTCGACACAGGCCATTTCGCGCTCGAAGACAAGCTCGACGAGATGGCGCCGGTGATCCGCAAGTTTCTCGATCAGCACATTGCGGGGCGTTAACCGAAGGCGATTTCGCGCCTATGGAATATATGAAAACGTCCTCTGGCACTGTCGGAGGCGAGAACCGAAAAGGCCGTAACGGCGAGATTGGATAATTTTCGGACTACGCATCATCAGTCAATCAAGGAGAGAACCATGACCAAGCATGTCCTGTTCATTGTCACCAACGCATCGGTGATCGGTCCGCACAATCGCAAGACGGGCTTCTTTTTCGCGGAGGTCGCGCATCCTTTCGACGTGCTCGACAAGGCAGGCGTCGCGGTCGAGTTTGCATCGCCCGCTGGCGGATGGACGCCGTATGATGCGTACGATGAGAAAGACCCTGCTGAGAAGGCGTTTCTCGAGAGCAAGGCGTTTCGCCGGCTGAATCACAGCCGCAAATTGTCCGAAGTGGATGCTGCGGATTATGACGCCATCCTGGTGCCAGGCGGGCTCGGACCCATGGTCGATATCCAGCGCAATGCCGACGTCCAAAGGGCGATCGTGCGCGCATGGACGACGGGCAAGCTCGTGACCGCAGTGTGTCACGGGCCGTGCGCTCTCCTGGGCGTAGGCCTCGGCGATGGAGTGCCGTTCGTGCGCGGCAAGAAGCTCACCTCGTTCTCGAAGAAAGAGGAATACGATTATGCTCGCGAGGACGTGCCGTACGAACTCGAGGACGCGTTGACGGCCGAGGGCGCGGTTTACTCGTCAGTAGCCAACTGGCAACCCCATGTCGTCGTCGACGGTCGACTGATCACGGGCCAGAATCCCGCTTCCGCTGGACCATTGGCGAAAGAACTGGTCGCGGCCCTTGGCCTTACGCGCGCGATGGCAGCCTGACTCCACCAATCGGTTTGAGCGACTGCCAGTCGTCAGCGGAGAGGTCCCATGTCTGACCCCGTCAAAATTGTGGCGATGCTGGCACCCCGCGCTGGCAAAACTGAAGAGTTGCTCGCTTTACTTGAACGCCTGGCGGCGGCGAGTCGGGCCGAGCCGGGTAATCTCCGCTGGGATGTCTGGCAGGAGCAAGACGGGGCCAAGCGTTTCGTTCTCGACGAACTCTACGCGGACAACGCGGCCGCGCTCTTCCACCGCGGGACGCTCCATTTCAAGGACTATCTCAAGCGCGTCGGAGACCTCGCCGAACGGACGGCGCTGACACTCGACCCACGCATCGTGCGCGCGGCCTAGCAGAGTTCATCCCTACTTAAGGAGACGTGTCGTGAGCGAAGAAATTCAGAGCGCATCGGCTCGATCAAGAGCGTCGCGACGAGATATGGCGACCTTCTATACGCGTGATCATGTCTCGATCTATATCAAGGACAGGAGGCCGCTCGATGGCGAGGCGGTCGTGCTCTGCCACGGATGGCCGCTAAGCGCAGACAGCTGGGATGGCCAAGTCATGCGCCTTGCCGCGCTCAAGGTCGCCAACGCCGTCGGCGCTTGGGCGGGCAGTGTAATGATTGCGGCCAGATATGGTCTGCTACCCGCGGTATGGGCGGGCTTCGGCCTGACCTTGCTGGGCCTCTTGGTATTCGCGCTGACCTCGCGGAGGGAGCCTCAGCTGGCGCCTGCTTGATTGCGATGAGGCTCCTCACCTGGTCGAATGGTGTCGTGTACGAAAACTGGCACAGTGTGACGCGGAGGTTCACCACGTGGCGATCGGCGACTCTCGGCGAGAGCAGGTTTTTCCGACATTATCTGCCCTTCAAATTTCGACGGCGCGTCGTTTCGCGAGTGGCGCACCGCACCGCTTCGGGCCTCGCGACGTCGTCTACGAGATTGGCGACCGTAACGCTCCTTCCTGGTTGATCCTTGACGGCTCGGCTGACGCAATCCGGCGCAGCGCAGCCGGACAGTCGTCGCTGGTCACCACTTACGGCCCCGGCCAGTTCACTGGCGAGACCAATCAGCTCTCGGGCCGTCCATCCCTCATGTCGGTCGTGGCAGGTGACGCCGGCGCAGTCGCGATACCCTTTGATGCGCCGCATCTGCGCGCACTCGTCATCGGATCAGCGGATGTCGGTGAAACGATCATGCGCGCCTTCATTCTCCGGCGCGTCATGCTGATCGAGGCGGGGCAGACCGGCGGCGCAGGATCGATCCTGATCGGACGCCGGGATGATCCCGGCATCGTCGAGTTGTCGGGATTTCTCACCCGCAACGGTTACCCACATACCGTCATCGCAGCATGCGAGGCCGAGGGGCGCGAACTGGTCGAACGGCTCGGCGTCGCCCCCGAAGATCTACCGCTGATGATCTGTCCGAACGGCACGGTGCTCAGACGCCCGAGCAATGCGGATGCCGCGTCCTGTCTCGGCATCACACCAGATCTCGACCCGGGCAAGGTCTATGATGTGGCGGTCATTGGTGCGGGGCCGGCTGGGCTGGCCACTGCCGTCTATGGCGCATCCGAAGGGTTGTCCGTCCTGGTCCTGGACAGCCGCGCTTTCGGCGGCCAGGCGGGCGCATCCTCCCGGATCGAGAACTATCTCGGCTTCCCGACCGGCATATCCGGACAAGCGCTCGCCGGTCGGGCCTTCAATCAAGCGGCGAAATTCGGCGCTGAGCTCGCAATTCCGCTGACCGTGGAAGCGCTCCGCTGTCACGGCGCGGATGCGGAAGTCCCATTCACACTTGAGCTCAGCGATGGCGGCATTGCGCGGTCGCGGACCGTTGTGGTTGCTTCGGGAGCGCGCTACCGGCGGCCCGACATTCCCAACATCGAAGAGCTGGAGGGGGCCGGCGTTTCCTACTGGGCATCGCCCGTCGAGGCGCGACTTTGCGCCGGCGAGGATGTCGTCTTGGTCGGCGGAGGAAACTCAGCAGGCCAGGCCGTCGCCTATCTCGCGCCGCAGGTCAGGCGCCTGCACCTGGTGGTGCGCCGCCCCCTCGAACAGACCATGTCCCGATACCTGATCGATCGGATCGCGGCGTTGCCCAATGTCGAACTCCATGTCGACAGCGAGATCGCCGATTTGTACGGCGACCGGGCGACAGGCCTTACCGGAGCGCTGTTTCGGGACAGGCTAACCGGCGCGGTCCGAGAGCACAGATCGCGCCATCTCTTCCTCTTCATTGGCGCCGATCCCAATACAGACTGGCTCGATGGATGTGTGGCGCTCGATCGAACAGGTTTCGTTCTCACAGGGGAACGCGCCGGTGACGGTGAGCGGCTTCCACTGGAAACGAGCCGCCCAGGCATATTTGCCGTCGGAGATACACGCGCCGGCTCGACCAAACGGGTCGCCGCAGCCGTCGGCGAAGGCGCCGCCGTTATCGCGCAGATTCACGCATTCCTGGCGCGGAATGTCGCGGACGCATCCAATCCAGTGCGTCAGGCTTAATACCATCCCTCACTGATCAGCGCCGATGAGCCCAGTCGCGTAGTCCGATGGGCATGATGCGCCATGGCTTATCGATAAGACGGTTCCAAGCGTGGGGGCAGTGGGCGAAGTTATATCGTCGTAGGGTTTGAAGAGTACGCATCCGACGAGAGACGCCTTGCGGATGATTGGGCTGATCGTTGAGAACAGTACGTATGGCCAGCCATACGAACAGTGCGCCCAAGCGGCTTGAGGTCGTGGACACGGGCCGGCGGCGGCGCTGGTCTGATGAAGAGAAAGCGCGGATCGTTCTGGAGAGCATGTCCGGTCCGCGGTTGGTGTCGGCGACGGCGCGCCGTCACGGCGTCTCGCGCTCGCTGCTCGTGACATGGCGTCGGGGCCTCGGCATTGAGCGGCGCGATTCCGAGACGACTTTTGTTCCGGCAGTCATCGCTGGGGAGGAGCCCGCTACGCCGTTGGAAGCCGCGCCAGCCGTCGAGCACGCGAATGCTGGCGCGTCGCGGCTTGAGATCGTGCTGACGAACGGGCGGCGTGTGATTGTCGATACGGGCGTCGACGTCGAGGCGCTTGGTCGGATCGTCGCGGTACTCGATCGGCGATGATTGGGATTCCGACGGGTGTACGGGTGTGGTTAGCGACTGGCCACACCGACATGCGAAAAGGCTTTGCGTCCTTGTCGCTGCAGGTGCAGGAAGTGTTGCGCAAGGATCCGCTAAGCGGTCATTTATTTTGCTTTCGCGGGCGCAGAGGCGATTTGCTGAAGGTGATTTGGCACGATGGTCAGGGCGCATGCCTGTTCACGAAAAAATTGGAGAAGAAGCGCTTTTTGTGGCCGTCTTTGGCGGACGGCGCGGTGTCGATCTCACAGGCGCAGATGAGTTATCTATTGTCAGGGATCGATTGGCGAAACCCGCAAGAAACCTGGCGACCAACGAGCGTTGGTTGAGGGTTTATCGTTGAATTTGGCGGCGAATGTGATTCCATCGCGGTGTGAACTCCACCGCTGGACCGCTGCCTTCTGATCTCGCCGCCGCGCACGCGATGATCCTCGCCGAGCGCGCGGCGCGCCACGCGGCGGAGGCGAAGGTCGCCGAAACGGCCAACGCGCAGGCGAAACTGTCGGGCACGGAAGCGCTGATCGCTTATCTTAAGCTTGAGATCGAGAAGCTGCGGCGGACGATTTACGGGACGCGTTCGGAGCGGTCGGCGCGATTGCTCGATCAGCTGGAATTGCAGCTGGAGGAGCTCGAGGCGGCGGCGACCGAGGATGAACTCGCGGCCGAGAAAGCCGCGGCGAAAACGCAGAGGGTTCGTTCGTTTGAGCGCAAGCGGCCGGTGCGAAAACCGTTCCCTGACGACATCGAGCGGGAGCGCGTCGTGCTTCCGGCTCCGACGGAGTGTCCGTGCTGCGGATCGAACCGTTTGTCGAAGCTTGGCGAAACGGTCACCTCGACTTTGGAGGAGATCCCACGCCGCTTCAAAGTGATCGACACGGTGCGCGAGAAGTTCTCCTGTCGAGACTGCGAGACGATCACGCAGCCGCCGGCGCCGTTTTACGCCACTCCGAGGGGCTATATCGGGCCGCAGCTTCTGGCGACGATTCTGTTCGACAAGTTCGGGCAGCATCTGCCGCTAAACCGGCAGAGCCAGCGCTTCAAATGTGAGGGCATCGATCTCTCGGTCTCGACGCTGGCCGATCAGGTTGGCGCCGGCGTGTTCGTCGCCGGCCGATCTTTAATCTGATCGAAGCCCATGTGCTCGCCGCCGAGAGGCTGCACGGCGACGATACGAAAATCCCGATCCTGGCCAAGGGCAAGACGGACACGGGCCGCATCTGGACCTATGTTCGCGACGATCGTCCGTTTGGCGGCGAGACCCGCCGGCGGCGCTCTATTACGCCTCCCGCGATCGGCGCGGCGAACATCCGTCGCGCCATCTCCGAGGCTTCGCTGGCATCCTTCAGGCCGACGCCTATAGCGGCTTCAACGCGCTCTTCGATCCCGGCCGCAAGGTCGAGCCGCTGACTTCAGCCTTTTGCTGGGCGCACAGCCGAAGAGGCTTCTTCGAACTGGCCGACATCGACAAAAACGCGCGGCGCGGTCGCGTGGCGACAGCGATCTCACCGATCGCGCTGGAGGCCGTGCGCCGGATCGATCTGTTGTTCGAGATCGAGCGCGAGATCAACGGGCTCAGCGCAGGCGAGCGTCTGCAAATCCGTCAGGAGAGGAGCGCGCCGCTGCTAGCGGAATTGGAAACATGGCTGCGCGAGCAGCGCGGCAGGCTGTCGCGCTCATCCGGCGTCATCAAGCCGATCGATTACATGCTTCATCGCTGGGACGGCTTCGCCCGCTTCGTCCATGACGGGAGAATCTGCCTGACGAATAACGCGGCGGAACGGGCGCTCCGCGGTTTTGCCCTTGGAAGAAAAGCCTGGTTGTTCGCCGGCTCTGACCGGGGAGCCGAGCGAGCCGCCGTCATGGCGACGCTCATCATGACCTGTCGCCTCAACGACGTCGATCCGAAGGCATGGCTCGCCGATGTCTTTGCGCGCATCGCCGACATCCCGCAGAATCGGCTGTGCGAATTATTGCCATGGCGCTGGGCGATGGATCAGGAGCGCCGTAAGCTGGCGGCATGACTGACGCCATCGCCCACCTCAAGGTGACGCTCGACGACGTTGAGCCGCAGGTTCTGCGTCGCCTTGAAGTTCCAGTGACAATCCGTCTCGACCGGCTGCATCTTGCATTGCAGGACGCCATGGGTTGGACCAACAGCCATCTCTATGAAATCCGCGCCGGCGATGTCGGCTGGGGCATTCCCGATCCAAGTTGGGGCGACGGCCCGCTCGATGCGCGCAAGATTAAGCTCATCGACGTGCTCGAAGATGTCGGCGTGAAGACCTTGCGATATCTCTATGACTTCGGCGACGGGTGGGAGCACACGATCAAAATTGAGCGGATCGTCGACGCCATGCCGGGCGTTCTCTATCCGCGCCTCATCGACGCCAAAGGTCGTTGTCCGCCCGAAGACGTCGGCGGACCCTGGGGATATGGCGAGCTCGTGGAGGCGATCGCTGATCCGAAACATGAGCGCCATACTGAATCCGTTGAATGGCTCGGCGCGCCATTCGATCCCAACGACATCAATGTCGCAGTTCATGCCGCCGCGCTCGAAGCGCTCGCTAAAAGGTGGTCACGTAAAACAGCGATCAAGCGCACCAAGGTCAGTTAAA
Organism: Terrirubrum flagellatum; assembly: GCF_022059845.1. Classification (GTDB taxonomy): domain Bacteria; phylum Pseudomonadota; class Alphaproteobacteria; order Rhizobiales; family Beijerinckiaceae; genus Terrirubrum; species Terrirubrum flagellatum. The sequence goes on along the minus strand of NZ_CP091851.1, from coordinate 2,487,308 downwards.
CCACCGCCCTCACCAAAGGACTCAAACAGCCGCGGTCTTAGTCGGATGAATACTTTGAAGACGCGGTTCGAGAGCCAGTTGTCGCGCAGGTAGGGTGTCAGCACGTTTCGAAAATCCGATGATTGGATCGTCCAAGCGCCAGCTGATATCAGGGGGCGAAAGGATAATCGTTCCGACAATCTCTGCGCGATATCGCAGCGCGCTATTTCTTTCGCAGTGGGCCGCGAGCCGCAACCCTCCGATGGCGTCGTCTGCGCCGAGCATCCATTCCTTCCAATCCTCCCAGGCGTTCGCCGCCTGTGTCCAGGCGGAGGCGAGGTCAGGGGCAACGCCGCGTGTCGGCCCAGAGCTCCAAACCAAGCCCCAAATGGCGGACCGCGTGCGATTTCCGACCCGCTCGTGCGAAACAAAACCGACTTTAGAGGCGCCATCAAAGAGACTGAATGGCGAAGCTTCGTAAGGATCAAATCGCAATAAAAGCATAGGCGCTTTTGCTCGCTCAACGCCGTTGCGAGACTATATACCGGGCGAACGTTGCTCATTGTTCCATTTGAAACGAAGAGCGATGGCCGTCTCGTCGGCGATCTCGTGAAATTCTAGTTCGCTCTACCCTGGAATCTGAACGGGATGCGCTTTCTGTTTCCTGGACGTCTGCTTCCGGTGCGATGAGTCTACGTCAGCTATTGGCGCTGAACAGACGGTCAACGCGTATGATTGGATGACCGCTTCCGGCCACTATAAGAAGTTTGCCTGAAAGCTGGTCGCCATCAACGATACACGGGCGTCCAGCGGTGGCCGCAGCTCAATCGCCTTTGGTTCTCGTGCAAAATTTCACAACCGCACGAGCCGCCAGTGATCAGGACGCTCGTCGGCAACGACCATGTAAATAGTCATGTAGCGCATCGGATTAAAAATTCCAGCTGGACCTCGCTCATGACTGGCGAGAGATCAGCGGCTATCGCTGTTGGAAAGCCATCGCGCCATTCGGCGCGATGGCTCTATCTATCCGATGGGCTCAATACTCTCTCACCGGGCGCTTCCTGCGCAGGCGGACGTCAGGTGAGGGCGCCTTTCTGACGCGGCCAGCATCACTGTCCGTCCGACGCTGTCTTAGCCAAGCCTCGACCTCGCCGAGGTCCCACACCACGCTTCGCGGCGTGAGATAGAAGCGGCGCGGGAATTCGCCTCTGACTTCCATGTCATAGATGGTCGAATCCGCAAGCGGGACGACCATGCGCAATTCGTGTCGGCGGATTGTCCGGGTCAGCCCGGTCAGAACGGTGGGCGGACCGGCATGCTCCGGTAGTTCGGCAGGTTTGCCGTCTTCATATGGCGCCATCAGGATATGAAGGCGATCGGGAGTTTTGGGCATGGTCATCTCCATTTTAGGTTGAGATGACAGCGCAAGTGCCCCCGACATTGATCGTCGAGCTCTGGCTGGAAACACGAGATCGCAGCTGGCGGGATGGCGTTCAACGCCAATCGCCAAGGCAGCATATCGGCTATTGAGAAATGTCAGAAAACGACATAGATTTCTGACAGAAGAAGCACAATGCAGAAACTAGCCGAACAGATAATGGCACATGCTGGAGGGTTGCCCGAAGGCGCCGCCGTGTCCGCCAAGGGGTTACTCCATCTCGGTAATCGCGCAGCGGTGGATCAGGCGCTGTCGCGTCTCGCCGAGCGTGGCCGGCTGATCCGATTGGGGCGCGGTGTCTATGTTCATCCCGTCATCGGTCGATACGGTGCAAGGGCGCCCTCGGTCGAGCAGGCAGTCCAAGCGTTTGCCAGGCAGCGGGGCGAGGTCATCGTCCCGAGCGGCGCTGCCGCAGCCAATAATTTCGGCCTCTCGACGCAGGTGTCAGTCCGGTCGGTCTATCTTACCTCGGGGCGTTCGCGGACCATGAGTTTCGGCAGGCAGGTTGTTGAGCTTCGACACGCCCCACGCTGGCAACTCGTCTTTGCGGACCGACCTGCTGGCGCCGCGATCCGGGCGTTGGCCTGGCTGGGACCGGAGAGTGCGGATACTGCCTTGAGAACATTGAAGCGCACGCTCTCGTCGATCGAGTTCAGCGAGGTCGTGACGGTCGCACCGCAGCTGCCAACCTGGCTTGCCCAGGCCATTGGGAAGGTCGCATATGACTGATGCTCATCTCAGTCTCGATGCGGGATCAAAACGTCCGATGCTATCGATAGATGGCGAAGAGAGCGTTTCTCGGAAACGCCGGAATTTGCCAATGAAATCAATAGCGAGCTCTTCGAGACGGTACAGCTGACGGTAATCTTTGAGGGCGAGAATTTTTGCATGAGCAATTTCAACGTGTTAGCTGTGCTGCGGACAATTGAGTGGAGTGACGGGTCGTAGAAAAGCGTGGGTCCGGGATAGTTTGGGATAGGTCTGCGAGACGGGCTCAATCGATCGTCTTCGACAATCCTTGATAGATTCCGGAACGGCCAGATTATGCATGACGCTTGCTTCGTTGACCTTTGGGCATCTGTGTGCCCGACTTCGGTTCTCGAGCGCGATATCTCGATCAGTGTCGAGACCCTCGCCTTGTGATCGAACTCAAATCATCGGATCTGATTCTTGAGTGTTCGAACAACACGACAACCAGGAGTGGATTGATCAAGTTTGGCGCCGTTGCTCCGACGAGGCCGGGCGCGAGATCCGGCGGACGAAGTGCAGTTCCAGTCCCGACAGCGGACCGCCGAGCTGCTGCATCGCGCCACCGGCCGCGAGGGAGCCGAGATCGAGCGCCACCAACCCGGTCGAATTGATGACATCGACCACAAGCCCTTTGGCTTCCGCGTCGTCTCCTGACACGAAGAGGACGGCCCTGGGCTTCTGCGGCGAAAAATCCTGGATCCAGGCCATTGGCATGTTGCTGATCGACTTCACCAGCCGCGCACCAGGAGCCATGCCAGCGACGATCTCGCTCGACGTCCTTCCCTGCAGGGCAGTGATTGACCTCGCCAAGGCTTCGGCGCTGATGTCGGGCTTTGCGTCCATATGGGCGTTGGTCCCGTCGACCAATATGCGTCCGCGCCAATCAATCCCCTCCAGCGCACCGGGCGCATCCACCCAGTTGGTGGCGAGGATCACGATCTCGCTGTCCGCCGCCTGCTGTTTCGAGCCGGCGCTCGCGGCAGGACCGAGGTCCGCGACGAAGCCAGCCAGCGCCTCCAGTTCCCGCGAACTGGAAACGACGATTTCGTGGCCTGCGTTGACGAGATGCCGGCCGATGGTTGTGGCCATGCGACCAGCGCCGATAAATCCGATCTTCATCGAAGGCTCCGTTGCAGGCGACGTCTAAGCTGCGGCAGCCTGGCCGACCTTGCCGCCGAACTCTTCCACCGCCGTCTCGCCCGCCAAGCCGGCCCGCACACGTCCGGCGAGGATGATGTCCAGGTCCGTGATCCCGATGAACCCCAGCACTTGGCGCAGATAGCCACTGGCTTGGTTGTAGCCTTCAAACGGCGAACCGGGGCTGAAGTCGCCGCCGCTGGCCAAGATGATCGTGGCCTTCTTGCCTGTCAGCTGCCCAACATTATCGACGACGGTCACACCGACTCGAACAATATGGTCGATGTAGGCCTTCAGCACAGCCGGGATGGAGAAATTGTACATCGGGGTGCCGATGACGATGCGATCAGCGGCCCGCAACTCGGCGACAAGGTCGTCGGAAATCTTGATGGCCGCGGCGCTCTCCAGCGAATGCTGATCCGGAGGTGTGAACGCCCCCCGATCCACGGGAGATCGACGAACGGCAGATGGGTTTTCACCAAATCCCGCTCAACGACTTGTCCACCCGGATGTGCTGCCCGCCACTTCTCAACGAAAAGCGACGTGAGTTTACGAGACGTCGAATGTTCGTATCGAGGGCTTACGCCGATAGCGAGAAGGGCTGGCATCATGCAACTCCTGTCATATGCGCTCGGACCGGAGGACCGCCGCATGCGCTCGTACGGTTCACTGTTAATGCCTCACAAACCGATAGGCGAAGCGATCGGTCTCGCCCTTGATTGAGGGATCGAACACCTTGACCGAGTGCGGATCGTCCTTGTTCGCGAGCATCATGCTTTCCGCGTCCAGCACGAAGCCGGCCGCCTCCACCTCCTTGCGGACGGATTCAGGATCGATCCGATGCAGCGACTGCGCTTCGCTCGTGCCTGCCCCGACGGCAGCGGCGTGGTCTACGATGACATAGCACCCGCCGGGCTTCAGCCGTTCGTAGACGGCTCGATTGAAGGCGTCCGCCGTCGCGCCGCTGTCCTTGATCAGCGCGGTGTGGAGATCGTGATAGAACAGGTGCAGCCACAGGACATCCGCTGGCCGCGTGACCTCCGTCAGCGCGACGAGGTTCGCCGAGACGGCGTCGACGTTCTCCCTGCCCGGCTCCTTCGCGAGCGTCCGCATGAGGCCGACCGGATCGTTCTTGAAATGGGCGACTTCGGCCGGCACGAAGCTGTAGACCCGACCTTCGGGTCCCACGACCTCAGAGAAGATACGGGTCCAATCGCCGGCGCCCGGGTAAACGTCGATGACGGTGGAGCCTGCATCGACGCGTGCGAACCGGATCAACTCGCATTGCTTGGCTTGATCGTACATCGGGATCTCCGTTACGGTTGGGCGTTCGACGAGCGCGCGGCGCGCGAGACGGTGTCCCACGGCTCGTTCGGCGCATTGGCAAGCCTCACGAGGCTCGTTGTGCGGCTCCAGAGTCGCTGGGCGAGGGCGTCGGGTCCGCCTCGGAGGCCCGCGCCAAGGCCTGGGTGTCGACATACTCCCGGATGCTGGTCAGCTTGCCGTCTCGAACTGTGATGGCGAAGATCCAGTCATCCTCGAACGGCTTGTTCGTAGCCTTGACCTTCCCCCTTGCGAAGCCAACCACTAGCACCCGGTCTCTCTGGGCGACGAACTCCCGGGGTTCCGTCGACGTCTCCAGTGACCGGGACGCGGTCTCTAGCAAATTCACCAGGCCCGCGTGTCCGCGGTGCGTTCCGGTCAGCTGCCAGTCCTTGCCTGGGATGGTCCACACGATGTCTTTGGCGACCAGAGCCAGCAGAGCCTCCCTGTCACCGCGGCCGATCGCGGCGAAGTAGTCCTTCACGGTCTGGACGTTTTGCTCGGTGCTCACGGGAGACTCTCCGATCTTACGTGATGCCGGGTCAGACCTGCGCCATGCCTCCATCGACGGCGAGGTCCACGCCGGTGATGTAAGAGCTTTCATCGGAGGCGAGGAACAAGACGGCGGCTGCGATTTCCTCAGGTTTACCTCTGCGACCGAGCGGAACTTGCGAGGCGAAATGAGCGATCGCCTGTTCCATCTGCTCAGTGGTGAGGCCCACCTTCTCCAAAGCGGGAGTTTCGATTGGGCCAGGACTCATGGAATTCACTCGAATCTTTCGATCCTTCAGCTCCATCGTCCAGCCGCGAGCGAAGCAGCGCACGGCTGCCTTGGCAGCGGCGTAGGCGGTAAAGGCTGCATCCCCCCTCACGTTCGCGACTGAAGAGGTCAGGACGATCGAGCCTCCATCTCTGAAGAGGGGAAGGGACTTCTGCACTGTGAAGAACGTTCCCTTCGCATTTAAGTCGAAGGTTTTGTCGAAATGCGCTTCGGTGGCCGCTACAAGCGGTGCGACTTCACCCCAGCCGGCATTCGCGAAGAGCACGTCGATGTGACCATGTTTCTCCTTCACGACGGCATAGAGCCGGTCCAAATCCTCCAGGCGCGTTACGTCGCCCGTGACCGCAGTGACGTTTCTCCCGATCAAGGCTGCGGCTTCTTTCAGCTCTTTCTCTCGTCGGCTAGTAATCACGACGTGCGCACCTTCATCCACGAAGCGTTTAGCCGTTGCCAAGCCAATCCCGCTGTTGCCACCCGTGATGACGGCGACCTTGCCCTCTAGCTTTTTCATAGCCTTCTATCCTTCGATGTGTGTGGTCGGGGAGGTCCCCTGAGCCCTTCCACATGGGGTCGCCTAAATCGTTCCATGAGTGCGAAATCACGCACAGCGGTGGTGCGCAAACGAACCGGCAAGATGGCCGACGGCCCCGTTGTGCTCGCACTTTTCGGTTCCGCAGGCTAGAAACGGACTTTGAAGGCGCACTGCGCGGCGCGAGAATGCACCATGATCGACTGGGATGACGTTCGCTACTTTCTTGCCACCGCGCGCGGGGGATCAGTGCGCACCGCCGCCAAGCGCCTCGGGGTGAACCATGCGACCGTGCTGCGACGCATCGCTCAGCTTGAGAAACGTCTCGGTGCGCAGATGTTCGAAAAGCTCCCCGCGGGCTATCGCCTGACGCCTGCGGGCGAGGAGGTCCTAGAGCTCGCGAACCAGATGGAAGCGACGTCGCACCAGCTGGAAACGCGTGTCTTCGGGCTCGATCAGGGCGTGCGCGGACTCCTGCGGGTGACACTGCCTCCGTTCCTTGCGACACACCTGCTCATGCCGGATCTCGCCGATTTTGCGGGTGCGTATCCGGACATCGAGATGGAGATCGTGTCGACAGGCGAGGTGGCAAATCTGACCAACCGAGAGGCGGACGTCGCGATCCGCATCGTCTCCGATCGCAAGACCCTGCCGCTCAATCTCCATGGCCTGAAGGGTCCGGAGCTGTTCTCAGGCGTCTATATGTCCCGCGATCGACTAGCCGCGTGGCGCGCGGGCGCGCCGGGTCCCATCCGGCTCATCGTCATCGGCGGTCATGGCGCTCCGGACTGGGCCGACGAGGGCGAGGTTCGTGCGACAGGGATTCCGTTCAGGACGCCGGACGCCGACGCGCAGATCGCCGCGGCACGGCAAGGGATCGGCATGACCAGACTGCCGTGTTTTGTCGGAGACGCCGATCGCCTACTGGCGAGGGTTCCGGGTATCGATCTGAAAACACACCCAACGCTCTGGCTTCTCACGCCGGGCGAGACGCGTAAGACGAAGCGCGTGCGGCTCTTCACGGAGTTCGTATCCCGCAGGCTCCGCGCCTACGCGCCGCTTCTCGCGGGGCTGTCAATATCGCGCGACTGACGCGCAGTAGGTCGCTGATGGCGCTGGTCGCGTGTATCGCTGTATCGATTACGCAGCCCAATGCAAAATCTCGCGAAGGACTCATGTGATAGACAGCCTCGTGACGGTCTTTTGGGGAACTGCCGGGACGGCTCGGTCGGCGGCCGTCAGAAAAAATCGACCGATTGATACCGATAGTCGCTGAAACCGAGCAAATCGTGGAACGTCGAAATTGGTGTTTGAATTCAAGAGCGCGAGTTTCTGACGGATCGGTGAGACGGTTCTTCGTCGCGCACAGAAAAAATTTGCGCTAAAAAATCAGCGCGTTACCATCCCTTAGAACGATCGAGTGGGAGTGAGGGATACAAACGGCGGCAATAGCGCAGTTTCGGCGGGTTGTTCGTCTGCCGCTGGTCGGTATGCATCGGTCGCCACGTCCGCGTCCTCGCGCCTTCCGAAACCATTTCGATGATCTGAGCCGCGTTTGACTGTGGTGTAAAGCAAGTTTCGTCTGTGTGCGGCTGTGGCGCGCCACCGCGTGCAAATCGGCCGCTTCATCACTGCTGCTGTTGATTTTCGAACGGACCGCGTCCGCTTTTTTCGCTATCCGAATCTCAGCGAACGTGAGCTTGCGGCCGTTTCTGTCCTTCCGCCACAGGGACTCGGATGTCCGGATCAGGTCGGAACGCGAAGTTCGGTTTGTAGATCGCCAACTGCCGCAAATGACACTCCGCTGCCAGCGACAACTTTGCCTTGCAGCATCTTCGCCTATGAGAAGAAGCGATTGGGCGGACGGGGCAGCCCGAGATGATCACGAAGCGTCGGTCCCGAATAGTCTGTCCTGAATAGTTTGCGCTTCTGAAGCTCCGGCACGACGAGGTCGACAAAGTCGTCCAGCCCTGCCGGAAGATAGGGAAACATGATGTTGAAACCATCGCTTCCCTCCTCGACGAGCCAACGCTCCATTTCATCGGCGATCGTCCGGGGGGCGCCGACGAAGGCCAACCCGCCATAGCCGCCGAGGCGCTGAGCGAGCTGGCGCACAGTGAGATTCTCGCGGCGGGCCAGCGCAATGGTTCGCTCTCGTCCGCTCTTGCTTGCATTCGTTTCCGGAATCTCCGGCAAAGGCTTGTCCGGATCAAAGCCGCTCGCATCATGGCCGAGCGCAATCGAAAGGGAGGCGAGGGCGTTGTCATAATGGACCAGGCTGTCGAGCCGCGCGCGCTTCTCTTTCGCTTCATCGACGCTGTTCCCTACCACCACCAGCGCGCCGGGAAGGATCTTGAGATGGCGAGGATTGCGGCCGGCCCGTTCGGCGCGCGACTTCACATCGGCGTAGAAGGCTTTGGCTGCTTCAAGCGATCCCGAGGCTGCGAAGATCATCTCGGCGGTTTCAGCGGCCAGTTGTCGCCCGGCGTCTGATGCGCCGGCCTGAACAATGACCGGCCATCCCTGGATGGGACGAGCGATATTGAGTGGACCCCTGACCGACAGGTGCGCGCCCTTGTGATCAAGAACATGCATTTTCGCGGGATCGAAGAAGAGACCGCTCTCGACATCGCGAGTGAATGCGCCATCATCGAAACTGTCCCAGAGCCCGGTCACAACGTCGTAAAACTCCCGGGCGCGGGCGTAACGCTCGCCATGCTCCATATGTTCATCGAGGCCGAAGTTAAGCGCAGCATCGGGGTTCGAGGTCGTGACGATGTTCCAGCCGGCGCGACCGCCGCTGATATGGTCGAGGGAGGCGAACCGGCGAGCAATATGGAAAGGCGCGTCGAACGTCGTCGAAGCGGTGGCGACCAGACCGATGCGTTCCGTGGCGCCGGCGAGGGCGGACAGCAAAGTGAAAGGCTCGAAGGACGTAACCGTATGGCTCCGCTTCAGGGCCTCGATCGGCATGTTCAGCACCGCGAGATGGTCGGCCATGAAGAATGCGTCAAACTTTCCGGCCTCGAGCTTGCGCGCAAGCGTTCTGATCTTGTGAAAATTGAAATTGGCGTCAGGCCAGGCGCCGGGATAACGCCACGCGCCCGTATGAATGCTGATCGGGCGCATGAAAGCGCCAAGATGGAGCTGGCGAGCGTCGCTCATGGGCGATCCCTAAAGAACAGATGACTGTACATATTCCGCGCTCATCGTTTTTCCAGAGGCCGTGGCGCGCTTCTAGCGCGCAGGGCTTGTCTCGGGCGCCCTGAGCGATAGCGACGCCGGAGGGTCTTGCACCGATTGTGCTCTCACGCCCAATAATCGGACCAGTAGATGACGCAGGCTCGAGAACTCGTTTTGCGACGAAGGAAGCAGATTGGTCTGAGCGCTGGACCAGCAAGTTCATGAATTGGCGTGCTTGTCGAGCTGATGTGAACTATTTGTACGAGATGCAGTAGATTTCTCGTCTACGGCGCGATGCAACTTTAGAATGTGATTTCTTTGACCTGTGAGCGTATCGCGACGACATTCGCGGATGCTCGACGAACAATGCAAGTAAACGTGATCATCGTCGGCGTTGGTTCCACGAAGCCCGGAGCGTATCGATGTTTCTTGATGTGCTCTCATGGCTGATCGCCAACTTTCGCTGGAGCTCCACAACGGAAGCAGAGCAGGCGTATCAGGCGCTTTGGAGCGAGCCGGAAATAAACGAGCGAGACGAAGAACGCGAAGCCGTGCGACAGGTGATAGAAGAGCAACGGCGAAGCGAGTGGATTTGCGCGGCTCTCCTCGTCTGATCGATCAGGCTGGTTCGATGTCGATGGCGTTCGGATGAGATTCCGAACGAGAGATGGCTGGCGTGATCAGGGCTTGCGGCCCGAGCGGGTGCGGGAGCGGGCTGACGCCATCGCAAGTCGGATGAAATCCGCTTATCGCGGCTGGACGGAGAGAATGTTCAGCTTTCTTGCGCCGAAACTTCGGAAATCCCTTCGATTGACTTTTTAGCGCCCATAAAAGAATTTTTGAACATCAGGCGATTGCCCTGATCGCGGGATTTGTTGGAGCAGCTTGCGCCGCGTCACCAACGCTAAAAGCGCCACGGAAGCATTCGTGGGCTCCGTCATATGTGGAATGACGCCATGACCTTTCGTATTCCTGTTTCGATGAAGCTTCTTCCCCTCCCGGACCTGCTCCTTCGATCTTCCTGTCGATGTCGGTGAGCTGACAGGCGCGCTTCGCGCCTGAGTCAACGCGTCTCAATGCATCGGGAGCGCCGACGTGCCGTCGGCGGCGGGAAATTCATGTCCAAAGCTCACATCATCGAAGTCAGAGAAACCGGTGTCGGCCTGGCGATAGGCGACGATCGTGGATTCACCTTCTATTCCGCCGGCGGCCGGTTCGATGCGCTGGACGGCCGTGAATTCGCAAGCCTCGCGCAACTCCAGCAGGCTGTGCGCGCTCTCGCCGATGGACGGCGCGATGTCGCCATGGCGCTTGCCCGTTCGCCTCGCTTGTCCGACCTGCGGCTGCCCGCCGCCGCCTGAAATCAATGGAGATATCCCATATGAAACGCAGATCATTCATCCTCGGCGGTTCGATCTCGATCGGGGCGTCGCTCACTCGAACCCGTGTGACTGCGCAGACAATTGCTCCCAAAGAACTTCGGATAGGCTTCCAGAAAAACGGCATCCTGTTGATTGCGAAGCAACAGGGTGTGTTGGAGAGGCGTTTCAAGCCGCTCGGAATCGAGATCAAATGGGTCGAATTCCAGTTTGGGCCGCCATTGCTGGAGGCGCTTAACGTCGGCAGCATCGATTATGGTCCGACCGGCGACGCTCCGCCCATCTTCGCGCAGGCTGCGAAGGCCAATCTCCTCTATGTCGCGACACAGGAAGCGGCGGGATCTGGCGCCGGCGTCCTCGTCCCGCCGAATTCGCCGATTCAGACTCTGCAGGATTTGAAGGGCAAGAAGATTGGTTTCGCGAAAGCGTCGAGTTCGCACAATCTCACGATCGCCGCGATCGAGAAAGCAGGCTTCGGCTATGGTGATTTTACGCCCGTTTATCTACCGCCGGCCGACGCCCGCGCCGCTTTCGAGCGCGGCTCGCTCGACGCCTGGGTGATCTGGGACCCGTTCTTTGCTTTGGCGGAGACGTTGCCGGGTGTGCGCGTTCTCTCGACAGCCAAGGGCATCGTTGCGCAGAACTCCTTCTACCTCGCCAATCGCGAATTCACAGGCAAACATCCTGATATTGTCGCCGCCGTCAATGAAGAGCTGGCGAAGGTCGCACGCTGGGCCGACGCCCATCGCGACGAAGTGGCGAGCGTTCAGGCCGCGGCGACGGGCCTCGACATCGAGCCGTGGAAGCGATCCGTCGCACGCAGCGACTTCGTCATCGCTCCGCTGAATGATCGCGTGCTCGATGAACAGCAGCGCGTCGCCGATCGCTTCTACAAGCTCGGCCTGATCCCGAAGACGATCAACGTCCGCGATATTGTCTGGTCCTGGAAATCAGGCGTCTGATTTCGATTCCTGCAACGACAGCAAGTGAGGAGAGCAGCGATGACTTCGATCGCAAAGCCGCTCGACGTCTACTGGTTCATTCCGGTCAGCGGCGATGGTTCCTATCTCGGAACCACGGATGGCCATCGCCCTGCGGACTTCCGCTATCTCAAAGAGATCGCGCAGGCGGTGGATCGGCTAGGCTTCAAAGGCGTGCTCTTGCCAACGGGGCGGGGTTGCGACGACCCCTGGATCACGGCGGCCGCGCTGGCGCCGCTTACCGAGCGCCTCCGTTTTCTGGTCGCGCTGCGGCCTGGCGTCCAGTCTCCGACTCAAGCCGCAAGACAGGCTGCGGCGCTTGATCGCATCAGCCGCGGCCGATTCCTCGTGAATGTCGTTACGGGCGGCAATCCCGGCGAACTCGCGGGCGACGGGATATTTCTGTCGCATGACGAGCGCTATGCGCACACATCCGAATTCCTTTCAGTTTATGCGCGGTTGCTGGCGGGCGAGAAAGTCGATCTCGACGGCCGCTATATCAAGGTCAAAGGAGCGCGGCTCGACTTCCCGCCTGTGCAGACACCGCCGCCGATCTGGTTCGGCGGCTCGTCGGATCCGGCCGTGGAGGTCGCGGCCGAACATGTCGACGTCTATCTCACTTGGGGCGAGCCTCCTGCGCAGGCGAAGGAGAAGCTCGATCGGGTGTGCGCTCGGGCCGCCGCCCACGGCCGAAAAGTGCGCTTCGGCCTCCGCATCCATCTCATCGTGCGCGACACTGATGAGGAGGCCTGGGCCGCAGCCGACAAGCTGATCAGCCGGTTGCCTGACCATGCGATTGCGGCGGCCCAGAAGAAATTCGCCGAGGAGTCGGATTCGCAAGGCCAGAAGCGCATGAGCGCGCTGCATGGCGGCAGGCGCGATCAGCTCGAGATCGCGCCAAACCTCTGGGCGGGCATCGGGCTCGTCCGCGGCGGCGCGGGAACAGCGCTTGTGGGCTCGGCGGAAACGGTCGCACGCCGGTTGCGCGAATATCAGGCGCTTGGCGTCGAGACGATCATCGCCTCCGGCTACCCTCATCTCGAAGAAGCCTACAAGGTCGCCGAACTGCTTCTCCCTGCGCTGGGAATCGGCGCGGAGCGTCACGGCGCGCACGCGACGCAGATTGGGGAATTCGGCGTAAGCGGAACCGGCGCGCGCGTCGCAGCGGCAGCGTCGTGATTGGCATGACTGATATTTCCCAGCTCAGCATGATCCAGTCTGTGGTCGCCGACCGAAAGGTTGGCGGCCATAGCACCCATCTACGTGGTTTCGCGCGGAAGCTCCGCGCCGATCTCCTTCGCTCCGGGATGACCCCATGGATTCTGCCCGTGGCCATTCTGGCGCTCTGGCAGCTTGCTTCGCGTTTGGGAATCATCCCGGCGAATGTCCTGCCGGCGCCGAGCGATGTCATCGCTGCGGCCTGGCGGCTCACGCTCAACGGTCAGCTTCCGCAGAATCTGGCGATCAGCTTCCAGCGCGCGGCGTCGGGCTTTTTGTTGGGCGGAGCGATCGCCTTTGGGCTCGGCCTCTTCAATGGACTGTCGAAGCTCTCGGAGCGCTTCACCGACACGACGATCCAGATGATCCGCAATATCCCCAATCTCGCGCTTGTGCCGCTCGTCATCCTGTGGTTCGGAATTGAAGAGGAGGCGAAGCTGTTCCTCACTTCAGTCGGCGTGTTCTTCCCGATCTACATCAATACCTTCCACGGCGTGCGCACCGTCGATGCGCAACTCGTCGAGATGGGCCGCTCATACGGCATGAATTCGTTCGAACTGTTCCTGCGCGTCATCCTGCCGGGCGCGTTGCCTTCGATCTTCGTCGGAGTTCGCTATGCGCTTGGCGTAATGTGGCTGACGCTGATTGTGGCCGAGACGATCGCCGCGAATTCCGGGATCGGTTACATGGCGATGAATGCACGCGAGTTCATGCTTGTGGACGTGGTCGTCCTGTCGATCGTCATCTACGCGGCGCTTGGCAAGCTCGCTGACTCAACCGTGCGACTTCTCGAAAGACTGTCGTTATCCTGGCATCCCGCATTCCGAAAATCTTGAGGCGGCAAGCATGAGCGTTGCTTTTGCGACCGGTCGCGCCGCGCAATTCGAAGCCCAGTTCAAAGAGCGCGCGCCAAGTCCGCAAGGACAGGCGATTTCGATTCGCGGTCTGACGAAGCGCTTCGGCGCGCTAGAGGTTCTACGCGGGGTTGATCTCGATATCCCGGCGGGACAGTTCATCGCTATCATCGGCCGTAGCGGTTGTGGCAAGAGCACGCTCCTGCGCATTCTGGCCGGGCTCGACGAAGCGACCTCTGGAGAGATCGTGCTCACAGAAGGGGATAGCGCCGCCACGCCGCGCATCATGTTTCAGGAGCCGCGGCTTCTGCCTTGGGCGCGAACGTTGGCCAATGTCGAAGTCGGCCTCGGCGCAGCGCGCAAGGACGCCGGAGCTGAATTGCGCGTCCTCGAAACGCTGCGCGCCGTCGGCCTTGCGGACAAGGCGAACGAATGGCCATCAGTTCTCTCTGGCGGCCAGAAGCAGCGCGTGGCGCTCGCTCGCGCGCTGGTCAGTCGGCCGCGACTGCTGGTCTTTGATGAGCCGCTGGGCGCCCTCGATGCGCTCACCCGCATCGAGATGCAGACTCTTCTGGAGCGTGTCTGGCGCAGTCAGCAATTCACGGCGGTGCTCGTCACTCATGATGTGTCGGAAGCGCTCATGCTTGCCGATCGCATCGTGATGATTGACGAAGGCCGCGTTGCTCTCGATGTTCAAATCGATTTGAAGCGGCCTCGCCGTCGCGGCGCGGCGGAGCTTGCTCGCCTGGAGGGCCAGATTCTCGGCAAGCTCATCCGCGAGGAGGCCATTCAGCCCGACTATATCATATGAGATGAATGTGCTGGTTGCGCGCTCGAGCAATTGGGTGCTTGCCTGGCTGCAATATCGCTCCCCTCAACGGCATGCTTTTTGGGAAATGTCGCGAACGTCCGGCGCTGACGCCAGTAGGGCTTAGCTCATCGAGATGAGCGTGGTTTGTTGTGAGGCGTAGGCCTCCGCGCGTCTGGGCACAGTGACTTATCGAGAGGCTGATATCGCGAATTGGCTTACCTGTTTGCAGCCTCGGCGGCGCGCCGAAAAACAGTCTCCATGCGCCACTGCTCGTTGGGGTAGATGTCTTTCCACTCGTCCCAACCTGAGTCCCTGCGATACTGCCCGAGCAATCCGGCCGTGACGATGGTCGCAGCATCGACAGGCTCCGGGCGATCTGCGTGCGGACCGACATACAGCGCGTCTTCCTGGCAATACAGCTCGCACATGAAGCAGGTCTGGCAATCCGACTGGCGCGCAATGTGAGGAGGGCCATGCAGGTTCGGGTCAAATACGTTTGTCGGGCAGACATCGACGCATTTATCGCAGGAAACGCAGCGCTCAGTGACAATCAATTCGATCATGAAGCTTCTTTCAGGGCGGCGGCGCCGGGAGTGTCTGGCATGACCTCGATATTGGCCAAGCCTCGCACGATAAGGCGATGCGCGAAGCGTGCGTTCATGCCTGGTCGATCCAGCCGCCGATGCATGCCGCGGCTCTCCTCCCGCGCCAAGGCGGATGCGACAGACCATCGCGCGGACGCGATGAGCGCGGCCGCTTCGCGCGCAACAAGTGGATCGGTTTGTGGTCCGGCTGCATGATCAGCCACCTCGCGCCATGCTTCATCCAGGGCGCGACGAGACCTCGTCAGTCGCTCGCCAGTCCGAAAGAGATTCCTGTCATAGGGATGCATCTCGGCCTTCACCGCGCTGATTGCTGAAGCGAAGTCGATCGACTTTGCATGCGAGGCCGGGCGCAAGGCTGCCTGCCCGAGAGGTCTCAGCGCCGCTCCAGCGGACCGATTACGCCGCGCCAGTTCCGCAGCGCTACGCCCCGCCCATGTCCCTGACGAAAGCGCCCAGGCCGAATTCACATTGCCGCCGCCGGAACTCGCGCCCGCGACGAGTTCGCGGCTTGCTGTATCGCCGGCGACAAAGAGGCCGGGAACAGAAGTTGCGCAGTTTTCATCTGCGACTCTCACGCCGCCGATGCCGCGGATCGTGCCGTCCGTATGTAGCGTGACTTCGAACCGGTCGCGGAAGGGATCGACGCCCCAGCGCACAAAGGGAAGCATGACATTCGGCGAGATCGTCGGCAGATGTTCGCGCACGTCCGCGGGCAGGCGATGCAAGGAACAATAGACGGGCCCGGCCAATAGAGCCCGTGCAATTCGCTCGGTCTGATCGGGTCCGAACGGCGCGTCGATCTGTTGGCCGTCGGCGTCATAGTAGTCGGCGAACGCATAGGACATGGTGCGCGTCATGGTCGAATGCTTCGGCGCGACTGTGTAGGCGGCGGTGAACTCCATGCCGGAAAGTTCGGCGCCGGCCTCCGCCGCCATGAGGTAGCCATCGCCCGTATTGTTGCGCGACCCCAGGAGATGGGAGCGAAAGCTTGTGCCGCCCGCCGCGAGAATCACGGCGCCGGCCTCTATGCGCCACGGTTGATTACGATGCTGGCGCCGCACGCCTTGCGCGCCGCCGACGGAGCCGTCGCTGCGGGCGAGCAGTTCGAGCGCCGGGCTATGATCCAGGATCGTGACCCCGAGTTCTGTGATGAGCGCCCGAAGTGCGCGCATATATTCCGGCCCGCGCACCGCGCGGTAATTGATAACGCCGCGATCATCAGGCGTGAACTGATAGTGTGGGGACAATGTTGGCAGCAATCGAAACGTCTGGTCGATGATGCGCAACATCCATCCGGGCTCGCCGAGGCCGAATGCTATTCGTTGCCGACTGGAGATGGAGTTGGCGCGCGCTTCTGGCGGATCCGGCGGCGCCCACCAGTGGCCCGGGCCGGACGCCGCCGTGACGCCGCTTGTTCCGCAATAACCCTTCTCGACGAGGATGACGGACACGCCGGCGCGCGCAGCGGCTGCGGCCGCCCATGCGCCGGCCATGCCGCCGCCGATCACGAGAACATCGGCCGCAAGTGTGAGCGCCTCGCCGACAGAGCTTGAGCGGGTCACGCCGCCTCTCTCGACAGTGAACGGTCGTCGACGCCGAGCCATTCCAGCAGCAGGCCGCGCAATCGCGTGAACCGCTCGCCGCTGCGCGCGCGAGGGCGCGGCAGATCGACGATGGCCTCGTGCGCGATCGCTCCGTCCTCCATCACGAGAATGCGATCGGCGAGCAGAATCGCCTCTTCCACATCATGGGTGACGAGAAGCACGGCGCAGCGGTGGCGCTGCCAAAGCTCTCCGACAAGCGCCTGGGCCTTGAGACGAGTCAGTGCGTCGAGCGCGCCAAAAGGCTCATCGAGCAGCAAGAGATCAGGCTCGCGCACCAATGCGCGCGCGAGCGACGCGCGTTGCGCCTCGCCCCCTGACAGCACCTTCGGCCAGACATCGGCGCGATGAGAGAGGCCGACCTCCGCAAGCGCCACCTCAGCCCGCTTCCGGTCGGCGCCAGGCAGGCCGAGCACAACGTTTCGCCAGACTGACTTCCATGGCATGAGGCGAGGGGCCTGGAACGAGACGGCGCGTCGAACAGGCGTCTGCGCTTCGCCCTGAATGTCGCGATCGAGGCCGGCGAAGATACGCAGCAGCGTGCTTTTCCCGCAGCCGCTTGCGCCAACGAGAGCGACGAATTCGCCCTGCGCAATATCGAGGTCGAGATCGCGGATGACGGCGCGCTCGCCAAAGCGGCGACTGAGCCCGCGCACGCGCACGGCAGGAGTTTGGCCGGTCATTGCGCGTCAGGCTCCGGAGAAGGCCGGCCGCCAGGAGAGAAGCAGCTTTTCAAGCATCCGCACGATGAAGTCGACGCCGAGACCGAGGAGAGCGTAGACCGCAAGACATACGACGATCACGTCCGTCTGGAAGAATTCACGCGCATTGTTCATGAGATAGCCGATGCCGGCTGTGGCGTTCACTTGCTCGCCGAAGACCAACGCAAGCCAGGCTACGGCGAGCGAATAGCGCAGGCCGACAAGCGCGCCCGGCGAAGCTCCAGGCAGGATCACATGGCGGATCAAGCCGAGGCGGGAGAGGCCAAGCGTGCGCGCGGCGTCGATCAGGCTTTCGTCCACGTTGCGGATTCCGGCATAGACGTTGAGATAAAGCGGAAACGCAGTCGCCAGCGCGATCAGCGCAATCTTCGGTTGTTCGCCAATGCCGAACCAGATGATGAGAAGCGGAATGAGCGCGATATTGGGAATCGTGCGCAGCATCTGCATCGTAGAGTCGATCATGTCCTCGCCAAGTCGGGAAAGTCCGGCGATCACGGCGAGCGTGATGCCAATGATTCCGCCGATGGAAAGGCCCAACGCCACCCGGCGAAGGGAGGCGAGCATCGCGCTCTGCAACTCGCCGCTCGACCATAGCTCCGCAGCGCTCGTCAGCACGGTCGCGGGGCTGGCAAGCACCTCACGGGGCAACAGGCCAGTGATCGACAGGACGTGCCATACCGCTACAAATAGCAGCGGCCCCATGGCGCGGCGAAGCGGTCGCGGCAGGCCGAGCTTCCGTCCGGCGTCCGGCGTCACCCTTTCGAATGCAATTGGTTCTCTGAAAGGCCCTGGCTTCGGCGCGGCGCGAAACGCTTCCCGTTGAGGCAAGGGCGGTTCGACGCCGTGGGCTGCAAACGCGCTCAAGTCAGCAATTGTCATCGTGCTTGCGTCGCCGCCCCAGGTGGACTCGCGAAGTGCTCCGTCCATGTCAGGCGCCGATCGCCAAGCCGCGATAGAGATAGGCGCCGAAGTCAATGTCGCCATTGAGGACGCCGACCGACTTCCAGGTGTCGAAGGTCAGCTTCAGTCGTGCGGCGAAAGCGTCATCGATCGGCAAACGGCGATAGGATGCGTCATCGTCATAGACGTCGTTGGCGATCGCATCGTCCTGCTTCGCGAAGGATTTGTACCAGGCGATGTGCTCCGCGCGTTTCTCTCGCGTCCAGCGATAGCTGCGTTCGATGCGGTCGGAATAATCGGCGATCGCCGCGATCTTGCCGGGATCGTGCGCCGCGGCCTGCGTCGCGCTGAAGACGAATAGCCCGGAATTGACGCCGGCGCCGTCAGACAGGACGCGCGCGCCCAACGTGCTGCGAATGCGGGCCGCATAAACGCCCCATGTCGCCCAGGCGTCGATGCTTCCGGCCGCGAACGCTGCGCCTGCGTCGACAGGATTGAGGAAGGCAAGTTTTACATCTTCTTCGCGCAGCCCCGCCTTCTTAAGTTCGCCAACGACGAGATAATGCGCGACACTGCCGCGCGTTGTCGGCGAGATCGTCTTGCCCTTGAGATCGGCGACCGTCTTCGCCGGACTGTTCTTCGGCACGAGCAGCGAGGTGCCTTTGCCGCCGTTGCCCCAGGCGGACACAACCACAATTTTCGATCCGCCGGCGATCGCGCTGACCGTCGGAGAATCATTGGCGGCTCCGACATCAATGGCGTCGGCTTTCAACGCCTCGTGCAGATGCACCGCCGCGGGATAGACGGACCATTCGATCTTGTAGGGAACGTCATCGAGCAAGCCCGCCGCCTTGAGCTTGCTGTGATGCTGCCCGACCTGATCGCCGATCCTCAAAGTCACTTTGGCGAGATCAAGCGACGCGGCGCGAAGAATATTTGGCGCGGATATCGTCAGTGCGCCTGCCGCCAATCCAAACGCGCGACGTGTAAGCTTCGGCAAGGCGATATTCCCGGGAGAGTGCGAAACGTCGTCGATCGCGAGCCGAGCTGCGACCGGACGCGTGACTGTTTGCGTTCCTTTCTAAATTTCCGGTGGAGGCGATTGAAGTCAACGAGAATGATTTGCCTGAAAAATCGTATTGCCGAGATGATGTGTCTTTCCACGCCTGCGAGATGAACACAATATTTTCTCGTCAAAATTTGAATCTCCTCTGGGGCGAGCGCACGCTGCGAAAATTCTGAATTGGCGTATAAGCGCGCCGTTCTTTTCTCGCAACAGTTCCCGATATTCAGCGCCCTTTCGTTCGAGCTCGAACATCGTGGACGACCGTTGTGCAGCGCCGGCGAAGGTTATATCCGCCGCGAAGCGCATAATATGGAAATTCGCCTCTTTTGCCCTCCGCCCGCGAAGCGACGCTTCTTATTTGAGCAATGAAGCGCCAACGGGGTTTACGGCGTCTCAATCGCGCTCAATTCTCCCCTGCGCGAATGTTGAAGAGGAAGCCCATGTCGAATCTGATCGAATATCTCACTCAGAAGCGCGCAGCTCTCGCCGCGCGAAAGAAATCGATCGAAGATGGATCGCTTGGAGCGCAGCCTCTGGGCGCGCGCGTTGTCGCCGAAGGGAGAAGCGGCGTTCGACGCATCAGGATCAGGGACTTCCAGGTTATCACGGACAGTCCGCCGGACTTCGCCGGTTATGATCTGGGGCCGAGTTCCCCGGAACTGCAGCTCGGCGTGCTCGGATCATGCCTCAACCACTCATTTCTTATTCAGGCGGCGGCGCATGGCGTCGCAATCCACAGCCTCGAGGTGGAAGTCAGCGGGCAAATCGATCCCCGCGCGGGATCGCCTGGCTTTGAAGGAGTTCCGGTCTATCCGCACGACATTGCATACACGGTCAAAATCGTCAGCGATGCGGGCGAGGCTGAAATTCAGAAGCTGAGGGATGCTGTCGATCGCGCCTGCCCGATCCTGAACCTGCTGCGGGCGCCGCAGACAATCAAAGGCGCGGTCTCTCTGCAGAAGCCTCGAAAACAAGGGGCTTCCACGGCCGGCGCCAAGGCCGCTTGATACGGCTTTGGTCCAGTTGGTTCAATCAGGCTGTTCCGACCGCTTGTGAATGGGATCGATCCAGTAGACAGCCTCCGGCTTTTCCACGGGGTCGACATCCGTGATGTTGACGACGACCGCCTCATTGTCGGAACGAACGAGAACGCATTCAAGGATCTCGTCAGGCTTGGCGTTGATCTCCTGGTGGGGGACGTAAGGCGGAACATAGATGAAGTCGCCGGGGTCCGCCTCGGCGACATATTCGAGGCGATCTCCCCAGCGCAGACGGGCGCGCCCGCGCACGACATAGATGACGCTTTCCAGGGCGCCGTGATGGTGGACGCCGGTCTTGGCGTCGGGCTCGATCGCCACCGTTCCAGCCCAGATTTTCTGCGCGCCGACTCGCGCGTGATTGATGGCGGCCTGCCGGAACATCCCTGGCGTCTGAGCCGTATTGGGATCGAGCTGATCCCCTTTGATGACTCGCACGCCGTCATGTTTCCAGCGAGGCGCCGTGTGTTCGTGATCGTGAGACATCTCGAGATCCATTTTTCAACTTCTGACTGCGTTAGCATATCGGGGCCCTCTTCGTCATGCCGTTATGAGCGCGGCGCCAATCTCTATCCTGCATCGTCCGGCGGCCAGCAGTTAAATGAGAAGAAGATTTTCGGTGATCGCCGAGTCGGAGATCGTTACGGTCAAAACGCTGTGCGCGTCTGAAATAGCCTTCTTCATGGCGCTTTTTCTCAGGCGAGCTGCAAGCGCAAGCCGAAATCGGTTTCCGATAATTTGCGTAATAAGCGCAAAAACCTCTCTGTAGACGGCATTATTTGAAATCTGATTTGATTGACCGGGCGAAAGCGTCTGCGCCAATCTGTAGCGGCGTTGGCGTCAGCGGCGCCACTCGGGCGGCGACAAGGCGTCTTCGAGCTATCTCTTTGTTCCAGGAATAACACATGGCGAATGGACGAGTTATCGGCTTTTCGGGAGGCGTTTCTCGTCCCTCAAAAACGCGGCTTCTGGTCGAGACGGCTGTCAACGAAGTCTCGGCGCGGCTCGATATTGGGTCGTCGATCTATGAGATCGAGGATTTTGGCGCGTCGCTCGGATTGGCGCGGCGCGCAGAGGATCTCGAGCCGCGCGGGCGCGCGGTGTTGCGCGAGATATTGGATGCGGATGTTCTGGTTGTCGGCACGCCGACTTACAAGGGCAGCTATAGCGGCCTCTTCAAGCATGTTTTCGATCTCATTGATCCCTTGGCGTTGACGGGAAAGCCTGTGATCCTGACCGCCACCGGCGGAAGCGAGCGCCACGCGCTCATCGTCGAGCATCAACTACGCCCGCTATTCGGGTTCTTCGCGGCCCATAGCGCGCCGACGGGAATATTCGCCGTCGATCGGGATTTTGATGGCGGCCGACTCATCTCAGAGCAAGCGCTGACGCGAATTCGGCAAAGCGTTAGCGAGATTGAACATCTGGCGTCGAAGCCGAGCGTCCGACTCCTCGCGGCGGAGTGAGTTCGCGGTGAACCGCCCACTCGATCTTCTCGAGACAGCCGAGCTCGTCGCGGCCGAATTCGCGGTGGAAGCCGTTGCACTCGATCGCGCCGGCGTGTTTCCATCGGCGAATTTCCGGCGTCTGCACGAGGCGGGACTTCTTGTGATCACCGCGCCACGCGCGCTTGGCGGGCGCGAGGCTTCGATCGCCGAGGCGGGCGCGGTGATCGGCGCTATCGCGAAGGCGGAGCCGTCGACCGCTCTCATCCTTGCAATGCAATATATCCAGTTGGCGACGCTGCCGAAGGGACGGGCGCCGCTTCAGCTCGTGCAGAAGATCGTGGGATCGGCAGTGCGGGAAGGCGCATTGATTAATGCGTTCCGTGTCGAACCTGATCTTGGAACGCCACTGCGCGGAGGCCTGCCGGCCACTGTCGCCGAGAAAACCAGTAATGGCTGGCGAGTGTCGGGGCGCAAAATCTACTCAACCGGAGCTGCGGGCGTCACATGGGCCGTGGTGTGGGCGCGAACCAACGAGATTGCGCCGCGCGTCGGCGGCTTTGTCGTGCCGATGGATTCGCCCGGCGTCACGATCGAGCGAACATGGGATCAGCTCGGCATGCGCGCGACGGCGAGCGACGATGTGATCTTCGATCGTGTCGAGATTCCGGAAAATCATGAACTTGATGTCCGGCAACCTGGAGACTGGGGCTCGCCGGATGAGCGTCAGGCCTCACTGCACGCGGTCTTTATTCCCTCGCTCTATGACGGCGTGGCGCGGGCGGCGCGCGACTGGCTCATCGGTTTCCTCAAAGCCAGGCGGCCGAGCAATCTCGGCGATGCGCTCGCGAGCGTGCCGAGAATCCAGCAGGCTGTCGGCGAGATCGAGGAACTTCTTGCGGTGAATCGCCGCTTGCTGCGTTCGGCCGCCGAAGATGCGGACGCCGGACGTCATCTGTCGGCGTCGGAGGGCGGTCTGCTGAAGCTGACGGTCACGGAAAACGCGATCACGGTGGTCGAAAAGGCGCTGAAGCTTACCGGCAATCACGGGATCAGCCGCGCCAACCCGCTGGAGCGGCACTACCGCGACGTTCTGTGCGCGCGCATTCACTCGCCGCAGGAAGACTCGGTCCGGTCCTTGGCTGGACGCATCGCGCTCGGAATCTAGGAAAGGCGACAACATGGCGATCGAATTCATCGGCTTCGTTGGTAATTTCAAAGCTTCGGAGACTGTCGCGCGGTCGGGCCCCGTCATCGACAGGACCTATATCGAGACGCTTGCGAAGGTGCAGGAATATGGCGGTTTCGACCGCGTGTTGCTCGCATTCCATTCGAGTTCGCCGGAGAGCATTCTGGTGGCCCAGCATGTGGCCTCGATTACTCAGCGGCTGAAGCTGATGATCGCGCATCGCCCCGGCTTCACCGCGCCAACCGTCGCCGCGCGACAATTCGCGACGCTTGACCATCTCTCCGGCGGCAGGGTGGGCGTCCATATTATCACGGGCGGCGATGACAATGAGCTTGCGCAGGATGGCGATCATCTGACAAAGGATGAGCGCTACGCCCGCACCAGCGAATATCTCGATATTGTTCGTCGCGAATGGAGCAGCGCCGAGCCGTTCGATTATGACGGCGCCTATTATAAAGTCCGCCGCGCCTTCTCGGAGGTGAAGCCGGTCGGCGAGGGCGGCATTCCCATCTATTTTGGCGGAGCATCTGACGCCGCGATCGCGGTCGCCGGCAAGCATGCGGACATTTATGCGTTGTGGGGCGAGACCTACGCGCAGGTGCGTGAACTGACCGCGCGCGTGACGGCGGCTGCGGCTCCTCACGGACGTTCGCCACGTTTCAGCGTGTCGCTGAGGCCGATTCTCGCGGACACCGAAGAAGCGGCCTGGGCGAAAGCGGATCGCATTCTCGCGCAGGCGAAGGCCCGGATCGAGTCATCCGGTTTCGCGCGTCGCGATCAGGGCCCTCCGAACGAGGGGTCGCGGCGGCTCCTCGCTGCGGCGGCGCAGGGAGCGCGCCTCGACAAACGACTCTGGACCGGACTGGCCGCGCTTACGGGAGCGAAAGGCAACTCGACATCTCTCGTCGGAACTCCGGACCAGGTCGCGGATGCGATCCTCGATTACTACGACCTTGGCGTTTCAACGATCCTGATCCGCGGCTTCGATCCCGCGCCGGATGCGCTTCAATATGGGCAGGAGCTCATTCCGCGCGTGCGCGCGCTGGTTGCCGAGGGTGACAACCGCCGCGCGGCGGCGTGATTTCCCCAGCTCAATCGACAATAGCGGGAGCGCTGCTCCCATGGAGACGAACGATGATTGATTCTCGACATGCATTGGAGAGCGTCGGCGCTTCTTCGACGACGCGTCGGTCGGTATTGCGTGGCGTTGCGGCGGCCGGTCTCGCGCTGCCCGCCGCCGCGGTCGGGGCAAGCAAGATCGCAAGCGCGCAGTCGGCCGTGGGCAGTCTGACCAAGATAAAATTCGCGACCAACTCTGTGGCGCCGTGCCTTTCCCCCGTTTATCTCGCGAAGGAGAAGGGCCTTTACGAGAAATATGGTTTGGATGTCGAACTGATCGATTTCGGCGGTCCGACCGAAAATCTGCTGGAAGCTCTGGCGACTGGCAAAGCCGATGGCGGCGTCGGCATGGCGTTGCGGTGGCTGAAGGCGCTCGAGGCGGGATTCGACGTGAAAATCACTTCGGGTTCGCATGGCGGATGCACGCGGCTCGTGGCGCTGGAGAAAACGAACGTAAAGTCGCTCGCCGACCTCAAGGGAAAGACCATCGGCATCACCGATCTCAACAGTCCGGGAAAGCACTTCTTCTCGATCCTGTTCCACAAGGAGGGCATCGATCCCGTCAGGGAGGTCGAATGGCGGCAATATCCCATTGCGGCATTGCCGATCGCAGCGGAGAAGGGCGAAGTTCACGCGGTCGCTGACGGCGATCCCAACGCCTATCTCTGGCTGCAGAAGGGCGGCTGGACGCAGATCGCGTCAAATCTCGATCATGGCTTCGAGCATCGCGTGTGCTGCATCGTCGGCCTGCGGGGCAGCCTGATCAGGAATGATCCGAAGATCGCAGGCGCGCTCACCCGGGCCATCCTGGAGGCACATGATTGGACAGTCGCCAAGCCGCGGGATTCGGCGGAGTCTTTCAGCAAATTCGCGCCCAAAGGCGTGACGTTGCAGGACATCGTGGGAATGCTGAACGGACAGACTCACAACCACCGTCCGGTTGGCGCCGACTTGAAGAAAGAGCTCGCGCTCTATGCGAGCGAGTTGAAGAGCGTTCAGGTGTTCAAACAATCGACTGACTCGGCGCAGTTCGCCGAGAAGGTCTACGCCGACGTCTTCGCGGTCTGACGGAGGGCCGTGTGACCGCGATCAGCACACTGGACGGCCGCGCGATCGATGACGATCGCGCGGGATTTTCTCGCGCGAGATGGGCGGCCGCGAAGCCGCGCATGTGGGGCGTCGGTTTGGCGGCCGCCGCTGCCTGGATCATCGTGGGAACGATCGCTCTTTTCTGGCGAGAGACGATTCCACTCCCTTACGGTGAAGCATTGGCGACTCTATGTGGATTGATCGCTCTGCTGCTGATTGCGACGACATTTTTCGGGGACGGCTTCGGCGCGTTCGGCCGCAAGGCGCGAGACGCCGGTCCCTGGGCGCTGGCCCTGGCGCTGTTCGTTGCAGCATGGGAGATCGTCACCGCGAAGACAGGCTATCTGCCGCTGCCTTTCTTTCCTTCACCGCAAGCGCTTCTTGAAGTCTATGCGGAAGACTGGCCGCGCCTTCTCGACAGCGTCAGGGCGTCCGGCTGGCTTTTGGTTCGCGGCTTCGCGTTCGGCGCGACAGCGGGCTTTGCAATTGGCCTCGCGATGGGATGGTGGAAGCGCGCGGGATACTGGATTCATCCGGCGCTGCGGCTGATAGGACCTGTACCCGCAACCGCGTGGCTGCCGATCATTTTCTTTGTCTTCCCATCGAGCGCGAGCGCCAGCGTCTTCGTGATCGCGCTTGCAAGCTCGTTTCCCATCGCCGTGCTCACCTGGTCCGGAATCGCGGGCGTCAATCGGGATTATTACGACATCGCGCGCACGCTCGGCGCCACCGAGCGCTTCCTGATTTTCAAGGTCGCGATTCCAGCGGCTTTGCCGCATGTTTTCGTCGGCCTCTTTATGGGACTCGGATCGTCCTTCGCCGTTCTCGTCGTCGCCGAAATGCTGGGCGTGAAGTCAGGACTTGGTTGGTATCTGAGTTGGGCGCAAGGGTGGGGCGCCTACGGCAATCTCTATGCCGCCCTGCTCGTGATGGCTCTCGCCTGCTCGACGCTTATCACCATTCTTTTCCGCCTGCGCGACCGCTTGCTGTCGTGGCAGAAAGGCATGGTGCGGTGGTGAGCGCGGGTTTGAATCTCAAGGAAATGCAGGGGTCGTCAGCGTCGGGTTATCGCGTCGAAATTCGTGACGTCTCCCACCGCTTCGAGCTCGAAGGCAAACCACTTCCAGTGCTCGACCAGGTCGATTTCACCGTTGAACCGGGATCTTTCACCGCCCTGATCGGGCCGTCCGGTTGCGGCAAGTCGACGCTGCTGCGTTTGCTTGCCGGGCTCGATGTTCCGACAGAGGGACGGACGCTCGCCGATGGCGAACCCATTGGGAAGCCTGACCCGTCACGAATTCTTGTGTTCCAGGATCCGACGCTTTTCCCTTGGCGAACCGTGCGCGCGAACGTCGCTCTGGGGCCGGAAGCTCGTGGAGCGGCAAAGGAGCAGCGCCAACGGATAGACGACATTCTGAAGGTCGTTGGGCTCGACGGATTCAGCTCCGCCTTTCCGCATCAGCTCTCAGGCGGCATGGCGCAACGGGTGTCGCTTGCCCGCGCGCTGGTCAATGATCCCCGGTTGCTGCTGCTGGACGAACCGCTCGGCAAGCTCGACTCGCTGACGCGTCTCGCAATGCAGGAAGAACTCGTCAGTCTCTGGCGTCGCGCCGGACTGACGGCCATCCTGGTGACGCACGATGTCGAGGAAGCGCTTTTCCTTAGCGAGCGCGTGCTCGTCTTTGGGCCGCGGCCCGCACGCATCGTCGCCGATATCGCTGTTGATCTCCCTTATCCGCGCCACCGCGGCGACCCGCGCCTTGCCGGGCTGCGTCGCGAGGCGCTGGCCCATCTTGGCCTGGCGACCAGCTGGTGACGACCGCTTTCATCACGAAGGACAAATCATGCTCCGTTCCCTGAGTTGGGCAGGTTCTCTTGCCGCGCTCATCACCGCTGTCGGCCCGCTCCAAGCCCATGTGACGCTCGAGAACAAGGAGGCTGCGGCCGGCGCTTCCTTCCGACTGGTGCTGCGCGTTCCGCATGGCTGCGCCGGAGCCGCCACAACGAGAATTCGCGTCCAGATCCCGAAGGCGTTCGCCTCCGCAAAGCCGCAGCCGAAGCCGGGCTGGACATACGAAGTTATCGCCCAAAAGGCTGTCGAACACACTGGCAGCGCCGGGCACGACCACGGTTCTGCGCCGCAGGAGATTTCCTGGTCTGGACGCCTTGAAGACGGAGCCTACGACGAGTTTGCGCTTTGGGTGTCCATCGCGAAAAATCAGGCGGCTGGCCCCGTCTATGTGCCGATCGTGCAGGAATGCGACGGCGCAACCGAACGCTGGATCGAGATTCCGGGACAGGGAGCAAGGCCGGGCGATCTCAAATCGCCGGCGCCGTCATTCAAGTTGCTCGCGCCTACGTGACGCCGATCCGCCGGCTGGCGCGCGCTGTCGCTTCCTGCTGTCTGATAACTTTCCTTGTTACGCTCGCGCCGCAGGCCGCTGTCGCGCATGCGGCCCTGATCGCGTCTGATCCATCGGATGACGTCGTATTGTCGTCCGCGCCGGCGAATATCCGCCTGACATTCAATGAAGCGGTGACGGTGACAGTTGCGCGTCTGCTCGTTCCGAACGGGCGAGGCTTCAATCTCGCAGTCAGCGCTCAGCAGGGCGATTCATATTCTTTCCGCGCTCCCCCCGATCTTGGCGAAGGGACGCATGTTCTGTCATGGCGCGTTGTCTCCGATGACGGGCACCCCGTCGGCGGAGCGGTGGTGTTTTCGATCGGACACTCAACGGCGGCGCCTCCGCGGGAGGCGGAATCGTCGATGTTCGCGCGAATATGCTTGTGGTGGTCGCGTTTTCTTATGACCGTTGGAGCAGCTTTCGGCGTCGGCGGCGTCGCATTTGCGTTGCTGATCGCGAAAGCGGATCCGCTACCGCGCGCGTCCGAGCGCCTCATCCGGGGCGCGTTCATTTGTGGCGGGTTGGGCGCGATTGCATCGATCGGGCTACAAGGCCTGGATCTGCACGGAGCGCCGCTGGAGCAAATCACCAATGCCGGGACGTGGCGCTCGGGCTTGTTCGCGACCGGGTTCGGTTTCATGGCGGTGACGGCGCTCCTGTCGTTTGCGCTCGCCGCCATCGCGCGTCGCGCCAGTCGAGAAGCGGTTGCGCGATCGTTGGCAATCTGCGCGCTAGCGCTTGTCGGGGTCGCTTTCGCCTCGACCGGGCATGCGGCTACGGCGTCGCCTCAGTTGCTGACTCGCCCTACCGTCTTCCTGCATGCGGTCGCGGTCGTGTTCTGGATCGGTTCGCTGCCGCCGCTTGCGATGCTCGCGCGCACGCGCGGTTCGGCGCTCGCAAGACCACTGCAGCGATTTTCTGATGCGATCCCGTTTGCGCTGGTTGCAGTGTTCGCGTCCGGGCTGGCGCTTGCGATTGTTCAGCTTGGCTCTGTCGAAGCTCTCTGGCGCACGGAATATGGCCTGGTGCTAGGCGTGAAGCTTGGGCTGCTTCTGGCGATCCTCTGTCTTGCGCTGGCGAACAGAGTGGTATTCGCGCCGCATGTCCAGGCGGATATCGACCATACGCGGCGGCTTGCGCGAAGCATCATGGCGGAAACCGTGCTCGCGCTTGGCGTGCTCGGAGTCGTCGGCTTGTGGCGTTTCACGCCGCCGCCGCGGTCAGCGTCAGGCAGTGAACGGACGCTGGAGGCTGCCTCAGTTTGGATCAGTGAAGGCGATTTCTCGGGACGATTAACCGCCAGGCCGCCGAAAGCTGGCATGGTGTCAGTGACGATTGATCAGCTGCAATGGCGGAACTCGAAATTTCAGCCGCTGGCTCTCTCGTTCACCTTGGAAAAGCCGTCATTCGGGTTGGGTCCCTTCACCAAAGATGCAACACGGGCGATGAATGGAGAATTCTCGCCCGCACCTTTTTACCTGCCCATGGACGGCTTCTGGATCGTCCGCGTCGACGTTCTCGTGTCCGACTTTCAGAAAGTGTCAGCGACGGAAATCATCTCGCTGAGACCATGATCGGCGTTGCACGATCGGATGAAATCCGAATCTTCGCAACCACGCTCTGGCAGGAGCGTCGCACTCCCGGAATGAACGCGCCTGTCCATCCCGGCTTCTGACGGGAGCGCCGTGCTATCGACCATCCATGTCGCCGGATCACTTGCAGCCCTTTTTCGACCGACGCCGAGACTGCTATCGTCACGCACCGCCACAACCGGGAGGAGACGGCGCATGGCGAATTCCGGTGGCAAACATGTGATCATTGTCGGAGGCGGCGCGAGCGGGACGTTGATGGCGTGTCATTTGCTCCGCGATCACCGCGATGAATTTGTCGTCACCCTCGTCGAGCGCCGTGCGCAAGTTGGGCCTGGAATCGCCTATTCGACGGTGAATCCCGAGCATCTGCTCAATGTCCGCGCTGGGAATATGAGCGCATACGCGGATGATCAAGACCATTTCTGGCGTTGGCTTTCCGAGCAAGCCGATCGCAGATCGCTTTGTCCGGATCCGCACTGCTTTGTCCAGCGGCGACTGTACGGCGAATACATGACCAGTCTTCTCGATGCGCACAGCAGGGAAGGCGATCGATTAAATATCGTTCGTGGAGAATGCCTCTCCGTCACGGAAAAGCCGAACGGAGTCGCGGTCGCTATGGCCGATGGCTCGACCCATATCGGCTCTTTCGCGGTGCTTGCGACTGGCAATGACGCTTACGGCGACTTTGACAAGGAAAGTTACGCCTCACCCTGGCTGGAGGCGACCGGAAGCGCCGGATCGGATTCGGATCAGCCGATCCTGGTGCTTGGAACAGGATTGACGATGGTGGATTACGTTCTGTCCGCTGTTGGAGCGGGTTATGGCGGGCGTATTGTCGCTTTATCCCGGCGCGGACTGCTTCCCCGGGTGCACAAGCCCGCCGAGATCGCTCGTATCAGCAAGGACGAAGTTCCATTTGGAAAGCCGCCGGGGCACTTCTGCCGCTGGCTGCGGAAACGCATCACGGATCACACTTTGGAAGGCGGGGACTGGCGCGGCGTCATCGACGGTTTGCGCCCATATACGCAGGAGATCTGGCGCACCTTTTCTCAAGCCGCGAGACGTCGCTTTCTTGAGCATGCGCGCTCCTGGTGGGATGTGCACCGACATCGAATGGCGCCCGAGATTGCGAGCAGCCTCCAGGCGATGCTCGGAATGCGGCGGCTGCGTATCGTCGCGGCGAAGATCACGGAGGTAGCGCATCTCCAGAGCGGTTATCGTGTCTCCTATCAAAGGCGAGGCGGGGGCGCCGTGGAGAGCGATACATTCTGGAAGATCGTCGATTGCCGCGGCCTGGTGACCGATCCGTCAAGATCGTCCAATCCGGTCATCCGTTCATTGCTGAGCAGCGGCGCAGCGCGCCCTGATCCGCTCCGCATAGGAATCTCCGTGAGCGCCGATTGCGCGATCGAGAGCGCGTCCGGCGCGCCCTCCAGGCGCATTTTTGCGATCGGCCCCCTGACGCGCGCTGCGCTCTGGGAGTGCATAGCCATTCCTGATATTCGCATGCAATGCGGAGATCTGGCCCGCCATCTCAGATATCATCCGCTCTCGGCCGTCGCCTGACGAGGTGGAGTAGCCGCGAGCGGAAAGCCAAGCAGAGTCCACGAGCAGATCCTCCGGCAGGAGATGCTCAAGATGGTTTAACTTTGCTGCTGTTTGCTCGCTCGCAGTGAGCTTTCCAAGCCGCTTGCCAGTTTGAGAATATGGATGTTGGCGTCTCTCAGGTTGGCAAAATCGGCATAAGGCAAACTGGGTCGATGTATCGACTTTGATACAGGTCCTCGAATTTCGGTGACTGGAAGCCGAGGGTTTGTATCAGTTGGCCGGAACTTGACGATCAGCGGATGACGGGCATTTATGGCGCTTACGAGCGTCCGACAAAGGGGCCGCTCGGTGGCTGAAACAGGCGATCGACGTCGGTAGCCGGTGAAATCTCAAAAATAATTTTTCGGCGAATTTCTCTTTAAAATCAAAAGCGCAACTCTTTGACGATCTTCACGCCGGAGTTTTCCCGGCGCCAGAAAATATCTGCCAGTAATTTCAATCGGTTATATAATATTTAAACAATCGGGTGGGAGTAGAACGGCAGCGCTATTCGACACCACGCAAACTCCCTCGACGTTGACGCGCTCCGGATCATCATCGGCTTTCGAAGCTTGCGCCGCGTGGGAGCACATCAGCGGCGGCAATTGATGTTTCAGCCTTGGCGCCAAATTTACGGAAGCGCGTCGAAGAAGAGATAGACCGCGGCGATCCTGCCGTCGCGCGCGATGATGAAGTCGGTTCCGGCGTAGGCTGGCGGCTCGCCAGGCTTGCCCGACACCCATCGCACGCGGCCGCCATCGCCGATCTCCTCAGGCGGAGAGAGCGGTTGATATTGGAAGTCGGGATGCATGGCCTTGATCACGCCCGCGATGCGGTCGATCTCGTCGCGCCCGCGATAAACGTTTTTGTTCGGATCATAGAAGACGGCGTCTTCGTGGAAGATTTCATCGATCGCCGCGCGTCGACGCGGCGGATCAATCTCGCCGAACACATCGTGGAGATTGCGAAGCAGCAAGCTTGATACAGTATGGGTCATGGTTTTCTCCGTGTGGCGTCGAGCGCGGCTCGCGCGCTCGACGTGCGATAGTTCTGTTGTCGGAAAGCGCTTTGAGCACGCGGTCTCGAACGCGGTGGGATTCACGCGGCGGCTGTGGCGCCAGCGCTGAACGCATGGGTTTCGCGCCTGTTATCAACGCTGAGAGCGCCGCCGCCGAAGGCGACGATCTGCAACAGTCCTCCCGCCATCATCACGTTCTTGAGGAAGTGGATCATCTGATCCTGATCGGCGAAGTTGCTGTGAAACGATGCCGCCGTTGCGAGCGCGAACAAGGCGAGCGCTGCGGCGACGTGACGAGCGCGATAGCCGGCGATGAGAAGCAGACCGCCGCCGAGCTCAGCCGCGACGGCCGCGGCGAAAGCCAGCGGCGCGAACGGCAATCCGACGGCTTTGATCATCTCGGTCGTGGGGCCATAGGCGCCGAGCTTGCTCAGGCCGCTCATGGCGAAGGGAAGGCCGATCATCAGCCGGCCAACAAAGGGAAGGTAACGGGTCGCAGACATTGAAGTCTCCTTGTAGTGGTTCCGCGTCTCATCGCGGGTTGTGTGAATGATGTTGCGGATGCCCGCTTTTCGAAATAGAAATGATTGAAATCTATCGTTGCAGAATTGCAGATGTCGAAACTGCCCGACTTCGAGGGGCTGGCGATGTTCGCCAAAGTCGCCGAAGAGCGCTCGTTCGCCGCGGCGGCCGGGACCATGAGCGTGTCGGTGGCCACCGTCTCGCGAGCGGTTGCGCGCCTTGAAGAGCGCCTTGGGGGACGTCTGTTCAACAGGACATCCCGGCGACTTGCGTTGACCGATTACGGGCGCTCGCTTGCCGAGCGCGCCTCGAAGATTCTCGCGGATGCGGTGGAGGCCGAGGATATCGCGCGCGAGGCTTCCAGCCGGCCGCGAGGTCTCGTGAAGCTTGCGGCGCCGCTGTCCTTCGGCGCGCGCTGGGTCGCGCCGATGTTGCCGCGGTTTTTTCGACGCTATCCCGACATCGCGGTCGATCTGCACCTCAGCGACGCGCACACCGACCTGATCGCCGACGGGTTCGACGCCGCGTTGCGTATCGCCGTCCTCGAAGACTCGTCGCTTGTCGCGCGATTGATCGCGCCTGTCCGACGGTTTCTCGTCGCGTCGCCTGCATACATCGCAAGACATGGCCGCCCGGAGCGTCCGCACGATCTCATTGCCCATCAATGCCTGAGCTACGCCAACAGAGCGAAGCGTGACATCTGGCGCTTCACCCATTGGAAAACAGGCGAGCAATGTCCAATTGCGCCAACAGGCCCGCTGCGAGGAACGAGCGCTGAAGCATTGTTGCCAACGGTGCTTGAGGGGCTGGCGATCACCGAGCTCCCTGAATTTATCGCGACCGAATATCTGGGGGATGGGCGGCTTGAATCTGTTCTCACCGATTGGCGGCTGCCGGAAGGCGGCTTGTATTTCGTGACGCCGACGGCGCGTGCGCGTCCGGCGAAGGTCTCCGCTTTGGCTGATTTCGTGATCGCTGAATTGACCGATGCGCCGTGGAGAGCGGAGGCCGTGATGGGCGGGAAACTGCCGCCGCAACGGAGAAAACGGACCTAGTTCAACGGCGTGTATGCCGCTTGATGAAGCCAAGCACGGACAGCACAAGCGCGACGCCTTCGAGGGCCGCGACAACTTCGTAGATCAGAAAATCCGGGTCGCTGTAATTCAGTGACGATCCATTGAGATATTGGCCTGAGATGATTTCGATCCACAGCACCGCCGACACGATCAGCGACAGCAGCGACAGACCAAGCGCGATCCTGCTGGTGGTGAGGCCGCGCCGCGCGTTGCGCGCGCGCAGACTGTAGATCGCAAACGGAATGGCGCCGAGCGCAAGCAGCAGACCGACGAGCGGACTGACGAGCACGAGAATGAAGAGCCAGCCCGAACTGATTGGAATCATGAAACGCTACGCGCCTTCTGCCTGATGACGCCGAGGAGAGAGATCGACAGCGCCACAACTTCGAGGATGGCGACGACTTCATAGAATATGAAATCGGGATCGCCGTAGTTGACGGGATCTCCGTTTCGGAAACGGCCGGTCATCAATTCGATCCACAGGATGACCGACAACAGAATGGACAGAGCGGAAAGAACAAGCGCGGCCTTGCTCGTCTTGAGGCCCCTCCGCGCGTTGCGGGCGCACAGGCTGTAGATCGCGAGGGGAATAGCGACAATGACAAGCAGGAGTCCGATGATCGGCCCGATCAACGCCAGAAGGAAGTACCAGTCCGCGCGCACTCTTGCTGTCTCCTGCCGGCGAACATGGCTGGTCGACCGAGTTTTCTCAACCCGGCGGGGAGATGAAACGCCGAGGGCCACGCATCGAGTGGCTTGCCTCGTCTATTCCGTCGATATCTTGAGCTTCGTCGCGCCGCGGTAGCCGTAGACCTCGTAGAGGACCGTCAGCAATTCACGCGCAATCGCGGCTTCATCGTATTGATCGAGAGAATAGCTCCGCCAATAGTTCGGAG
The DNA here is from genome assembly GCF_022059845.1 of Terrirubrum flagellatum. Taxonomy (GTDB): domain Bacteria; phylum Pseudomonadota; class Alphaproteobacteria; order Rhizobiales; family Beijerinckiaceae; genus Terrirubrum; species Terrirubrum flagellatum. Next base: position 2,453,077 of record NZ_CP091851.1, on the reverse strand, counting down.
AACGTCCGGGATCGGAGAATCCTGCCTGACGAAGGAAGGCGAGGCGTTCCGGGGTCAGAAGAGCCGCAAGAGCGGGCCAGCTTTCCGCAGACTGCGCTTCGCAATAGATCGCGACCGAGCTTTCCGGCGCACATTGAACATAGCCGATATCGGCGCTGAAGATGACGTAGACGCGCCGCTCGCTGTTGATCCGGAGCCTTTGGATTTCGCTGGCGGTCGTCGCGCCCTGGCTGGCAAAGAGTTCCGCCGCAGAGTTGGCGGGCTGCGTGGCTTCGGCAATTGCGTCGGGCTTGTATGTGCAGGCTCGCACCGACGTGGCTCTCATAGAGGGCGCGTCGCTCACCATTCCCGCCAGATTTTGGGTCGGCCCGTTTCGCGGCGGGCAGGGCGTGTCGGCAACCCATTTGGTCTCAACTTCGAGGGCCGCGATTTTGGCGTCGTAACCGTCTGCAAGTGCGGTCGTGATTTGCTCGGCGATCCGGATCGCCGTCGTCTCTGCAGGGAAAACCCTGACATAATTGCCAAAGCTCGGATCGAGCCGCCAACCGAGCGTATCGAGTCGCGTCAGCCGTTCCGGCGTCAGAACGCGACGAAGCGAGGGCTGCATTGTCGCGCCGCTCGCCTCACAGCGCATTTCCTTTTGAGCTGCGCGCCTGCATTGCACATATTTGTTGCCGTCCCAGATGGTCGCATAGCCGACGCGACCGGGGCGAATCAGATCACTCACGTTCTGGAGCGCAGCGCTCACGCGGGAAACAACGGACGGTGTTTGCGCCGTCACGGAAAGACTGGCGGCAAGGAGCTGCGCGAAGGCGACGCCGATCGCAAAAGATGTCGTGATCCGCATGGGCCATATCGTCAAAAAATCGAGCGCCGGTGCGATGAAAGAAATTCGAGAGTTCTTGAAGAGATTCGTTGATCCGCATCGAGGCGCTGGAGCGCACGCCTCTCTTGCGGAGCGTCGCGCTCTTAAGAGGCGAGAGCCGGTATGCTCCCTTGAATCTCCGCGCGTTCCGCCTCCGCCGCCTCAGGGCGTCATCACTGACTGGCGCGGTCGTTACAGACTTCGGATCATCAAAGGCGTTGCGATCAAATTAGTGTTGACTAATCAATTAGTGAGTGCTAATCAGTCTCCATGCTCGAACCCCATCCCGTCAACGCGATCATGCGCACCCTGGCCGATCCGACGCGGCGGGCGCTGTTCGAGCGCGTGGTCGGCGCCGACGAGATCACGGTCGCGGAGCTCACCAGGGGGAGCGGCGTCACGCAAGGCGCGATCTCCCAGCATCTGAAGTCGCTCAAGCTCGCCGGCCTCGTCGTCGAGCGCCCCGAAGGCCGCAAGGTCTATTACCGCGCCGAGCCGCGCGGGCTTGCGCCGCTGGTCGACTGGATGAGCCATTACGGCGTGTTCTGGCGCGAACGCTTCACTGATCTGCGCACTCTCTTGAAGGAGATCGATTCATGATGGACGCCGCGACAGAATCCGATGTTCAGGACATCGTCGTCGACGAAGTTCTCCCGCATGCGCCTGCGATCATCTGGAAGACGCTCACGACAAACGAGTTGATGGGGCGCTGGCTGCGCATGAATCCTGTCGGGTTCGAGCCAGTGAAGGGCAAGCGTTTCACCTATCAGACGACGCCGGCCGGCGCATGGGACGGCGTCATTCATTGCGAGGTGATCGAAGCGACGCCGAACCAGCGCCTCGTTTATTCCTGGCGTGGCGGTCATGAGGGCAATGTCGGTTATGGCGCGCCGCTCGATACGGTCGTGACTTTCACGCTGACGAAGGTTGAGAGCGGCACGCGCCTGCGCCTCGTTCATTCCGGTTTCGTGACGCCGCGCAACGACTCCGCGCTGAAGGCCATGGGCGCGGGCTGGAAGAAGGTCGTGCCCGATATTGGCGTCATCGCCGGCGATCAGGGCGTAGCGAAGAAATCGCACTGAATCGCGAATCTTTTCGCGTCAACGCGCCGCGTTGAGCGCCATTCACCGGGAGAACATGATGAGCAAGGCTTTCACTGGCGGGTGCGCCTGCGGCGCCATTCGCTACGAAATCGCGGCCGAGCCCGTGATGATGGGCGATTGTCAATGCCGCCAGTGCCAGCGGCAAAGCGGCGGCGGCCATGGCTCCTATGTGACGTTCGCAGGCGCGCCCGTAAAACTGGAAGGCGAGGCGCGTCATTGGGACGTCGTTGGCGATGGCGGAACCGTGAAATCCTGCGCGTTCTGCCCGACATGCGGATCGCCTGTTTATCTCACCTTCCCTGCAATGCCTGATGTTTTCATCGTCCGCGCCGGCAGTCTCGACGAGCCCGATCGCTACAGACCGCAGATGCTGTTCTGGAGTTCCGCGGGTCACGCGTGGGATCATATCGATCCGAGCATTCAGAAATTCGAGAAGATGCCGCCGAAGAACGACGCGGGATAAGGCGCAACCTCCTCTCCTTCGCCGTCCATAACGAAAAACGCTCGCTGCATGCAGCGAGCGCGTTGCGTTTCGAGTTGTAGATAGGGTTCAGCCGCCCATCTGCTTCATGTCCATCCACAGGATCTCCCAGACATAGCCGTCGGGGTCTTCGACGCTGCGGTTGAACATGAAACCGTGATCCTGAACCGGATTGGGATCCGCCTTGCCGCCCGCCGCGACGGCCCGCGTCACGATCGCGTTCACATCGTCGCGGCTCTCGGAACTCAAGCAGAGCAGAGCTTGGCTTTCGCGCCTGGCGTCGCCGATCGGGCGCTTGGTGAACTGTCGATACTTGTCGTGGACCAGAAGCATCACGCCGATCGTCTCCGACAGCATCATGCATTTGGATTGGTCGTCCGAGAATTGCGGATTCACCGCCCCGCCGAGTGCGACATAGAAGCCGGTCGCGGCCGCGAGATCGCGGACCGGCAGATTGACGAAAATCATTTTGGTCATGGGTTCCTCCTTCACGCATCGGGCGAGGTCGGTTATTATCTCGCTGGTATGTTACTAGACATAATGTATCTTAGTGTCAAGATACATTGCATCAAGAGGACTGAGAATGGATCGCGCGGACGTGGCTGTTGAACAATGGGGGCGCGAGCGCCCCGAGCTGCCGAGCTTGCCGATCGCGGTGTTTGGCCGCCTGTTCGACGCCGCCGAGCTGGCGATGCGCGACCATATGAATCCGCTCTTCGCCAAGGGTGGCCTGCAGCCGGGCGAGTTCGACGTGCTGGCGGCGCTGCGACGCTCGGGCGCGCCCTACATGCTGTCGCCGACCCGCCTCTACGAATCCACGATGATCTCGTCGGGCGGAATGACCAACCGGCTCGATCGCTTGGAGCGCGCCGGCTTCGTCGAACGGCGGCCTGATCCCAGTGATCGCCGCGGCAAGCTGATCGCATTGACGGACGCCGGCCGGCGCGTGATCGACGACACCATCGGGCGGCACGTCGCCAACGAGGAGCGCCTGCTCTCCGCGCTGACGACAGCGGAGCAGGAGCAACTCAACGCGCTGCTCAAGAAACTGATCGCGGCGCTCTAGCGGCTGCAGGCGTCCGTCGCTTGTGACAGGTCTGACATGGAGCCAGCGCATGTCGACACGGATATGAAGCGGGTCTAGGATTCTCATATTCAGTTGGCGGGGGCGGCCTGCCGACATTCACGACGACGCGTGAAGGAGAGGCCGCATGTCCGACCAGCTTTGGCTGCCGGGGTTCGACGACCCAGTTGCGAAGTATCCAAACATCTATTTCGCGCTCAGGCCGGATGCGCAGTTCGCGACTCACATCGCGCGCGCCGCTGTGCGGGATCGCGATTTGTTTTCATTGCAGGGCAAGCTGATCGAAGCGCCACGGCTCCACATTTCGCTGCTCGGGATTCACGATCCGCGCATGCGACCCGATAAGATGATCGCCGGGTTGCGAGCGATTGGCGAGTCAGTGCGCGAAGCGCCGTTTGAAATTCACTTCGACAGGATCGTCAGCTTTCGCGGCGGCAAGCAGAAGCCCCGGGTGCTCGTCAGCGATGATGGCGGCGCGGCGATCAAGAGTTTTCAACGCGCCATCATCGGGGTTCTCGCCGATGCCGGCGTCAGCCTGTCCGTTCGGCGCGAATTCACGCCACACATGACGCTGATGTACGCGACAACCGCGATCTCTGAGGTTCCGATCGAGCCAATCCGTTGGATGGCGACGAGATTCGCTCTCATCGAGAGCGTCATTGGCGACAGGCGCCATAATGTGCGCGGCGAATGGGCCCTGCGCGCGTGAGCGCGCAGGGCCGCGATCACTCACATTGACTTGGCGAGTTCGACGAGCTGGTCGAGCGCCGTTCCCCAACCCTGATGAAAACCCATGTCTTCGTGCTTTTTGCGCGTCGCCTCGTCGCGATGGATCGCCATCGCGGTGTATTTCGTGCCGGCGCCTTGCGATGCGAGCATGAGCGCGCCGGTGAAGAACGGATTTTCCGAAGGCCGATAGCCCGGCTGAAGCGCATCGGTGAACACGAGACGCTCGTTCGGAACAACCTCGAGATAGCAGCCGATGTTCGGAAATTCCTGACCTTCAGGTCCGCGCATGACAGTGCGGAAAATTCCGCCCGGCCGCAGATCGAGTTCGCACTCTGTCACCATCCACGGCCTGGGGCAGAACCATTTCTTGAGATGTTCGGGTTGCGTCCAAGCCGCCCAGACGAGTTCGCGCGGGACGTCGATGACGCGCTCGAGAACAAGATCGAGCTTGGGGTCGATTTTGAATGTCATTTCTTCTGCTCCTTGAGTTCCAAGAGATAGGCGTCGAGCCGGTCGAGGCGCTGCTCCCACATCGTGCGTTGGCGGGAGAGCCAGTCTTCCGCGACCTTCAACTGGTCGGGGGCGAGGCGGTAGGTTCGCACGCGGCCCGTCTTGTCCGAGCGCACGAGCCCGCTTTGTTCGAGCACCTTGAGATGCTCGACGAAGGAGGGCAGCGCCATCTTGAACGGCACTGCGAGTTCGCTGACCGAGGCGGGGCTGCCGCTCAGTTTCTCCAGCACCTTTCGGCGCGTGGGATCGGCGAGGGCGCGGAACACGCCGTCCACCAAAGCCCCGTCGCTGACGCCTTGCGTCTGCATGAGATCAGCCTTTCCGCGAACCCTTCGTTCACGGCGCGAGGGATAGCCGGACAAAATACTTAGGTCAATACCTAAGTGTTTGATGAGCGCTGGCGCGCAGGGCAGGCGCATGTTTCAAGGCCGGCGAGGCGAGCGATGATTACGATCTACGGCATCAAGAACTGCGACACGATGAAGAAGGCGCGCGACTGGCTGGACGCCCGCGACGTCGCCTACGCCTTTCATGACTACAAGGCCGAAGGGATCGATCGCTACAGGCTGTCGACATGGAGCCGCAAGGTTGGCTGGGAGAAGCTGCTCAACCGTGCGGGGACGACGTTTCGCGCGCTGTCTGACGCCGACAAGGCCGACATCGACGAAGCGAAGGCGATCAGGTTGATGCAGGCGCAGCCATCGCTGATCAAGCGGCCGGTGCTCGATCTCGGCCGGGGCAAACTCATCGTCGGCTTCAAGCCGGAGATTTATGAAGCTGCCGTTCCCTCTGCGTGCTGAAATGTGAAGCGGCGGGCAGCCTGCGTCCGCCGGCGGAACCTGTCGCTGCCTGAAGCGATTTCCTGTCTGGCGCGGCCGCGACGCGCTTTGCGACGACAGGAGGCGACGATCCCCGGGAAGCGCAACCTCAAGAATGACGCTGCAACGGCGTTCGAGCCTGAGCTGAAATCGCTCGCCGAACTCAACAGGATCATTCAGGCGTCTGAGCCGCTTGTGCCCGGCGCGGATCATGCCGTGCTGGGCGAAGGTCCTGTCGGCGCCGGGATCGCCTTTGTCGGCGAACAGCCCGGCGATCAGGAGGATCTGCAGGGACGTCCCTTCGTCGGGCCGGCGGGCCAGCTTCTTGACGGCGTGCTTGAAAAGGTCGGGATCGACCGCAGCGACGTCTATGTCACGAACGCGGTCAAGCATTTCAAATTCGAGCGGCGCGGCAAACGGCGCATCCATCAGAAGCCGACGACGGGCGAAGTGAAGCGCTATCGCTGGTGGCTGATGAAGGAGCTTGAGTTCGTCCGTCCGCAAATTGTCGTTGCGCTCGGCGCTACGGCGACGCTCGCGCTTGCGGGAGAGGCGCTCTCTATTTCACAGAACAGGGGCGAGACGATGTTCGGCGAATTTCCGGGCTTCATCACCGTGCACCCGTCTTTCCTGCTGCGCGTGCCCGACGAGGATGCGAAAGCGCGCGAATATGAGGCGTTTGTTGCGGACATGAAGAAAGTTCGCAAGCTCGCCAAAGCGCAGAAGCGCGCGGCGTGATCAACGCGCGTCAATAACTTTGATCGCGAGCTTGCGCCTGACCAGCACGCGATCCGACGTCACCTGACAGCCATCGACGCGCATGGTTGCAAAATAGAGGTCTGGCGCATCGCCGATGTCCTCGAAATTGCGCGTCGTCGCATCGCGGTCGAGGATCGAGGGATAGGCGATGACGCCAGCGCCGGCGTTGCAGGGATCGTCGTAGAGCGTCTTCCCCGCAAGAGCGAGCGTCGGCTTCGACCAATGGATCAGGTCGCGCGAAGCCGTCGCCCAGAAGCCGGGCTCCGAAAAGAAAAGATCATTTTTTGCCGCCATCAGCACGGCGATCCACGCGCCGCTGGCCCGATGCTTCACCACCGCGCCGACCGGCGTCACGAAGGGCGCGATCGGCTCGCAGGTTTTCGTAGGATCGGCGCTTCCGGCGTAGGGATCGCCTGATGTCGCAGCGAATTCCTTGCCATTCCAGGCGCGCCAGCTCCTGACATCGCCGGGCGTCCGAGTCCGGAACAGACAGGCGCCGAATTTCTGACCGCTCCAGCCGGTGGTCGTGGCGAACATGTATTTGTCGTCGCCGATCGAGAAAATATTTGAAGGGTTGAAGAAGCCGCGATGGCGACCCTGGCCGACATCCTGCCGGAACGGATAGGCCCCGAGCACAGGCGATCCCTTCGGTCTCGCGAAGCTGCGCCCGCCATCTCCCGACGCCGCGACCAGCACGCTGTTCGTCCAGCAGCGCATCATGTCGGAGAAGGCGCAGCGGCCCTTGTGTTCGTTGGCGTGATATTCCTGATGGACGAGCGCCACGACATTCCGACCATCATCGGTCCACGTCGCTGTGATCCAGGAATAATCATCATACGCGGCCGGGTCTTCCCGATGGCCAGAGGCCAGGACAACAGCGCAATCTATTTTCAGCCTGTCCAGCGTGTCGCCGCGCAAGGCCCGGTTGACGTGATGAAGCCCGAACGCGGCGACTTTGCCGTCCTGATCGCGGAAGGCGCGCAGCGGCGCGTCAGGAACGTCGTTTCCGTCACAGGCATCGGTCCTGGGGGTGAAAACTGTCTCGGGAGGTCCAACCGGCGTTATGACGACAGTCGGCGCGCCGCCCTCATTGGGCGCGGGCTGGGCCGCGGCCGCCGCGCACATGATCGCGAGCGTGCCCGCAACGCCTGAAAGGCGCCAAACTTGCAACCAATTGAGGATAATCAGGAACGGGTGGGGCACGGTCATCGCCCCGATGTAAGGAACGAATGCTGGAAGCCAAACGACAATCGCGGCGTCCGGTAAACCGCTTGGCGCTCTTGCAGGAGCGGAAGCGGCTGCTAACTTTGGCCAGCGTCGCGTCAAACCAGCGCGAGGGATTGATCAGTCCGTGACCAGCCAGCCGCGCGACGCTCCACAATTCTTCCTGACCGCGCCGTCGCCTTGTCCCTATCTGGCGGGGCAAGAAGAGCGAAAGGTGTTCACCCATCTGGTCGGAGGGCGGGCGCCGGCGCTGAACGAGGCGCTGACCCATGGCGGCTTCCGCCGCTCCCAGACCATCGCCTACCGCCCCGCCTGCGAGCGTTGCCGCGCCTGCATTTCGGTGCGCGTGTGCGTCGACGATTTCAAGCCAGGCCGGACCATGCGCCGGCTGATCGAGCGCAACCGCGACATCATTGGCTTCGAGCGGGAGAACCGGCCGAGCTCGGAGCAGTATTCCCTGTTCCGCGCCTATCTCGACGCCCGTCACAGCGAGGGCGGTATGGCCGACATGACGGTGCTCGACTACGCCATGATGGTCGAGGACAGCCATGTCGACACCCGCATCATCGAATATCGCGGCCGCGGCCCGGACAGTTTCATGACCGGACGGGGGGTCGGGCCGCTGCGCGCAGTCGCGCTGACCGATGCGCTCTCGGACGGGCTCTCGATGGTTTACGCCTTCTATGATCCCGAACAGGGCGACCGCTCGCTCGGCACCTGGATGATTCTCGATCACATCGAGCGCGCGCGGGCGCGCGGGCTGCCCTATCTTTATCTCGGCTACTGGGTCGAAGGCTCGCGCAAGATGGCCTACAAGGCGCGCTTCCTCCCGCAGGAGCGGTTGATGGCCGCCGGCTGGGAGCGGTTCGAGACGAACGACTGATCAGTCGGGCAGCTTTTCGAGACGAAGCGTGACCTGTGTCTTATAGGGGCCGACGCGGCTTTCCCTGATATCCTCCGCCGAGACCATCGACCCATCGCGCAGCGAGACCTCGACCCGGCCATATGAGCTCATCGTCGCGGTCGCGAGCTCGCGCCGCCTGTCTCCGAAAATGTTTTCGTTTTTGGCGCCGAGCGCAGCGATCTCGTTGTCGAGAGCCGGTTTGAAGGCGCGCGCGATGTCGGCCGGATCGAACTCGTCCGTCCATGCGTAGGTGGCGGTCTGCGCCTTCTGATCCACGCGTTCAATCGCCCAGCGTGTGCGAGCCGTGAACTCGACGCCATTGATACGGCTCACACGCTCGGCCTCCCATTCCACCCCGATGGCGATAGTCGCTGGCGCGTCAGCCTGTCCACGCTCCAGCGCCGTCGTTTCCGGCAACAGGATATCGACGAGGACGAGTGGATTGGACGCATACATCGCCTGCAATTTGGCGAGAACCGAGTCGGGCTGAACTGGCGCCGTTCCCATTTGCTGACGGATCTTCGCCTCGGCCTCATCGCGGATGCGAGGCCAGTCGGGAAGGCGCATCGGATGGCCGGCGAGATCCGTTTCCACCGCAAGCTCCTTCACGTTCCAGAAGGTGAGCGATTGCCAGTAGATATAATTCAGCATGTAGTCGCCCGCCGGCGACGAGTTGGCGGCCGCAGGGAGATCGGCGCTCAGCGTCCACACCATCGCGATTCGGTCATCCGTCTTCGATGCAGCAGTCACGGATCGCCGGAATTCGCCGTAGCTTGTTGTTTTCGGAATCGGAAATGCGCCCGTGGACTCGAAGGTCGATTGGAGATGGACCGCGTATGTTGTCTTGGCGCCGATGACAGGCGTGAAGGCGGGGAGCGTGACGGTCTCTTGAGCTCGGCAGACAGGCGCGGTGATGATCAGCGCTATGGCGAAAGCGAACTGAACGTAGCGGCGCATGAGCTGTCCATCATGATGGGGGAAGGCGGATCGCGCGACACGCGATGATTTCGCAAGCCGCGATAAAATGACGATGGCGATCTTGGCGCAGTGTGATGGCGCACCCGAGCGCGGCATGCTTCACGCAGCGGCGGCAGGTGAAGCGGACGGCTGCCTGGCCGCAGCGGATTTATGAGGTCGCGATTGCGTCCGCGCCTTCCTCCTCGGCTTGTCATCGGCGCAGTTCGCCATCGTGAATTAATTCCTATCATGGAGCGTGACGCTCGTCAACTATGTTCATGAAACGTTCCGGACGCGACATGAAGCAGCCGCGCCGGCTCGCAGTCGAGGGCGTCGCCGCCGGTTGCCGCGCATCCGCCATCGTGATTCCGTCCGGCTCTGCGGCGGACGGGCGCGGGATGGCGCGGGAGGCGCGCGTTGGAAACTGATTTCGATCGGCTTGAATGTCCGCGCGGCGGGGAATTGCTGCTCTCGTCTTTTCCCGGCCTGCTGGCGCGCCGTGTGGCGCCGTTCGATCGGCGCGCGGCGATCGAAGCGGGAACGGCCGCGCTGTCCGCCGCCGGCGCGACCGCGATGATCACCCTTGTCGAGACGGCGATGCTCGACGCTTTCGGCGTCCCCGATCTAGGGGCCGTCGCGGCCCGGGCCGGGCTCGCCTGGCTTCACCTCCCGATCGCGGATTTCTCGACGCCGGATACGGCGTTTCTTGCGCGCTGGCGCGAAGAGGGGCGCGGAATTCACGCCCGTCTCGATCGCGGCGAGGCGATCGCCATTCATTGCCGCGCGGGCCTTGGCCGCACCGGAACGGTCGCCGCAATGATCCTCGTCGAGCGCAGTCTTCAACCGCGCGAAGCCATCGCCGCGGTCCGCGAGGCGCGGCCGGGAACCATCGAGACGACGGAGCAGCAGGCGTGGGTGAGGGCGCTGCGTTCAGCTTCGGCCTGACGGCCGCTCAGACGAGTGGCGGCTCGGCCAGCAAGCTTTGTAGATCGAGCCGCTGCGTCACCATCTTGAGATGGCCGTCGGCGTCGTAGGGCCACTGCTCGCGCGGCTTGTCCCAGTAAAGTTCAACGCCGTTCTGATCGGGGTCGCTGAGATAGAGCGCTTCGCTGACGCCGTGATCGCTGGCGCCGTCGAGCTGGATGCCGGCCTTGATCAGGCGACGGAAGGCGTCGGCGAGCGCAGCCCGCGTCGGATAGAGAATGGCCGTGTGATAGAGGCCCGTCGTTCCCGGCGCGGGCGGACGGGCGCCTTTGCTCTCCCAGGTGTTGAGGCCGATATGGTGGTGATAGCCGCCGGCGGACAGGAACGCCGCCTGAGCGCCGTAGCGCTGGGTGAGTTCGAAGCCGAGCACGCCGCTATAGAAGGCGATGGCGCGATCGAGATCGGCGACCTTGAGATGGATGTGGCCGATCCGCGTCTGGGGATGGATCGGCGTGCTCGTCGCCTCGGCGGCGGCCTTTTCGAGCGTGGCGGACATGGGCGCGAACTCCCGCGGAATTGGTTCGCCCGTGATGTGCGCCTTCCGACGCCGCATCGCCAGCCCCTGCGTTGCAAAAGCGACCTTGCAGAGACGCCGTCAAAACCGCCTGACGTGATATTTACGCAAGCGCCTGCGCAATAGCGGCTGCGACGCCCGAGGGATTCTCCCACGCCATGGAATGGCCGGCGTTGGCGACGACCGAGACCTTCACGCCATTGCCCGGCAATCGATCGAAATCGGGATGCGGCAACGTCTTCTCGCCGAAGATCATCGTGGGGGGGATGGTGAGCGCGTAGAGCTGCTCGCGCCAGGAAGGCGTTTCACCGACGACGAGGCAGGTCGCCGCCCGATGCGCCGCGAGAGGCGTCCAGAGGGACAGGGAAGCCGCCCATGTCCCATTGCCATCGGCTCGGGCGCCGCGAACGGTCTCCTCATGGCCGCGCGTGACATAGTCGGCTTCCGCCCAGGCCGCGATCTTGCGGCTTCCGGCGCCGCCGCCAGCATCGAGATTGGATTCGCTCAGCACAAGACGATCGAGGCGAGGGCCAAGCAGCGTCGCAGTCGCGATCGCGACGGCTCCCCCATGCTGTGGCCGAAGAGATCGACCGAAGCAAAGCCGAGCTCTTGAACAAGCGCTGCGACCGTTTGCGCGTGATCGGACACCGCATAGCCGAAATCTGTCGGCCGGTCGCTGAAACCTGCGCCGAGCAGATCGACAAGCAGCATGCGACGTCCGCGCAACGCCGGATCGGCTGCGATCTCGGGATAATCGCAGGACGACGCGCAGCGCAGTCCGTGAATGAAAATGAGCGGCGCGCTGTCGCCGGGAAGATCGTGATAGCGAAGCGCGGCTCCACGAAAGCCGGTATCAAAGCTTTTCATATCCAGCCTATCTCTGCGAGCGCTGCCGCCAATTCATGGCGACGCCATGTCGCCGTAGTCGAGTGAGCATGGTTCTCAATCGAGCATTGAATCGACAAACATATCGGGGTCGAGGAAAAACTCCCGCATGACCCGGAAATGTTCGATTTGATCGAGCTTCACCCGCTCGACGCCGTACTTCGTAAGCTTGAACAGCGTCGCGTTCGGGCACGCCATCAGGAGCGGCGAATGCGTGGCCATGAGCACTTGGCATTTTTCCGAACGATCCATACGGCGCAGCAGCTTCAAAAATTCGATCTGACGCATCGGCGACAGCGCGCTCTCCGGCTCGTCGAAGATGAAGAACCCCTGACGCTGACAGCGCTCTTCAAAGAATCTCAGGAATCCTTCGCCGTGAGAATGCGAAAGGAAATCGGGTGGCGGGCCGCCTCCAGGCTCTCGAGCCGCCTCGTCGAGATAGCGCGCAACCGAGAAGAAACTTTCCGCGCGGAAGAACCATCCTTGAGTAATCTTTGGCAGCCACGACGCCCTCAGCGCGACGGAAAGCGAGACGCCGCTCTTGTCTATCGCATTCGAGTGGTCGACAGGCATGTAGCCCTTGCCGCCGCCGGCCTCGTCATAGCCGGCAAGACCGGCGATCGCTTCAAGCAGGGTTGATTTTCCGGTTCCATTCTCGCCGACGACAATCGTGATCGCCTTGTCGAAAACCAGCTCGAAGTCACGATCTTTGAACAATGGCAGGCAGAAGGGATAGGGCGTCCAGTCCGCGACGCGGTCCGGAGCCAACCAAATGCGCTTGAGATAGGGCGCAGGGAGCTTTGTGAGATTCCCGCTGCGCCGCGCCATTGAAACCGCTTATCCCGAGAATTTATTGCTTTTCGGAAATCCCTTCGGCGGCAGGCGGCCGGCGTCGCCGCGCGCGCCGATCCAGTCCTTGAGATCGGGCTTTCCGACCGTGAAGGTGCGGCCGGCGCTGTCCTGCCAGGTCAGGCCTTCCTTCATCGCGAAGACGCGCGCGTCCGAGAGGCCGCCATCGCGATATTTCTGCAAGCGTACGCCCTTGCCGCGCGCCATCTCCGGAATTTCGGCGAGCGGGAAGACGAGCATCTTGCGGTTCTCGCCGATGACGGCGACATGGTCGCCAGCGGCAGGGGCGACGACGACGAGCCGGTCGCCTTCATCGACGCCGAGCACATTCTTGCCCTTGCGCGTGTTGGCGATGATCTCGTCGGTCGGCGTGACGAAACCGCGGCACTGATAGCTCGCGACGAGCAGCTTGGCGCCGGCTTCATAGGGCATCGACGCGACGAACTCGACGCCCGCCTCGACATCGACCATCAGCGAAATCGGATCGCCATAGCCGCGCCCGCCCGGCAGCTTCGCCGCATCAAGCGTGTAGCATTTGCCGTTCGAGGCGAAGACAAGGATCTTCGCGATCGTCTCGGTCTTGAATGCGACATTGAGCGCATCGTCGCCCTTGAAGGCGAGCGACGACAGATCGTCCACATGGCCCTTGAGCGCGCGGATCCAGCCCTTCTTCGAGACGACCACGGTGATCGGCTCGCGCTCGACCAGCGCTTCGTCGAGATTGATGTCGCCGATGTCAGGCGCGTCGGCAAATGTCGTGCGGCGTTTGCCGAGCTTGGTCTCGCCGCCGAAGCGCTTCTTCACGTCGCGGATCTCGACGCTGATCATTTTCCACTGCTTGTCTTCGGAGGCGAGCAGCGCGTCGATGTCGCTCTTCTCCTTCGTGAGGTCGTCGAGCTCTTTCTTGAGAGCCATCTCCTCCAGTTTGCGCAGCGCGCGCAGGCGCGTGTCGAGGATCGCGTTCGCCTGGATTTCGCTGAGCGTGAAGGCGCGCATCAGCTCTTCCTTCGGCTCATCCTCCTCGCGGATGATCTTGATGACGCGATCGAGATCGAGATAGACGATCAGCAGCCCGCGCAGGATTTCGAGCCGCTTGTCGATCTGGCCGAGACGATGGCGCGACCGCCGCTGCAGCACGACGCGGCGATGGTCGAGCCAGACCTGCAGCGCTTCGGAAAGACCGATCACGCGCGGGACGACGCCGTCGACGAGCACGTTCATGTTGAGCGAGATGCGGCTTTCCAGCTCCGTCAGGCGGAACAGCGATTCCATCATCAGCGTCGGATCGACGGTGCGCGCGCGCGGCTCGAGCACGATCCGCACATCCTCGGCGGATTCATCGCGCACGTCGGCGAGAAGCGGCAGCTTCTTCTCGTTGATGAGCTCCGCAAGCTTCTCGATCAACCGCGACTTGCTGACGAGCCATGGAATCTCGGTGACGACGATCTGCCAGCCGCCGCGCGCGGTCTCTTCCTTCGTCCAGCGCGCGCGCACGCGGAAGCCGCCGCGGCCGGTGCGATAGGCGTCCGCGATGCTTTCGCGGGAATCGACAATCACGCCGCCGGTCGGGAAATCCGGCCCCTGCACGAAATTCAGCAGCTTGTCCGACGGCGTGTTGCGATGGGTGATGAGATAGAGCGCGGCGTCGCAGAGTTCCGCAAGGTTGTGCGGAGGGATTGAGGTCGCCATGCCGACGGCGATGCCCTGCGCGCCATTGGCGAGCATGTTCGGAAAAGCCGCCGGCATGACCGAAGGCTCTCCCGACTGGCCGTCATAGTTCGGACGGAAGTCGACCGCGTCCTCGTCGATGCCTTCATGGAGAAGGCGCGCGACGTCGGTCATGCGCGCTTCGGTGTAGCGATAGGCGGCCGGATTATCGCCGTCGATGTTGCCGAAATTGCCCTGGCCGTCGACGAGCGGATAGCGCGTGGCGAAATCCTGGGCGAGACGAACCAGCGCGTCATAGATCGCCTGATCGCCATGGGGGTGGAAGCCGCCCATCACGTCGCCGACGATCTTCGCGCATTTCTTGAACGCTGCGCCGGGATCGAGCCGGAGCAGCCGCATGCCATAGATGATGCGGCGATGAACCGGCTTCAGCCCGTCGCGGGCGTCCGGCAGCGCGCGGCCCATGATCGTGGACAGGGCGTAGGCGAGATAGCGCTCTTCCAGCGCCTCCCGCAGATTGATCGCCTCGACATTGCCGCCCGTCGGCGGATCGACTCTTTTACCCATTTGGAGGCGCTAGCGCGGGGGGTGATTCGTGTCCATTCACGCGACTTGCGCAAAAACCGGGCATGCCGCTACGAAACCCGTGAGGGCGTGAACGCCCCGGCCTCGCCATATTCCTGCGCGAAGCGTCCTTCCGAGAAGGGCGAGATGATGACGATATTGCGCGGATGGGCTGCGGCGGGCGCCGCGATCCTCATGGTGGTTGCGGGAGCGCCTGCGCTTGCGCAGCAAACAAAACCTGCGCCGGCGCGTCAGCTTGATCGCGCCCCGAGCGACGTCGCTGCGCGCAAGGCGGCGCGTGTGGACCGCATGTTCAAGCTCGCCGATCGCAATCGCGACAATTCCGTCTCCCGCGCTGAATATTTGCAATGGTACAGGACGACGGCGCGCCGTCGCAGCCCGCTCACCTGGAAGACCTACGCCGCCAAGACCTTCCGGCAGCTCGATGTCGGACAGGCGGGGCGACTGACCAAGATGCAATTCGCCGAGGATCCGTTCTTCCGCCGCACGCGGCCGGGCTGGGCGACGGCGGGCGCGCCGAAATCGACCGACGAAGCCTCCGGCGCAGCTTTGGAGCATGAAGGGTCTTCGCAATAAGCCGCTTGAGCCGGGCGTTGTGACGTTCAGGGTCGCTTCCTGATCACCACGCCTGTCGCGAAATCGTGCAGCAGGCGATGCTGGCTGTTGAAAAGTCCGACCAGCAACACGGGCGGGAACGTCATACTGACATAGAACAGCACCGCATGGGCGCCCGCGACGAGGAAGTCGAGCGGCCTCCCGAACACGTCGATCGCCTCAAGTCCCATGGCGCGCATGCCCCAGGTGCCATGTCCCGGTCCCGACATGGTGAATGCATTGTAAAAGAACGCGGTCAGGGGAAACACCAGCGGCAGCGCAAGCCATGACAGGCCGAAGGTGAATATCCCGCTGAAAGCTACGAGCACGAAGATCGCGACCCCGATCAGCGCGATGAACAGGAAATCAAAGCCGAACGCGCAGGCGCGCGCGACGAGCGTCTGTGTGTCGCCGAGGTCATCGATTGGCGCGGAGAGCGCGTCAGGACCCTCAGTCTGCGCGCGCTTGCGGCGCGTCGACCAGAGCGTGTCGTGAAAATCGCCTCTCATGAAACCATGTTCCGTCCGCCGAAACCGGCGGCAATGTAGGACGCGGCTCGGCGATTGCAACGCGGACGTTGGGGCATTGATCTGAGGTCCTGATCGCCGCGGGATGAAATTTCAGGGGTGGCGCGCCCTCAAAGCCTGCGATTCCGCAAGCGAGGACTGCCGCTGCGTGGCGTCCTCACAAATCATCCAGGGCCACGTTGAGCGCCGCAGCAATTTTTTTCATTGTCTCAAAACTCCCCTCGCGCTGGCCATTTTCGATTTGACTGAGGAAGGGCGCGCTCACCCCGATCTCGGCCGCAAGCGCACGCGCGCTCATTTTGCGATATTCGCGCCAAACCTTGATCGCGGGCTCGCCGTCAATGATTCGATCCGCAAAGGCGGCGGGAAGCAGTTCCTCCTCGCCGCTGGCGAGGCGCCTCTTCGCCGAGTCATATGCGCGAACATCGACCGCCTCTTCGGCCGCCTCGACAAGGCGCTCATAGTCGGCGAGGGGCAGGATCGCCATGCGATCCCCGCTCGGAGTCGTAATAATGTCAGGTTTTCCCATGGTCCGTCTCAGTCATAGACGCCGCCGCGCGGGCCTATTGCGAGCACGGCGATCACGTCGCCACGCTCATCGAAAATCACACGCCAGTCTCCAACGCGAAGCCGATAGCCGTCGCGCCCTTGAAGTTTCGTGACGTTGTTCGCCTGCCCCGCCGGGGCCACCGCATATTGTTTGATCTTTTCCCTGATCCGCGCCGCCTCGTTTGTCGGAATGCGCCGAAGCGTCTTGATGGCCGCTTTGCTGTACGCGATCTCTTTCACAGAGAGCTGATAGCATATAGATAATATATCTGGCAATAAGGATTAGCTCTGGGCTATCTTCGTGGCGTCGTTGCGCGTGAGCGTCGGCGCGCAATTGCAAACTGACAACGACCATTGGGTCAGTCGACGGGACCCAACCCGCGCGGGTCGAGCCTGGCCGGCGAATAGCCTTCATTCGCGAGCGTCTCCAGCAATTCGCGCGCATGAGCGGCGTCGCGCGTCTCCACGGTCAGATCGAGCGAAACGCCTTTCGCCGGCACATCGATGAACAGGCGGCCATGACTGACTTCAAGGATGTTCGCGCCGAGCTCGCCAACGCGCGTCGCGATCTTGCCGAGGATGCCAGGTCGATCGCTTGTGGTGACGCGAAATGACACGATCCGGTCAGCGCGCTCCAGCGCGCGCACCATGATCGAGGCCAGCATGCGCGCGTCGATATTGCCGCCGCAGAGAATAAGACCGACCTTGCGACGAGCGAAGCGCTCTTTCTGCGCCAGAACGGCGGCGAGGCCCGTCGCGCCGGCGCCTTCAGCCATGACGCGCTGATAGGTCGCGAAGATGTTGATCGCGTCCTCGATCTCGGTCTCGTTGACGCAGATGATGTCGCTGAACAGCTTCTGCACCACAGGCAGCGTCAGCGCGCCCACATTCTTCACCGCGATGCCTTCGGCAAGCGTCGCGCCGCCGATCGGCCGCTCGCGATGATGCATGGCGTTGTCGAAGGAGGCGAAGGACTCAGCCTCCACGCCGACGATTTCGATATCAGGCTTCACGGCTTTGGCAGCGATAGCGTTGCCGGCGCCGAGGCCGCCGCCGCCCAAGGGAATGACGAGCGCGTCGAGGTCGGGATGCTCGTCCAGCATTTCGAGCGCGATGGTGCCCTGGCCCGCCATGATGCGCGCATCATCGTAGGGATGAACGAACACGAGTTCTTCCTCGGCGGCGATGCGGCGCGCCTCGGTCTGCGATTCCGCCAGCGTCTCGCCATGCAGGATGACGCGCGCGCCATAGCCGCGCGTGTTCTCGATTTTCACCAGAGGCGTGCCGTCCGGCATCACGATCGTCGCGGGCACGCCGAGGCGACCGGCATGATAGGCGACGGCCTGCGCGTGATTTCCCGCCGACATCGCGATGACGCCGCGCCCGCGCTCTTCGGCGCTGAGGGATGCAAGCTTCACGATCGCGCCGCGTTCCTTGAAGGAGCCCGTCGCATGCATCGTTTCATATTTGACGACGATGTCGGCGCCGGTCAGCGCCGAAAGCTTCGGCGCGGCGAGGCAGGGTGTGCGCGCAAGCTCGCCTTTCAGGATGCGCGCCGCGTCGCGCACGTCGTCGATCGTTATCGCAAACTTGTTGCTCACAATGCGCGCCCCTGCGGTCTGTCTTTCGTTCCGCCCTCGCCGAAGAATCCGCCCGGCCGGAAGATCAGCACCACCGACAGCAGGGAGAACACGGCGACGTCGCGCCATTCGATCGGCATCGTCGACGACCATAGCGCTTCGAGCGCGCCGACGGCCAGCCCGCCGAGCATCGCCCCGCCGACGGAGCCGACGCCGCCGACGATCGCGCCGACCAGCGCCTTCAGCCCGAACACGCCGCCGCCGCCAAATCCCATGCCGCCGATATGCAGCGTCAGCAAGAAGCCCGAGAGACCCGCGACGCAACAGGCGAGGGCGCACGCGGTCATCACAGTCCTCTGCACGTCGACGCCGCACATCGACGCCGCGACCGCATCGTCGGCTGCGGCGCGCCAGGCGCGGCCGTAGCGGCTGCGACGCATGAACAGCACGAGCGCGACCGAGGACAGGATCGCAGCGGCGCTGACGATGAGCGTGATCGGCGTCGTGGTTGCGGCGAAGTCGGGCGCGTCGGCGAGCGAGATTGGCTCGTTCCAGACCGGCGACATCCAGCGCGTGTTGTAGCCTTGTGTGAGACGGATGCCCTCGGAGATCGCGAGCGCAAGGCCGACGGTCGCGATCAGCACATGTTGTCCGGACTGGCGGACAACAGGCGCGAGCACGAGTTTCGCGGCGGCCGCGCCCCAGCTCGCGGTCACCCAGGCGGCGAAGGCGAGGCCAATGGCGAGAAGCGCCAGCGTGTCCGCGACGCCGCCGGCCTGCGCCAGCGCGACGCCAAGCGTGACGCCGGCTGCGCCGAGCGCCGCGAATTCGCCGAACGTGAGGATGATGCGCCCAACCAAGCCATAGACCAGCGCATAGGCGGTCGCGAGCAACCCCGTGACGGCGGTGAGCGGCAGGCCAGCGACCGCCTGCTGGATGGCGTAGGCGGCGCGCTTCGATGTCCTGCCAAGCAGCGGCTTGCGCGTCGGCGGCGGGGGAATGCGCAGCGCAGCCTCCGGCTGATCGAGCCAATAGCGGCGCAGGAAAAACAGCGAGGCGTCGCTCATCCGCCCGCGTTCGGTGATCACGGAAACGAGATCGGTCTTGCGCGCCCCGAGCCCTTCCTCGGCGAAGGCGCAGACCACGAACCGAGCCCGCTGCCGCCCCGACGTCTCGTTCGCGACATAGTCGACCCGGACGCTCGCCGCGGAGGGGCCGCGACCGACGCGCGTCACAGTGACGGCCGAGTCATCCGGCGCCAGCGCCGGCAGCATGGCCCGGCACAGGCGCGACTGGGCCTCATCGGCGTTGTCGGGCCCGCTCAGCAGCACGCTGACGAGGATGCCGGCGGCGAAGGCGAGGACGCCGATAATGATCAGGTGACTGAAACGCACGGCCGCATCACTGGCCTGAATCGCTTTGCGGGGAAAGAGAGGGGCGGGGATCGCCTGCGACCAGCCGCCGCGGGCGCGGCGAACAGTTCAAGCGCTCGCGCATTGGCACAAGTCGAGTCGCTGAACGGATCGAGCATGTCGAAGCCTCTTGAAGACTACGCTCTGATCGGCAACGCGGCGACAGCCGCGCTGGTGGCGCGCGACGGCTCGATCGATTGGCTGTGCCTGCCGCGTTTCGATTCCGGCGCCTGTTTCGCCGCGCTGCTTGGCGATGAAAGCCATGGCTATTGGCGCATCGCGCCGGACGGCGATCACGAGGCGACCCGCGACTATCTGCCGGGAACAGCAGTGCTCGAGACAAAGTTCCGGACCGCGACTGGAGAGATCTCGCTGATCGACCACATGCCGTTCACGGACGAGGAGGAGAAGAGCGACGTCGTTCGGGTCGTCCGCTGCGTGAAAGGCGAGGTCGCCGTCCGCATGGAGCTCGCGCTGCGTTTCGACTATGGCCAGACCGCGCCCTGGGTGCGTCGTCGCGATTATGGTCTGACCGCGGTCGCTGGGCCGCATGCGATTGAACTCCATGCGCGCACGCCGCTTGTCGGCCGTGACATGGTCACCACTTCGGAATTCACGTTGCGCGAAAAGGAGAGCGCATCCTTCACGCTCTCATATCATCCTTCCAATGCTTCGCCGCGCTTCGTTTCCGATCATGCGGAAAGTCTCGACCGCACCGTCACGCGATGGCGTGAATGGACGAAGCAATGCCGCTTCGAAAGCGATGACGAACGCTGGACGGAAGCGGTGCGCCGTTCGCTGATTACGCTGAAGCTTCTGACCTTCGCGCCGACCGGAGGCATCGTCGCGGCGCCGACCACATCGCTGCCGGAAGCGTTCGGCGGCTCGCGCAATTGGGACTATCGCTATTGCTGGCTGCGCGATTCAGCGCTGACCCTGTACGCGCTTCTCAACGCCGGCTATCGCCAGGAGGCGGAGAGCTGGCGTCAATGGCTGTTGCGCGCCGCCGCCGGCCGTCCCGATCAATTGCGCATTCTCTACGGCGTCGCGGGCGAACGATGGATTCCCGAACTCATCGCGCCGTGGCTGCCGGGCTACGAGAACAGTTCGCCGGTGCGCGTCGGAAACGCCGCTGCCGAACAGGCGCAACTCGACGTTTATGGCGAACTGCTCGATGTTCTCCACACGGCGCGCGAAGCTGATCTCAGCGCGCTCGATGACGCCTGGAAGCTTGAGAAGGCGATGCTCGCCCATGTCGCGAAAGTCTGGCGCGAGCCCGATCAGGGCATCTGGGAGTCGCGCGGGCCGGCGCGCCATTACACTCATTCGCGCCTGATGTGCTGGGTGGCCTTCGATCGAGCGGTGAAGAGCGCGGAGCGTTTCAGGCTCGATGGTCCCGTGGATGAATGGCGCGCTCTTCGCGACGAAATTCACGCCGATATCTGCAAGCGCGGCTTCGACGCGAAGCGGAATTGCTTCGTGCAATATTACGGCGGCGAGGCGCTCGACGCCTCGCTGCTGCTGATGCCGCAGGCGGGCTTCCTGCCGCCCGATGATCCGCGCATCGCCGGCACGATCGCCGCGATCGAGCATGACCTCACCTATAAAGGGCTTGTGCGCCGCTACGATCCCAGGCTGCGCGTCGACGGCGTCGATGGCGACGAGCGGCTGTTTCTCGCCTGTTCGTTCTGGCTCGCGGACGCCTATGTCATGTCGGGCCGGCTCGATGAGGCGAAGGAGATGTTCGAAAGATTGCTCGCGCTGCGCAACGATGTCGGCCTGCTGGCGGAGGAGTTTGATCCCGCGACGCGTCGTCTGACCGGAAATTTTCCGCAGGGTTTTTCCCATATCGGACTCGTCAACACGGCGTTCAATCTGGTTCGCGCCTATGGCCCGGCGCGGCAGCGGGCCGAGGGCGGCGCGCCGAAAGGCGCGCAGGTCGACGGCGATGAAGGACGGCGGAAATCGAGCCAGAATGGCGGGGCGTGATCGCGCGACAGAAAGGCTGAAAACAGCAGTCGCGAGCGTCGAGGCGTTCAGCCCCTCAACTTCTCCGCCGCCTTCACCGCGAAGTAAGTCAGCACGCCGTCGCAGCCGGCGCGCTTGAAGGCCATCAGGCTCTCCATCATCGCCTTGTCGCCATCGAGCCAGCCATTCTGCGCGGCGGCCTGGATCATCGCGTATTCGCCCGACACCTGATAAGCGAAGGTCGGAACGCGGAACGTTTCCTTCACGCGCGCGCAGATGTCGAGATAGGGCAGACCCGGCTTGACCATCACCATGTCCGCGCCTTCGGCGAGATCGAGCTCGACCTCGCGCAGCGCTTCATCGCCGTTCGCCGGATCCATCTGATAGGTCTTCTTGTCGCCCTTCAGCGTCGCGTTGGAGCCGACCGCGTCGCGGAACGGGCCGTAGAAGGCGGAGGCGTATTTCGCGGCATAGGCCATGATCTGCACATCGGTGAAGCCTGCGGCGTCAAGACCTTTCCTGATGGCGCCCACTCTCCCATCCATCATATCTGACGGAGCAATCACGTCGGCGCCGGCTTCCGCCTGAATAAGCGACTGGCGCACGAGGATTGCGACCGTCTCATCGTTCAGGATGCGGCCGTCTTGCAAAAGCCCGTCATGCCCGTGGCTGGTGTAGGGATCGAGCGCGACGTCGGTGATGAGCCCGATCTCAGGCACGGCCTTCTTCACCGCGCGCAGCGCGCGGCAGATCAGGTTGTTGGGATTAAGCGCTTCCGAGCCGTCATCATCGCGCAGGCCTGGCGGCGTGTTGGGGAACAGCGCGATCGCGGGAATGCCGAGCCTCGCCGCCTTCTCCGCCTCGCCGGCCAAAAGGTCGACCGACACACGCTCCACGCCGGGCATGGAGCCGACCGCCTCTCTGACGTCCGAGCCCTCGGTCACGAAGACCGGCCAGATCAGATCAGCGGCCGTGAGCACGTTTTCGGCTGTCAGCCGGCGCGACCAGTCGGCCTTGCGGTTGCGGCGCATGCGGACCGGGAGATCGAGCCGCTCCGCCTGAGCGGCGTCGGCGCGCCGTGCGGGCTTGAACGGGGCGATGCGGGTCGACATGGGCGAAGCTCCGAAATACGCCCGCTCATAACACATTGGAACCTGTCCAAGGAAACGCCGGTTTGACGCGCGTCAAATTCGCGCGTTAGGCGGGGTTCCCTCCCTCCTGCCTTCCCGTATGACCGCCGAACCCGACATCATCTGCGAACGCGTGGGCGCCGCCGGCGTCGTGACGCTTAATCGTCCCAAGGCCTTGAATGCGCTCAATCTCGGCATGGTCCGGGCGCTTGCGCCGGCCCTGCGGGATTGGGCGGCCGATCCCGCCGTCACCCGCGTCATCATCAAGGGCGCCGGCGACCGCGCCTTCTGCGCCGGCGGCGACATCCGCACGCTCTACGAGCAGGGCAGGGCGGGCGATCTCAATGAAGCCATGACCTTCTGGGGCGAGGAATATCGCCTGAATGCGATGATTTCCCGCTATCCCAAGCCCTATGTCGCGCTGATCGACGGCATCGTCATGGGAGGCGGCGTCGGCCTGTCGCTCCACGGGTCGCACCGGGTCGGGGGCGACCGCTATCTCTTCGCCATGCCGGAGGTCGGGATCGGCTTCTTCCCGGATGTTGGAGCGACCTACGCCCTGCCGCGCCTGCCCGGCGAAGCGGGGACCTGGGCGGCGCTGACGGGCGATCGGGTGAAGATCGGCGACGGGGTCGCGCTCGGGCTGGTTAACGCCTATGTCCCCACATCCGAAATGTTGGGCCTGCTGGATGCGCTGACATCAGGTGAAAATGTCGATGATGCGATCAGCGCGCGCGCCCGGTCGCCCGCGTCCGGTCCCGTCGCCGGCGAGCGCGACATGATCGATCGCTGCTTCGCCGGATCGTCGGTGGAGGACATCCTTGCGCGGCTCGATGCGAACGGCTCATCGCCTTTCGCCGCCGCCTGCGCCGCCACGATGCGGACCAAATCGCCTATGAGTTTGAAAATCGCCTTCGAGCAGATGCGGCGCGGCAAGACGCTGACGTTCGAGGAGGCGATGGCGATGGAATTCCGCATCGTGTCACGCGTCGCCAGAGGACATGATTTCTATGAAGGCGTGCGCGCCGTGATAGTCGACAAGGACAACGCGCCGCGCTGGAAGCCGGCGACGCTCGCGGAGGTTTCCGACGCGGATGTCGCCAGGCATTTCGCGTCGCTCGGCGCCGACGAATGGACCGCATGAAGTCGCAATG
Source organism: Terrirubrum flagellatum (assembly GCF_022059845.1). Taxonomy (GTDB): domain Bacteria; phylum Pseudomonadota; class Alphaproteobacteria; order Rhizobiales; family Beijerinckiaceae; genus Terrirubrum; species Terrirubrum flagellatum. The sequence goes on along the minus strand of NZ_CP091851.1, from coordinate 2,429,244 downwards.
ACCGATCACCTCGATCTCGGGCCGAAAACGCGCGCGGCGCGGCGCATGCCGCGCTGGACGCTGCAATTGTCGTTCTTCATGCGCGCGGTCGCGGCCGCATGGTTCGTGAAGGGCGTCACCTGGTGGATGGATATTTTCGGTTTTGATCAGGCCGCCGATTTTGAATCGAAACGCGCGGCCGTGAAGGCGGTGACAATTGGTTTCGGCGTGATGGATCTCGTCGCCGCCGTGGGCATGTGGCTGCTCAGCGCCTGGGGCGGCGTGATGTGGCTGCTCGCGGTGACGACGGAGATTGTGCTGACTTTTGTCGCGCCGCGCGTCTTCACCGTCACCACCACGCGCATCGCGACTTTGGTGGCGCTTGTGGTGATCTATCTCTTCCTTTCATCGCTGTCGGCGCGTGAGGCGGAGCCGGAGTGAATCCGGTTGTTCGCGTGATCTCCGTTCACGTCTTGAAAAGACTAAAATTGCGTAATTTCAGCTTATATTTACGCCGAATCCGGCAAGATTTGATTCACGCTGGAATTTAAACTCGTCTTCATTGGCGAAACCTATTGTCGCCTCATCAAGGGCGCGGCGTCAGACTGCGACCCAACAAAACACAGGAAGAGGCGAAGACTATGAGCACGCAAGCGGCGACGCGTGCGGCCGACCGGCCGCAAACTGGAAAGACGGCGGTTGAAGCCGGCTATCTCGAAGCCCTCGGGCTCCTGGAACGGCTTCACCGTCGCCTTCTCGACGTCATCAAGGACGAACTGGATCGCAAGCAGATCGCGGAGATCAATGCTGTCCAGGCCCTCCTTCTCTACAATATTGCGGACAGCGAGCTGACGGCCGGTGAACTGCGCACCCGCGGCTACTATCTCGGCTCGAACGTGTCCTACAACGTCAAGAAGCTGGTCGAGATGGGCTATATGCATCACGCCCGCTCGCGCATCGACAAGCGCTCGGTGCGGATCAGCCTGACGGACAAGGGCCGGGCGGTCCATGGCCTGATCGCGGCGGTGCTGGAGAAGCACACCCGCTCCCTGGAGCCGGTCGGCGGCATCTCGTCGGACGACTTCTCCCGGATGAATCAGGCTCTTGGCCGCCTCGAGCGCTTCTGGGCGGATCACATCAAGTACCGCCTCTGATTTGAGCTTAAGTTCCTAGCGAATTCTATCCGGCGGACTTTTGTCCGCCGGCTTTCGCGCGGCTCATGCGGTTCACGCAGAGGTGATCCCCGCCGTGGTTCCCTCATGACGGCGACATCTTGATTCGCCTTAAAACGGCCATCGCTCAGGGTTCCTTAAGCGCGATACTGCATGTCATTGCGGGGGCGCGTCCCCTGGCCAAGCGCTTGGCCGGGCTTGTTGTCGTGACTCCGCTTCTTTAAATGGTGAGCGATGATGACGCGTGACGCGACGCCCTTTCTGACCCGCCGGACGGCGCTGTGGTCCCTAGCCACGACGGCGCTCGCGGCGCCGCTGGCGAGTGAAGCCTTCGCCCAGCAGGCCGAGTGGAGCCAGAGCTACGACGGCGCCTCGAGCCTCCGCGTGCAGCGCTCCACGGTTCCGCTCCTGTCCGAACAGACGGTTCAGGCGACCGAGCAAGCTATTGAACAATATCGCCAATTGGCTTCGTCTGGCCTCCAGCAAGTGCCTGCCGGCCAGTATCGCATCGGCTCACGCGGCCGCGGCGTCGTGGCTTTGCGTCAGCGCCTCGCCCAGACCGGCGACATCCCGCCGGAAGGCGCAGGCGGTTCCGACGTTTACGATTCCTTCGTCGACGCCGGCGTGCGCCGCCTCCAGGAGCGCCATGGCCTCAATCCCACAGGCTCCGTGAATAACCTGACGCTGTTCGCGATGAACGTGCCGGCGGCGACGCGTTTGCGGCAGCTCGAAGTGAATATTGTCCGCCTGCGGTCGCTCGCCAGCGGCGCGGCGCAGAACAGCCGCTACATCGCGACGAACATTCCCGCGGCGCGCATTGAAACGGTCGAAGGCGGCGTCGTGCAGACGCGCCACGCCGCGGTCGTCGGCAAGCCGGATCGTCAGTCGCCTGTGCTGTCGACGAAGATTCCGCAGATCAACTTCCATCCTTTCTGGACCACGCCGGCGTCAATCGTCCGCAAGGATCTCATTCCGAAGATGCGGTCGGAGCCGACCTATCTGACCGAAAACCACATTCGCATCTTCAACGGCCAGGGCCAGGAAGTGCCGGCGACGGCGATCAACTGGAATTCCGACGACGCGCTGAAATATCGCTTCCGTCAGGACCCCGGCGATTTCAATTCGATGGGCACCGTGCGCGTGAATATTCCGAGCCCGCACGGCGTTTATATGCACGACACGAATTCGAAGGGGCTGTTTGGCGACGATGCGCGCTTCCACTCCTCGGGCTGCATCCGCGTCCAGAACATCCGCGACTACGTCGCCTGGATTCTGAAGAATACGCCCGGCATGTCGCGTGAAAAAGTCGAAGAGCTGTTCCGCGGCGGCCAGCGCGTCGATGTGACCGTCGCCGATCCGGTGCAGGTCTACTGGGTTTACGTCACGGCCTGGGGCCAGCCGGATGGGCTGACCCAGTTCAGGGACGACATCTATAGCAAGGATGGGCTCGGCGCCGTGCCGGTCGCGTCCCTGCAGGGAGTCACCGCCAACGATTGAGTGAATTTGCCCTCCCTCGGTCAGGCGTGAACCACGCCCCGTTCTTCGAAAGGAGAGCGGGGCGTTGGTTTTTGCAGCGCGGCACAAATGATCGCCCGCGCGCCCCCGAGGCTCACAGGGAGGGGCGTTGAGGCGCCCCGATTGTGAAAGCCGACAAAATAATTCGCCGCGTGGGGTGGCAATTGCGGCGAAAACTTGCTCCGATCGGTCGCAGAGGAAATTGGGACGCGACTTCGATGAGCAAGAAATTCACGACGCTGATCCTGATCGGGATGATTCTTGGAATCGTGGTGGGGTGGGCGTGCAACGCCGCGTTCCCCGATCCGAAGACCGCTGCGCAGGTCGCCGGCTATATCTCCATCGTCACCGACGTCTTCCTGCGCCTGATCAAGATGATCATCGCGCCGCTGGTGTTTTCGACGCTGGTGGTCGGCATCGCCCATATGGGCGATTCAAGTTCGGTCGGTCGTATCGGCGTGAAGACCATGGTCTGGTTCGTCGGCGCGTCGCTGTGCTCGCTGCTCCTCGGCATGATCATGGTCAATCTGCTGCAACCGGGCGTTGGCCTTAACCTTCCGCTTCCAGACGCCGGAAGCGCCACCAATCTCAAGGTGTCGTCGCTGACGCTGAAGGAGTTCGTCACGCACCTCGTGCCGAAATCCGTGGTCGAGTCGATGGCGCAGAACGAGATCCTGCAGATCGTCGTGTTCTCGATTTTCGTCGGCGTCGCGATCGCGTCGCTTGGCGAGCGGGCGAAACTCGTCGCCGAAGTGGCTGACCAGATCGCGCATGTCATGCTCGAGATCACCGGTTATGTGATGAAGGCTGCCCCGCTTGCGGTGTTCGCGGCGATCGCCTCGACGGTGACGACGCAGGGCTTAAGCGTGCTCGTGACCTACGGCAAGTTCATGATCGAGTTCTACGTCTCGCTGTTCATCCTGTGGGGGCTGCTGGCGCTGGCGGGCTTCCTTGTCCTTGGGCCGCGCGTCACGAACCTTCTCGGGCGCATGCGCGAATCCTTCCTGCTCGCCTTCTCGACCGCGAGCTCGGAAGCCGCCTATCCCAAGATTCTCGAACAGCTCCAGCGTTTCGGCGTCTCGAAGCGGATCGCGAGCTTCGTGCTGCCGATGGGCTATTCGTTCAACCTCGACGGCTCGATGATGTACTGCACCTTCGCGACGCTCTTCATCGCGCAGGCCTACGGCATCCAGTTGAGCTGGGCGCAGCAGATCACCATGCTTCTGCTCCTTATGGTCACCAGCAAGGGCATGGCCGGCGTGCCGCGCGCCTCGCTCGTGGTCATCGCTGCGACCCTGACCACCTTCAACATTCCCGAAGCGGGACTGCTGCTGATCATGGGCATCGACCAGTTCCTCGATATGGGCCGCAGCGCGACGAATGTGGTCGGCAATTCGATCGCGACCGCCGTGGTCTCGAAATGGGAGGGCGAACTCGGCGAGAGCGACGAAGCGACGGCGGAACCTGTCGGCGCGCCGCAACCGGCGCTCGCCTGACGCGGCGGGCGCATCGCCGGCGCCTCGCGCGCCGGCTCGTCTGGGAGGATCTCATGCGACGGATTTGGGCCCCTGTGCTGGCTGCGCTTCTGTGCGCCAGCGGTTCCGCATCGGCGCAGGACGCTGGCGCGTCGAAGCTTGAAGGCGCGCTGAAGAAGATCAACGCGCGTGGCTCCGTGATCATCGGCTATCGCGAATCCTCATTTCCCTTCTCCTATCTCGTGGAGGGAAAGCCGATCGGCTATTCGATCGATCTGTGTCTCGCCGTCGTCGATGAGATCAGGCGCGAGATCGACAACGCCGATCTCAAGGTGGCGTACGAGCTGGTGACGCCCGACACACGCATCGCGGCAGTAGCGTCCGGCAAGGTCGATCTCGAATGCGGATCGACCACGAGCAATCGCGAGCGGCAGAAGGAGGTCGCCTTCTCGCCGATCATGTATGTCAGCGGCACCAAGCTGATGGTGAAGCGCGGCTCCGGTTTGCGCAGCTATCGCGACTTCGGCGGCAAGACGATCGTCGTGACGTCAGGGACGACCAACGAAGCGGCGCTGAAAGCGCTCAACGAGAAGGGCAAGCTCAACATCAACATCGTGACGGGCCGCGATCATGAAGAGAGCTATGGCATGGTCGCCGCAGGCAAGGCCGACGCTTTCGCGACTGATGACGTGCTTCTCTACGGCCTCATCGCCCGGCATCGCGCCGACGCGGACTTTATCGTCATCGGCGATTTTCTGTCGTTCGATCCCTACGGCCTGATGTTCGCCAAGGACGACGCTCACATGGCGGAGGTTGTGCGGCGCGCCTTCGAGACGATGGCGGCGAACCGCGATCTGATCGAATATTATCACCGCTGGTTCATCAGGCGGACGCCGACCGGCGAACAGATCGGCTTGCCGATGAATGCGCAACTCACCGAGATATTCCGGACCCTCGGCGTCGCGGACTGACGCCGAGGTTTTGTCGCCACTTTCGCCTGGCGCTATTTCAGCTTGTAGGCCTGCAGCTGCGGGCCGCCGCGTTCGCCGAGCATGTAGTCGACGCCCGGCAAGTGTCGCAGCGTGTCGCTGACATCGTCGGGCCAGGCGATCGCAACGCCCTGCGTGTCCTCGTCATAGGTTAGCGAGCCAGACTTACCGCCGGTCTGGGGCGGCGCGATCTTGATATTGGCCGGCGGCGAAGGGAAGGCGCGCGCCGCTCCGCGTTCAGCGAAATAGACGAATTCCTTGGTCGGTCCGACTTCGAAGCGCCACCAGCCGATCATCCATTTCGGCGCTTTTTGCACAATTCTCATCAGGATTTCGATGTCGACCCAACCCTGGAGAGACGCGGGATTCCACAGCGTCTGCTTCCGCTTCACGACATCAAAGCCCTTCGTGTAATCGACACCCGGGCCACCCTGGCCGGACTCGGCCGTGTTCCACATGTCGCCACTGAAATCGAGCGACACTCCCATATGGAATTTGATCGGTCTGAAAACGTCGCCATAGCCAGGCCTCTTGCCGCTGTCCGCGGGGATCCAGGCTTCGCCGAGACCGGCGTTCTTCAGCTTCTTCTCGATGTCGAATTGTCCGAGTGAGATCGGCGAGCCGATTGCGCCTCCGAGCTTGCCAACGAATGCATTGCAAGTCGTCGTAGTTGGCAGTCCCGCGGTGCTCTTGCCTTCCTTCCGCCGCTCGGCTTTCGCGACATCCTCGGTCTTCCATGTGTTCTGAAGACTTTGGTGGGTGACGCCGGTCAATATGAAGAAAAGATCGGCGCGTTGGCCGTTCGACGCGACGTCGCCTCTCCCTTGGGGATCATAGGCCGGAAGCTGGTCCAGAAATTTTTTCGCTTTTGCGCGAACATCAGCCATCGTCACAATCTCCAGTGCGCCGATGAGGGTCCGCGGCGCTAATGCGCGGCGTTTCGCGATTTTAGCTTCAGCGCACTGTGCTTTGGCGCACGTACGAAAGCGCCCGCGTGGGGCGAACGTCGTCGAACCGCCAGCCGAAGATTTTATTCCGCCACTGAGCGAGGCGCGCAGCGCAAATCCGCGCTTACCAGCCGGCTTGCTGGGCCATGCCCCGCATGCGGTTGGCGAGATCGCGCGCGCTGAGCTCGGGCGCCAGCGCAACGGAAAGCTCATCCGCATTCAGGCTTGTCGCCGGCAGGTTCTGCCGTTCCTGCGAGGCGAAGGTCATGCGCATGGGCGTCGCGACGCCTTCGCCAAATGCGATCGCTTCGCGATTGCCGATCGCCGACAGGAAAGCGATGGTGCTTGCAGACGAGTCTGCAATGGCGCGTCGGATGATCTCCTGGTCGCGATCGTTGCCGAGGCGCATGGCGAACACGGTCGAGCACTGCGACAGGATCGTCGGATCAAGCTCGCCGGGACGCTGCGTGACGACGCCGAGATAGCAGCCATATTTACGGCCTTCCTTGGCGATGCGCGCGATGGCCTGGCGCGTCGGCAGGAAGCCGAGATTGGGGTCCTGCGGCACATAGCGATGCGCTTCTTCGCAGAGCACAAGAATCTCATAGGCGCCGCCGGACAACATTGCGAGGTCGAAGGCGACGCGCGACAGCACCGAGGCCACCGCGTTCACGACTTCCGACGGCAGGCCGGCGAGCTGGAAGACGGTGATCGGGCGCCCTTCATGCGGCAGCCGGAAAATCTTCGCGATCGTCCGCTCCATGCTGTCTTCGAATCCGGAGCCGCCGAACATGAAGCGGAAGCGCTGGTCCTTGTTGAGCGCATCGAGACGATGACGCAGCGAACGCAGTCGCGCGCGGTCATGCTGCACGTCGAGTTTGCCGATATGCTCGTCGAGAATGCCGATGAGATCGAGCATGCGATAGGGAACAGGCGTGTCGGCGGTGCTGATGACGGTCGCGTCGTTGGGGCGCTTCAGGACCGAGATCGATGCGCCGATCGCGTCATAGCTGCGGTTCTTGGCCTTCGCGAACGAGATCATGTCGCGCAGGATTTCTTGCTCTTCTTCGAGCCCGCTGCGACCGCGGAAGACGATGTCGGCAAATTCCTCGAATTTGAACATCCAGAACGGCAGTTCAAGCGTCGCCGCGTCGACCGTGATCGAAAGGTCGCTGAAGGCGTGCGCATATTCATTGTGCGGGTCGAGCACCAGCACGCGCAGGTCGGGCTTCGTCATCACAGCCCTGCGCAGGAGGAGCGACACCGCGCTCGATTTGCCGACGCCCGTCGTGCCGACGACGGCGAAGTGGCGATTGAGCATGTCATGGATGTTCACGGTCGCCGCGATCCCGTCATCCTGCGACAGCCGGCCGATCTCGACGCCGCCCCGTTCGCCAAGATCGTAGATCGCGGCGAGGTCGCTGGAGCGCGTGTGATGCGCCGGCGCGCCGAGCGGGGGGTAGCGGAGCAGACCGCGCCGGAACTTTGCGCGGCCGTGGGCGCGATCGGTGATCTCGCCGACGAGCTCGACCTTCACGAAGACGATGTTGGGCGCTTTTTCGTCCCAGCGCGCGGCCTCGGTCGACACTTCATACACGAGGCCGACGATGCGGCCGGTGTCGATCTTGATGGTGATGAGCCGCCCGATCGCCCAGAAATCCGAGGAGATCGAGGCGTCATGAGCCACAGCGCAGGAGAGCGTGGCCCGGGCGCCGTCGCACGCGATCACGCGGCCGACGAGCCTGTCCCTGGGCTGATCGATGTCGCGCTTTTCAGGAACGATCTGACGGTCGAAAATGCCTTTATGAAGCGTGGATTCCATAATCGCGTCACCCGTCCCAATCCGCCGGACAACCTGGAATCCCCTTGTTAATGGACAGTTTTGCCGGTGGGGTTTCACGCCGATTCGCAGCGACGCCCGGCCCGCGTTTGATGGATTGGTTGTCGAACTCTTGCAAAATGCGGCGGCTGGATAGGCGCATCTTCACCATGCCTTAACCATGTTGGCCTGGCGGCTCGGAACAGCGCGGGACGTTCGTCGGCTGGAACGCCGTGTCGTAAGGTCAAGTTGATCGGGCGGGCCTGACGAAAGGGCGCGTCAAAACCGCCAGACGCGGCCGGGGCAGGTAAACTTGCTGGCGGCTGTTTCGCCTGCGACTTCGGCTGAAAAGGAACAATCCTTCGCTTTCGCGCGCTTTCCCCGCCGGCGGCCCACATGCTATGCGGCGGCGCAGCAGAGCGGTCCCGAATCCCAGCACTCTCCCGGGCGATCCCCGTCCGACGAGCAAACCTCTGACGGGGCGGACGTTTTGCTGAACCTTGTGGAGCAGATCATGAGCCCGACTGAAGCGCGCGCCTCCCGGCCGCAGACTGACAGCTTCTTTCAGGCGCCGCTGTCGGGTACGGACCCCGAGATCGCGAGCGCCATTGCGCTCGAACTCGGTCGCCAGCGCGACGAGATCGAGCTCATCGCATCCGAGAATATCGTCTCCCGCGCCGTGCTGGAGGCGCAAGGCTCGGTGCTGACCAACAAGTACGCCGAGGGCTATCCCGGCAAGCGCTACTATGGCGGCTGCCAGTATGTGGACATCGTCGAGACGCTGGCGATCGAGCGCGCCAAGAAGTTGTTCGGCGCGAAGTTCGCCAACGTCCAGCCGAACTCCGGCAGCCAGATGAACCAGGCGGTGTTTCTGGCGCTCTTGAAGCCTGGCGACACCTTCATGGGCCTTGATCTCAATTCCGGCGGCCATCTCACCCACGGCTCGCCCGTGAACATGTCGGGCAAGTGGTTCAACGTCGTGAGCTATGGCGTTCGCCGCGACGACCAGCGCCTCGACATGGACGAGATCGAGAAGCTCGCCCACGAGCACAAGCCGAAGCTGATCATCGCCGGCGGCACCGCCTATTCGCGCGTATGGGATTTCCCGCGCTTCCGTCAGATCGCTGACGCCATCGGCGCTTATCTCATGGTCGACATGGCGCACTTCGCGGGCCTCGTCGCCGGCGGCGCGCATCCTTCGCCGGTGCCGCACGCCCATGTGACCACCACCACGACGCACAAGTCGCTGCGCGGTCCGCGCGGCGGCATGATCCTCTGCAATGACGAAGACATCGCCAAGAAGATCAACTCGGCGGTGTTCCCTGGCTTGCAGGGCGGCCCGCTGATGCATGTCATCGCGGCCAAAGCGGTGGCGCTGAAAGAGGCTCTCGAGCCCGAATTCAAGGTCTACGCCAGGAACATCGTCGAGAACGCCCGCGCGCTCGCCGCGACGCTGAAATCGGCCGGCTTCGATATTGTTTCGGGCGGGACGGACAACCATCTGATGCTGGTCGATCTCCGACCGAAGAACGTCAATGGCAAGCGTTCCGAGGCGTCGCTGGGTCGCGCGCATATCACCTGCAACAAGAACGGCATCCCGTTCGATCCCGAAAAGCCGTTCGTGACGTCAGGCATTCGCCTGGGGACGCCGGCGGGCACGACGCGGGGCTTCGGCATCGTTGAATTCCAGAAGATCGGCGAATTGATCGCCGAAACGCTGGAAGGCCTGTCGAAGGCGAATGCGGACGAGAACAACGCCGAGGTCGAGGCGGCGGTGCGCGGCAAGGTGAAGGAATTGACGGACAGGTTCCCGCTCTACGCCTGAGCGTTCCGCGGGCGTCGACGTCGCCGAAACATTTTGTGCGAGCGGATCTGTTCGTCCGCTCGCTGCGGATGAAGGACTATTATGCGCTGCCCCTATTGCGGAAGCGTCGATACGCAGGTGAAGGATTCGCGTCCGACGGATGACTCTTCAGCCATCCGTCGCCGTCGCGTGTGCGACGCCTGCGGCGGCCGCTTCACCACGTTCGAGCGCGTGCAGCTTCGTGAATTGACGATAGTCAAGAAATCGGGCCGGCGTACGCTCTTCGATCGCGACAAGCTCACGGCCTCCATCAAGGTCGCCCTGCGCAAGCGTCCCGTCGATGAGGAGAAGATCGAGCGCATGATCAATGGCGTCGTGCGCCAGCTTGAAAGTCTGGGCGAGTCCGACATTCCCAGCGTCAAGGTTGGCGAGCTGGTGATGGAAGGGCTCAAACATCTCGACGATGTCGCCTATGTCCGCTTCGCCTCGGTCTATCGCGATTTCCGTGAGACGCGCGATTTCGCCGACTTCATCGGCGAGTTGAACGCGGACGACGCTCCGCCGCCGCAGCGCGCCAAGAAGTGATGTCGCCATGAGCGTCTGGACGCCGGATCGCCAGTCGCGCGTTTTGAGCGAGGAGCAGCGCGCGCTCGATGAGCATTATATGCGCGAGGCGCTGGCGCTTGGTGAGCAAGGGCTTGGAACGACCTGGCCTAATCCGAGCGTTGGCGCGGTCATTGTGCGCGAAACGCCCGAGGGGCCTCGCATTGTCGGGACCGGATTTACGCAGCCCGGAGGCCGGCCTCATGGCGAGCCGGTTGCGCTCGACGCCGCGGGATACGCGGCGGTCGGCGCGACAATGTATGTGACTCTCGAACCTTGCGCCCATCGTTCCGTGCGTGGTGCGACGCCGTGCGTGGAACGCACTTTTCTTGCAGGTATCAAGCGTGCGGTCGTCGCCATCGAGGACCCGAACATCCATATCGCCGGATTGGGCGTTGCGCTTCTGCGCAGCATGGGCGTCAGCGTCACGACGGGCGTGCTGCGCGAAGAAGCCGCGCGCGCCCATCGCGGCCATTTCTCGCGCGTGCGCCGCGGCCGGTCCATGGTGACGCTGAAGATCGCGCGCACATCAGACAATTATTGCGCCGGCCCCGGCGGCGCGCGCATCCAGATCAGTGGCGAGGCCGCCAGCCGCGAAGTTCATCTCATGCGCGCGCGCCATGATGCGATCATGGTCGGCGTCGGCACGGTGCTTGCCGACGATCCCATGCTGACGGTGCGCCTGGAAGGTCTGGAAAATCGATCCCCTGTCCGCGTCGTGCTCGACAGTCGTCTGCGCACGCCGATCGACTCCAGGCTCTGCCGCACGGCGCGCGACGTTCCCGTCTGGATCATCGCTGCCGAGGAGGCGCCTGTGGACGCCGAACTGGCGCTGCGCGCGACTGGCGCCGAGATCATGCGCGTCGGCCGCGGCGCGGATGGCGCGCTCGATCTCGAAGAGGCGCTGAAGCTTCTGGCGACGCGCGGGATCACGCGCGTTTTTTCCGAAGGTGGTCCTGTCGTGGGCGAACAGCTCGCATTGAAGGATCTTGTCGACGTCATGGTGGTGTCGACCTCGACGAAACGCCTGGACTCCGATGGCGTTGTCGCGATCCGCCCTGGCCTTGGCGCGCGCATCGCTGACGCCCAAATATTCAAGCAGCTCGCGACCGAGACTTTCGGCGACGATCTGTTCGAGACCTATGAGAGGCCCTTCTGATGTTCACCGGCCTGGTCAGCGACGTTGGAACGATCACCATTGCGGAAGGCGACCGCGCGTCGCTGCGCAAATTCCGGATCGAGACGCTTTACGACCCCGAGAGCATTGAGCTCGGCGCTTCGATTTCGTGCGCCGGCATCTGCCTGACTGCGGTCGATCGCGGCATGAGCGGCAACACCCATTGGTTCGAGGCCCATGCCGCGGCCGAGACTCTGTCGCGCACTCTGGCGCGCGACTGGGAAATCGGCGCGAAGATCAATCTCGAACGTTCGCTGAAGGTCGGCGATGAACTCGGCGGTCATCTCGTCACCGGCCATGTCGACGGGATCGCGGAGATCGTCAAACGCGAGGACATCACAGACGGTTCGGGGCCGTGGGGCGCGACGGCGAAATTCATTATCCGGCCGCCGCGCGAGCTGGTGCGATTCATCGCGGAGAAGGGATCGGTCTGTCTCGACGGGACCTCTCTCACGGTCAACGAAGTCGTCGACAACTGGTTTTCCGTCCTGCTGATCCCGCATACGCTTGCGGTCACGACCTGGGGTGAGCGCAGAACGGGGGACCGCGTCCATGTCGAGGTCGACCTGATGGCGCGTTACGCCGCGCGGCTTGCCGAGGCCAAGGCGAACGGTTACTGACGCGCCTTCTCGGGCCCGGCCAGGACATCGAAGCCTCCTCCGACCAGGGCCCGCATTCTTGAATTTCAGGCAGCGGAGCAATCATGGCGGGCGCGCGTCAATCAGCCTCGACCGATCTCGGACTCGTCGCCGGCGCGCGGGTGCTGATCGTCGAGGCGCGCTATTATGACGAGCTGGCCGACGAACTGCTGAAGGGGGCGCAGGCCGCGCTTGAGGCGGCCAAGGCGCGCGTCGATCTGCTGACGGTGCCCGGCGCGCTGGAAATTCCGTCGATGATCGCGATCGCCTGCGACGCCGCTGAAAAATCAGGCGATCCCATCGAAGCGGTTGTCGCTCTGGGCTGCGTCATCCGCGGTGAGACCACACACTATGAGATCGTGTCGGGCGAAAGCTCGCGCGCGCTGATGGATTTGTCGGTCGCGCGCGCCTTGCCCCTGGGGAATGGAATCCTGACCGTCGAGAACGAGGATCAGGCCTGGGCGCGCGCCCGCGTGGCCGAGCAGAACAAGGGCGGCGGCGCAGCCGACGCCGCGCTCGCTGTGCTGGCGATCAAGCGCCGTCTCGCGAAAGGCGCGCGCTGATGTCGCGCGTCGAGAAACGATCGGCGGCCCGCCTCGGAGCGGTGCAGGCGCTCTACGAACTCGAAATGTCGGGCAAGGGCGTCAACGAAGCGCTCGCTGAATTTGAATCGCATTGGCTCAACCGCGAGATCGAGGAAGTGCCCGCGCGCACCGCGGACGATGCATTCTTCCGCGATCTCGTCACCGGCTTCGTGCGCGAGCAGACGATGCTTGATCGGCGCATCGATGACGCGCTGCAGAAGGGCTGGCCGCTCAAGCGCATCGAGATGGTGCTGCGCGCGATCCTGCGCTCGGCCTCCTACGAACTTTATTTCCGGCTTGATGTGCCCGCACGCGCCGTGATCAGCGAATATGTCGATGTCGCGCACGCCTTTTATGAGCAGGACGAGGCGGGCCTGACCAACGCCGTGCTCGATGCGCTGGCGCGCGATGCGCGTCCCGACGAATTGCAGCGCCGCGCCAACTGAGCGCTTGCACGGCGGAGAGACGAAAGATGCCCTCCGCCGAAGATGATTTCATCTCACGCTATTTCGCGCCGATCGCGGGCGAGGGCGGTCTCAAACTCAAGGACGACGCCGCGCTGATCGCGCCGCCTGCCGGCTGCGAACTCGTCGTCACGACGGATGGCGTCTCGCAGGGCCGGCATTTCCTCGATGACGCGCCTGCGTCGATCGCGAGAAAGGCGCTGCGCGTCAATCTCTCCGATCTCGCGGCGAAGGGCGCCGATCCCCTCGGCTTCGTTCTGACGCTGGCGCTGCCCGCGAGCTGGGACGCTTCGACGCGCGATGCGTTCATGCGTCCCTTTGCGCAAGGGCTTGGCGAAGACGCCGCCGCCTATGGCTGTTCGCTCCTTGGCGGCGACACCATGGCGATCGACGGGCCGCTCACGCTGTCGATCACGGCCTTCGGCGCCGTCGGGAAGGGGTGCATGGTCAGGCGCACCGGCGCGCAGCCGGGCGATCTGCTCGTCGTCAGCGGCACGATCGGCGACGCGGCTCTCGGATTGAAGCTCCGACGGGCGATCGAAGGGGACCAGCGCGGCGCGACGAAGTTGCTTGGCCTCAGCGACGAACACCGGGCCTTTCTCCTCGACGCCTATCTCCATCCGCGCCCGCGCAATGTTCTCGCCCGCGCCCTGCGCGACCACGCCCATGGCGCGATGGATATCTCCGACGGCTTCATCGGCGATTTCGCGAAGATGCTGGAGGCCTCCGGCGTCGGTGGGGTCATCGACGCGACGGCCGCGCCGCTCTCGGCCGCGGGGCAGGCCGCCGTCGCGCTGGACCCCGCCTTGCAGCGCACTGCTGTGACCGGCGGAGACGACTACGAGATCGCCGCCGCGTGCTCCGTGCAAGCGTGGCCTGCGCTGGCTAAGCTTGGCGAGCAGGCGGGCGTGCCGCTAACGGTCATCGGACGCGTCGGCCAGCCCGGCGAGTCGATCATGGTGGAGCCCGCCGCTTTCGCCAGTCTCCTGTCGTCGGGCTCCTACAGCCACTTCTGAGCTTCCCTTCATGTCGATCCCCGCCACTGACGCGCTTGCCCGCCGCAACGCACGAATCTTCGCGACGGCCCAGGCGCTTGGCGGCGCGACGCATTCGATCGTCATCGCGTCCGGCGGACTCGTCGGCCAGTATCTCGCCCAGAACGACGCGCTCTCGACGCTGCCGGTCTCGATCACCCAGCTCGGCGTGGCGCTCTTCACATTGCCGGCCGCCTTCCTGGCGCGTCGTGCCGGCCGCCGCACCGCTTCCGTGGCGGGCATGCTGGTCGGGGCCGTTTGCGGCGCCCTGGCCGCCATGGCGATCATCCGCGGCTCTTTCGCAATGTTCTGCCTGTCGACCTTCCTGATCGGGTTCAACGTCGCGACCATCCAGCAATACCGCTTCGCGGCGGCGGATGCGGCGACGCCGGCCTTCAAGGCGCGAGCGATTTCCTGGGTGATGATGGGCGGCGTATTCGCCGCCGTGATTGGCCCTCAGACGGCGATCTGGACCCGCGATCTCCTGGCTCCGATCCCCTTCGCCGGCGTCTTCGTCGGCCACATCATTCTGGCGCTGATCTGCGCATTGGTCCTCACGCGACTCACTGATCTCGAGCCAGCGACGGCGAGCGCAGCGGGTTCGGGCCCGGCGCGGCCCGCAGGCGAGATCTTCCGCCAGCCCCGACTGATCGCAGCCATCGTCTGTGGCCTGATCTCCTACGGCCTCATGAGCTTCGCCATGACCGCCGCCCCGCTCGCCATCGTCGCCTGCGGCTATACGCCCGGCGAAGCCTGGCTGGGCATCCAGTGGCATGTGCTCGGCATGTTCGGCCCGAGCTTCTTCACGGGCAAGTTCATCGACCGCTACGGCAAGGAGCGCGTCACGGCCGCCGGGCTTTTGCTGCTCGCGGCCTCCGCGGCGGTCGCCCTGACCGGTCCGACCTCGCTGGCGCATTTCTGGATCGCGCTGACGCTGCTTGGAATAGGCTGGAACTTCGCCTTCATCGGCGCGACCGCCCTAGTGACCGATTGCTATCGCCCGTCCGAACGCGCTCTCGTCCAGTCGGTCAATGATTTCTCAGTATTCGGAACAGTGGCGCTGGCTTCCTTCGCATCAGGACAAATTCTCAACGCCGGCGGCTGGGCGGTCGTCAACTGGATCATGTATCCGGCGCTGGCGGTGGCGGCGGGCGCGCTCCTGATCTCACGAGTGGTGCGCGCCAAGGCCGCTGCTGCGGCCTGATCGCGCAACGCCAATCATGGTCGAAAGGCGGCGTTGCGCCGCATATCCAATTTGTTAAGAACGGCACGTCGTTGAGAACGGCGCGTCCCGGCGAAAGATCGGGCGAGAAATAACAATGCGCCTTTTGCGGCCCGGGTTCTCCGGACGCCGTTTCAGCCAATCAGGGATGCCGGAAACCATCATGTCTCTTGTCTTGATCATCATACTTGGCGCGCTTTCGATCGCCTACGGCGTCTGGGCCTATGGCGACGTGATGAAGCGCGACGCCGGCTCGCAACGCATGCAGGAGATCTCGGGCGCGGTGGCGGAAGGCGCGCAGGCCTATCTCAAGCGGCAATATACGACGATCGGCGCGGTAGGCGTCGTCCTGTTCGTGGTGATCTTCTATTTTCTCGGCGCAAAGACCGCGATCGGCTTTCTGATCGGCGCGGTGCTCTCGGGCGCCGCCGGCTTCATCGGCATGAACGTGTCGGTGCGCGCCAACGTCCGCACGGCGCAGGCGGCTATGAAATCCTTGGGCGAGGGACTCGACGTCGCCTTCAAGGCCGGCGCGGTCACCGGGCTTCTCGTGGCGGGTCTCGCGCTGCTCGGCGTGACGATCTACTACGCCATCCTGACCAACTCCATGGGCCTCGCGCCTGACAGCCGCGAAGTTATTGACGCGCTCGTGGCTCTTGGCTTTGGCGCCTCGCTGATCTCGATCTTCGCCCGTCTCGGCGGCGGCATCTTCACCAAGGGCGCCGATGTCGGCGCGGACCTTGTCGGCAAGGTCGAGGCCGGCATTCCCGAAGATGATCCGCGCAATCCGGCGACGATCGCCGATAACGTCGGCGACAATGTCGGCGACTGCGCCGGCATGGCCGCTGATCTCTTCGAGACCTACGCCGTGACTCTGGTCGCGACCATGGTTCTCGCGGCGATCTTCTTTGCGGGCCAGCCGACGCTTGGCGCGATGATGCTCTATCCGCTCGCCATCGGCGGCGCCTGCATCGTGACGTCGATCATCGGCACCTTCTTCGTGAAGCTTGGCGCGAACCAATCGATCATGGGCGCGCTCTACAAAGGCTTCATCGGCGCCGGCGTGCTGTCGGTCGTCGCCGTCGCGATCGTGAACTACTGGATCCTCGGCGGCTTCGGCGCGAGCTTCACGACCAAGGCCGGCGTCACGTTCACCTCCTTGTCGTTGTTCTGGTGCGCGGTGACGGGCCTCGCGGTGACGGCGCTGATCGTCGTCATCACCGAATATTACACCGGCACGGGCAAGCGCCCGGTCGTCTCGATCGCGCAGGCGTCGGTGACGGGCCATGGCACGAACGTCATCCAGGGCCTTGCAGTGTCGCTTGAGGCGACGGCGTTGCCGACGGTCGTGATCGTGGCCGGCATCATCGTCAGCTACAATCTCGCCGGCCTCTTCGGCATCGCGATCGCGACCACCGCAATGCTGGCGCTCGCCGGCGTGGTTGTCGCTCTCGACGCCTTCGGCCCGGTGACTGACAACGCTGGCGGCATCGCGGAAATGGCCGGTCTGCCGAAGGAAGTGCGTCACTCCACCGACGCGCTCGATGCGGTTGGCAACACGACGAAGGCCGTCACCAAGGGCTATGCGATCGGCTCCGCCGGTCTTGGCGCGTTGGTGCTGTTCGCGGCCTATACTTCCGACCTGAATTTCTTCACGACGGAAGCGAACAAGGCGGGCGCGACGGCCTATCAATACTTCAAGGGCGTGAACGTCGATTTCTCGCTGTCCAATCCCTACGTCGTCGTCGGCCTTCTCTTCGGCGGTCTGATCCCGTTCCTGTTCGGCGGCATGAGCATGACGGCCGTCGGCAAGGCTGCGGGCTCGGTGGTCGAAGAGGTGCGCCGGCAATTCCGCGAAAAGCCTGGCATCATGGCGGGAACCGATCGCCCTGATTATGCGCGCGCGGTCGACCTCCTGACGAAGGCGGCCATCAAGGAAATGGTTGTGCCGTCGCTGTTGCCGGTGCTCGCGCCGATCGTCACCTACTTCGTGATCTACTGGATCGCCGGCAAAAGCCAGGCCTTCTCGGCCGTTGGCGCGATGCTGCTCGGCGTGATCGTCACCGGGCTCTTCGTCGCGATCTCGATGACGTCGGGCGGCGGCGCCTGGGACAACGCGAAGAAGAGCTTCGAGGACGGCTTCGTCGACAAGGACGGCGTCAAGCATCTCAAGGGCTCTGACGCGCACAAGGCGTCGGTGACCGGCGACACCGTCGGTGACCCCTACAAGGACACCGCGGGTCCCGCGGTCAATCCGGCGATCAAGATCACCAACATCATCGCGCTTTTGCTGCTTGCTGCGCTCGCGCATCTCTGAGCGGAAAGCGGATCAAACTAAAAAACGCCCGGGACTCGCCCGGGCGTTTTGCTATGGCGCGGCGCGCTGACGAAACCGCGGGACATCACGCGTGGCCCGCAGCGAGATGTTCAAGGAACCAATCGCGTTGCGCCTTGCAGTTCGGCGTAAGCAAAGGCTCGCGATAGGCGTCGAAATGGCCGCACTCAAATTTCAGCAATTTCTTCGGCGATGAGGCGCGATCGAACGCTTCGAGCGTCAGCTTCGTCGGCAGCAGCGCGTCGCGCGTCGCGACCGTGATCATCAGCGGCGTCGGCGCGACGCGATGGATATAGTCGCCCGGCTCATACTCCGCGATCATTTCGGCGCTCCGCAGCGTGACTTCGTTGCGCCAGTTGGGAGCGCGCCGGGCGAGATCGAGAAAGAAGTCGGCGCTGTCAGATGTCGGCAGCGCGCAGAGGCCGCCGGGAGCCGTTGCGACCACGGGGATCATCGTCGGCTTCTCGCCGCGAAAACGGGCGAGGCGATCGGCGTCGCATTGCGCCCGGACCGTCGGCCCGATCTCCTTCGGCATCAATTCGGCAAGGCTGAGCGAGCCGCTGATGATCGGCGCATTGGCGACCACGCATCCGACGCGCCGGTCGATCGCCGCGACGACAATGACATGCCCGCCGGAATAGCTCGATCCCCACACGCCGATGCGCGCGGAATCGACGCAATCCAGCGCCTGCGCAAAGGTGATCGCGTCACGATAGCCGCGGATTTGCGCCCAGGGATCGATCTCGCCGCGCGGCGCGCCGTCGCTCGCGCCGAGATTGCGGTGGTCATAGACGATGACGACGAAGCCCGCGGCGCAGAAGGATTCGGCGAACGGCTCAAGACCCATCTCCTTGGTCGCGGAAAAACCGTGCGCCATCACAATGGCCGGGCGCTTGCCCGTTTGCTCAGGTCGAAACAGCCAGCCGCGCAAAGTCGCGCCGTCTGACGAAAAGGAAATATCACTTCGCATCGCAATCTCCCTGCCGCGCGGGCCTGTCGAAACTGCGCGGTCGCAGGCGGTTACACCGCGACCTCCGCGCCGGATGCGCCACGCGTTCACGAGTTCGGGAGCACGCTGATACGCCGACGCTTACGTGCGGTTGACCAAGATGCCGCCACAATTACAGGCCGCAATTCGCTGCGGCCGATGGCGCCGCGCAAGAGCATGGCGCGAAAAAGTGGGAACCGGTTTTTCGCGAGAGCCATGCTCTGAACTTTTGGAATCGATCACGTTCCCCCATTTTGATTGAATCAATCGAAATACGGGATGATCCAGGAGCCGCCTCGTGCGTCAACCTCTGCCCGTTGCATCGCTGCTTTTCGCGGCTTTTGTCTTTTGCGCCGACGGCGGCCTGCCTGCGACGGCGCGCGCCGAGCAAACGGTTGAGGCGAGCGCGTCCTCCGCGCCGGCGGACAAGGCGGAACTCGGCAAGCTGTTCGACGCCGTCATCGACACGGTCGATCGGCGCTTTGTCGATGTCGAGACCTTGAAGCGCTTGCCATGGCGCACGCGCGCCGCGGAAATCCGCGATTCCGTTCTCAATGCTGCGACGACAGCCGAGGCGGTCGAACGCATCAATGGCTTGCTGCGCGAACTCAACACGTCGCACACCGCGCTCTACACGCCTGACGACTACGAATACTACATTCTGCTCGACATCGTCGGCGGGGGCAGTGCGACCGAAGTCATTGCGCGCAAATTCTGGGGCGCTGGCCCCTATTATCCCGGCGTCGGAATTTTCACCGCGAAGGTCGGCGAGAGAAATTTCGTCGACAGCGTGATGGAAGGTTCGCCAGCCGACAAAGCGGGTCTGAAGGTCGGCGATGAGATCATTTCCGTCGATGGCCAGCCCTATACGCCGGTCGCTGCGTTTCGCGGCAAAATCGGACGCGGCGTCGCGCTTGAAATCAGGCGCGAGCGCGACGGGCCGACGCAAACGATGCAGGTCGACGTCATCCCGATCAAACCGTCAACTGCTTTCGCCGCCGCGACGCGCGCCGGCGCGCGCGTGATCGAGCGCAACGGCCGCCGCATCGGCTATGTCAGGCTCTGGTCGGTCAGCGACGCCAGAAATTTCCAGAATGCGCTTGCGGCAATTGATCCTTCGCGCGCCGAACAACCGCGCGGACGGCGGGGTGGCGGCTCCGGAAATTCACCCCAGCTCGACTCGCTCATCATCGACATGCGCGGACGGGTCGGCGGATATGTCGGGGCGGCGAGTGAAATGCTCGACATTCTCGATCGCGGCCAGAAGCCTTATTGGGGCCGGCTCGACATTTCAGGCCGTGAGGGCGATCGGCCGAACCGGCCGGATGCGGCGACGCCGCGCGCGCAGACCTTCCGCGGCCGCTCGATCATGCTCACCGATCATCACACGCGCAGCGCCGGCGAGTTGGTCGCGTTCGGCTACAAGCAGGGCGGCTTCGGACCCATCATGGGGACGCCGACCGCGGGCGCCGTGACCTCGGGCGCGGTCGAGATGATGCCCGGCGATCTTCTACTCTATGTCGCGGTCTCGACGCTGGAATTCGACGGCCGCCGCATCGAGGGCGCGGGCGTCGCGCCGGATCAGGCGATCGAACGTCCGCTCGCTTACGCCAATGGCGCCGACCCCGTCCTCGACGCAGCCGTGGAAAAACTTGGCGGCGCGCTGACGAGATAAGGCGAGCGCTCAGAATTCGACGTCGAGTTCCTCGACGTCGTCGGGCTCGTTCTTCGCGGCCTCGATCCACTCCGCCATCGGCGCCCAGCTTATGATCGTGCGGCAATAGGCGGAGCAGGCGGGGTCGAGCGCGACATCGTAGGTGGTGAAGCGGCTGCAGACCGGCGCATACATCGCATCGGCGACAGAGGGTTGTCCGAAAAGAAACGGCCCGCCGCTCTTCCCAAGCGCGTCGCGCCAGATCGTGACGATGCGGTCGATGTCGGCCTGCGCGCCCTGCCAGACCTTGAACCCGGGGTAATGCGCCTTGAGATTCATCGGCAGCGCCGAACGCATATTGGCGAAGCCGGAATGCATTTCGCCGGAGATCGAGCGGCAGAGCGTGCGCGCCGCGCGGTCGCCGGGGAAAAGGCCCGCCAGCGGCTTCACCTCCTGCAGATATTCGGCGATCGCCAGCGTGTCCCAGATCTTCAGCCCGTCATGTTCGAGGCAGGGCGTAAGGAAGGACGGCGACAGCAGCAGCAGTTCGGCCCGCGTCGACGGATCGTCGCTCGACATGACTTTTTCGTCGAATTCGAGGCCGGCCATCCTGCACAGGAGCCACCCGCGCAGCGACCAGGACGAGTAGTTCTTGCTGCTGATGGTCAGCGTCGCAGTCGCCATTCCGCCCCCTTCCGATCCGGACCGAACCGCCGGGCCCGTCCGAATTTTATCTCGCACCGCAATAAAAACTGCACTAGCCTTTAATGCGGCGCAACACGGTCTCGCGGCCTGCCGGCGCCGTCAAGGCGGTGTGTAATAAGTTCGTAGAGCATGGCGCGAAAAAGTGGGAACCGGTTTTTCGCAAGGGCCATGCTCTCAACTTATGGAATCGATCACGTTCCCGCACTTTGATTGATTCAATCAAAGTGCGGGAACGTGATCTAGGGGGCGGGGCGAATGATCTACGCGGCTTTCCAGGCGCAGGCCGACATGATGGACCCGGTGCGGGCGGCGGCGCGCATGGGAATGACGTTTCTCAACAACCTCCAGATCCCGGGTTTCTCCGAGGCCGTGCCTGTCCGCAGCTTGTCTGCGGCCTACGAGATGGTGTCGCGCGCGACGCTCACTCATGAGCGGCCGGCCTACGGCATCGACAAGGTGATGGTGGGCAACCATGAGGTCGGCGTGACCGAGGAGGCGGCCATGAAGCTGCCTTTCGGAACGCTGCTGCGCTTCCGCAAGGATGTCGATACGGCGCAGCCGCGCGTGCTGGTGGTCGCTCCGCTGTCGGGCCATTTCGCCACCCTGTTGCGCAACACGGTCAAGACCCTGCTTTCAGATCATGACGTCTTTATCACGGACTGGGGCAATGCGCGCGACGTGCCGCTTGAAGACGGCGTCTTCGGCTTCGATGACTACGTCGACTATGTCATTCGTTTTCTGCGCCATATGGGGCCGGGGGCGCATGTGATCGCTGTCTGTCAGCCCTGCGTCGCGACGCTCGTCGCGGCGGCGGTGATGGCGCAATCGGGCGACGTGGCGCAGCCGCGCAGCATGACGTTGATGGCGGGGCCGATCGATTGCCGCGTCAATCCGACGAAGGTGAACGAACTCGCTGTCGGCAAACCAATTGAATGGTTCGAGCAGAATCTGATCGCCGCCGTGCCCTGGAAATTCGCCGGCGCCGGCCGCCGCGTCTATCCCGGCTTCGTTCAGCTCACCGCTTTCATGGCGATGAACATGGATCGCCATGTGAAGGCGCATCAGGACATGTTCGAGAATCTGGCGATGGGAAATACCGAGAAAGCTGCGGTCACCAAGGCTTTCTACGATGAGTATTTCGCCGTACTCGATCTCAGCGCCGACTTCTATCTCGAGACGGTGCGGTTGGTGTTTCAGGAATATGCGCTGCCGCTCGGCAAGCTCACCTTTCGTGGCGAGAAGGTCGAGACGTCAGCGATCAGGCGCACCGCGCTGCTGACCGTCGAAGGCGAGCGCGACGACATCTGCGCGCTGGGGCAGACCGTCGCCGCGCATGATCTCTGCGCGAAATTGCGGCCTTATCAGAAGAAGCACCATATGCAGGCCGGAGTCGGCCATTACGGCGTCTTCAGCGGCAGGAAATGGGAAGGTCAGATCTACCCGATCGTCCGCAATATGATTCTCGCGAACGAATAGCGCGGGAGCGGCGCAAATTACGCGCCGCCGAAAACTAGCTCCACTTGCCGAGGCCCTGCAGCATGTTGCGCACGAAGCTTGGCTCGGCGCCGCCGGTCGGCGTGGTGCGGCTGATGAAGTCGAACACCTGACCGTCCTGCAGGCCGTAATTGGCGATGCGTTCGACCTTGAAGCCCTGATTGAAATAGACGGTGAAGACCTGACGCTCGACCTCGCGCTCGCCGAGGAACTGAACGGTGCGGCGGTTCCGCTGCGTGATGTAGTAGAAGGTCTTGTTGCCGACGGTGGAGACGGTCGAGGGCGTGCCGAGTTCGTTGAGCACCGCCTGGACGTCCATGCCGGTCTTCACCTTGTCGATGCGGCCGTCAGCGACGAATCCGTGCGTGAAGGTCTCATTATAGCCTGACCAGGTGATGTTGAGGCTTTCGCAGCCGGCGCCCGCCAGTCCAAGGCATGCGACCACGGCCCACTTGATCCCCCCGGATACCGACATCATCTTCTCTGAGTCTCCCAGCGCCTCATCCGCGTCCGCCGCCCGCCCTTGCCGCGACGCGCCGGGACGGGTAACCCGCGACCTTGGCGAAGACAAGGCCGGCCAAGCCGGCGTTTCCATGGCTTTGAAGCTCTTCAGAAGCGATCCCAACGCAGCTGTCATCGAAGCGTTGCATGACGCTGTGGTCGCCGGCGCGCGGCGTCCGGACCTGTATTTGCGCCTCGGCGCGCCGGACAATCCATTCGGGCGGATCGAATCGGTCATGCTGCATGCGTTGCTGGTGGTTCGCCGGCTGCGTGCTCTGCCGCCGCCCGCCGGAGAACTGGCGCAGGACCTGATCGACCGCATGTTCACCGATTTCGATCGCGCCTTCCGTCAGATCGGCATCAGCGACATCGCCGTGCCGAAGAAGATGCGCAGCCTGGGCGGCGACTGGCTCGGACGCGTCGAAGCCTATTCCGGACCTCTCGATCGGCGGGACGAGCGTGAGCTCGCGGCGGCGCTCGCCCGCAACGTCATGTCGCGGGACGGAGAGGCGGAGGCGGCGCTGCCGCTCGCCCTGCAGGTGTTCGCCTGCGAGGACGCGCTTGCGAAGACCGACTGGCGCGCGCTGCAAACGGGCCGCATCGAATGGCCTGCGGTCGTGGAGGCCGCCTGATGACCCAGAAGGCCGAGAAATCGCCGCTGAGCTATCCCGTCATCGTCACTGACGTGCCGCCGAAGGGGCTCGACGTGGTGATCGAGGCGGATGAGCGCGAGCGCGCGGAAGTCGCCGCGGATTTCGAGCTGCCGGCGATCCATTCGCTCGTCGGCCGGTTCCATATTGGTCATACCAGCCTCGGGCTGCGCGTCACTGGAACCGTGAAGGCGAAGATCACGCAGATCTGCACCATCTCCATCGAGCCGTTCGAGGATGATGTGGAGGAAGAGGTCGAGGTCGATTTCGCCGAGCCCTCCCGCCTGCCGCCGGTTCCGACGGACGGCCCGGCGGCCGATGACCCACCGGACCCGATCGTCGACGGCGCCATCGATCTCGGCGCCCTGACAGCCGAGTTCCTTGCGCTTGGCGTCGATCCCTACCCGCGCAAGCCCGGCGTCGACTTCGACTATGACGACGCGGCGGGCCGCGCCGCGACCTCGCCTTTCGCGTCTCTGGTGAAGCTCAAACCGGACGACAAGAAGTAGCGACTGCCGGCGCCGTTCCTTTCCGCTTTTCGCGCTGCGCAAAAATGGTCTAGAAGCCGGCGATCTGATCCCGCAGGCGCCGCCATGTCCGTTGACGCTGCGACCGTGAAACGTGTCGCCCATCTCGCCCGTATCGCTGTGTCCGATGAGGACGTGCCGAAGCTCCAGTCGGAGCTGAACGCGATCCTCGCCTTCGTCGAGCAACTGTCGGAAGTGAATGTCGACGGCGTCGAGCCGATGACGTCGGTCACGCCGATGGCGATGAAGAAGCGCCAGGACGTGGTGAATGACGGCGACAAGGCCGCGATCATTGTCGGCAACGCGCCGGCGACGCAGGACAATTATTTCCTCGTGCCCAAGGTCATCGAGTGAGCGACGCATTATCGCGATCGCTCTCCTTCCTCTTTCAACGAAGCTGAAACCTTGTCCGATCTCCTTACACTCACGCTCGCCGAAGCGCGCGACGGCCTGAAGGCCAAGCGCTTTTCCTCGCGCGAGATCACCAGCGCCCACGTCTCCGCGATCGAGAAGGCGCGCGCGCTCAATGCCTATGTGCTGGAGACGCCGGATCGCGCTCTGGCGCAGGCCGACAAGAGCGACGCGAAACTCGCGAAGAACGAGGCGGGTCCGCTCGAAGGACTGCCGCTCGGCATCAAGGATCTGTTCGCAACCGAGGGCGTGCGCACCACCGCCTGCTCGAACATCCTCGGCAATTTCATTCCCGCTTACGAGTCGACAGTGTCGTCGCATCTCTGGCGCGACGGCGCCGTGATGCTCGGCAAGCTCAACAATGACGAATTCGCCATGGGCTCGTCGAACGAGACCAGCGCGTTCGGCCCCGTCGTCTCGCCGTGGCGTCGCCCCGGCGCGAACACCTATGTCGAGAACGGCAAGGTGGTCGGAACGCCGCTCGTGCCGGGCGGCTCGTCAGGCGGCTCCGCGTCCGCGGTCGCGGCGCATCTGTGCCTCGCGGCTACTGCGACCGACACCGGCGGTTCGATCCGCCAGCCTGCGGCGTTCACCGGTACGGTCGGCATCAAGCCGACCTATGGCCGCTGTTCGCGCTGGGGCATCGTCGCGTTCGCGTCGTCGCTGGATCAGGCCGGACCGATCGGCAAGACGGTGCGCGACAACGCGATCATGCTGCGCTCGATGGCGGGCCATGATGCCAAGGACACCACGTGCGCCTATATTGCAGTGCCGGACTATGAGGCGGCTGTCGGCCGTTCGGTGAAAGGTCTGCGCATCGGCATCCCGAAGGAGTATCGGCTCGATGGCATGAACGCCGAGATCGACAGGCTCTGGGCGAAAGGCGTGGAATGGCTGAAGGCGGCCGGCGCCGAGATCGTCGATATCTCCCTGCCGCACACGAAATATGCGCTGCCGGCCTATTACATCGTCGCGCCGGCGGAATGCTCGTCGAACCTCGCGCGCTATGACGGCGTGCGCTACGGTCTGCGCGAGCCAGGCCGCGACATCATCGACATGTATGAGAAGACGCGCGCCGAAGGCTTCGGCCGCGAGGTGAAGCGCCGCATCATGATCGGCGCCTATGTGCTGTCAGCCGGATATTACGACGCTTATTATCTGCGCGCGCAGAAGGTGCGCACGCTGATCAAGCGCGATTTTGAGACGGTCTTCGATCAGGGCGTGCATGCGATCCTGACGCCGGCGACCCCGTCAGCCGCCTTCGGCATCGGCGAGAAGCTGAAGGCCGATCCGGTCGAGATGTATCTCAACGACGTCTTCACCGTCACCGTGAACATGGCGGGCCTGCCTGGCATTGCGGTGCCTGCGGGCGTCGACGCGCAGGGCCTGCCGCTCGGGCTGCAGCTCATTGGTCGTCCGTTCGACGAAGAGACCTTGTTCTCGCTCGGCGAAGTGATCGAGCAGAGCGCCGGCCGCTTCCCCGTTGTTGACCGCTGGTGGGAGTAACGGAGCCGCTTTCAAGCGAGCGCCGCGTTGACCTGCGGCGGTCGCCGTTGTGCTATTTCAGCTTGTCGATTTCGCTCTGCGCACGGCGTGAGCCGAGCGAGGCGGCGATGCGAAGCGCCTTCAATCCGTCGGCTTTCTTTCCGCTCCGGACAAGCGCCAGTCCAAGCGCCTCATTGCTGCGGCGCGTGATATCCCCGGCGGTTGAGAACTCCGATGGATCGGGATTCGGCCGAGTGGCCGCAGCGCGCGCTGGAGCCACTGCGTTGAGAGGCTGTCCTGCGGCGAGAAAGACCTCCGCACGCGCGATGCGGTCGGAATTAGATTCCTTGCGGGCGCCCAGGACTTTCATGCCTTCTGCGGAAGCTCCCTCGCGCGCGAGCGCGAGGGCAAGCGCCCATTGCGCCGGCGCGTAGGACGCATCAAGCGCGAGCGCACGTCGCGCCGCCTCCGAACTTCCGTCCCAGCGCGCGACGATTGTCAGAATGCGCGCGGATCGCGGCGCTGCTTTCGCCGCATCTTCTGCGATAGCGCGCGCCGGCGACGCCTCTCCCGTCGCAGCCAGGGGCGCATCGCGTAGCTCAGCTGCGCGGGCGGCGAAAAACCAGAGCGGTTCCGAGGAAGGGCATTCCCTGACGCCTTCGAGCGCGATCTCGGCCAGCGCGCTGGTCGCTCCTCTTTCATCGGCCGCGATGGCGACGGCTTTGGCCGTCGCCTCAGCACGCTGCTCAAGCTGACCGCATTCAGCGGCTGCAACAGCGCTGGAAACAAAAACGAGAGAGGCGACGAGGCCGTGCAGACCGATCACGGCGGTCCCGTTTCGGTATAGGGGCGCACCTCGAATGGAGTCCCTTCCTTCAGGAAGCCCGCTTTCATAAGCCGGTCGCGCTCCGCTGGAACAAGATGGAGGCAACCGTGCGAATTCGCGAGCGCGACGGCTTTTCCCTGAGCTGTCGCCATCTCGTCGTTTGGCGTGGTGTGGATGAAATAGGCCGTGGACTCGCCGTTCCGCCGAAGGTTCCATCCCCAGCGGCCGAAATCGTTCTTCTCCCATTCGGTCTTGTAAAGATTGCCTGCGGAGTCGATAAACATCGCGCGTGTGTCCGCGATTACGTCCGCGAGCTTCGGCTTGAGGCCGGACCTTTGGTGAAACGCCATCTTGGCTGCTGTGACGGCGCCCTTTGGCCCCGTGGCGAGGACCCATCTGCCGGGTGATTTCTCATACTCGACTTCGCCATCGGCCGTGAGCCGCAGCGCTGAGCCCCACGCGATCACCGAACTTGGCCAACTGGGCGCGACCACATGGATGCGCGGGCCAAGCGTATAGTGGCCGGTCGGAGTAGGATCCGCCGTATGCCCGCCGCGGTCGGGATATCCGACCGGAGGACCGCCAGCCGCTTTCATGGTCTCGCCGCTGCCGCCGATGACATAGATGGTGCCAACGGTTGTTTTTCCTTCAAGCCGTTCACCCGGGAAGAAAACCATTCGAGCGCCGATCGAGCCGACGACCTTCACCGTCATGTAGAGATAGACGAAGCCGGTGCTCGCGACGGTGGCGTTGATCCTCGCCTCGCCCGCGGTGAGCGCCGTGATCAGGAAATGACGCCAATGCGGATAGCGCACTGGCAACGGTTCCTCGTGCACGACGCATACGGTCGGATTGGCGGATCTGACGACAAAGTCATTGCCGTCGTCGTCTCCGCCAAACAGTCCGATATGGGCGTGCTGCCCTATCTGGATCGTCTGGGTCCAGGAGGACTCTACCCACCCCTTGGGGCTCAGATTCGCGAACTTGCCGAAATGCGCCATGAACGCCTCGTGCAAAGAGTAACGCGCCACAGCTTTGATGCGCCCAAGGCCGCTATAAAGCCACGGAAAGCTAGGCGTCAGTCCGTTCCGGTTAAGTGCGGCGGCGCACGGACATCTGCTGATCGACATGCAGCCTCGGCGATCGTTCGCCGCGCGCCGGCATTGTCCGGGCGGGGAGGCGGTGCGATAGCATCGCGAGCATGATTGAGATTCACGCTTACGCCATCGTCAGCGCCGACGACCGCATCGCTGACGCTGATGGCGACATGCCGACGGGTCTCTTGAATGACGCCGACTGGCGTTATTTCCAGAGCGAACTCGATCGCTGCGATATCACCGTGCTCGGGCGCATTAGTCATGAGGCCGCGCCCAATCTGCGGAACCGGCGACGCATTGTGATGTCGTCGCGCGCGGAGCGCCTTGAGCGACGCGACGACGCCTGGTGGTGGAATCCGGCCGCGATGCCCTGGGAAGACGTGGCGCGCGAGCTTCTGCCGAACGGTGGCCGCGTCGGCGCGCCGGGCGGGCAGGGGCCGTTCGATTATTTTCTCAAGCGCGGGCTGACGGCGTTTCATCTGTCGCGCGCGCGTCAGGTTACGTTGCCTGGAGGTCGCGGATTGTTCGCCGCGGTTGAGAAAGGCGTGCGCGCGGAGGACGTGCTGCGCGACGCAGGCTTTCGCGCTGGCGCAACGACGGCGATGGATGAAGCCGCCGGCGTCGATCTGACGATCTGGCGCCGCTGATTAGTCACCTGCGACGCCGAAGACGCGCGTCGCGATGAGGAAACCGAGCCCCGCCGCCGTGGCCGTCAGGATGACGCCCCAGGCGACATCGATGAGGGCGAGGATGAGCGGGAAGTCTCGCAGGGTTGCGTGATTGGTCGCGTCATAGGTGACGTAGCAGAAGAAGCCGAAGGCGGCGCCGAGCAGCGCGGCTCTCGTCCAGCCGCCGCCTGAAAGCGCAGGCGTCATGCAGAAGAGCGCGACGCCGATTCCGTAGAGGAGATAGAAGACAATCGCCGCAGCCCAGCGCGGCTGATCCAGCATGATCGGTCCGAGATGGGCGCGGTAAAGGCTGTTGGCGGTGAGGCTGAGCCAGATGGCGTCAAGCGGCAGACAGACAATCAATGCCGCGACATAGAGCAATGCGAACCTGGTCGCCGTCATGATGATCTCTCCCGCGATTAGAGAGTCTACGCGGAAGAGACATGCTTGGATGCATCGGCGCGCTCCGCGCGCCGATGGTTACGCGGCCTTGCGCGCGGGCGCGGCCGACTTGCCGATGCGCTTGCGGATCGACAGCCACAGCTTGCGCATATCCTGCGCCGCGTCGCCCGACGGGGCATATTCCGTCACGCCGAGACCAAGCCTCGCCGCGTCCTGATAATCGACGCGCGCCGTGATCAGCGGACTCAAGAGGCCGCCCATGCTTTCCAGAGCGGCGATGCCGTCGGCCACGCGCGATGAGTTCTGCATCGGCGGGCACTGATTGAGCAGGAAGACATATTCGCGGCGCAACGCGCGAATGGCGCGGCGAGTGGTTTCGCTCGCCCAGAGGTCGAACGCGTTCGGCCGCGCCGGAATGATGCAGAGATTGGCGTTCTTCATCGCCGCTTCCGCCGCAGGCCCTTCAGAGCCGGGCGTGTCGATGATCGCGAGGGTGACGCCGCTCTTCGCCAAGGTCCCAAGGACGCCCGCGAGCTTGCCAGGCGCAACGGTCTCAACGCCGATCGACGCTTCAGCCTTGCCGCGCTCTTTGGACCAGCGCACCAGCGACGCCTGCGGATCCATGTCGATGATGAAGACTTTTTCACCGGCTTCGTGCGCCGCGACCGCTAGCGAGGATGCGAGCGTGCTCTTGCCCGAGCCTCCTTTTTGCGTCGTGAAAGCGATGACTCGCATGCGGTTGAACCTCCCGTCGTCCGCGGACCCTAGGTCACGGCGCATAGCTATGACGAGATTCGCGTTGATTCGCATGCGTTTTTTACAACCGACGCGTGAGACGCCGGCTGAATTAATCCGGAAACAATAGCGGGCCGTCGCCGGCCCGCTGAAAAACGATTGCGCTGCAGGCGTTTCTTATTCCTGAGAAGGTCCCGCGTCCGCGAGCGCCGCGCCGATTTCGAGGCCCAACTCGTCGAGATGGGTCTCTTCGCGCGTGGTCACGCTCTCGCCGCGCGCCTGGCGTTCCGCCTCGTCGACCGAGCGGGCGACATTGATCGTGACCTTCGCATCGACTTCAGGGTGCAGCGCAACAGGCGCCTGATGCAGGCCGAGAGTCTTGATCGGCGCATTGAGCGTGATCTGATTGCGATCAACCGAGAAGCCGCCAGCAGTAATCGCTTCGGCGATGTCGCGCGGGCTGACCGAGCCATAAAGCACGCCCGACTCGCCGGCCTGGCGAATGATAATGAAGCTCTGGCCGTTGAGCTTCGCAGCGATGGCGTCCGCTTCCTGCTTGCGCTCGAGGCTGCGCGTCTCGAGTTGCGCGCGCTGCGTGTCGAACTGCTTCTTGTTGGCTTCGGTGGCGCGCAGGGCCTTGCCGCGCGGCAGGAGGAAATTGCGCGCGAACCCATCCTTGACGCGGACGACTTCGCCCATCTGGCCGAGCTTGGCGACGCGCTCGAGGAGAATAACTTCCATGATTCAGTTCCTTTCTGTGTTGGGATTGTCTTGATTGGTTTCCATCACGCGCCCGCGGGGTCTGCGAGGCCCCGTCGCGCACGAATGTTGAAGAGCGCATCAGCGACGCCGCCGATCGCCGCGGCGATCAACGGCCAACCGCCGAACAGCGCTGACACGAAATAGACTGCAGTGAGCATGGCGGATCTTCCGGCCTTGCCTGAGGTGATCGCATGGACCAGCGCGAGCCCTTGCAGCGCATAGGCCGCCAGCAGAGCGGCGAAGATCGTGCGGAAGCAGAGGCCGATGAAGCCGCCGAGAAACGATCCTGCGAAGGTCGCGGCGATTGCGCCGAGCAGCGCGCGTGGCAGCGTCAAAGCCGGCAGGTAGGGCCAGGGGCGCGGCAGGCGGCCAGAGGCCAGCACGATGCGGCCGGCGATCACGAGCAATGCAGCGGCGACCCAGACGCTGATCACGGCGTAGGCCGGAAAGCCGATCGCCGCCACCAGGGCGGCCATGGCGGCGCGAAGCTGCGGCCGCGCCTCCGGCGCGACGCCGTCGAACAGAGTGGGGCTCAGGCGCTCGGCGATCTCGATGACGCGCTCGCAGGATTTGACGAAGGCGTCATAGTCGCCGGCGATCATCCAGGCGCCGACGAGGCCGAGCGCGGCGATGACGCCCGCGATCCAGGCGAGCACGCGGCCCGTTGGATACCATTCGGCCGGACCGCCCGGCGCAGCGGAGGGGCGCGCCAGCAGCGACAGGAAGGAGAACCACCAGGCGGGGAGCGCGGTCGACAGGAGGAAGGCCGCGGCCATGCGCGGATTGACCAGCAGGCCGAGGATCAGCGCGCCGACAGCCGCTCCGATGAGGCCGGCCTTGTGGTTCCAGCCAAGGGCGGCGATGGCGATCGGAAGCGGGGCAAGGAAGGAGAGAAGCAAGGCGATCGGGCTGCCCGTCGCGATGACGAGCGTCAGCAGGGCCGAAACGACCCCCGCGCCAACGCCAATGCCAATGATGGCCGTCATATCGCTGTCCCGACGCTTCGCGTGGTTAGACCGGGATCAAAAGTCCCGGCCAACGGTGAAAGGAGCGTGCGGCCTGCGCGCTCCTGAGATCGAAAGAGGCGCGGCCAGGGCCGCGCTGAAGCCTTAGCGGATCACGTAGGGCAGAAGGCCGAGGAAGCGGGCGCGCTTGATCGCCTGGGCGAGTTCACGCTGCTTCTTGGCCGACACCGCGGTGATGCGCGACGGCACGATCTTTCCGCGCTCGGAAATGTAGCGCGAGAGAAGACGCACATCCTTGTAGTCGATGACGGGCGCGTTCGGGCCGGAGAAAGGGCAGGACTTGCGGCGACGGAAGAAGGGACGACGTGCTGCGCTCATGACTTACATTCCTTCGCCAGGGGCCACGCCGTCGCCGGCCGGACGCGGGGGACGATCGCCGCCAAAGCCGCGACCACCGCCGCCGCCAAAACCACGGCCGCCGCCGCCGAAGCTGCGTCCGCCGCCGCCAAAGCCGCGACCGCCTCCGCCGAAGCCGAAGTCGTCATCGCGGCGCTCGCTGTCATCGCGCTTGCGCAGCATGGCCGAGGGGCCTTCCTCGATCGCGTCGACGCGGATCGTCATGAAGCGCATGACGTCCTCGTTGATGCCCATCTGGCGCTCCATCTCCGCCACCGCGGCGTGCGGCGCGTCGATGCCGAAATACTGGAAATGGGCCTTGCGGTTCTTCTTGATGCGGAAGGCGAGGGATTTGGAGCCCCAATATTCGCTCTTCACGAGCTGGCCGCCGCCCGCTTCGATGACGCCCTTGAAAGTCTCGACAAGCGTCTCGACCTGCTGGCTCGTCACGTCCTGACGCGTCAGGAAGACGTGTTCATACAATGCCATATGGCTGATGCCTTTCTTTCGATATCGCCTCGGCGCGGAGCCCTTCGAGCCGGTCGCGAAAAGGCGAGCGAGCCCGAAAAACACGAAGGCGGGAACACGGGAGGACGAGCGCGGAGACCGTCTCTACGGAGCCGCCCGTTTCCGGAAAAGCTCCGCCCTCCGTTCAGCCCCCGGCCGAAACGGATGCGGGCTCATAAGGGGGGAGCGCGTTGGAGGCAAGGAAAATCTCCCGGACGGGAGAGGGAGAAAGCCTTTGACGCTGCGGCGCCGTTGTCGCCATCTGCGGCGCCAACACGAAGCGAGGCCGGATCGATGTTCTCCATGACCCGTTTCCTTCTCCTCGAAAACGCGCTCGTCGTCATCACCATGGATGACGCGCGGCGGGAGATCCACGACGGCTCCGTGCTTATCGCCGACGACCGCATCGCCGCGGTGGGGCCGAGCGAGGACGTCGCTCTCGAACTCGATCGCCTGGTCGAGGCCAGCAGCGGCTACTCCCAGGAAAGGATCGATCTCAGCGGCCACATCGTGCTGCCCGGTCTGATCAACACGCACCACCACATGTTTCAATCGCTGACGCGCGCCATGCCCGGGGCGCAGGACGCGGAACTGTTCGGCTGGTTGAAAACGCTCTATCCCATCTGGGCGCGACTGACGCCGACGGCGTTGCGACTTGCGACGCAGACGGCGTGCGCCGAACTCGTGCTGTCCGGCTGCACGACGACAAGCGATCATCACTACGTCTTTCCGAATGGCTGCAGGCTCGACGATACGATCGAGGCGGCGCAGGAGATCGGCGTCCGCTTTCACGCCACGCGCGGCGCCATGAGTCTCGGCGTTTCGCGCGGCGGGTTGCCGCCTGACGATCTGGTCGAGGATGAAGACGCGATCCTCGCTGACGCGCGCCGTGTGATCGAAGCCTTTCACGATCCGAATCCGGGCGCCATGACGCGGATCGCCGTCGCGCCATGTTCGCCTTTCTCCGTGACGCGCGACCTCATGCGCGAGAGCGCAAAGCTTGCGCGCAGCTATGGCGTCTCGCTCCACACCCATCTCGCCGAGAACGACAACGACGTCGCCTACAGTCTCGAGAAATTCGGCATGACGCCGGCGCAATATGCCGAAGAGCTCGGCTGGGTCGGACGCGACGTCTGGCATGCGCACTGCGTCAAGCTCGATGACGACGGCGTTTCTCTCTTCGGGCGAACGGGAACTGGGGTCGCCCATTGCCCCTGTTCCAATATGAGGCTGGCGTCGGGAATCGCGCCGATCAGGCGCATGCGTTGCGAGAATGTGCCGGTTGGCATCGGCGTCGATGGCTCAGCCTCGAATGACGGCGGTCATCTGCTTGGCGAGGCGCGTCAGGCGCTCCTGCTGCAGCGCGTTGCTCATGGGCCTTCGGCGATGACAGCGCGAGACGCGCTGGAGATCGCGACGCGCGGCGGCGCGCGCGTGCTTGGCCGTGACGACGTCGGCGAACTCAGCGTCGGCAAAATGGCCGACGTGATCGCTTTCGACATGCGCGGGCTCGATCACGCCGGCGCGCTGCATGATCCCGTCGCTGCGCTCGTCTTCTGTTCGCCGCAGACCGTGTCGCTCAGCATCATCAACGGCGCCGTCATCGTGCAGCGTGGTGAATTGAAGACGCTCGACGTGGCCGCGCATGTCGAGCGTCACAACGCAGCCGCGAGAAGAATGGCGAACGGGGAGAAGTGAGGCGCATTCCGTCCCCGGCTTCATGGAGCGAGGCGAACGCCGAGTGGAATGAAGGCCGGGGCCCAGCAAATGATTGCGCCGCAGGCGCACAATATTTCTCAACGTGAATCGTGCGAGCTTTGCTCGCGATTCTTTTCTGGCCCCCGGACACGGTTCCGCTCAGCTATCGCTTCGCTTCACCGTTCCGGGGACGACAAGGCGTGGTTACGCCCGATAAAGCACGCGATATTGCGGTTTCGCGCCATTGGCGAGGTACGCGCCCTCCACGTAATGGACAGCGATGATGCGGTCAGGCGTCACCCCGCGCGCCGAAAGCGCGGCGTTGAGCGCCTCGACAGTGGCGTCGGTGACGATTTCATCCACCGTCGCGGCGTTTGAAAGACGTTGAGCTGCTGCTGACATCAGAAATCTCCGTTGGCGTGAAAATGCAGGTGCGAAACGGGCGTTCCGCTCATTCCGCGGCGGCGGGAAGGTCGACGGCGGAGAGGCCCATGCGGGTCGCCACGCCAATGCCGTAGTCCGGATCGGCGCGATAGAAATGCGCCACCTGCCGCTTGATGATCTCCGTGGGCACGCCGGCCATCGCTTCGGCGATATTGTCCATGAGCTGTTCGCGTTGGGCGCGGCTCATCAGGCGGAAGAGATCGCCGGGCTGGCGGTAGTCGTCATTGCCATCGCGATGATCGAAACGGTCCGCATCGCCCGCGAGCTTGAGAGGCGGCTCGCGGAAGCGATGATCCTCTCTGGGTCCGCCGAAGCTGTTCGGCTCGTACCAGGCGTCGCCGCGCTCAGGGACCTCCGGCAGCATTTGCCCATCCGCATGATAATGATGCACCGGGCATTTCGGCCGGTTAACCGGCAGCATCTCATAATGGGTGCCGACACGATAGCGATGCGCGTCAGCATAGGAGAAGATGCGCGACTGCAGCACCTTGTCAGGTGAGAAGCCAATTCCCGGAACGATGTTCGACGGCGAGAAGGAGGATTGCTCGACCTCGGCGAAATAATGCTTGGGATTGCGGTTGAGTTCGAGCACGCCGACCTCGATCAGCGGATAGTCCTTGTGCGGCCAAACCTTCGTGAGATCGAAGGGGTTGTACCAATGCTTGCCGGCGTCCGCCTCGGGCATCACCTGCACGCAGAGTTTCCAACGGGGATAATCGCTGTTCTCGATCGCATCGAACAGATCGCGCTGCGCGCTCTCGCGATCCCTTGCGATGACTTGCTCGCCTTCGCGATTGGTCCAGTTCCTGATGCCCTGCATCGACTTGAAATGGAATTTCACCCAGAAGCGCTCATCCTTCGCATTGATGAAGGAATAGGTGTGCGAACCAAATCCATGCACGAAGCGATAGCCCTGCGGCAGGCCGCGATCCGACATGAGGATCGTCACCTGATGCAGGCTTTCCGGCGACAATGACCAGAAATCCCACATCGCCGTCGGCGAGCGCATGTTCGTCGTGGGATGACGCTTCTGCGTGCGGATGAAGTCGGGAAATTTGAGCGGATCGCGAATGAAGAACACCGGCGTGTTGTTGCCGACGAGATCCCAGTTGCCTTCGTCCGTATAGAACTTCAGCGCAAAGCCGCGCACGTCGCGCTCGGCGTCGGCTGCGCCGCGCTCGCCGGCGACGGTCGAGAAGCGCAACAGCGTCTCGGTCTCCTTGCCGATCTCAGCGAAGACGCTCGCCTTCGTATATTTCGTGATGTCGTGCGTGATGCGCAGCACGCCATAGGCGGCGGAGCCCTTGGCGTGGACGACGCGCTCTGGAATGCGCTCGCGGTTCTGGTGCGCGAGCTTCTCCAGCAGTTGATAGTCCTGCATCAGCAGGGGGCCGCGCGGTCCCGCCGTGACCGAGTTCTGATTGTCGGCGATCGGCGCGCCGGCGGAGGTGGTCATGGTCTTGGGATCGGACATCAGGGCCTCGCAGTCTGGAATTGCTCCGGCTTCAAAGCGCGATCCGTCGATAATCTCCAATTGTATTTCAGGGCTTATGTGATAGGAAAAACCTATCATGTTCAGCCTGCGCCAGCTCCGCTACTTCGCCGCCGTGGCCAGGCATCGCCATTTCGGCCGCGCGGCCGAGGAGTGTTCGGTCAGTCAGCCGGCCTTGTCGGTCCAGATCCGGGAGCTTGAGGCGATGTTGGGTCTCTCCCTGATCGAGCGGGGCCGAGGCCGGGTCGAACTCACCGAGGCCGGCGTCGAGGTCGAACGCCGGGCGCTCGAAATCCTCGCCGAGGCGCGCGACCTCATGGATTTTGCGAAGCACAGGAAGAGCGTGCTCACGGGGTCGCTCAGGCTCGGCGTCATTCCCTCGATCGCGCCCTACCTCCTGCCCGCGGCTCTGCCCGCGTTACAGACGCGATTCCCGCAACTGGAACTGCATCTGCGCGAGACCATGACGGCCTCGCTGCTTCAGGAGCTTGGCGAAGGGCGTCTCGACGTCGTGCTTCTCTCATTGCCGGTCGAGCAGCCGGGCTTTGAATCGATCCGGCTGTTCGATGACGCCTTCGTGCTCGCGGCTCCGGGCGATGCGACAGCGGAAGCGAAACGACTGCCAGCGCGTCTCTCCGAGCTTCATTCGCAAAATCTGCTGCTGCTGGAAGAAGGCCACTGCCTGCGCGAGCAGGCGCTGACCTATTGCAAGACCATCAGCCCGGAGCTGCGCAACCAGTTCGGCGCGTCGAGCCTCGCAACCATCATCCAGATGGTGGCCAATGGCTATGGCGCGACGCTGCTGCCGGAGATCGCGATCGCGGCCGAACTGAGCGCGGATCGCCGCATCGGTCTGATGCGCTTCGCGGAGCCGCAGCCGATGCGGACTGTCGGTCTCGTCTGGCGGCGCAGTTCGCCGCGCAAGGCGGATTTCGTCGAGCTGGGACGCGTCTTCACGGAAGGCGCGCAGGCGATCTTGCTGGCGGCTGCGCAAAGACTTGATGATGACGACGCCGGCTACGAGGATCAGGCGGGCGCGCCGCCGCTTGCCGCGCTTTCGACGCCGCCAAAATTGTCGCGTATATCCACGGCTGCGATGCGGCGACAGCAATCCTGAAGCGCATCGGCTGACGTCTCAGAGCAACCCCAGCGCCTGTTTCAGCGCGTGCAGCGCGAGTCCTGCAAGCCCGCCGATCAGCATGCCGTTGAAGCGGATATATTGCAGATCACGGCCGATATTCATCTCAATGACACGAGTGAGCTGGCGCATGTCCCAGGACTTCACCTGATCGGCGATGAAGGAAGAGACGCCGCTCTTCTGCCGCTCGATGAAGGATGACAGCGCGACGACGAAGCCCTCGTTCATCTCGCCGCGGATCGTCGGGTCCTCCCGCAATTGCCGGCCGATATCGACGAACAACCGATCAAGCTGGCGGCGGATGATCGATGTTTCGCTCTTCAAATCGCTGTCGATGAAATCTTTCAGGCTCGTCCACAGGCGCCGCGTCAGCGTGCGCAGCTCGGGCCTCGCAAGCAGGTCGCGCTTCAACGCTTCGGCGCGCTCGGCATATTCCGGCGATGTGCGCAGCCGCTCGATGAAATTGCGCACGAAGCCGTCGAACTCGGCGCGCAGCGCGTGGTTCGGGTCCTTCTTCACCTCATCGAGAAAGGCGTAGGATGAGTTCACGATCTTCTTCATGAGATAGGCGTCGGCGCGAAACAGCCGGAACAGCGAAGGCAGTTCATCGCGCACCTTGTCGCGGATCGCCGCGATCGACGCCTCGTCGCCGAGAATGCGATGGATCGCCGTCATCAGCTCATCGAGCAGCAACTGATGCTTGCCGTCCTGCGTGAAGGTCTCAAGCAAATTCGCGGCGAGCGGCGCGAGTTCGAGATCGTCGAGCTGCGCGATGACGCGCTTGGCGACGAAATTGCGCAGGCCGGAATCCTCCATCGCCGCGACCGCCTGCGGCGCGAGCCTGACGACAAAGCCCGTGAGCGCCGCGCTGCGCTTGGGGTCGGCCATCCAGTCCGCGACCATGGCGGCGAAATCGACCTCGCGCAGCTTTCGCTCGACTGTCGCCGGCGCGAGAAAATTCGTC
This sequence comes from Terrirubrum flagellatum, assembly GCF_022059845.1. Taxonomy (GTDB): domain Bacteria; phylum Pseudomonadota; class Alphaproteobacteria; order Rhizobiales; family Beijerinckiaceae; genus Terrirubrum; species Terrirubrum flagellatum. The sequence goes on along the minus strand of NZ_CP091851.1, from coordinate 2,390,978 downwards.
TCGATGAAGCCGCCGAGATTGTCTGCGATCCGCTTCTGGTTTTCGGGAATGATCGCCGTGTGCGGAATGGGAATTCCCATGGGGCGCCGGAAGAGCGCGACGACGGCGTACCAGTCGGCGAGGCCGCCGATGGTCGCGGCTTCCGCGAACGCGCCGAGATAGCCGAAGCCGGGATGCCGCGCCGACAGCCCGTGCGCGAGAATGAGCAGGCCGAACGCGCCGGCGAGACACAGCGTCGCGAGCGCCTTCACGCGCCGAAGGTCGGCGAGCTTTTTTTCATCGGCGCGTGGGTCGGAAATTCGCCCCGCCATATCGGTGTCGATCGAATCGTCGGCCATCGCCCTAATGTGGGGCGCGGAAGGCGTTTGGGCACCTCCGGCGTTACGATCCGCCGCCGGCTAATCGAAGGATTTCCCAAGACGCTGAATCACAAGGCGAAATGACACGCTGTCACACTTATGTTGCACTGCACAAAAAATTCTTGCAATGCGGCGCGGCGAGGTTCATATTCTCGCCAAGCTTCGGGCCGCCTTGGACGAGGCGAGACCCATAGCTCACCCCCGAGGATGGAGACGACAGATGGCTAAGACACCGAAGAATCCCGCCGACATGACTCCCGTCGAGACGATGGCCGAGGCCGTCCAGGACGCGACGCAGGAGACGGTGGCCACGATCGAGACCACCATGAAGTCTTTCACCGAGAAGGCTTTCACCGACAAGTTCGAGATGCCGGAAGCGGCGCGCGAAGCTGCGCTGCGCGTGTCCGGCGCGGCGAAGGAGCGTTTCGCCGATCTCTATGCGAACGCCAACAACGCGACCGTCTCCTATGAGAAGGCTGTGGCCGCTCTCGTGAACTCCGCCGCGTCGTCCGCGCGCAGCATGCTGCAGGCGACTCATGACAACGCGCTCGCGACCTTCGACGCGATCGAGAAGCTCGTCGCCGCGAAGTCGGTCACGGAAGCCTACCAGATCCAGAGCGATTTCGCGCGCGAGTTCGCCAGCGCCAACTGGGCGCGCGTGCAGAACGCGGCCGACACCGTCAAGGCCAACGTCCAGGACGGCGTGAAGATGCTGCAGGACGAGGCCGAGAAGGTCATCGCCTTCACGAAGAAGGCTGCGTAACGCGCTCCTCGCCGCATCTTTTGCAGCGCTTGATTGAAAACCCGGCCGAGAGGCCGGGTTTTATTTTGCGCCGACTTCGAGGACGCGTCTTCACTTTTCGTAGGCGCGTTGCGCTTCGATCAAAGCCTCGTCGAGCCGTCGACCGGCGCGATAGGCGGACAGCGTGTCCGGGCGCGCGATGTCGGGAGAAAGGCGCGGGCAGGGCGCGTCTTCTCCAATCACCGTCTTCACGGGGATGACGCCAGCCCATGCGGGATGCGCGTAATCTTCCTCATCGTCCGCGACGCCTTTCGCTCTGACTTTCGCCGACGCCTCTTCGATGCGCATGCTGATGACAGTCGTGGCTTTTGCTTCCTGCGTCGTCGTCGCGCGCAATTCCCCTGCGCGGCCGGGATAGAAACGGTTCACGACTCCGAGCAGCGCCGCGACCTTTTCTTCGGGATCATCGACGATGCGCGCCACGCCGAAGCACATCGCCGAGCGATAATTGACGGAGTGATTGAAGCCGCAGCGGGCCAGCACGAGCCCGTCGAGATGTGAGACCGTCAAGCAGGCCGAGACGCCAGTCTTGAGCTGGCGGAGCATGCGGCTCGCCGATGAGCCGTGCCAGTAGAGCACATCGTCCTCGCGCCAATGGATCGTCGGCGTGCAGTAGGGCTGCCCGTCGATGCTGTAGGCGACATGGCAGAGCAGTCCTGCGTCAAGGATGGCGTAGACAGCCTCATGATCGTAGGCGCCGCGCTCGTGCAGGCGCTTGACCCGGTTGCGCGGGGTGACGGGGAAGGAGTTCCGCTCCGCGGGAACGCCATCGGACATGGGCTTGCCTTTCTGCCGTGGACGCGGCCTCTATGCGCGATGCCATTGGTTCGAAAAAGGTCCAATCCAGCGCTTGCTTGCCAGACCAATCCGGACTGGTCGGCGCTAATCCCGGTGCTGCCGGCCGACGGCCCGCGCACCGCCGCGCTCTATGCGGCGATCCGCAAGCTCATTGAGTCCGGAGCCGTCTCGCCGCGGAGCAAGCTGCCGACGACGCGCGATCTGGCCAAACGATTGCGCCTGTCGCGCGGCTCTGTTGTCGCTGCGTTCGAGATGCTGATCGCTGATGGCTTCGCGGAGGCGCGCGTCGGCGCTGGCACCTATGTCGCGGCGCAGGTGCCGCTGCTGACGCGCTCTGTGGAGGAGACAAATGCGCCGGTGAAGTTCCCGGCGCCAAAGCCTGGCGCGCTCGGCGTCGCCGTTTCCGACGCCAGGACGCTGACCATTTTTCGCCGCCTGCTGATGCGCCATCTCGCCCAGCCGGGACCGGAGCATTTTCATTATGGCGATCCACGCGGCGGCCTCGTTTTGCGCGAAGCGATTGCGTCTTATCTCCGGACGGCGCGCGGCGTGCGCTGCTCGGCGGCGTCTGTTCTCGTCACAGCCGGCACCGCGCAGGGGCTTGATCTCGTGATCCGCGCCGCGTTGCAGCCCGGCGATGCGATCTGGATCGAAGATCCCTGCTATCCCATGGCGCGCGACGCATTCGCCGGCGCCGGCGTCAGACTGATGGGCGCGGCCGTCGACGCCGAAGGAATGACGCCGGCATATGGCGAGAAGTCGGCGCCGCGGGCGCGCGCCGCCTATGTCACTCCCTCGCATCAATTTCCGCTGGGCGTGACCATGAGCATGGCGCGACGTCTTGCGCTGATCGAGTGGGCGCGGCGGAATCGCGCCTGGATCATCGAAGACGATTACGACAGCGAGTTCCGCTACGCCGGCTCGCCGCTGACTGCGCTGCAGGGCATCGATGATTCCGGCTGCGTCGTCTATCTCGGCACCTTCTCCAAGGTGCTCTTTCCCGGTCTCCGTGTCGGTTACGCCGTCGCGCCAGAGCTGCTGCTGGAAAAGATGATCGCGATCCGCAATCGCGCCATTCGCCATCCGCCCACGCTGGCGGAGGCCGCGTTGGCCGATCTCCTGCGTGAAGGGCATTTCGCGGCGCATCTCAGGCGCGCGCGGCGGCGCACGCAGGCCGCGCGTGATGACCTCGTCGCTGGCTTGAGCGCAAGCGGCGCGCTTGATGTGACGACGCCCGATCAGGGTCTTCATCTCATCGCCAAAGCTCCGCCGGGAATGACGGATGCCGAGATGATGTCGATCGCGGATTCTGTCGGGCTCGGTGCGCGCGCGCTGTCTTCGATGTATCTCTCGCAGGCGCCGCAGCACGGGCTTGTGATCGGATTCTCCGGATTTCCGGGCGCCGAATTTCGCCGTGTCGCGAGCGACTTCAGCGCTCGACTGAAACAACGGGGCAGCCGCGGAAAGACGCGGCGGAAGTAACCGCGCGCTTCAGACGCGCTGCGCCGGCGCTGTATCGCGTTCGAGCATGTTCACCACCGCCTCGACGATCTGCTCTGGCTCCAGTTCCACTGAAATTGACAGCGCGCGCTCGTCGGGCGCAGGCGGCTCGAGCGTGTCGAACTGGCTCTTCAAGAGCGCGGTCGGCATGAAATGATGCTGGCGCGCCGCCATGCGCGCGCCGATCACTTCTATGTCTCCTTTGAGATGCACGAAGCGCACGTCCGTATGTCCGTTGCGCAACCTGTCGCGATAGGCGCGCTTCAGCGCCGAGCAGGTGACGACGCCATGCCCGCCGGCTTTCCGATGAGCGTCGATCCAGTCCGCGATGGCGGCGAGCCACGGCCAGCGATCGGCGTCCGTGAGCGGCTGTCCCGCCGTCATCTTCGCGATATTTGCGGCGGGATGGAAGCTGTCGGCGTCGCGAAATTCCCAACCTAGTCGCTGCGCCAGAAGCTCGCCAACCGTGGTCTTTCCCGATCCCGCGACGCCCATCACGACGATCGCAGGCGGCAACAGATGATCGGCCATGATCAGGATTTCTTCGGTTCGAGATGCCCGCCGAAACCCTTGCGCATGGCGGAGAGGATTTTCTCGGCGAAGGTGTGATCCTGACGCGAACGGAAGCGCGTGGTCAGCGCGGCGTAGAGCACGTCGGCCGGCACGGCTTCCTCGATCGCCGCCTGAATCGTCCAGCGCCCTTCGCCGGAATCATCGACATGGCCGGAATAACTGCCGAGATCGCCTTCCTGCGCCAGAGCCGACGCGGTGAGATCGAGCAGCCATGACGTCACGACGCTGCCCCGACGCCAGACTTCGGCGATGTCGGCGACATCGAAATCGAAGCGATGCTCTTCCGGCAGCGCCTGCGAATTCGCGTTCTTCAGAATGTCGAAGCCTTCGGCGAAGGCCTGCATCATGCCGTATTCGATGCCGTTATGGATCATCTTGACGAAATGGCCGGCGCCGCTTGGGCCGGCATGGAGATAGCCCTTCTCGACGCGCGCATCGCGCCCGTCGCGCGCGGGCGTGCGCGGAATGTCGCCGGCGCCCGGCGCGAGCGCCGCGAAGATCGGATCGAGACGCTTCACGACGTCAGTGTCGCCGCCGATCATCAGACAATAGCCACGATCGAGGCCCCACACGCCGCCTGACGTGCCGACATCGAGATAATGCAGGCCTTTCGCGCGCAGCTCCTGCGCGCGCCGCACATCGTCTTTCCAGAAGCTGTTGCCGCCATCGATGACGACGTCGTCCTTCGACAGCATGCCGGCGAGCGCGCCGACCTGATGTTCCGTGACGGCGCCGGCGGGCAGCATGATCCACACCGTGCGCGGGCCCGAGAGCTTCGAGACGAGATCCTCGACCGACGCGGCGTTGATTGCGCCTTCGGCGGCGAGCGCCGCGCCGGGCTTGGGATCGCGATCGTAGACGACGCAGGAGTGGCCGGCCTTCATCACGCGCCGCACGATGTTGGCGCCCATGCGGCCGAGCCCGATCATTCCCAACTGCATGAATCTCTCCGAGGGCTTTCCGGCGGTCTTGTGGGCGCAACCGTTGGCCGGATCAAGGCCGCCCGAGCCAAGCGAGAGCGCCTTTGGCCGCCGCGATCCCGCTGGCGAAGCAGGCCTGCAGGAGATAGCCGCCGGTCGGCGCCTCCCAGTCCAGCATTTCGCCGGCTGCGAAAACGCCGGGCCGCGCCTTCAGCATGAAATCGGCGTCAAGCTCGTCGAGCGCGACGCCGCCGGCGCTCGAAATGGCGCGCGCCAGCCCCTGCATGGCGCGGGCCCTGATCGGAACATCCTTGATCAGGGCGGTCAGCGCGCGCGCGTCCGTGGGCGGCGCATTGCCGGTCGCCTCGCGCACCAGATGGATCGCCACCGGCGACAATCCGGCGCCGCGCTTCAATTTCGTTGACAGGGAATCCTTCGCGCGGTTGGCGGCGAGTCGTTCGCGGAGTTCGGCCTGGCTGAGATCAGGCCTGAGATCGATGCGCAGGACCGTGTCGCGGCCGGCGGCGAGGGAGTCGCGGGTATGCGGCGAAAGCGGATAGACAGCTCCTCCCTCGAGTCCCGTCGCGGTGATGACGATCTCGCCCGGCGCGCGGATGGAGCCGAGCCGCAGCACGATCCGTTTCAATGGCGTTCCCGCGAACCGCGTTGCGAACAGCGGGCTCCAGTCGCAGACCACGCCCATATTGGCGGGCCTGAACGGCGCGATGGCGACGCCCGCTTTTTCAAGCGCGGCGGTCCATCCGCCGTCTGAGCCCAGCCGCGGCCAGCTCGCGCCGCCGCAGGCGAGGATCACGGCGTCCGCGCGCATCGCTTCCGGAGGTTGCCCAGTGCTTGAGATCAGGAGCGAGCCGTCCGGGGAAAAGCCCCGCCACTCGCTCCGCGTCTCGATGCGGACGCCGAGCGCGCCCAGCCGCGCCAGCCACGCGCGCAGCAGCGGCGAGGCCTTCATTGCAAGCGGGAAGATTCGGCCGCTTGAACCAACGAAAGTTCCCTGTCCAAGACCTTCGGCCCAGCCGCGCAGAGCCGCCGAGGGAAAGGAGGCGACGGCGCCCCTGATCAGCGCCGCATCGCCGTAACGTGCAAGAAAATCGCCGAGCGGTTCGGAATGGGTGAGATTCAGTCCGCCGCGGCCGGCCATGAGGAATTTCCGCGCGACGGACGGCATGCGCTCATGGACGATGACGCTGACCCCTGCCGCGGCGAGGGTTTCGGCTGCGATCAGGCCGGCGGGCCCGGCGCCGATGATGTGAATGGTGGCGGTCAAGGCGAGATGTGTGTTGAGGCGCACGGCGCGTGGATGCGATATGGTGCGCCATGGCGGGCGCGCAGCCCCGTGTAAAGCGGGCGGCGTCGGCGAGACCGTTCGGTCGGGGTCGCGGCCGGGGCAATGCGCGCAAGGCAGAGGACTGGGAGAGAATCGTGGCCGAGGTAAGCCGGATCAGCGAGGAGTTTTTCAGGCCGTCGGAGTTTGCGCTCTTCAAGCGCACGGCGCGCTTGTTCAAGGTCTATATCGCGGTCCGCCGCATCAACAAGAAGAGCCTCGAATATATCGGCGCCAAGGGCTATCAGCCCAAGCTGATCGACTGCAAGGCGAAGAGCGCGAAGAACGACGTGACGGTCGAAGGCAAGCGCTATAGCACCGCGGGGCTGGTGGTCGATTGCGACCTGCTCAAGGCGCATCTGCCCGAGATTTTCGGCGCGGGGAAGATCAAGAAGGCGCAGGAAGCGTGGACCGATTTTGTCGGCTCCGGCCGCATCGCGCCCTTGTCTTTCTATGGGGCGGACGGAAAGGCGCCGATCTCCTATAATCACGGCTTCAGCTATTTCACCGAGCTCGACAAGAACAACAAGCATTACGGCTGCATCCGCCATTCGCCGAGCGGCCAGACGCGCGGCGGCAAATACGTGCATGCCGATTATGATCTTTATGCCGTCGTCCCCGCCGATGATCCCAGCGCCAACGTCTTCGTGCGCGAGGAGCGGTTAGGCCAGCCTCATTCGCGCTCGCCCCAGCAGATGGATGTTCAGAACTACATCACCGCGCAGGTCGCCGGCCTCGTCAATCACGGCGAGCAGGACACCTTCAAGCGCGATCTCGATGATGAACTCGACGTCTTCTATCCAGACGGCGAGACGGTGAAGGCCGTACTGGGCGAAGGCGAGATCGCGACGCTCTATGAAGACGTCTTCAGCGGCCGCAAGATGCGTTCGGCGAAAGGCGATCCGCGCAACAACGTCGTTTCGCAGTGGGACAGCATTTAGAGCGACGTGCGGAAAAACGGGAACCGATTTTCCGCGAAAAACGTTGCGATAGCAAAACATAGAGCGGCGCTGAATGCGCGCCGCTCTAGGCGACTCCGGGCGTTCGCGGAGAGAGCGCCGCCGAAATCGCTACGCCGCAGCCGTCTGGCCCTGCGTGAGGCGCGCCACCTTGCGCGCATGCTCGACGGCGTGCTTCGCCGATTCATTGTGCGTGAAGAGATCGAGATTCTCCTCCTCATCGGCCGTCGGTGGGGTCAGCGCCGCGTCGGTGAAGGCGAAGCGGTCCGGATCACGCTTGATCAGATAACGCGTCCATTCGAGCGATAGCCACCCGCCGATCAGCATGCCCTGTGTGACGAGCGTGTCGCGAATGCGCTTGAAATAGAAGGGAATGGCGGATTCGATGGGCAGGCCCGGCCTGCGGTCGCGCCGATGTTTCAAGCGAATGACGCCGCCTTGCAGCGGATGCACCTTTTCCGCTGCGACGCAGATGGCGAAGAAGAACAGCACCGCCGCGAGACGCGACAGACTCATGTCGAAGGTCGCCGCGCGCTTCATGATCGTCTTCATGTGGTCGCGCGTGTAGTAGGCGTCCCACGCCGCGCGATAGACGCCCTCCCACTGCGCATGGCTCATTTTCTCATGCGCGGTGACGACATGTTCGAGGTCGTACTTGTTCATATCGGGGTCCATGGCGACGCCTTTGGCGTCGAGGACCTTGTGATCCTCTGATCCCGGTAGCGGCGTCAGGCAGAAGAATTCGAGAATGTCGAGCGGCAACTCGCGCTTGATAATTTCGATATCCTCGCGAATTGATTCAGGCGTGTCAGCGGGAAAGCCCAGGATATAGCCGCAATAAGTGATCACCTTCGCCTTTTTCCATGCAAGCAGCATGGCGCGATATTCGGTGATCTTGTTCTGCCTTTTCTTCGCGGCCATGAGATTGTTGGGGTTGATGTTCTCAAGCCCGATGAAGACGCGCGTCACGCCTGCCCGCGCTGATTTCTCGATGAAATCAGGCAGCTTGTGGCAGAGCGTGTCGACCTGGATGATCAGCTTGAGTTTGAGCCCGTCGCGCTCGCGCAGCAGGATGATGCGGTCGAGAATGATCTCCCAATCCTTGTTGCGGGCGAAATTATCGTCGGTGATGACGAAATGGCGGATGCCCTGCGCCCAGTTAAGGCGGATCAGCGCCTCGACGTCGTCCGGCGTTCGCCGCCGCGACTTGCGCCCCTGCACATTGATGATGGTGCAGAAGGAGCACTGGAACGGGCAGCCGCGGCCGGCGTCGAAGCTGGTGTGATGCCCGACCGTGCGCCGGACATATTTCGCCGGCAGCACCGGCGGCGGCATCGCCTCGATGCCGGGGAGGTCGCTGAGGAAATTATAGATCGGCTTCAATGATCCCGCGGCCGCGTCGCGCAGGAGATCGTCGACCCGACCCTCGAGTTCGCCCGCAAAGAGCGAGCAGCCCATATCGAGCGCGGCCTGCAAATCAGCCTGCATGTTCGGCAGCATCGACAGGCAGCCCGAGACATGGAAGCCGCCGATGACCACGGGGACGCCGGCGGCGCGCAGCGGCCGCGCGATGTCGAGCGCGCGCGGAAACTGGTTCGACTGCACGCCGACAAGGCCGATCATGCCAAACCCGCCATTGCGCCTGAATTCCGCGATGACGCGCTCCGGCCTGACGCGTGTGTTGCATTCATCGACGGCGCTGATGTCGATCTCGACGTCGGGGCCGAGCACGCGTCTTTCGGCTGCGTCGTCGCACAGGCTGTAGAGCACCGCGAGTGAATTGGAGGGGATGGCCGAGCGCCACCATTGCACGACATAGCCGTCATCGTCGTAATGGGACGGCTTGATCAGCAGCAATTGAAAACGACGCACCGGCGTCGCAACCGGCGCCAACATGCAAACATCCCCAATCCAATGAGGAAAGGTCGCACGGGTCGAGAGTCTTGGAAAGTCCTAAAAGCGGGCGCTTCCGTCAGCGTTGAACCGGCGGATAGGCGTGCGCCGCTCCGCGATAGTCGCTAACCGATGCGCCGTCCTGTGCGAGATAGTTCGGGCCGATCGGCGATTTGCCGTGACCGCCGGGGATGTCGATCACATAGGTCGGCTGCGCGAGCCCGGACAGGCGGCCGCGCAAAGCGTGCATTAATTCCTGCCCACGCTCGATCGCGATGCGGAAATGGCTCGTGCCCGGCGCGAGATCGGGATGATGCAAATAATAAGGCTTCACCCGGTTCGCGAGGAAAGCGCGCATCAGGCCGCCGAGCGTCTCCGCATCATCGTTGACGCCGGCGAGCAGCACGCTCTGGCTCACGAGCGAGATTCCGGCGTTTGCGAGCCGCGCAAGGGCGGCTTTCGCATCCTCTGTGAATTCTCTGGGATGATTGGCGTGGACGCCAACAAAGACAGCTTTCTCAGATGAGCGGATCGCGTCGACGAATTGCACCGTGACGCGCTTGGGATCGACGAAAGGCACGCGCGTATGCCAGCGAATGATCTGCACATGCGGGATCGCGGCGAGCGCGTCGGTCAGCTCCTTCGCGCGGCGGGGCGACAGCATGAAGGGATCGCCGCCGGTGAGGATCACTTCGAAGGTATCAGGCCGCGCCGCGATATAGGCGAGGGCTGCGGCGAGTTCTGCGGCGTTCAGCGCGCCGTCGCCGTCAGGCCCCACCATCTCGCGCCGGAAGCAGAAGCGGCAATAGACCGGGCAGGCATGCACGATCTTGAGCAGCGCGCGGTCGGGATAGCGATGGACGACGCCCTTCACCGGACTGTGCGCATGATCGCCGATGGGGTCGGCGGATTCTTCGGGCAGCGAAGTCAGTTCGCGGATGTCGGGAATGAACTGCTTCGCAATGGGATCATTGGCCGCGCCGCGCGCGATCAGCGCCGCAACCCCGGGCGTGACCGCGACGGCGTAACGCGCGGCCACGCGCGCGACGTCGGCGCGCGCCGAGGCCGGAATGAGTCCGGCATGAGCGAGATCGTCAGCGGTGCGGAGGGGGCGGGAAGACATTGGCCGCGGCGATAGAACGCCTGCGCGCCCGCGGCAATCCTTATGTCCGTGCGGTCAGCAGGCTTTCGGCGCAATCGACGATCGTCTCGACCGCCGGACGTGGCGTGAAGCCGAGCACCCGCCGCGCCTTCTCCGTCGTCAGTTCGAATTTCCGCCCCAGCAGCGGCGCCAGCGCGCGGAATTGCGGCATGAAGGGCAGCAGCGCCCGCACGACGATGTCAGGCAGGGCGCGCGTCGGCGCCTTTTGTCCGCGCGCGCCGAGACGCGAACGCAAGGTCAGCGCCATGTCGCGCATCCACATGAAGTCGCCGGCGGCGATGAAGCGCTGGCCGGCCGCCGCGGGCGACGTCATGGCGCGGATATGGAGATCGGCGAGATCGCGCGCATCGACGATCCAGAAGCCGAGCCTCGGGACAAAGGCGGGACGCCCGCCAAGCAGCCGCTGGATGATCTGAACCGAGCCGAGATTGTCGCGCGAGAGGAGAGGGCCGAATACGGCGCCCGGCAGGATGGTCGTCAGTTCAAACGCGCCCGCTGCGCGCTGTGCGAAATCCCAAGCGGCTTGCTCGGCGAGAATTTTCGAGACGCGATAGGCGTCGAACTGCGGATCATCAGGGTCGGCCCACATCGTCTCGTCACTGATGACGTGAGATGACAGGGGAGGGCGCGCGGTCGCAGCGGCCGACGTCATCACGACGCGCTTCACGCTGGCGTTCATCGCCGCATGCAGCACGCGTAAGGTTCCGCCGCGCGCCGGCGCGACGAAGGCGTCGTGATCGTTCGATGCGCCGCCGCCGAGAGGCGATGCGACATGCAGGACATAGTCGCATGCCGCCATCGCCTTGGCCCAACCTTCGTCATGCAGGAGATCGGCGACGAAGAAAGAGAGATTGTCGGTCGCTGCGCCGCCAGACGCGATCGCCGCGCGAATGGCGCTTTCTTTCGCAGCGTTTCTGATCGTCGTGCGCACGCGATAGCCGCGTTTGAGAAGCTCGACGATGCACCAGCCCGCGACGAATCCGCCGCCGCCGGTGACGAGAACAGTTTCACTCATTTTCATTTCCTGTTGCGCAACAGCGCTTATTCGCCGTACGCGACAGAAGCGCGCCGCAAAATGTCGAAGGGCTGTCGGCGAGAAATGCGATAGACCGAGGCCGGAGGAAGATTTCGCCAGGCGCCGCCAATGCGCGTCGCCTGCAATCCGAGACGATCGAGAATTGGCCGCGGCACAGGACATCGCGGCCCGTATGTGAATTGATAAAAGGCGGCCCCTGTTCTCATCACCGCGAAGGCGCCTGACAGGATCGCCATCACCTTGCGCGGCGGCATCGACAGAAGAGGCAGGCCGCTGACGACCGCTGCGACAGGGGCGCCCGCATAGAGATCGTAAGCGCCGATCCGCGCCGCATCGAGCCACAACACCCGCGCCTGCGGAAACCGGTGCTGCAGCATGCGCGCGAAGTCGGAGCCGTGCTCAACGAGCGTGAGATCGCTTTCGCGAACGCCACGGGCGAGCAGCGCGCGCGTGAAGACGCCCGTTCCGGTGCCGAGCTCCAGCACTGGTCCGTCATCACGGGCGATTTCGCATGTGATCAGCCGGGCCAGCGCTTCGCCCGATGGCGCGACCGCGGCCACGCGCAGCGGGTCGGCGATCCATGAGCGGAAGAAGCTGAAATGGTCGGAATAGGCGCAGGCCGCGGTCACGCGAGTCTCCTGTGGCGAGGGCGCGCCTGGGCTCCCGGCCCGCATTGCGCGTTATATCTACAGCCGTATACTTGTTCCCAGAGGCAGAGTCTACAGGTGTATAATTATGACCCGCGCCCCCAAACCGAAGACCCCGCGGCCGCGCAATGCGACAGCGACCCGCGAGGCGATTCTGGCCTCCGCTCGCCGCGCCTTCGCCCGCGCCGGCTATGACGGCGCCGGCGTGCGCGAGATCGCGGCCGGCGCCGGCGTCACCGCCATGCTGGTCAACCGCTATTTCGGCTCAAAGGAACAACTCTTCGCGGAGGCGATCTCGGCCGCCAACGCGCAGCCGATCATTCTCACCGCGGCCAATCTGAAGTCCGGGGACCTCGCCGCAACGATTGCGGAAAAGCTCGTTGAGATCACGAAGTCGGGCGACACGCCGCTCGACGGCTTCCTGATCATGCTGCACTCGGCCTCCAGCAAGCGCGCGGCGGAACTCGGACGCGAGGAGATCGAGAAGGGCCACCAGAAGACCATGGCGGGCGCACTGGCGGGCGATCTCGCGCCGCAGCGCGCGGCGTTGATCCTGTCGATCGTCGCGGGCTTTCAGGTGATGCGGCAGATGATTGGCCTGTCGGCTCTGGCCGACGCGCGCCCCGAAGATTTGACCGCGCTTCTGACGCCGCTGTTTCGCAGCCTGATTGATGCAAAGGCTGGCGGCGAGCCGTCTGGCGCCGCAACAAAGAGCCGCCGGTCATCAGCGGGTCGTCGCGCCGCGACGACATGACAGGAGACGACGGGGCTTCTTTGCGCCTAGGATCGATCCAACGGACCTAAAATGGGGAGGCGATGATGGCGGGCGACATTCAGGCGACGAGCTCCAGGGTGAAGACAGTGTTCCGCGTCACCGGCGGAAACTTCCTGGAGATGTTCGATTTCTTCCTCTTCGGCTTCTACGCCACCTACATCTCGAAGGCGTTCTTCCCGACGGGCAACGAATACGCCTCGCTGATGCTCACTTTCATGACCTTCGGCGCGGGCTTCCTTATGCGGCCGCTTGGCGCGATCTTCCTCGGCGCCTATGTCGATCGCATCGGCCGCCGGCAGGGCCTGATCGTCACGCTCGGCATCATGGCGCTTGGCACGATCCTGATCGCCTTCGTGCCGGACTATCAGACCATCGGTTTGCTTGCGCCGGCGCTGGTGCTGATCGGCCGCCTGCTGCAGGGCTTTTCCGCCGGCGTCGAACTCGGCGGCGTGTCGGTCTATCTCTCGGAGATGGCCCCTCCCGGCCAGAAGGGTTTTTACGTCGCCTGGCAGTCGGGCAGCCAGCAGGTCGCGATCATGTTCGCGGCGATCATCGGCTACGTCCTGAACCAGACGCTCGCGCCCGCCGACATCCAGGCCTGGGGCTGGCGCGTTCCCTTTTTCATCGGCTGCATGATCGTGCCGTTCCTGTTCTATATCAGGCGCTCGCTCGAGGAGACGCAGGCCTTCCTGCATCGCAAGGAACGGCCGACCGGAGCGCAGATTTTCCAGTCGCTGGCGAAAAACTGGGAAATCGTGCTGCTCGGCATGCTGCTCGTCGGCATGACTACGATCTCGTTTTACACAATCACGGTCTACACCCCGACCTTCGGCAAGACCGTGCTGAAATTCTCGGAGAAGGACAGTCTCATCGCGACCTTCTGCGTCGCGTTGTCGAACCTGTTCTGGCTGCCGGTGATGGGTTCTTTGTCGGACCGCATCGGCCGCAAGCCGATCCTGATCCTGTTTTCGGCGCTGGCGCTTGTCACCGCCTATCCCGCGCTGACATGGCTGGTCACCGGCCCGACCTTCGGCAAGATGCTGATCGTGCTGCTGTGGCTGTCCTTCCTCTATGGCAGCTACAACGGCGCCATGGTCGTGGCTCTAACCGAGATCGTGCCGCAGGCGGTGCGCACGTCAGGCTTCTCGCTGGCCTATTCCCTGGCGACGGCGCTGCTCGGCGGCTTCACGCCTTTGGTCTCGACCTGGTTGATCGAAGTCACCGGTGACAAGGCCGCGCCGGGCATCTGGATGGCCATCGGCGGCGCTTGCGGCCTTGCGGCGACCTTGCTCGTTTATCGCCGCAGCGTCGCGCCATCAGGCGTCGCGGCTGCGTAGACGGTCGGGATTACTCCGCGCGGGGAACGGGCGCCCAGAGCACGTCCTCGATGCGCTGTGCGCCGGTCGCGAGCATGACGAGCCTGTCGAAGCCGAGCGCAGCGCCGCTGGCCTCCGGCATATGCGCAAGTGCGGCGAGGAAGTCCTCGTCGAGCGGATAGTCTTCGCCGTGGATGCGCCGCTTCTCCGCCATCTCATGCTCGAAGCGGCGGCGCTGCTCGACAGGATCGGTGAGCTCGCCGAACGCATTCGCAAGCTCGACGCCGCAGGCGTAAAGCTCGAAACGCTCCGACACGCGCGCATCGCCAGGCTTCCGTCGCGCCAGCGCGGCTTCGGCGGCGGGATATTCGCAGAGAATGGTGGCTCGCCTTTCGCCGAGCCGCGGTTCGACCTTCGCCACCAGCACGCCTGAGAAGAGATCAGACCATGTGTCATCGTCGGCGACGCGCAGGCCGAGCGCTTTCGCCTGCGCCGCAAGCGTGTCGCGATCGGTCTCGCCATTCGCGTCGATGCTGGCGAAAAGATCGATCCCGGCGAACGATGAAAACGCTTCGGCGAGCGTGATGCGCTCGGGCGCGAGAGCGGGATCGATGGAGCGGCCGCGCCATGACAGGCGATCAACGCCCGCCGTCTCCGCCGCGAGCTCAAGCAGCGCGCCGCAATCTTTCATGAGCGCGTCGTAGGTTTCGCCCGCGCGATACCATTCAAGCATCGTGAATTCAGGGTGATGCAGCGGCCCGCGCTCGCGATTGCGGAACACATGGCTGAAGGTGAACAGCCGCTGCTCGCCCGCCGCCAGCAGCTTCTTGCAGACGAATTCCGGCGAAGTGTGGAGATGGAGCGGCGTCCTCTCGCCGGCCATGCCGATCGCTTCCGTCGAGAAGGCGTGCAGATGGGTCTCGTTTCCCGGCGAGATCTGGAGTTGGCAGGGATCGACCTCGACGAAATCCCGATCCCGCCGGGCGAACCAGTCCCGGATCGCCGTCTGGATGCGGTTGCGGGCGAGAAGCCGGGGGCGGCGGTCGGCGTGGGCGGCCGGGTCCCAGAACGGAGCGGGTGAGGGCAGGGCGCGGGCCTTTCCTTCGCGGGCGGATCGTGGCAGGAGGCGCGCGGATTTAAAGGGCCCGCCGCGCGCCGGGCCTCTTACAGCAGGAACATTCCAGTGGCGAAGGTCATCGCAAGCTCGGTCCGCAAGGGCAACATTCTCGATGTCGACGGTCAGCTCTACGCGGTGATCACCGCCGAAAGCTTCTTCCCGGGCAAGGGCACGCCGACGACCCAGATCGACATGCGCCGCATCTCCGACGGCGTGAAGACCTCGCAGCGTTACAAGACGACCGAGCAGGTCGAGCGCGCCTTCGTCGAGGATATCGACCATTCCTATCTCTACCAGGATGGCGAGAACTACGTTTTCATGAACCCGGAGAGCTTCGATCAGGTCACCGTCATGGCGGACGTGGTCGGCGATCAGGCGCCCTATCTCCAGGAAGGCATGGTCGTGATGCTCTCGATGCACGAGGGTAACGCGGTCGCGATCCAGCTTCCCCAGCGCGTGACGCTCGAAGTGACGGAAACCGAGCCGGTGACCAAGGGGCAAACGGCGTCCTCCTCCTACAAGCCGGCCATCCTCTCGAACGGCGTGCGCACCACGGTGCCGCCGCATATCAGCACGGGCACGCGCATCGTCGTGCAAACGGCCGACGGCTCCTATGTCGAGCGCGCCAAGGACTAGGGCCTGTTGACAGTTATGATTTGGAGCGTGGTGTGAGAGCCAATCGTCCAGCTTCAGGAGCGCGATCGCCGAAAGGGTTATCCCCTTTCAAGATCGCGCGACGCCGAGATGGGCGATTGGCGCCCCTTCGGCGCGGCGGATTTCGGCTCTGAATGCGTTGAAAAGCCCTTGTGGCGGAGAACGCCACGGCGGTCTTTTCGCCTGTTCAGCGCCAAAATCCGCATCGCGCCACGCCCAAATTCTAACTGTCAACAGGCCCTAAGCTCCAGCCGCACGATCAGCTCGGCATGTGAAAACTGCGGGCGGAATAAACGGACGTGGGATCGCCGCGACGTTCGCGGCGCTTCTGGGCGTTACGATCTGCGGCTTCTTCGTGCCGATCCGGACGCCGGCGCCGCTCACATTCGACGCATCGAATGTCGGCGGGCTTAACAGCAATCTGGCCGCAGAATATTTCAAGCCGGACGGGACAGGACCGTTTCCCGCTGTGGTCGTCATGCATGGTTGCAACGGCATGTCGCCCAACATGCGGCGATGGGCGCGTCGCTTCGTGCAATGGGGCTACGCCGCGATCGCAGTCGACAGCTTCAGGCCGCGCGGGTTCGAGAATGTCTGCGATCGCGCCGAACGCGTGTCGCCACGCTTGCGCGCGCAGGATGCTTTCGCGGCCGCGCGTTATCTCCGCAGCCTGCCCGAAATCGATGGATCGAAGATCGCCATCGTCGGATTTTCACATGGCGGATCCGCAACGCTCGCCGCCTCCACGCAAGCGGCGGCCGCGCTCGCCGGCGACAAGCCCTTCGCCGCGGCTGTCGCTTTCTATCCCTGGTGCGGCGGCGGCGCGCCGCTTGCGAGCGATACGCTGGTCCTGATCGGCGACGCCGACGACTGGACGCCTTCGTCGCGCTGCGAGGCGTTATCGGCGACGTGGAATCCGGCTGACGGTTCGTTCCGCGTGAAAATCTATCCTGGCGTGAAGCACGCCTTCGACGTGGCTGCGCCCGGACGCGTCTATTACGGCCATCAACTCGTACATGATCCTGCTGCGACATCAGATGCTATCGACGAAACCCAACGATTTCTGAGCGCCCGTTTCGGGCTCTGACGCAGCGCGCCGCGCTTCATGCGCCGCATCTCGGCGTGAAGATATCCCGCTGCGGCAAAACGGTCGGGCAGGTCGAACGCGCCAAGGACTGAGCTTTTGACGCGCGCCGATCGCCGCTGAATCTTCCGGCTGCCGCCTCCAGCAGCTCTAGGCGTGCTGGAAGCGGTTGATCATGTTCTGCACATGGTTTTGCTGGGGTATCGACGGCAAGGGCCGATGGACGTGCAAGATGACAGGCCGGGGCGGCCGCGGTGGTGGAACCGGGAGGCCAAGCACAGTCGCGACGTTCGTCTGCATGCCGCCAAACGTTGTGTAGGCGACCTTGCTCCAGTTCGTTCCCGGCATCTTGCGCACCAGCAGGCGCAGGAACGTCTCCATATGCGTCGCCTGCGCCTGGTAATGCCCGTTCTTCTCGTGGATCGCGACGATCCGGCCCTGCTTCACCTGGATCATGCCGGCCGCGAGCACCGGGGCGCCGGCGAGGAAGCTGGTGTGATGGAACTGCCCGCCCATATGGATGCCGGCGTAGAGCACATGCTGCGCGCTGAGCACGAAGCAGGCCCAGCCGCTTGTGAAGCCGATCAGCGCCGCTGAAGGCCATGTCGATGTGTCGAGCGGCTGCTCGATCGCATCGATGAAGACTTTGCGGCGCGGCAGCTTGTGCACGATCATCGCCTGCACGAGCGGCGACATGCGCGAATACATCACGCCATTGTCGAAATTGACCTCGAACAGCGCGCGGAAGATGAGATCGTCATTGTAGTGGACCTCGACTTTCTCGAGATCCTTCTTCACCGACGGCGCCTGCTTGTCGAGATAAGTCCAGAAGGAGCAGGTCTCGTTCGAGTTGAGCCAGGCCTGGAACAGCGGCTTCAATTCCGCGCCGCGGCGATGATCGGTGTCGATCACCTCAAGCCAGTTGTTCACATTGACGCGGATGAAGCCGCTATAGTCCTTGTCGAGATTGCGCGGCGCTTCGAGATGCTTGAGCGGCGGCTGACCGACGCCATCGCCGCGGCCATGCAATGATCCCTTCGGGATCAGCTTCGCGAATGCGCTCTTGGCTGCGGCCCAGTGTTCGAGCGCGCTAAGCGTCTTCACCGCCTGGCTCTGCAACAATGAGATGGCGGGATAGCGAAAGGATTCGCCGTGATCGAGCTTCACGGCTTTCGCATCGATCCAGGCGTCGCACAGCGAGATGATGGCGACGAGAGCGGCTGTGCGCTCCTTGCGCTCCTCGCGCGGGATGACTTCGTAATCCTTCAGCGCCTTGTCGATCTTGAGCAGCGTCTTGTTCTTGCGCAGGGCGAATTTCTTCGCGGTCTTCTCCTTGAAGAGCTTCGCGCCGCCCGGGCGCAGAAAGCTATGCCTGTTGTCATCCGCCATCGTGGCCTCCATCCGGCGCGTCGTTGCGATGGAAGGACGATACGGATAGCGGCGCGGCCGGTTGTGGCATTCGCCACAGTCTGTTCCCGAGGGGACAGCAGCGGAGATTTCGCAGTTCCGCTTGACATGCAACTAAATGGTTGCCTATTATTCCCGCGATGGACATGGACCGGGTCTTCAAGGCGCTGGCGGACCCGAGCCGGAGGGCTCTGCTCGACCGGCTGTTCGCGAAGAATGGCCAGACGCTGAACGAATTGACATCAGGCCTGTCGATGACGCGGCAGGCGGTCACGAAACATCTGACGCTTCTGGAGGAGGCGAACCTTGTCGCCACCGCGCGACGGGGCCGGGAGAAGCTGCACTACCTCAATCCCGTGCCGATCCAGGAAATCGCCGATCGCTGGATCGGAAAATACGAGCGCGGCCGCGTTGACGCGCTGCTCGAAATGAAAAGACGATTGGAAGGAGAAGCCGATGGCGGGTGATCGCTTCGTATATGTCGTCTACATCAAGACGACGGCCGAGAAATTATGGCGCGCGCTGATCGAGCCGGAATTCACCCGCCAGTACTGGGTGCAGTCGGCGCAGGAATCGACATGGGAGATTGGCTCTTCCTGGCGGCTTGTCGATCCTGATGGACGGCTCTGCGACGCAGGCGAGGTGCTGGAGTTCGATCCGCCGCGCCGTCTGGCGGTGAGCTGGCGCAACGAGCTTTTTCCCGAAGCGAAAGCTGAAGGCTTTTCGCGCATGAGCTACGATCTCGAACCGCGCAGCGATGCGGTGAAGCTCACCGTCATCCATGAGATCGACAAGCCGAAGTCCGAACTGATCGCGAAAGTTTCGAACGGCTGGCCGGCCATTCTTTCAAGTCTCAAGAGTCTGCTTGAAACCGGTGAGGCGCTCGAAGAAACGCGCCGCTGGCCGAAGCGGTTGTGACGCCGCCGATCTTCATCAGGGAAAGACAATTGAAAAGGAGACGCCGATGGCCGGCGACCGGTTCGTCTATGTCATTTATATCAGGACCACGCCGGAAAAGCTCTGGCGCGCGCTGATCGAGCCGGAATTCACGCGCCAATATTGGTGCGAGACCTGGATGGAATCCGAATGGAAAGTCGGCGCCTCCTGGAAGATCATGATTCCGGACGGCCGCGTCGGCGATAGCGGCGAAATTCTCGAATTCGATCCGCCTCGACGTCTCGTCGTGTCCTGGCGCAACGAGTTCCTGCCCGATCTGCGCGCCGAAGGTTTTTCCCGCTGCGCCTACGAGATCGAGAAGAAGGATGAGTCCGTCAAGCTGACGCTCACCCATGAGATCGACAGGCCAGGCTCGAAACTCATCGAAGCGGTGTCGAACGGCTGGCCCGCGATCCTGTCGAGCCTCAAGAGTCTGCTCGAAACGGGCGAGCCGCTTGAGGAGACGCGAAGCTGGCCAAAGGAACTGTGACGCGCGCATCGTCGTTTCTCTCGAAACGGAGTGAGCCATGAAAAAGCCTGACGCCATCAACATCATTTTCATCGCTTCGACGCCCGAGAAAGTCTGGGCTGCGCTGACTGACACGGCGCTGAGCAAGAGCTATTTCTTCGGCAATTCCGTCGAACTCGACGCCGAGGTCGGCGGGCGCTTCGTTG
Source organism: Terrirubrum flagellatum (assembly GCF_022059845.1). GTDB lineage: Bacteria > Pseudomonadota > Alphaproteobacteria > Rhizobiales > Beijerinckiaceae > Terrirubrum > Terrirubrum flagellatum. Next base: position 2,371,023 of record NZ_CP091851.1, on the reverse strand, counting down.
TGCGCCAGCCTGACGGCTCGATCGCCGTCGACGGAAAAGTGCTGGCGCTGGAAAAGGCGCGCCTGCTGCGCATCGAATGGAATGTGGTTTCCGTTGCCGAGCTTAAAGACAAGCCGCCGGCGATCATCGAATATCGCGTCGAGAGCGTGGGCGAAGCGGTGAAGCTCTCGGTCTGCGAATTCCATACCTGGGACGTGCCGGAGAAGTTCAAGGAGGCCGGCCGCAATGGCTGGGCGCTGATCCTGTCGGGCGTGAAGTCGATCCTCGAAACCGGAAAACCGTTGCCGACCGTCAAGATGGAGCCGCCGAAATGAGCGAGACGTTTCTCTACACGATCTACATCGATGCGCCTGTCGATCGCATCTGGACGGCGCTCACCTCGGGCGAGTTCACGCGCCAGTATTGGGCTGGCCGTCGGATCGAGAGCTCCTGGGAGAAAGGAGCGCCGCTGCGCTTCTGCATCGAGGACGGCGACGAGGCAGAGGTCTTTGGCGAAGTGCTCGAATGCGATCCGCCGAAGCGCCTTTCCTACACCTGGGCGCGCAAGGCCGAGCCCGGACTGGCGCCGAGCAAAGTGACGTTCGACCTCGATCAGGTCGGCGAAAGCATCAAGCTGACGCTGACGCATGAGCCCTTGTCCGCAAGCAACAATGCGCGCGAGGGCTGGCCCGCCGTTCTCTCGAGCCTCAAGAGCTTCCTCGAGGCGGGCAGGCCGCTCGCGGCGACCGCGCTCTATCGCAAACCTTGCGCCGCCTGAGGCGCGCATGCGCGATTCGCGTCCGGCCGCTGTTCCCCGGGGCGATTGACAAGCGCTGCGCCGCGCCTTCCTCTCGCGCCACGACGCCCCGTCGGGCGACAGGAGGAGAGTTTCATGGCGAGTGGAGTGAAGTTTGGCTGGGCCGCGGCGTTGCTGATCGCGGCCGGCGGCGCCTCGGCGCAGCAGCTTGCGCCGAGCCCGACGCTCGACGCGATCAAGGCGCGCGGCCATCTCGAATGCGGCGTGCATCTTGGCCTGCCCGGATTCTCGTTCGCCAATGACAAGGGCGAATGGTCCGGCCTTGACGTCGACTATTGTCGCGCTCTTGCAGCGGCGATTCTCGGCGACGCGACGAAGGTCAAATACACGCCGACCTCGGTGCAGCAGCGTTGGCCGATCCTGCAATCGGGACAGGTCGATGTCCTCTCGCGCAACACGACAATCACCTTCTCGCGCAACGCTTCGCTCGGCATCAATTTCCAGGGCATCAATTTCTACGAAGGACAGACCTTCATCGTGCGCACCGCCGCCGGCGCCAAGACTCCGAAGGATCTCGATGGCGCCACGATCTGCGTCGCCGCCGGCTCGACCGAGGAGAAGAACGCGGCCGACTGGTATCGCGAGCGCAACATGAAGGTGACGATCGTCAATTTCCAGAAGAATGACGACGCGATCGCCGCCTATGATTCCGGCCGCTGCGACGCCTACACCGCCGGCGTCGGCGCGCTCGCCGGCCAGCGCATCAAGCTGAAGACTCCGGGCGAGCACGCGATCATGTCCGAACTGATCTCGAAGGACCCGCAGGGGCCGGTGACGCGCTATGGCGACGAACGCTTCCAGGCCGTTGTGCGCTGGGTGCTCAACGGGCTGATCACCGCTGAAGAACTCGGCGTGACCTCGGCCAATGTCGACGAGATGAAGGCGAAGTCGCAGAGCGGCGACGTGCGCCGTCTGCTCGGCGTCGAGGGCGGCTTCGGCGCCATGCTCGGCCTCTCCAACGACTGGATGTACAACGCGATCAAGCAGGTCGGAAATTACGGTGAAAGCTTCGAGCGCACGGTCGGGCAGGGTTCGCCGCTGAAATTGCAGCGCGGCTACAACCAGCTCTGGACCAAGGGCGGCCTGCTGTTCTCGCCGTCGTTCCAGTGAGCGGAGCGTCTTTCAACTAGCGCCGTCATGCGCGGGCTTGTCCCGCGCATCCACGTCTTTGTTTTCAACGAAAAGAAGACGTGGATGGCCGGAACAAGTCCGGCCATGACGATGCGAGCTGCATTCGCCTGATGCTCCGCCGCCTTCTCTATGACGCGAAGATCCGCGACGCGATCTATCAGATCGCGCTCGTGATGGGGCTTGTCGCGCTCTCCGTCTGGTTCGTGCGCAACGCGTCCCAGAATCTCGTCAATGCCGGCATCGCCTCGGGTTTCGATTTCCTCTGGCGCACCTCGGGCATCGACGTGCCCTTCGTGCTCACGAATTACACGGCGCAATCGCGCATCATCGATCTCATGTGGGTCGGCGTGGTCAACACGCTGCTGGTCACAATCATCGCGATCATCGGGGCGACTCTGCTCGGCTTCGTGATCGGCCTCGTGCGCCTCAGCCCGCACTGGCTCGCCGCGCGCGTCGCCGGCGCCTACATCGAGGTCGTCCGGAATATTCCGTTGCTGTTCTTCATCCTGTTCTGGTATTTCGGCGTCATCGCCGCGCTGCCGGCGCCGCGACAGTCGATCAGTGTTTTCGGCGTCGCCTTCATCAATAATCGCGGCCTGACGATTCCTGTTCCGATCGACGGTTTCGCCTTTCGCGCGGCGGCGGTCATCACTGTTGCTGCGTTGGTCCTCGCCTGGATCGCCGCGCGCGCCGCTCGCGCCGAGCGCGATCGCTCCGGCAAAACTTCATTCGGTTGGCTCGCGCCTGCGCTGGCGCTCGGCGCGCCGCTGCTGGCCTTCGTCGTCGCGACTCTCATCTCGACCTGGGACGTTCCTGTCCTGCGCGGCTTCAACTATCGCGGCGGTTTCGTGCTGATCCCGGAATTCGCCGCGGTGCTGGCCGCGCTCATCACCTACACCGCAGCTTTCGTCGCCGAGATCGTGCGCGGCGGCGTCGAGGCCGTGCCGGCGGGGCAGAGCGAGGCCGCGAGCGCGCTTGGCCTCACCACGGCGCAGCGCTTGCGCCTCGTCATCATTCCGCAGGCTTTGCGCGTGATGACGCCGCCCATGACGAGCCAGTATCTCAACGTGCTGAAGAATTCGTCCTTCGGCGCCGCCATCGCGTTCCCCGAGCTGGTCAGCGTCTTCATGGGCTCGGCGCTGAATAATACGGGCCAGGCGATCGAGATCATCGCCATCACGCTTGCGCTCTATCTGGCGATCGGGCTCGCCGTGTCCGCCTTCATGAACTGGTACAATGCGCGCATCCGGCTGGTGACGCGATGAGTGCGAGGCTGAATATCTGGCGCGCGCGCCTGTTCTCCGGACCGCTGACGAGTCTTGTCACGATCGCAATATTTGCGCTGATTGTCGCGATCGGCTGGCCGCTGCTTCGCTGGGCCGTGCTCAATGCGGATGTGAGCGGCGCGACGCGCGCGGATTGCACGAGCGGCGGCGCTTGCTGGGTGTTCGTCAAGCAGCGCTTCGGCCAGTTCATGTATGGCTTCTATCCCGTCGATCAGCGCTGGCGCATCGATCTCTGGGCGATCGTCTCGATCGCGAGCGTCGCGTTGCTGCTCTGGAAAAACATGCCGCGGCGCGGCTGGTTCGCGCTCGTGGTGATTCTGATCTGGCCGCCGCTTGGCGTCTGGTTGCTCGGCGGCGGGTTTGGTCTGCAGCCGATCGAGACGCGGCAATGGGGCGGGCTCACGCTCACCATGTTCCTTGCGATCTATGCCGGCCTGATCGCGATCCCGCTTGGGATTCTGCTCGCGCTTGGCCGCCAGTCGCGCCTGCCGGTCGTGCGCCTGATCTCGATCATCTTCATCGAATTCTGGCGCGGCGTGCCGATCATCGCCGTGATTTTCCTCGCATCTTTGCTGCTGCCGCTGATCATGCCGTCAGGCGTTGGCGTCGATCGTCTCGCGCGCGCGGTGATCGGACTCGCTTTCGTTATATCAGCCTATATGGCGGAGGCGGTGAGGGGCGGCCTGCAGGCCATCCCGACCGGCCAGCACGAGGCTGCAAAAGCGCTCGGCCTGAACTACTGGAAGGCGACCGGCTTCATCATTCTGCCGCAGGCGCTGCGCATATCGCTGCCGGCGATGACGAATGAGTTCATCGCGCTGTTCAAGAACACGACTTTGGTTCTCGTCGTCTCGATCCTCGATCTGCTTGGCGTGGCGCAGGCGTCGCTCGCCGATCCCAGCTGGGTCGGTTACAGCATGGAGGCCTACGCCTTCACCGGCCTGATCTACTGGCTGATCTGCTTTGCGCTGTCGCGCTTCGCGAAATCGCTGGAGACGAATCCGGGCCAGTCGCGCCACCGCATGCAGGACGCTCAATAGGAACCGTCATGGACATCACGAAGCTGCCGTTCGACGTCGATGATCTGCTCGCGCGTCTTCGCCCTTGGGTCGAATGCGAGAGCCCGACCTATGACGCTCATCGCGTCAACGCGATGATGGATTTCGCTTCGCGCGAATGCGCGCTGTCAGGCGCGCGCATCGAGCGCATCGCCGGCCGCATGGGCTTCGGCGACTGCGTGCGCGCGACATTCGCCTTCGGCGAGAAAGACAAGCCGGGCATATTAATCATGGGCCATCTCGACACGGTCCATCCCGTCGGCACGCTGAAGAAGCTACCATGGCGGCGCGACGGCGAGCGCTGCTACGGACCCGCGATCTTCGACATGAAGGGCGGCAATTTCATCGCGCTCGAAGCGGTGCGCATGATCCGGCGCCTCGGCCTGTCGCCGTCGCTGCCTGTCACGTTCCTGTTCACCAGCGACGAGGAGGTCGGCAGCCCCTCGACGCGCGACATCATCGAGGCCGAGGCCGCGCGCCACAAATATGTGCTGGTGCCGGAGCCTGGCCGCGCCGACAGCGGCGTCGTCACCGGGCGCTATGCGATCGCGCGATTCAACCTCGAAGCGATCGGCCGTCCAAGTCATGCCGGCGCGACCCTGAAGGACGGCCGCTCCGCCATCCGCATCATGGCGGAGATGATTCCCGCGATCGAAGCGATGACGACGGACGCCTGCACCTTCAGCGTCGGCGTTGTGCATGGCGGGCAATGGGTGAATTGCGTGTCGAGCTCCTGCGAAGGTCAGGCGCTCAGCATGGCCAAGCGGCAGGCCGATCTCGACAGCGGCGTCGAGCGCATGCTGGCGCTGACGAAGGGCGATGAACAGACCGGCCGCTTCATCGTCACGCGCGGCGTCACGCGTCCGGTGTGGGAGCCGAACGCGAAAACGATGGCGCTTTATGAAACCGCGAAGCGTCTCGCGCGCCAGATCGGCGTCGATCTCAGCCACGAGAGCGCTGGCGGCGGTTCGGATGCGAATTTCACCGGTAATCTCGACATCGCCTCGCTCGATGGATTGGGAGTCTCCGGCGCCGGCGCGCATACGCTTGGCGAGCACATCATCGTCGACAGCCTGCCGCGGCGCGGCAAGCTGCTCGCGGGATTGCTGATGGAATTGGGGTGAGACGATCGCATCGTGATTCCTGGATCAGACGTCCGTCGCCGGCCCTGCGAACAAGATGAGGTTGCCGTCGAGATCGCGAATGATGAAATCGCGCGCGCCCCAGGGCTCGGTCTTCAGCGGCTGGAGAAAGTCGACCGCCGCCATTTGAAATTCGAGAAACAACGCCTTGATTTTCGCGGCGGAGTCGACGGTGAAGGCGGCCGACAGCAATTGTTCCCGTTCCCGGATATCGCCGGCGAAAACCGGTTCGCAAACGAGCCGCAGGCACAGGCGCGCGCGGTCCCGTTCCACAAGCCCGTAGAAAGGCGGTTCGCCATAGGCGAATTTCAGGGTGAATCCGAGTTTCCGGATATAGAAATCTCGTGCGCGCTGGAAATCGGCGACATAGACCATCGCTTCGGCCGCGCCGATGTCTGGTTTCAGCGGCATCTTCGGAGACAACGCTTTGTCGTCTGGCATAGCTGACAGTCCTGCTTTCAGCGCCGTCCAGCTCTCATAGCCAAGCTTTCGCGCCACCAGCTCCTGCGCGTCGCCGAGTTTGAACGGCGCGTCCAGGATTTGGTGATCGCTCAAGTTTTGAAAGCGTGGCAAAGCGGTTCTGATTTCGGCGGCGACAGGATGATGCTTGTCGCGATGCCAGCGCAGAAACTGCTTGGCCTGCTTTCGGAGGTTGTCGAGATTGGGCATGGGCGCGTTTGGGTTGGATGACGTAGGCGGGCATCGCCCCTTCGGCCTTGGCCGTCGCGCCCTACAGTAGCTCGATCAGGATGGCGGAATCCGGCGGCGAAAGTCAAGTTCATGACCCGCCGCCATCTCGTCGCTCACGCGCCGATCTCCAGCCGCGCGATCTTCCCGCCCGACAGTTTGAACGCGTAACGCAGCATCGCGGGGCTGCCGGGAAAATCGCCTGACACCAGCGCGGAGACGATGAGCCGCCCCTTGTCGTCTGTGACGTCCTTGATCTCGGCGCTGACCTGATATTTGCGCGTCGTATGCTCCATCCAGGCGCGGATCGCTGCGAGTCCACGATGCTCTTCGCCCTCGTCCTTCACGCTGGCGTTCGCATCGAAAGAGGCGAGCATACCGTCGATGTCTTTCCGGTTCTTGGCGGCGAAGTAGTTGGAGATGGGTTCGGAAATGTTCATGGCGATCTCCTCTGGCGACGCGCCGTTGCGGTCAGTCCCATCTGGAAATAGGCTGCGCTGATGACAAGAACGCACGAAAAAGTCAGGGACTTACCTGGAAGTAAGCGCGTCTCGCCAACCGCCGCCTCCGCAGCGAAACGCGTCGAGGAGGTGCTGGCTTTCATCGACGGGCGCTGGAAGCTCGAAATTCTCTTTCGCCTGTTCGGCGGCAAGGTGCTGCGCTTCTCCGAGCTGGAGAAATCGATCCCGGGCGTGTCGCAGAAGATGTTGATCCAGCAGCTCAGACAGATGGAGACTGACGGCATGGTGCGCCGCGTCGTCTATCCCGAGGTTCCGCCCAAGGTGGAGTACGCATTGACCGAATGGGGGCAGAGCTTGTGTCCCTGCCTTGACGCGCTGCTGAAATGGGCGGCCGCGCGCGAAGAGCAGGACGCGTCAGCCGCGGAGTGATTTCCGCCAACTCGCTCAGCGATCGGCCGCGAGCTTCACGCCGAACAGGATGAAAAATCCGCCGGTGACGCGGTCGATCGCGTGACGCGCGCGCCGATAGCCGTCCGCCAGCGGCTTCGCCGTGAATACGCGCGCGACGAACGCATACCAGCCGACCGACACGCCAATCATCACCGCGATCACGGCGAAGCTCAGCGCGAGCGGTGGCTCCGCAGGCATCGTCGTCGCGAAGATGCTGGCGACGGAGACGGCCGAGCGCGGATTGGCGATCGTCGTCGCAAGGCCAAGTTTGAAGGCGGAGAGCTTGAGCGGCGTGTTGATCGCGAGATCGTCGCCTGAGCCATTGGCGCGCCAACTGCGCCAGATGAGCTGCGCGCCCATGAAGATGAGATAGGCCGCGCCCATGAGCTTCAGCGTGAGATGCATCCAGGGCGCGGCGATGAAGAGCGCCTGCACGCCGAAACATCCCGCAGCGCCCCAGATCAGCGTGCCGACGCCGATGCCGGCGACGGCCTGCATGCCCTCGCGTCGCGAGCGCGCGATGGCGATGCGCGCCGTCATCAGGAAGTTCGGGCCGGGCGAGACCGCGGCGAACGCCCAGAGAAGGGCGACGGAGCCAAGAAGATGCAAATAATCCATGGTGACGACCAAAATGCAGGTTCGCCACTATAGACAACTCGCTAACGCCGCGAACAGCAGAAATCGCCTAGAGCTGCGCGCTTTTATCGGCCATGAAGTCGCGCAGCGCGCCGAGCCAGACGGCGAAGCCGTTCTGCTCGAAATGTCTCACCCATGTCTCGCGCTCGTCCGCGGCGCAGTCGAACGTCGCCTCCCATTCGACGAAGGCTCTGTCGTCGGCGACGACAGGCGTGACGCGGATCGTCGCGACATAATCCTGTACGGGAAAAGGCGGCGGCGAGGCGAACGCGTAGCTGTAGCAGCGTTCGGCGTCGGAATGCGCGAGCATGATCTGCCGCAGCGTGTTCGCGCCTGATATCACGCGTCGCACCGCGCCGACCTGATCGCCGCGCTTTCCCTCTTCGATGATGGTTTCGCTCGTCACGCCCGCCCAGGCGCAATGGTTGAACGGCCGGATCACGGCCCAGACCTGATCGGCGGAGTGATCGAGCACGATGCTGTAATAGGATTTCGCCATCGGGAAATCTCCTTCGTTGGCGATATCTTCTTTCGCCAGCGAATGCGCCGCGACCCGTTTCCTGCGATGCGGCGCGCGCAAACGTCGCAGCGATCGCCGCTGGATAGCGAAGCGGCGCGCGTTAAAGTCGCATCGAGGGGCTCGCTTTCGACCATGTCGGAGGAGCCATGGCTGACGCCAGCGCCAGTTCGTCGCGCAACTGGACGATCTTTCTCGTTATCTCGATTTATCTCATCGCCATTTTTCTCTGGCGATTCTTCGTTCCCGCGCATGAATATCCAAGGCCTCCGTCGCGCTGGCTCGATATTGGGCTTGATGCGCTTCTGCTCGTCGGACTGATCGGATTGCGCGCCACCTCTCCGGCGTTCCGCGAAGGCGACGACCGCCGGGGTCTCGGCAATATCCTGTTCTGGATCGCGCTCGTCGCCGGCCTTGGCTTGTTCGCCATCCGGCTCTCGGGTCCGGATTCCTGGGCGACGGGTCACAGGCTTTACTGGATCGTGGTGCGATATTGAGAAGGCGATGGCGGAATAGGACTTGACGCCTACTGATTATAGTCCTACGTTCATCGCATCCTCTCCCACACGGGGCGTCTCGCGAGCGTTTCGGGATGCGGGAGGGGAGCGGCGGCGGCTGTGACGTGTGGAGTAACGCCCCTCGTTGCGGCAAGGCCGGGCCCAAAATGTGAGGTCGTGCAGCGGTCAAGGACAGACCGCCGGCGCAGTCGTCGGCCACCGCGGAGGCTTCCCGACAGGGGAGCCTCTTACAGTGAAAGAGGCGCTGCGCAGGAGAAAGGGAAGGCCAGAATGTCCGCCTTCCCGCGCCCTTGCAGAGCAAGCCTGAAAACGCCGCGCGCGGGGCGGTCGGTTCGCCACCTTCTGGCGACTGGCTCCTCACAACACCTTTTGCGCGCTGCCGCCAGTAGCGCGCGAACCACACCGCCCGCGCCCCCTGTGGGGGCGAGATGCGAAGCAAGAGGCAGAGAGATCAGAGCTGGAGAGGAACGGAGCCGTGCGAAGGCGCGGGCGACGATGCTGCGCATCGCGCCGGGAATTGGCGCGCACCCTCCCCTTGAGGGGGAGGGTCGATCCGAGCGTCCGCGAGGATCGGGGTGGGGTGAACTTCAAGCCGTATCGATCACCCCACCCCGGCGTCGCTTCGCTCCGCCGACCCTCCCCCTCAAGAGGAGGGTGAACGCAAATGCCGAAGCGCCGCACCCGACGACAAAGCTTCGCTTCGCGCGGAATGACGGACTGAATGAGCGCAGGCGCCCCGCGCCCAGTCGCCCCCCAGCACGGGACTTGCTTGCCCCCGATTCCTGGTCTTGGCTCGGGAAAAGGGTAAGGGGTTCAAAGAGTGGCCATTCTCGCCGGCATCCATCACCTGACGCATTACAAGTATGACCGGCCGGTGTCGCTTGGGCCCCAGGTGATCAGGCTCCGGCCGGCGGCCCACAGCCGCACGAAGGTGCCGAGCTATTCGCTGAAGGTCACGCCCGAGAATCACTTCATCAACTGGCAGCAGGACCCGCACGGCAACTGGCTCGCGCGCTTCGTGTTTCCGGAGAAGGCGACGGAGCTGAAGATCGAGGTCGATCTCATCGCCGAACTCTCGATCGTCAATCCCTTCGACTTCTTCGTCGAGAGTTACGCCGAGACCTATCCCTTCGATTACGCGCCGGAGCTCAAGGCCGATCTCGCGCCCTATCTCGCGACCGATATCGCCGGCCCGCTGCTGACGGATTTCATCGCCGGCCTGCCGAAAGGGCCGATGAATACGGTCACATTCCTTGTCGATCTTAATTCGCGTCTCCAGCAGGCGGTGAATTACGTCATCCGCATGGAGCCCGGCGTGCAGTCGCCTGAGGAGACGCTGGGCGGAAAATCCGGCTCCTGCCGCGACAGCGCCTGGACGCTGGTGCAGACGCTGCGCCATCTCGGCCTCGCCGCGCGCTTCGTGTCCGGCTACCTCATTCAGCTCAAGGCCGACATCGATCCGATCGAAGGGCCGAAAGGCACCGACAAGGATTTCACCGATCTGCACGCCTGGGCGGAAGTGTATCTGCCCGGCGCCGGCTGGATCGGCATGGACGCGACGTCCGGCCTGCTGACGGGCGAAGGGCATATTCCCGTTGCGGCGACGCCGCATTTCTCGACCGCGGCGCCGATCACCGGCCTCGTCGATCCCGCGAACATCGAATTCGCGTTCGACATGAAGGTCACGCGGCTTGCGGAGGCGCCGCGCATCACCGCGCCGTTCAACGACGAGTCCTGGACGAAGCTCGATGCGCTCGGCGAAAAGGTCGACGCCGAGCTTGTCGCCGGCGATGTCAGGCTCACCATGGGCGGCGAGCCGACCTTCGTTTCGATCGACGATTTTGAATCGCCGGAATGGAACACGGCCGCCGTCGGCCCGACCAAGCGCGGCCTCGCAGACAATCTCATTCGCCGTTTGCGTCAGCGTTTCGCGCCCGGCGGCGTGCTGCATTACGGCCAGGGCAAATGGTATCCCGGCGAATCCCTGCCGCGCTGGGCTTTCTCGCTTTACTGGCGCAAGGATGGAAAACCCGTCTGGCGCAACGCTGATCTGATCGCGCCTGAATCCGTCGAGAAGAAAGCGAGCATCGCCGACGCGAATGCGGTCGCGGAGAATGTCGCGACCTCGCTCGGCCTTGCGCATGATGACGCGATCCCCGCTTACGAAGATCCCGGCGAATGGATTTTGAAGGAAGCCAATCTTCCAGAAAATGTCGCGCCCGAGGATTCAAAACTCGCCGATCCCGAAGAGCGCGCGCGTTTCGCCCGTGTGTTCGAGCGTGGCCTGAATAATCCCAGCGGTTTCGTGCTGCCGGTGCAGCGCTGGAACGCGGCGGCGAACGACAGGCGCTGGCGCAGCGAGAAGTGGAAATTCCGTCGCGGCAAGCTGTTTCTGGCGCCCGGAGATTCTCCGGTTGGATTCCGTCTGCCGCTGAATTCGTTGCCCTGGGTTCCGCCGCAGCAGCGCCATCAGCTCTTCGATCGCGACTTGATCGCGCCATTGCCGCCGCTGCCTGAGCCGGGCGATTTCCATCATCAGCAGGCGATCGCGACGCCGGGCGATGGCAGCGCGCAGCGGCAGGACATCACGGAGCAACAGATCAGCGCGGACTCCGTGCGCACTGCGCTCGCGATCGAGCCGCGCGACGGAATCCTCTGCGTGTTCATGCCGCCGGTCGAGACGATCGAGGATTATTTCGAACTGCTCGAAGCGGTGGAGGCGAGCGCGGAGAAAACGGGACTACCCGTTCACATCGAGGGCTATCCGCCGCCGCATGATCCGCGCGTGAACGTCATTCGCGTCACGCCAGATCCCGGCGTGATCGAGGTGAACATCCAACCGGCGGGAAGCTGGCGCGAAGCGGTCGACATCACGCGCAGCGTCTATGAGGAGGCGCGCCAGTGCCGCCTCGGCGCCGACAAGTTTATGATCGACGGCCGCCACACCGGCACCGGCGGCGGCAATCATGTCGTGCTCGGCGGCTCGTCTCCGCCGGACAGTCCGTTCCTGCGCCGGCCGGATCTGCTGAAGAGTCTGATCCTCTACTGGCAGCGCCATCCCTCGCTGAGCTATTTGTTCTCGGGGCTGTTCATCGGGCCGACGAGTCAGGCGCCGCGCTTCGATGAAGCGCGCCATGAATCACTCTACGAACTTGAAATTGCGATGGCGCAGGTGCCGAAGCCGGGCGATGGCGTGTCGCCGCCCTTCTGGCTGCCGGATCGGTTGTTCCGCAATCTGCTCGTCGATGTCTCCGGCAACACGCATCGTTCGGAAATCTGTATCGACAAGCTCTATTCGCCCGATGGTCCGACAGGCCGTCTCGGCCTGATCGAATTTCGCGGCTTCGAGATGCCGCCGGACGCGCGCATGTCGCTGGCGCAACAGCTTCTCGTGCGCGCTCTCATCGCCTGGTTCTGGAAAGACCCGCAGGAGGGCGAACTCGTTCGCTGGGGCACGAGCCTGCATGATCGCTTCATGCTGCCGCACTTCGTCTGGGAGGATTTCCGATCGGTTCTCGCCGATCTCAATCACGCCGGCTTTGCTTTCGATCCCGCCTGGTTCGAGGCGCAACGCGAATTCAGATTCCCGTTCTACGGGCAGGTCGAGCAGGGCGGCGTCACGCTCGAATTGCGACAGGCGCTCGAACCCTGGCATGTGCTCGGCGAAACCGGCGCCGCGGGCGGCACGGTGCGCTTCGTCGATTCATCCGTTGAGCGTTTGCAAGTGAAGGCGACGGGCCTGACGCAAGGGCGTCATGTCATCACCTGCAACGGCCGCGTCGTGCCGCTTGCTGGAACGGGCGTCCCCGGCGAAGCGGTCGCCGGCGTGCGTTACAAGGCGTGGCAACCGGCGTCGGGACTGCATCCGACGATTCCCGTCCACGCGCCGCTGACTTTCGACATCGTCGACGTCTGGACGAAGCGCTCGCTCGGCGGCTGCGTCTATCACGTCGCTCATCCCGGCGGCCGCAACTACGAAACATTCCCTGTGAATTCCTACGAGGCCGAAGCGCGTCGGCTGGCGCGATTCATGGATCATGGCCATACTCCCGGCCTCATCGAGGTCCGGTCTGCGACGCGGCCCGGCGAGTTTCCACTTACGCTGGACCTGCGCCGGCCAGAATTAATGTGAGCGTGCGATGTCAGCCGTGAGCCCGGCCGCGCGGAAAGAGACGGAGACGAGACGCGAGCGCATTCGCGCGCTGATGTCAGGCTATCGTCCGCTGCGCGGCGTGCCCGATGAACTGCTTGGCCCTGACGGCCAGCCGCGCGCGCACTGGATGCGCTTCCTCGACGGGCTGCTGACGCTGCCGCCGCAGGATATCGAGCGGCGTTTCGATGCGTCCGATCAGCACATCCGCGATTCCGGCGTGTCGTATCGGACCTGGAGCGACAGCGGCGATCCGCTCATCAATGAGCGCGCCTGGCCATTGAGCCATGTCCCGCTCGTTCTGCCTGAAGCGGAGTGGAAAGCGATCGAAGCGGGAGTGGCGCAGCGCGCGCAGCTTCTCGAAGCGCTGCTCGCCGACATCTATGGCGAGGGAAAACTCATAGCCGACGGCTCGCTGCCGGCGGCCGCCGTGACAGGCAGCGCCGAGTTCCTGCGGCCGATGCATGGCGTGAAGCCGCAAGGCGGCCGCTATCTCGGCCTCTACGCCGCTGATCTCGGCCGAGGACCTGATGGTCGCTGGTGGGTGCTTGGCGATCGCACGCAGGCGCCGTCCGGCGCCGGCTACGCGCTTGAAAATCGCGTCGCCCTGTCGCGCGCATTCCCCGAACTCTATCGCGAGATGAATGTAGAACGGCTGGCGCCGTTCTTCCGCGGGCTGCATACGGGTCTGGCGTCGATGGGACGACGCGCCGAGCCGCGCATCTGTCTGCTCACGCCCGGGCCGCTGAGCGCGACCTATTTCGAGCACGCCTATCTCGCGCGCTATCTCGGTCTTCTGCTGGTCGAAGGCGGCGATCTCGTCGTGCGGCAGGGACAAGTTCATATCCGCACCATCGCTGGATTGAAGCGCGCTGACGTGATTCTACGCCGCATCGATGCGGATTATGCCGACCCTCTCGAACTCAACGCGAACTCTCAACTCGGCGTGCCCGGCCTGATGGAGGCGGTGCGAGCGGGAAGCGTCGCGCTTGCGAACGCGCTTGGCTCCGGCGTGCTCGAATCGAACGCGCTGATGAGCTTCATGCCCAGTTTGAGCCAAGCTCTGATTGGCGAAGATCTCCTGCTTCCCAACATCGCGACATGGTGGTGCGGGCAGGAGAGGGAGCGCCGCGCCGTTCTCGATCGTCTCGACGAGATGGCGATCGCCGGCGCGTTCAGTCCCGGCGTGCCCGGATTTTCCGGCGGCGAACCCGTCATCGCCGGCGCGCTCGACGCGGAGCAACGCGCGAAGCTCGCGCGCGCCATCGACGAGCGCGGCATTGATCTCGTCGGCCAGGAGATCGTGCATCTCTCGACCATGCCGACATGGCAGGATGGCGCGCTCACGCCGCGTCCCTTCGTGTTGCGCGTGTTCGCCGCCGCGACGCCGGACGGTTGGAAGGTCATGCCTGGCGGCTTCTGTCGTATCTCCGATCAGCGCGATGCGCGCGCGGTGTCGATGGGCGACGGCGTGCAGTCCGCCGATGTCTGGATTCTCGCGGACAAGCCGGTCGAACAGATGTCGCTGCTGCCGACGGCGGAGAATGTCCGCATCCGTCGCATCATGGGCAATCTGCCGAGCCGGGCCGCTGACAACATGTTCTGGCTTGGCCGTTATCTCGAACGCACTGAAGCGACGCTGCGCGTCATTCGCTGCATGGCGGGCCAGCTCATCGAAAGCGGCGCCGATCGTGACGCGCCGAAGCGCGCGCCGCAGAAGCTCGCGGAGCTGCTGACCGCATGGGGCGCGCTGCCTGAGAAGAAAACCCATACGGCGACGGCGGCGCTTGCCCTGTCGGCGCTGCAAAGCGGCGCGGATTATGGCTCGGCGCTGTCGCTGTCGCGCGCCGCGCGCCGCGCAGCCTCAGTGGTGCGCGAAAGGCTATCGCTCGATGCGTGGCAATTGCTGCATCAGCTTCAGGAACGGTTGGAGCAGCCTGCGCCGGCCGGCATCTCCGAGGCTGAAATATTCGATCGCGCGCGCGGCGCCTTGCATGTGATGTCGGCTCTCTCCGGTCTCACGCAGGAGAACATGAATCGCGTCGCCGGATGGCGCTTCCTCGATGTCGGCCGACGCATCGAACGCGCCGTCAACACCTGCCGCTTCGTGCGCCAGTTCTCGGCGGAGAATGCGCCCTCAAGCGATCTCGACGCGCTGCTCGATCTCTGCGATTGCCAGATCACCTATCGCCAGCGCTATCTCGCAGGCCTCGCCATCGCGCCGGTGCGCGATCTCGCGATCCTTGATCCCTACAATCCGCGCTCGGTGGCGTTCCAGGTCGATCGGCTCGACGAGCATCTCGCTGTCCTGCCAGCGCTCTATGACGACGGCATGCTTGAGCCGCAGCGTCGCATCGTGTCGCGTCTTGCGGCCGAACTGCAGACAACGGAGGCGCGCAATCTCGACCACATGGCGATCCTGGCGTTCGAGCAAAATCTGCTCAGCCTCTCGGACGCGGTGAGCACGCGCTATTTCCTGCAGGGGCCGCATGCCGCGCGCGCCGGTCAGGTGACGGGATTGGCGTGATCTACGACATCACGCATGTGACGTCTTACACCTATGGCGTCCCGGTCACCTTCGCGCGGTGCAGCCTCAGGCTGACGCCGCTGTCAGGTCCTGGCCAGCAGGTGTTGAGCGCACAGATTTCGGTCGATCCAAAGCCGGCGAGCGTCGCCGAGCGCGCCTGCTTCTTCGGCAATCGCGTGACGGTCATGACGATCGACGCGGAGCACGAGGAAATCAGCTTCACCGCGCGCGCGCGTGTCGATGTCAGGCGCGGAGCATTGCCGCAGGCTTTACCGCAGGAGACGCTCGAAGCCGTGCGCGCGCAAGCCGCGGGTGTCGCCAGCGTCGCGAGCCTGTCGCCGGCGCATTTCCTGTTTCCGAGTCATCGCGTGCCGCGTTACGCGCCTGTTATCGACTATGCCCGGGAAAGTTTCGCCGAGGGTCGCTCTGCGCTCGACGGAGCGCTTGATCTGATGCGGCGCATCCGGCGCGACTTCAAATATGATCCCGATGCGACGAAGGTGTGGACGCCGCTTTCACAGGCGTTCGAGGGGCGCGGCGGCGTGTGTCAGGATTTCGCGCATATCATGATCGCGGGATTGCGCGGCCTCGGCGTGCCTGCGGCTTATGTCAGCGGCTATCTCCGCACCATTCCACCGCCGGGAAAGAAGCGTCTCGAAGGCGCAGACGCGACGCATGCATGGGTGAGCGTCTGGTGCGGTCAGCGCGTGGGGTGGATTGGCCTCGACCCCACAAACGCCATACCCGCAGGCGATGATCACATCGTGCTCGCGACAGGCCGCGACTATGCCGACGTGGCGCCGATCGACGGTATCCTTCTCGGCGCCGGCGATCAGGATGTGAAAGTCGCCGTCGACGTCATTGCGGTCGAATAAGCAACTTATCTTTTTCAATCTCTTCGCCGCGCGCGATGGAATTTGTGTGATGAATGTTTGGCTTTGCGCATCGCGTTGAGGTTCTGCGATTTCGAAGCAGCGGTCGACAGCGAGTAGGCTGCCTGAAGATTGATTGCAAAGGAAGAAGAAATTTGGAGAGGGTTTAAATGGCCAAGGCAAGCCTTAAAGGCGCGATCATCACTCAGACGATCGCTGCGCTCGTCTTCGTTGGCGCGCCGATCCTCATTACGCTTATTGCGCCGTTCACTGATGTTGCGATCCAAAAGACGGGGTCAACCGCCAGGGTCGCGGTGACGCGCTATGTTCTTATGTTTATTCCCTGGCAAAAAAGAGAGATCGAGCATGTAAAGGAGTTGCGCGCGGATGTGACGGCGGAATTCCGCTATAAAAATACAGCCGAAAATCGGCGCATGGGCCGGGCAGGCGCCGTGAGCCATTCAACAGGCCAATTCGCGATTGTCAGCGATGGGCCAGAAGTCGTTGTGCAGGCTTCGCCAGAACTCGCGGTTGAGACGGAGGCGAAGTTTGATCGCTTTATGGCTGAGCAGAATCCTGCGCCGCTCAGGATATCCGTCTACGCTTCATGGTGGTTGTCCTATGTGCTCGGAGGCGTCGCAACCGCATTTGCAGCGCTCTATCTCTGCGGCGCATTTCTCGCGATCGTCACCTTTCCCTTTAAGACGAGCTTCAAAACTTCAACGAAGAGCTAGCGCGTCGCTGACGGCCGTTGCGGGATCGAGATGCTGCGCAAAGTCGCAGGCCGGGCGCTTCGGCTGCTCGAGAAAAATTTCGGTCAATTCGAGAAAAATCAGATTGGGCGGATCTCGCCCAGGAGACGCTCAACTCACGCGTCGAGGAGCGAGCGGGATCGCAGCTCCACTCTTTGGAATCATTCCATTGACAGGCTCTCTCTGTTTTGATCATATGGTCAAATCTGTCCGGGGAGAGAGGGCGAGATGAGCGGATCAGCCTGGGAAAAGGGGCCTGACATCGCAGCGGGCCGCCTCGCGGAAGCCGACTACGCCGCCAATTTCGCCGACCTTCATCCCGCGTTCGACAAGCATGAAGCGATCGTCGCCTCAGAGCGCTGCCTTTATTGCTACGACGCGCCTTGCATGAATGCGTGCCCGACGAAGATCGATATTCCGCTCTTCATCCGGCAGATCGCCAACGCCAACGCGCTCGGCGCGGCAAAGACGATCCTCGATGCGAACATTATGGGCGGCATGTGCGCGCGCGTGTGTCCGACTGAAACGCTGTGCGAGGAAGCCTGCGTGCGCGAGCACGCCGAAGGCATGCCGGTCGAGATCGGGCGCTTGCAGCGCTACGCGACGGACGCGCTCTTCAAAACCGGCAAGCAGATCTACAAGCAGGACGCGCCGACGGGATTCAAGATTGCTGTTGTCGGCGCCGGTCCTGCAGGATTGAGCTGCGCGCACGCGCTGGCGCGGCAGGGCCACGCGGTGACGATCTTTGAAGCGCGGCCGAAGGCTGGCGGCCTCAATGAATATGGCATCGCCGCGTACAAGACGGTCGATGAATTCGCGGCGCGCGAAGTCGATTACATCCTCGGCGTTGGCGGCATTGCGATCGAATATGGCTCGCGGCTTGGCGACAATCTGAAACTCGCTGATCTCCGCGCGAAATTCGATGCGGTGTTCCTCAGCATCGGCCTTGGCGGCGTGAATGCGCTGGGCGTCGACCATGCCGGCGTGAAAGGCGTCGAGGATGCGGTCGCTTTCATCGCGCGCTTGCGGCAGACGAAAGACAAGTCCGAGGTCGCGATTGGCCGCCGCGTCGTTGTCGTCGGCGGCGGCATGACCGCGATCGATATGGCGAGCCAGGCGAAACGCCTTGGCGCGGAAGAGGTGACGATCGTCTATCGCCGCGACGCCGCCGCGATGAAGGCGAGCGATTTCGAACAGGAACTGGCGCAAACCGACGGTGTGCTGATCCGTCATTGGCTGCGGCCTGTCGGCGTGAAGCACGCAAATGGTCATGTCAGCGGCGTCGAGCTTGCTTACACCAGAGACGAGAATGGCAAGCTCGTCGATGACGGCCGCAAGCTTGCGCTCGATTGCGATCAGCTTTTCCTCGCGATCGGCCAGACCTTGCTGGGCGCCGAGATCGGCGACGGCGCGCTGACGCTGGAAGGCGGCCGCATCAAGATCGATGTCGAACGCAAGACGTCGCTCGACGATGTCTGGGCCGGCGGCGACTGTGTCGCAGGCGGACAGGATCTGACCGTCGCCGCTGTCGAGGACGGCAAGCAGGCGGCGATTTCGATCGGCCGCGGGCTGAAATCCCGCGTCTCGGTCGCGGCTTAACGTTCACACGTTGAAGGAGGTTTGAATGGCCGATCTTCGCGTCGACTTCTGCGGAATCAAATCGCCGAATCCGTTCTGGCTCGCTTCGGCGCCGCCGACCGACAAGGCCTACAACATCGAGCGCGCCTTCAGAGCGGGATGGGGCGGCGCAGTCTGGAAAACGCTTGGCGAGGACGGGCCGCCGGTCGTCAACGTCTCCGGCCCGCGCTACGGCGCCTGGCACGCGCCTGATCGCCGCGTCATGGGGCTCAACAACAACGAGCTCATCACCGATCGTCCGCTCTCCGTGAACCTCCGCGAGATCAAGGAGGTCAAGCGCAACTGGCCCGATCGCGCACTGATCATCTCGCTGATGGTGCCGTGCGAGGAAGACAGCTGGAAGAAGATTCTGAAGCATGTCGAGGACACCGAAGCTGATGGCGTCGAGCTGAATTTCGGCTGTCCGCATGGCATGTCCGAGCGCGGCATGGGCGCGGCCGTCGGCCAGGTGCCGGAATATGTCGAGATGGTCGCGCGCTGGTGCAAGCAACACACGCGCATGCCTGTCATCGTGAAGCTGACGCCTAATATCTCCGACATCCGTAAGCCGGCGGAGGCCGCGATGCGCGGCGGCGCCGATGCGGTGTCGCTGATCAACACGATCAATTCGGTGATGGGCGTTGATCTCGACAACATGACGCCGTTTCCCAATGTCGGGGGACAGAGCACCCATGGCGGCTATTGCGGCCGCGCGGTGAAGCCGATCGCGCTCAACATGGTGGCGGAGATCGCGCGCTCTGAAGTCACGCGCGGACTGCCGATCTCGGGCATTGGCGGCATTGAGAACTGGCGTGACGCCGCCGAATTCATGGCGCTCGGAGCTGGAACGGTGCAGGTCTGCACCGCCGCGATGGTCTATGGCTTCCGTATTGTCGAAGAGATGAGCGCTGGCCTCTCCGCTTTCATGGACGAGCGCGGCTATCGCAGCGTGTCCGACCTCGTTGGGCTCGCCACGCCGAAGGTGACGGATTGGCAGCATCTCAATCTCGACTATGTCGTGAAGGCGGAGATCGATCAGGATCTCTGCATCAAGTGCGGCCGCTGCCACATCGCCTGCGAGGACACGTCGCATCAGGCGATCACGCATCTGGTCAATGGCGTGAGAAAATTCGAGGTGATTGAGGAGGAATGCGTCGGCTGCAATCTCTGCGCCGTCGTGTGCCCGGTCGACAATTGCATCACGCTGACGCCGCGCCCGGCCGGCTATGTCGATCCGCGCACCGGATTGCAGGTCGGCGGCCACCGCACCTGGAAGGAGCATCCGAACAATCCGATGGCCTCGGCGCCGATGCCGAAGGAGCCGGTCGAGAAGCCGCGCAGCACGCATGCGCATGAATACGAGTTCGTTCCCGCGGAATAGACGCGGCGCGCATTCCCGCTCATGATCGCCCGAACAGGATTCGTTCGGGTGCCCCCCATGGCGAAGAAGATTGATGTCGCGACGCTCGTCGCCAACGTCGGAACATTCTATCCGCCGCCATACGATGAACCCTGCGTTTCGCGCGAAAGGACGAAGCTCGGCGATCCCGCGGGCCTGACGCAATTCGGCGTGAATCTGCTGCGCCTTCCTCCCGGCGCGTGGTCGAGCCAGCGGCACTGGCAGACGGAGTCCGACGAATTCGTCTATGTCCTCAGCGGCGAGGTGACGCTCGTCACCGATGACGGCGAAGAGATTCTGCGCCCGGGCGACGCCGCCGGATTCAAAGCGGGCGATCCCAATGGGCATTGTCTGCAGAACCGAACGCAGTTCGACGCATTCTGCATCGAAGTCGGAACGCGCATCCCGGGCGACGGCGCGATCTATCCCGACATCGACATGATCTCGCCGGCTCAGGGAAAGCCGGCGATGTATGTGAAGCGCGATGGAACGCCCTATCCCGACATCAAGCGGCGCTCGAAGAAGGTCGATCCCGCCCCACTGAAATAAGAAGCGGCGGGCGCTTATCCCTCAAGCCGCCGATCATATTCCAGCACGGCTTCAAGCAACACTTGCGCGCCCGCCGCGCATTCGTCGATGGTGCTCGATTCCGATTCATTGTGGCTGACGCCGCCGGCGCAGGGCACGAAGATCATCGTCGTCGGCGCGACGCGCGCGATATAGGCGGCGTCATGGCCTGCGCCCGACACCATGTCGCGCATGGCGAAGCCTGACTTCTCCGCGCCGTGCCGCACGCACGCAATCAATTCAGGCGCGAACTTCACCGCCGGCGAATCCCAGATGCGCTTTTCGTCATAGGCGAGCTTCAGCGGCTCCATCACATCTTTCAACGCCGCGCGGAACTTCGCTTCCATCGCGTCGAGAACCTTGTCGTCGGGATGGCGGAAATCGATGGTGAAGAACACTTCGCCGGGGATAACATTGCGCGAATTTGGCCGGTTCTCGATGAGCCCGACCGTGCCGACCGCATCAGGCGCATGCTCCTGCGCGATCCGGTCAACCGCGTCGATCACGCGCGCGGCGCCCAGCAGCGCGTTCTTGCGCAACCGCATCGGCGTCGCGCCGGTATGCGCGTCCTGTCCTGTCACCGTTACTTCATACCAACGCATGCCCTGAACGCCGGTGACGACGCCGATCATCTTCGCTTCGTCTTCGAGGATCGGTCCCTGCTCGATATGCAACTCGAACATCGCGCCGAGTTTGTGGCCGCCCGCCTTCTCCACGCCCTTGTAGCCGATGCGCTCGAGCTCATCGCCATATTTAACGCCGGCGCGATCCTCGCGCGACCAGGCGAAGTCCGAGTTGAACACGCCGGCGAATACGCCTGACGCCAGCATCGCCGGCGCGAAACGCGAACCTTCCTCGTTCGTCCAGTTGACGAGCTCGATCGGCGCATGGGTGACATAATTCGCGGCGTGCAGCGTCCGCATCGCTTCAAGCCCGCCGAGCACGCCGAGCACGCCATCGAACTTGCCGCCGGTCGGTTGCGTGTCGAGATGCGAGCCCATGCAGATCGGCGCGAGGTCATTGTTGCGGCCGGCGCGCCTCGCGAACATGTTGCCGACCTCGTCGACCGTGACGACGCAGCCCAATGCTTCGCATTGCGCCTTGAACCAGTCGCGCACGCGCTTGTCCTCATCGGTCAGCGTCAGGCGCTTGATTCCCCCCTTTGGCGTGCCGCCCATCTTGGCGGTCTCCATGAGAGAATCCCACAGGCGCTGAGGATCGATCGTAAGATTGGTGGCGGCGGTCATGGCAGTCTCAATCGTTCACGGCGTGACGGAGTCACGCGCGACAGGCTTGGAGCTTGTCAGTTCGCGCCAGGTCGCGTTGGCGACATGGACGGCGGGGAAGGCGGGCCGCGGCACATAGGCCCCGTCGCCCGCTTTGGCGCGCACGTCGCCTTCCTTCCACGCGATCTTGCCGCGCGACAGCACGACCTTCGCGAGGCCCGTGCATTGATAGCCTTCGAACACATTATATTCGATGCGGCTCATCTGCTTCTTCGCCGTGATCGTCTTCGTCGCCTTGGGATCCCACACGATCACGTCGGCATCGGCGCCAACGGACACGGAGCCCTTCTTCGGAAAGACATTGAGGATGCGCGCGATATTCGCGGAGGTCGCGGCGACGAATTCTTCCGGCGTCAGTCGCCCCGTGTTGACGCCGGCGGTCCAGAGCACGGCGAGCCGATCTTCAAGGCCGCCGGTGCCGTTCGGGATCTTCGTGAAATCATCGAGGCCCGTGCGCTTCTGCTCATCGGTGAAGGCGCAGTGATCGGTCGCCACCACCTGCAGCGCGCCGGATTGCAGCGCGGCCCAGAGAGCATCCTGGTTTTTCTTGTCGCGGAATGGCGGCGACATCACGCGCCGCGCCGCATGCTGCCAGTCCTTGTTCTGATATTCGCTCTCGTCGAGCACGAGATGCTGGATCAGCGGCTCGCCATAGACGCGTTTGCCCTGCGCGCGGGCGCGCGCGATCGCCTCCTGCGCCTCGCGGCAGGAGGTATGGACGATGTAGACGGGACAACCCGCCATGTCGGCGATCATGATCGCGCGATTGGTCGCTTCGCCCTCGACTTCAGGCGGCCTGGAATAGGCGTGCGCTTCGGGGCCGGTGACGCCTTTCGCCAGATATTCCTGCTGCAGGCGCGCCACGACGTCGCCATTCTCGGCGTGGACCAGCGGCATGGCGCCGAGTTGCGCGCAGCGACGGAACGAGTTGAACATCTCGTCATCATTCACCATCAGCGCGCCCTTGTAGGCCATGAAATGCTTGAAGGTGTTGATGCCGTAGGTTTTGACGACCGCATCCATCTCGTCATGCGTCTGCTTGCTCCATGACGTGATCGCCATGTGGAAGCCATAGTCGCTCGCGGCCTTCTCCGACTTGTGACGCCATTCCTGATAGGCCGCTGCGAGCGACTGGTTCGAACCCGGCAGACAGAAATCGACGACCATCGTCGTGCCGCCGGAAAGCGCCGCAAGCGTGCCGGATTCGAAATCATCCGCCGACGTCGTGCCCATGAAGGGCATCTCAAGATGAGTGTGGGGATCGACGCCGCCTGGCATCACAAAAGCGCCGCCGGCGTCAATGATTTCTGCGCCGGCAGGCGCGTCTATTTTTTCCGCGATCCCGACGATCGAGCCGTCATCGATCAGCACATCGGCGCGCCGCCGATGATCGTGATTCACCACCATTCCGCCGCGGATCAGGATCGTCATGGTCGTTCTCTCTGTCTGTCTGAAGGCGTGTCGCCCGCATTCGAGCGGGCGACGCTCGAAATTACTTGATCGCGTCGAACACTTTCGTGGTCCAGGCGCCGGTCGGCTCCTTGGTGATCACGGGCGTATCGCCGCCGGCGGAGAGCAGCGTCTTCACCGTGCGCTCATAGTCGGCCGGAACGAGTTTGCCGTTCGATCCGTCGGTGAGACGGTTGATCTCGCCCATCATGCGCACCTGATGCTTTTCCGTCTGCGCGCCCGTCGTGTCGTTATCAAGAACGATCTTCGCCGCCGCCGCAGGATTGGCGCGCGCCCATTCCCAGCCCTTCATCGAGGCCTTCACGAAACGCGCCGCGCGGTCGACGAAGGCGCCGTCATTGAGCTTGGGTTCAAGCACATAGAGGCCGTCTTCAAGCGTCGACACGCCCTGATCCTCATATTTGAACACGACGAGCTTGTCGGCGGGAATGCCGGCGTCGATCACCTGCCAGAACTCGTTGTAGGTCATCGTCGAGATGCAATCGGCCTGCTTCTGCAGCAGCGGATCGACGTTGAAGCCTTGCTTCAGCACTTTCACGCCGTTCGCCGAACCGTCGGTCTTGTAACCGAGCTTCGCCATCCAGGCCATGAAGGGATATTCGTTGCCGAAGAACCAGACGCCGAGCGTGCGGCCTTTGAGATCTTGCGGCGTCTTCACGCCTGTTTCGGCGCGGCAGGTGAGCTGCATGCCCGAACGCTTGAAGGGCTGCGCGATGTTGACCAGCGGCACGCCTTTCTCGCGCGCGGCGAGCGCAGCCGGCATCCATTCGACGATCACGTCGGCGCCGCCTCCGGCGATGATCTGCGGCGGAGCGATGTCGGGGCCGCCTGGCTTGA
Source organism: Terrirubrum flagellatum (assembly GCF_022059845.1). Classification (GTDB taxonomy): domain Bacteria; phylum Pseudomonadota; class Alphaproteobacteria; order Rhizobiales; family Beijerinckiaceae; genus Terrirubrum; species Terrirubrum flagellatum. The sequence goes on along the minus strand of NZ_CP091851.1, from coordinate 2,346,864 downwards.
TCGTCACGTCAAGACCGACCTCCTTGTAGAAGCCCTTGTCCTTCGCGACGAAGTAACCGGCGAACTGCGCCTGCGCGACCCATTTGAGCTGCAGCGTCAATTTGTCCTGCGCCTGCGCCGACGCGCTGATGAGGCTTGCGGCGATCAACGCCGCGGCAGTTGCGAATTTCTTCATTGGTTCTCCTCCTTGTTGCGCATACTGCTGTAATAGTCCGACGATTGATGCAATTCGCGAGCCGAATTCGTCACGTTCGCTTGCGGAACGAAGGGTGCCAGAATGTCATCTTGCGTTCGACAAAAGAGAGGGCCGCGTAGAGCAGCGAACCTGTGATGGCGGCCAAAGCGATCTCGGCCCACACCATGTCGAGACTCATGCGGCCGACCTCGGTCGAGATGCGGAAGCCGATGCCGACGATGGGCGTGCCAAAGAATTCAGCGACGATCGCGCCGATCAGCGACAGCGTCGAATTGATCTTGAGCGCATTGAAGATGAAGGGAAGCGCCACCGGCAGCCTTAGCTTCAGGAGCTGTGTTCCCCAAGAGGCGGCATAGGTCGACATGAGGTCGCGCTCAAGCGCGCCCGCGGCGGACAATCCGACGACGGCGTTCACCAGCATGGGAAAGAACGTCATCACGACGACGACGGCCGCTTTTGACGGCCAGTCAAATCCGAACCACATGACCATGATCGGCGCGACCGCGATGATGGGCAGCGCCGAGACGAGATTGCCGAGCGGCAGAAGTCCCTTCTGCAGGAACGGCGTACGGTCGATCAGGATCGCGACCAGCAACCCCGCCACGTTGCCGATGATGTAGCCGGCAAGCACGCCCTTGATCGTCTGCACGAAATCAACGCCGAGCGTCGGTAGCGAATTCGCGAAGCGCGCCACGATCGCTGACGGCGCGGGCAGAATGACGGCGGGAACGTTGAAGCCCCGGGTCACTCCTTCCCAAAATGCGAGCACGACGAGTCCGAACAAGGCCGACGCCATCACGTCGCCGGCCTTGCGCCAGGCCGCCGTCGCGCGCGTATTGATCGCGAGCGCTCTACGATCGCTCATGACGCGCGCCCCATGCGCTTCATCACGAGCCAATCCGCGAGTCCGATGATGGCGACGAGAAGCGCCGCGCAGAAGGAGGCGACGAACAGCGCCGCCCAGATCTGGATCGTCTGGCCGTAATAGGAGCCGGCGAGAAGCCGCGCGCCAAAGCCGCCATCCTCGCTCTTGCTCATTTCCGCGACGATCGAGCCGACAAGCGCCGCAGCGACGGCGATCTTGAGGCTCGCGAACAGAAAGGGAGTCGAGGCGGGAAGTCGCAATCTGAAGAATGTCTGCCAGCGCGAGGCGGAATAGGTGCGCATGAGATCAAGCTGCAGCGGATCGGGCGCGCGCAGGCCCTTCGCCATGCCGACAGTTACAGGAAAGAAAGAGAGATAGGCCGAGATGATCGCCTTCGGGATCAGCCCGGTCACGTCGAACTGATTCATGATCACCACGATCATCGGCGCCAGCGCGATGATGGGAATCGTTTGCGACGCCACGATCCAGGGCATCAGGCTGCGCTCGAGAAGCTCGACATGCACGATCAGCACGGCGAGCAGAACGCCAAGCAGCGAACCGATGAGGAATCCGGCGAGCGTCGCCTGCAGCGTCACCACGCCGTGATAGACGAGGCTTCGTTTCGATGTTGGCGCGATCTCGAATACGGTTTTGTCGATCTCGGCGACGATCTGATGCGGCGCAGGAAGGCGAGGGCGCTCCTGACTCATGGTTCCCGTCACGAGCTCGCTCGTCGTATAGGCGCGGCCGGCATTGGCGAACCAGTCGCGCTGCAGCTGCTCATTCATGAAGAACACCGCGACATACCAGATCGCGACAATAGCCGCGCACACCACGAGAATCGGCAGCGCCCTGTCGGCGCCAAACCGCGCGAGGCGAAGCGTCAGCCGGTCAGTCGTCATAGGAGTGCCCGGCCTTGAGGCCTTCACGCACGCGATGGGCGAGCGCAAGAAACGCCGGCGTCTCGCGCACGCCGAGATCGCGGTCGCGCGGCAGGTCGCAATTGATCACGTCGATGATGCGGCCCGGTCGCGGCGACATGACCACGATCTTGCTCGACAGGAACACCGCTTCCGGAATCGAATGGGTCACGAAAACCACAGTCTTCTCAGTCTCGCGCCAGAGCCTCAGCAGTTCGAGATTGAGCTTGTCGCGCACGATTTCATCAAGCGCGCCGAACGGTTCGTCCATCAGCAACAAAGCCGGATCGAAGGACAACGCGCGCGCGATCGAAGCGCGCTGCTGCATCCCGCCGGAGAGCTGCCAGGGATATTTGGTCTCGAATCCGGTCAGGCGCACAAGATCGAGAAAGCGCCGCGCGCGCTCTTTTCTCTCGGCGGCGTCATAACCCATGATTTCAAGCGGCAGAGTGACGTTCCGCTCCACCGTGCGCCAAGGATAGAGCGCCGGCGCCTGAAAAACGTAGCCATATTGCCGACGCTCGCGCGCTTCGAGCGGCGAGAGACCGTTGACGTTGATTGCGCCGCCGGTCGGTTTTTCCAGATCGGCGATCACGCGCAGCAATGTCGTTTTGCCGCAACCGGAAGGTCCGATCAGGCTGACGAATTCGCCGGCGCGGATCGCGAGATCGACGTTGGAGAGAGCCTGCACGACGCCGTCGCGCGTCTCATAGGTCAGCGACAGGCGGCGCGCATCGACGGCGAGAGAATCTACCGGCTCCACTGGCGCCGGCTCGGCATGACCAGCCGTCGCCAAGACGTTCATCCGGCGCGCGCTCCCCTGCGTGCGTGATTGGACCTGTTCCAGCCTAATAGTTTTGATCAAATGGTCAACCTTCTGCTAGTGTTGCTTTCGGGAATGGAAGCGAAACGGGGAAGGCGAACGAGATGGCGGGCGCGGCGCGCGCGAAGACGCGGATGGGCGAGGCGAATGTCGAGCGGATTCTCGACGCTGCGTTGACCCTGTTCGGACAATATGGCCTCAGAGGCGCGCGGATCGACGAGATCGCCGCGCTGGCCGGCATGTCGAAAACGAACCTGCTTTATTATTTCAGCGGCAAGGAAGCGCTTTACACCGCCGTTCTCGAGCGCACGCTTGAGATGTGGCTCAAACCGCTCATTGCGCTCGATCCCAGCGCGGAGCCGCGCGAGGCGCTGTCGCTCTATATCGCCAGCAAGCTGAATTATTCACGCTCGCATCCCGAGGCGTCGCGGCTCTTTGCGATGGAGATTCTGCAAGGCGCGCCGCATCTCAAAAAGATTCTCTCGACGACGCTGGCGGCGATCGTCTCGGAGAAACAGGCGACGATCCAGGCCTGGATGGACCGCGGCAAGATGCGGCCGGTGTCGCCGCTTCATCTCATTTTCACGATCTGGGCGGCGACGCAGCACTATGCCGACTTCGCCGTGCAGGTCGAAGCCGTCGCGGGAAAAGGCGTCGACGATGACGCGTTCTTTGAGGAGGCGCGCCGGCAGGTCACCGATCTCATTCTCAATGGAGCGCTCGTCGATCGCGGCTAAGCGATCAACGGAGCCTATCGCTCGATGCGGACGAGCTTTGCGATGAGCTGCGTCGGCGTCTTGTTGCGGTCGATCTCTTCGAGAACAGGCGGGAAGAAGTCCCAGGCGCTGGCTTTTGACGCCGTGGCCATCGAATCGATCGGCTTCGGCGACACGACCGCGATCACAAGTTTCGATCCCGGCAGGCTGTTGTCGTCGTCATCAAGGCGCACATCGAACGTGGCTGAGCCCTTCTCTTTCTTCACCGCTGATCCCAGCGTCTTCACCTTCCCTGTGTCGCCGACCGTGATGATGTCGACCGCGCGGTCGCCGACGCCTTCGATCACGCCCTGAACGCGCTGGCCCGGCTTCACGGTCGACTGCCGCACATCGAACTTCACCGCGGGATCACGGTCGGGGTCGACGCGCTGCATGAAGGCGACCGCGGGGCATTGCGTCGCCGATAGGCGGGCCGTCGAAATCTGCGGCGCGAAGCCGTTCGCGAGTCGGAAGTCGGTGTCGAAATTCTGCACGAGCTGATCGGACAGCGTGAAGGCGTCGACAGAAGCGGTGCGCTCGGTCACCGCGGTCGGCGCGAGATAGAGGCACGGGCCGCCATCGAAATAGCGCACATATTGCGAGACCCGATTGGCGCGCTCGGTCGGCGACATCGGCGCCACAGCGAGAGGTTCGACCGGCGGATCAACGGGCGGCAGCGCAGGCTGCGGCGGGATCGAGGCGATCTGGGTGTTATTTGACGGCGGCGTCGGGTCAGTCTGCGACGGCTGCAATGACGGAGTATTTGGCGTCGGCGTCGGATCATGCGTCGCGACCACCGATGGCGTTGTTGGCGGCTGAGGCGTCGGAACGGGGCCTGGCGCGGGCGAGCGCCCAAGCAGCATGTAGCCGGCGCCGCCGGCGGCCACCAGCAACGCGGCGGCCGCCGCGCCGATCAATCCGAGGCCGCTTTTCTTCTTTTCCGGCGCGGTCCATGCCGCGACCTCGTCCATCGAAGCCGGGCGATCCTCCGGCTTCGGTTGCAGCATCTTCTCAATCAGCGGGCGCAGCCGCGCATCGACGCCCGTGATATCCGGCACCTTTTGCCGTTTCTGGATGACGTCGGCCTGACTGCCGCTCATGTCGATCGGCTTGCCGAGCAAGGCTTCGACGAGCACGAGGCCGAAGCTGTAGATATCGGAACGATTGGTGACGTCGCCGCCGAACAGGCCAAGCTGCTCCGGCGACACATAGTTGTATTTTCCGGCGAAGCCGTCGCCGATCACGGTCGCATGGCCAAGCTTCGTCGTGCGCGCGATGCCGAAGTCGATGATCTTCGCGTTCCTGATCTCGCCATCTTGCAGAATGATGTTGTCGGGCGAGAGGTCGCGATGGATGACGCCCTTGTCATGGGCGACCTGAAGTCCCGACGCGATGCGTTTGCGCAGGATCGCGACCTCATCGAAAGTGAGCGGCCGCGTCTTGAGATAGTCGGACAGCGACGGGCCGCCGACATATTCCATCGCGAGATAGGGGCGATTGAGCTTGCGGTCGACCGAGAAGACGAAATAGCGGACGATCGAGTCGTGATGGAGATAGTGCAGCGCCGACGCTTCCTTGCGGAACAGCGACAGCACGGCTTCGTTGCCCGCAAGCTCAGGCTTGATCATCTTGATCGCGACGGGATCGCCCGTTTCGATCAGCCGGCCCTTGTAGACTTCGCCCATGCCGCCGGCGGCGATGGTGCTTTCCAGCTCATAGATATCGTTCAGTCGCGTGCCCGCTGCGAGCCCGCTGCGTCCCGAGAGCTGGATGACCGTCTGGGTCATGCTTCACTTCCAGCCACGTCCTGGCCGGACGCGGGAATGTAGTTGGTGCGCTCCGCCGCATGGCAGCGCACGATGACGATCGTCACATTGTCCGAAGCGCCGCGCTCGAGAGTCGCCGCGATCAGCGCGTCGCAGGCGTCCTGCGCGCGCATCGTCGAAACATGTTCGCAGATTTCCGCATCCGAGAGATGGCCGGTGAGGCCGTCGCTGCAGAGCAGGAACGCGTCGCCTGGCTTGATCATGCCGCTGCGGTCATCGAGATCGGGATCGTCGAAGATGCCGATGGCGCGCGTGATCACGTTGCGGCGCGGCCAGGTCTTCGCCTGCTCGGGCGTCAGCGTGCCGTTGTCCACCAGTTCCTGCGCCTCGGTGTGGTCGCGGGTGAGCTGCGAGATCGTCTCGTCGCGGATGTGATAGACGCGGCTGTCGCCGGCCCAGACGCACGAATAATTGTGGCCGTAGGCGAGGATGGCGGCGACAGTCGTGCCGATCACGGCGCCGCGCTCGGCCGCCGCCTGCTTGATCGTGTCGTTGGCGCGCAGGATGCGATCCTTGAAGCGCGCGAGCTGATCGGTTTGCGAGACCGCCATGCCGACCGACGCGATGTCGCCCGCAACCGTCTGGCTCGCGAACTGACCGCCTTCATGCCCGCCGACTCCGTCGGCGACCGCCCAGATGCCGAGCTCCGGCAGGACGATATAGCTGTCCTCATTCGCCCGCCGGACCTTGCCGACATGGGTCGCCGCGCCGGTCTCGAATTTGACGACGTAGGACGAATTTCGGGCCAGCGACATCTCAGTTCCCCGACGCAGCTTCGAATTGTCCACTCAGCAACGAGGTGACGATGTTCGGATCTGGCAGACCTTCCGAAAACAAGGTGGTCGGCGGAAACTCCTCGCCGCCAATGGTCCACCAGAAACTCGCTGCAGAATACATCCGCCTGTCCCGCTCCGCCAACAAAGTCTTGAAGGCGTCCCCGACCGCTTCCACAGACGTGGCTTCGGCGATGAGCGCGCGGCGCGCCTCCTTGATGGCGGAGTCCGCGGCAGGGCGGGGAATCCGCGCCGGCACGGGCAGGGCGCGCAGCGTCTCGAGGCAGGCGTCGTAGGATGCGCCCTCCTCAAGCGCCGACAACAGAAAGCTTTCGACGTCGCCGAACCAGGCCTCCTGCATGTCGGCCAGCGGCGGCTCGAACGCGTCGCCTTTCTCGCCATAGGCGATGGCGGTTAGCGGAAAGAAGCGGCCGACGCCGTCAACCGAGGCCATGAACGAGCCCATGACAGGCATTCCGCAGATTTCCGGTCCGAGCCAGAAGCGCCAGATCGGCGCCCGAAGGAAGATATCGCGCCATCCGGTTCCGAGCACGATCCGGCTCGCCGCGACGCCGCCCTGCAGCCACGCCTCCCAGACCTGCAGGAACTCCCTCGGGATGTCCACAGAGATGAAGTCGCGCTTCATCGGAAGTTTTCCGAACAGGCCGCACGGCATCACTGAACCGCCGGGCAGCGGAAGCTTGGCAGCGAATTGACCGCCACAAAGGGATTCGGCAGCGAGCTGACATTGACTTGATAGGTGGCTTCGCGGCCGCTGACGCTGAATCTGTATTCGAGCGCGTCGCCGCGCTGCACGCGATTCGCCCCATCGAACAGCCGGAACACGCCCCATGGCCCGCTCTTGGGCGGCGGCGCGGGGCGGCCGGCGATCGCCGGCAGGAAGGCCAGGCCTGCAGCCTGCAGCCCGACGGGTCCGGGCCACTGGAATGTCACCACTTGCGGAATCGCTGGAGGCTGCGGCGGCGGCTGGGGCGCCGAGCCGAAGATCGAGAAGGACGGCGCCTCAGGCGGTTTCGGCTTGTCGATCGAGAGAACGCCGCTGTTGATCTCCAGCCGCGCATTCTCGATTCCGTCGCCAAGCGCCAGATTCTTGACGACGAACGTGAAGCCGGCCTGGCCTCCTGGGAAGAAGGCTTGGCGGATTTCACTGGCGCGCTGGAAGTCGCGCACGATGTTGGCCGACATCTGACGCGCGACCGGATTGGCCTGGTTCCAGGTCCAGGTCGACTTCGATGTGTCGACGAGCTGCGAGAGGCGCGTCGTGTAAAAGCGGTCGATGACGCCGCTCGGCCCGAAGATCCGCTGGAACTCCTGGATCGGTATGTCCTTGTCGCTGGCCTTGCTGAAGGGATAGACGCCGCTGATCGCCTGCTGACAGGCGCGCGTCACTTCTTCGCCGAGCGACTGATTAAGCCGCGCGATCGTGGTGCCTGTCGCGTCATTGTCGAACGCGCCGACAGCCGTCTGGATCATGCCCTTGAACGGGTCGGGGAAGCGCGTCGCCGTCGCCTGCAGATTGCGCAGGCTGTCGCGGAACTTGACCTGCCCCTCGGCGGATCGCGTCGGATCGTTCAGCATGGCGAGCGAGGTGTAGATGTCGCTTAGGCCGCGCAGAAGCTCATCGACGCCACGCTGCCCGCGCGCGCCCTCCGTAAGCTGCTGGAACGGCCGGAACGCGGCCTCCACGGCGGCGCCGGGAAGTTCGCCGCCTGGCGCAAGCATCTTCGGCGCGGTCGACGGCGCAGGTGCCGCTCCGCCTTGCGCGGGCGCCGCGCCAGCGGGTTTTTCCTTCGTGAGCTGGGTCTCCACCCCAACCGATTCGATGATCTGCGCGATCGGCGACGTCGGCGCGGCGGCGGCTTGCAGCGCGACATAGCGTGGCTTGTCGGCCGTTAGCAGCTTGATGCGCAATTGCCCCAGAACCGCCCGCCAGGTCGATATGTATTCTTTCTGGTAACGGTCGATCAGGGCCGGCGCGAGATTTTCATACTGCGCCGCGAGAGCCGACTGATTGGCGACGTCGCCAAGCAGTTTACGCTCCTGCTGCACTTGTTCCGCGACGGACGGGATCTTCGCGAGGAAATCCTCCTGAAACCCCGCATAGGTGAAGAAGTAGGGCACCTTGATCGCATCGAGATCGAGGCCGCCCGCGCCCTCGAACACAAGCGTCGCGTCCTGACCGGCCTTGCGACGCGCGATCCAGTCCTTCGCGCTGTTGGACCGCGACGCTGAGCGAAGAATCTCGAATGCGCGATCCGACACGCTCATGCGCCCGATTGCCGCCTGGGCTTGGGCGACGAGCTGACGGTCGATGTCGACGGCGGCGAATCCTTCCGGCGGATCGAGCGAGATAAGCCGCACCAGATGGTCTTCGAGCGCCTGCCTGCCGGCGGCGTTCTGCGGTCCGCGGAACAGATTCTCCGCCCAGTCGGCGCGCCACCACTGCAGCACGCGCTCCTTGTCGATCGGATCGGTGCCGCCGAGCATGAGATAGACTTTCAGCGCCTCGGTCAGAAAGCCCGGATTGGTGATGTTGTCGCGCATCCGCTCTTCCATCCGGTACATCAGACGCGGACGGTAGAGGCGTTGCAGCGCCATTTCATAGGCGGATTCCGCCGAAGCGTTCAGCCGGGGCCATTGGCTGAGACCGAGCGTCGCTTCGAGAGGAACCTTCTCGTCGCGCGAGCCATATCCCGCGGGCATGTTGCGCAGATGGTGAAGCGCCGGCAGCACGCGCGCGAAATCGCGATCTGAAATCGACGTCTCGTCGCGCACGGGGGCGGCGATCGTCTTGTACTGCGTGATCGACGCATAGGCGCGGTTGATGAGATCGGAGTTTTTCCCGTAACTGATCCACCAGCCCGCGATCGCTGCAGCCGAGCAGAGGAAGAGGAAGATATAGGCGGCCGTCTTGAGGAATGCGGAGCGGCGCACGGCCGACCGGTTTGTCGACACCCAGCCCGATTCCCCGAACACGACCTGCTGAAGCAGATCGGTGAGGAAGTAACTTTTGCCGAGACCGGAATACTGCGCGGCGCCTGTCTCCTGCGTGCCGAAGCTGCGCGCCAGAGCGCCGATGAGCTGATCGATCGGCGTTCCCTCCTGCGTGCCCGACGTGAAATAGAAGCCGCGAAGCGTCGCATTGGAGTGATAGCGCGTCGGTTCGAAGATGCGCGTGAGAAAGTCGTGGACGGGCTTCTTGAGCGCGGCGACCTGGCTCGGAAATCCGAACATCTGCACGCGCGCGGTCGGATTGGGATCCTCCTGCAGGCGATCGACCATTTCCTGATTGAGGCGCTGGATCAGCAGGTCGAATTCGCCCGGCACCTCGCCGATCATGTTCGCGGTCTTGTCGTCGGTCTGGAACGTCGCGCCCCACACCGCCCGTCGACCCTCCTCATTGAGATGGCTGAAAAACTCCATGAAGCCGGCGATCAGGTCGGACTTCGTGAAGACTCCATAGACAGGGAAATCGACTTTCAGATGCTGGTGAAGTTCGATGAGCCGCGTGCGGATCGCATCCGCATGCGCGTAGACTTCCTCTTGCGGGAGACTCAGCACGTCCTCGACGCTGATGCAGACCAGCACGCCATTGATCGGCTGTTTCGGCCGGCTGCGTTTCAGCATCTGCAGGAAGGAGAGCCAGCTCTTCTTGTCGCCTTTCGCGTCGGAATCCTGCGTGGTGTAGCGGCCGGCGGTGTCGATCATCACCGCTTCTTCCGTGAACCACCAGTCGCAGTAGCGCGTGCCGCCGACGCCGGCGATCGCTTGCGGCGACGACCCTTTCGCGAGCGGGAATTTCAGCCCGGAATTGATCAGCGCCGTCGTCTTGCCGGCGCCCGGCGGTCCAATGATGATGTACCAGGGCAGATCGTAGAGAAAATCGCCTTTCGCGCCCGTCGCCTTTTTCAGCGTCGTGATCGCGTCATTCATTTTCTCTTGCAGAACTTGCGAGTCGTCGTTCGAGCCTGCTTCCGCCGCGTCGCCGCCCGAAGACATCCCGGCGGCGAGTTCCTTTTCCGCCTTGGTGCGGCGGTAGACGTCGAAAACGAGATAGGAAATGGCGGCGATCGAAACAGCCGCCATCAGAAGCCAGCGCACCAGCGGCGTGTCGAACGGCCGATAGTCGCCAAACGCGACGTTCGGCAACGCATAAATGATGATGAACGCGATCGCCGCGAGCCCGATCAGATATCCGCCGGCTTTGAGCGCAATGCCCTTCATCGTGTCAGGTCCTGCATCTCGCCCCTGCGCGGTTACGGTTTGCGCGTTGTTTCTTCACGCGGAATCGAAATCTCCACGCGCCGGTTGCGCGCGCGCCCTTCCGCCGTCTGGTTCGTCGCCACCGGCGCTGTATCGCCCTTGCCCTCGATCTTGAAGCGGTCCTGCTGTGTGATGCCTGGCTTCAGGATCGCAGCGACCGCCTTCGCGCGCTCAAGCGACAATTCGTAGTTCGACGGGAAGCGGGCGCTGGCGATCTTGGTGCTGTCGGTGTGTCCGACGATCCTGATGTCGCCGGGCTCCTTGTTCAGCGACGCCGAGATCTTCGCCGCGATCGGCTTGAAGCTGTCGAGCACGGTCGCCGATCCCGACGTGAAGGTCGCGAAATCGCCGACGCGGATCACGATCGACGTTCCATTCTCGACGGCGTCGGCCTTTTTCGCCGCGATCTCGTCGGCAAGCACGGCGCGAATGCGCTCGAGCTGTGTCGAGGCGCGCGGCGGTTCCGGCGGAGGGGGCGGCGGCAGATTTGGAGCCGGCGCCGGAACCGGCGCGCGTTCGATCGTCAGCCCTGCTTCGGGGAAGAGCCGGCGCATCTCGTCGGTCACAGCTTCGGTGTTGCCGGCGAGCAGGATTCGCAGCGTCACGAACAGCGCGAACAGCAGCGCCGCCGCGACCGCGAGCAGCGCCCAGAAGGGAATGCGGAATGTCGGCGTCTGTGACGGGATGTCCTGTCCGAGCCAGTGCGGGGAGAGATCGGATGTCGACCGTTGCTTCACGCGACGCAGCACCTCGTAGAGGTTGCGCTGGATCATCTGCAGGTTCGCCGCGCCGCCAGCGGCCGTGCGATGGATGCCCTGGAAGCCCATCGCGAGGCACGCGTACATCAATTCGAGAACGGAGTAGTTCGTCGTCGGGTCGGCTTTCGCGCGCTCAAGCTCATCGAAGAAGCGCACGCCGCCGACGCGCTCGCCGAAGAAGCGCGCGAGCATGCTGTATTGGGTCCAGGTGTGGCGCTCTTCGCTCGGAATGTTCTGAACGATATCGTCGGCGGTCGCGCACAGCACATACTTTGCGACGCGCGCCTGATTTTCCGGCACGCTCGCCTGACGGATTTTCCGGTCGAACTCCTCGGTCGCGTCGGCGACCTGATCCATCAGATTCGCGAAATTCGCGCGCATCAGCGAGACGCGCAGGCGGCCAAGCAGGAGCAGGATCGGGCTCGCGGCCTCGATGATCGGGTTCTCGTTCGACGCGATCGGCACGTCGCGTTTCAGGATCATCGCGCGCTGCGGCTCGCTCGGCAGCGGGGGAGCAGCCTGCTGGGTTCTCACCCAATCGTCCTGCCCATGCGCGGGCGGCTGGCCGTAGGGCGGCGGCGCGCCATAGGGCTGCGCTCCGTAGGGCTGTGCCGGAGCAGGGTAGGGCGGCGGCGCCTGATAGGGCTGCGCCGCCGCGGGATAGGCTGGCGGCGGCTGATAGTTCTGCGACGAGGGATAGGCCGGAGGCGGCGCCGGAGGCTGATAGGCTGGCGGCGGCTGGTAAGCCGGCGGCGGCGGATAGCCCTGCGGCTGGGGATAAGGCTGTTGCGGCGGAGGTGGCGCAGCCTGGGCCGGGGGCGCCGGGCGGCGCCCGCCGGGGTTGGGTCGGATGATGGTCTTGTCGCTTCTCTGGAAAGGGTCGTCGCTCAACGCCGATCTCCCAGCACAGCCCACAACTCCAATTCTAGCTCAGGCCAGTCGCCGGCGAAATGCATGCCGATCGCGCTGGCGGAACTGAACTCGGGCCAGAGCGGCGAGTTGCGGTCGAACAGGAAGTAGACGTGATCGGCCATCGCGCGGATCTGCGGCGGCGGGGCCGGTAGGTGGACGAGGCCGACGCCCGGCAGGTGCGTATGGACGATCTCGTTCATCTTGGTGTTCGGACCGATCTTGAACAGATGCGGGAATTGCGCCTGGATTTCGCTGAGCGGGCGGCGCGCCGACACTTCGAGAATGAGATTGGCGGTGCGGAACAGCGAGCGATCACGGATCGTCGATACGAACGCGTTCGGAGCGCGCTCGATGATTTCGAGACGCAGCGCGCGCCGGCCGAAACTCACCGAGAGATAGGCCTGAATATCGCGGATGATGGGCGCGAACGTGCCTTCGAGATCGTCGTGATCATAGGCTTCATAATCATTCGCGCGCCGCTCCGGCGACGAGAATGTCGCTAGCTCGCCGACGAAGCGCAGCATCTCTTCGTAGAGGCGCTCGGGATGCACATAGCGCGAGCGGCGGAGATGCTTCAGCACCGGGCCGTGATGGTTGAGGAGCTGCAGCACGAAATAATCGACGCTCTGCAGACCGCCGCCGGCGGTGGGATCAGCGGCGTAGCGCGCAAGCTCCTCGACCTTGTTGTCGATCCAGCCGAGCACGCGATCCGTCCATCCGTCGACGACCGGATGCGCCGTGCAGATCAGCACTGGCGGGACATACTGATCATCGAGCAGCACCGCCTTGTCGCGCACTTCAAGCACGCGCGCGATTCCGATCGACACGAAGCCCGGCTTCGCCGTCTTGCGCAATTCGAGCGCCAGGCGCGGTGAAGCGATGTCGATCTCTTCCTCGATGCGGAGCGACGAGGTCGAATCGATGAACATTTCGAGGCCGGCGACATAGCGGCTGGCGCTCTCGGTTTCGGGCTGATCGACCTCGCGCGAATTCGACGTCGCCATCGGCATCGTCAGCCAGAGGAATTGTCCGGCCGCGGTGTCCGGCACCTCGATTGGCAGGGGCAGGGGACTGTCGGCGGGCAGATCGAACGGCGTCCCGTCCTGCAGCACGCCGGCGGCGCGGCGCAGCGCGAATTTGCGCTGCTGCAGCAGGTCACGATCAATTTCGAGCGCGGAAAAGCCCCATGGATAGGGCGAAATCGTCCGCACGCGCGATTCGAGCAGATGCTCGTGATACCGATCGTTTTGCTGGAGATGATGGGGTCTTAGGAACAGCCCTTCCTTCCACAGCACTTTATTGTACCACGACATCGAAGGTCCCGGGCTCGGCGCGCAATAGTGAGAAATCAAACCGCCTCAACCCTATAGCGCAGGGTCATGAAGCGAGGAAGGGCCGCGCGAAGGAGCCCGTGCGCCGCCGCACATGATCAGTGACGGGCGGATCGTCGGCGAAGCGTGGAAGGGCGGCGGATTTCACCAACAAAAAACCGCGTGAGCGGAACTCACGCGGTCGTGGTGTGCGCCGGAGCGCTGATGTCAGAAGCCGTAGCCCATATAGAGCCAGATCTGCGGAGCCTTCTTTTCCGTGGCGGCGACCACGATCGGACGAGGCTGCTGCGGCGCGACCGGCGTCACGCGAACGATTCGGCGCGGAGCGGCCGCGACGGGGCGCGCCGGAGTCGCAACCGGACGCGTCGGAGGAAGAGGAAGCTCCGCGGCGGCGGCTGTTTCCGTGGTCGCCGGGGCCGGAGCCGGCGTAGCCACGACCTCATCGGCGAATGCGCCGGCGGCTGAGACAAGCAGCAGCGCCGAGGACGCGACGGCGAGGGCGATTCCGGATTTCATATCGAGTCTCCAGTTGTGGCGTTTACCACCTGCGCCGCTTAATGACAAACTCGGGCTGCGGTTCCCCGCTGCTGCGAATTTTTTTGCGATGAACGTGACTAGCGCGATTTAACCTCTCTCGGCCAGCATCAGGCGTGAGCCGAGTTAATGCTTGGTTTCGCGCGCGCCGCATTCTTCAGCCATTAAGTCTTTGATAACGCGGCGCCCAAAGATGAGGCGGCGTCAGCTCTCGCTGTCGTCGTCGTCTTCCTCTTCGCTCGGCGGCCGGTGCGAGAAGGGCGGCTTGTCGCAGTTCATTCCCGTCGAATTGCCGTTGCGCAGCTTGTCGCCGGCGATGAGGAAGCAGGCGGGATTGTAGGGCGTGCCGCGCAAGCGGGTTTCGAAGTGAAGGTGAGGGCCTGTCGACGCCCCTGTTGATCCGACCTTGCCGACGAGGCCGCCGACCTGAAGCGGCTGCCCCTGCGTGACGTCGATCTCGGACATGTGGCCGTAGCGGGTGATCACGCCGTTGCCGTGGTCGATCTGGACCATGTTGCCATAGCCGCCGGCCCAGCCGGCGCTGAGCACGACGCCGGCGCCGGCCGCGACGATCGGCGTGCCCATGGGCGCCGCGAGATCCATGCCGGCGTGCAATTTCTGCGTGTGATAGATCGGATGGACGCGATAGCCGAACGGGCTGGCGAAGCGCGTCTCATGCGTCGGCCGCGCGATCGGCATCGCTTTCAGCGCCGGTCCCAGCCGAAACAGCAGCGCGCTGTTGGTGCGGATCTGGGAGATGCGCTGGCCGAACGGGGTGTTCTGCTCGTTCAGCGGCAACTGGAATCCCGGCATGCTGGCGGCGCTGCGGCCATTGTCGGGCGCGAGTTCTTCAGGCGTGAGGCCAAGGATCGTCAGCGCGCCGCGCATCTGGATGATGCGGATGTCGGAGAGCCGCGCGAAGCCGTTGAGCGACTGTATCTGCTGGTTCTCGATGACCGAGACCGCGCGCATCAGCCGGTCGACCTGCGCCTCGTTCTCAAGGTCTTCCTGTGAGGGGCCGCTCTCGATCTGCGGCACTTCGAGAAGCTGGGCGTAGCGCAGCGAATCCGAGGGATCGCTCGATGCGAGCCGCACCGGCCGCGTGATCGAGGGCGCGGGATTGGCGTCGCCGGCGTCGGGCGTCGCATCCGCCGTCTCGGTCGGGAAGAGCTGCGGGATCGTCGCGTCGCCGCGCGTCTGGCCCGGCGTCGACGGTCGCGTCGGGAAGGTCGGTCGTGTCGGCGGCGGCGGAGGCGCGGTCGAGGAGGCGGGCTGGGCCGCGCCGGCCGCCGCGGAAGCGGCTGCGGCGTCGCCGCCGATCTGTTCGGCGAGCTTGTTGAGAATCGCCTGGCGCGATTCGATCATGCGCTGCTTCTTGGTGAGTTCGATGACCCGGCCAGTGATCGAATTTGAGTCGACCTTGGTCTGTTCGGCTTCGCTGACGACGCGCGCGATCTCGTCGCGATAGGCCTGCAGGCGCTGCTCATAGGCGTCCTGCATCTCGCTGCTTTGCGCGATCAGTTTCGACGAGAGCCTGTCGCCGAAAATCAGCAGCATGGTCATGCCGCCGCCCCAGGCGAGCAGCAGCAGCATGAGCGCGAGAACGCTGACCACCGATCCCGCTCCGATCACGAGCGAGAATGGCTTCTTCGCTTTCTTCGCCGGCTTCAATGCGCCGAGCTTGACGGCCTTCTTGCGTTCGGCGCGCGACTTGCCGGGCTTGAAGACGGGCGCGTCGACGTCTTTCAGCTTGGACGGCGATTCAGGCGCGGCGGCCTTCCGGGATTTCGCCGCCGGCTCGGTTTTTCTGGCTGCGGGTTCGGCAGGTTTTACGGCCGCGGGCTTCGCCTGCGCGCCGTCATCCTCAAGCACTTTGGAGAAGTCGACCTTGCCCGCCTTGCCGCGCCGCGGGCCTGCCTGAGAGCTTTTAGGCCAGAACGACACAGAGGGGCTCGCAGCGAAATCGAAGAGCAATATATGCCGGCATTGTCCTGCGGGACCGTTAAAAGTCAACGACCGCCGCGCGGGCCGCGCCGGAGCAGTCGCGAGACGTAGCTATCACAGGATTGCGCCCTTTTGTGGAAGAGGCGATGGCCGCATCTCCGTCCCCGGAACGGTGCGCGAAAACTTTCCGCGCGCCTCTCTTTTAGTTTCGTCATTCCGGGGCGCTCCGCAGGAGCGAGCCCGGAACCCAGAGATCGAGCCGGCTGAACTATCTTCTGGGTTCCGGGCTCCTCGCTGCACTCGGCCCCGGAATGACGGTGGAAAGTAGACGCGCGAATTTCTCGCGTTTCCACGCTACTCCGCCTTCCTCTCCGCTTTGATCTTCCCTTCATCCTCGCCTCCAAGGGGAGGCCGGGAGCGCCTGATAGGCGCGGCCAAAAATAAGTGGTGGGATTTCGCCTTCCGGCGCTCCCGGCGCGGATCTTGTAGCTTCCCGTCGCACGCTCTCCGCGGTCTCCCGCTTAAGGCCCTCCTGGGGCAGCCCGATCGTATTGTCGGGCGGGCGTGCTGTCGGAAGCTCCCGGGAGTCCTGAAAGCCAGGTCGCGATCAGAACCCGCAGGTCCGCCCTCTGCTCCCGTTCGGTCCTGACCCGGACGGCCCCAGGAGAGCAGAGGCAAAATCAATAATAGGAATTTAGTCCGGAAATGTCAAGCCAGAATCGCTCAAAATCATGTCCGCGGAGATGTTCGGAAATATCGGGAGATTGTGGCCCGGCCGCCACACTTGTCCGGACAATGCGGCGGAGTTGCGGTTAATGAATCCGAAACAATTGTCGGGCAGCCTCCCGTCGAGGCAAAAAATCAATATATATCAGCCTGTTGGATGAATCGTCAAAAGCCGGATTTCCGGCGGGAATAGGGCCGCTCCGGGGCGGCTGAGTTGCCCATGGAAGAATCGCCCTGTATCCCCTTCGGGTTATTGCGTTTCAGAGTTTGCGAATCTGTGTCCGCGGGTCGCGTTCAGAAATAGAAATTCAGGGGTCGGGATGTCGGGCTCGAAGATTGTGAACAGCGGACGGGGCAGGCGTCGGATCGCCCTTCTGCTCGGGAGCACCGCGCTTGTCGGCGCGGCGGCTGTAGCGCTTATGGCGGCGACACCGGCGGCGGCGCAACAGACGGGCGGCAATGGCTCCGGTATTGCGACTTCGGGCAGTGGCGCCGGAAGCGGCGGCAGCACGAATGCGGCCACGGGCGCGGCGACCAATGGGTCCGATGGCGCGAACATCGTCAATCTGGGCGGCGGCGGCGGCGGCGGCGGCGCTGGTATTACAGGCGGCGCCGGCGGAGCCGGCGGCGCCGACGGCGTTCCAACTGCAGGCGGCGCCGGAGGGGCGGGCGGCACGGCCGCGGTGGCTGGCGTCGGCGGAGCCGGCGGCAACGGCGCAGATGGCGGCGGCTTTTTCGGCAGCGGAGCGGGCGGCGGCGGCGGCGGCGCGCATGGCGCAGTCTCGGCGACGTTCCCCTTGGCGACCCCCGCCACCGGCGGCGCCGGCGGCAACGGCGGTAACGCATTCAATGGCGGCGGCGCCGGCGGCGGTGGCGCAGGTGGCTACGGCGCATTCATTACAGGCGCGGGCGGAATAAACGCGCTTACGATCACTGGCGGCGCCGGCGGCGCGGGCGGCGGCAGCGGGACAACGGGCGGCGATAGCAATGTCGGCGGCGCGGGCGGCGTTGGCGGCGTTGGCGTGTTCTTCGCAACCGGAAGCAACGGCACGCTAACGAACACCGGGGTGATACAAGGCGGCGCGGGCGGCGCGGGCGGCGCGAACAACGGCGCTGGAGCTGGCGCTGCTGGGGCGGGCGGCGCTGGCGTCGTCGGTTCGGGCATCACCATCAACGCTCTTGCAGGATCGATTTCCGGCGGGTTGTCGGGCGATGGCGTGACGCGTGCAAATGCGGTGACGTTCACGGGCGGCGCCAACACGCTGGTGCTTGGCGGCGGCACATTCACCGGCAATATCGCTGTCACGGGCTCGGTGGATTTCGCGACCACAAGCGGCCAGACGCTGTCCAACGTCATCAGCGGCAGCGGCGCGGTCCTCAAGTCTGGCGCGGGAACGGTCACGCTTTCGGGCGTCAATACCTACACCGGCGGCACGACGGTCAGCCTCGGCCAGATCACGGTCGGCAATGCGAGCGCGCTGGGCAATACTGCGAATTCAACGACCGTGTCGGGCGGCGTGCTCGATCTCGGCGGTCTGACAGTCACGCAGAATGGCGGCCTCGTGCTTCAGGGCGGCACGGTGCAGAACGGCACATTCAACTCATCGGGAACGTTCGATCTTCAGAGCGGGGCGGTGAGCGCGAATCTCAGCGGCGCTGGCGCCGTGATCAAGAGCACGGCGGGCACGGTCACTCTGTCTGGTCCGAGCAGCAGCTATACCGGCGGCACGAACATCAACGCCGGTGTTGTCAGCGTCGCCACCGCATCTGCGCTGGGATCGGGCGCGGTCGTGGTCGCAAGCGGCGCCGCGCTCGAAATCCAGGGCGGCATCACGGTCAGCAACGCGCTGACGATCAGCGGGACCGGCATATCCAATGACGGCGCGTTGCGAAGCGCGACCGGCAACACCAGCTATGGCGGCGCGATCGTTTTGGCGGCGAATTCGCGCATCAATACTTCCGGCGGCAACCTGTTCAACCTGAACGGCAACATCACCGGCGCATTCAACCTGGCGCTGGGCGGGACCGGAACCATTGCCATGATCGGCCAGATCCAGACCGGAACTGGCTCGGTGACGATCGACACGGCTACGGTCAACTACTTCGGCGCCAGCACCTATACTGGCGGCACGACAGTCAATTCAGGCGCTCTGGGCTTGGTCAACGCCAACGTGCTCGCAGCGACCGGCGCCTTGACCGTCAAATCGCCGGGTACTGTGACTCTCTTCGCCGCGCAGACCATCGGCTCGCTGTCCGATGGCGGCGTGGCCGGCGGTACGGTTTTCCTGAATGGAAATACGCTGACCACCGGCGACAGCACTTCGACGACATTTTCGGGCGTGTTGGACGGCGCGGCCGGCGGCGCCCTTATCAAGCAGGGAACCGGCACATTCACGCTGACCGGCGCCAACAATTACACCGGCGCGACCACAATCAATGCGGGCGTCCTGAATATCCAGAACGCCTTGGCGCTGGGAACGGCCGCCACCGGAACGACAGTCGGGATCGGGGCGGCGCTTGAATTGCAAGGCGGCATCGCGGTCGGCGCCGAAGCGCTGGGTCTTTTCGGAACGGGCGTGTCCAACGGCGGCGCGCTGCGCAACATTTCGGGCGCCAACAGTTGGGCCGGCGCGATCACGCTCAACGGCGACAGCCGCATCAACTCGGACGCGGGGACGCTGACGCTGACGGGCGGCATCAGCGGCGCCTTTACGCTGACTCTCGGCGGCGCGGGCAACGGCGTCGTCAGCACGACGCCCATCGACGCGACCGTGACGGTTCTGAGCAAGGACGGCGCGGGAACCTGGACGCTGTCGGCCGCGAATGCCTACACCGGCGTGACGACGATCACCGCCGGCGTGCTGAATATCCAGAACAACACGGCGCTGGGCGCGACAGCCGCGGGAACGATAGTCTCCAATGGCGCGGCGCTCGAATTGCAGGGGAACATCGCGGTCGGCGCGGAAACGCTGGCTCTTTTCGGGACAGGCGTCTCGGGTGGCGGCGCGCTGCGTAACATCTCCGGCGTTAACAGTTGGGCAGGCGCGATCACGCTCGACAGCGACAGCCGCATCAACTCGGATGCGGGAGCGCTGACCCTCACCGGCGGAATCAGCGGCGCGTTCAATCTGACGTTGGGCGGCGCGGGCGATGGCGTCGTCAGCACGACGGGCATTTCGACCGTCACCAGCCTGACCAAGGACGGCGCCGGAACCTGGACCCTTTCGGCTGCGAACTCCTATACGGGCGCGACAGTGATCAGCGCGGGCACGCTCGCGCTGTCAGGCTCGGGTTCGATCGCGACCTCAAGCGGCGTCCAGGCGGATGGAGCGTTCGATATTTCCGCGACGACGTCGGGCGCATCGATCACGACCTTGTCGGGCGCTGGAACGGTGGCGCTTGGTTCGAAGACGCTGACGATCACCAACGGTTCGACCACTTTCGCCGGCGCGATCGGCGGCGCGGGAGGACTAACGGTTTCAGGTGGCGTCGAAACACTAAGCGGGACAAACGGCTATTCCGGCGCGACACTGATCAGCGCCGGCACGCTGGCTTTGTCCGGTTCGGGTTCGATCGCGAATTCGAGCGGCGTCCAGGCGGACGGGACGTTCGATATTTCCGCGACGACCTCGGGCGCGTCGATCACGACCTTGTCAGGCGTCGGAACGGTGGCGCTCGGTTCGAAGACACTGACAATCACCAACGGCTCGACGACGTTTTCGGGGGCGATCGGCGGCGCGGGCGGCGTGTTCGCGGTCTCGGGCGGGACGCAGACGCTCGCGGGCGCCAACAGCTACAGCGGCGGCACGGTCGTCAATGGCGGCACGTTGAACGCGAACGCGACCAACGCGCTGGGAACGGGCGCGGTGACGGTGAACGCGGGTGCGCTGAACATCGCCGCGGCGACGACGCAGACGGTCGCGTCTGTCACCAACACGGCCGGCGGCGGCGGAACGATCAACAACAACGGCACGCTCAATGCGCCGGTGAGCAACCAGAACGGGACGACGTTCAACAATACCGGAGCCGTGAACGGAACGCTGTCGAACAGCGGCACGGTGAACAATACCGGCGCGGCGATCTGGACCGGCGACGTGGTCAACGGCTCGACCGGCATTATCGTCAACGCCGCGACCTGGACTGGCAACGTGACGAACGGCGGCCGGATCGACAACAGCGGAACATGGACCGGCGACGTGACCAATGCGTCGACGGGAACGATCAACAACACCGGGACTTGGAAAGGCGTCGTCACCGGCACGACCGACATCGTCAACTCAGGCGCTTGGAATGGCGCGGGGACGATCACCGGCACGATCGTCAATATGGGCGCGGGCGTGTTCACGGTGAGCACGAACTCGACGACGAATTCGACCTTCGAGAACAAGGAAGTCGCGACGCTTCTCGTCAACGCCGGCGCGACGTTCTCCGGCATCACGACGCTGACCAACTCGGCGACGATCAGCGTATCAGGCACGCTGACGGCGAACGCGATCAACAATCTCGCCGGCGGCGTGATCACGGTGAACGCCGGCGGCACCATCAATGACGATCTGACCAACGCGGGAACGGTCACCAACAACGGGACCTATAACGCCAACGTCGCGAGCAACAGCGGGACGATCACCAACAACAATCTCTGGAACGGCAATGTCGCGCTGAACAGCGGCGCGATCACGAACAACGGGACGTGGAACGGCAATGTCGCGTCGAGTTCGGGAGCGATCACCAATGCCGGGACGTGGAACGGTTCGATCGTCAATTCCGGCACGTTCGCCAATTCGGGGATTGTGACGAACGGCCTGACCAACTCCAACATCGCGACGACGACGGGCGGGGCGCTCAATGGCGCGAACGTCAACAGCGGAACCTTCACCGTCAACGGGACGACGACGGCCAACAGCACGTTCGCCAACAGCGGGACGTTCGCGCTCGCCGGCGGCAACTTCACCGGGGTCACCACCTTCACCAACAGCGGCGCGGTGACGGCGACCGGTGCGCGCACGCTCGGCGCGACGAGCTTCGTCAACACGGCGGCCGGCCTGATCGATCTGCGCAACGGCAGCCTGACGGACACGCTGACGCTGACCGGAAGCTACGCCGGCGCCTCAGGCTCGCGGATCGCGCTCGATCTTGATCTGTCGCGGGCGACGGGAACGCGCGCCGATCTGGTGACGGTCAATGGCGCCGGCTCGGGCTCGACCTCGCTGGCGTTCAACATCGTCAATTCGGGCCGGGTCGCCTTCACCACGCCGATCGACGTGCTGACGGTCACCGGCGGCTCGAGCCTGTCGGTCAATCAGGGGCTGGTGGCGACGAACGGCTTCATCAACTACTTCCTGGCCGAGAGCGCGGCGGGCTCGGGCCGGTTCCAGGTGGTGTCGGTGTTCAACCCGGCGCCGGTGGCGGGCGTGGCCACGGGGCTCAACAGCTCGATCGCCAGCCTGACCACCGGCTTCTTCCAGGCGGCGTCGGCGATCGTGTCGCGGCCGGATGATCCCGCCCCGAACCAGATCGGCGGCGGCCCCTTCATCCGCTTCTCGACTGGCGACGCGACCACCGATCTCAACGGCACGTCGACCGGATCGGGCCTGACCTCGCTGTCGGCGACCAACACCAAATCGACCTTCACCGGCTTCCAGGCCGGGGCCGACATCGGCGTCTACAACATCCATGGCACGGGCTGGAACTTCAACGCCGGCCTGTTCGGCGGCGTGGCCACGACCAATGGCCGTTCCAATTCGGTGACGCCCAATCCCGGCGGGGCCGGGGCCGGCTCGACCACGGTCAGCACGTCGATCAAGATGAACGTGCCCTATGTCGCGCTCTACACCTTCCTGTCGAACGGGCCGTTCGTGGCGGAAGTGAACCTGCGCAAGGATTTCTATGACGCGGTGGTGAACTCGACGGGCGGCGGCGTGGCGTTCACGGCGAAGGACCAGCGCCTGACCGGCGACGGGCTGAGCCTCAACGCCAACATGTCCTACCGTTTGAGCCTGTTCGAGAGCTGGTATGTGGAGCCGTCGATCGGCGTGTCGAAGGGGCGCTACACCTTCGGCAACCTGCCGCTGGCGACGGGGACGGGCGATCAGGCGACGTTTGCGGCGATCAACAGCATTCTGGGCCGGGCGGGGGCCAATATCGGCACGAGCTTCGTGGTGCAGGACAAGCTCATTCTCGCGCCGTTCATCCATGGTTCGGTGTGGCATGAGTTCGCCAGCGACACGAAGGCTCAGGTGCAGACGATCGGCACGACGTTCGACGTCACGACGGAGCGGGTCGGCACGTTCGGGCAGGTTGGCGGCGGGCTGCAGTTCAAGATCGTCGACACCAACTTCCTCGGCTTCGTGCGCGGCGACTATCGCTTCGGCGACAAGGTCCACGGCAAGGCCTTCAACGCAGGTCTCAAATTGCAGTTCTGAGCCGGACGGGCTATCGCGGGCGCGGATTCGCCGGGAACAAGTTGATGCGCGCTTTCGCAGGCCTTGGTTTCACCGTCGCGCTTTTTTGCGCGGCTTCGCCGGGACTGGCGCAGCAACCGCAACAGCCGCGGCCGGCGGCGCCGCAAAGGCCGGCTCCGGCGCAGCCCGCGCCCTCCGCTCCGGCGCCTTCGACATCGACGCGGACCGAGATCCTGACCTTCGACAACTGGACCGTGACCTGCCGCGACGGGAAGGAGCCGACCGACAAGCGCCTCTGCGCCGCCGAATTGCAGATCACCCAGCCGTCCAACAACAGCAACGTCGTCGTGTTCGCCTGGCAGATCGGCTTCAACAACGCCGGCGCGCTGGTGTCGGTGCTGCGTTTTCCGCCGGGTCTGCTGCTGGCGCCGGGCGTGGAGCTGAAGCTCTCGGGCAAGGAGCCGCGCAAGCTGCCCTTCACCACCTGCGAGCCCAATCGTTGCGACGCCGCGACGCTGATGGATGATGCGCTGATCCGCGAGATCGCCGCCACCGAGCAGGCCGAGGCGACGATCTATGCCTCCGACGGGCGCGGGCTCAAATTCACGATCCAGCCGAAAGGCTTCCAGCAGGCGCTGGCGGCGCTCAGGAAATAGCCCGGGACGGTGCGGGCGCGCACCCCACGGCAGCGATCACGCATCTAGATGGGTGAGGACGGTTGTTCGACGGATCGAAGGCCGGACATTCACATTTCGCTGACGACAGCAGGAAATTCCCGGCGTCGACGCTATCCGTCAGCCTCGCGCCATGATTTGCTGATAACACCGGATTTCAGATACAATCGATTGCAGGAGTCGCGAACGAGCGCCCTTTGCCGAAACGCCTGATCGCCTTTCTGGCCTGGCTGGCCTTCGTCGCATGCGCATCGTCCGCGATCGCGCAGACGGAGAGACGCGTCGCGCTCGTCATCGGCAACGCCAACTATCAACATGCGGGGGCGTTGAAGAACGCGGACAGGGATGCGAACGACCTTGGAGGCGCGCTGGAGCGGCTCGGCTTCGAGGTGATCCGCGCGATCAACGCCGATCTCGGCGCCATGCGCTCGAGCGTATCGAACTTCCAGCGCAGCGCCTCGGGAGCAGATGCGGCGCTGGTGTTTTTCGCCGGTTATTCGCTCCGTTATCGCGGCGCGGGGTATCTCGTTCCCGTCGATATCGTTCTGAGAGACGACGCCAGCTTCGAATGGGACACGCTTCAGCTCGCGCAAGTCATTGGCGCGCTGTCGAGGGCGAAAGCGTCGTTTTTGATCGTCGACGGCTGTGGAGCCGAGCAACTGTCCGGCGTGCTTCAGGAGATCGGCGGCGCGGCGAAGCCAGGCCTTGGCGACATCCCGGCGCGCGCGGACACGCTGACGGCTGTGTCATCGGCTGCGTCGCCCGGGTCGTGCGAGGGCACGGGGCGGGCAAGCGTCCTGGTGGATTCCCTGCTGTCGGAGATCGAGCGTCCGGCGTTCGAGGCGAAGGCGCTCTTCCGGCGCGTCCAGCAACTCACGACCTTCCGCAGCAGCGGTCAGCAGGCGCTGGCGCTGACCGCGTCGCTGCAAGGCCCGTTTTATTTCGCGCGGGGCGACACGCCGAACGCCGCTTATCGCGGCCTCGGCGTTAATCCCGAAGTCGCCGTGCTGCGCGGCTATGCCGATAAATTCGGCGACCATCCGCTTGGCGCGATCGTCAAGACGATGATGGTGCAAAGGGAGCAGGCCCCGACGCGGCCGGGCGCATCCGCGCAGTCGGCGGAGCGTTGGAAAAATCTCTTCGGCGACGACTGGAGCAAGGAGCGCAGGGAGCGCGCCGCGGCGGCGCGTCGCGACGCGCTGGATGGGCGCTGGAGTCGCGAAGACGCCGACCGGCAGGCCGAGATCGCGGCGGCGGAGAAGCGTCGGCAGGATCAGGAGCGGGCGGAGCAGGAGAGAGAGAAGCAGCGACTCGCGCAGCAGCAGGAAGAGGAGCGCAAGCGGGCCGAGGCTGCGGAGCAGAAACGGCAGGCGGAACTCGCGGAGCAAAAGCGCTTGGCCGATCTGGCTGCAGAGCAGAAGCGCCAGGCCGAGGCCGCCGAACAAAAGCGTCTTGCTGATCTGGCCGCCGAGCAGAAGCGTCAGGCTGAGCTTGTCGAGCAAAAGCGTCTGGCCGATCTGGCTGCGGAACAGAAGCGGCAGGATGAGGAGCGCAAGCGGGCCGAGGCGGCCGAGCAAAAGCGCCTGGCTGATCTGGAGGTTGAACAGAAGCGCCAGGCCGATGCTGCTGCTGCTGAGCAGAAGCGTCAGGCCGATGTCGCCGCCGCAGAGCAGAAGCGGCAGGATGAGGAGCGCAAGCGGGCCGAGGCGGCCGAGCAAAAGCGCCTAGCTGATCTGGCGGTTGAACAGAAGCGCCAGGCTGATGCCGCTGCTGCGGAGCAGAAGCGGCAGGCCGATATCGCCGCTGCAGAACAGAAGCGGCAGGATGAGGAGCGCAAGCGGGCCGAGGCGGCCGAGCAAAAGCGTTTGGCTAATCTGGCGGTTGAACAGAAGCGCCAGGCTGACGCCGCGGCTGCGGCCGCCGCCGCAGAGCAGAAACGTCAGGCCGATATCGCCGCTGCAGAACAGAAGCGGCAGGATGAGGAGCGCAAGCGGGCCGAGGCTGCAGAGCAGAAGCGCCAGGCTGATCTGGCGGTTGAACAGAAGCGTCAAGCCGACTTCTTCGCCGCCGAGCAGAAGCGCCTCGAGGCGCTTGCCGAAGCTGACCGTCGCAAGGCCGAGGAACAGCGTCTTGCGCTGGCGACAATCCCTTCGACGCCCGCCGAGGACAAACCGGCGGCTGCGCAGCCCCAACAGCCGGGCGTCTCGGGCAACGCAGTAAGGGAGGCGCAGGATTACGTTGCGACCGAACGCAGGCTCGCCCAGGAGCGCGCGGATCGCGAGCGTCGCTCGCGGCCCAGCGAATTCAGCGAGCCGCTTCCCTCAGAACTGCCGCAAAACCAGACCGTGACTCCGGCCAACCCGTCTCAGCCTAACCAGCAGCTTGCGAATGTCGCGCCGCCGCCGGTCGATCGGCCGCCGCCGGACCCGAACTTCAAGGCGGACAGCCCGGAGACGATCAAGGCGGCCCAGATCGAGCTCAAGCGTCTGGGCTGCTACAGCGGCAATCTCAACGGCAATCTGAACAACGGCACCAAGACCGCGCTCGGCGCCGCGTCAAAGAAGCTTGAGACGGCGAGCCTGCAGCCCATGACCGAAGAGGGGCTGCGGCTGCTGAAGGATCACCAGCAATTGCTCTGCCCGCCGGTCGCGCGTCGTCCGCCGGCGGAGGAAGAGGATGAGCCCGCGGCTCGTCCGGCGCGTCCGCGTCCGGCTCAGCCGCGCCCTGCGCCGCAGCCGCGTCCGCAGGTCGCGAGACCGGCTCCCGCGCCGGCGCCCGCACCGGCTCCTGCGCCAGCGCCGCGCAGACCCGGGAATATCCAGCTCAGCATGTGATGCGAAAACGGCGGCGAGATCACGCCGCCCTTTGATTGGTTCAATCAAAGGGCGGGAACGTGATCGATTCCAAGAGTTGAGAGCATGGCTTTTGCAGCGCGAACGCTAGCGTTCGTCGCGGAAAAACCGGTTCCCACTTTTTCGCGCCATGCTCTCGGAGCCGCCATTTTCTGATTGTCGCTATGAACGAGAGAGCGCGGACCTGAAGCCCGCGGCTTCTCAGTTCACATGATAGGCGAAGTCGTTGTTCTCGACGGCGACCTTCGCCTCGGTGAATTCCTCGCCGCTCAGCGACTTGTGCAGGATCGCGCGCGACAGCGCAGGCAGCATCGAGTTGGTGACGATGTTGTCGATCATGCGGCCGCCGGAATCCGGATCGTTGCAACGGGACACGATGAGATCGACCACGGCGTCGTCGTAAGAGAATTTCGCGCCGTGATTGTCCTTGATGCGCTTGCCGATGCGGCCGAGGTTGAGCTTGACGATGCCGGCCAGCATCTCCGCCGAGAGCGGCAGATAGGGAATGGTCACGATGCGGCCGAGCAGCGCCGGCGGAAACACCTTCAACAGCGCCGGCTTCATCGCGGTCGCGAGCGCTTCGTGATCGCTCGCATAGGCCGGGTCCTTCGCGAGCTGCATCAGGAGATCGGTGCCGACATTCGACGTCAGGATGATCAGCGTGTTCTTGAAGTCGATGCGACGGCCGGTGCCGTCCTCCATGATGCCCTTGTCGAACACCTGGAAGAACAGTTCATGCACGTCCGAATGCGCCTTCTCGACTTCGTCGAGCAGCACGACGCTGTAGGGCTTGCGGCGCACGGCCTCGGTCAAACGTCCGCCTTCGCCATAGCCGACATAGCCGGGAGGCGCGCCTTTCAGGCCCGAGACGGTGTGCGCTTCCTGGAACTCGCTCATATTGATGGTGATGACGTTCTGCTCGCCGCCATAGAGCGCTTCTGCAAGCGCGAGCGCCGTCTCGGTCTTGCCGACGCCTGATGGGCCGCACAGCATGAACACGCCGATCGGCTTGTTCGGATTGTCGAGCTTGGCGCGATTGGTTTCGATGCGCTTGGCGATCATCTGCAGGCCGTGCGACTGGCCGACGACGCGCTGATTGAGAATCTCCGCGAGCTTCAGGATCGTCTCGATCTCGTCGCGCACCATCTTGCCGATCGGAATGCCGGTCCAGTCAGACACGACCGACGCGACGGATTGTTCGTCGACATGGGCGTAGACGCGGCGATCGTCAGGCTTGATTCCTGAGAGGGCGGCCGCCTTTTCCGCGAGGACCTTGCGCACATCTTCAGGATTCGCGGCCTCCTCTTTCAGCGAGGCGCGAAGATCGTTGATCTCCTTGACGAGCTCGGCCTCTTTTTTCCACTCTTCTTCAAGCGTCGCGAGCCTGGTTTCATTCGCAGCGATCGTCTCGTCGATTTCGGTGAGCCGCTCCTCGTTGTCTTCGCCGAGATCGCGATCATTGGTCAGCGCGCTCTTCTCGCGCTTGAGCTGGTCGATGGCGACGCGCGCATCCTCGATGGCCGCCGGCGTCGCGGTCTGGCTGATGGCGACGCGCGCGCAGGCGGTGTCAAGCAGGCTGACCGCCTTGTCCGGAAGCTGTCGCGCCGGGATATAGCGCTGCGAGAAAATCACGGCCGCGACCACAGCCTCGTCGCTGATGCGCACCTTGTGATGCTTCTCCATCGGGCCGAGAATGCCGCGCAGCATGTCGCAGCAGCGCACCGCGTCCGGCTCGTCGACATTGACGGGCTGGAAGCGCCGCGTCAGCGCCGGGTCCTTCTCGATATGCTGGCGATATTCCGACCAGGTTGTCGCGGCGATCGTGCGCAGCGTGCCGCGCGCCAGCGCCGGCTTGAGCAGGTTGGCCGCATCGCCGGTGCCAGCCTGTCCGCCGGCGCCGATCAGCGTGTGCGCCTCGTCGATGAACAGGATGATCGGCGTCGGCGAGGCCTGCACCTCGTCGATGACCGAACGCAGGCGCTGTTCGAATTCGCCCTTCATGGAGGCGCCGGCCTGCATCAGGCCGATGTCGAGCGCGCAGAGCCTGACGCCCTGCAAGGGCGGCGGCACATTGCCCGACGCGATCTGCTGGGCGAAACCTTCGACGACAGCGGTCTTGCCGACGCCGGCCTCGCCGGTGAGGATCGGATTGTTCTGCCGGCGGCGCATCAGCACGTCGATGATCTGGCGGATTTCATCGTCGCGTCCGACGATCGGATCCATCTCGCCGGATTTCGCTTTGGCAGTCAGGTCCTGCGAGAAGCGATCGAGCGCGGTCGAGCCGACGGCGCCTTCCGCACGCTCGGCGCCCGGAGAGCCGGCGCCGGCAAGGCCCGAGCCGTCGATCGGCCGGAGATTTTCCTCATCCGATCCCGTCCAGATGGTGCGGTGTTCGGCCGCCAGCGTATCGACATTGATCTTGGAGAATTCGCCGGAGATGTTCGTGAAGGCCCGGCGCAGTTCGAGCGACTTGAACGCCGCGACGAGCACATGTCCGGTGCGGATCTGTGTCTCGCCGAAGAACAGCGTCGAGTAATGCCAGCCGCGATCGAGCAGATCGACGAGCACGTTCGATACTCCAGGCATTTCCGTCTCGTTCTTGCGGAAGCCTTCGACGACGCGCGCGACGTCGGCGAGAAGCCTGGACCGGTCGAGCTTGAACTTGTCCGCGGTGCGCGCGAGATCGGTGCGATCCGATTTCAGGAGCTGCTGCAGCCAGTGCGCCAGCTCAAGATTGCGATTGCCTGACGTCTTGGCCTGGCGAAGCGCCTGAATGAACGCGTCATAACCGACGCGGTTGAGTTTGCCGGTGACTGTTTCAAGACTAATGTCGGTCATGGTGACCCCCGGGCGTTAAAAGCCGTTTTCGTATTATGGCTTTGGTTGCAGAAATCGTGAAGCGAGATCAAAGCGCGCGTCGGTCAGAACCTCCGCCTTGTCCGACCAGTTTGGCGCCATCCAGGTCGTCCAGCCCAATTGTCCGGACTCCCCCAGCTTGACCGGCGGCGCGTCCCCCGCAGGCAGGCCGAGTTCGACATCATAATCGAGTTCCGCGCCGGCGTAGAAGAACACCATCTCGGCCAGTTTCCGCGCCAGCCGGCCTGTCGGCAGGAACTCCTTATAGGCGGCGAAGTCAGGCGCGAAGATGCGCAGGCGGAACTTGTCCTGGACGCTGAACACGCCCGCGCCGAGCATCATGTCCTGTCCGAGATTCGCATTGGCGGCGCCGATGCGCGAAAGCTGCCCCGGTTCGAGCAACAGCCGCATTCCGACGAATTCCTGGAGTTCGACCTTGACGCTGAACAGGCCGGCGATCAGGTCGCGCAGCCGCGAGGCGCTCTTCGCCGCCGGCGCCATGAGGCCGCTGAAACCGATCTTGGCCGTGTCGGGCACGGTGTCGAGATCGCGAAAGACCTTCGCCCCAAGGCCCACCGCCGAGCCGATATAGACCTCGAACTTGTCGTCGTCCCGCCTGTCATGCTGCGCGATCGGCCGCGAGTCGGCCCACGCCCGGAAGAAGAGCTGCAGGAAGCGGTTGTTGAAGATGTCGAGGAAGCGAGGCAGCGCGTCATCGGCGGAGCGAACATAGTAGTTGGCTTCGTCGGTGAGGGCGAGCGGCAGCGCGCCCTGCGGACCAAGAAGACCGAGAAAGCGTACGAACATCTCAAGCTGTCCGTCGTCGCGGCGGCGCGCCTCGCTGACATTCGAATCCGGGAAGGCGAGGAACGGATTCTGACCGAGCTTGACATATTCCTGCCGTCGCGCGGCGGAGTCGCCAATGCGCGGCTGATTGTCGAACTGCGCCTCGAGCCGCCGCATCACGAGGAAGAAATCGTGTCTGCCGGGCTCGTCGATGACGTCGAGGAAGTTCGGATTCACAGCGGCCTCCGCGAACCCGAGCGGGGCGGCCAGCGCATGATCGGGCCGCGCTCCACCGTCGTGATGACCGTCTGCGTGAAATGATTGAGCGCCGCATATTCCGCGAAGAAGCGATCGAGCACCGCGCCGAGCAGGAACACGCCGCTGCCCTCGAACGATTTTTCATCGAAGGTGACGTTCACCTCCAGCCCGCGCGCCGCGCCGACGCCGGTGCGCGCGGCGAGGCGACGGATCACCGGCCGCGTCGAGATCGCGCGCACGCTCCGCACGCGCCGCTCCAGCACGGTGTCGCTGAGATCCGCGAAGATCGAGAGAACCTCGCGCAAGGCCTGTCCGTCCGCGCGCGTCAGGCCGAGATGGTTCAGCGCCAGCATGTTGATCAGCCGCCATGCGGTCGGGCCTGCGCCGACATCCAGCCCAAAACCATGCTTCTGATAGAGCAGGGGCTCCTTGGGGCGCGTTGGCCCTGAAGCGCAGACGACGCGCAGCGACGTGTCGTCGACGAAGGTGAAGTCGGCGCCGGCGCTGCCGACGGGCAATTGATCGGTGAGGTGCCGGTTCGAGCACAGCGCGCGGGCGCTGAGTTCGACAATGTCCGATGCGTCGCCCTTGCCGTTCGGCGCGGTGAGCGAAAGAAACATCTCAGTGCCGAGATAGTCCGACTGCGAGCCGAACCGGCGCTCGTTCGATGTTCGCCGCCGGGGCAGCCGGCGCACCGTGTAATGCAGCGGCGCGCGCGCGGTGTCGAACAGCAGCGGCGAAGAATAAAGCGGCAGGATGCGCTCTTTTTCGGCTCGCCCGGGATAATGGGCGAAGACGTCGATGATGGTGTGCGGCTCGTAATTCAGCGGATGGCTGCGATCAGGAATGACCTGATATTCGTGCATATTGGTCTTGATCGGGATGCGGTCGGTGGTTCTCGGAAACAGATTGACCGCGGGCGCCGCATAGAGCGCGAACATGGTTTCATCGATCGCTGTCGCGAGGCGCGGCGCGGGCTCGTTGAACGTGATGATGACGTCGATCGTGCGCGCGGCGACCGGAAACAGCTCCCGATTATTGGTCGCGAGTTTGAAGCCGAGGAATTTCCTCGGAAAGATGAAGTACTCCTGGAGATAGGAAAAGCCGCGGAAGAGCCTAGCGTCATAGGGGAAGAGGGTTTCGTCGTCGCCGAAGCCGATCTGCTCGACACGCGCGCCCGGAATCTCGGTGGCGACAGGATCGCCGAACTCGTCGAGATGGCGAACGTGAACGCCAACCCGATTGGCGAAGATCTGCTCGTAGAGCGCAACCCCGTCGGCCTCAGGTCCGACGAAGTGGATCGGCAGCGACTGGATCCGGCATCCCGCGAAATGCGCAAGCGGATCGGCGCGGGCCGCCTCGTCCGACGCCTCGTCCTCGACCCGAAGCGCCGTCCGGCAGCGCAGCGTCAGCCGCAGCCCGGCGGAGAATTTGGCCTTGCTTTCAACGCCGAGCGCGTAGATCGGGGCGGGGGTCGAAATATACTCGGCCTTCATCAATTCGAACGGCCAGATCGTCAGGTCGGACGACAGCGTGTAGCGACACGCGATATTCCGTTCGCGCTCGCGATAGACGGCGTCGAGAAACGCGCCTCGCTTGATGACGCGTCCGTCGCGCAGGGCCGCATCGCCAAAGATCGGCTTGACCTGAGCCAGCAGCGTCGATGGCGTCGGCGCCAGAAACCCCGGCAGAAGCTGCTCGATCAGATTGTTGGTGAATTCGGGAAATTCGTGCTTGAGTTTGAGCTGCACGCGCGCCGCGAGGAACGCCGCGCCCTGGATCAGCCCCGCGAACATGGGATCGGAACGCTCGCGCGTCAGCCCGCCCAGGCGATCGGCGATGCCGGGAAACTCTTCGGCGAATTCCTTGGCGTGTTCGTAGAACAGCGCAAGCTCGCGATTATAGAGATCGACGAATTCCTGGTGCATCAAGAACGGCGGTCAAGCGGAAGACGGGAAGGCGTCGCCGACCCTAGAGCGAAAACGCCCGAAAGCGTAAGTCTTTTGTCAGAATCACGGCCACGTCTCGTCAGCATGCTCAGCGTCGGCCGATCTTGAGCTTGCCGGTCTCCATCTCGATGTCGGCGACGAATTCGACAGGGACCGCCACGGGGTCGCACGCCATCTCGCCCGCGACCATGAATCGCACGTTCAGCGAATCGATGCTGACCGAGTCGTCGCGCGTGACGCGCACAGTATCGGGGAGCAGCCGCGGCTCGAAAACCAGCAGCGCGGTCTTGATCTCGCCGACGATGCCGGAGCTTCGATTCTCGTCGATCGTGCGGTTGCTGATTTCCGGGATGCCGTAATTCAGGATCGAGGTCCGGACATGATCAAATTCCTTGAGATCATGCGCGCATTCGAGATTGACCGTGTTGAGAAGCGAGTTGAGGTCGATCGCCAGTTGTTCGCGCAACTGCGATTCGGTGACCGAGCCTTTGATGGTGCGGCGGCCAGCGATGACTCTCATGCCGGAATCGTCGCGGAGATCGAGATTTTTTCGGGAGTCTTTAGCGCGGTGCGCTTCCCGG
Organism: Terrirubrum flagellatum; assembly: GCF_022059845.1. GTDB lineage: Bacteria > Pseudomonadota > Alphaproteobacteria > Rhizobiales > Beijerinckiaceae > Terrirubrum > Terrirubrum flagellatum. The sequence continues at coordinate 2,313,860 of NZ_CP091851.1, read as the reverse complement.
AACGCGAACATCAGGGGCGGGCTCAGTCGGTCGGACTTGGAGGGCGCCGCCATGCGCGAAATCCCGCTCAAACAAAAATGTCCGTCGGCGACGGACTGAAAAGAGAAAGAACCGCCGCGGAAGCCGCGGCGGTTCTTTCTTGTTGCTTAGACCTTGACGTTCTTCTTGAGGTCCCAGCCGAGCTTGCCGGCCGAAGACAGGATGCCCTTGCTGTCCTGCTTGAAGTATTCCATCTCGATCTTCGTGTAGTTGAACGAGATCTGCTCGACCGGCAGGGGATTGCCGTGACCGTGGCCGCCGACCTGGTAGCTGGAGATCACGATATCCGTGAAGGTGAACTCGCAGTACTTGTCCTGCTTGTCGCCGGTCGATTTGCGGCAGATCAGCTTCGCGTTGGCGATGTGCTTGCCGGTGGCGCAAGCCTGCATCAGCTTCGTCGAGGCCGAGCCCATTTCAACGGTGAAGTGGAAGTCCTGCATCGCGACCTTGCCGGAGCCGGCGCCGCCGCCGAGACCGCTCGAGCCCGCGTTCGTCTCGCCCCAGCTCCAGGACTGGAGCTGCAGGTGCTTCGCGAGCTGATCGTCTTCCGACTCGCCGTCGATGCCATCAATCTTCAGGAAAAAGTCTGTAGCCGCCATGATAAGCTCCTCAGTTTTAATATTGGCCCGGCGTCATCGCCGTCCGTTCGTTTCGACCATTTTTGAGTACAATGGATGACGCGGCCGCGTTGTGTCCTAGGACACAAGGCGGCCGTTGCATTACGATTTTGCAGGCAGGCGAGACACGAGACTCAGGCCGATATCCATACCTTCGAGCTGATAATGCGGCCGCAGGAAGAAGCGCGCAGAATAATAGCCCGGATTCTCTTCGTTCTCCACGACTTCAACCCGCGCCGCGGCGAGCGGCTTCTGGGCCTTCATGGATTCCGAAGAGTTGGCGGGATCGCCGTCAACGTAGAGATTGATCCATTCCTGAAGCCAGCGCTCCAGCGCGGCTCGTTCTTTCATCGAGCCGATCTTGTCGCGCACCATGCATTTCAGATAGTGCGCGAATCGCGAGACCGCGAACATGTAGGGCAGGCGCGACGACAGGTTTTCCGACGCTGTCGCAACATCCGTCATCATCTTCTTCGGCCGATACATGGACTGAGCGCCGATGAACGCCGCCTTGTCGGTGTTCTTGCGGTGAATCAGGGGAATCAGGCCTGATTTGGCCAGTTCCGCCTCGCGACGATCGGTGATCGCGATTTCGGTCGGGCACTTCAGGTCGACGCCGCCGTCATCGCTCGGGAAGGTATGCGTTGGCAGGTTGATGACCTCGCCGCCCGATTCGACGCCGCGAATGCGCGTGCACCAGCCATATTCCTTGAACGCGCGATTGACGTTCACGGCCATGGCGTAGGCCGCGCTCATCCAGCCGTAATTCTCGCCGGCATGGCCGTCGGTCTCTTCTTCGAAGGCGAACTCCTCGATCGGATCCGATTTCGCGCCGTAGGGCAGGCGTGACAGGACGCGCGGCATGCAAAGACCGAGATAACGCGAGTCTTCCGCATCCCGCAGCGACTTCCACGCCGCATAGTCCGGCGTGTCGAACAGTTTGCTGAGATCGCGCGGATTCATCAGCTCGGTCCAGCTATCCATGCCCATGAGCGTGGGGCCGGCGGCAGCGAACAGAGGCGCATGAGCGCTCGCCGAGATCTTCGACAGGGAGCGCATGAGCTGGATGTCAGTCGGCTCATGCGTGAATTCGTAATCGCAGACCATCGCGCCGAAGGGCTGGCCGCCGAGCTGGCCGAACTCCTGCTCGTAGACCTGCTTGAACAGGGGCGACTGGTCCCAGCGCGCGCCGGGATAGAGGCGCAGATTGTTCAACAGTTCGCGCTTGCCGACATTCATGACGCGAATTTTGAGATTCGCATCGGTCTCCGAGTTCATCACCAGATAGTTCAAGCCGCGCCAGGCGCTCTCGATCTTCTGGAACTCTTCGGCATGGATGATCTCGTTGACCTGATCGGTCAGCTTCTTGTCGATCGCGGCGATCATCGCGTCGAGCGTGTCGAGCACGTCGCCCTTGAAAAGCGTCGTGTCGGCCAGCGCCTGGGTGACGAGCGTCGAAACGGCGCTCTCGACCTCGGATGCCGCGCGTTCGTTCCGCGGCTTGAAGCTCTGCTTCAGAAGCGCGGAAAATTCATCGGGGTCCTTCGTCGCGGTCCCAGCCGCGGCGCCTTGCTTCTGAAGCTCAGTCGACATGGCTACCTCGTCTTAGTCCTGGTTTTCGGTCGGCTTGGCGGCGGCGCGTTCTTTCAGCGCGGCCATCAATTCGGGATCGCTGAGCAATTCGCGAAGTTTCTTCTCCGCATCCTGCTTGCCGTCCATGTAGAGCTGCAGGTTCTTGAGCTGATCGCGCGCTTCGAGGAGCTTTGCGAGCGCCGGCACCTGACGGGCCACCTGAGCGGGCTTGAAATCGTCCATCTTGTTGAAGCGCAGATTGACCTGCATCTTCTCGTCGGAATCTTCGCCGAGCTTGTTGCCGACGCGCATCGAAATGCCGGGCTGGATCGCAGCCATCCGGTTTTCGAAATTATCCATGTCGAAGTCGAGAAACTTGCGCTCGCCGACATCAGGTTTGTCGGCGCCAGCCGCATTGCCCGACAGATCGGCCATCACGCCCATGATGAATGGAAGTTCGATCAGCTTGTCCGCGTCATAGGGATCTTCGTAGGTGATGTGAACACGCGGCGCCCGGTTGCGGCGGATGAATTTCTGGCCACTGTCGCTCATCGCAATCCCCCTTTCGGAAGCGTGGCGACGCTCCGCGCGCGTCGTCACAAACTAACCTATCGTAAAACCCGATATTGCGCGGAATAGACCTTATTCGTCAACCTTGAAGAGCTGAGCCGGCAGAACCTCGCGAACGAGCGCGAAGAAGTCCCGACCGCTCAGGGACGCCGCATGTTCGAGCAGCGTCGGCACGGGACTCGATGGCTCGACGGAGCGAAAATAGGCGGCGATCTGGCTCAGCATCGTCATGGCGTCTTTTCGGGTTACGGCCTTGAACACCATTGGCGTGTGCGCTGCCGCACTGACGGCCGGCGCCGCATCGGCGTGTTCAGCGTAAGACGGCTCCGGATCCTCGATCGGCTCGGCCGGAGCCTCCTCGTAGGCGGATTCGTCGGTGGCTTCCGCGGGCGTTTCGCCATCCGCCGGCGCTTCTTCGCCCGGCGTCTCCTCGCCGGCCGTTTCGTCTGACGCGGCTTCGGCCTCCTCGGGCGGCGAGTCTTCGGCTGGCTGTTCGCTCCAGTCACTATACTCTTCCGTCGGCGCCGGCTCCTCGGGAAGTTCGCTGGTCGTGACCGACAATGAGGAAAGCCGTTCGATCGAAAGCTCGTAAAATGTCTCCCGACCGATCTTGATGAAGGCTCGGCCGCTGTTGTCGGGCATCAACGCCTGGAGCGCGTCGAAGAATGATTTTCCGATCAGGGCCTCGGCTTGCGCGATCAGCGACAGAATCGGGCTCGAAGGCTCCGAGCGCATAAAGTAGCCCGCAGCGGCGGCGAGCGCGGCGTTGGCGTCGGTCAGCGTGCGGATGACGCCAACAGGGCCCGTGGGCTCATCGTCGTCGCCGACCTCTTCGCGGGCCTCCTTGGCCTGCAGGATGGCCCGCGCAGGATCGCGCTGCGCGACCGCGCCGTCGAGAAAGAGGGCGATATCCTTGGCGAGGGGGCGCAGCTTCTCGAAGCGGACCACGCCGGGTTGGCCGGATTTGTCCGCGAGGGTGGTTTCGATCCGCTCCAGGGATGCGTCGAGGTCGATCGTCAGCGTTCGCGAGGCGATAAGCTGCTCGATGTCGGTTTCGACGAGCGCTGTCTGGATTGCGTCGTTTGACGGCTTTTCCTCGTCCTTTTCCCCTTCGACCGCCGCCGTCCGGGCCTGCAAGGCTCCGCTCGCGAGAAGGTGGGCGCGATAGGACACCTTGCCGAAGCGCCGCGCCTCGAACAGCGGCGTCGACTGCAGCGGCATCACCGAATCGGGCATGTCGTCGAGCGTCTGGACCGACACGACGCGCAGGATCGGATCGCCGTCGAGCAGCTCCGGGATCACGCGCTCCCACATGGCGTCGAGAAGCTTCTCGATCGTCTGCACGACCGCGACAAACGCCGCGAGATCGCGATTGAGGATTTCAAGTTTCGCGAGATAAGTCAGGATTCGCAGATCGCGCGACTGGCCGAGAATCTTCTGGATGGTGGCGAACTCGGCCGGGAAATCGATCGAGGCGCGGTCGAAGCTGGCGAAGGATTTCGGCAGGACGCTGTCAATGCGGGCGACGAAGCGCATATAGTCCGCGTCGCCGAGCATATCGAGGTCGGGGCCGCACGGCTCCTCCTCGCTGATCGGAGTGGCGAAGGCCAGAATTGCGGCAGGGGTCACGCGCGCGATCCGCTAACCGTTTCGGGACGCGTGGTCAGGCGGCCAGGCTCTGGCGCGCCGAGAGTGTGATTTCGCACAGATAAGAAAGCCAAGAATGGTTACGCAGGCAGGGCGGGACAGCTTTATTGCAGCCCGCCACTCCGCTCGCGGAAAACCCCGGCCGCGAGCCCGCCTTCGATTAACATCGCGGGCGAGACGACAAGGGGCGTCGGCTCTGGATGGCTGCCGCTCGACGATTGGACGGAAACTGTCTAACGTCAAGTAGCGTTATTCCGGACGTTTTTTTTGGGGTTGCAATGTCTTCGTCGCTTGCTCAGTTGCACCGGATTGCAAAACTGAAGACGCCTCTCGGGGAAGACGTCCTGGTGGTCACCGGCTTTGAGGCCCGGGAGGGCTTGAGCCAGCTTTTCAATATTCAGATCGATTGCATCAGCGAGCAGAAGGCGGTCGACCTGGCTTCGCTCATCGGCAAGAAGGCGAGCATAAAGTATGCGCCGGAAGAGCCCGAGCCCCGCTATTTCTCCGGCCTGGTCGTCGAAGCGCGCGCGAGCGGGGATGGGCGCGCCGCGCCCGGAGATGAAACCGCCCGCGTCTACGATTATCAGCTCACCGTGCGACCATGGACCTGGCTGTTGAGCCAGGCGATGGATTCGCGCATTTTCCAACACAAGACCGTGGTCGACATCATCAAGGACGTCTTCAACGAAGCCGGCTTCACCGACTACGAGTTCAAGACGCAGACGAGCTATCCGACGCTCGACTATTGCGTCCAGTATCAGGAGACGCACCTCAACTTCGTCAACCGGCTGATGGAGCAGGAGGGCATCTATTATTACTTCAAGCACGAAGACAATTCGCACAAGATGATTATCGTCGACAACAAGTCGTCGCATCAGCCGGCGGAGCATCTCCCGAAGCTCGAATATGGCGCGAAAAGGACGGGCGCTCCGACAGATAAGCAATATGTGCATAGCTGGAGGCAGGAGCGGAAGTACGGGACCGGCAAGGTCGTCGTCAGCGGCTATGATTTCGAAACGCCGCCGGCGGACATGAAGGAAAATCAGCAGACCGTGTCAAAGTTCGAGCACGGTTCGATGGAGGTTTTCACCTATCCCCGCAAATACAAGCTGTCGCAAAAAGGCGATGTCGGCCACCGATACGCCCAGGTCCTGATGGAGATGTCGGAAGCGTTTGACCAGCGTCGCTACGCCAGCGGAACGGGTCAAAGCCTGCAGCCCGGCTTCAAGACGACGCTTGAGAGCAAACACAAGATAGCCGACGTCGGCCAGGAATTTCTGGTCGTCGACGCGACTCATGTGTTTGAGTCGCAGAGTTATATGTCTGGGGGCCAGCCCGAAGTGGAGAGCACGTATCGCGGCGAATATGTGCTGTTGCCCGCGAAAGTACAGTTTCGCGCGCCGGTCGTCACGCCCAAGCCGGTCATTTACGGTCCTCAGACGGCTCTGGTGGTCGGGCCGTCGGGCGAAGAGATCCATACCGACAAGCATGGCCGCGTGAAGCTGCAGTTCCATTGGGACCGCAAGGGCAAGAAGGACGAGAATTCGTCGCGCTGGGTGCGCGTGTCGCAGATGTTTTCCGGCAAGCAGTGGGGCGGCTTCTACATCCCGCGCATCGGCATGGAGGCGGTAGTCGAATTCATCGGCGGCGATCCGGACCGTCCGATCGTCGTCGGCACAGTCTACAACGGCGATAACAAGATGCCGGAGGAAATGCCTGCGAACAAGACGAAGCATGGCATGAAGACCCGCTCGTCCAAGGGCGGCGGACCCGACAATTTCAACCAGCTTATCTTCGAGGATTTGAAAGACAAAGAGAAGGTCTTCTTTCACGCAGAGAAGGATCTCGAGAGCAAGATCGAGAATCAGGAAACGCGCGAGATCACGGGCAAGGATATTGGCCACGCCGACCCCGCGCGTGAGGTCAAGATCAAGACGGGCAGCGATACGCTCACGATCAGCGACGGCGATCAGACGGTCGATATCCACGGCAAGCAGACGATCAAGACTACGGATGATATCTTCGTCGAATCCCAGACCAAAATCACGCTCAAGGTTGGCCAGTCGATGATTGAGCTGACGCAGGGCGGCATCACGATCAAGGCGTTGGACATCAAGATCAACGGCACAAGCAAGAATGTCACCATCGACGCAGCGGTCTGCCTCCAACAGTCGTCCGCGTTGATCAAGTTGAACTGAACGGCTTGCCCATGACCCGGTTGAGATTTGCGTCGGCCCAGGAAGTTTTCGAGGCGTTCCCCAACGCTCAGCAGGATATTCAGGCGGCTCCGAGCGCGGAGCCGCCGCTGAAGTTTCTCGCCAAGCTGCCCGGCAGCAAGGCCCCGGAAGACGCCATCAGTTTCTGCGCCTATGTTCTCGGGCGGCGCGAGGCGGTGTGGTGGAGCGCTCAGACCATCCGCGCGATGGGTTGTCCGCGCGGGCGCGATGAGGAGAAGGCGCTGCTGATCGCCGAGGCGTGGGTGCGGGAGCCGGAGGAGCATCGCCGCCGGGCGGCGCTCGATGCGGGCTTCAACGGCGATCGCGAGTTGCCGGGCGTGTGGGTGGCGCTTGGCGCCGGCACTGCCGGCGGAAACCTGACCATGGGCGGGATGTCCGGGCCACCCTGCACCGCCGACATGACGGCGAGAGCCGTCCGCGCCGCCGTCCTGATTGCGCTCTCGAAAGTGCCGGCTCGCGATCGGGCGGCTCACATCACGAGCGCGGTCGGCATGTGCCAGCAACTGGCGAATCAGAACTCTTCCTGACGTTCGCCGCGCGCCGGGAGCCGCGACGACGAAGGGACTTGCTGGCGGCGCGCCGATCCAGTCAAACTCTCCTTGATTTTCGCCGGCGCGGCCTGCATCCACGTCGCCTTCGCGCCCGCCGCCGGCGAAACAGGAGATAGTGCGCAATGCCGTTGCGCTTGACCCTTGAAAATGTGCCGTCGCTGCCGGACGGTGGACCCGTCAGCTACAGCGTGTCGGGCAAGCGCGGCTTCGATATCGGCCGCGATCAATATCTCGATTGGGTGTTGCCTGATCCCAACCGGGTCGTCTCCGGCAAGCATTGTGAAGTGCGCTATCGCGACGGCGGCTACTGGCTGCGCGACGTCTCGACCAACGGCACCTTCGTCAATCGCAGCGAGCGCCGCCTGCAGGAGCAGCATCGGCTGCGTTCCGGCGATCGCATCGAGATCGGCCACTACATCATCAATGTCGAGGTCGAGGGCGACGACGAAGCCGCCGGCGAAGGGCAGGATGACGCGCCGCAGGGCGAGGGCGGTCTGTGGGGGAGCGGCGCCGGCGCTGCGCCTCCCGTCGATCCCAAGGGCTTCCGCGCGCCACGCGCATCGCAGCCGCTTCAATCCGGCGACGTGCTCGACTGGGCGGCGTCGATTCCCGAGGCCGCGCATGCTGCGCCTCCGCCTTCGATGACGCCGGGACCGAGTCCCTATGCGCCTCTTCCGCCGGCGCCGAGCCCTTACGCGCCTCCTTCGGTTGCGCCTCCGGCCGGAGACGTCTGGGGCGGAGGCGGAGACCATTCCGACTCGCCATGGGGCGCTCCGCCGCCTGCTGCGCCTGCTTCATTCGCGCCGCCGCCTGCCGCCGCGCCTGTCGCGCCGCCGCCGCCTCCACCTGTCGCTGCGCCCTTCGTTCCCGAGGCCGTGCCGCCTGCTGAACCGCCGGCAGGCTTGCCTCGCGCGACGCCGCCGGAATTCGCGCCCGCGGCGTCTGAGCAAAGGCCGACATCGCTGCCGCCGATGCCGCAATTGACGCCGTCCGCGTCAGTCGCTCCGGCTCCTCCGCCGCCGCTCACGGCCGCGCCGTCGCCGCCGTCTTTCGCGCCAACGGGAACGGCGACCGGCGGCGGTGAATTTATCAGGCGTTTCGCCAAGGGCGCGCGATTGTCGGAGGAAGCGATCGCGACGAGAGACGCAGGCGCGCTCGCCGAACTGCTGGGCGTGCTGATGCACATCGCCGCCAACAATCTCGGCCAGTTGCTGGTGGCGCGCGCGGAATCCAAAGGCGCGATGCGCAGCTCGAACCAGACCCTGATTCAGGCGACCGACAACAACCCGCTGCGCTTCTCGCCGACAGGCGAAGACGCGCTCGCGATCATGTTCGGCCGGCAGACTAAGAGCTATCTCGATGCGCAGCGCGCGTTCGAGCAGAGCTTTCTCGCCCTGAAAGCGCATCAGGTCGACAGCTTCGCCGCGATCCAGACCGCGATCCAGAAGCTCGTCGCCGATCTCGATCCCAAGGAGATCGAGAAAGCGCTCGACGCCAACAAGAGCGCCGGCATGTTCACCAACAAGAAGGCGCGGCTCTGGGACGATTTTGTCACGCGCTGGAAGATGAAGGCCGGAAACCACGAGTCGGGGTTGTTCGGCGCCTTCATGCAGTATTTCGGCGATGCCTACGACAAGCGGAAATCGTGACGCGCTCCGTTCGCGCTCTTCAGCGCGAACGGGTCCAAATCATCTTCCGACCTTCGCCATCACATCGGCTTTCAGGAAGCGCTCGATCAGCAGCATGAAGCCGATCGAGGGGATGAGAAGAATGAGGGCGGTGATCGAGGCGATCTGATAGTTGCCGCCCATGCTTGCGCTGTAGAGCAGCAGCGGCAGCGTCGTGACCTGCGGCACGCCGACGAAGAACGTGCCGGTGAATTCGTCGAGCGATTCAAGAAACACGAAGATGGCGCTCGCCATGATGCCCGGCGCCGCGAGCGGCAGCGTCACCGTCCAGAAGGCGCGCTGCGGCGACGCGCCCATGTTGCGCGCCGCGAGTTCGAGATCATGGTCGACCGCGGCGAAGGCGGCGGTCGTGACCCAGACGGAATAAACGAGCGCATGCGCGGCATGGACCAGCACCACGCCGGGAATGGTCCCCGCAAGTCCGACCATGTAGAAGACGCGCGCCACGTTGATGTAGATCGTGATCGACGGAAAAGCCTGCGGCAGCAGGAACAGGATCATGATGGCAGCGCGTAAGGGCAATTTGAGGCGCGCCAGCGCGTAGCCCGCGGGAATCGAAACGGCGAGCGCGACGACGACCACCAGCGCCGCGATCAGCACGCTGGTCGCAAGAGACGACATGGCGTCGCCGGTGGGGCGGAACACCACCTCCCAATAGCGCAAGCCGTAGACCACAGGCAGTTTGAATGGCGCGTACCATCGCTCCGCCACTGACCAGAGCGCGAGATTGAACAGCGGGCCGATCAGCACGAAGGCGAAGAGGGCGAGCGCCGCCGCCTTCAGAACGAGCGCAAGCGAAGCGCGCGCCGTCATGGCGCTTGCCTCCGCTCCGCGAGATTATGTCGGAGATAGAACCAGGCGGCGAAAGCGGTGATGAGATAGGAGATCACGCCGAGCGCATTGGCGACGCCATAGTCTCCATAGGACGTGACGCGGAACGCCATGTCCACCGTCATCATGGTCGGCTGCGATCCCGCGACCATCATCGGCACCGACAGGACGCTCATCATCGTCACGAAGGACAGCACCATGCCGACCAGCAGCGTGCGCGCCACCTGCGGGATGACGAGCTCGATCAGCGCCCGCAGACGCGACGCGCCGAGATTGCGCCCGGCCTCGATCGTCGCGCGATCGATCGAGGCCATCGCGCCGGCGAGCAGCAGGGCGACGAAAGGCGTCTGCTTCCAGACGAAGGTGATGATGACGCCGCGCCAGTCGAGGAAGCTCTGCGTCGACAAGGGATCGAGGAGCCCCATGCCGACGAAGGTGTTGTTCATCAGCCCGTTCTTCGCGAGGAAGGTGCGCATGCACTGCGCGGCGACGATGAAGGGGATGAACAGCGGCCAGCGATAGAGCCAGCGCAGCGTTCCGACGAGCCATGGCGTCTCGCCCATGGTGAGCGCGCCGGCGATCGCCGTCGCAGCGAGGCCTGTCAGCAGCGTCGAGACGACGACGATGAAGATCGTATAGATGATATCGCCGGAATAGAGCTCGAACGCTTTCTGAAAATTGGCGAGGCCGATCGTTCCGCCGGGCTCGGTCAGCGAGAGCTCCAGCGACAGCGCGAGAGGATAAAGGAAAAGGATCGCGATCAGCGCCAGCGCCGGCGCGATCAGGATCAGCCCCCAGATGTAGCCCTGCTTCAAACGGCGTTCTTCTTTTAGCGTTGCGCCCCGAGATAGAGGCTATAAGGGCTCGCGTCATGGCCGGACTTGTTCCGGCCATCCACGTCTTTCTAATTCAAACAAAGACGTGGATGCCCGCGACAAGCGCGGGCATGACGGGATCTATTGCGTCCAATTCGAGGCTCAATTCGCGACCTTCTTCTCGTAGGATTCGAGAATGTCGTTGAAGTAGGGCGCGATCGGGAAGGGGCGGCCCTTCTCCGAGAGGTCGGCCGGCTTGATGTCGGTGAACAGCTTCTCCCAGGCCGCCTTGTCGAGCTTGCCTTCGAGATTCTGCGCGTCGATGCCGGGATACCAGTTGAACTTCTTGACGATGCCGTCGGCCTGCACCTGCGGGCTCGTCGCCAGCGCGATGAATTGTTCGGCGAGCTTGGCGTTCGCGGCCTTCGCCGGGATCGCGTAATACATCGGCTGGCCAGGCATGCCGGGCGACATGAGTTTCAGCTTCATGTTTGGCGGCAGCTTGCCGTCCGCCTGCCAGGTGTAGAACATGTCGACCCAAACCGGACCGATGGCGATCTCGCCGCGATTGAGCATGTCGAGCGTGCCGGCGTTGCCGGGCGTGATCACAACATTCTGGTTGAACGCCTTGAGGTCGGCGAGCGGCTTGTCCCAGCTGTTTTTCACGGCCGGATCATAAGGGCCCTTTTCGAGCTTGGCGGAATCGCCGCCGAAGGCCGAGACCCAGCCGGTGACGAAGGCGACGCCGGACATGCCGCCCTTGATGCCGTTATAGCCGAACTGCTTCGGATGCTTCTTCGTCCATTCGACGAGTTCGGGATAGCTCGACGGGACGTCCTTCACCATGTCGGCGTTGTAGGCGAGCGCCGTCTGCGAATGGAACATCGGCATGACATAGCCGTCGACGTTCGCGCCGAGCGAATTCACGGCGGAATCGCGGGTCACCAGTTTGCCGGTCGGGATGTCGCCGCGATAGCGCACGAGCATGCCGTCTTTCGCCATGTCGCCGGCCATCTTCTGGTGGATGACGACGACGTCGAAATCCCAGGCGGCTGCGCCGGCCTTCTTCTGCGCGTCGAGCTTCTCGAAAATTTTCTGCGAGCCGGCGTCTCCGGGGCCTGTGCCGACCGACACGACCTTCACGCCCGGATGCTGCTTCTCGAACATCGGCCCGAGATAATCCTTGACGTAATCGACCATGTTCTGGTCGCCCGCGGTCACGACGTTGAGCGTCTGCGCCGACGCAGGCGCCGCCATCAGCGCCGCCGCGCCGAGGCCGGCCAAAAGATGCATTTTCATTGAGGTTCTCCCGCTCCCTGTCATTCCGAACTCGGAAAAAGATGCATCGCCCGGAATGGCAGCTTCAGCCCCACTGCTGATCCGAGGTCGTGATAGTGGTCGTGTGTGACAGAGAACTGACGTCCCTCTGTCTCGACACTGTAACGATAGTGCCCGCCGGGATAGCTGCGCTGCACGATGCGGCCGGGCAGCACGATCGCGTCGTCGGCCTGCTCGTCATGCGCCACCAGCGCCGCGGCGCTGTCGCGGAAATAAGCGGTGACCGCGCCTTCAGGCAGCGCGTCGGCGCTGCGCGAACGTCGCGCGACGCCGCCGGTCGAGACGTCATAGGCGCCGTCGGCGCGGGCGATCTTCAGCTCGATGCGATTTTCCGCCCCCATGAAGGTGGCGATGAAAGGCGAGGCGGGCTTGTCGTAGACTTCCTCCGGCGCGCCGAGCTGCGCAATGCGGCCCGCATTCATCACCACGATGCGGTCGGCCATCGTCATCGCCTCTTCGCGATCATGGGTGACGTGCAGCGCCGTGAAGCCGAGCCTGTTCTGCAGCGACTTGATCTCGTCGCGCAGTTGCAGACGCACCTTGGCGTCGAGATTGGAGAGCGGCTCGTCGAGCAGAAGAATGTCGGGCTCGATCGCGAGCGCGCGGCCAAGCGCGACGCGCTGGCGTTGGCCGCCGGAGAGATCGGTCACCTTGCGATCTTCGAGCCCGTCGAGATTGAGCATCGCGAGCACCGCGCGCACGCGCTTGCGGATGTCTTCGCGCGCGACGCCTCGCAGCTTCAGCCCGTAGCCGACATTGCCGAGCACCGTCATATGCGGCCACAGCGCGTAGGACTGGAACACCATGGCGAGGCCGCGCTTCTCCGGCGGCAGCGGCGCGACATCCCTGCCGAACAGTCTGACGGCGCCGGCGAAGGCGCGCTGGAAGCCGGCGACGGTCCGCAGCAGTGTGGTCTTGCCGCAGCCCGACGAGCCCAGCATCGCAATGAATTCGCCGCGCGCGATGGAAAGGTCGACGCCGTGCAGCACCACGGTCTCGCCATACCCCGCCTTCAACCCCTCGACCTCGATCGCCGCCTCTTTCATGGGCGTTGGCACCTTGATTGAACGTTCCCCATTTTTTGGGAGTTAACGCCCTTAGCCGGCGAAAAGCTACAGGGATGTGACATTAGGCTGACAACGGCGCGAAGCTGCGCCCTGTTTGCAGAAATGCTGCGCCGCAATAGAATAGGCGCTCGCGAATCTCGCCACGCCGCGATCTCCCGGGGGAGACCATGAGCTTCGCCGTCGACGCCTCATTCTCCGCGCCGCCTTCGCGCTGGCTTCTGGCGCTTGAAGGACGGGCGCTGCCTGAGCTCGCGCTGTTCGGCGCCGCTCTGCCTTTGCTCGCTCGCGCCCCGCGCGGCGACGGACATCCCGTGATCGTCATTCCCGGCCTGATGGCGAGCGATCTTGCGATGCGTCCCCTGGCCGCCTTTCTCCGGGGGCGCGGATACGCGGCGCAGGGCTGGGGGCTGGGCCGCAATCTCGGCCCGCTTCCTGGCGTCGAAGACAGGATGATCGCGCGCATTGAAACGTTGCGTCGCACCCACGGCCGCAAGGTCTCGCTCATCGGCTGGAGCCTCGGCGGCATCTACGCGCGCCAGATCGCGAAGCGATTGCCCGACGATATCAGATGCGTGATTTCGCTGGGCTCGCCGTTCAAGGGCAGCCCGCGCGCCACCAACGCCTGGAAGGTCTATGAATATGTCAGCGGCTTCAGGTCGGAGGATCGCGACCAGCATATGGGCGGCGCGATCGACACGCCGCCGCCGGTTCCCTTCACGGCGATCTATTCCCGTTCGGACGGCGTCTGTTCATGGCGCGTCTGCCGCGAAAATGAAGGCCTGATGACGGAAAACATCGAAGTCGAAGGCAGCCATTGCGGGCTGCCGCACAATCCCGCCGCCGCCTTTGCGATCGCCGACAGGCTGGCGCTGCCCGAGGGAAGCTGGTCTAAATTCGATCGCGCGAGCGGCTGGCGGCCCTGGTTGTTTCGCGATCCTGATCGGTGAGGGGCCGCCGGCGGAACGTGCGCCGCCGCACCACTGACAGGGCGCCGGCGGGCAAAGGTAAGAAGCACCCGTAATTCTCGACGAGGCGATGATGTCGACCGCTCCCAAGTCCACGCTGCGTTCACAGGCGCCCGCCGCCGCGGCAGACTCTGCTGCGCTGGCCGCCGCGCGCCCCGTGAGTTTCAAGGCGAACGCTGAAACGGCGACCCTCTTCGCGGAGAATTTGCGGCGCGCCGGCCGCATCGCTGACGCCGAGCAGCTTGAACAGATCATCAAGATCGAGAAGAACGCCAAGATCAAAATGCATTTCGGCGAGGCGTTGCAACTCGCGATGATGCTTCATCGTTATGAGAAGAAGGAGCAGGCCGAAGTGATCTATCGCGCGCTGCTTCGCGTCGATCCCGATCATGCTCGCGTCAATCACTTTCTCGGCGTGCTCCTGCATCTCGACAAGCGGCGGAAGGATGCGCTGCGATATATGCAGCGTTCGATGAAGCTCCTCGGCGATCAGGCCTGGGCCTGGAATAATTTCGGCAATCTTCTGAACGACGATCCCAAGAAGGGCGCGCAAGCTCAGGACGCTTACGAGACGGCGCTCAGATTGGCGCCGGACTATCCCGAGGCGCACAACAATCTCGGCATCGTCTTCGAGCGCGCCGGACGCCTCGAGGACGCGTTGCAAAACTACAAGCGCGCGACCGAATTGAAGCCGGATTATTTCGAAGCGTTCTATAATCTCGGCTATCTCTATGTATCGCTTGAGCGGCATGACGAAGCGATCCTGGCGCTGAGCCAGTCGATCGTGCTCCAGGGGGACGACAGCACGCGGCAGTCGCGCGTTCTGATGGCGCACGCCTACCGGGCGATCGGCCAGCCTGAAAAATCGCTGGCGATTTTCCGTGAATGGGCGCAGGCCGAGCCCGACAATCCGGTCGCCCGCCACATGCTCGCGGCGCAAAGCGGCGAAAAGCCTGATCGCGCCGCGGACAGTTTTGTCGTGTCGACATTCGACAGTTTCGCGGACAGCTTTGACTCGAAGCTCAGCATGCTTGGCTATCGGGCGCCGCAGATTGTCGCCGAAGCGCTCGCCGAGGCGCATCCCGACGGACTGAGCTTCGGCGTGCTCGCCGACGCCGGCTGCGGCACCGGACTTTGCGGCGTGCTGGTGCGCGAGCGCTGCAAGCGGATGATTGGCTTTGATCTCTCGGCCGGCATGCTCGAAAAGGCCGAAGCCCGCGGTTACGACGAGTTGCACAAGGCCGAGCTGACCGCGTTCCTTCGCGAGCGCCTCGGCGCATTTAATTCGATCATCTCGGCTGACACGCTCTGCTACTTTGGCGAGCTCGATCAGTTCGCGAGCGCCGCCTTTGGCGCGCTCAAATCGAGAGGCGTGCTCGTCTTCACGGTCGAAGCGCTTGAAGGCGAGGGGGATGACGGCTTCCGCCTTGAGCCGCACGGCCGGTACAGCCACCGTCGCGGCTTCATCGAGAAGCGTCTCTCGGAGGCCGGACTGACCGTTGAATCCATCCGACAGGATACGCTGCGCAAGGAAGACGCCAAGCCCGTGAAGGGCTGGATCGTCACGGCGCGCAAGCCCGGCTGACCTTCAAACGTTTAAACGGCTGGCGGCGCTGGATCACGCCGCACCTTGATTGAATCAATCAAAGTGCGAGAACGTGATCGATTCCAAAATTTGGAGCATGGCTTTGCAGGGCGGACGCTTGCGTTCACCCCGGAAAAACCGGTTTCCACTTTTCGCGCCATGCTCTAGCTTTTTCGCAATCCTGATCGGGCGCGGGATTGCGGACGGCGCTGGCTTGGCCACTATAGGGCGCCCAACGACAAGTTGCCGGATTGTCGCCGCCGAGGCCGCCATGTCGTCCGCTCCCCAATCCGCATTGAGCTCAGAGCAGCGTGGCGTCGCGGCCGATTCTGCGGCTTTGACGGACGCCCAGCCCGTCGCCTTCAGGGCGGATATCGACACGGTTCGACTTTTCGCGGCGAATCTGCGTCGCCTCGGCCGCGTTTCCGAGGGCGACGAACTCGAAAGGCTCGGCGAGCAAGAAAAAGAACTCGGCGTCACGATGCGTTTTGGCGAGGCGCTGCAGTTTGCGATGACGCATCATCGTCTCGGAAATAAAAAGCAGGCCGAAACCATCTATCGTGCGCTGCTTCGCGTGGATCGCGACCATCCGCGCGCCAATCACTTTTTCGGCGTGCTGCTGCATCAAGGCAATCGGACGCTGGACTCGCTCCGTCATCTGCGGCGCTCGATGGAGCAGCTCGCTGATCGGGCCTGGGCATGGAACAATCTCGGCAATGTTCTGAAGGAGGACCCGGCGACTCTCGCCGAAGCGCGGGACGCTTATGAAACGGCGCTTCGCCTGGCGCCGGACTATCCCGAGGCGCACAATAATCTCGGCGTTGTCTTCGAGCGTGCGCGACGCTTCGAGGACGCCTTGCGGAGTTACAAACGCGCGACGGAGCTGAAGCCTGACTATTACGAGGCCTATTACAATCTGGGCCATCTCTGTGTCGTGGTCGGCCAGATCGAGGAGGGCGTCACGGCGCTGAGCCATTCGATCCTCCTCAACGTGGGCGGCGCGCGGGAGGCTCGCGTCTTGCTCGCACACGCGCACCGTCGCATCGGCGAGCCCGAAAAGGCGCTTGAGATCATTCGCGAGTGGATGAAAACCGAGCCCGATGATCCCGTGGCTCGGCACATGCTCGCCGCGCACAGCGGCGACTCGCCGGATCGCGCGACAGACGCCTATGTCGTGGCGACTTTCGACAAGTTCGCCGAGAGTTTCGACGCCAGGCTGTCCATGCTTGGCTATCGGGCGCCGCAGATTGTCGCCGAAGCGCTCGCAGAGGCGCATCCAGATGGGCGCAGCTTCGGCGTGCTCGCCGACGCCGGTTGTGGCACAGGGCTTTGTGGCCCGCTCGTGCGCGAGCGCTGCGAGCGGATGATCGGGCTTGATCTGTCGAGCGGCATGCTCGAAAAGGCCGAAGCGCGTGGCTACGATGAATTGCATGAGGCTGAGCTGACCGCGTTTCTGGGCGAGCGCCCGGCGACGTTCAATTCAGTCATTTCAGCCGACACGCTTTGCTATTTCGGCGAAATCAACGAATTTGCGCGTGTCGCATTTTCCTCGTTGAGGCCCGACGGCGTGCTCGTCTTCACGGTCGAGGCCCTGGAGGGCGAGGAAGGCGCAGGGTTCCGCCTCGAGCCGCATGGCCGGTATCGCCATCGCCACGACTTCGTCGAGCAGCGTCTTCGCGAGGCCGGCTTCGTGATCGAAACCATCCGGCGGGATACGCTGCGCAAGGAGGACGCCAAGCCCGTCGAGGGCTGGATCGTCACGGCGCGCAGGCCGGCCTGATCCTCGATGGATTTCCCCGCGCGCTCTTGACTTGAGCCCGCCGGCTTTGCACTCCCCGGCGCCTGCGGCCGGAAAGCCGCCAAACAACTTCGCCTGGGAGGATAATCCTCGATGACGCTCGCGATCACCTGCCCCGGGCAGGGCAGTCAGGCCGTCGGCATGGGCAAGGCGCTGGCCGAGGCGTTCCCGTCCGCGCGCGCGGTGTTCGAGGAGGTCGATGCCGCGCTGGGCGAGAAACTCTCCACTCTGATGTTCAAGGGGCCGCTCGAAACCCTGACCCTGACCGCCAATGCCCAGCCCGCCCTGATGGCCGTCTCCGTCGCCGGCATGCGGGCTCTTGAGGCCGAGGCCGGGCTCGATCCCGCGCGCGACGTCGGCTTCTTCGCCGGCCATTCGCTCGGTGAATATTCGGCGTTGGCCTGCGCGCGGGCGCTGTCTGTGACCGACGCGGCCCGTCTGCTGCGATTGCGCGGCGAGGCCATGCAGAAGGCCGTTCCGGTCGGCGAGGGCGCCATGGCGGTGCTGCTCGGCCTCGAATGGGAGCAGGCCGTCGCCGTCGCCGCCGAGGCGGCGCAGGGGCAGGTCTGCGACGCCGCCAACGACAACGGACCCGGCCAGGCGGTCGTCTCCGGCCACAAGGCGGCGGTTGAGCGCGCCGTGGAGATCGCCAAGGGCAAGGGCGCTAAGCGCGCGATGCTGCTGCCGGTGTCCGCGCCCTTCCATTGCGCCCTGATGAAGCCTGCGGCGGACGCGATGGCGGAGGCCTTGGCGAAAGCCTCGATCGCCCGGCCTGCGGCGTCGATCGTGGCCAATGTCACGGCCGGTCCGGAAAGCGACCCCGCCGTGATCCGCGCCAATCTCGTGAAACAGGTGACGGGAACGGTGCGTTGGCGCGAGAGCGTCGGCTGGATGGCCGCCAACGGCGTTGATTCATTTCTTGAGGTTGGCGCCGGCAAGGTGTTGACCGGACTCTCGAAAAGAATGGCGCCGGCGGCGCAGTCGAGCGCGGTTGGAACGCCTGACGATGTCAGGGCTTTCGCCGCGGCGCGCAACTCATAGGAAATTCCGATGTTCGATCTCACAGGCAAAAACGCGCTGGTGACGGGCGCTTCCGGCGGCATCGGCGGCGCAGTCGCAAAAGCGTTGCATGCGCAGGGCGCGACGGTCGGAATATCGGGCACCCGCAGGGAGGCGCTCGATGCGCTCGCGGCCGAACTCGGCTCCCGCGTTCATGTGTTGCCGGCGAATCTCTCTGAGAAGGATTCGGTCGAAGCCCTTGTGCCTGCGGCGGAAGCGGCGATGGGCGAGCTTCATGTCCTCGTCAACAACGCCGGTGTGACGCGCGACAACATCTTCATGCGCATGAAGGACGAGGAGTGGGATCAGGTCATTCGCGTCAATCTCGAGGCGGCGTTCCGTCTGTCGCGCGCGGCCGTGAAAGGCATGATGCGCCGGCGTTCGGGCCGCATCATCTCGATCACCTCCGTCGTCGGCGTCACCGGCAATCCCGGACAGGGCAATTACGCCGCGTCGAAGGCCGGTCTGATCGGCATGTCGAAGGCGCTGGCGCTTGAAGTCGCGAGCCGCGGCGTGACCGTCAATTGCGTCGCCCCGGGCTTCATCGAGACCGCGATGACGGGCGCGCTCAACGAAAAGCAGAAGGAAACGGTGCTTTCGCGTGTGCCGGCCGGCCGTTTGGGGACTTCGGCGGAGATCGCGGCGGCCGTGGTCTATCTCGCGAGCGACGAGGGCGCCTACGTCACTGGACAGACCTTGCACGTTAATGGCGGCATGGCGATGATCTAAGCGCGGCGGCGCTTTGTCAGCCCCTACCGCCTATGCTAGCTCTGCCCCAAGCGCGGGCGGGGCTTGACGTTCGGAACCAAACGGTTTCCAAGCCCTTCGTTGCAAAAGGCGGGTCGCCGCCGGCGCATGGAAGAATTCGGCCAGCCCTCGATTGGCGGCCTGTCAGATGAATGAGGATCAGACGATGAGTGACATCGCCGAACGCGTTAAGAAGATCGTGGTCGAGCATCTGGGCGTCGACGCGGAGAAAGTGACCGAGAAGGCGAACTTCATCGACGATCTCGGCGCTGATTCGCTCGACACGGTCGAACTCGTCATGGCGTTCGAAGAGGAATTCGGAGTCGAGATTCCGGACGACGCGGCCGAGAAGATCGCGACCGTCGGCGACGCGATTTCGTTCCTGTCCAGCAAGGCCCCGGCGTAAGCTCTCGCCGGCCGCTTGGGGCGCGGCTGCGCGATCGCCCGGACATATGATGTTCCGACGAGTCGTTATCACGGGGCTTGGCCTGGTCACGCCGCTTGGATGCGGCGTCGACGCGACATGGTCCAACATCCTCGCATCGAAATCAGGCGCCGGGCGCATCGGAAATTTCGATGTGTCCGACCTGCCTTGTCAGATCGCCTGCCAGGTCCCGCGCGGCGATGGCTCCAACGGCAGCTTCAATCCTGATCAGTGGATGGAGCCGAAGGAGCAGCGCAAGGTCGACGACTTCATCATCTTCGCGATGTCGGCGGCCACGCAGGCGTTGCGCGACGCCGACTGGAAGCCTGAATCCTACGACGATCAGGCGACGACAGGCGTCATGATCGGATCGGGCATCGGCGGCCTGCAGGGCATCGCCGACGGCGCGATTCTCGTGAAGGAACGCGGCCCGCGCCGGCTGTCGCCCTTCTTCATCCCCGGTCGTCTCGTCAATCTCGCGAGCGGATACGTCTCGATCGAGCACGGCCTGAAAGGCCCGAACCATGCGGTTTCGACCGCCTGTTCGACTGGCGCCCATGCGATCGGCGACGCGTCGCGCATGATCGCGCTCGGCGACGCCGATGTGATGGTGGCTGGCGGCGCCGAGTCGTCGGTGACGCGCATCGGCATGGCGGGCTTCTGCGCCTGCCGCGCTCTCTGCACCAGCTTCAACGATGCGCCGGAGAAGGGCTCGCGCCCCTACGATCGGGATCGCGACGGCTTTGTCATGGGCGAGGGCGCGGGCGTCGTCGTTCTCGAGGAGCTCGATCACGCCAAAGCGCGCGGCGCGAAGATTTACGCCGAGGTCATCGGCTACGGCATGTCCGGCGACGCCTACCACATCACCGCTCCTTCCGAGGACGGCGACGGGGCCTATCGCTGTATGAAGGCCGCTATCAAGCGCGCTGGCGTTTCGCCGGCCGAGATCGACTACATCAACGCCCATGGCACCTCGACCATGGCTGATACGATTGAACTTGGCGCCGTGGAGCGCGTCGTCGGAAATGCGGCGGGCAAACTGTCGATGTCCTCGACCAAGTCCGCGATCGGCCATCTTCTGGGCGCGTCGGGCGCGGTCGAGGCGATCTTCACCACGCTCGCGATCCGGGACCAGGTTGCGCCGCCGACGATTAACCTCGACAATCCTTCGGTCGAGACGGCGATCGACCTGACGCCGCATACGGCCAAAAAGAGGCAGATCGACGTCGCCCTGTCGAACTCGTTTGGATTCGGCGGGACGAACGCGTCGCTGGTATTGCGACGCTACCAAGCGTAACCTTCGCGCCGGATTGATGCCACAATATGCGATCAATCAAGGCGCGATCCTGACAGAACAAGCAGCCAGGGCGGCCTGATGACAGACGGCGTTCCAACGACTGACGCAGCCGCCGCCGCGCGGCAGGCTTCGGTCGAGCCGCGCCGCTTCTCGCCGCGCAGTCCGATCGAGCAGATGGAGCCGCAGGCGGCGCCCCCGCCGCCACCTCGGCTGAAGATGCGCCACCGGTCGTTCGTGACCTTCGGCAGCAACATGTTCACGATCCTGCTGGCGCTGATCCTGGTCGCTGGCGCGGGCGCCTATTTCGTGGTGCGCGAGATCGAGAAGCCGGGGCCGTTGCAGCGGGACAAGGCGCTCGTCGTCCGCGGCGGCATGGGCGACATCGCTGACCAGTTGACCCAGGAAGGCGTCATCACCAGCCCCTATCCCTTCATGTTCGCGGTGGTGACCCAGTCGCACGGCGAGAAGCTGAAGGCCGGCGAGTATATGTTCCGGCAGGGCGTCACCATTCCTCAGATCATCGCCACCCTGATCGAAGGCAAGGCGATCCTGCACTCCGTCACCATTCCGGAAGGTTTGACCTCTGAGCAGATCGTCGGCCGCCTCATGGAGAACGACGTGCTGGCTGGCGAGGTGCGCGAAACGCCGGCCGAAGGCTCGCTGCTGCCGGACACCTATAAATTTGAGCGTGGAATGTCCCGCACCAAGCTGATCAAGCAGATGCAGGACGAACAGCGCGATGTGCTCAACCGGGTGTGGTCGAGACGCTCCGCCGATATTCCCGTGAAATCCGCTCGCGAGCTGGTGGTGCTCGCCTCGATCGTCGAGAAGGAGACGGGCCGCGCCGACGAGCGGCCGCGCGTCGCCGGCGTCTTCATCAACCGCATCAACAAGGGCATGAAGCTCCAGTCGGACCCGACGATCGTGTACGGCCTCGTCGGCGGCAAGGGCACGCTCGGCCGCTCCCTGACCAAGGCGGACATCGAACGCGCGACGCCCTTCAACACCTATGTCATCAGCAATCTGCCGCCGGCGCCGATCGCCAATCCCGGACGTGCGGCGCTCGAGGCGGTGGCCAATCCCTCGCGCACCAAGGACCTCTTTTTCGTGGCGGACGGCACTGGCGGCCACACCTTCGCCGAGACGCTCGACCAGCATAACCGCAACGTCGTTCGCTGGCGCCAGATCGAGCGCGCCAAGGCTGATCAGCAGAAGCCTGTCGATCGCTACGAGGATGATTCGGTCCTGCCGCCGCCGGCCCCGGCCTCCGGCCAGCGTTCCGGCGCGGCGACGGATGCGCCAGCTTCCCCGGCCACCGGAACGCTCCCGCCCGGCCAGCGTCCGCGTGTGACCGACGCGTCGGAGGGCACGCCGCGCGATCCGCTCAAGAACAAGACGTTCGACCTGAACTCGCCAAAGACCGTGCCGGCGCTGACTACGCGCTGATCCGCCGGCAGATCGGGGCGGGTTTCCCCTTCGCGCCACTTTGCTTTAAGCGACCCCGCATGAAGATCGCGGGATATCGATTCTGATGGCGCTCGCCAGCATGACAGGCTTTGCGCGCGCGACCGAAGCCAGCGGCTCCGCGCGAATTGTATGGGAGCTCAAGAGCGTCAACGGCAAATCGCTCGATATCAGGATGCGAACGCCGCCGGGTTTCGACGAGGTCGCCGAAGAAGCGCGCAAGCGCGTCGGCGCCGCCTGCAAGCGCGGGACTTGCTTCGCGTCATTGACGGTTCAACGCGACGAGCGGCCGCCAGTCGTGCGCATCAACGAAAATCTGCTGTCGCAGCTCGTCGACCTTTCCTCTCGCTTCGCCGGGCAGGGCGGGCTCGCGCCGCCGTCGCTCGACGGGCTGCTCGCGGTTCGCGGCGTTGTCGAACTGGTCGAAGCAAGAGATGATGACGCCACGGAAACGGCGCTGCGACAGGGGATCTTCGCGGCGCTTGATCGCGCGATCGCTGATCTCTCGGCGGCGCGCCGATCCGAAGGCGCTGCGCTCGATCAGATTCTGGCGTCGCGGCTTGCTGACATCGGGCGCCTGACCAACGAAGCGGAACGATCGCCGGCGCGTCAGCCGGACGCGGTCAAGAAACGGCTCGCCGAACAGATCGCCGCGTTGCTGGACTCCGGGCGTGAACTCGATCCGAACCGGCTGCATCAGGAAGCCGTGCTGCTCGCAAGCCGCGCCGACATCAGGGAAGAACTCGATCGGCTGAAGGCCCATGTCGAGGCCACGCGCAAATTGATCGCGGAGGGCGGCGCAGTTGGCCGCAGGCTCGACTTCCTCGCGCAGGAAATGGCCCGCGAAGCGAACACGCTGTCGGCCAAGGCCAATGACATCGCGCTCAATGCGACGGGTCTCGAACTCAAGACCATAATCGAGCAATTCCGCGAGCAGGTTCAGAATGTCGAATGAACTCGCGACGCCGAAGCGGCGCGGACTCATCTTGATCGTCTCCTCGCCGTCAGGGGCGGGGAAGACGACGTTGACGCGCGCGCTCCTCGACAAGGATCGCAGCCTGCATCTCTCGATTTCGGTCACGACCCGTCCGCGCCGGCCGAGCGAAGCCGACGGCGTGCATTATCACTTCCTGAAAAGCGTGCGCGAATTCGAGGCCAAGCGCGATGGCGGCGATCTGCTGGAATGGGCGCAGGTGCATGGCCAGCATTATTACGGGACGCCGCGCGAGCCGGTGGAGCGCGCGCTCGCCGAAGGTCGCGACGTGCTGTTCGATATCGATGTGCAGGGCGCCGAGCAGGTGACGCATCAGATGCGCGCCGACGTCGCCAGCGTCTTCGTGCTGCCGCCTTCGATCGAGGAGTTGCATGCGCGCCTGCGCCGTCGCGCCGCCGAGGACGAGACTCTGATCCGCCGCCGCCTCGCGACCGCCCGCGAGGAGATCGCGCGCTGGAGCGAGTATGATTATGTCATCGTCAATGACGATCTCGATCGCGCCTTCTCCGATCTCGAGTCCATTCTTTCGGCTGAACGTCAGCGCCGCATGCGCCGTAGTGATCTGGCGCCGTTGGTGAAGACGCTGGACGCGGATCTTGAAAAGACGCTTCGCGCTGTCTGAGATTCTTCAGGACCGCAGCGCGTCATAGGCGTTCGCGAGCGCGACGAAACCGTCCACCGGAATGGCCTCTGCGCGCGCGGTCGGATCGATCTCCGCCTTCTCCAGAAGCGCGCTCGCATCGACGCCGAGCGATTTCAGACTCTGCCGCAACATTTTGCGCCGCTGATTGAACGCGGCCTGCGCGACTTTCGTCAGGCTTTCGAGCCTGCACGGCGCCGGCGACTGGCGCGGTTCGATGCGCACGATGCTCGACGTCACCTTCGGCGGCGGCGTGAAGGCGGCGGGCGGCACGTCGAACAGGATGCGCGATGTCGCGCGCCAGCCCGCGAGGATGGCGAGGCGACCATAATCCGCGCGCTCATCGGGCGTCGCCACGATGCGCTCTGCGACTTCGCGCTGGAACATGAGCGTGAGCGACGTCCATGCAGGCGGCCAGCTCTCCTGTTCGAGCCAGTTCGTCAGCAGCGGCGTGCCGACATTGTAGGGGAGGTTTGCGACCACCTGCAGAGCTTCGCCCGACGCGATCTGCGCAAGGTCGATCTCAAGCGCATTGCCGTGAATGACTTCGAGGCGGCCGGGATAGCGCGCGCCGATCTCGGCGAGCGCCGGCAGAAAGCGCTCGTCCTGTTCGATGGCGACGACCTTCCTTGCGCCGGCCGCGAGCAGCGCGCGCGTCAATCCGCCGGGGCCGGGACCCACCTCGACAGTGACTCCCTTCGTCAGATCGCCCGCTTCGCGCGCGATGCGCGCCGTCAGGTTGAGATCGAAGAGAAAGTTCTGGCCGAGCGACTTGCGCGGCGCGAGCCCGTGGGCGCGGACCACGTCGCGCAGGGGAGGGAGATCGTCGATCATGGAACGAGAACGGCTAAGATCGCGATGACTTTGGATTGAATCAATCCGAAGTCATCCGATCAATTTCAAAAGTTTAGAGCGGGACTGGCGCGAAAATCGGCTCCCACTTTTTCGCATTCCGCTCTCGCCGTTGCGCTTACTTGCTCAGGCCGTCGTTCAAGGAGCCGCTGGTGCTGAGGCTTTGTGAGAAGTTGACTTCGCCAAGGGACCGCAGCTCCAGCTTCACATAAAGCGCGCGCGACGGACTGGTCGTGCCGTTGTAAACGTCGCGGAATCCGTTCGCGACATACTGCACCGAGAAGATCGTGCACTCGTCCTTGTACTGGAGGCCGACGGACATCGAGGACAGGCTGGCGCGCGTGTTCGCGCCGGTCGCGCTGTAACCTTGCGCGATCGCTTCGCGCGCCGCGAGATAGCGATCGAGATCGAGCACCGTGCCGCCGTAAATGCTCCAGTTGGTGTCGAGCTTGAGATTGCCGTTGATCGCCACGCCTTCGCGCCGGAACGCATAGCCCAGCTCAGGCTGCGCTTCATAGCGCGCATAGAGCACCGAACCTGACAGACGGTCGAGCGTGAAGGACGGGCCGACTTCGAGGCGCTTGAGCGAGAAACTCTTCTCGTCGAAGCGCGCGCGCGTCGTCAGATTGAAGTTCGGTCCAGGCGCGATGATCGCGCGCGCCACCCAGTCCGAATATTTCTTGTCGAGACCCGAATTGAGTCCGACGTTGGAGAGGTCGGGCTGGGTGTAGGAGTTGCGGCCGGCGACCTGGATCGATTGCCCCGCGAGCAGATTGACATAGGCGCCGTTGTTGCCCTGGAACGTGTATTGCGCGCCGTAGTTGAAGCGCACGCCGCCTTCGACGCGATCATAGCCAGAGAACTTGTTGGTCTCGAACAGCGTTGTATCGTCGAATACGAGGCTTTGCGCATCGTTGTTGGGCGTCTCGCCCACATGGCTTTCGTTCGGCCGCGCGACGATCTGCGCGATCGGCTCGAGAACATGCGAGCCCCAGGAGCTCGTCGCGACCAAGGGGAATTTGTACTGCATGCCGACGGCGGGCAACACGCGGGCGTAGGCCGGGTCGGAGCTGTTTCCCGCGCCGGGGATGACGCTGTTCACATACATCCGCGCATAGGTGTTCGCCTCGCCCGGAGTGTTGCTGTATTTCGCGCTGAACGACACGGCGTCGAGGCGAACGGACGCGAACGGCGTCCAGACCTGGCCGAGCGGATCGATCATCTGCCGGCGCCAGTCGAGCGTCGCGGAAGCGCGCGTTTGCTGACCCGCGAGGCCGCGGATGATGCAGTCGCTGCGATTATATTTCACGCAGCCTTCGTAGGGCAGCGAACCATAGATCGTGGGAAAGCTCAGCGGATTGATCTTGTTGCCATTCGCGTCCACCGCGCCCGGGCGATAGATGTAGGCGAACTGCGTCTGGTCGCGCGTGAGGTTGACGAAGTTGACGTCGAGCCCGACTTCGCCGCCGATCGGTCCGGCGAGATTCCAGCGTTTGTTGTAATCCACCACCGGCGCGACGACAGGTTGCTGCTTCTGCCAGTCGCTCGCCGATGTCGGCTGGAAATAATAACCGCGCATGTCGAAGAAGCTGCGATCGCCCTGTCCGCGCAGATAGATCGTCGAGATGACGTCGCGGAAGTACATCTGCTGCAGGCCGGGATTCTGCAGGCGATAATGGTCGTTGAACCATTTGTCGCTTTGCATGGTCACGTCCCAGCCGAAGCGCCAGTGATCGCTGAGATAGAACGTGCCCGCGCTTTCGATCGAGCCGCGGAACTCCTTGTCGCCCGGCCCGTAGACGCCGGTCAGAAACGCGCCCTTTTCCTGCTGGAAAATGCCGGAAGCGCGGATGTTGTAGGAACCGTTGAGCAGCCGATGCCGCCACTCAGCCGAGCCCAGAAATCCCTGTCGCGAGAGATAGGTCGGCGTCAGGGTCAGATCGTAGTTCGGCGCGAGATTCCAGAAGAAGGGCAGCGCGACGCCGGTGCCGAGCGCAGTCGTATGGTAGTAGCGCGGCGCCAGAAAACCGGTCTTGCGCTTCACCGTGTTGTCGGGCGACCAGAAATACGGAATCCAAGCGACGGGATAACCGAACAGCTCCACGGACGCGTTCTCGTAGTAGATCGTCTGCTCTTCCTTGTTGTGGATGATTTTCGTCGCCTTGACCTGCCATAGCGGCGGTCTTTCAGGATTTTGCGCGCAAGGCTCGCAGGTGGTGTAGGTGCCGCGCTGGAAGATTGTCGTGTCGCCCGCCGTCCGTTCGGCGCGCGGCGCCGCGAAGCGCACCTTGAGCTGTTCGCCGCGCACCACAGTCGTCGACTCAACGCGCAGCGAGTCGATGAAGCCGTCCTTGAAGTTGTCCGTTAGTTCGAACCGGTCGCCATGCGTGACCGTGCCCGTCTCGTCCGTCATCCGGACATTGCCTTCGGCGTATACGCGCTTGTTGGCGCGATCATAAACCACGCGATCGGCTTCAAGCGTCTTGCCGTCATAATAGATTTGCGCGTTGCCGACCGCCGAAACCTTGTTCGTGTCGTTGTCGTAGACGAGCTGATTGGCCTCCACGAGCATTTTGGATTTCGGCGCGCCGGGCTGTTGCGCGCCTTGATTGGCGAGCTGCTTGAGGCCTTGCGCCTGCGCAACGTCTGAAAACGCAATCGCGGGAAGACAGACAGCCACGCCCGCGACGATGACACGCCACAGGTTGAGACCGCTTGTCCTCGCTCGCGCGGGGCGACCCATCAACTCAACCATCCTCCAGGTGAAGGAGCACGAACGCCCCGGTCAACGCAGCGACCGCCGCCGGCGTCCACGCCGCAGCGGATACGTTCAGCAGACCGTTCCCCCCGAGATCCTCCACCAACTGCCGGATAACATAGAGCACGAACCCGGCTAAGACGCCACCTAGCACCATCCGCGCCACACCGCCCATCCGGAAAAAACGTAGGGACACGGTTGACGCAATGATAACCATCGCGACCAGCAGCAGCGGCTTGGCCAGAAGCGTTTGATATTGCAACTGATATCGGGTCGCGTCGAGCCCCGCGAGGCGGGTCTGTTCGATCAGTTTCGGAAGGTCCCAGAACGGCACGCTGGCCGGCGGCACGAAGCTCTGCCGGACCTGCTCGGCCTTCAGATTGGTCGGCACCAGATAGGCGTCATGCTGCTCGGGCGGCGAGTCGATCGAGATGACCTTGACCTGGGTCATCTCCCAGTAGCGCTCCTTGAGCGCCGCCTTCTTGGCTTCGATCCGCTCGATGAAGTCGCCCGCCGGTGAAAACAGGAAGGCGGTGACCTCCGAGAGGGTCGTGCCTCCGGGCTCGACCCCCATGGCGCGGATGATCGCCTGACCATCGACGCTCTTCTGCCTGATCCAGGTTTCCTGCCCCAGCGCTTTGACGCCTTTGCCGAAAACCGCCGCTTCGATCTCGGTCGCCTGCTGCTTCATCCGGGCCGAAACCGGATTGTAGACCCCGACCATGAAGAGCCCGATGAAGAGCGCCACCAGCACCGGCGGCTGTAGAAACTCCCACACCGAAACGCCGGCGGATCGGGTGACGACGAGTTCGAGCTTACGCGACAGGTTGAGCATGGCCGACATCGCCCCGAACAGCACCGCGAAGGGCAAGACCTGTTCCGTCACCGACGGCGTTCGGTAGAGCGCGAGCAGGGCCATGCCGGGCGCCGTGGCGGTCGGCGTGTCGCTCGCCCGGCGCATCAGCTCAACGAAATCAACGGTGTAGATGAGGACGCAAACAGTCGCGAAAACGCCCAGCATCGCCTTGAATGAGCGCAGCGCGAAATAGCGCCCGAAGGTGCGGCCGATCAGCGCCATGGTTACGCGCCCGCCTGCGCCGGGCGCGGAAGGAGGCGCTGGATCGGGCGCAGCAGCGCGCCGAGGTCGAGGCGGGTGAAGTCGCCAGCCCACCAGATCAGTGCGAAACTCAGCGCGCCGCCGACGAGGGGGGTGAGATAGGCGGCTGGAATGAAGGTCGCGCTGCCAGCGATCGCGGATGTCGCGATGAAGCCCGCGCCGCGCACGGCCGCCATGGCGAAGACGGCCGCCGCGATGCTGATGCCGCGGCCCTGGCGCGTGGTGCGCGCCGAGCCCAACGCTGCAAAGGCGATCACTGCAAAAGCAAAGGGATAGAGCGGCGAGCTCAACCGGTCATGCAGTTCGGATCGGTAGCGCCCGGCAATGATCGCCGGCGGCGGTTTGGCCGGGTCGGGATTGAGGAGTTGCAGCGTCGTCTGTTCGCGCGGCTTCTGATAGGCGGCTTCCGCGGCCGCGACCATCTCGCTGAGATCGATGGCGTAACGCTGGAACACGATGATCGACGCATCCTGCGCGTTGCCTGCGAGACGCTGCACGCTGCCCTTTTCAAGAATGAGGTAGTTCGTGCCGTTCGCTTCGACGGTCTGGCCTTTCTCTGCGAGATAGATGCTGACCTTCTCGGGGTCGCGCCGGTCCTGGATAAAGACGCCGAGCAGCGTCTGCCCGGCGCGCTCGCGATAGTGGAAGACGACGCCCTTATCGAGCGTCACGAACTGGCCTTCCTTGACGATATTGGAGATCACGTCGGCCTGGATCTTGGTGAACAGATCGCGCACCACGCGGAAGCTTGCCGGCATGATGTAGATGGTCATGGCCGCGACCATCACGCACGTCATGATGGCGAGCGTCGCCAGCGGCTTGAAGATCGTTCGCGGCGGCGCGCCCGCGGCGCTGATGACGATGAGTTCGCTGTCGCTGTTGAGCTTGTTGAGCGTGAAGATGATGGCGATGAACATCGCCACCGGCCCAATGATGGTCACCAGCGCCGGCAAGGTGAGGCCGGTGATGGCGAGAAACATCATGATCGTCTGGCCCTTGGAGGTCAGCAGATCGAGTTCGCGCAACGCCTGGGTGATCCAGATGACGGCGGTCAACACCAGCGTGCAGGCGAGCGTCGCGCCCAGCGCCATGCGAAACACATAGCGCTCGATCAGCCCGAAACCGAGAGTGCCCCAGAAGCGCGACAACGACAGAATCCACCCTTGACCGGCGCCGGGGTAGCCCGCCCCGGGACGCCGGACAAGACCAGCGGCTTCGGGCGAAATCGGGGCAGGCTTCCGACAAATTGCGCAGTCCGCTCCGGCCGTTGTAAGCCGGACTCCATCCGATCTCTCCGAGGCCCGCATGAGTCGCTCCATCCAGATCGCCGCCGCGGCTTATCCGACCAAGCTTGCGGGCGGCGCGCTCGTGCTCCTGACCGACGACAAACTCGCGCTGTCCGACAGGGCGTCCGCGCTGATTGGCGACGCCGGCCGCAAGGCGTTCGAGAAGGCGGCGGAGATCGAGAGCTTCAAGGGCAAGCTCAATGGCGTCCTGTCGATTCTGGCGCCCGCTGGCCTCGATCTCGATCGGTTGATCGTTGTCGGCGTCGGGCCGGCCTCCGAAGCCGCGAAGCGGAACGCCGTAACGTTAGGCGGCGTAATTGGCGGCGCGCTCGCCAAGGCGAAAGCGGCGACCGTGCTGCTCGACGCTCCGGATGGTCCGTTGAGCGCTGAGCAGGCGGCTGATGTCGCGCTCGGCGCGCAGCTCCGCTTCTACAATTTCGATCGCTACAAGACGAAGAAGAAGGACGACGAGCTGAAGCCGACGACGCTCAAGCTGACGCTGGCGGTCGCCGACGCCGCTGCTGCGAAGAAGGCGCTGCCGGGCCGCGACGCGATCGCCGCCGGCGTCATTCTGGCGCGCGATCTCGTCAATGAGCCGCCCAACGTGCTCGATCCCCCCACATTCGCGGCGCGCGCGAAGGAACTGAAGAAGGTCGGCGTCGAGGTCGAGGTGCTCGGCGTCAAGGAGATGACCAAGCTCGGCATGGGCGCCTTGCTCGGCGTGGGGCAGGGCTCCCGCAAGGAAAGCCAGTGCGTGATCATGCGCTGGAACGGCGCGAAGGGCGCTTCGGCCCAACCCGTTGCCTTCATCGGCAAGGGCGTGACCTTCGACACGGGCGGCGTCTCGCTCAAACCCGGCGGCGGCATGGAGGACATGAAGGGCGACATGGCCGGCGCCGCCTGCGTCACCGGTCTGATGCATGCGCTCGCGGCGCGGAAAGCCAAGGTCAACGCCATTGGCGTGATTGGCGTGGTCGAGAACATGCCTGATGGCGCCGCGCAGCGGCCGGGCGACATCGTGACCTCGCTGTCGGGCCAGACCATCGAGATCATCAACACTGATGCGGAAGGCCGGCTCGTGCTCGCGGACGTGCTCTGGTATGTGCAGGACCGTTTCAAGCCGAAATTCATGGTCAATCTGGCGACGCTCACCGGCGCCTGCGTCGTCGCGCTCGGCAAGGAATATGCGGGCCTGTTCTCGAACGACGATGAGTTGTCGGACCGCCTCCACAAGGCCGGGCAGGCGACCGGCGATCGCGTCTGGCGCATGCCGCTCGCGCCTGAATACGACAAGCTCATGGATTCGCGCTTCGCCGACGTGAAGAATTCGGGAGGTCGCGAGGCCGGCGCGATCACCGCGGCGCAATTCCTCCAGCGCTTCGTCAACAAGACGCCCTGGGCGCATCTCGATATCGCCGGAACCGCCATGGGTTCGCCAAAGACGGAGATTTCGCAGGGCTGGTCGTCAGGCTTCGGCGTCAGGCTGCTCGATCGGCTGGTGGCCGATCACTACGAGGGGTAGGGGCCGCCGGGAATCGCTTAGTTCTCGTCTTTCGGCCATCCCCCGCGAGGCCAGTCGCGTGACATGTGAATCACACGCACCACGAAGATCGTTTCTTCGGTCTGTTGATAGGCGATGATGTGCGAGGTTTTCGCTACCGTCCTTTCATACGTTCCTGCGACGCGTCCCGGGCGGCCGGTTGGCCGAACCCCAAGGTTTTCCGCCGCAGCGA
This sequence comes from Terrirubrum flagellatum, assembly GCF_022059845.1. Lineage (GTDB taxonomy): Bacteria > Pseudomonadota > Alphaproteobacteria > Rhizobiales > Beijerinckiaceae > Terrirubrum > Terrirubrum flagellatum. The sequence goes on along the minus strand of NZ_CP091851.1, from coordinate 2,282,169 downwards.
AAATGCGATCGGAAACGCGATCCGCGGCGTTCGGATCGGTCTGCGCGATATAGTCGAGCAGTTGAAGATAGTCCTTCCGCGCTCGGGCTGACCATTCAACCCGGCGCGCCATTATTCGGCGGCGCTTCGACGGCGCGCGTTCTCGATGATCGCCTTGGCTTCGCGCACCACCTGCTCATGCGGGATCACGCGGCCGGCCTTAACGTCCTCCAGCCCCTCTTCGATCCCCGCAATGATCTCAGCCTCCGTTTCGACGTAGCGGGCGATAGCCTCGTTCGCGAGAAAGGATTTCGATCTCCTGGTCGCCTTCGCGATATGCTCAAGCTTGTCCTTGAGTTCGCTGGAGACGCGGACGGTGATGGTGGTGTCGGTCATCTCTGTTCGCCGTGATGCGCTTGTACACATTGTAACAGATCGCCTTCGGCGCGAACAGGCAGCAGGCGACGGCTAAGGGAGGAATACGTCAGTGAAGCCGGGTGCCTCCATCTGGCATTGGGCGGTGGTCGGCGTCGCTCTGACGCTTCTGTTCGGCCGCGGCAAACTGTCCGAACTGATCACCGATGTCGCCGCCGGCCTCCGCGCCTTCCGGACCGGCGACCTGCGCGAAGTCGAGCGCCTGCGAGTGGCGCAGGCGGAGCGCGATCGTGAGCTTCGCGCTGGGGAATGGCGGCTTTGGCTTGTGATCGCAGGCTTGTCCGTTCTTCTCATTGTGGAATTGGCGGCCCGCTTTATCCGCGACTGACCGCCGCTCCGTTCACGTTTCCAATTGCTTCGCCTTGTCTTGGCCCCTATCAGCCCCTAGGTTTCGGGCGAGTTTGGGCTTCAACCGCCCGCGAGTTTGAGGGAGATCGCGTCATGGGTGGCGCAAGCATTTGGCATTGGGTCGTGGTTGGCGTCGTGGTGATGCTGCTGTTCGGCCGCGGCAAGCTGTCCGAGCTCATGGGCGACGCCGCGAAGGGCATCAAGGCGTTCAAGAAGGGCATGTCGGACGACGACGCCCAGGCGACCGCCGACGCCTCGGCGGCTGCAGCCGGCTCGGGCAAGACGATCGACCACACGCCGGCGCAGCCGGCCGGGGCTGCTCAGTCCACGACCAGCAAGGCGGGCTAAGCGCCTTTGTTCTGACCGGGCGCGACGTCGCGCCCGGCGACGCTCGGGGTGAGGGCTGCGACGCGCCCGGTGGGATCTGAGGCCGATCGCAGGACGGCGCGATAGATGTTCGACATTTCGTGGGGCGAGATGATGCTGATCGGCGCAGCCGCGCTGATCTTCATCGGCCCGAAGGAGCTGCCGGCGACATTACGGGCGCTTGGCCAGATGACGGCCAAGGTGCGGCGCATGGCGGGCGAATTTCGCTCTCAATTCGATGAAGCCATGCGCGAGGCCGACGTCCAGTCGATCCGCAAGGAATTCGATTCGATGAACGACGCCGCGTCATCGACCTCGAATTTCAATCCGATCCAGACCATCCGCGACGAGATCAAGGGCGCGGCCGAAAAGCGCGGCGAGATGGATCGCCCAAGCGACCTCGCGCCTGCCGAAGCCGCGCCGGCGCCGATGGAGACGGCCGCGGCCGATCCGATTCTCCCGACGCCGGAGCCTCCGGCGCCGATCGAGGCGTCCTCGTTCGAGATCGCGCCGGCGCTTTCCGAGCCGGTTGTCGCCAGCGCGCCGCAGCCGGCGCCGCGCCCGGCCGGCGCGATCGCCAGTATCGATGCGTCGCCGCCGAAACGCGCTGTGGCGCAGAAGGATCCTGCGTGATGGCTGAGGCCAAGCCCCCCGCGCAGGCGAAGCTCGATCCGAAGCTCCTGACCACCGAAGACCAATTGAAGCGCGACGAGGAGGCGATCGAGTCCTCGAAGGCGCCGCTGCTCGAACATCTGATCGAGCTGCGCTCGCGCCTGATCAAGGTGATGGTCGGGCTGCTCGTCCTGTTCTTCATCTGCTTTGCGCTCTCGCGGCACATCTACAACGTGCTGGTGTGGCCCTTCGTCTGGGCGGCGGGCGCTGGCGCCAATGTGCAGCTCATCTACACCGCGCCGCTCGAATATCTCTTCACGCAGATCAAGATCGCCATGTTCGGCGCGGCTTTTGTTGGGTTTCCGCTGATCGCGACGCAGCTCTACAAATTCATCGCGCCGGGTCTTTACACCCACGAGAAGCGCGCATTTCTGCCCTATCTCATCGCGACGCCGGTGTTCTTCGTCATGGGCGCCTGCATGGTCTATTTCGTCGCCATGCCCGTGGTGATGAGTTTCTCGCTCGGCCAGCAGCAGGCGGCGGGCGATGGACAGGCCGCGATCCAGCTTCTGCCGCGGGTCAGCGAATATCTCTCGCTGATCATGACGCTGATTTTCGCCTTCGGCCTCGCGTTCCAGCTTCCGGTCATTCTGACGCTGCTCGGCAATATCGGCGTGATCGATTCCCGGTGGCTGCGCGAGAAGCGCCGCTACATGGCGGTTGTCGTCGTCGTGATCGCGGCCGTGCTGACGCCGCCTGACGTCATCAGCCAGCTCTCGCTCGCGATCCCGACCTATCTCCTCTACGAGCTTTCCATCCTCTCGGTTGGCATGATCGAGAAGAAGGCGAAGCGCCAGAAGGACATCGACGAGGCCGCCGGCAGCGCCGCGCCGGGGGAATAGGGGCGCCCGCCGCTCCTCCTTTTTCCAGATGTCATCGCCGGGCTTGACCCGGCGATCCATTTTGATGGCAAGAAAAGCTGGATGCCCGGGTCAAGCCCGGGCATGACGGAGAAAAGAGGCGCGAGTCGCGCCCTTTGACGACGCCTGAGTAACGGTCATGCACGACATCAGATGGATCAGGGACAACGCCGCCGCCTTCGATGAGGCCCTGCAGAATCGCCAGATTTCCGGCGAAGACTTTGCGCGGTTCCAGTCGTCCCACCTGCTGTCGCTCGACGACCGCCGCCGCAAGGCGATTGCCGAGGCCGAAGCCTTCCAGGCCAAGCGCAATGCGCTGTCGAAGGAGATCGGTCAGGCCAAGGCCAAGAAGGACGAGGCGCGCGCCGCCGACCTCATGGCGCAGGTGAACGCCATCAAGGAATCGCTGCCGAAGCTCGAGGAGGAGCAGAGGCAGGCCGAGGCCGAACTCAACGCGATCCTCGAAACCATCCCGAACATTCCGTTCCGCGAGGCGGATGAGAACGGCCCGCCGGTTGGCAAGGACGAGACGGAAAACAAGGAATATCGCCGCCACGGCGCGCCGAGGAATTACGCCTTCGACCCCAAGGAGCATTTCGATCTCGGCGAAGCCCTGGGCGGCATGGATTTCGAGACCGCGGCGAAACTCTCGGGCTCGCGCTTCGTCGTGATGAAGCAGGGCGTCGCGCGACTCCATCGCGCCATCGGACAGTTCATGCTCGATCAGCACACGCTTGAGCATGGATACATGGAATGCAATCCGCCGATCTTGGTCAAAGACGAAGTGATGTATGGCACAGCGCAGCTGCCCAAATTCCATGACGACCAGTTCGCTGCATATACAGAGCCCGATTTGCGCGCTAATTTTTTAGAGGATGTCGCGAAGGCCCGCCAAGAGGCATTGCAGTTTGCCGAACTTCACGGCGTTCAAGCTGCCAAACAGATCGAAACGCTCGACGTTAGATTAGCAGACGATCCTCGGCGCCTCTGGCTCATCCCCACGGCCGAAGTCTCGCTCACTAATTTCGTGCGCGACTCCATCGTCACGGAAGACCAGTTGCCGATGCGCTTGACGGCGCTGACGCCGTGTTTCCGTTCCGAAGCGGGCTCGGCCGGACGTGACACGCGCGGCATGCTGCGTCAGCATCAGTTCGAGAAGGTCGAGCTTGTCTCGATCACGACTCCCGAGACATCGCGCGACGAACATGAGCGCATGCTGTGGGCGGCGGAGAATGTGCTGAAGAAACTCGATCTCGCCTTCCGCACCATGACGCTTTGCACCGGCGACATGGGCTTTGCGTCCAAGAAAACCTACGACATCGAAGTCTGGCTGCCGGGCCAGAAAGCCTATCGCGAAATCTCGTCCTGCTCGGTCTGCGGCGATTTCCAGGCGCGCCGCATGAATGCGCGCGTGCGCAACGCCGACGGCAAGGGCACGCGTTTCGTTCACACGCTCAACGGTTCGGGAACCGCTGTGGGACGGGCTCTTATTGCTGTCATGGAGACCTATCAGAATGAGGATGGGTCGGTGACGGTCCCTGACGCGCTGCGTCCCTACATGGGCGGCGTCGAGAAGATCGCGAAGGCGGCGTGAGCGATTTCAATTTTTATTTCGAGCTTGGTGCAATGATTAAAATGAATGCTCGACGCAGATGCCTCTCTCCCCCCTTGTGGGGGAGAGTGCGAGAGGGGGGTGAACAAGCGCTCGATTGCGCATGCTTCACACCCCCCTCCCTGTCCCTCCCCCACAAGGGGGGAGGGGACGCTAGTCATCGAATGATGCGCGAATGCGCGACGGGAGTTTTCTCATGCGCATTCTGATCACCAATGACGACGGCATCCACGCGCCCGGCCTCGCCGTTCTCGAACGCATTGCGAAAAAACTCACCGATGATGTCTGGACGGTGGCGCCGGAGACGGATCAATCTGGCGTGTCGCATTCGCTGTCGCTGAACGATCCGCTGCGCCTGCGCAAAGTCTCCGAAAAACATTTCGCGGTGAAGGGCACGCCGACCGATTGCGTCATCATGGCGGTGCGCCATGTGATGAAGGATCAGCTTCCCGATCTCGTTCTCTCCGGCGTCAATTCCGGTCAGAACGTCGCGGAGGACGTGACTTATTCCGGCACCATCGCCGCTGCGATGGAAGGCACGATCCTTGGCGTTCCCTCTATCGCGCTGAGCCAAGGCTATGGTCCGGAAGGCCGCGAGAAGATGCATTGGGAATGCGCGGAGGAACTCGCGCCTGCCGTCATCCGCAAGATTTTCGAGACGGGGATCGAGAAGGGCTCGCTTGTCAATCTCAACTTCCCGAATTGTCCGCCGGCCGATGTGAAGGGCTATGCGGTGACCGCGCAGGGCGCGCGCGATCAGCAGTTGCTGCGGCTCGACGGCCGCGTCGATGGTCGGGGAAAACCTTATTTCTGGATCGCTTTTCAGCGCGGCCCGCATACGCCGGCGAATGGCACCGATCTCTGGGCGCTGGCGGAAAAGAAGGTTTCGATCACGCCGCTCAGGCTCGATCTCACCGACGAGCCGATGATGACGCGCTATGCCCGTCTCTTCGCCTGAGCGAATGCCCGATCTCTTCGACGCGGCCGACGAAGAAGAGCCGCGACAAGGCTCGCCTTACGCCCGCACAGCGCTCGATCGCTTAAGCTTCACGCTGAAATTGCGCGAGCGCGGCTATCGCGACACCGCGCTGTTGCGCGCCTTCGAGCTTGTGCCGCGCGAGAGTTTCGCGCCGCGCCGCTACGCCGATCTCGCGCGCCGCGACATCGCGTTGCCGCTGCCCTGCGGCCAGACCATGACCTCGCCGCTCGTTATCGCGCGCATGCTGTCGCTCGCCGGGATCGATGCGAACTGCCGCGTGCTCGAGATCGGTACGGGCTCCGGCTATGTCACGGCGATTCTCGCCCATCTCGGCGGCGAGGTGGTGTCGACCGAGCGCTTCCGCAGCCTCGCCATCGAGGCGGAGGGCAAGCTCAGGGAGTTCGGGCCTGATAAGGCGACCGTGCTGCACGCCGACGGGCTCGCGAGCCTGGGGCAGGGGACGTTCGATCGCATCCTCGTCAATGGGCGGCTTGGCGTCTGGCCGGAGCGGCTGGTCGCAACGCTGGCGCCGGGCGGGCGGATGGTTGCGGCTCTCGGCGGATCGCTCGCCGTGCTCTCCCGCGCGGCCGCCGGCGGCGAGCCCCAGCAGACGCTGCATGAGCCGGTCAGCTTTTCGCCGCTGATCCCCGATCGCGCAGCCGCGCTCTGACGTTAACCGCCTTCCGCTTCGTGAGCGGCCGGATCGAAAATCCGCCGCTGAATCATCATGATGAAAGCAGGGGTAACCTTAAGCCGGCGCAAAGCTGATAACGGGCTTTTAACCGATCTGCGGTTTATTTCAGCACGAACGGGTAGCGTTGCGTCGGGTGCGTCCATGGGTTTGCGTAAGTGCGAGTTTCGCGGCTCCTTGATCCGCGCGGTGAGCGTCTCGGTGCTCGCCCTGGCTGCGGGCGCCTGTTCGTCCGACAGTTCACGCTTCGCGGATAATCCGTTCAGCAATCCTTTCCAGTCTTCGCGCATCGACCAGTCGACCACCGGCTCGATCCCGAAGCAGAACGCCGGCGTCGCCGCGGCGAAGCCGATCGCGACTGCTGCTCTGCCGCCGCCTCCGTCGCCGACCAACACCCAGGTCGCGCAAGTCGCTCAGGCCGGCCAGAATGTCATCAATCGTCCGGGCGCGGGCACGAACGCGGCCGTCACCGGCTTCGGCGCCAATGGCTGGACCGCCGTCGGCGGCAGCCAGGTCACGCTCGCGCAGGGCGAGAGCGTCAATGCGCTCTCCAATCGCTACGGCGTTCCCGCCGAGGCGATCTACAAGGCGAACGGCCTCTCGAATGGCGCAGCCGTCGCGCCGGGCACGCGCCTGACCATTCCGGTCTATCGCCCGAATGGCGCGACTGTCGCGCAAGCTCCGGCGCCTCAACCGGTCGCCGCCGCGAAGCCTGCCGCGCATCCCGTTCAGGCCAAGAAGGATGAACCGCCGGCGAAACCTGCGAAGGATGCGCCGAAGGTCGTCGCGGCCAAGCCCGACTCGCAGAAGCCGAAGCCGGTGAAGGCGAAGCCCGCGCCGGTCGACAGTGACGACGAAGATGAGAAGCCCGCGCCGAAGGCGGCGGAAGTGAAGCCGGCCAAGCCCGAGACTGTGAAGGTCGCGGAGACAAAGCCGGCGCCCGCCGAAACCAAGGTGCCAAAAGCCGAGAAGACCGAACCGCAGACCACTGGCAGCGTGCCTCCGGTCGCAGGCGCCAACGGCGATTTCCGCTGGCCGGCGCGCGGCCGCATCATCTCGGGCTTCCGCAACAACGGCAATGACGGCATCAACATCGCCGTGCCGGAAGGCACTCCCGTGAAGGCCGCCGACGAGGGCACGGTCGCCTATGCCGGCAGCGAATTGAAGGGCTACGGCAATCTCGTGCTCGTGCGCCACGCGAACGGTTATGTCTCCGCCTACGCCCACAATGGCGATCTGAAAGTGAAGAAGGGCGACCCAGTGAAGCGCGGCCAGACTATCGCCACGTCAGGCCAGAGCGGCAACGTGTCCTCGCCGCAGCTCCACTTCGAGATCCGCAAGGGATCGACGCCGGTCGATCCCGCAAGCTACCTCCAGTAAGCGGGCTTTCCTTGTGACCTAAGCAGCCCGCCGCGTAATCCGCGGCGGTTTTGCTTTCTGCGCGGCCGTTTCGTCGGCGGCTCGATCGAACGTCTCGCGCGCTGCGACAATTTGCGCCTGATGGGCGAAAGCCCAGTCGCCGAGCGCGCGCACCGGCTCCAGCAAGGAATGGCCGAGCGGCGTCAGCTCGTAATCGACGCGCGGCGGCACGGTCGGGAAGATCGTGCGCTTGACAAGCCCGTCGCGTTCGAGGCCGCGCAAGGTCAGCGTCAGCATGCGTTGCGAGATTCCGCTGATTTTCCGCTGCAACTCGCTGAAGCGCAGGCTGCCAAAGCCGAGCACGCGCACCACCAGCACAGCCCATTTGTCGCCGATGCGGGCGAGCACGCTGTTCACGAATTTGCAGTTGTCGCTGCGATGGTCAGGCACATCCATGTTCGTTTGTTTCATCCGCGTGCCTCCTTGCGAAGGTTTCGACCGTTACTTTATGAGCGTCAGTTACAGACCGTAACTAATGCCTTTCCGCCGGAATTCCAACCGGCTTGCGGAGACGACAATGGCGCTGAAGCTGCAAACCATCATCACCAGCACCCGTCCGGTGCGCATTGGCCCAGCGGTCGGGGCCTGGTTTCATGAAGCGGCCGTTCAGCACGGCAAGTTCGACGCGTCGTTGATCGACCTCGTCAGCTTCAACCTGCCGCTGTTCGACGAGCCCGAGCATCCGCGCATGCAGAAATATCAGCATGAGCACACGAAGAAGTGGTCGGCGAGCGTCGATTCCGCCGACGCCTTCGTGTTCGTCGTGCCCGAGTACAATTACGCGCCGCCGCCATCCTTCGTGAACGCGGTGACCTATCTCTCCAAGGAGTGGAACTACAAGCCGGTGGGCTTTGTCGGCTATGGCGGCGTGTCCGGCGGCCTGCGCTCGATCCAGCCGGCGCGCCTGATGCTCACCTCGCTCAAGATGATGCCGATTCCGGAGGGCGTTCCGATCCCGGGCGTGTTCGGCATGCTGGACGCGGAGAAGAAGTTCAAGCCGAACGACCTGATCTCGACGGGCGCCAAGACGATGCTCGACGAATTGCATCGCTGGGCCGAGGCGCTGAAGCCGCTGCGCGGCTGAACATTTACGCAGGCTCGTTCACGATTTCGCAAGCCGCTCCCGAATAGCCTGAGCGGGATCAGGACGGACGTTTGTCGAGACCCTGCGCCCGTCCGAAATCGAAAACGGCCGCTTCGCAAGAAGCGGCCGTTTTCTTTTTGGGCTGTCATGCGGAGAGCGTCGTCAGGTCCTGGAACCAGTGCTGGGCCTGCACATAGCCCTTTACCCTGGCGTTCGCGACATGCGGATTGGCGTCATGCACGACCCAGATCAGAACGGCGTCGTCGACGATCACTTCATGCAGCTTCGCCATCAGCGTGTTCTGGGCGGTCTCGTCGAAGGTGTTGATCGCCTCGTCAATGATCTTGTCGACGACGGGATTCTTGTAGTGGCTCCAATTCACGCCGACAGGCGCGATCTGGTTGGAATGGAAGAAGCGCACGAAGGCGTAGAGCGGATCAGAGGTGACATAGGCGACGTTGTTCGCAGCGATCCCCTTCATCGCGTCATGCGCCGCGCCCTGACGCCAGGCCGTGTAGAGCGCTTCGAGCTCGACCACCTTGAAGTCGACGTCGATATAAGCGTCGCGGAAATTCTGCTGAATGAACTCGTTCATCGGCAGCGACAGCATCTGGCCGGTGCCGCCGTTCGAGACGAGGAAGGTAGATTTGAGCGGATTGGATCTGGAGTAGCCGGCTTCGCTCATCAGCTTGCGCGCGGCGTCGACATCATAGCCGAGCTTGAATGCCGGTTTACCGAACCAGGGGCTCGAGGGATCGACCTGTCCGAATGCCGGTTTCGCCAGACCGCCAAGCAATTCGACGATGCCGTTGCGGTCGACCGCGAGATTGGCGGCCTTGCGCACGCGCAGATCGGTCCAGGGCGACCCCGGCAGCGTGGAGGGGTGATAATTCCAGACATGCGGCGTGACATTGTCGATGAGCTTGAGCCCGGCCGCCTTGATTTTCGGAACCGCGTCCGGCGCCGGCGCTTCGATGATGTCGACCGATCCCGACAACACCGCGGAGGTGCGCGAAAGCGTCTCGGGGATGCAGATCAGGATCAGCTTGTCGACCTGCGGCAGTCGGGACTTGTTCCAGTAATCGGCGTTGCGCACGAGCTCGCATTGTTCGCGCGGCGTGAGCTTGGCGAGCTTGAACGGGCCCGTGCCGGATGGTTCGAAGGCGAACTTCTCCCAGTCGCGTCCGAGTTTCTCGTACTGCGCGGGGCTTGAGATCAGGAACCAGAGAAGCTGAAACGGGAACAGCGAGTCGACCATCTTGGTCATCACCTCGACGGTCGTGGCGTCGATCTTCTTCCAGCTCGCGATTGAGGGCAGGCGGGTGCGCACTTGCGAGGACTGCCTTGGATCGAAATGCGGAGCTTGCGGATTGAGCACCTTCTCGAAGTTCCAAATGACGGCGTCCGCATCGAAGGACGAGCCGTCGTGGAATTTGACGCCTTCGCGCAGCTTGAACGTCCATCGCTTGCGATCCGCGGGATCGCTGCTCCAACTCGTGGCGAGGCCGGGAACGAGCTTGCCCTGGCGATCCGCGACATTCATCTCCCACGCCACCAGCGGGTCGTAGAGCGTGTAACCGGTGAATTGATAGGCCCCTGCGCCGCGGTCGGGTTGGCCATTGGTGAGGGGAATATCGGCCATGGAGATGCCGTAACGCAGCACGCGCTCAGACGTCTGCGCAAAGAGTTCGGCTGGAAGGGCCTGCGGCAGAAGAGCGGCCGAGGCGCCGAGCTTCAGGACGTTCCGGCGGGTGAGGGGAAATCGGGACATGGCGGACCTCTCGGGACGTCCGCCGGCTGCAATTGGCATACCAGAGGGCGGCCGCCGCCTTCATACTTTCGTGAAGCCGCCCGCTGGCGCCTGACCGAAAATGCGCGCCACAGTCGGACATTGTTGACGGTGAGACTCATATCTTGAAAGCTTATTGGGCGAGGGTCGCGCCCTGCGCCGGCTTGGCGGTGATGGCTTCGGCGGCGCAGCCGCTCGCTGACAATGCGACTGATGTCGGCCGCACGAAAAATCGCCGCGTCGAGATCGCGAAGATCGGCTGCAAGACCTGATGCAATGATCGATCCGCTGCCGCCCCACATCTGGTTTGTCCGGCCCCATCGGGGCCATTGGACCGGCCGCGGCTATTATCCCGCGCGGCGCGAAGGCTGGATCCTCTTCGCCGTGGCGTATGTCGGCTTCATTATTGTCGGCCTTGGCGTGGTTCTGTTGTGCGCCTTCTTCCCGCGCTTCATCTGGCTATGGCTGATCAGCGGCGCGGCGATCATTGGCGCCGCCGCCTTCGTGCTGAACGGATTTCTGAAATCGCACGGCGATCTCTCGCTTGATATCTACGACGTGCGCGAGATGCGAAAGAAGGCGAACGATGCGCGCTGACCTATCGCTGCTTTTCCTGGACATACCCTACGCAGCCGGAAACGACCGGCGTGCAAAGCGTGTCCTTGCCGCGCGGCGTGTCGCTGTCGCCGGCGTAGCTGACCTGATCGACCTTGCCGTCGACGAACAGGAACTGGACTCTGCAATAGCCGTTCGACGACAATGACAAAGAAGTATTGGCGATGCCGAACATCACGGGAGCGCCGAGCGTCACGCCGCCTGACCTCTGTTCCATCTCATAGCTCCAGACGCTCGTCTTGCCGCTGTCAAACGTCTTCGATGGAAAGCCGGCGCACATTCTTACATCCTGTTCGCTGAGGCCGCGCATCGAGGTCTTCGCGACCTCGACTGTGTTGTAGGGATGGCGCTCGGCGCATGACGACAGGAGAAAGCAGGGCAGGGCCAGCAGAGCGGCGGTTTTCGACGGCATGGCGATAGCGGTTTTGGCGATTCAAGATTGCGCGCCGCCACGTGGGGCGGCGCGCTCGCTCTCAGAGCGGGAACGCCGAGTGCTCGCTCAGGTTCCCTGCGGCAAACGCGCGCGCTATTGCGTCGCTGATTCCACATTGCGCGCCATCAGGCGCGCGCGGCCGGCATAATCTGCATATTCCCTGACATGCGCGATCTTTCCGTTCCGCGTGCGAAAGACCTGCACAAAAATCAGGCTGTGTCCGCCGGCTCCAAACTCGAATTCAGCAATGATGAGATCGGGATCCGCGGTTTCGTGAATCGTCAGCGGCATATAGGAGAGACGGCCGATGTTCGCGCGGCGCGCCGCTTCCCAGAGCGGCTTCATCACCTGCGCGAATTCGTCGCGACCAACGATCTTTCGCGGCCTGTCGTCTCCGGCGAAAGGGAACTCCCAGACGCAATCATCGGCGAGGAGCGCGAGCTGGGCGTCGCGATCATCGTCGAGAATATAGCGGATTTGCAGTTCGAAAAGCTCGAGGGCGCTGGCGCTCATGGCGGCCTTCCGCAGCGATGTGGAGGATCGCTCCTAGTTAGCGCAACCGAATGGCGGAAATGTGCTTGCGGTTCCCGCATTCATCGCGCGCACGACCATGATGTTCGCAAGTTTAAGCTCTTCCGCGGAGCGCGGGCAGACATCGTGCGGGCCCTCGCATCGGGAGGCGAGAAACGTTTCGTGGCGATCGAGGAATTCCTGACCCAATCCGCGCGTGCCAAGTCGCGTAAGCGCCTCCCGCCACGCCTTGGAGTAGCGCTCGCATTTGACCGCGCTCCAATTCTCCGGCCGCGCATCCTGCGCGCAGGCTGTCGCGACGCCGCCTGCCGTGAGGAAAAACAGCGCGAGGAGTCGCGCTGCGATGTTCATGCGTCGAGCCTTTTGCCCTGCCGGCCGGCGAGATCCTGGATATATTGCCAGGCGGTGCGGCCGGCGCGCGAGCCGCGCGTCGTCGCCCATTCCAGCGCTTCGGCGCGGATCGTGTCGCGGTCGCCGAGATCGAGCGCGAAATGCTCGGCGTAGCCGAACACCATGTCGAGATATTCGTCCTGGCTGCATTTGTGGAATCCGAGCCAGAGGCCGAAGCGGTCTGACAGCGACACCTTCTCCTCGACCGCTTCGCCGGGATTGATCGCCGTCGAGCGCTCATTCTCCATCATGTCTCTTGGAAGCAGGTGCCGGCGGTTGGACGTGGCGTAGAAGATGACATTGTCGGGGCGACCCTCGATGCCGCCTTCAAGCACAGCTTTCAGCGACTTGTACGATGTGTCGTCAGCGTCGAAGGAGAGGTCGTCGCAGAAGATGATGAAGCGGTGCGGATCATGGCGCGTGATCGCCATCAGCGCGGGCAGGCTCTCGATATCCTCGCGATGGATTTCGATCAGCTTCATCGGCTTCAGCCCTTCGGCTGCGATCGCTGCGTTCACGGTCGCCTGCGCCGCCTTCACCAGCGATGATTTGCCCATGCCGCGCGCGCCCCAGAGCAGCGCGTTGTTGGCGGGAAGGCCGCGGGCGAAGCGCAGCGTGTTGTCGATCAACTGATCACGCACCCGGTCGATGCCCTTGAGAAGCGGTAGCGCGACGCGATTGACCTTGGGCACGGGCTGAAGCCGGGGCGGAGCCGGATGCCAGACGAAAGCATCGGCCGCGGCGATGTCGACCGCGCCGGCCTTCGCGGGCGCGGCGCGCTCCAGCGCATCGGCGATGCGCGTGAGAAGGGCGAGGGTGCTGGGATCGAGGGACATGCGCCGGCCTGTGATGCTCCGCCGCGCGAAAGAGGCGGGCTGGCCTTAACGCGCAGGCGCTTGGCCTGCGTCAAGTCATGACGGGCGTGTCGAGGGCGCAGGAGCAAAATCCCATCCTGAGCCGGCGGCGTCCGATCGAGCGCCGGAGGATCGGCCGTTGCTTTCAGGGGGGCGGCGGCTATATTCCGCGCGATTTTGCGCCGGGCGCGTCGGGAAACCCCGGCCGCCCGGCCTGTGTTCTCAAGTCCCGCTACAGCCCGAGGAGGCTTCGTGTTCACCCCCGCTTTTGCGCAAACGGCCGGCGGCTCGCCTTTCGGCGGCGACGTCCTGATCCAGTTGATGCCGTTCGTGCTGATCTTCGTGATCATGTATTTCCTGATCATCCGGCCGCAGCAGAAGCGCCAGAAGGATCACCGCGACATGATCACGAATGTGCGCCGGGGCGACACGGTGGTGATGTCCGGCGGCCTGATCGGCAAGGTCGCGAAGGTGGTCGACGACAACGAGATCGAGATCGAAATCGCCGATAATGTCAGGGTCCGCGCCGCGCGCGGCATGATCTCTGACGTGCGCGCCAAGGGCGAGCCTGTGAAGTCTTAAAGTCTTCAAGACTTCAGACGACGGATATTTGGGATGTTTCGAACTTCGCCGCTCAAGACCGCAGGCGTCATCCTGCTCGCGTTGGGCGCCATTCTGTTCGCCTGGCCGAATCTCTGGAGCAAGGAGACGCGCGACGCGGTTCAGAAGCGCATTCCAGCCGCCTTGCAGATTTTCGTGCCGCACAAGGCGATGCCGCTTGGCCTCGATCTCCAGGGCGGCGCGCATCTTCTGTTTGAGCTCGATTCGCAGTCGATCATCCGCCAGGCGGCCGAGCAGCTCCGCAACGATGTGCGCGAGCTGTTCCGGCGTGAAGGCGTCGCGCTTGGCGGCGGCATCACGCTGCAGGGCCGCGGCGTCTCGTTCCGCGTGCCTGACGCTGCGGCGCGCGCGCGCATCATGCCGCGCCTGCGCGAGCTCATTCAGCCCAACGCGCTGATCGCGACGGCGGCGCAGGCGCCTTACACGCTGACCGAAGGCGATGGTGGCGCGATCCAGATCGCGATCACTGACGCCGGCGTGAACGAGCGCATCGGCAATGCGGTCAGCCGCTCGATCGAAGTCATCCGCAAGCGCATCGATCCGAGCGGCGTGACCGAGCCGAACATCCAGCGCCAGGGCTTCGACCGCGTGCTGGTGCAGGTGCCCGGCGTGACCAACGCGCAGGAGATCATCGATCTCGTCGGCCAGACGGCGGAGCTCGAATTCCGCTTCGTCGCCGAGCCCGGCGCCAATCCGGCTGACACCGAAGTCGTCTCCTATCCCGAGGGCGGGCAGGGCGCGACGATCACGATCGAGAAGAACGTCATCGTGAAGGGCGACGACCTTACCGACGCGCAGGCGGCGCCGGACAGCCAGCGCGGCGGCTGGCTCCTCAACTTCCGCTTCAACATCAAGGGCGCGCGCGCCTTCGGCGAAGCGACGACGAAGGGTCTCTATCGCCGCCTCGCCATCGTGCTGAAGGACAAGAAGCCCGGCGGCGTCGAAGAGAAGCGCGTCATCTCCGCGCCGACGGTGCAGTCGCCGATCACCGGCGGGCAGGGCCAGATCACCGGCAATTTCGACGCCAAGCAGGCGAACGATCTCGCCGTGCAGCTCCGCTCCGGCGCGCTGCCGGTGGCGCTGACTGTCGTCGAACAGCGCGTCGTCGGTCCGGGCCTGGGCCAGGATTCAATCGACGCCGGCAAGACCGCGAGCTATGTCGCAGCCATTCTCGTCTGCGTCTTCATGCTGATCAGCTATGGCGTGTTCGGCGTCATCGCCAATGTGGCGCTGCTGATCCACGTCCTCATGATCATCGCGCTGATGTCGCTGATCGGCGCGACGCTGACCTTGCCCGGCATCGCCGGCATCGTGCTCACCATCGGCACCGCGGTCGACGCCAACGTGCTGATCTATGAACGCATCCGCGAGGAGGCGAAGCTCGGCCGCACCATCCCCTCGGCGATCGACGCGGGCTTCAACCGCGCTTTCGCCACCATCATGGATTCGAACTCCACCATGGCGATCGCCGCGCTCATTCTCATGATCATGGGAACGGGCCCGGTGAAGGGTTTCGCCGTGGTGTTCGTTCTCGGCATTCTCACCACCGTCGTCACCGCCGTGACCATGACGCGCATGATGATCGCGCTCTGGTATCAGTGGATGCGGCCGAAGACGATGCCGTTCTAGATCACGCCGCACTTTGATTGACTCAATCAAAGTGCGGGAACGTGATCGATTCCAAAGGTCTAGAGCATGGCTTTTGCGAAAAACCGGTTCCCACTTTTCGCGCCATGCTCTAGCGCGGAGAACTATCATGAAGCTTCTGCGCCTTGTTCCCGACGGCATGAATTTCGGATTCGTCCGGTTCCGCCGTTTCAGCTTTCCCTTCTCCGCGACGCTCTCCGTCGTGATCGTCGCCCTGTTTCTTTATCACGGGCTGCATCTCGGCATCGACTTCACCGGCGGCACCTTGATCGAGGTGCAGGCGAAATCAGGCAAGGCCGATGTCGGCGCCGTGCGTCAGATCGCGCAGGGGCTGAACGCCGGCGAGGTCGAGGTGCAGGAATTCGGTGACAAGGGCGGCGTGTCCTTGCGCATTCCGCTCCAGCCCGGCGGCGATCAGGCGCAGAACGCGCTCGTCGCCAAGGCGCGCGGCGTGCTCGAGAAGGATTATGATTTCCAGCGCGTCGAAACTGTCGGTCCGCGCGTCTCCGGCGAACTGGTGCAGCTTGGCACGCTCGGCGTCGTGCTCTCGATCCTGTCCGTGATGATCTATCTCTGGCTGCGCTTCGAGATGAATTTCGCGGTCGGCGCCATCATCGGCACCATGCACGACATCGTGCTGACCATGGGCTTCTTCGTGATTTCGCGCGTCGAATTCAACATGACCTCGATCGCGGCGATCCTGACCATCGTCGGCTATTCGCTCAACGAGACTGTCGTCGTGTTCGACCGCACGCGCGAGCTCCTGCGGCGTTACAAGACAATGCCGGTCGAGGAGCTGCTCGATCTCTCCGTCAACTCCACCATGTCGCGCACCGCGATGACGGCGACCACGGCGGCGCTGTCGTTGCTGGCGCTGGTGATTTTCGGCGGCCGCACCATCGAGGGCTTCGCCATCGTGATGCTCACTGGCGTCGCGATCTGCACCTATTCCGCGATCTTCATCTCATCGCCGGTGCTGATCTATCTCGGCATCCGCGCGATCGACATGCGCGAACCGACGCCGGCGGAGCCGGCCGGCGCCGCCAAGGTGCGGGCGAAGCCCGCGGCCTGAGTATGCCGGGCGACGAGGATTCGCTGCGGGGCAGGGGCTTCCTCCCCGGCCAGTATCCGATCGACGCCTATGGCGATGGCGGTTTCCGCTTCGGCGAAATGAGCCATCGCGGCTCGATCCTCGCGCTTCCCTCGAGCATGCGCGCATGGGATGTCGCGCGCGCCGCTGATTTCACGGTTTCCGCATTCGCGCCCGTGCTCGCCGAAGCGGAGCGTATTGAACTCCTGCTGATCGGGACCGGCCGCGATCCCGCGTTTCTGCCGGAAGAATTGCGCTGGACCTTCCGCGACGCGCGCATCGGCGTCGACGCCATGACGACGGCGGCGGCCGCGCGCACTTACAACGTTTTGCTGGCGGAGAACCGGCGCGTCGCGGCCGCGCTGATCGCGGTGTGATGGCGGCGCATGCGCTTCGTTGAGATGAGAATTCTGCGCTCGCCTAATTCCCTCAATGAGACTGAGCCTTTCCGCTTCCCTCCCCCCTTGTGGGGGAGGGTGAGGGAGGGGGGTGTGCAAGCGTCCGATCACGGCCGCCCTGAGCACGCCTCACCCCCCTCTCCAGCTCTCCCCCACAAGGGGGGAGAGGGCGCGTCTGTGTATCGGCGCGATCGCAGAATCTTTCTCAACAATTGCCCGGAGCAGATGTGCATCAAAACGGCGACGGCCGTATGAGCAACATGTTGAAATCGGACGCTCTCGCCGCCGCCTATGCCCATTGCGAAAAGCTTGTGCGCGACGAGGACGATGATCGCTGGCGCGCGACTTTATTCGCGCCTGCTGAGGCTCGCCCGCATCTCTTCGCGCTCTACGCTTTCAGCAACGAGGTCGCGCGGGTGCGCGCGCAGGCGAGCGATCCGATGCCTGGCGAGATCAGGCATCAATGGTGGCGCGACGCGCTTGCCGGCGAAGCGCGCGGCGACGCTTCGGCGCATCCTGTCGCCGCAGCGTTGCTCGATACGGTTGCGCGCTTTCATCTGCCGGTGAAGGCGCTGATCGATCTGATCGACGCCCGCACATTCGATCTCTACGACGATCCCATGCCTTCGCTCGCGCAGCTCGAAGGCTATTGCGGCGAAACGTCGTCGGCGCTGATGCGGCTCGCCTCGCTCGTGATCGCGAAGGGCGAGGATCCCGGCGGCGCCGATGCGGTCGGCCATGCCGGCGTCGCCTACGCGCTTGTCGGCCTCATGCGCTCGCTGCCCTGGCATGCGCGTCGTGGTCAGGTCTATGTGCCGAAGGAAATTCTCGATCGCCATGGCGTGACGCGCGACGATATTGTCGCCGGGCGCGGCGGCCCGGGTCTTGTTGGCGCGCTGCGCGATCTGCGCGGCGTCGCGCGCCTTCATCTCGAAAATTATCGCGCGCAAGCGCCGCATGCGAAGCCGGTCGTGATCGCCTGCGCAGCGGCTGCGCTCGCTGAGCCCTATATCAACGCGATGGAGCGGCGAAGCGATGATCCCTTGCGCGCTGTCGTCGAATTGTCGCCTTTCAGAAAGATGTGGAGTCTGTGGCGTGGGCGCATCTAGAGCATGGCGCGAAAAAGTGGGAACCGGTTTTTCGCAAGAGCCATGCTCTAAACTTCTGGAATCGATCACGGTCCCGCATTTTGATTGATTCAATCAAAATGCGGCGTGATCTGAAGCGCGCTGTCTGTTCCCTCGGAGACTCTGCTGCTCCAAAAACGGAAACGCCCGCCAGATGGCGGGCGCTTCCGAAGCGGACGAGGCGAAAATTCGCGTATCGTACGCCGCTACTGCAAGGGGTTATCTCCGCACTTCCCAGGCCATGCGCTCGATATCGCCGTGCTGCAGGCCGATATCCTTGAGCTCGCGCTCCGTGAGCGTCGACAGCTCGCGAACCGTGCGACGATAGCGGGTCCATTCGTTGATCTTGCGGATGATGTTGATGATGAACATGGCGGTTGTCCTTCAGAGGTGACGCGACGCGTTTGCGTCGATCTGTTGGAGCGCCATTTAGACCTGCGAATGCGACACGAATGTGCGACGCCACACAATTTTCCATGATTATTCCGAATGGCTGTTCCGTCCGTTTCGCAGCGACGAAACACGCATGAAACACTTGCGGCGAATCTGTGTGCGAGGCGATTCAATCAAGGCGAATGCGCGTCATTTTTCGCGTCGCATCTCGTTGCGTGATGAAATTCATCACGCGACGGAATTAAGAGATTGACGACGCGCGTTAACGAGCGCGCGTTGAATCGCGCTCCGCTTATTCCGCCGCGATCGGCTGTTGAGCCGTGGAATCGATCCAGCCTTCGAGCGCCTTGAGCGCGCGCCGCGTCAGCATCTTTTTCTTCGCGACGGATTTCGCCGGCCCGCGCAATTTCTCGCCGGCGTCGCCGCGCACCGGTTCGGTCAGAGGCGGGAAGAGCCCGAAGTTCACATTCATCGGCTGGAACGAGCGCGGCCCCGCATCGATCGATTCGATATGTCCGCCGGTGATGTGATTGAGGAGCGCGCCATGGGCGGTCTCCGCCGGCGGGGCCGTGAAGGCGCGGCCCAGCCGCTCGGCGGCGGCGAAGCGGCCCGCCATCAGCCCGGCGGCGGCGCTTTCGACATAGCCTTCGCAGCCCGTGATCTGGCCGGCGAAGCGCAGGCGAGGCATGGCCTTCAGGCGCAGCGTCCCGTCGAGCAGCTTCGGCGAATTCAGGAAGGTGTTGCGATGGATGCCGCCGAGCCGCGCGAACTCGGCCTGCTCGAGGCCGGGGATCATCCGGAAGGTCTCGGCCTGCGCGCCATATTTCAGCTTGGTCTGGAAGCCGACCATGTTGAACAGGGTGCCCAGCGCATTGTCCTGGCGCAGCTGGACGACGGCGTAGGGCTTCACATCGCGCTGATGGGCGTTGGTGAGGCCGACCGGCTTCATCGGGCCATGGCGCAGCGTCTCGCGGCCGCGCTCCGCCATCACCTCGATCGGCAGGCAGCCGTCGAAATAAGGCGTGCCCTCCCACTCCTTGAAGTCGGTCTTGTCGCCCGTGATGAGCGCGTCGACGAAGGCTTCGTACTGCTCCTTCGAGAGCGGGCAGTTGATGTAGTCGGCGCCCGTGCCGCCGGGCCCCGCCTTGTCATAGCGCGACTGCATCCAGGCCTTCGTCATGTCGATCGAGTCGCGATGCACGATCGGCGCGATGGCGTCGAAGAAGGCGAGCTCCTTCTCGCCGGTGAGGCCGCCGATCGCCGCCGCCAAATCAGGCGAGGTGAGGGGGCCGGTCGCGATGATGACGGAATCCCAATCGCTTGGCGGCAGTCCCGGAATCTCTTCGCGAGCGATCTGAATCAACGGATGAGCTTCAAGCGCGCGCGTCACCGCGGCGGAGAAGCCGTCGCGGTCGACCGCAAGCGCGCCGCCGGCGGGCACCTGATGGGCGTCGCCCTGCGCCATGATGAGAGAGCCGAGCTTTCGCATTTCGGCGTGCAGCAGCCCGACCGCGTTGGTCTCGGAATCGTCAGAGCGGAAGGAGTTGGAGCAGACGAGTTCGGCCAGCCCGTCGGTCTTGTGCGCGTCGGTGCCGCGGACGGGACGCATCTCGTGCAGAATGACGGGAACGCCAGCTTCAGCCGCCTGCCAGGCGGCCTCCGAGCCGGCCATGCCGCCGCCGATGATGTGGATGGGCTCATATTTTGACATGGCGGGTGATTAAGCCCGCAGACGGAAGACCGCAATCGCCGCGCAGTCGGCTGCGATCTCCGGCCGGCCCGGCGCCGGATTATCCACGAAGTTGACTTTTGAACAATGTTCAAATAGATTGATGGTCAGTCGGTGGAGGCTCGACATGCGGACGATCCCGATCTTCGACGCGACCCGCCGCGGCGTGGTTGGCCATCTCGAGGCGGAGCGTGAAACGGCGCTCGCCCTGAGACGCCAGACGCTGGAGTGGTTTCCCGCGGCTGCGCGGCCGCTGGCGCCGTTTGCAGAGGCGGTGAATAGCTGGTGGCTGCGCCGCAACGCGTCCCCTTATCGGGAAGAGGTGTTCGCCATGGCGCGCCTGCTGGGCGAGCCCGGCGTGGTCAGCATCAATACGAGCTATGAATGGGGCTGCACCACCCTTGGCCTCGCCAATGGTCAGGGCGGAGCGCGCCTGTTTCGCACGCTGGATTGGCCATTTCCCGGTCTGGGCGAGACGGCGCAAGTCGTGGCCATGCGCGGTCGCGCCGGCGATTATTGGAACGTGACCTGGCCGGGCGCCGTCGGCGTGCTCACAGCGATGGCGCCTGGACGTTTCGCCGCCGCGCTCAATCAGGCGCCGCTCTATCGGCGAACCCGGGGCGAATGGCTTCGCGTCGCCGATTTCGCGCTCAACGGCGCGAAGACCCTCGTCAGCGCGCGGGACATGCCGGGAATCCATCTGCTCCGCCGCGTCTTCGATGAGTGCGAAACCATTGGGGACGCGATCGATCTGCTGGTTGCGACGCCGATCGCGCGGCCTTGCATCTTCACTCTCGTCGGCTGCCGTGCGGACGAAGTGTTTGTCGTCGAAAAGGAAGAACGGAGCGCCCGCGTCCTGCGCTCGCCGGGCGCGACGGCGAATGCTTTCCGGCCAGGCGGCCACGCGGGATTCTGGGAGCCGCGGCCCTGCGGCGGGACATTCCGCGAGGCGGCTTCCAACAACAGCGAACGCACAACGGCTCTTGATGAGGCGGCGCCTTCGTCCCGATCGCCGTTCGATTGGGTGCGCCCACCGATCCTGAATGTCTTCACGCGGATCGCAGTCGAGGCGGACCCGGCCTTGGGAATGCTGCGCGTCAGGGGATATGAAGCGACCGCCGCCGGCGAGCCGGCCCAGGCGACGATCGACTTCGATCTGGCCGAACGTCTGGCCGTCGCGGCCTGAAAAGGCAAACGCCCGCCGGGAGGGGCGGGCGTTGCGCGGACCGGAAGCTCTAGGGGAGGAGGAGACGAGCCGCCGATCCGAAGCGCCGAGCGAATGGCTCAGGCGCTATTCTGTGGGGCCGACTTAGCCGCGGGCGCCTTCCCAGGCGATGCGGTTGATGTCAGCGCGGGTGATGCCGATATCGTCGAGCTCGCGATCGGTCAGACCGACCAGCTCGCGCATGTTGCGACGATAACGGGTCCATTCGTTGATCTTGCGAATGATGGTGGCGATGATCATGGCGGGTTCTCCTTTTCGACGAGGTCCATCGCGAACAGCGCGGTGCGAACCTCGTTCAAATCCGTTGCAGTGCACGTAAGCCATGCGCTTATCGGGATGAAGCGCCAATATCTATAATCAGCAATGCGCTAATCGCATATCGTCTTCACCGGTTCTTCACAATTTGAGCGGCGAAATTGGGCGGCCTAGCTGAAAATGCAGTCAGATCGGCCGAATCGCGGGCAAATCGCCTATTTCCAGCCCGAGAAGGCGGAAAATCGCGGATCGCGGCAAGGGGACGGCTGCGTTCATCATGAAAAAGACGTTGCATCTGCAACGTCTTAGCGGCGCGGGTTGAATCAATAGATGGGCTTTGGCGGACCAACGAAGCCGATCATGCCGCAACGCGGCTGCCGATCGATCGCAATGCCTCGCTTCCAAAGAAATGGACTAACTTGACTAAGCCCATGCCGGTTCTTAGCTAAGCCTTACAATCCGGAGGCCCGCATGTCGGAGACGGTGACCATCCACGACGCGAAGACGAATTTCTCCAGGCTCATAGCCCGCGCAGAGGCCGGCGAGGAGATCATTATCGCCCGCGGCAAGACGCCTGTCGCGAGGCTGGCCCCGCTGCAGCCGCAGCCGCCGAAGCGAAGAACGCCGGGGCGGTTCGCCGGCGTCTTTCCCGTGCCGCCGGACAGCTTCTTCTTCGATCCCCTTCCGGAGGATGAACTCAAGCTTTGGGAAGGCCGCGGCGACGAATGAGGCTGCTGCTTGATACGCACGCCTTCATCTGGTGGGCGGCCGAGAATTCGCGCCTCTCTCCGTCCGCTCAGGCCTTGATCGCCGATGGCGACAACCAGGTGTTCATCAGCGCCGCGAGCGCCTGGGAGATTGCAACGAAGGTCCGGGCGGGCCGATGGGTGGAGGCCGCTGGAGTTGCCGAGCGCATGCCGGAGGTGATCGCGGCTGAAGGCTTTGAGCCTCTCTCCGTCACGCTGGAGCACGGGCGACGCGCCGGATTTCTGGAGGGCGATCACCGCGATCCCTTCGACCGCATCCTCGCGGCGCAGGCGATGCTCGACGACATGACGCTCGTGACGGCCGATCCGGCATTCACGGCGTTTGAGGTGAAGGTGGTGTGGTGAGGGGTGCGCCAATCAGGTTGGCCCGCCTCATTCCACTGTAGCTTGCTCATTCCCTCACGGCAAAAGCAGCAAAACGTTCCGCGTGACTCTCAGACCTGTAAGCCACAGGTCTTGACGCTCAACGCACACGCATTCACGCACTCTGCTTGACGTGGTGTTTTTTCGTCGCGCAGAATCTCCTGCGAATTCTTTGCAAGTATTTCAGCTCGCGGACGCTGGTTATGACGGCAAGGCGCATCGATATTTTCAAACTTGTCGACTTGGCGGCGCGACGCATTTGGGTTGACCGCCGGGCGATCTTGTCCGCATCAGCCTGCTGCGCCGCCGCCTCTTGCGCGATCATGGTATTGTATGTCCGGGCATTCCCGGACGATCTCGTTTGGCCTGTCGACACAACATATGCGACAAGCTGGGGACCAAACGTCGACAGACACCATTATGTCGTAAGTCTTTTTTCGCTGCTGATGGGTCTGATTGTTGATGCGTTTTTCACTGTCGCAATCTTGTACATAACGCTCGCCGATCCCACGCGGCAAGCCGCGCGCCGTCCGAATGTGCGGCGCGCGATCTCGATCGCTGCGTGCCTGTCGGCTTTTGTCACGCTTGCTAACTGGAGCTTGAGCTTCGCGCCGAATTTTATCGTCTCATTCTTTGTCGAACGCTATGGCGCGGACGCGGCCGATATGTCGATTTTCATTTTCTCTTACCGCCTTGCCGCCGCAGCTCCGTTTCTTCTCCGGCCTCTCGGCTGGCTTTTCACCTTCATTGTTTGTGGCGTTCTCGAGGCCGGAGAAGCTCAAATAAAAAACATTGTTCCGCTTTTGAAAGGGAATGCCGTCCGGCTGGCTCTCCTGCTGGCGCTGATCGCGGCCGCGCAATTCGCGTATCTCGGCTGGCTTGCAGTCGTCTGGAATTCGGATTCCGATCCGTTCAATGTCGGCGCGTTGAGACAAGTGTCACGCCCGATGTATTTCGCCGCCTTTCTCATTTCATGGGCGGACGCGATGTTTTCTGCTTTCCAGATCACATTGATAGCAGAGGCATATCGCGGCCTCGCCTCGAAGGCGGCGGCCTGATCATCCTCACTCCGCCGCCTGTTTCTTCACTCCAGCTTTCGCCTTCGCCAGCACGTCCTTCAAAAATCGCCCGGTGTGGCTCTTCGGATTGCGCGCCACTTCTTCAGGCGTTCCCACAGCCACGATCTCGCCGCCGCCATCGCCGCCTTCGGGGCCGAGATCGATGATCCAGTCCGCTGTCTTGATGACTTCGAGATTGTGCTCGATCACCACCACCGTGTTGCCCTGATCGACCAGCTCATGCAGCACCTCCATGAGCTTCTTCACGTCATGGAAATGCAGGCCGGTGGTCGGCTCGTCGAGGATGTAGAGCGTGCGGCCTGTCGCGCGCTTCGACAATTCCTTCGACAGCTTCACGCGCTGCGCTTCGCCGCCTGAGAGCGTGGTCGCCTGCTGCCCGACATGGATATAATCGAGGCCGACGCGCGCCAGCGTCTCCATCTTCTCGCGGATCGAAGGCACCGCCTTGAACAGCTCCTTCGCCTCTTCCACGGTTGAATCGAGCACGTCGGCGATCGACTTCTCCCGATATTTCACCTCAAGCGTCTCGCGGTCGTAACGCTTGCCCTTGCACACGTCGCAGGTGACATAGACGTCGGGCAGGAAGTGCATCTCGATCTTGATGACGCCGTCGCCCTGACAGGCTTCGCAGCGGCCGCCTTTCACGTTGAAGGAGAAGCGGCCGGGCTGATAGCCGCGCGCCTTCGCCTCGGGCAATTGCGCGAACCATTCGCGGATCGGCGTGAAGGCGCCGGTATAGGTCGCGGGATTCGAGCGCGGCGTGCGCCCGATCGGTGACTGGTCGATGTCGATCACCTTGTCGAGATGTTCGAGCCCTTCGATCCGGTCATGGAGCGCCGGATGTTCGAGCGCGCCGTTGAGACGCTTCGCGGCGGCCTTGTAGAGCGTGTCGATCGTCAGCGTCGATTTTCCGCCGCCGGACACGCCGGTGACGCAGACGAACTGGCCGAGCGGAATCTCCACATCGACATTCTTGAGATTGTTGCCGCGCGCGCCCTTGATCTTCAGCGTGCGGCCCTTCTGCGGTTTGCGCCGCTGCGGCGGCGTCGGCACCGTCATTTCGCCCGTGAGATATTTGCCGGTGAGCGATTTCGGATTGGCCATCACCTCGCCGGGCGTGCCCTGCGCGATAATCTTGCCGCCATGCACGCCGGCGCCGGGGCCGACATCGACGACGTAATCCGCCTGCAGGATCGCATCCTCGTCATGCTCCACGACAACGACGCTGTTGCCGAGATCACGCAGCCTTCGGAGCGTGCCAAGCAGGCGCTCATTGTCGCGCTGATGCAGGCCGATCGATGGCTCGTCCAGCACATAGAGCACGCCTGTGAGGCCGGAGCCGATCTGCGACGCCAGCCGGATGCGCTGGCTCTCGCCGCCGGACAGCGTGCCCGACGCGCGCGCCAGCGTGAGATATTCAAGCCCGACATCGAGCAGGAAGCGCAAGCGATCGCGGATTTCTTTCAGGATGCGCGTCGCGATCTCGTTCTGCTTGTCGTTGAGCTTTGCCGGCAGCGTCTCGAACCAGGGCAGGGCGTCGCGCACCGAGAATTGCGAGGCTTCGCTGACATTCAGCTTGGCGATCTTGACCGCCAGCGCCTCGGGCTTGAGGCGCGCGCCCTTGCAAGCGGCGCAGGGCGTCTCGCTCATATAGCGCCCGATTTCCTCGCGCGCCCAGTCGCTTTCCGTTTCCTTGTAGCGTCGTTCGAGATTGGTGATGACGCCCTCGAACGGCTTCTTCACCTCATAGGCGCGCATGCCATCGTCATAGGAGAAGCGCACCTCATCCTCGCCGGTGCCGTAGAGGATCGCCTTCTTCACGTCCTTGGCCAGCTCCGACCATTTCGCGGTCATCTTGAACTTGTATTTGCGCGCCAGCGCTTCCAGCGTCTGGCCGTAGTAAGGCGAGGTCGATTTCGACCACGGCGCGATCGCGCCGCCGCGCACCGTCACCGACTCG
Organism: Terrirubrum flagellatum; assembly: GCF_022059845.1. Taxonomy (GTDB): domain Bacteria; phylum Pseudomonadota; class Alphaproteobacteria; order Rhizobiales; family Beijerinckiaceae; genus Terrirubrum; species Terrirubrum flagellatum. The sequence continues at coordinate 2,256,458 of NZ_CP091851.1, read as the reverse complement.
TCGGGAACAACAAGCCCGGGATCGATGGTCATCTCATGACCGAGGCCGTCGCAGGTCGGACAGGCGCCGAACGGATTGTTGAACGAGAACAGTCTTGGCTCGATCTCGGGAATGGTGAAGCCGGAGACGGGGCAGGCGAACTTCGACGAGAATAGGGTGCGCTTCGCGTCGCCATTCGCGTCTTTCTCGTCGGCATATTCGATCACCGCGATGCCGTCGGCGAGTTCGAGCGCGGTCTCGAAGCTTTCCGACAGGCGCGCGGCGATATCGACGCGCACGACAATGCGGTCCACCACCACGTCGATGTCATGCTTGAATTTCTTGTCGAGCGCGGGCGCGTCGGCGATCTCGTAGAACTGGCCGTCGACCTTGAGGCGCTGAAAACCCTTCTTCTGCCACTCCGCAATTTCCTTGCGGTATTCGCCCTTGCGGCCGCGCACCACGGGCGCGAGCAGGAACAGCCGCGTCTTCTCCGGCAGGGCCAGCACGCGGTCGACCATCTGGCTGACCGTCTGGCTTTCGATCGGCAGGCCGGTGGCGGGCGAATAGGGCACGCCGACGCGCGCCCAGAGCAGGCGCATATAGTCGTGGATCTCGGTGACGGTGCCGACGGTCGAGCGCGGATTCTTCGACGTCGTCTTCTGCTCGATCGAGATCGCCGGCGAGAGCCCGTCGATCTGGTCGACGTCAGGCTTCTGCATCATTTCGAGGAACTGGCGGGCGTAGGCCGACAGCGACTCGACATAGCGCCGCTGTCCTTCCGCATAGATCGTGTCGAAGGCGAGCGAGGATTTGCCAGAGCCCGAAAGCCCCGTGAACACCACGAGTTTGTCGCGGGGAATGACGAGATCGACGTTCTTCAGGTTGTGCTCGCGCGCGCCGCGGATCGCGATCACGCGCGCATTGGGGTCGGCGAGGCGGTTCTTGTCGAACATATCGTCGAGCGCCCCTTTCGCGGAGGCGGATTTGGCTGGCTTGGGCATGGGATCGAGCTGTCGGAGGTCCCTTAACATAGGCCGGAACGCGCCGTTTGCGACATGCGCGAGGCGCAACCGACCACAGAAAACCGCGCCGGCCGCGGTGAAGTCTGATGAAGCCCGCCGGGCCGCCGCCGCGACTCGTTGGGTGAACCGATATTGCCCCGCCTTGACGAACAAAACAAGAACAATTATGTCGCAAGAATTCCTGTGGGCAGGCGTCCGGCCCGCCTCACGGAGGTCAGGGTTTCACGCTAGGGGAAATCCTCGGAACGGTAGCTCGAACGCGGAGGGAGCGATGGCGGGCAGTCTCAACAAGGTCATGCTGATCGGCAATCTGGGGCGCGACCCCGAAGTTCGGCGGCTCAATTCCGGCGATCCCGTGGTCAATTTCAGCGTCGCCACCTCGGAGACCTGGCGTGACAAGGCGTCGGGCGAGCGCAAGGAGCGCACCGAATGGCACAACATCGTCATCTTCAATGAGAACCTCGCCAAGGTGGCGGAGCAGTATTTGAAGAAAGGCACGAAGGTTTACATCGAGGGCCAGCTCCAGACCCGCGAATATCAGGACAAGGACGGCAACCAGCGCAAGACGACCGAGATCGTGCTGCAGCGCTATCGCGGCGAGCTGACGATCCTAACCGGCCGTGGCGAGCAGGGCGGCGATGATGATTACAGCGGCGGTTCGCGAGATTATGGCGGCGGCCGCGAGCGCGTGTCGTCGGGACGCGGCGGCAGCGATTATGGCCGCTCCTCGCCGATGGAGCGCCAGCCGGCCAAAGTCGGCGGCGGCAAGCACAGCGACATGGACGACGATATTCCGTTCTAGGCGCAACGTGCGGAAAAGGGAGAGCCGGTTTTCCGCAAAACGTTGCGCCAGCAAAAAATGCCGCAACGTGCGGCGGGCGGTCCTATTTCATTGGCCGGCGAATAATGAAATGAGCCTTGGCGCGGCCTTCGCCGTGCTGGGACTTGTCATTTCATGATCGATCTTTCCGCTCTTATTGCCTGGGTGAACACCGAAAGCCCGACGCATCATGTCGCCGGCGTGAATGCGATGATGGATCTCGTCGCCGCCGAAGCGCGGGGCGCGGGCGTCGATGTCGAGCGCATCGCCGGCCGCCAGGGCCTCGGCGATATGCTCCTGCTGCGCGCCGGGCCGCGTAACGGGGCGAAGGGGATCGCGGTGCTTTCGCATCTCGACACGGTTCATCCAGTCGGCACGAAGGATGTCGATCTCGCCCTGCGGACTGAAGGCGATCGTCTTTATGGCCCCGGCGTCTACGACATGAAGGGCGGCGCGTGGCTGGCTTTCCAGGCCTTCAAGGAGGCGGCGAAATCCGGGCTGGCGCGCCGCCCCATGAGCTTCCTGTTCACGCCGGACGAGGAGATCGGCAGCCCAACCTCGCGCGCCGCGATCGAGGACGTCTCGCGCGACGCCGCATTTGTGCTGGTGACCGAGCCGGCGCGCGATGGCGGACGATGCGTCACCGGGCGCAAGGGCGTCGGCCGCTTCGAGGTCCATGTCGAGGGGCGGCCGGCTCATTCCGGCGGCAAGCATGAACTCGGACGCAGCGCTATCCGCGAGGCGGCGCGCCAGATTCTCGCGATCGAGGACATGACGGACTATGCCCGCGGCGTGACCACCTGCGTCGGCCTCATGCGCGGCGGCACCGCCGCCAACGTCATTCCGCAGAAGGCCTCCTTCAGCGTCGACCTGCGCGTGGTGACGGTGGCTGACGGCGAAGAGTTCGAGCGCCGGATTCTCGGCCTCAAGCCGCATGATCCCGATGTGCGCGTGATCGTGAGCGGTGGCATGAACCGGCCGCCGATGGAGCGCACCGCTGACGTTGCGTCGCTCTACGCCCATGCGCGCGAACTCGCCGCCGTGATCGGCTTCGATCTCGGAGAGCAGCCGCTCACCGGCGGCGGCTCGGACGGCAATTTCTCGGCGGCGCTTGGCGTTCCCACGCTCGATGGGCTTGGCGTCGATGGCGACGGCGCCCACACGCTCCAGGAATATGCGTTGATCTCGTCAGTCGAGCCGCGCCGGAAGCTGATGGCTCGACTCCTCGAGACGCTCTGACGACAATCGAGGCGCCGGCCGGGCTTGACGAACCGGCTTCGGCGCGCGATGCGCGCGCAATAAGCAATGACAAACAGGCTGTCGCAGAACGGCCGAACAGGGAGGTTTGAATGCACGGCGCCATCGCGGGGGCTCGTCCGCCCTTCTACAAAATCCTCTATGTCCAGGTGCTGATCGCGGTCGTGATCGGCGTCCTCCTCGGTCATTTCTGGCCGCAGTATGGCGAGGCGATGAAGCCGCTGGGCGACGCCTTCATCAAGCTGATCAAGATGATCATCGCGCCGGTGATCTTCCTCACCGTCGTCGCCGGCATCGCCGGCATGTCCGATCTCGAGAAGGTCGGGCGCGTCGGCGTCAAGGCGCTCGTTTATTTCCTCTGCTTCTCCACGCTTGCGCTGATCATCGGACTCATTGTCGCGAATACGCTGCATCCAGGCGCCGGCTTGCATATCGATCCCAAGACGCTCGATCCGAAGCAGGTCGCCAGCTACGCCAGCAAGGCGCACGACTCCTCGATCCTCGACTTCCTGATGAACATCATTCCGACGACGGTCGTCGGCGCGTTCACGTCAGGCGAAATCCTGCAGGTGCTGCTGTTCGCGATCCTGTTCGGCTTCGGCCTGTCCTTCATGGGCGACAAGGGCAAGCTCGTTCTCGACTTCTTCAAGGTCGCGACGCAGGCCATGTTCGGCGTCGTCCACATCATCATGAAGGTGGCGCCGATCGGCGCGTTCGGCGCCATGGCCTTCACCATCGGCAAATATGGCATCGGCACGATCGGCAATCTGCTATTCTTGGTGCTGACCTTCTACATCACCTCGGCGATCTTCGTGTTCGGCGTGCTTGGGCTCGTCGCGCGCGCCAACGGCTTCTCGATCTTCAAACTCGTCGCCTACATCAAGGAAGAGCTGCTGATCGTGCTCGGCACGAGCTCGTCGGAATCGGCGCTGCCGAACCTGATGGAGAAGATGGAGCGCGCCGGCTGTTCGCGTCCCGTGGTCGGCCTCGTGGTCCCGACCGGTTATTCCTTCAATCTCGACGGCACCAACATCTACATGACGATGGCCGCCCTGTTCATCGCCCAGGCGATGGACATCAACCTCTCGCTCGGCGACCAGATCCTGCTGCTCGCCGTCGCGATGCTGTCGTCGAAAGGCGCGGCCGGCGTCACCGGCGCGGGCTTCATCACGCTGGCGGCGACGCTCTCGGTCGTGCCGAGCGTGCCCGTCGTCGGCATGGCGATCATCCTCGGCATCGACCGCTTCATGAGCGAATGTCGCTCCCTGACGAATTTCATCGGCAACGCCGTGGCGACGGTCGTCGTCTCGAACTGGGAAGGCGAACTCGACAAGTCGAAGCTCGCCGCCGCGTTGGATGGCGACCTGCCGCCGCTCGACGTTCCGGTGGAGGAGCCCGAGCCGCGGGCTCAGCCGGTCGCCGGCTGATAGGGATGACGCTCGCGCCGCTGCTCAACGCATCGGCGCCTGTTATCGCGCACGCCTTTGCGGCGACCGGCGCATTTGGGCTCGGGCTTTGGCAATTGTTGGCGCCCAAGGGTACGACGCGTCATCGTCTTGTTGGCTATGTCTGGCTGTCGCTGATGGCGATCGTCGCCGCCAGCTCTTTCCTTATTCATGAACTTCGCGTGATCGGGCCTTTCAGCCCGATCCATCTTCTTTCGGTCCTGACGCTCGCGACCATTCCGATGGGGCTCGCCGCGGCGCGCGCCCACGACGTGCGCCGCCATCGCCGATCCATGCTCATCCTGTTCGGGCTTGCGCTCGGGGTCGCCGGCTTCTTCGCCTTTATGCCGGGACGGATCATGCACAAGGTCCTGTTCGGCGGTTGAAGCGTGAACCGCCGCCAAAGCGCCCGCTTAATTCGCGAATAACCCTTGAATCCCTGTGTGCTTCGCCTCTGGCGCCGACTCTGTTAGGAATCAGTCGCCTGAGGAGGTGACGCTGCTCGACTATCTCGACGCGATTTCGATCGCTGGATCGCGCTTCAAGGCCAATGAGGACGCTATGGGTCGGGCTTGGAATCGGGCCTGGGTAATCGATGGATTGGCCGATATCGCCGAGCCCGTGATGGCGTCATCGAGCGGCGGCGCCTGGCTGTCCCGCCGGGTGAATTATTTTTTCGCCCGCCACGCCCATATCGCCGACACCCAGGAAATGATGGCGAATGTGGCGTGCGATCTGGAGCAGACTTTCGTCCAGGAGCGATGCCGCACGCTGCAGGAGAGGTGGGAGTCTCCTTTCGCCGCCTTCGTCATGATGACGATGCTGCGCGGCGGCGAGATCGAGGTGGCGTGGCTTGGAACCTCCCGCGCGATCCTGCACGGCTCCGACAACTCGGTCCATTCCTTCGGCGCGACGCCGAGCAGCGAGGAGCAGGAATCGCAGGCCATCGTGAAATTCAAGGCGCAGGACCCCTCCGCGAGATATCGCTCGGACGAGGCGCAGGAGTTTCTTCGCGCCCGGCGCGCCCTGTACAATCTGCCGGGACAGCAGGGTATGCTTGCGCCCGACAAGGCTTTCGCGCCGCTGGTGAAGCGGAGCAAGGTCAAGCTGAAGCGTCCGGCCGACGCGCTGCTGATGACGATCGGCTTTGCGGCGCTCGAATTGCGCTATCTCGATATCGCCGAGCCCGCCTTCGTGCATTCGGCCGTCGAGCACGGGCTGGCGCGCCTTGTCGCCCGCTTGCGCAAGATCGAAGAGGATATGGATCCCGACTGCAATCACTTTCCGAGATGGCGCAAAAGCGAAGACGCCACCGCGATGCTGGTGACTCTGCCCTGAATGAATCGCGCGCGCTAGATCACGTTCCCGCACTTTGATTGATTCAATCAAAGTGCGGGAACGTGATCGATTCCAAAAGTTTAGAGCATGGCTTTTGCAGCGCGAACGCTCGCGTTCGTCGCGGAAAAACCGGTTCCCACTTTTTCGCGCCATGCTCTAGCCGGTCAGTCTGAACGCGGCCTTCACCCCATCGATGAGGAACTGCACCGCGAGCGCAGCGAGGATCACGCCGAGCAGCCGCGTCAGCACGATATTGCCCGTTGTTCCCAGCATGCGCGCGATCGGCTCCGCGAGCAGGAAAACAACGAGGCAGACGCCGATCATCGCCGCCGTCACGACGAGCAGAAGCGACATCAGCAGCATGTCGCCTTGAGTTCGTCCCGCGAGCAGCAGCATCGCCGTGATCGCGCCGGGCCCGGCCATGAGCGGGATGGCAAGGGGAAAGGCGGCGATGTTCTGGATATGGTCTTCAGTGATGGCGGTCTCGGCGAGGTCATTCTTGCGGGCGTTGCGCCGCTCGAACACCATCTCGAACGCGATCCAGAACAGCAGCAGTCCGCCCGCGATGCGGAAGGCGGGGAGGCTGACGCCGAGCAGTTTCAATGTCGCATCGCCGGCGACCGCGAAGAACGCCATGATGATCAGCGCGATCAGGCTGGCGCGGATCGCGACCCGTTTTCTCTCGTCGGCCGTCATGCCGCGGGTCACGCTGAGGAAGATCGGCGCCAGCGCCGGCGGATCGAGCGTGACGAGCAGCGTCACAATGGCGCTGGAAAGATAATCATACATCGAGGAGTCTCGCGGCTCCCGCATCCTGTCGACTCAACTCGTGGAGGTCCACCTGCTCGACATCATCGACGCCGTTTCGCTCGCCGGTTCGCGGCTGAAGCCGAACGAGGACGCCTATGGCCTGGCGCGCAACCGCGCCTGGGTGATCGACGGCGCGACGGGGCTCGGCGATCCCATCGTCTCGACGACAAGCGACGCCGCCTGGGTGGCCCATCGCGCCAACGAGCTTTTCGCGCGCCACGCCGCGATCGCCGACACGGCTGTCATGATGGAGAGCGTCGCGGCCGATCTCGAATACGCGTTCCTGCGCGAGCGTCGCCGCGAGCCCGAGGCGCGCTGGGAGATCCCCTGCGCCTCCTTCATGATGCTCAGCGCGATCGACGGGCGGACGTGCGAACTGGCGTGGCTCGGCGATTGCCGCGTCATCCTTGTCGGAGCGAACGGAGAACTGCAGGCGTTCGGCGCGACGCCGGCCAGCGAAGCGAAGGAGGCGGACCAGGTCCCCGTAGGGATCAAGGACCTGGCCGAGCGGCTACGATCGCAGGACGCGCTGGCGCAGCTTCGCGCCGGCCGCGCCCGCTACAACACGCCGGAATTCGCCGCGATCCTTGCGCCCGACGCGAGCTTCGCGCCGCGCGTGAAGCGGGCGCGCATCGAACTCAACGCCCCGGCGCATGCGCTCCTGATGACCGACGGATTCGCGGCGCTGGAGCTGCGTTTTCGTGATATCGGCGCGTCCGCCTTCATTCCGGCGGCGCTCGAAAGCGGTCTTGCGCGGCTCGCCCTGCGGCTCAGGACGATCGAGGAGGAAGTCGATCCCGAAGCGGTCCGATTCTCGCGCTGGAAGCGCAGCGACGACGCGACCGCGGCGCTGGTCGCGATCGGCTGAGCGCGCAGCCTGCTGACGCTGCGCAAAGCATTGATAAATAATCATAAAATTAGCAGTGAAGGGCGCGCTTTAGGCTTGGCGCTGCGGCGCGAAATAAGCTAGGAAATCCAGTCTTTCCCGCAGCGAAGAGTCGCGCATTGACCGACGACAGAGTTCCGCCCTCCGGCTCCATTCCGGGCGGCGACATCAAGCCCGTTTCCATCACCGACGAGATGAAGCGCTCCTACCTCGATTACGCCATGAGCGTGATCGTGAGCCGGGCGCTGCCCGACGCGCGCGACGGCCTGAAGCCCGTGCATCGGCGCATCCTCTTCTCGATGCATGAGAACGGCTACACGCCTGACAAGCCCTATCGCAAATCCGCCCGTGTGGTCGGCGACGTCATCGGTAAATATCACCCGCACGGCGACCAGTCCGTCTACATGGCGCTGGTGCGCATGGCGCAGGAATTCTCCATGCGCGCGACCCTGATCGACGGGCAGGGGAATTTCGGCTCGGTCGACGGCGATATGCCGGCGGCCATGCGTTACACCGAGGTCCGCCTCGAAAAGCTCACGCTCAAGCTGCTCGATGATATCGACGAGGACACCGTCGATTTCATGGACAACTATGACGGCTCCGAGAGGGAGCCCGTCGTCCTTCCCGCGAAATTTCCCAATCTGCTCGTCAACGGCGCCGGCGGCATCGCTGTCGGCATGGCGACCAACATTCCGCCGCACAATCTCGGCGAGATCATCGATGCGCTGACTGCGCTGATCGATCGCCCCGACATCGCTATCGAGGAGCTGATCGAGATTGTGCCCGGCCCGGATTTTCCGACCGGCGCGCTGATCCTCGGCCGCAGCGGCGCGCGCGCCGCTTATCTCAAGGGCAACGGTTCGATCGTGATGCGCGCGCGTCACACGATCGAGCAGATCAGGAAAGACCGCGACGCCATCATCGTCACGGAAATTCCCTATCAGATCAACAAGGCTGCATTGATCGAGCGCATCGCCGAACTGGTGCGCGAGAAGCGCGTCGAAGGCATCGCCGATCTGCGCGACGAATCCGACCGCGACGGCATGCGCATCGTGATCGAGATCAAGCGCGACGCCATGGCCGACGTGGTGCTCAATCAGCTCTATCGCTTCACCGCGCTGCAGACGACCTTTGGCGCGAACATGGTGGCGCTGAATGGCGGCCGGCCGGAGACGCTCAATCTCAAGGATCTGCTCGCGGCCTTCGTCGAGTTCCGCGAGACTGTTGTGTCGCGGCGCACGAAATATCGCCTGAACAAGGCGCGCGAACGCGCTCATATTCTGTGCGGCCTCGCGCTCGCCGTCGCCAACATTGACGAGATGATCGCGCTCATCCGCAACGCGCCCGACGCCAATGCGGCGCGTGAAGGTTTGATGGCGCGCGACTGGCCGGCGCGCGACATCGCGCCGCTGATCGCGCTTGTCGATGACCCCCGCTATCGCGTCAGCGAGGATGGAACCTACAAGCTGTCGGAAATGCAGGCGCGCGCCATCCTCGACCTGCCGCTGCGCCGCCTGACCGCGCTTGGCCGCGAGGAGATCGGCGAGGAGCTGAACAAGCTCGCCGAGCAGATCCGCGACTATCTCGACATCCTGTCGTCGCGCGTGCGGATCATGACGATCATCAAGGACGAGCTGAAGGACATCCGCGACGCCTTCGCGACGCCGCGCAAGACCGAGATCGTCGAATGGGAGTCCGACGTCGAGGACGAGGACCTGATCCAGCGCGAGGACATGGTCGTCACTGTCAGCCACGCCGGCTACGTCAAGCGCGTGCCGCTGTCGGCCTATCGGGCGCAGCGTCGCGGCGGCAAGGGCCGCTCCGGCATGGCGACGCGCGATGAGGATTTCGTCACGCGGTTGTTCGTCGCCAATACCCATCAACCGGTGCTGTTCTTCTCCTCGATGGGACAGGTCTACAAGCTGAAGGTGTGGAAGCTGCCGGTCGCCGAGCCGCAGTCGCGCGGCAAGGCGCTGGTGAATATCCTGCCGCTCGATCCTGGCGAACGCATCACCACCATCATGCCGCTGCCCGAGGATGAGGCGCAGTGGGAAAAGCTCGACGTCATGTTCTCGACGACGCGCGGCACGGTGCGTCGCAACAAGCTCTCAGATTTCGCCGATGTGCGCCGCTCCGGCATGATCGCCATGAAGCCCGATGAAGGCGAGGGCATTCTCGACGTCGAGATTTGCACGGAGCAGGATGACGTCCTGCTGACGACCGCGCGCGGCCAGTGCGTGCGTTTCTCGGTTGAAGATGTTCGCGTCTTCCAGGGACGCACATCCATGGGCGTGCGCGGCATCCAGCTCGCTGAAGGCGATGCGCTGATCTCGATGGCGATTCTTCGCCACTTCGACGCGACGCCGGACGAGCGCTCGACCTATCTCAAGATGCGTCGCGCCGTCGCCGGCGAAAGCGCGGTCGAGGAGAATGGCGAGGCTGAAGGCGAGTCGGAAGGCGCGTCCGCGGAGGTCGCGATTTCGCAGGAGCGCTACGTCGAGATGGGCGCAGCCGAACAATTCGTGCTGACCGTTTCCGAGAACGGTTACGGCAAGCGCACCTCGAGTTTCGAATATCGCGTGTCCGGCCGCGGCATCAAAGGCGTGACCGCGATGGCGGTGAACGAACGCAATGGCAGACTGGTCGCCTCCTTCCCCGTGGAGGACAGCGACCAGATCATGCTCGTGACCAATGCCGGCCAACTTATCCGTTGCCCGGTCGATGGCATCCGCACCGCCGGCCGCGCCGCGCAGGGCGTGATCGTCTTCAACACCGCCGATGACGAGCGCGTCGTCAGCGTCGAGCGCGTCAGCGAAGAGGAAGATGACGAGAACGGAGACAACGACGCATCGTGAGCGCGTTAGATCACGCCGCATTTTGATCGAATCAATCAAAATGCGGGAACGTGATCGACTCCAACAGTTTAGAGCATGGCTTTTGCAGCGCGAACGCTAGCGTTCGTCGCGAAAAACCGGTTCCCACTTTTTCGCGCCATGCTCCAGGCCGCTCTGACCCCTCCGCATCGCGAGCATTCTGAGAAAGCCGGGCTCATTGTCCGGCTTTCGCCTTAGAAGAGGTTGCAACCACACAGGACTGATATGGGCGAGGGAGACAAGGCGGGGAGTCAGCCAGGCGAGCGGCCGCTCGCGGGCATCGCCGCCAATGCAGCCTCGTTCATGCTCGCCGCCGGCGGCGACGCGTTAACCAAGGTCGCGGTGACCGACGCGCCGCTCGCGCAGACGATCGCGCTGCGCAGCATCTTCCTGCTGGCGCTGTTCGCGCCGGTGTTCTTGATGTCGATGCGCAAGGGACGGCCGGTGCTCGCGACGGCGCGTCCCACGCTGCATCTTGCGCGCGTCATGCTGCATCTCGGCGCCACTGTTACAGGCTTTGCTGCGCTGCGATATCTGCCGCTGACGACCTTCACCGCGATCGTGTTCATCGCGCCTGTTTTCATCGCGCTCGGCGCCGTGCCCGTGCTTGGCGAGCGCATCAAGCCGCATCAGTGGGGCGCGATCGCGCTTGGTTTCATCGGCTGCATGGTGATCGTCCGGCCACGCGGCGAGGGCGAAGTCGCCTTCATGCTGCTGGCGCTCGCCTCATCCGCCTCATGGGCGCTTTCCGTCATTCTGCTGCGCAAGCTGACGCGCACCGAAAGCCGGGTGACGCTGATCGCCTGGGGCAATTTTCCCCCGATGATTCTCGGCGGCGCCGTCGCCGCGTTCGACTGGCGGCAGATCGAACCCTCCATCCTGCTCGTGGTCGCCGCCATGGCGGTGTTTCAGGTGGTCGGCCAGCTCCTGTCGATGACGGCGCTGAAGCTCGCGCCCGCGGCGACGGTCGCGCCGGCGCAATACACGCAGATTCTGTGGGCGACGCTGATTGGCATGCTGTTCTTCAACGAATGGCCGCAGGCGACGATCTGGCTCGGCGCCGCGCTCATCATGGTCGGCGGATACTGGCTCATGCGCAGCGAGCGCGCGGCGTGAGCGTCGATCTCCCCGACGAAAAATCGTCGAACGCCGCGTCGCAGGAACGGCCGCTCGCCGGCATCGCCGCGAACGCCGCGGCTTTCGCCGCGATCTCGGCCGGCGACTCCATGTCGAAGCTCGCAGTCGCCATCGCGCCGGCGACGCAGATCATCGCGATCCGCAGCTTTCTCGTGCTGCTGCTGGTCACGCCGCTCTTCATCGCCGAAGCGCGGCGCGGCAGGCCTGTCATACGCACGCAGAAGCTGGGCCTGCATCTTCTGCGCTGCGCGCTGCAAGGCGCGTCGGTGCTGACCTTTTTCGTCGCTTTGCGCGAACTTCCGCTGACGACGATCACCGCGATCATGTTCATCGCGCCGTCGCTGGTGGCGCTGGTCTCGGCGCCCGTGCTCAACGAACAAATTCGCCCGCCGCAGATCGTCGCCCTCGTCCTGGGCCTGATCGGATGCTTCATCATCCTGCGCCCGTCGGGCGAGGGACAGGCCTTCGCGATTCTGCTCGCGATCTTTTCCGCGGCGACCTGGGCCTTCTCCATGGCGCTCCTGCGCCTGCTCACGCGCACCGAGAGTCAGGCGACGATCTACGCCTGGAGCAATGGCTGCTTCATGCTGCTTGCGGGCGCCATTTCGATTTTCGATCTTCAGCCGATCGAGCCGAAGATGCTGCTGCTGATCCTCGGCATGGCGGCGACGCAGGTCGTCGGCCAATGGTTCTCCATGACCGCCTTCCGGATCGCGCGCGCCGCCACCGTCGCGCCGATGCAATATACGCAGCTTCTCTGGGCGACTTTGTTCGGTTCGCTGCTCTTTGCGGAGTGGCCGCCGGCTTCGGTCTGGATCGGCGCCGGCTTCATTGTTGCGGGCGGGCTCTGGCTCGTCTGGGCCGAGGGCCGCCGCGAACCGCCGCGACTTGCAGGCCAGCCGGCGGAGTAGTCCGGGGCGGCCTTGCGGCCCGCGTCCCGGCCGGCTAACCCTCGCCGTCCCGCCGCCTTCGCGCTGACGAGCATGGCCAAGAACCGCATCGCCTTCTATCCCGGCTCATTCGATCCGGTCACCAACGGGCATGTCGATCAGTTGCGAGAGGCCTGTCGCATCGCCGACAAGGTGGTGGTCGCGATCGGCGTCAATCCAAACAAGACGCCGCTGTTCTCCGTCGACGAACGCACCGAGCTGATCCGCGAGGTCGCGGCGCCGATCGAGAAAGAGACGGGCTCGGTCGTCGAGGTCACGACCTTTTCGGACCTGACCGTCGCGGCGGCCGCGCGCGTCGGCGCGACCATGATCATTCGCGGGCTGCGCGACGGCACGGATCTCGATTACGAGATGCAGCAGGCCGGCATGAACGCGGTGATGGCGCCTGACATCCAGACAGTGTTTCTGCCGTCCTCGCCATTGGTCCGCCCCATCACGGCCACGCTTGTCCGCCAGATCGCGGCGATGGGCGGCGATGTCAGCCCGTTTGCGCCGGCTTCGGTCGTCGCCCGTTTGAAGCAGAAATTTCCGCGCCCCTGACGGGCGCGTTCCCTGGAGACGTCATGCGAAAGATTATTGCGGCCGCGGCCTTTTCCCTGCTCGCCGTCACGGCGCACGCCCAGAATGTCGATCCCAACAACGCCATTGCGCTCGACACGAAAGACGGCCGCATCGTCATCCGCCTGCGTCCCGATCTCGCGCCGAAACATGTCGAGCAGATCAAGGCGCTGACCAAGCGCGGCTTCTATGACGGCATCGTGTTCCATCGCGTGATCGACGGCTTCATGGCCCAGACCGGCGATCCCACCGGCACCGGCACGGGCAAATCCGACCTGCCGAATCTCCCGGCCGAATTTTCGCCGCAGCCTTTCCAGCGCGGCAGCGTCGGCATGGCCCGCGCGCAGGATCCGAACTCGGCCAATTCGCAGTTCTTCATCTGCTATGACGGCTGCGCTCCGCTCACCGGCCAGTACACCATCTGGGGCGAGGTGGTGTCGGGGATGGATGTCGTCAACAAGATCAAGAAGGGCTCCTCGGCGCAGAACGGCCAGGTCTCGAACCCAGACAAGATTGTGCGCATGCGGATGCTGGCCGACGCGAAGTAGCGCGATGCGCCGCGCGGCCGCCCTGATCGGCTGCATCGCGACCGGCCTGGTTGCGAATGCGGCCTTCGGCCAGCAGACGCGCGATCTCGGCCTGCCGCCGCCTTTCGACAATCCGGCGCTGCCGCCTGCGGTCAATCCGGCCCTGCCGCCGCCAACGGGGCAGCGCTATCTCCCGGGAACGACGGGTCCCTACGCCGATCCCGATCGGCCGTTGCTGCAACTCCGGCGCGGTCAGCGCGCGTTCGGCGGCGATGGCATTCGCGGCGACATTCACCTGTCGCAGCAGGCGGAGAAGCCGAACGCCATCGACAATCCGCGCGGTCTCGGGAACTTCATCCGGTCATGCTGGCTGCCGCCCGCCGATCTTGCGAAAACGAAGCTCGACGCCACGATCCGCTTCAGCCTGACCCGGGACGGCGCGCTTGTCGGAGAGCCGCGCGTGACCTATGTCAGCCGCCTGGCGTCGAACGCCCAGCGCGAGGCGCTGACCGCGTCGATCAGGAGGGCGGTGGCGCAGTGCGCGCCATTCCCCTTGAGCAACAGGTTCGGAGCGTCGGCCGCAGGCCGGCCGATCTCGATCCGCTTCATCTTCGATGCGCCGTCCACGGCCATCTGATCCTCTCACCCCTCACAAGGACATCCTCATGAGCCTCGATCCGGAAAACACGCTCATCCTCGAAACCACCAAGGGGAAGGTCGTCATCGCGATGCGGCCGGACCTCGCGCCCGGCCATGTCGAGCGCATCAAGAAGCTCGCGCGCGAGGAATTCTATGACGGCATCGTCTTCCATCGCGTCATCGAAGACTTCATGGCGCAGACGGGCTGCCCGCACGGCACCGGCATGGGCGGTTCGGAATATCCTGATCTGAAGGCCGAGTTCAACGATGAGAGCCATCAGCGCGGCGTCTGCTCGATGGCGCGCGCGGCGAATCCGAACTCGGCGAATTCGCAGTTCTTCATCTGTTTCGACGATGCGAGCTTCCTCGACAAGCAATACACGGCGTGGGGCAAGGTCGTCGAAGGCATGGAGAATGTCGACAAGATCAAGCGCGGCGAGCCGGTGCGCGATCCGGACAAGATCCTGTCGATGCGCGTCATGGCGGACGTGCAGTAAGCACGTTCCAAGCATTGCAAGAAAATGCGCGACGTAGCGCAGACGAAACCCTCTCCCCCCTTATGGGGGAGAGTTGGAGAGGGGGATAGGTCAGCCTCGAACTCTCGCGACCAAGTCGCGATTCTTGTCACCCCCCTCCCGGCGCTGCGCGCCGACCTCCCCCACAAGGGGGGAGGTGAATCCGCAAATCGCTGACATCGCAGCAAGCGTTCGCGATGCTCGTTTCCGATTTCGATTTCCACCTTCCAGAAGACCGCATCGCCCTGCGGCCGATGTCGCCGCGCGATCGCGCGAAGATGCTGGTCGTGCGTCCCGACGCCGATTTCGAAGATCGAATTGTCGCTGATCTGCCGGCGTTTCTTCGCCCCGGCGACGCGCTCGTCGTCAATGACACGCGCGTCATTCCGGCGCGCCTCGACGGCGTGCGCCGGCGCGCGTCGGGCGAGGGCGCGCGCATCGAGGCGCTGCTGATGAAGCGCGAGGCGGGCGATGTCTGGCGCGCGCTCGCGCGGCCGGGCAAGCGTCTCGCTGTGGGCGACCGCATCCGGTTCGGCGAAGGCGAGGGAAACGCCTGCCTGCTTGGTTCGCTCGATGCGACCGTCGAAGAGAAATTCGACGGCGGCGAAATCCTGCTGCGTTTCGATCTCTCCGGTCCCGATCTCGACATCGCGATCGCGACGGCGGGCCGCATGCCGCTGCCGCCTTACATCGCGGGCAAGCGCGCCGCCGATCAGAAGGATGTCGCCGACTATCAGACGATGTACGCCGAGCGCGACGGCGCCGTCGCCGCGCCAACGGCGGGCCTCCATTTCACGCCGCGCTTGCTCGCCGCGCTCGATAAGTCTGGCGTGTCGCGCCATGTCGTGACGCTGCATGTCGGCGGCGGCACCTTCCTGCCGATGAAAGTCGAGGATACGCGCGATCACAGGATGCATCCGGAGTGGGGCGAGGTGAGCGCGAAGGCCGCGCAGGCCCTGAACGAGACGCGCGCGAATGGCGGCCGCATCATCGCCGTTGGCACGACGTCGCTGCGCCTGCTTGAATCCGCCGCGACCGAAGACGGAACGATCCGGGCATTCGCCGGCGAAACCGATATCTTCATCACGCCCGGCTATCGCTTTCGCGCCGCCGATCTCCTGATGACGAATTTTCACCTGCCGAAGTCGACCCTGTTCATGCTGGTCTGCGCCTTCGCCGGGACAGGGCGCATGAAAAGCGCCTATCAACACGCTATTCATCACAATTATCGCTTCTACTCCTACGGCGACTCCAGCCTCTTGCATCGCGCCTGATGACGTGATGTCAGAGTGTTTCTGATCTTTTCGCGCGGGCGGGCAAGCGAGCATGCGGCTCCTTGGGGCGTTGATCCTGGCGGCGTCGCTGCCTTTTCTGCCCGCGTCCGCGCGCGCCGACTGCGCCATCGATGCGCCCCTCCATTTTCCTGAAATCAACGATTCCGTGTTCTGGACGGCGGAAGTGACCCAGAGCTCGGTCTGCGAGCATCGCTTCCTTGAAGGGCGGCCCTATCAGCTCACCAGCGTGACCATTCGCCAGCGGCCCGAAATCGGCTCGCTGGTGAAATCCGGCGACGCGGTGTTTCGTTACGCGCCGAAATATCTGTTCAAGGGAACCGACGTCTACGCTTTCAAGGTGTGCGCGCGGCGCGGCGTGCAGTCGGGTTGTTCGACCGTCATCATCACCGCGCATATGAAGTGAGCGCCGCATGGGCCGCGCATCCGCTCTTCGTTTTCGTTCAAGCCCCATTCGTTCGGCGCAACTTGTTGGCGCGCAGACGCCAAGCTAGCCCTTGAACCGGAGCAAGGGTTTGTGAAAGCCGATGAAATTCGTTGTTGTCGCGCTCAGCGCTTGTTGTCTCTCCGCGCCCGCCCTGGCGAGGTGCAACACAATCATCTCCGCCTTTCGCCCGGCGCAGAATGACAGCGTGACATGGACCTCCCAGACGGATCACGGCCGCTGCAACTACGCTTTCAAGCCGGGCCGCGTTCGCACAAGCCGGGAGTTCACGGGGTCGTCGGTCGTCAGGGCGCCGCGTCACGGCGTGATCAAGCAGATCAACGTGGCGCGCTTTCGCTATCACGCGACGAAAGGCTACAAGGGCGAGGACAGCTACAGCTTCAGGGTCTGCGCCAACACGCCGGCCGGCTCCGGATGCTCGACGATCAATGTCAGCATGACAGTGCTGTAGCCTCGCGAAGGCGCAGGAGCCTCCAGCGGGCTTGACGGCGCCGGCGCGCCACTTCACCTGCGCCTGATATGAGCGACAGTTTTTCGTTTCGCGTCGCCGCGACCGCCGGCGCGGCGCGGACGGGCGAGATTTCGACCCCGCGCGGCGCGATCCGGACGCCCGCGTTCATGCCGGTCGGCACCGCCGGCACGGTGAAGGGCCTCTATCCCGAGCAGGTGAGGGAGGCCGGCTCCGACATCCTGCTCGGCAACACCTATCACCTGATGCTGCGCCCCGGCGCGGAGCGGGTGGCGCGGCTTGGCGGCCTGCACAGGATGATGCGCTGGCCGCGCCCGATCCTGACCGACTCCGGCGGCTTCCAGGTCATGTCGCTCGCGGCGCTCCGCAAGATGAGCGAGGACGGCGTGACCTTCCGTTCCCATATCGACGGATCGACCCATCGTCTCACCCCTGAACGGTCGGTCGAGATCCAGAATCTGCTGGGCGCCGACATTGTCATGCAGCTCGACGAATGCGTCAGGTTGCCGGCGCCGCGGGCCGAGCAGGAGAAGGCGATGCGGCTTTCGCTGCGTTGGGCCGAGCGTTGCCGGACGGCCTTTGGCGAGCCCGAGGGACGCGCCCTGTTCGGCATTGTGCAGGGCGGGGACCAGAGAGACCTCCGCGAGGAAAGCGCGCGAGCGCTCACGCAAATGGATTTGAAGGGCTATGCGATCGGCGGCCTCGCGGTCGGCGAACCGCAGGAAACGATGCTCGCCATGATCGAGATCGTCGAACCCTGGCTGCCCAAGGGGAAGCCGCGTTACCTCATGGGCGTTGGAACCCCCGACGACATCGTCGAGGCGGTGCGCCGGGGCGTCGACATGTTCGATTGCGTGATGCCGACGCGGGCGGGCCGACACGGGACGGCCTACACCCGCTTCGGCAAGGTCAACCTCCGCAACGCCAGGCATGTGGATGATGAACGGCCGCTCGACGCCGCGTCATCCTGTCCCGCCGCCCGCGACTACAGCCGCGCCTATCTCCATCATCTCACCAAATCCGGCGAGATGCTGGGCCAGATGCTGCTGAGCTGGGCGAACATCGCCTATTATCAGGAGCTTATGGCGGGGTTGAGGGCCGCGATCGCAGCCGGCGACATCGACAGCCACATCGCCCGCGTCAAGGCCGGCTGGCTTGCGGGCGGCGATCCGATCGACTAACGGATGGTTCACATCTGAACGGATTCAGGCGCATGAACTGCGCCCGTGGCTCTATGCGTCCGGCAAGGACCGGATGAGAGCCGCAGACTGAAGGGCACAAATATGTCTTCCACTTTCGAGACGGTCGCCGACATCATCGCCGAGACCTGCGACATCCCGCGCGACACGATCAAGCCGGAAAGCCACGCGATCGACGATCTCGGCATCGACTCGCTCGCCTTCCTCGATATCGCCTTCGCGATCGACAAGAAGTTCGGCATCAAGCTGCCGCTCGAGGAGTGGACCCAGGAGGTCAACGAGGGCAAGGTCAAGGCGGAAGAGTATTTCAAGCTCTCCAACCTCTCGGCCAAGATCGACGAGCTGGTCGCCGCCAAGGCGGCGTAATCGGCGGCGACGGCCAGGCCGTCGCTCCATCGATAGCTGTCGCGCGCCATGCGCCTCGAATATTTCGACATGATCGACAGGATCGCAGCGTTCGACCGCGCCGCCGCGCGGCTGACGGCGCATGCGAAGGTGCCGACCGAAAGCCCTGTCTTCGAAGGTCATTTCCCCGGTCATCCCCTGGTTCCGGGCGTGCTGCTGACCGAGACCATGGCGCAGGCCTGCGGCTATCTCATTCTCGGCCTGAATGGCCTGACGAAGATGCCGTTTCTTGCGGGTGTGGAGAAAGCGAAGTTCCGCACCTTCATCGGTCCGGACGCAGAGCTCGTGATCGACGCTGCGCTCGCCCACGAAGGCTCCGGCTATTCCGTCGCCAACGCCTCGATGTCGGTTGCGGGAAAGCGCGTCTGCGACGCCGAACTGATGTTCCGGATCATGCCCTTGCCCGACGATCTTCGCGGGCTCATGAAGACGCGCGCCGAACGGATCGGTTTGCCAATCGCCGCATAGAGCATGGCGCGAAAAAGTGGGAACCGGTTTTTCGCAAGAGCCATGCTCTGAATTTTTAGAATCGATCACGTTCCCGCACTTTGATCGCTTCAATCAAAGTGCGGCGTGATCTTGAACCCGCGGGGAGTTGTTGCAGGAATGACCGCGAGAGAAGTCTGGATCACCGGCGCAGGCCTGGTGTCGAGCCTCGGCGAGGGGCTCGAGGCCCATTGGGACGCCGCTGCGAATGGCGCCGCGCCGAAGCTCGACGCCGAAACCTACGCGCCCGTCACCGTTCACCCTATCATTCCGCTCGAATGGTCGCGCCAGATCGCGAAGAAGGTCGACCAGAACCAGATGGAGCCGTGGCAACGCATCGGCACTTATGCCGCCGGTCTTGCGCTCGACGACGCGGGACTGAAGGGCGACGCCGAGCGGCTGGCGCAGACGCAGATCGTGGTCGCGGCCGGCGGCGGCGAACGCAACAATGAGGTCGACGACGCGATCGCGACCGGCCTGCGCAAGACCAATGATCGCGGCCGCTTCCTCAACGAGCGGCTGATGAACGATCTCAAGCCGACGCTTTTCCTCGCGCAATTGTCGAACCTGCTCGCCGGCAACATCGCCATCGTCCATGGCGTGATCGGCGCCTCGCGCACCTTCATGGGCGAGGAGCAGGCGGGCGTCGACGCCGTCCGCATCGCCCATGCGCGCATTAGCGCGGGGCAGGGCGACGTCTTCGTCGTCGGCGGATCTTTCGCCTCGCAGCGGCCCGATCTGCATCTGCTGTATGAATTCCGTCGTTTCAATCGCAAAGGACCGTGGACGCCGGTGTTCGAGCGCGCGGGCGCCGGCGCCGGTTTCGACATGGGCGCCATGGGCGCCTTCATGGTGCTCGAGGAGGCTGGCGTCGCGAAGGCGCGCGGCCGAACTCCGCGCGCGAAGCTGACGGCCGTGGGCTCCGACTGGTCGCGCCGCAAGCCCGGCGATGCGGTCGCGTCATTCACACGTCTTTGGGACAAGATCGCGCCGAAGCTCAAGCCCGGCCGTTTCGCCATCCTGTCGGGCGCGACTGGCGTCGAGCCGGTGACGCGCGAGGAGCGCGAGGTTCTGGCGAAGCTCGCGCCGTCGGCGCCGGTGCGCGCCATTGGCAATCTCGTCGGACATGGCTTCGAGGCGCAGTTCCCCGCGGGCCTGCTTCTCGCCACTACGGTTCTCGAACATGGCGCGCTGTTTCCGCCAATCGCCGGCTCCTCCGCTGAGGCGCCCTTTGACGGGCCGATCGAACAGGTTGTCGTGACGGGTCTCGGCCATTGGCGCGGCGAAGGCCTCGCGCTGGTCGAGAAGGCGCACTAAATCAGCGGCGAAAGGGAGAGCGGAATGGCTTCCACAGTCGACAAGCTCGGACGTCCGCTGATCGTGGTGACCGGCATGGGCATGGTCACGTCGCTTGGCCAGGGCAAGGACGACAATTGGGCCGCCATGACCGCGGGCCGGTCGGGCATCCATCGCATCACGCGCTTTGCGACCGACGGGTTGAAGACCAGCATCGCCGGCACGGTCGATCATGTGCCGTTCGAGCCGCAATGCGCGCCGGCCTTGTCGGAGAAACTCGCATCACTCGCCGCCGAGGAGGCGATCGATCAGTCGTCGATCGCCGCCGCGGGAGATTTCCCCGGTCCGCTTTTCATCGCCGTGCCGCCGGTCGAGATGGAATGGCCGCAGCGTCTCGCCATAGCCGAGGCGATCGAGGACAAGGAGACGCTGACCTCGCGCGATTTCGTCACGCGCGCAGGGCAGGGCGGCTTCGAGGCCTTTCATGAACTCTTCCTGTTCGGCGGCGTGGCCGATCGCATCGCCGACAGGTTCGGCACCAAGGGCGCGCCGATCTCGATGTCGACCGCCTGCTCCTCGGGCGCGACCGCGATCCAGATGGGCGTCGAGGCGATCCGCCGCGGCGAGACCGATGCGGCGCTTTGCATCGGCACTGACGGTTCAGTGCAGGCGGAAGCGCTGATCCGTTTCTCGCTGCTGTCGGCGCTGTCGACGCAGAACGAAATCCCGGAGCAGGCGTCAAAGCCCTTCTCCAAGAATCGCGACGGCTTCGTCATGGGCGAGGGAGCCGCCGCGCTCGTTCTTGAAAGCTATGAACGCGCCAAAGCGCGCGGCGCGAAGATCCTCGGCTTCCTGCTCGGCGCCGGCGATCGCGGCGACGGGTTCCATCGCACGCGCTCCTCGCCTGACGGCAAGCCGGTCATCCTTGCGATGAAGGACGCCATCGCCGACGCGGCGCTGACGCCTGATGATATCGACTATGTTAACGCGCACGGCACTTCGACGCCCGAGAATGACAAGATGGAGTCGTTCGGCTGCCTCGCCGTCATGGGCGAGCGGATGAAAACAGTGCCCATTTCCTCGAACAAGTCGATGATCGGCCATACGCTCACCGCCGCCGGCGCCATTGAGGCCGTCGTGTCGATGCTGACGCTTCAGCATCAGCGCCTCACGCCGACAATCAATCATCGCATGCCCGATCCGACGATCCCGCTCGACGTGGTCCCGAACGAGGCGCGCGACGCGCGCGTGCGCCATGTGTTGTCGAATGCGTTCGGCTTCGGCGGCCAGAACACCTGCCTGGTGATGGGGCTGGAGCCGGCGGCGTGACCGCTGACTCCGCTCGCAAGCGCGTTCTCGTCACCGGCGGCGCGCGCGGCATCGGCGCCGCGATCGTCGAGGCGGCGGCGCGCGCCGGCCATGACGTCGTCTTCACCTATCGCAGTTCGCGCGACGAGGCTGAGGCCGTCGCCGCGCGCATTCGCTTTGAAATTCCCGGCGCCGCCGTCGAAGCGCGCGCGCTTGATCTCGGCGATCGCGACGCCGTCGACTCTTTTGCGAAAATCCTCGCTGACGAAGACGCCTATTACGGCTTCGTCCATAACGCAGGCCAGAGCTACGACACGCTCGTTGCGATGATGGCGCAGGACAAGGCCGAAGCGGCGATGCAAGTGAACTATTGGGCGATGACGCGCATCGTCTCGGCGCTCGTCCGTCCGATGACCATGAAGCGGGAAGGCCGCATCGTCGCGATCTCGTCTGCGGCGGCTCTACGCGCGACGCAGGGCAACGGCGCCTACGCCGCGACCAAGGCGGCGATGATCGCCTATACCAGGAATCTCGCCATCGAGACGGCGAAGCGCGGCGTCACCGCCAACGCCGTCGCGCCGGGCTTCGTCGACACCGCGATGCTTGAGAGCTACGCCGCCTATCGCGACAAGATCGAGAAGCAGGTGCCCGCCGGCCGTTTCGCGAAAGCGGAAGATGTGGCCGCCGTTGTTGCGTTTCTGCTCAGCCCTGCGGCTTCCTATGTCACGGGTGTGACCATTCCCGTCGATGGTGGTTTGACCGCGTCGATGGGTATTCAACGCTAATTTCAAGAAACTCCTGAGCATGCGTGCTTTAAAACTTTACGGTGATCGCGATCTTCGCCTGATCGAGGACGAGCCCAATCCGCCGCCGCCCGGCGAAGGCGAGGTCCAGATCCGCACGCGCGCCATGGCGCTCAACTATCTCGACGTCTGGGGCTATCGCGGCATGGCGTTCGCGAAGCGCAAGCTGCCGCAATGCGTCGGCGTCGAAGGTTCGGGCGAGATCGTCGCCGTCGGCGCGGGCGTGAGCGACCGCAAGATCGGCGACCATGTCGTGATGTATGGCGCGGAGACCTGCGGCGTCTGCAAGGCGTGCCGGGAAGGGCGCGACAATCTCTGCGAGGACGTGCGCGGCATCATGGGTTTCCATGTCGACGGTTTCGGCCGCGAGCTGATGAACCGGCCGGCGCGTCTCGTCACGCCGGTTCCCGCTGGCGTGACCTTCGAGGAATCCGCCTGCGCCGCAATCGGTTTCGGCACCGTGCAGCATATGCTGTTCGACAATGCGAAGCTCGAACCCGGCGAAAGCATTCTTGTTCACGCCGGCGCGTCAGGCATCGGCACGGCCGCGATCATGATGGCGAAGGCGATCGGCTGCACCATCTACACGACGGTCGGCGACGATTCGAAATTCGACCTCGTGAAGAAGCTCGGCGCCGATCACGTCATCAATTATCGCAAGGAGCGTTTCGAGGGCGAGGTCCGCCAGCTCACGAAGCGCAAGGGCGTCGATGTCGTGTTCGAGCATGTCGGCGCCGACACCTGGAACGGTTCGCTGCTCTGCCTCAAGCGCGGCGGCCGGCTCGTCACCTGCGGCTCGACGTCAGGCGTGTCGACGACGATGAATCTGATGCAGCTCTTCCAGCAGCAATATCGCATCTTCGGCTCGTTCGGCTGTTCGATGAAGAACATCGCGCAGAGCCTCGACAAGATGGCGGGCGGCATGAAGCCGGTGATCGACTCCGTCGTCGAACTCGTCGATTTTGAAAGCGCGCTGGCGAAGCTTCAGGATCGCAAGGCGATGGGCAAGGTCATCGTGCGGCTTTGAATCCCGCTGCGGCGCAAACAAAAACGGCGCGCCACTGGCGCGCCGTTTTCTTGAGAACCTGAAAGGCTCCGACGAATGAATCCGTCAGATCGCGGCCTTGAGCTCCTTGGCAGCGCGGAAGGCCACCTTCTTGCTCGCCTTGATCTTGATCGCTTCGCCCGTCGCCGGGTTGCGGCCCATGCGCGCGGCGCGCTTGCGCACTTGCAGCATGCCAAGGCCGACGATGCGAATCTTCGTGCCCTTCTTGAGGTTCTTGACGACGCTGTCGACGAAATCCGTGAGGATCGTTTCAGCCTGCTTCTTCGCCATGTCGTGAGCCGCGGCGAGTTCCGCCGCAATATGCTTCACCGTCAGAGCGGCGCCGGGGCGCGGGCCGGCCGGCTTCGCGACTTTCTTGGCTTTCTTCGCCGCGGGCTTGGCGCCCTTGGCGGCTTTTACTGCGGCCTTCTTGGCCATGGGCAGTCCTCCATGCGAATCATGCTGAGAATCGGGTCTTTACGCGATTCGGTTGCGCGCGGCATAGCCTCCGGCGCGCTGAAAAGCCCGAATTCCAGCGCTTTTTTTGCTTGCGATTCGAATTCGGCGCTATTTTCACTGCGATTGCTTGACCTCGCAGGCGCGCTTCAGCACAAACCAGCGCGAAATTGAGGGGCCAGGATCAAGATGGCGCCATGGCGCAATCCCAATGCAAGACGGGCGATTCGCGCGCTGAGCGACCTGTTCGCGCCGGTGACGGGGCTGATCGTGCGCGGCTATATGGGCTTTCTGCGCATGATCGGTCCAGACCGCGCAAGCGCGATGGGCGGCTTTCTGATGCGCAAGCTCGGGCCGCTCGTTCCCGCGCATCGCACTGCGAAAAGAAATCTCGAAGCGGTGTTTCCGGAGAAGTCGGAAGAGGAGCGCGCCCGCATCCTGCGCGACAGCTGGGACAATCTCGGCCGCACGATGACCGAATATCCGTTCCTGCAGGAGCTGATGGATTTCGATTATCACACGCCGGAGCGTCGCGGCCGCACCGATGTCGTCGGCGTCGACCAGTTCATTTCGCTGCTCGATCACAAGAAGCCGGCGATCATCTTCGCGGCGCATCTCGGCAACTGGGAGCTGCCGGGCGTCGCTGCGGCGCGCTATGGGCTCGACACGACGATCGTGTTTCGTCCGCCGAACAACAAGGCCGTGGCGCGCGCGATCGAGATCGTGCGCGGCGCGGCGATGGGGCGGCTCCTGCCGAGCGGGCCGGGCGCCGCGAACGCCATGGTCGGCGTGCTGGAGCGCGGCGGCCGCCTCGCCATGCTGGCCGACCAGCATCTCACGCGCGGACTGGTCGTGTCCTTCATGGGCCGTTCGGCCCTGGTCAATCCGGTTCTCGGCAAGCTCGCCCAGCGCTTCGACTGT
This sequence comes from Terrirubrum flagellatum, assembly GCF_022059845.1. GTDB lineage: Bacteria > Pseudomonadota > Alphaproteobacteria > Rhizobiales > Beijerinckiaceae > Terrirubrum > Terrirubrum flagellatum. The sequence goes on along the minus strand of NZ_CP091851.1, from coordinate 2,231,574 downwards.
CCCGTGCATGGCGCGCGCTGCGTGCGCCTGCCCGGCGGCCGCTTCCGGCTGGAGATCACGCCGCCGCTCGATCTGCCTCGCGACGAGGAGGGGCATGTCGATGTCGAGGGCGCGATGCGCGCCATCACGGCTGTCATCGAGGGCTGGGTCAGGGAGCATCCCGAGCAATGGCTGTGGCAACATCGCCGCTGGCGGGTTCCCGTCGCGCCCGTTCAAGGTTGACCCCCGGACCCGCGCAAAGTAACTGCACCCCGGCCCCGGAAGGGGCGCCTGCCTGACGGGCGGGAGCGCGTAGCTCAGCCGGTAGAGCAACTGACTTTTAATCAGTAGGTCATGGGTTCGAATCCCATCGCGCTCACCACAGTTCCTTCATTCAGGTTCTGTGGCCTCCGCGGGCTGCGACGCCGCACGCAGATGGCGAAGTCGCGCGGCGACCGATCTCGCCTGCGGTATGCTGGCCTCGCGGCTGTCGGCCTCCGGGCGGACCTGAAGGCGGCTTTTGCGACAATCGCTGTCGAAAGGCGTTACGTCAGCGCTACGCCGACCGCGTGTGCTGGTTGAACCATTCGACTGTCCGCGCCCAGGCGTGCGGCGCGGTGGTCTTGTTGTAGCGTTCAGGCGTCGCATCATTGAAGAAGCCATGCACGGAGGCAGGCCACAAATGGCCTTCGTAGCGGATGTTGTTCTTCTTCAGTTCGGCCTCCTGGTTGGGATAGCCCTCGGCAAGCGTCTTATCCAGGGCGCCGTGGTTGATCAGAATGGCGGCCTTGATCTTCGGCACGTCGGCGGGCGCAGTGGGAGCGCCATAGAAGGGAGCGGCCGCAGCGAGATCAGCTCCCATCAAAGCGGCGAGCGTGTTCGCGACGCCGCCGCCATAACAAAAGCCGGTTGCGGCGATCCTGCCGGTGCAATCCGGCCGAGCCTTCAGCCAACGCGCGGCGGCGAGCCAGTCCTGCATCAGCTTCGCCCTGTCGATCTTGGCGAAAAGCTGCCCGCCTTTGTAGTCGTCCTGGGGATAGCCGCCGAGGGTCGTGAGCGCGTCCGGCGCGAAGGCCATGAAATTTTCAAGCGCGAAACGACGCGCAACGTCCTCGGTATGTGGATTGAGGCCCCTGTTCTCATGCACGATGATCACGCCGGGCAGTTTGGCGGGCGTGGCCTCGCGCGTATCTGCGCTTCGGGGCCGCACGAAGTAGCCGCGGATCTCGCCGTTTCCTTCCGGCGACGGCACCGTCACGTAGCTCGCCTCGATACGCTCATCATCTTTTCTGATCTGCTGGCCGAGCGCGTAGTTCGGCATCAGCGCTTTCGCGAGCGCGCTTGCCGAGAGTCCCACTCCGGCGACACGCTTGAGACGATCCATAAAAACCCTGCGGCTGATCTCGCCATGAATAAACTGGGTGTAGAGCTCCACGGCTTCCGCCGGAATTTTCTTCCTTTCAGAATCCATCGCTTCCTCCATTGCCGGCGCTACTGTCGAGCAAACTAACCATCGCTCACCATGGGAAGCCAGACGGTGGAACTCCACGCGCATATCGCCGGGTTCAATTTTTCGTTAGCGCAGACCGGCGTCGACCGACGTGCTTTCCGACCTCTCCCGGCAATCAATCAGGTCGGGTTCCATTTGGCCTTCGTCCCGGGACTGGCGCGCGAACGCGGCAGGCCAGCCGACGCCCGAATGGGAAGATGGGGTGACTGGCCAGCTCCACGTCGTTGTCGGAGGCGATCATTGCCGGGCGGCCATGCAAATCAAGCCGCGGAAAAAACCGCGCGCACTCAGAGTCGCTGCGACGCCTGCCAGAGGCAATGTTCGATGCGCGCGAGCAACTGGATCGCGGTGAAAGGCTTCACCGCGAAGCCGTCGATCTCCGCCTTCTTAGCTTCAATCACCCGCTGCGCCTGAGCGTTGCTGGAGATCATCATGAACGGGATATGTTTGAGATCATCGTCGCCGCGCACTGCTCGCAGCAGTTCGATGCCGGACATTTCCGGCATGTCCCAGTCGCTAATGATCAGTCCATATTTTTTGGTCGCGAGTTTCCGCAGAGCCTCGACTCCGTTCGCGCAACTGTCGACGTCGCGAAATTCGAGTCCTGTCAGCATGCTCTTGATGACCTGAGTCATCGACTTGTGATCCTCGACGATCAGGATCGGCATAGTGCGATCAACGCTGCGCATGAGCGTCCTCAATATCCCGCCGCTGAACGGCGAGCCGCGTTCAAATATCAACAACAATAAGCGAATGGTTGCGTGGGCGCCCGCCTGCGAATGAAGCTGACGCCGCGCTGCCTGCCGGCGCGATACGACATAGCGGCATCGCTGAAAATAAGTAGAACGCCGTAGGCGAAATGCCGAGAGCTTGCCGTCCGCCTAGCCGGCGATCGCCTCGAAGAGCCGCCAGGCCGCCCAGCCGAGAAAGCCGGCCCAGGCGCCACAGAGCGCGAGCGCGGCCAGACCTGCGCCGCTGGCGGCCACCGCGCGGCCGGCCTTTCGCCACCCCTGCTGAGTGGCGTTGAAGCGCGCGGTTTCATCGACCGCTTCTTCGGTCATGGCTGCGCCCCCTTGCGCGCCGATCGATGATCGACCGGGCGGACGCAACGTTAGCTCAGCGAGCGTGACGCAAGCGTCACCTGACCGTGGCGATGCGGGGTTGCAGCGCTATTCGCGCTCCATCCATTTCCGCCTTCGGCGATAGGAGACGAAGGATCTGACCGCGTAGCCGACGCCGACGCCGACCGCGAGGATCACCAGCACCGCGAGCCGCGCCGATGTGAAGGCGATGAGAAAGCCGAGGATGAGGCCCAAGGCGACCGCCGCCAGCGTGTAGAGATGAAGGCTGGCGGAGGCGGCGAGCTGCGCGCGGATCTGGAGTTCGGCCCAGAGCGCCTTCGCGTCGTCGAGTTTCGATTTCATCGTTGCGGAAAGGTTTCTGGCCGGGTCCGCGCACGCAATGGTTGGAGCCGCCCGGCGGAGTCAAGCTTGGCCGCTTCGTCGCGACGCCGGATGGTGAACGGGCGCCGTTGCGTTAGAGGTCAGGTGATCACGCTCGGCGCGTTGCGTCCCGTGCGTTTCGCAACGTCGGCGACATCGCTCGCCGCCTTGATGAGATCGGCGAGCGCCTGCTGCGTCTCCAGGAACTGACGCGTCGGGTCGGGCTCATAACGCTCGACATAGATCCTCAGCGTCGCGCCGACGGTGCCGGTGCCGGAGAGGCGATAGACGATGCGCGACCCGTCTTCGAACAGGATGCGCACGCCCTGCGCCTTCGCCTCGGAGCCGTCGACCGGATCGAGATAGGCGAAGTCATCGGCGTTCGCGACGGTCTTGCCGGCGAGCGCATCGCCCTTCAGGCGCGGCAGCCGGTCGCGCAGCGCCTGCATCAGCCTGCTCGCGGCGTCGCTGTCGATCTCTTCATAGTCGTGGCGCGAATAATAGTTGCGGCCGTAGGTCCGCCAGTGTTCGGCGACGATGTCCTTCACGCTCTGGCGACGCTTCGCGATGATGTTGAGCCAGAGCAGCACGGCCCAGAGCCCGTCCTTCTCGCGCACATGGTTGGAGCCGGTGCCGGCGCTTTCTTCGCCGCAGATCGTCGCAAGGCCCGCATCGAGCAGCGTGCCGAAGAATTTCCACCCGGTCGGCGTTTCGTAGCATTTGACGCCGAGCTTTTGGGCGACGCGATCGGCTGCGGCGCTGGTCGGCATCGAGCGCGCGACGCCGGCGATGCCGCCGGCATAGGCCGGCGCGAGATGCGCGTTGGCGGCGAGCATCGCGACGGAATCCGACGGCGTCACGAACTGTCCGCGCCCGATGATGAGATTGCGATCGCCGTCGCCGTCGGACGCCGCGCCGAAATCAGGCGCCTTGTCCGACATCATGAGATCGAACAGGTCCTTGGCGTGGACGAGATTGGGATCGGGGTGATGGCCGCCGAAATCGGGTAGGGGCGTTCCGTTGATGACGGAGCCTGCGCCTGCGCCGAGCGCCTTCTCCAGGATCGCATGCGCGTAAGGCCCCGTGATCGCCGACATGCCGTCGAAGCGGATCGTGAAGCCTGACTTGAACAAGGCTGCGATGGCGTCGAAATCGAACAGCTTTTCCATCAGCGCCTGATAGTCGGCGACGGGATCGACGATCTCGCACTTCATCGCGCCGCACGCTGCCGATCCCACGCGATCGAGATCGCAGTCCGGCGCGTCCTCGATGCGATAGGAAGAAATCTCTCTTGTGCGCGCGAAGATGCGGTCGGTGAGGGATTCAGGCGCAGGGCCGCCATTGCCCGCATTGTATTTCACGCCGAAATCGCCGTCGGGACCGCCGGGATTGTGGCTTGCCGACAGGATCACGCCGCCGAAAGATTTCGTCTTGCGAATGAGATTTGACGCCGCCGGCGTCGACAGCAATCCGCCGCGCCCGACGATCACGCGTCCGAAACCATTCGCCGCCGCCATGCGGATCGCGATCTGGATCACTTCGCGATTATGGAAACGACCGTCGCCGCCGATGACGAGCGTCTGGCCTTCGCGGCCGTCGAGGGAGTCGAAAATCGATTGCAGGAAATTCTCGACATAGTGTGGCTGCTGGAAGACGACGACCTTCTTGCGCAGGCCTGACGTGCCCGGCTTCTGGTCGCTGAAAGGCGTGGTGGCGACGACAGGCATGAACGGACTCTCTTGCAGGCGCGAGGCCGGGTCAGAAGGGGCGGCGGCCAAGGTGGTTTATTGGTCCCGGGCGCAAAGGCAAACGCTTCTGACGGCCAGGAAAGCCCTCGGCGCGAATTAGGACTGACGGCCTAGGACTATGGCGTCGGAGGGTCCGAATCGCGGCTGCCGCTTGGCTTTTGCGCGGAAAAGCGCTTGTATTAAAAGATGATGAAGAAGCCCTCCCGGGCCCCGGCGCCCGCGAAACCCAAGACGCCCCGTCGCCTTCCCACCCCGGCCGAACCAGCCGTCAGGATCAGCCTGACGGAATACATGGTCGAGACCGAGAGTCTGGAGGAGCGAACGGCCAGGCTGAGGCGATTGAGGCTGGCGCGCGAGACCGCCGAGCGGGCCTCGATGAGCTCCGAGGACAATTTTGCGGACTGATCCGGCGGGCCGGCGCTGATGCCGGCGGTCGATCTCATCCGCCACGGCCAGTCGACCTTCAACGAGGCCTATGCGGCGACCGGCGTCGATCCCCTGCATTTCGACGCCCGGCTGACGACGCTCGGCCGCCAGCAGGTGGCGGAGGCAAGGGAATTGCTGGCCGGCAGAGCCTATGACCTCGTCGTCACGTCGCCGCTGACCCGCGCGATCGAAACGGCGACGGGCGTCTTCGGCGGCCGGGGAATCCCCATTCTGGTGGAGCACCTGCACCGCGAGGGGCTGGAGAGCAGCTGCGACGTCGGACGCCCGCCCGCGGCCCTGCGCGGCGAGTTCCCGCACCTGACATTCGATCATCTCCCCGATGTCTGGTGGCATGACGAAGGCGAGCGCGACCCGCGCGGTTTCGCCATCGAGACGCGCGAGCTGGTCGGCGCGAGGGCGGCCGCTTTCGCGCTTTGGCTGGAAACCCGGCCCGAACGATCCATCGCGGTCGTCGGGCACGGGACCTTCTTCTTTCATATGCTTGGCCGGTGGCTGAAGAACTGCGAGGTCGCGCCATGGACTCCGCAGGCCCTCGACATGGCGGCCGCGGGCTGACGATCCGCGCCGGCCTCGCGGCCCTCGGGCTTGCGCTGGCCCTTGGGTCGCCGTCCGCGCAGGCGGGCGCGCTGCCGTCGGGCTTCGTCTATCTCCGCGACGTCGATTCCTCGATCCAGCAGGACATCCGCTACGCCGGCGCCCATAACTTCGTCGGCCGGCCGATCGCCGGCTACGCCGCGGCCGAATGCGTGCTGACGGAGAAAGCCGCCGAGCGCCTGCGCGCCATCCAGGCCGAACTCCTGGCGCAAAATCTCTCGCTCATCGTCTGGGACTGTTATCGCCCGATGCGCGCCGTCGCCGATTTCGTCGCCTGGAGCCGCAATCCCGCCGACGCGAAAATGAAGCAGGAGTTCTATCCCCGCATCGACAAGGCGAGGTTGTTCGCGCTCGGCTATGTCTCCAGCACCTCGGCCCATACGCGCGGCGGGACGGTCGATCTCGGGCTCACAGCGAAAGGCGCTTCGGCCATGTCTGCGCCGACCAATTGCGCCGCACAGAACGACCGCCCGCCCGGCAACGGCGTTCTCGATTTCGGCGTCGGCTTCGACTGCATGGATGAACTCGCCCATCTCAACGCCAAAGGCGTCGATCCCGCAGCGCGGCGCCATCGCGAGACGCTGCGCAGCGCGATGGAGCGCCACGGCTTTCGCGGCTACGCCAAGGAATGGTGGCATTTCCAGCTTGTCGACGAGCCGTTTCCGACGCAGGGCTTCGACTTCCCGATCACGCCGCGACAATGACGCGCCTGCGGGCGCATGACAGTCCTCGCTGGTCTCCCTATCGTTTCGCCATGAAGAGCTTCCGTCGCATCCTCTGGGTCATCGTCGCCCTGATCTTTCTTGGCGCCGCATGGGTCTGGGATCATCTCCATCCCGTTGTCGCCGCGCTGATCGCCGCATTGCCGCTCGAACGGCTGAAGCAGGCGGTGCGGCGCTTTATCGAGAGGTTGCCGCCCTATCCCACATTGATTGTCTTCCTCATTCCCGCGATCGCGCATGAACTCATGAAGGCGGGAGCCTTCTGGCTGTTCGCCAGCAATTCGTGGGTCTGGGGCGTCTTCGTCTATCTCCTCGCCGATATCGTCGGCATCGCGCTCTGCGCCTTCATCTTCGAGACCAACCGGGAAAAGCTCCTCTCCATTCCCTGGTTCGCTCGGGGGTATGGCTGGTTCGCCGCCGCCCATCATTGGGCGCGGGCGCAGATCATCCCCATGCGGCTGTTCATCGCGCGGGCGCTGGAGGAGGCGGGCCTGCGGGGCGGGCGCGCCGGGATTTTCACGCGGATCATGGCCGTCTGGCGCTACGCACGCCGCCGCGTCAGGGCGGCCTGACATGCTCCCAAAGTTATTTCAAAAGTAAAATTATTCCTTTTCATATATCTGGAATGCGCTAAGCTCCTCCCGCCTGTTTCGGCTGAGGGGACCATGGAGAAGCTGACGCAGTTGAAAACACCGGACGGCCGGTTCGCCTATGAGGCCGCGGGGCCGGAGCGCGCGCCAGCGCTGGTGTTCCTGCACGGCGTCGGCGGCGCGGGCCGCGCCTTCCGATCGCAACTTGCTGCGTTCGGCGACCGCTATCGCGCCGTCGCCTGGGACATGCCGGGCTATGGCGGCTCGGCGCCGCTTGCCGCAGTCAGCATCGCGAGTTTCGCCGCCGCCCTGAAGGATTTCCTTGCGGCGATCGGCGCCGAGAAGCCGTTGCTCATCGGCCATTCCATCGGCGGCATGATCGTGCAGCAACTGATATCAGATGAGCCGCGGCTGCCGCGCGCGATCGTGCTCGCGCAGACGAGTCCGGCTTTCGGCAGCTCCGACGGCGACTGGCAAAAGAATTTCCTCGAGGCGCGTTTGTCGCCGCTCGATCGCGGCGAGACTTTGAAATCTCTCGCGCCCGGCATCGTGCGCAGCCTCGTCGGCGATGACGCCGATCCCGCCGGCATGGCGCTCGCCGAAGACTGCATGGGCTCCGTTCCCGAAGCGACCTATCGCGCCGCGATGCAGGCGCTCATGGGCTTCGATTTGCGCGAGGCGCTTGGCCGCATCGCCATCCCCACGCTCGTACTTGCGGGTTCGAAGGACACGAATGCGCCGGCGCCGATGATGCAGAAGATGGCCGCACGCATATCAGGCGCGAAATATATCGAGCTTGCAGGCGTTGGCCATCTCGCCGGCCTCGAACGGCCCGCGGAATTCAACGCCGCCATCGCAAGCTTCATCGACGCGCATTCCTGATCGGGGAGAGCCATGACTATTGCAAAGCCCCAGATCGTGACCGGCGAAAGCGCGGACGATGCGCCGATCTTTGATCCCGCCGCGTTTCGCCTGAGCGCTGAAAGCGCCGACATCATCGCGCGTGCGCGGCGGATCGGTCAGTCGGTCTTCGCAGCCCGCGCCGCCGCCTATGATCGCGATGCGAGATTCCCGACCGAGAATTACGCCGATCTCCATCGCGAGGGTCTTCTCGGCATCTGCATTTCCAAAACGCTTGGCGGATTAGGCGCGGATTATCAGACCTATTCGCTCGCGGCGGCCGAACTCGGCCGCTATTGCGGCGCGACCGCGCTGACCTGGAACATGCATGTCTGCTCGACGCTGTGGTCGGGGCCGCTGGCTGATGATCTCGACATGAGCGCGGAGACGCGCGCCGAGCATGATCGCCGCCGCACCGTTCACTACAACAGGATCATCGAACAGGGCGCGATCTACTCACAGCCCTTTTCCGAAGGCGGCGCGGCGGCCGCCGGCGGCGCGGCGTTCGGCACTGAAGCGCGGCCGACCGAAGGCGGCTGGATCGTCAACGGCAAGAAGATTTTCGCCTCGCTCTCCGGCCACGCCGACTATTACGGCGTGCTTTGCACGGAGATGCATGGCGACGAAAAAGCGTCGCGCCGTCATACGCTCTATCTCGCGCTGCAGGCGAAAGCCGAAGGCGTTTCGGTGGTGGGCGATTGGGATCCGCTCGGCATGCGCGGCACGGTCTCGCGCACGCTTCTGTTCAAGAACGTGTTTGTCCCGCACGATGCCGCGCTGATGCCGCGCGGCGTCTATTTCCAGGCGGCGATGCGCTGGCCGCACATGTTTCTCACGCTGTCGCCGACCTATGTCGGCCTTGCGCAGGCCGCCTATGACTTCACCACGAAATATCTGCGCGGCGAGGTTCCCGGTACGCCGCCGGTCAAGCGGCGGATGTATCCGACGAAGCAGATCGCCGTCGCCGAGATGCGTATCAAGCTCGAACAGCTCAAGACGATCTGGTTCCAGGCAGTGACGGAAGCGCGCCCGAACCCGACGAAGGAGCAGACCTTGCGCGCCTACGCCGCGCAATACGCCGTGATGGAAGGCGCGAATGATATTGCGCGGCTCGCCATCCGCACCTGCGGCGGCCAGGCGATGCTGAAATCGCTGCCGCTGGAGCGCATCTATCGCGATAGCCGCTGCGGCTCGTTGATGCTGCCCTGGACGGCCGAACTCTGTCTCGATCGCATTGGCCGCGAGGCGCTCTACGAGCTCGGCGAGAGTGATGAATGAGAGCGACGAATAAATGAATCTGTCGCAGCTCATCCAGCGCAACGCGGCTTTCACGCCTGACAAGCCGGCGATGAATTTCGAAGGCGCGGCGATGAGCTACGCCGAATTCGAGCACCGCATTGAGAAACTGGCTCGTGCGCTGCAATCGAAAATGGGAGTCGTGAAGGGCGATCGCGTTGCGATCCTCAGCCTCAACCGGCCCGAATATCTCGTCCTGCTCTACGCCTGCGCGCGCATCGGCGCGATCATGGTTCCCCTGAACTGGCGGCTTGCTATTGCGGAGCAGCTTTTCATTCTCGCAGACGCCGAAGTGAAAGCGCTGTTCGTCGAGAAGGATTTCGCGGCGGTGGTCGCACCCTTCAGCGAGGCGGCGCCGGACGCGGAAATCGTGGGCCTCGACCATGAAAGCGAAGGCGCTGTTTCCTTTGATGCGCTCCTTTCGTCGGCGACAGACGTTGAAGAGGCCGTCAGCGACCTGCGTGATCCCCTGCTGATCGTCTATACCTCGGGCACCACGGGCCGCCCGAAGGGCGCGGTTCTCACGCAGGACGCATTGCTCTGGAACGGTGTGATGAGCCAGCACATGCATGGCCTCACCGCAGCGGATCATGTGCTCACCGTGCTGCCCTTCTTTCATGTCGGCGGCCTCAACATCCAGACGACGGCGGCGCTGCAATGCGGTGCGACGGTCACGATCCATGCGCGCTTCGCGCCGCAAGCGACGCTCGACGCTGTTGCGCGGGAAAAGCCGACGCTCACCGTGCTCGTGCCCGCGACATTGCAAGCCTTGATCGATCATCCCGATTGGAACGCAGCCGACTTGTCGTCGCTGCGCGCGATCGCCACGGGTTCGCAGATCGTGCCGCAACAGCTCATCGACGCCTTCGTCGCGCGCGGCGTTCCCGTGCTGCAGGTCTATGGTTCGACCGAAACCTCTCCGATCGCGATCTATACAAGGCTCGGCGGCGATGCGGCGCGCCCCGGTTCGACCGGACTCGCAGGCCTTTTCTGCGAAGCGAAAGTCATGCGCGAGGATGGTCGTGAAGCGCCTGTCGGCGAGGCCGGCGAAATCTGCGTGCGCGGCCCGAACGTGCTGACCGGATACTGGCGCAACGAAGCTGCGACGCGCGAAGCGCTTGTCGACGGCTGGTTCCACACCGGCGACATTGGTTATCGCGACGCCGACGGTCATTTCTTCATCAACGATCGCAAGAAGAACATGATCATCTCAGGCGGCGAGAATATCTATCCCGCAGAGGTCGAACGCGTGCTGATCGAGCATCCCGATATCGCGGACGCGTGCGTCGTCGGCCGTCCCGATGCGCGCTGGCAGGAGATTCCCGTCGCCTATGTCCAGCCGCGCGCGGATTGCGCGACCAGCGACGACGCATTGCGCGCGAGCCTCGCGGAGCGAGCGAAATCGCAGCTCGCCCGCTTCAAGCAGCCACGCGAGATCATCATTGTCGCTGATCTCCCGCGCACGGCGCTGGGCAAGGCGCAACACTTCCGCCTGCGGCAGATCGATCAGGAGCGGCAGATGCAAACGCGGAAGGACTCGTGATGAGGATTGCGGTTCTCGGAGGAGGCAATGGCTCTTTCGCCGCGGCGGGCGATTTCGCGTTGCAGGGCCATGAAGTCTCACTATGGCGGCGCGACGCAGCCGCTGTCGCGGCTCATGTCGCGCAAGGCGAGCGCATCACGGTCAAGGATTTCAACGGCCGTCACGAAGTCAGACTCGCGCGCGTCACGACAGATATTGCCGAAGCCGTGCGCGGCGCCGAATTGATCCTCTGCCCGGCGCCAGCCTTCGCGCAAAGCGATATCGCCGCTGCGCTCGCGCCGCATCTCCGCGACGGGCAGGTCGTGTTTCTTCCGCCGGCGACCTTCGGCTCCTTCATCTTCGCCAGGGCCATGCATGACGCCGGCAATCGCGCGAGGGTCGTCTTCGCCGAAACCGGCACGCTGCCATGGCTCGCGCGCAAGCACGGACCATTCGACGTCGCGATCACCATTCGCGCCACGCGGCTGCCGGTCGGCGTCTTTCCGCTTGTCGCCGCGGAGCATGCGATCGATGTGATCGGCCGCGCCTTTCCCGGCGTGATCGAACCGTGCGGCGACGCGCTCTCCGGCGCGCTGATGAACGCCGGGCCGATTATTCATCCGCCGCTGATCATCATGAACGCAGGCCCCATCGCGCATTTCGAGCGCTGGGATATTCACAAGGAAGGCACGCAAGCCTCGATCCGCCGCGTGACAGACGCGCTCGACGCGGAACGTATCGCCGTGCGCGAGGCGCTGGGTTATGGCGCGCCGCATTTTCCGCTCGCCAATCACTACGCGAAGGAGGGCGAGGAGTGGATGTATGGCCGCGGCTCCCATGACCGCCTGACCGACTCCGGCGACTGGCGCGAGACCCTTGATCTCCAGACCCATCGCTACATGCGTGAGGATCTGCGTGTCGGTCTCTCCTTCTTCCGTTCGGTCGGCGCGCTGGCGAGAGTCGAAATGCCCCTGACGAACGCGTTCCTCGCCATTGGCGGCGCGGTCTGCGGCAAGAATTTTCTCGAAGGCGGACGCACGCTCGCGAGTCTCGGCCTTGGCGGTCTCGATCGGGCCTCGCTGCAAATGCTGCTGAAGGAGGGTTTCGCGTCATGACGACGGGTCGCGCAACCATCGCCTGTCTCGGCGCCGGCCGCATGGGCCGCGGCATCGCCGTCGCCTTCGCCTATGCCGGTCATGATGTCGCGCTGATCGATCTCAAGGAGCGGGATGCGGAAAGCTTCGCGAAGCTTGAGCGCCAAGCGCTGGGCGAGATTCACGAAGGCCTCGCAAGCCTCGCCCGCTTCGGCCTGTTCGACGAGGCGCGCATCGCCGATATCGAGCGACGCGTCTCCATCGTCGCGGAGCGGCGTATGGATGAGGCCGCCGCGTCCGCCGATGTGATTTTCGAAGGCGTGCCTGAAATCGTTGATTTGAAGCGCGATCTGCTCGCGCGCGCCTCGAAAGCGGCGCAGCCGGATGCGATCATCGCGTCCACGACATCGACCATCCTCGTCGATCATCTCTCCGGCGTGATCGAGAAGCCGGAACGCTTTCTCAACGCGCATTGGCTCAACCCCGCCTATCTCGTGCCGCTGGTGGAGATTTCGGCGGGCGGCGCGACAGACCCTGAAATCACCGCGCGTATGAAGGCGCTGCTGGAATCCATCGGCAAAGTGCCTGTCGTCTGCGCCGCGACGCCCGGCTACATCGTGCCGCGCATTCAGGTGCTCGCCATGAACGAGGCGGCGCGCATGGTGGACGAGGGCGTCGCCAGCGCCGCCGATATCGACAAGGCGATCACTTATGGCTTCGGCTTTCGCTACGCCGTGCTCGGCCTGCTCGAATTCATCGATTGGGGCGGCGGCGACATTCTCTATTACGCCAGCCGCTATCTCGAAGGCGCGCTGAAGAACGACCGCTACGCCGCGCCGCCGATCATTTCAAAAAACATGGAGGAGGGGCGCATTGGCCTGCGCACCGGGCAGGGCTTTCTCGATTACGCCGGCATGGATGTGAAGGCCTATCGCGAACGCAGGCTGGCCGCCATCGCCGATCTGCTCCGGCATATTGGCCTGACGCGGCCACCTGTTCTCGATTGAAGCGTGCGATGCCGCGATCAACCGAACAGGTCCTGCAATACGCCGTGGCGCACGACGGCGACGCCGTCGAGTTCGATCGTCGTTCCCATCATGGGCAGATCGAAATGGCCCGCGGTGTAGCGGCCTGCGAATTCATTGGCGCCGGTCGAGAAAAGGAAGTTGCCGGAGACCGCGCGCAATTCCGTGCCGTTGGTGTCGCGCTGGTCATACATGGTCAGCGCCTCGTAACGCGCCGCCGGATTCATGCCGAAGCCGACATGCGAGATCGCATAGGCCTCGCGATCGCCCCACGCCGCGAGATAGGCGCGCATCATCATGGCGTCAGCGCCTTCGCCGCGGAGATCGGTAATATAATCGTCCTTGATCGTGAGATGGATCGGCGACGCGAGATAGCGCTTGAAGGTGAGATTGATGTCGCCCGGCGCGAGCACCAGCGCTCCGTTCGCGGCGCCGCTTCTGGGAAAACTCACGACGATGCCGCCCGGCCAGTGCGCCAGCGTGCCCGGACGATCCGTCCAGCCCCAGACGCCGACCGTCGATGCGCCAGCCATGTCGACATCGAGATCGGAGCCGGCTTTCGACGTCACGCGCATGCGCTTCGCGCCGCGGACCATCTTCGCTGCGGCGCGCACGCGCTGTTCGAGCGCGCTGTCGGGCCGCATGCGCTCCAGCGCTTCGGGATGTTCGTTCGATATGACGAGAATGCGCGCGCCGGCCTTCAGGATCGCCGCGGTCTCAGGCGCATGCATCAGCCCTTCGAGCGTGCAGTCGACGATGAATCCCGCTTGCTGCAGCGCGCCAACGACGGGCGCGAGATGGCCGATCGCTTCGCTCGCGCCGGTGGAGCGCACGGGAACCGGATGTGTGTTGCGCGGCGTCGGCAGCACGATGTGAAAGGCTTTGGCGCCAAGCCGCGCCAATGCGAGCTCCGCGAGATGGACGTTGAGCGCGCGCGACTGTGTTTCAGAAAGAATAGCGGCGGTGTCGCCTTCCTTCACGGCGCAACGTGCGAAGACCTCACAGAATGCGTCGATCCACTTCGCTTCGATCCGGTCGGCCAGCATCGGGCGCTCCCTCGTGCGCGTTGTGAGAACACATATCGCTCTGCGCCGCAGCGGGAAAGCGTAATCTTGAAAAGATGCGCGCAAAATCCGGGGTGCGTTATATGAAACCGGAACGCAACACCGCTGATTTGCGAAGCGCTACGCTATCGCCGGAGTCGATGCGCAAGGCGCTTGGCCAATTCCCGACGGGCGTGGCGATCGTCACTGCTTCGGTCGAAGGAAGATATGTCGGCATGACCGCGAACTCCTTCGCAGCGGTCTCGCTGTCACCGCCGCTGGTTCTGTGGAGCGTGGCGAAGTCAGCGGCGAGCTATGATGCGTTCGTGGCGGCGGAATCTTTCGCCGTGCATTTTCTCGGCTCCGACCATCATGATCTTGCGCTGCGTTTCGCCGGTCGCGTGCCCGACAAGTTCGCGGGCGTCGCGCTCACAACGGGCGAGACCGGTGCGCCGCTGATCGAGGGTCTGGCGCCTGTCTTTGAATGTCGGACATGGGCGCGCCATCCCGGCGGAGATCACACGATTCTCATCGGCGAAGTCGCGCGGCTGATCGAGCGCAGCCATGATCCGCTGCTGTTTCATTCCGGCATGCTGCGCGGCATGGAAAGCGCGACGACGAAAGCGCCGGAGCTTTCAAGCGCGAGCTTCGCGCGCAATTATCTCGCTTACTTGCTGGCGCGCGCCAGCCATGTGGTGTCGAGCGAATTCCATTCGTCGCTCAGCCAGTGGAATCTCTCGGTTCCGGAATGGCGCGTGCTCGCCTGCCTCGCCGATGTCGATGGTCTCTCCGTCGGCGAGCTCGCGGCGATGGCGATCATGAAGCAGCCGCGCTTGACGAAGGTGCTCGACGGCATGGAGCGCGAAGGATTGATCGAGCGTCGCGGCGCGGCGGAGGATCGCCGCCGCGTCGCCATTCATTCCACCGAGAAGGGCCGCGCCCGCGTCGCGCCCGTGATGGCGGCGGCGAAGGCGCATGAGACGGAGTTTCTTGACCAGTTCACGCGCGATGAGCGGCAGGCGATCAAATATGCGCTCGATCTTCTCATCGATCGCCGTTAGATCACGCCGCACTTTGATTGAATCAATCAAAGTGCGGGAACGTGATCGCTTCCAAAAGCTGAGAGCATGGCTTTTGCGAAAAACCGGTTCCCACTTTTTCGCGCCATGCTCTCGGCGCGCGATCAGCGCTCGGAGAAGCCGCGCAGGAAATAGCGCCGCGCGCCATGCAGCAGGCCATTGAGGACGAGGCCCAGCAGCGAGATCGCGATCAGCGGCACGAACATGTCGGCGGTCTGGAAGCTGCGGGCCGCGCGCACCAGGAGATAGCCGAGACCATCGGTCGACGAGATCATCTCGGCGAGAAACACCACGATGCAGGAGATGAGCAGCCCGATGCGGCAGCCCGTGAGGATCGAGGGCAGGGAGGCCGGCAGGATCACGCCGAAGAGAACTTTCCAGCGCGGCGCGCCGGCGGCGAGCGCCGACCACACAAGCTTCCGTTCCACCATCGATGCGCCGTAATAGGTCGCGAGCAGGATCGGAAACAGCGCGTCGGCGACGACGAGCGTGATCTTCGAGGCGTGATCGAAACCCATCAGCAGGATGAAAGCGGGATAGAGCGCGATCTTCGGCATCGGCGCCAGCACGCGCACCAGAGGACGCACGACGGCGCCGACGGGCGCGAAGGCTGCTGCGGCGAGACCAAGTCCGACGCCAAGCACGAGCGCGATCGAAAATCCCGCGAACAACCGCACCAAAGTCGCGCCCATCTGCGAGAGAAAGTCGCTTGTGGCGATCAGCGTGACGAAGCGCGCAAACACGGTCTCCGGCAGCGGAAGCATCGTTGCGGGCGCGAAGCCGAAGGCCGTGATCGCATGCCAGCCCGCAAAGAACAGCGCTATCGGCAGCAGCCCGAGCAGCGATTGCGTGAGGACGGCGCGCGCGTTCATGAGAAGCTCAGCGGGACATCGTCGCGCTGCGCCGACCAGGCGACGAGGCGCGAGCGCAGCGCGTCGAACGCGGCGTCGAGAATGAGGCCGAGCGCGCCGATGATGATGATCATGGCGAAGACCGTGTCGTACTGCGCCATGTCGAGCGAGTTGAACAGGATGTTTCCGGCGCCGGATTGGCGCGCGATCATTTCGCTTGTGATCATGGTGATGAGCGCGAGCACGAGGCCGGTGCGGCATCCCGTGAGGATTTCCGGCAGCGCCGCGGGCAGCACGATGCGGAACATGCGCTCGGCCGGCGAGAGCCCCATCGCGGCGGCCGACCACAACATCTTCTCCTCGACCGCCTTCGCGCCCTGGAAGCTGTGATAGATGATGGGAAGACTGACCCCGAGGAAGATCACCAGCGTCTTCGAGAGTTCGCCGACGCCGAGCCAGAGCATGATGATCGGCATCAGCGCCGCTTTCGGCACGGGATAGATCATCATCAGCAGCGGGTTGAAGAACGAGGCGACCGCGCGCACGCGCCCCATCATAAGTCCGAGCGGAATGGAGAACGCCGCCGCGCAGGCGAATCCGATCGCCATGCGACGCAGCGACGCCAGAATGTTGATGATGGATTCCCTGTCGCGCAGGATTTCAGGGACGCCGCGCAGCGCTTCGATCGCAGTCGGGAAGCTCTCGATCTTCAGCGTCACGGAGGCGAATTGCCAGAGCGCGAGCACGCCGAGACAGGCGAGCAGGGCGGCGAAGCGGTCGGCGAGCCCACGCCTCATCCTTCAGTCTCCGGCGCGTCATCGATCAACTTCTCGATCTCGACGACATATTTCTGGTAGCGCTGATCGAGCAGCAGATCCGCGCGCTTGCGCGGCCGCGGCAGATCGATGTCGATGACAGCCTTGATGCGTCCGGGCGAGCGCGTCATCACGATCACCTGATCCGAGAGATAGACCGCTTCATCGACGGCGTGCGTCACGAACAGCACGGTCTTGCGATCGCGCTCCCAGATATTGAGCAAGTCGTTCTGCAACCGCGTGCGCGTATGCGCGTCAAGCGCGCCGAACGGTTCGTCCATGAGGAGAACGGCGGGATCATAGGCGAGCGTGCGCGCGATCGCGACGCGCTGCTTCATGCCGCCCGACAATTCTTTGGGATAGAAGCGCTCATAGCCTTTCAGACCCACCATCTCGATCAGCTTCTGCGCGCGCGCTTCGGCCTCAGTGCGCGAAACGCCCTGCTGGCGCAGGCCATATACGACGTTGCCGATGACGGTCTTCCACGGAAACAACGCGAATTCCTGAAACACCGGCCCGCGATCGGCGCCGGGGCCAGTGACAGGCTTTTGTTTCACCATCACCGCGCCGCTGGTCGGCTTCACGAAGCCGCCGATGATATAGAGCAGCGTCGATTTTCCGCAGCCGGACGGGCCGAGGATCGAGACGAAAGCGCCGTCGCGCACGGAGAATGTGATGTCGGAGATCGCGACATGCCGTCGTCGCCCGGCGGTGTCGAAAGTCTGCGTGACGCGATCGATGTCGATCATGGCGGGCGCGGCCGATTCAGCTTTCGCGAACGCGCCGAGCCGCGCAAGCTGCGCCGTCATTTTCAAATCCCCTCGCCATCGCGGCGGTCGTTCGCCTGCCGATTTTGGTTGAGCCTAGCGTCCTTTCTCGGCCAAGGGAACTTGTTTTAAGCTTCAAATTTATGCGGAGATATCGCTGCGGCTGCGGCTTTTTCAGCCAGCCGCCTCTCGCGGCGTCAGGCGTTCGCGGGGCGATCACCGCGCGGCCGGCTCGGAGAGCTTGAACACTTCGAGCGCGTCCGCGCCGGCGCCGCGCGAGGCCTGCGCCATGCGGAAGAGTTGGGCTGCGAGGCCCGTCATCGGCGCCGGGCTGCCCGTCTTCTGCGCGACGTCGAGCACCGTATCGAGGTCTTTCAGGATGGTGGCGATATAGCCGATCGGCGGCGAATAGATATCGTTGGCCATGCGCGGCACGAAGAGTTGCAGCGGAATGGAATCCGCGAAGCCGCCCTTGAATGCTTCGGGCAAACGCGCTGCATCGATGCCGGCGTTCTTCGCCAGCCGCGTCGCTTCCGCGAGAACCGTCATGGCGCATCCGGCGATGATCTGGTTGCACAGTTTTGTTGTCTGGCCCGCGCCGACCGGCCCCATATGGGTGAAGCGCGCGGCCATCAGCAGCACCGAGCCCTCAACCGCCTTGATGTCGGCTGCATCGCCTCCCGCCATCACCGCAAGCGTGCCTTCCGCTGCGCCCTTCACGCCGCCGGAGACGGGCGCGTCGATCCAGCGCATGCCGTTCTTCGTCTTGAGGCGCTCAGCGATCGAACGCGCCTTTTCCGGATGGATCGAGGAGAAGTCGACCACGATCTTGCCGTCGCCAGCGGCTTCCGCGACGCCGCCCTCGCCGAAGATCACCTCTTCGACCGCGGACGCATCGGTGAGGCACATGAAGATGATGTCGGCGGCTTCGGCTGCCGCGCGCGGGCTTGCAGCGGCGCGCGCGCCCGATGCGATTGCGGGCTCGCACTTCGCGGCGGAGCGGTTCCACACGGAGACGGAGCAACCGGCGGCGAGCAGCCGCTGCGTCATCGGCAGCCCCATGAGGCCAAGCCCGAGATAGGCCAGCGGCGGATGCGAATTCGTCATGGGCTTTCTCGTCTCAGTCGAACCACGGCCATTCGGCGGCGCCGGGATGAGTGACCGCGCCACCTGGCGCCTGGCCGACCGTGCGCGCATATTTCGCCAGCAATCCGGCGCGATGGCGCGGTGGCGCCTGAGTCCATTCCGCGCGGCGGCGCGCGAACTCTTCTTCGCTGATCAGGAGATCCATGCGCCGTTGCGGCGCGTCGATGCGGATCCTGTCGCCGTCGCGCACGAGCGCCAGCGGCCCGCCGATATAAGCTTCGGGCGAGACATAGCCGATGCACATGCCGCGCGTCGCGCCGGAGAAACGCCCATCGGTCACGAGCGCGACCTTCTCGCCCATCTTCTGTCCATAGATGAGCGCGGTGACGCCGAGCATCTCGCGCATGCCGGGGCCGCCGACAGGGCCTTCATTGCGGATAATGAGGACTTCGCCTTCGCGATAGGCGCGCTGACGCACGGCGGCCGCGCATTCCTCTTCATCCTCGAAGACGCGCGCGGGCCCTTCAAAGACGAGATTCTTCAAGCCCGCCACCTTGATCACGGCGCCGTCGGGACAGAGATTGCCCTTGAGCACGGCGACGCCGCCGTCGGGCATGATTGGATTATTGACCGCGCGAATGACTTCACCGTCAGGCGAGGGCGCATCGCCATATTCCTCCGCGAGCGTGCGTCCCGTCACGCTGAGCACATTGCCATGGAGATGGCCGCTCGCGATCAATTCGCGGATGATCACGGCGACGCCGCCGCGATCGTAAACATCCTTCGCGACATATTTGCCGCCGGGGCGAAGATTTCCGATCAGGGGCGTGCGCGCGAAGACTTCGCCGACATCGTCGAGCGTGAATTTGATCCCGGCTTCGTTGGCGAGCGCCGGCAGGTGCAGCGCCGCATTGGTCGAGCCGCCTGTTGCCGCGACAATGGCCGCGCCATTTTCCAGCGCCTTGCGCGTCACGATCTCGCGCGGCGTCGGCCCGCCGCGCTTCAGCATCTCCATCACGAGGCGGCCGGCGCGTCGCGCGAGCTGCGCACGTTCGGCATAGACGCCGGGAACCATGGAAACGTTCGGCAGCGACAGCCCGATCGCTTCCGACACCATCGCCATGGTGTTCGCGGTGAATTGTCCGGCGCAGGCGCCTGTTGTCGGCAGGCAGGCGCGTTCGATCTTGTCGAGCGTCGCTTCATCCATGTCGCCGGTGTCGACCGCGCCGACGGCTTCGTAGGAATCGAGCGCGGTGAGATCGCGGCCTTGAAAGCGGCCGGGCAGCGCGCTGCCGCCATAGATGAAAATCGATGGGACGTTACAACGGATCATGCCCATCATCACGCCGGGCAATGTCTTGTCGCAGCCGCCGAAGCCGATCAGCGCGTCATAGGCGAGGCCGTGAACGACGGCTTCGATCGAGTCCGCGATCAATTCCCGCGACACCAGCGAGAACTTCATGCCCTCGTGATTCATGCTGATGCCGTCGGAGACGGAGATCGTGGCGAATTCACGCGCCGTGCCGCCGGCGTCCTCGATGCCCGATTTCGCGGCGTCGACCTGGAAGCCGTGCGTCATGTTGCAGGGCGTCTGCTCGCCCTTCATGCTGACGACGCCGATCATCGGCTTCGCGATCGCGGCGTCGTCGAGCCCCATGGCGCGCATGAAGGCGCGATGCGGCGTGCGGTCGCGTCCGTCCGTCGTGATGCGCGAGCGCCATTTCCGGTTTGCAGACGTCACTTCGACCTCTCGGCGCCCTCCGACGAAAGGCGCTGCGGGGAGGCCTTGAGTCCGGACTGGCTTGTTTTATGCTTAAAGTATCTTCGCCAAATGCGGACGCCGATCAAGCCGACAAAAGAGAGGGGCACATCATGAAGAAATGGATTCTGGGCTTATTGGCGGGTTGCGCCGCTCTGTCCGCCGGCTCCGCTTTCGCCCAGCAGACGATCAAGGTCGGCTGGACCATTCCCGCCGAAGAGGCGAAATACTGGATGATGCGCCGGCCGCAGGAGTTTCCGCAACTCGGCAAGGCCTACAATATCGAGTGGGTGCAATTTCAGGGCACGACGCCGATGACGCAGGCGCTCGCTGCTGGCGCGCTCGATTGCGCGACGCAGGGCGTGCTGTCGCTGGCGCAGGGCGTTACAGGCGGTAACCTCAAGGCCTATATCGTCGCGCAGCATGTGTTCGAGGCGCCCGGCGGCTTCTCCGTCTATTGGGCTGTGAAGGATGACTCTCCGATCAAGTCGATCGCCGATCTCAAGGGCAAGACGGTCGGCATCAGCATTCTCGGCGGCGGCACCTATGGGCCATTCGCGATGCTGTTGAAGCAGAACGGCGTCGATCCCCAGAAAGACATCAAGCTTGTCGAGGTCGGCTTTGCGTTGTCGGAAGATGCGCTGCGTCAGGGCCGCGTCGACGCCGTCAACATGAACCAGCCTTTCGCGGCGCGCGCCGAAGCCAAGGGCGGCGTGCGCAAGCTGTTTGCGCTGTCGGAGGCGATGCCGAACATCGTGCATATTCTCGACGCCTGCCGCGCCGATTTCGTCGACAAGAATCCGGACGTGGTGAAAGCCTATGTCAGCGATCTCACGCGCGGCATGAAGCTCGCGCTCGCCAATCGCGAGGAGACGCTGAAGGTCGTGTCGGAAACGTTGAAGGCGCCGATCCCGGTGCTCGAAACTTATTTGCTGAAGAGCAACGATTTCGGCCGCGATCCCGGCGCCGCGCCGAATTTCCCTGCGATTCAGAAGATGCTCGATATCTATGCGCAGGAAGGCATGTTGCCGAAGCTCGACGTCGCGCAGTTCAAGGGGCCGGTCGTCGCACCGATCCAGTAGGTGACGTTTCTCCTGTGCAAATAAAAAGGCGCCGCATGCGGCGCCTTTTTCGTTTGATGGAATTGTTCAGGCGACGCGCCGTCCGATCACCTGCACCAGCAGCGCGCCGACGAGCGTCGCCGCGGCGCAATAGCCGATCGCGCCCTGCGCGCCGAGGCCGTCGACGAGAAGTCCTCCGAACACCGCGCCGCTCGCGATCGCGATCTGGAACGCGGCGACCAGAAGCCCGCCCGCGCTTTCGGCCTGATCGGGCGCAGCGCGATTGATCCAGGTCTGGAAGCCCACCGGCAGCGCGCCGAAGGCGAAACCCCAGATCGCGACGGCGGCGGCGGTGACGATTCCCGATCCGCCGAACATGACGAGCACGAACGCCGTCAGAGCGATGAACAGCGATCCCAGGATCACGGCCATCTGCGCGCTGCGCTCGACGATCGCCGCGCCGGCGAAATTGCCGAAGAAACCGCCGATTCCATAGGCGAGCAGCACCAGCGAGATCGCCTCGACGGAGAAGCGCGGCGCCTGTTCGAGGAACGGCCTGACATAGGTGAATCCGGCGAAGTGGCCCGACACCGCGACGATCACGGCGATGAGCGACATGCGCACGCTCGGGCGCTTCAGCAACTCGAACAGCGTGCGAATGTCAGGCGAGGCGAGCGGCGGCAGCTTCGGCATCGTCGCCGCCTGCACGAACAACGCGCCGACGCCGACTCCTGCCGCAAGCAGGAACACGGTGCGCCATCCCACGAGATCGCCGAGATAGGCGCCGACGGGCGCCGCGCTCACCGTCGCGAAGGAGACGCCGGTCAGGATGATCGACATGGCGCGCGGCATCAGTCGCTCAGGCACGAGGCGCATCGCCGTCGCGGCCGCCATCGACCAGAAGCCGCCGAGGCCGATCCCGAGCAGCACGCGCGCCGCGAGCAGCATGGTCAGACCGTTCGCCGTCGCGGCGAGCAGATTCGAGATGATCAGGAGCACAGTGAGGCTCCAGATCACGACGCGGCGGTCGACGCCGCGCGTGACGATGGCGGTCGCAAGCGCCGTGATCATCGCGACCACGGCCGTCGCCGTGACCGCTTGACCGGCGGCGCCGTCGGTGACGCCGAGATCGGCGGCGATCCGGGTCAGCAGGCTCGCAGGCAGAAATTCGGCGGTGACGAGACCGAACACGCCAAGCGTGAGGGAGAAGACGGCCGCCCAGGCCGGGTTTTCGCGTTCTTCGGCGGCGGGCGGGGCGTCGAGTTCTTCGGCTGTGGCGGCGGACAGGGAATCGGACATGGGAAGCTCCGGGAGGGTGTCGCCAAGTTGGCCCTGACAGCCCGGACTTTCCATGCTAGAAAGCCCGCAATGCATGATCATTCGTCCAGAATTTCCCCGTCGTCGCGCGACCCGCTGACCGACATGCTCCGGGGTCTGCGGCTCGACGGCGTCGACTACCGGCGCTTCCAGATGGCGGAGCCCTGGGGCCTGCGTTTTCCGGCGCAGGAAACGGCGCGCTTCCACTTCGCGGCGCGGCGCGACTGCTGGCTCCTGACGCCTGAGAAGGAGTGGATCGAACTCCGGCAGGGCGACGCCGTGCTGCTGCCGCGCGGATCGGAGCACGCGCTGGCGAGCGATCGCGAGGCGCCGTTGGCGCCGCTCGAGAGCTGCTCATTCCAGAAGGTCTGCGGCGACGTGTTCGAGACCTGCGGCGGCGAAGACTGCAATGCGAGTCTGCTCTTCAGCGGCAGCATGACCTTCAACGTCGATCATTCCCATCCGCTCCTGCGCATGATGCCGGAGCTGATGCAGGTTCATGAGCTTGCAGCGAACGAGCCGCGCATTCCGGACCTGTTGACGACGATGGCCTGTGAAGTCGCGCTCGATCGCGTCGGCGCCGGCGGCATCGTCGCGCGTCTCGCCGATGTCGTCGCGGCGAGCCTGATCCGCTCATGGGTCGAGCGCGGTTGCGGCGACGCGCAGGGCTGGATCGCGGCGGCGCGCGATCCCGGCCTTGGTCGCGTGCTGGCGGCCATCCATTTGAACCCCGAGGAAGACTGGACGGTCGATGCGCTGGCGAAGGTGATGGGCGCCTCGCGCTCGGCTTTCGCGGAACGGTTCGCGAGCGTCGTCGGCGAGACGCCGGCCCGTTATGTCGCCGAGGTCCGGATGCGGCTCGCGCGGCAATGGCTCGTGCGCGACAGGATGAGGATCGCGGTCGTGGCGCGCCGCCTGGGATATGAGTCCGAGGCCGCTTTCAGCCGGGCCTTCAAGCGGATCATTGGGGTCGCGCCCAGCCATTTCAGGACGGCCGAGCCCGACGGCCGGCCGATCGCGCCTCGCCAGCCATTCGCCGGACCGTGAGGCGGCGGCTCCCGAAATCTTCAGGAGCTCGCGCAAGGCGGCCGCCGCGCATATCTGATTGGCGGCGGTTGCCGGCCGCTTTTGTTTGGCGTTGCACAAGAGATCGGGTAAAAGCGCCGCCGGCTGACGACGGCGCGCGGCCGGACTTCAAGCGCCGTCGAGATCGCGTTAGGTCGTGGGAAAGCTGAAAGATGAGCAATTTCAATCAGGAAAGCGTTCTCAGCGTCCATCACTGGACCGATACGCTGTTCAGCTTCACGACGACGCGCGACCCATCCTTCCGGTTCGAGAACGGCCAGTTCGCCATGATCGGCCTTCAGGTCGAGGGGCGGCCGCTGATGCGCGCCTACAGCATGGTCAGCACGAATTATGACGACAAGCTCGAATTCCTGTCGATCAAGGTGCAGGACGGCCCGCTGACCTCGCGCCTCCAGCACATCAATGTCGGCGACCAGATCCTCGTCGGCCGCAAGGCGACCGGCACGCTGCTTCTCGACAATCTGCTGCCGGGCAAGCACCTTTATCTCGTCGGCACCGGCACCGGCCTCGCGCCCTTCATGGCGATCATCCGCGATCCCGCGACCTATGAGCGCTTCGAGAAGGTGATCCTCGTCCATGGCTGCCGCCAGGTGTCGGAACTCGCCTATGGCGAACGCATCACGGAGCAACTGCCGAAGGACGAGCTGATCGGCGAATATATCTCGCAGCAGCTGATCTATTATCCCACGGTGACGCGCGAGCCGTTCCGCAATCGCGGCCGCATCACCGACCTCATCACGTCGGGCAAGTTGTTCTCCGACATCGGCCTGCCGCCGCTCGACAAGGCGGTTGATCGCATGATGCTTTGCGGCAGCCCGCAGCTTCTGCAGGACATGCGCGTCATCCTCGCCGACGCCGGCTGCAAGGAAGGCTCGCACGTCAACGCCGGCGAGTTCGTGATCGAGAAGGCCTTCGTCGAGAAGTGAACACTCGCTCTACTGCAGCAGCGATTTCGCCAGCATGCAGTGGACGCCCTTCGATCCGTTGACGGTCTGCGTGATCCTGAGATCAGCCGCGAGGCTGCAGAGCGTATAGGCGTCCTCGCGTGATAATTTTGTGCGCGAGGTGATCAACACGATCATGTCGCGCAGCGCCTTCACGACGCATTGATCGAGATCGGGGTCCATCCCCATCGTGATGAAATGATCAGGCGTCTCCGCGCGGGGATAGGCGAGCCCCGCCTTCTTGTGCAGCCGGAATTCGAACACGCCTGTCAGCGCCGTCTCGATCGCGGTGATGCAGACCTCGCCGTCGCCTTGGGCGCCATGACCGTCGCCGCAGGAGAACAGCGCGCCGGGAACATGAACCGGAAGAAGCAGGGTCGCGCCCGGGATCAGTTCCTTGTTGTCGAGATTGCCGCCATGGGCGCGGGGGATGAGCGAGCTGATGCGGCCCCAGCTCGCGGGCGGCGCGACTCCCATCACGCCGAAGAACGGGCGCAGCGGGAGTTCGAGGCCCCAAGGCATGCGCCCGACATTCCGCGCTGCGTCGAGAGGGATATGGATCAGGCGCGACTCGTGGAAATCGTCCGGCAGCGTTCCCGAGAGAGGCTTGATGACATTGTAGCCCCAGTCCGTGCGCAGGCTGACATCCCGGATATGGATTTCCAGCATGTCGCCGGGCTCGGCGCCTTCGATCGCCACGGGGCCGGTGAGGATATGTCCGGGGAGCGCGCGCTCCACCCGTTCGTGGACGTCCCTGATCTCCGGCGGAATGTGGAAGGGCGGCGGCGGCAGCGCGTCCGGCCCGCCGCTCAACGTATCGATCACGACCATGTCGCCGCTTGCGATGGTGAGAACGGGCTTCAGCCGCGCATCGAAGAAGCCCCAGTGGCAGGTTTCCACGCTCGATTTCAGATGATGCTCGGCCATGCGTCGCGGTCTCCGGCGTTGCGCCGGAAGTGGCTGGAGGAGCGCCTTCGGCTTCGCGATCATCGGCTGACGCTGCGTCGGCGGCAAGATCGCTGGCGCTAGAGAGACTAGAGAATG
Source organism: Terrirubrum flagellatum (assembly GCF_022059845.1). Classification (GTDB taxonomy): domain Bacteria; phylum Pseudomonadota; class Alphaproteobacteria; order Rhizobiales; family Beijerinckiaceae; genus Terrirubrum; species Terrirubrum flagellatum. The sequence continues at coordinate 2,205,853 of NZ_CP091851.1, read as the reverse complement.
GTGGATGCGTTGAGCTCTTCCGGCTCAAGCGGCTCCACGAATTGCGCGGCGACGCCCTTCGCCGTCACGCGCACGACCCGCGCCGATCTCGATCCGACCGTGATCGTCATTCCCGGTTCGAGCGCGAGACGGCAGGAGAACAGCACGCCCGACAGCGAGAGATCGATGATCTCCGCCTGCAGGGCGCTGCCGTCATGCAGCGTGACGACCGTCTGCCTTTGCTCCGGCGCGATGCGCTGATGCCGACGCTTGTCGCCGAGAGAGGTTGAAGCAGGGGTCGCGAGCTCGGTGAGTTGCGCCACGAGCTTTTCGCGCTTCGCCTGCGTGGCCTCGATCGTCATCGCGAAACCGTCAGGCGTCGCGCGCGTGATCTTGCCTTCGAGCCTGCCGAACTTGTCGAGATACACCACGACGCGCGAACCGAGATAGCCGGCCTTCTCGGCTTTGAGCCTCAGGCCGCTCGCCGAAAGATCCACTGCGACGCAGGGAAACTCCTGTCCGCCCTCCAGCATGTAGCGGCCCGCGACATCGACCGGCGCTCTCTTGTGAGAGCGCTTCTCTCTGGCGCCTTGCGGCGATGGCGGACGGACAAGAGCCACTGCGGAGTTCGATCGATTTCCTGCCTGCTCAATAGTTGAACAGGGTAAATGTCTCGCAAAGTGGGCGGAAACGAGTGCTGCGCTGCATCAATTTCGTTAATGAAGGATTGTTGGCATGCATGCTCATGACGCGCGCATTCCCCGGCTTTTGGCAACTTTCTTCGCGTCGGATGCATGGCGCCTATCCCCTGCAATCATTGACTTGAACCAATTCAAATCTAGCGTTGCGTCATCTCAAGGCCGTCCGGCCTGCTGCTCAAGGCGCTCCCATGGCGAATTGGCTGACGTCGTCGCAATCGCGACGCCGATTTCTTGCGACCACCGCCGCCATCGCCTTTGCCGGAAATTGCAGGGTCGATGCGCGCACGATCCGCGGCGGCGAATTGCCATGGAGGGCTTACGCCGCGGAGCCGCCGACGCCGGCGCGGCCTGGTCCATGGTTGTTCTTCACCTATGACGAGGCTACGGCGATCGAGTCGATGGTCGACCGGCTCATTCCCGCCGACGATCTCGGCGTCGGCGGCAGGGAGGCGGGCTGCGCGGTCTTCATCGACAGGCAACTCGCCGGCTTCTTCGGCGATTCCTCGCGTCTTTACATGCGTCCGCCTTTCGTCGCGGGAACGCCGTCGCAAGGCGCCCAGTCGCCGCTGACGCCGACCGCGATCTATCGCGCGGCGCTTGCGGCGATCGACGCGCATTGCAAATCAAACTACGGCGGCAAGCCTTTCCAGGCGCTGCAATTGGTGGAGCAGGATGCGGTTCTGACATCGCTCGACAAGAACGAGCTGAAACTCGCGAACGCCGACGGCAAGACGTTCTTCGAGCTGCTCCTGCAGAACACGATGGAAGGATTCTTCGCCGATCCGCTCTATGGCGGCAATCGCGACATGGCGGGATGGAAGCTCGTTGGCTTCCCCGGCGCGCGTTACGACTATCGCGATCACGTCGCGAAGCACAATCAGCCCTATCCGTTGCCGCCGGTCTCGATCATGGGCCGCAGCGAATGGTCGATGGTGAAATAGATGGCGAAGAAGCTTCCCAGGCGCGACGTCGTCATTGTTGGTTTCGGCTGGACCGGCGCAATCCTCGCGCAGGAATTGACCGACGAAGGTCTCGATGTCGTCGCGATCGAGCGCGGTCCCTGGCGCGACACCGCGACCGACTTCAATATCGGCTACGCCCAGGACGAATTGCGCTACGCGCTCAGGCTCGATCTGTTCCTGCGGCCCGCGCAGGAGACGCTGACATTCCGCAACAACACGTCGCAACGCGCGCTGCCGATGCGACAATTCGGCTCGTTTCTGCCGGGCAATGGCGTCGGCGGCGCCGGCGTTCACTGGAACGGCCATACCTGGCGCTTCAACCCGACCGATTTCAATCTGAAGAGCCATCTCGCGCAGCGCTATGGCGCGTCCTTCACGCCTGAAGAATTGACGATCCAGGATTGGGGTCTGAGCTACGACGAGCTTGAGCCCTTTTATGATCGCTTCGAATATCTCTGCGGCATCTCGGGCAAGGCCGGCAATCTCAACGGAAATATCCAGGCCGGCGGCAATCCGTTCGAGGGAGCGCGCAAGCGCGAATATCCCCTGCCGCCGATGACGATGACCTATGCGCCGACCATGTTTGCGGAAGCGGCGCGCTCGGTCGGCTATCATCCCTTTCCGACGCCGTCGGCGAATTTGTCGGCCGCTTACGTCAATCCGCTCGGCGTCGCCATGGGGCAATGCACCTTCTGCGGATTCTGCGAGCGCTTCGGCTGCGCGAATTATTCGAAGTCGAGCGCGCAGACGACGATTCTTCCCGTGCTCATGCGCAAGTCGAATTTCGAGGCGCGCACCGATTGCGAAGTGATGAAGGTCACGCTCGATCCCACGGGCAAGCGCGCCACCGGCGTCGTCTATGTCGATTCAAGCGGCGAGGAATGGGAGCAGCCTGCCGATCTCGTGCTGCTGTGCGCGTATGGCCTGCACAATGTCAGGCTGATGCTGCTGTCGGGCATCGGCAAGCCCTATGATCCCGCGAGCGGCGAGGGGACTGTCGGCCGCAATTACGCCTACCAGACCAACGCCGGCATCCAGCTCTTCTTCGAGGACAAGACCTTCAATCCCTTCATCGCCGCCGGCGCGCTCGGTCAGACGGCGGACGATTTCAACGGCGACAATTTCGATCACGCCGGGCTCGATTTCGTCGGCGGCGCAGGCATAAACTGCATTCCGACCAATGGCCGCCCGATCTCCTTCCGCCCAACGCCTCCGGGCACGCCGCGCTGGGGGACGCAATGGAAGAAGGCGACCAAGGAGAATTATCAGCGCAGCTTCTCATTCTCATCTCAGGGGTCGAGCTACGCGACGCGCGGCAACTATCTCGATCTTGATCCGGAATACACCGATCGCCTTGGCCGGCCGCTGCTGCGCATGACCTACGACTTTCCCGATAATGACATCCGCATGTCGAATTATGTGCTGGGCAAGATGGAGAATATCGCCAAGGCGCTGAAGCCCAGGCAATATGTGATGGCCCCGCGCCGCAAGCCTTACAGCGTCGTGCCTTACCAGAGCACGCACAACACCGGCGGCGCGATCGTGGGCGCCGATCCCAAAACGAGCGCGCTCAACAAATATCAGCAGAGCTGGGATGTGCCGAACGTGTTCGTGATCGGCGCGTCGGCGTTCCCGCAGAACGCCGGCTACAATCCGACCGGCACGGTCGGCGCGCTGGCTTTCTGGGCCGCGGACGCGATCCGCCAGAAATATCTCAAGGCGCCCGGAGCGCTGCAATGAGAAAGCTTTTCGCCACAGCGCTTTTCGCGATTGCGGCTGGTGCGGGAAGCGTCCGCGCGGCCGACGATCAGTCGTTCGAGCTCGTGCAGCGCGGCCGCTATCTCGCGACCGCCGCCGATTGCGTTGCCTGTCACACCGCGCCGCGCGGCGCGCCTTTCTCCGGCGGCCTGCCGCTGGAGACTCCGTTCGGCGTCATCGTCACGCCGAACATCACGCCCGACAAGGATACGGGCATCGGCTCATGGACCGACGCGGAATTCATCGGCGCGTTGCATGACGGGCGCGGCAGGGGCGGCAAGCGCCTGTTCCCCGCGATGCCCTATCCCTCCTATACGAAACTCTCCGTGCGCGACGCGCTCGCCATCCGCGCCTATCTCAACACGATCGAGCCGGCATCGAAGAAGATCGACGTCAATCAACTGCCGTTCCCGATAAGCTGGCGCTTCAATATGGCGGTGTGGAATCTCTGGAATTTCACGCCGGGCCGGATAGAGCCTGATGCGTCGAAGACACCGGAGTGGAATCGCGGCCGCTATCTCGTCGACGCGCTCGGCCATTGCGGCGCCTGCCACACGCCGAAGACCATCATGGGCGCGGAGAAAGCGAACAACTATCTCGAAGGCTCTGTCATTCAGGGCTGGTTCGCGCCGAACATCACGGCGGATGCGCGCAAGGGGATTGGCGCCTGGTCGGACGATGACATCGTCGCCTATCTCAAGACCGGGACGAATGGCCGCACCATCGCATCCGGCCCCATGGCCGAGGCGGTGGCGAATTCCACGTCGCACATGAGTGATCCCGATCTCAAGGCGATCGCCGCCTATCTCAAGAGCCTGAAGCCGGCGGAATCAGTCGCGCCCACGCCGCTTGCGCCTGATGATGCGCGGCTGGTCGCGGGACGCGCGATCTACAAGGATAGCTGCGCCGGCTGTCACACGGACGGCGGATCGGGCGCGCCAAGCCTGTTTCCGGCGCTGGCTGGCAGCGGAATCGTGCAATCCGTCGATCCCTCGACGCTGATCCGCGTCGTGTTGCAGGGCTCGCAGGGCGTGCATACCGCGACAAAGCCAACGACGCCGGCGATGCCATCGCTCAGTTGGCGTCTCAATGATGCGCAGGTGGCGGCGGTCTTGACCTATGTCAGGAACAGCTGGGGCAATTCGGGCTCGCCGGTGGCGCCTGGCGCGGTAGCCGCAGCCCGCGCCACGCGCTGAACCTGTCGGCTTGCGGCGAATTCATTCCAGACCTCGTTCCGGCGCGGCTTGACGGACGGCGACGCCCCGGCCCATGCGGGGAGGGCGCGATCGCTGTTTCATCGGATCGCCGCTTCACCCAGCCCCGATGCGAGCGCCTATGAACGACATGTCGCATGCGAGCTCGTTGGCGCCGGATCTCTCCCATGCGGAAATCCGGTCGATCCTGTTTGGCGTCATGCTGGCGATGTTTCTGGCGGCGCTCGACCAGACCATCGTGGCGACGGCGCTTCCGACGATCGGGCGCGAGCTTGGCGATCTCGAACATCTGCCCTGGGTCGTCACCGCCTATCTCCTGTCGGCCACGGCGATCGCGCCGCTCTATGGCAAGGTGGCTGACATCGTCGGCCGGCGCGTCACGCTGCTTGTCGCCATCACGGTTTTCGTCGCCGGCTCCGTCGCCTGCGCCATCGCGCCGACCTTGCTGACGCTCATTCTGGCGCGCGCGCTGCAGGGGCTTGGCGGCGGCGGCCTGATGTCGCTGTCGCAGACGATCATCGGCGACATCGTCTCGCCAAAAGAGCGCCCGCGCTATCAGGGCTACATCGCTGGCGTCTACGCCTTGTCGAGCATTTCAGGTCCTGTGCTTGGCGGCTTCATCTCGCAGCATCTGCACTGGTCCTTTATCTTCTGGATCAATGTGCCGCTGGGATTTGCAGCGCTCGCGATGACGAACGCCATCCTGAAGAAGCTGCCGCGCCACGAGCGCCCGCATCGGCTCGACGTGCTCGGCGCCGCGTTGATGGCGTGCGCGACGGTGACTTTGATGCTGGCGCTGAACTGGGGCGGGGTCAGGCTTCCCTGGACGTCGCCTGAGATTCTCGGGCTCGCGGGCGCGTCGCTCGCCCTGTGGGTTCTGTTCGTGATCCGTTTGCGGACCGCGCCAGAGCCGCTGATCCCCGCCGACGTGCTCGCCAATCCCGTTGTGGCGCGCGGCGTCATCGCGGCCTGTTTCGGCATGGGCGTGTTCATCGGGCTGACGATCTATACGCCGATCTATCTCGAAGCGGTCCATGGCCTGTCGGCGAGCGCGACGGGCCTTGCGCTCATTCCGTTGATGGCCGGCACGGTGACGGGCGCGACGATTTCGGGCCGCGTGATGGCGCGCGTGACACATTACAAGCGCCTGCCGCTCTGCGGTCTTGTCATGGCGATGGCGGCGCTACTTGCGCTGGCGGCGAAGCCGCGCGATCTGCCGCTGGCGGCGCTCGAAGTTTTGCTTGCCTTGACGAGCCTCGGACTGGGCGCATTGCTGCCGATCACGACAGTGAGCATCCAGAACGCGGTCATGCCGCATCAGCTCGGCACGGCGACGGGCTCGATGAATTTCTTCCGGCAATTGGGCGGCGCGCTGATCGTCGCCGGCTTCGGCGCGATCGTGCTCGGCGGATTGCCGCCGGGAGCTGCGGCAGGCGCGAGCGTGGAGAATTTGTCGGCGGCCTTCGCCCGCAGCGGGCTCGACATGGCCGCGACGTTCAGATGGGTGTTCGTGGCGGCGGCGTGCGGACTGGCTGCGGCCTTCGTCAGCCTGTCGCTGATGGAGGAGCGGCCCTTGCGCTCAAGGGCGTCATCGGCTTCCGCGCCGGCTCCTGAAATCGCCGGCGAGTAGCTTCAGCCGAGGATCGAGCGCATGGCGTGGGCGCTGGCGCCGCCGAAGCTCAAGGCCGCCGCAGCGATCAGCGAGATGCTCAGCGCCTGGAAGCGGCGCGGCTTCGGCTGGGCGACCGCGACCGGCGCGGGCTCGGACGCGATGATCATGGCGGCGGGGCGGTAGGGCAGCATCACCATCTGGTTGCCGAGCTCGCCGACTGGCAGAGCGTTTGGGGCCGGGGTCTCGAAGTTCGACATCGTTGTCGTCCTGTCTGGGCGGTCGTCGTTGGCCGCGTTGCGATGGCGGCCTTCTAGTCCCCGACCTCTTCGGCGCGATGTCGTGAGGCGATCTATTGCGTGTCGCCTGCGCGCCCCGGGTTTCTTCAGGCGGGCGCGATGCAGCTTTCGCGAAACATGCGAAACGGCGCAGCGCTACTGCGCGTCGATTTCCTCGCGCAGGATTTCGAGCTCCAGCCAGCGCTCCTCGGCGGCGGCGAGATCGGTCTGCGCCTTTGACAACGCGGCCGTCGCCTTCTCGAACATCGCGCGGTCGCGCGCATAGAGCGTGTGATCGTCGAGGATTATCTGCAGCGACGCGATGTTCGTCTGCAGCTTCTTCATCTCCGCCGGCAGCGTTTCGAGCGCATGCTTCTCATGGAAGCTGAGACGCCGCTTCGCCTCCTTCGCCGGACGCGGCGGAGCGGCTGCGGCGGCCGATTTTTCCGTCTTCGCGGGCTTTACACCGCGCAGCGCGAAATCGCCGCCGCGCTGGGCGAGCATGTCGTTATAGCCGCCGGCATATTCGAGCCAGCGGCCATTGCCTTCAGGCGCGAAGACGGCGTTGACGATGCGGTCGAGAAAGTCGCGATCATGGCTGATGAGCACGATCGTGCCGGCGTAGTCCGCCAGCAGCTCTTCGAGCACGTCGAGCGTTTCGAGATCGAGATCGTTGGTTGGTTCGTCCAGCACCAGCAGGTTGGACGGCTGCGCCAGGGCGCGCGCCAGCATCAATCGCGCGCGTTCGCCGCCGGAGAGATTGCGCAAAGGCGTGCGCGCCTGCTCCGGCTGGAACAGGAACTCCTTCATGTAGGTCGCGACATGCCGGCCCGCGACCATGGCTTGTTCGCCGCGCCCCTGGGTCAGCGCATCGACGAGCGTCGAATTGGGATCGAGGCTGTCGCGATCCTGTTCGAGCGCCGCCATCTGCACATTCGCGCCGATCCTGACGTCGCCGGAGTCGGGCGCGAGCACGCCGGTGAGCAGCTTCACCAGTGTGGTCTTGCCGCCGCCATTCGGCCCGACGACGCCGATGCGATCCCTGCGCATGATGCGCGTCGAGAAATCGCGCACCACGGGACGCTCGCCGAAGGTCTTCGCGATTGTCTCGGCTTCGATGACAAGCGAGCCTGACTTCTCGGCCTCGGAGACGCTGATGACGGCCTTGCCCTGCACGGATTTGTAGGCGCGCCGCTGCTGGCGCAGCGCCTGCAATTCGGCGACGCGGCGCTCGTTGCGCGTGCGACGCGCTGTGACTCCATAGCGAATCCAATGCTCTTCCGCGACGATCTTGCGATCGAGCTTGTGCTGGTCGCGCTCTTCTTCGGCGAGCGCCTGATCGCGCCAGGTCTCGAAGGCGCCGAAGCCGAGATCGAGACGCCTGGTGCGGCCGCGATCGAGCCAGACGGTTGTGCGCGTGAGATTTTCGAGGAAGCGCCTGTCATGGCTGATGAGCACCGAGGCCGATCTGCTCTGCATCAGCTCGCCCTCCAGCCATTCGATGGTCGGCAGGTCGAGATGATTGGTCGGCTCGTCGAGCAGGAGAATGTCGGGTTCCGGGGCCAATGCGCGGGCGAGCGCGGCGCGGCGGGTTTCGCCGCCGGAGAGATGGGCCGGCTCCTCGTCGCCTCTCAGGCCCAATTGCTCCAGCAGATAGCGTGCGCGATGGGCGTCGTCCGTCGGTCCGAGGCCGGCCTCGACATAGGCGAAGGTGGTCTGGAAATCCGAGAGGTCGGGCTCCTGCGGGAGATAGCGGATGCTCGCGCCGGGTTGCGTGAAGACCGAGCCCTTGTCCGGCTCGATCAGCCCGGCTGCGATCTTGAGCAGCGTCGATTTCCCCGAGCCGTTGCGGCCGATCAGGCAGACGCGCTCGCCCGCCGACACCGAAAGGTCGGCTGAGGTGAGAAGCGGCGTTCCGCCGAATGTGAGCGCGATGTCGCGAAGCTGGAGAAGCGGAGGAGCCATTGCCATCAGGAGCGGGGAGGGCGGCCCTATAGCGCGGCGCGGGGCGCAAGTCTCGGCTGATCTCGCCCGGCTGGCGCGGCCCGTCCGATGCCGCTAGGCAAGGCGCTCCCCGGGAGGAGAAAGCTCGATGCGCGCCAAGGTCCGCGACACCGAAATCTATTTCGACATCGAAGGCGCTGGCCTCGTCGCGGACGGCCCGCGCATGCGCGAGAAGCCGCCGGCCTTCATCATCCATGGCGGGCCGGGCGGCGATCACTCCGATCTCAAGACGCGGTTCAATATGCTGAGCGACCGCATGCAGCTCGTCTATTTCGATCATCGCGGGCAGGGTCGCTCAGCGCGCGGCGATGTCGCGAAATATCATCTCGACGAAAATGTCGAGGACATGGAGGCGCTGCGCCTGCATCTCGGCCTTGGGCCGATCGTCAGCATCGGCACGAGCTATGGCGGCATGGTCGCGATGGCGCATGCCGCGCGCTATCCAAAATCGGTGTCGCATCTCGTGCTCTGCGTGACCGCCGCGCATGGCGGCTTCATCTCGCGCGCGCGCCAGATCGTGGCGGAGCGCGGCACGCCGGAGCAGAAGGCGGTGTGCGATCAGCTATGGGCCGGGGAACTCAACACCATCGAGAGATTGCGCCACTATTACGATGTGATGGGGCCGCTCTATTCCGTGAAATATAATGCGGCCGAAGCAAGGGCCGGGCGCGAGCGCGGCATCCTGAATCCGGAAGCGCTCAATCGCGCCTTTGCGCCGGGCGGATTCATGTGGAGCTACGATATCAGGCCCGAGCTCAAGAACATCACGGCGCCGACGCTCATCATCGGCGGACGCCACGACTGGATCTGCGCGCCTGAATTCTCCGAGGAGATTCATCAACTGATCCCCGGCTCCGATCTTCGCATCTTCGAGGAGAGCAGCCATTCCGTGCGCGTCGACGAACCGCAGAAGCTGATCGACGCCATCGCCGGCTTTATCGTCTATCAGCACAAGCATGCGGGCGCGAAATAACAGATAATGCCGCGCAAGATCATCATCGACACCGATCCCGGTCAGGACGACGCCGTCGCCATTCTGCTGGCGCTGGCGTCGCCTGAAGAGCTTGACGTGCGAGCGATCGTCGCCGTCGCCGGCAATGTGCCGCTGTCGTTTACGGCGCTGAACGCGCGCAAGATCGTTGAGCTGGCGGGGCGGTCGGACGTTCCCGTTTATGCCGGATGCGATCGGCCCATCGTTCGCGCGTTGCGCACAGCCGAGCATGTCCATGGCAAGACGGGGCTCAATGGCCCTGACTTGCCCGAGCCGAAAATTCAGCTGCAGAAACAACATGGCGTCGATTATCTCATCGATGCGCTGCGCGCCGCGCCGTCAGGCGAGATCACGCTCTGTCTTCTCGGCGCCGCGACCAATCTCGCGCTGGCGATGCGCAAGGCGCCCGATATCGCCGGCCGCATCGCCGAGATCGTCTGGATGGGCGGCGCTTATTTCGAGGTTGGCAACATCACGCCGGCGGCGGAGTTCAACATCTTCATCGACCCCGAGGCCGCCGACATCGTGCTCAACAGCGGCGTTCCCATCACCATGATGCCGCTCGACGTGACGCATCAGTGCCTGTCGACGGCGGCGCGCATTGCCCGCTTCCACGCGCTCGGCAATCGCGTGGGCGCTGCGGTCGCGGAGATGCTGTCATTTTCCGAACGCTTCGACCGCAACAAATATCAATGGGACGGCGCGCCGCTGCACGACCCCTGCGTCACCGCTTATCTCTTGCGGCCGGACTTGTTCAGGGGTCGCAGGATCAATGTTTCAGTTGAAATGGAAGGCAAACTTACCGCGGGCATGACGGTCGCGGACTGGTGGCGCGTCACCGATCGGCCGGCGAATGTGATGTTCATGCGCGAGGTCGATGCGGATGGATTTTATGATTTGCTGGCGGAGCGGTTGGCGAGGCTGCCGTGAGTTTTTGTTTCGCTGAAACCAGCTCGCCGCGTCATGGCCGGACTCGTTCCGGCCATCCACGTCTTGTTTGCGGCTGAAAGGGGAGCGCCTTCGGCGCGGAATCTTTCGCTGGGCCCCGGACACGGTTCCGCTCCACTTCGTTTCGCTTCACCGTTCCGGGGACGGAGAGAGCTTCATTCGTCGCTATTGAAGCTGTCTCCGTCCCCGGTTTCATGAAGTGAGGCGACCTGCCACGCCGAAGCGAAGCTTTTGCTTCGCGAAGGCGGGAGCCGAACGGAATGAAGACCGGGGTCCAGCGCAAGACTCGCGAGCGAAGCGAGCGCTCCTTGAAGTGAAATTGAGATCGAACCTCACGCCCCAAACGAAATCTCACACTCTCCCACCCCCTCGAACGCCGCGACCGCACGATCGCCCGCAGCGACTGGCGACAGGCCGGTGTAGCTGCCCGTCGTGACGATCTGTCCGGCCTTCACAAGCGTTCCCCGCGCGATCAGCGCATTGGCGAGCCATGTCGTCGCGGTGAGCGGATGCACGGCCGGATTGCCGCCCTTCTTGTCCGCGACTGCGCGGCCGCCGATCGTGAGCTTCACCGGAATGGTCGCGAGATCGAGCTTGCGCCAGTCGACGGCCGGGCCGCCATGGACGAAGGCGCCGTTCGCCATGAAGTCCGCGATGGCGGCGAGACGCGGCTGCGCGCTGGAATCGCGGAAGCGGCTTTCACACACCTCGATCACGACGACCGCGCCGGCGAGATGGTCCGCGACTTCATCTTCGCTGAGCGGCTTGCCGTCGGCGCGGCCGACAATGTCGCGCGCGGGAATGAAGGCGATCTCGGCTTCGATCCCGAGCAGCTTGCGGCCGGCGTCGAGGCGCCAGGTTCCGCCATTTGCGACCATCGCGCCGCTGAGGATGGGCGCATAGCCCGGCGGCCGACCTTCGATGACGCTCACCTTCCACGCCGCGATCGTCTGTCCCAGCCCCTGCCGCACCGTTTCCTGCACAGCGTAGGCGTCATCGTCCGTTGCGAGTTCGGATGCGCCGGGAAGGACCTCAAGCAGAATGTTGTCGCGCCGCGCGGCGAGAAGCGCGTCCGCTGCGAGCAATGTCGCCGCATGTGTCGAAGCCATGATTCAACCTGTCAAATGGGGCCGATAAGACTCTGATCTGACTCCGCGATTGGGCGCTCCAGCGCGTGATGATTTTGCTCGAATCATTCCACCGTCATCCCGGGACGCGCGCAGCGCGGGCCCGGGACCCATTGCGCCGCTGCATGATTGCTTGGGTTCCGGGCTCGCGCCTTCGGCGCGCCCCGGAATGACGGCGGAAAAATTCAAAGCTGTTTTCATCACGCTTCAGCGCCCGATCGCGTAATCCTGCGAGTTGCGCGGATTGGCGGCGCAGCGCAGCACTTGCTCGCCATAGTCGCGCTCGATGCCGACAGCGCAGAGGCGGCCGAGCGCCCAGTCGTCGACCGCTTCGACCTTGTGGCCGCGCTTCGCCAGATCGGCGATCACGCCTGCGCCGACGCGCTTCTCGATGGTCAGCGACTGCGGCTTGAATTCGCGCGGCCAGAAGGAGCCGATGTGATGTCCGGTCTGGAAGGTCGGCGCGTCGATCGCCTGCTGCAGCCCGTAGCCGTGATGGATGACGCGCAAGAGGAAAGCGATCTGCCATTGCTCCTGCTGGTCGCCGCCCGGCGTGCCGAAGCCGAGCCAAGGCGCGCCGTCGCGCAGCACCATCGTCGGCGTCAGCGTCGTGCGCGGGCGCTTGCGCGGCGCGAGCGAGGAGGGAAGGCCGGGATCGAGCCAGAACATCTGGCCGCGCGTGCCGAGGCAGAAGCCGAGTTCGGGAATGACGGGGCTTGATTGCAGCCAGCCGCCCGATGGCGTCGCCGAGACCATGTTGCCGAAACGGTCGACGACGGAGATGTGGCAGGTGTCGCCTTCGACGCGCTCCACATGCTTGCGCAATTCGGGGTCCTGCCGGCTGGCGAAAGTGGGTTCGCCGACGCCTGACGCCTGCGGGCCCAAGCCCGCGATGACGAGCCGCATGTCGTGCGGCGTTCGTCCGCCCGCCGATCCCGGCCTGAACTCCGCCGAGGCTTTCTCCGTCACCAGCGCGCGTCGCGCCGCGAGATAGCCGTCATCCATGAGGTCGGCGACCGGCGCGTCATCGTCGCCGAGCCATGCGTCGCGGTCGGCGAGCGCGAGCTTGCCGGTCTCGACCACGAGATGCGCGAACTCCGCGCCGAGCGGATCGAGGCTCGCGATGTCGAAACCTTCGAGGAGGCCAAGCCATTGCAGGAAGGCGGGACCTTGCGTCCACGCCCCGCACTTCAGCGCTGTGACGCCGTGATAGTCGCGCGACAGCGGCGCTTCGTAAGCGGGCTTCCACGAGGCGAAATCCTCGGCCGTCATCAAGCCCGCATGCTTCTCGCCGGAAGAATCCATCACCGGCGTGCGCGCGAAACGCTCTGCCGCTTCTGCGACGAAGCCCCCATAGAAAAGCTTGTGCGCGCGCTCGATCTCGACAGCGCGGTCGCCGCCGGCGCTTTCATCGACGATGCGGCGATAGGTGCGCGCCAATGTCGGATTTCTGAACAGCTTGTGCGCAGTGGGCGCTTCGCCATTCGGGAGATAGGTCGCTGATGAAGTCGGCCACTCCGCATCGAAGAACGGTTTCATCGACGCGATCGTGCGCGAGACGCGCAGCGTCATGGGAAAGCCGCCGCCGGCGAGTTCGATCGCTGGCGTGAGCACATCCTTCAGACGCAGCAGCCCGCGATCGCGCAACAGCATCAGCCAGGCGCCGAACGCGCCGGGAACGGTTGCGGCGAGAAATCCCGTGCCGGGAACCATGTCGAGGCCGAGCGCGCGATACCGCGCGATCGTCGCCGCAGCCGGCGACACGCCCTGGCCGCTGACCGCGCCGGCTTTTCGCTCGCGCGCGTCCCAATAGAGGATGGGAACTTCGCCGGCGGGGCCGTTCAAATGCGGCTCGACCACCTGCAGCGCAAAGCCTGCCGCGACCGCCGCGTCGAACGCGTTGCCGCCGGCTTCGAGAATGCGCATTGCGGTTGCAGCGGCGAGCCAGTGCGTCGCCGTGGCGCAGCCGAATGTGCCCCTGATTTCAGGTCGCGTCGTGAAGGGGCCGTTGGAGAAGACTTCGACCATCGCGAAAATCCAATGTGTATTAGAGGGGAGTGAAGGCCCAGGCGCCGTTGGCGCGCTTGAATTGCAGGGGCACCGCGTTGCGGCGTAGGCCGTCGCCAAGCGACACGCCGGTCGCGGCGCACAGCACAAGCAGCACGCCGCCATGGGCGACGATCACGGTCTCGCCGTCGACGTCATCGTCCGACAGGATTCTGATGAGGCTGTGGCTGACGCGGCTGACGAAGCCTGCGAGCGTTTCGGATCCCGGCGGATCCTCGCCCCAGTCGAGCCCGCCTGTGGGAACCGGCGTGTCCCAGAGATTGACATAGTAGCGTTCGGCGAGCGCGCCGTCGGCTTCGGGAAGCATGTTGTGCTGGCCGCCGATCAAGGTCGCCGTGCGCCAGGCCCGCGCCATCGGGCTTGCGACGAGGCGGCCGATGCGCGTTTGCGCCAGCGTGGTCGCCGCCGCGGCGGCCTGGATTTCGCCGGCCTGATTGAGCGGAATATGCGGGACCTGGAAAATGCGGGTGCGGTTTCCCTCGGTCTCGCCATGGCGCACGAAGATGAAGCGCTGTCGCTTCGGCGTGAATGAAAGAGCGGAGGCCAGCGCCGCGAGCTTTTCGTATCCGAGCAATCCGATCACCTGGGTCATGGTCGATGGGTGAAGCGGGCCGTCGTCCGGGTCAAGACGGTCAAACCGGCTTCCGCTGCGCGTCGAGCGCAAGGCGCGCGGCGGTCAAGGCGGCGTCGATCTCCACGATGCGCGCCGGCGCGGCGCTATGGGCCGAGGTGAGAAAGGTTTCGCCGATTAGAGGCGAAAGACGCAGCGCGCCGCCGGTCGCCGAGACCGGCAGCAGGCCGGTGCGGGCGCGCAAGGTTTTCGCAAGCCCGCCGAGCGCGGCGCCCGCTTGTCGCAGGACGGCGATTGCGATGGCGTCGCTTTCGGCCGCAGCGTCGGCGACGGCGCGGGCGAGCTGGCCGATCGCGCCGCGATGCGCGCCATAGACGAAGGCGCGCGCATGCGGCCAGTCGGCGCCGCCGAACCGTTCGCCGAACGAGCGGCCGAGCGGCGAATTCCAGCCGGAGCCCGGCTTCGCATCGTCCTGCGCCAGCAATTGCCGCAGCGCCTCGCGCGCGATCCAGGCCGCGCCGCCTTCGTCATCGATGAGCACGCCATGGCCGCCGGCGCGCCAGCGTTCGCCTGATCGCGTCATATGCAATGCGAACGATCCCGTGCCGGCATAGACGAGCACGCCTTCTCCCGGCCGGAAACAGGCGCGATAGGCGAGGCTGACATCGTCCTCGATCGCAATCCGCGCGATGTCGCATCGCGTCGCGTCGGCGAGACGGCGCGCGACCCATTCCGCTTCCGCCGTCGCCGCGGACAATCCGGTCACGCCGGCGTGAATCGCATTCACGGCGCCGTGCTGGAGAACTTCGCCTGATAGGACCGCAATCGCCGCTTCGGCGCGCGACCGCACGACGTCGTCGAGCATATGGCCCGAAAACCCTTCAGTCGCGCCGCGCGCGACGAGGTCGCCCTGATCCGACAAGAGGGCCCAGCGCGCCGCGGAGCCGCCGACATCGATTCCAAGAGAGAGCATCATGCGATGTTGCTCCGATAGGGCGAAGATGCAAATCCTGCCCCATGACTCCTCGCGCATTCGTTGACGAAGAAGCTGCGGCCGATGCGCGCGCGGCGATCCTGCGCGCGCGCCGCATGGTCGGCTTCACCGGCGCCGGAATTTCGACGGAGTCGGGTGTGCCTGATTTCCGCTCGCCCGGCAGCCCCTGGATGACGCACAAGCCGATCCCGTTCGATGTCTGGCTCGCGAGCGAGGAGGCGAGGGCGGAAGCCTGGCGGCGCAAATTCGCCATGGACGATATCTATGCCGGCGCTCAGCCCTCGCGCGGCCATCGCGCCATGGCGAGCCTCATCTCGCGCGACATGATGCAGGCAATCGTCACGCAGAATATCGATGGGCTGCATCAGGCGGGCGGAGCGCCGGCTGATCGCGTCATCGAACTGCACGGCAACGGCACCTATGCGAAATGTCTCTCTTGCGGGTTTCGCCACGAGCTTGCCGATGTGCGTCGCCAGCTCGAAACGAGCCATCGCGCGCCGGTCTGCGAGGCCTGCGGCGGAATGGTGAAGTCCGCGACCATATCGTTTGGCCAGGCGATGCCTGTTGAAGCGATGCAGCGCGCCGACGCCTTGGCGCGCGACTGCGATCTCTTCCTCGTCGCGGGCTCCTCGCTGGTCGTGTTTCCCGCGGCGACGCTGCCGGTGATCGCAAAGCGCAGCGGCGCGACATTGATCATCATCAATCGCGAGGAGACCGAGCTCGACGACATCGCCGACATCGTCGTGCGCGGCGATATCGGCGAGGCGCTGGGGCCTCTCACCAACTAGCCGTTTCATTCGCGAAGAGATGGAGCTCGACGACATCGCCGACATCGTCGTGCGCGGCCATATCGGCGAGGCGCTCGGCCCGCTCACCAACTAGCCGTTTCATTCCTGTCGCCCGGCGCGAGCGAGCGTCGTCTCGGTCATTCCACGTTCGGAACATATAGAGAACAAATCTTGACCTGCGCCACGCTCCATGATAGGACTATAGTCATGATGCGGAGATGCGCCCATGACAGCGACAAAAGGAGAAGACGAAAGCCAGTTGCCGATGCGCCCGCTGATCAGCCGCGTCCGCTGCGACATGGCGGCGTGGGAGGTCCGGTTCGCGCTGTTCCGTCTGATGCTGGCGGCGAAGGCTTACAATCCCGACCAGCCTCGGGTTCCCGCCGGCAATCCCGATGGCGGGCAGTGGACGGATGGCGGGTTTCATCTTCTCAAGCCGCGCCACGATCCAGGGCGGCGGGAGGCGGTGGAGGAGCAGTTCGCGCAGCAAGGCAGTAGCCGGTTTGATCCGGTGGTGCGCCTTGGCAATTCCTGGCTCGGCGCGACGTCGGCGCAACAGAGTCGCCTGGCGGCGTCCCAGGCGCAGGCTTTCGGAGCCGTGGCTCGCGCGCGGCAGGCCGATCCGTCCTGGCGGCCCGAACCGGCGATCTTCTCCGAGGGCGTCGAAGGAGAGATCGCGCGCAACGAGGCGTTGAGAAGCGAAGCGGAGGCGCATCTGATCGGGATCGGGCGACCCGTCCCGGACCTGATGCGATCGCCTGATATCCTCAGACCCGGTGGGCGTTCGGTTGGCGAGCAGGCAAGCGCCTCCAGTCAAATCAGAACTGTGCCGTTGAGCCAGTTTCGCGAATTGCTCGACGAACTCACGCGAGACGCGCAGCCGATCGAAACGCCAGCGAAATATGAAGGACAATGGTATCGTCGCTTCGACGGAACGACGATCGGCGTCAGATTCAGCGAACGGAATGCAGTCACGATCGACACGATCGGCGCCATCCCCGGACTTCGTCCTAACTTCAAGGTCCATGTGAAATGACAAACGAGCGCAGAGAAAAGTTTGATGGTCAGACAATCAATCAGGTCATCACGGGCTATCTGGACGAGCTCAAGAGTGACGGCATCGCCTTCGCCGGAATCATCGATGAGGGTCGCCGTGGCTTTGAGTTCAGCGGCGAGGAGCTGATCGACTTCGTCCGAGATTGCCTCACGGCGATGATTGAGGCCGGCGCGAAGCCCGTCGAGGGCGGCGGCGGCACGCGCTACACATGGATCGAGCAGCCGCAATATGGCTCGACGACGAAAGAGATCGTCGACAACGTCATCGCTGAATGGCTGGCGAAGGGCGATCCCGATCATGGCGGTCTGTGGTTCGCCTCGCCGCAGTTTCAGCACATCGGGCGACCGGAAGGATGAATGAGAGATCGCCCTCTCATTCAGTGCGGAAACGCAGGTGACCGGAGGAGATAGCGATGCTGAAAGTTCCTCCCGAATTTCCGAAGATGGGCGTCTGGTTCGATCTCGAAGTAGATGATGAGTTTCGAGAAGGAAAGGATGAGATCACCTTTGCGCTTGATACGCTCAATGCGGCGGAAAAACAGGTTGTGAAAACCTTCTTGATGGACGTACTCGCGAATGTACGTGACCCCAAGGAGCTTCAGCTTATCTGGCGCGCGGCGAATTCGCGAACCTATATTCCCGACGATCGCCAATTGCGCGTCTTCCTGCAGGAAATCGTCAACAGGATTGGTTGAACTGGCGATGGACAGAGATGCTTATGAAGCATGGTTTGGAACATTATCACTATTGGATAGAGCATTCGCTCTGCTCGCCATTATGCATTCGCTGACCGTTTCGATGCGGTCGATTCTTATCGACTATCCCGACGATGCGGAAACGAGATGGCGGCTTGCGTACAAGATTTCGGAGATGAATCATGCCTTCACATCCGCTGCGCAATCGGCTATCTATGGCGAACTCTCTTATTCCGACGATGATTTGATCGGCATACTGCTGGAGCATCCCAACAATCCCGAGCTTGAGCACGAAGGTTGGATCGCGCTGGATTCGGCATATCGGGTCGTGAACATGAACCAGAAGAACGCTCGGCATTGATCCCCGGCGACAACGGGACCGCGGCTGCTTGCTTGAAACGCAGTGGGAGCACAACCGATCGCGACGCCCGTCAGATATGAAGGCCAATAGTGTCGCAGATTTGACGGCAGCACGATCGGCATAAGATTCAGCAAACAAAATGCGGTCACGATCGATACGATCGGCGTTGTTCCCGGCCTTCTTCCAAACTTCAAGGTCCATGTGAAATGATCGGCGAACGCAGAGAAAAGTTTGATGGTCAGACCGTCGATGAAAAGATCGCCGGTCACATCAACGAACTCGAGAATGACGGCATCGCGGTTGGCGAGATTGTCGGGATGGGTTGTGATGACTTCGAATTCACAGGCGAGGAGCTGATCGATTTCGTGCGCCGTTGGATCACGGCGATGCTGGAGGCAGGCGCGAAGCCTGTCATCGGCGGCGGCGGCACGCGCTATGACTGGATCGAGCAGCCGCAATATGGATCAACGACGAAGGAGATCGTCGACAACGTCGTTGCCGAGTGGCTGGCGAAGGGCGATCCGGATCACGGCGGACTGTGGTTCGCGTCGCCGCGATTCCTCAATGTTGGCCGGCTCTGACCGAGACCTCGCACGCAAACGCCGTCTCCGAAATATGAAGGACGATGGCGTCGCCGTTTCGATGCATCGATGAGCTGCGTGCGATTCAGTCGAGAGAATGGAGTCACTATCGAGGCCATCGGTTCCCGCGGACCGCCTGTCGACGCGATCCTGACCATGGCCTCTGGTTCGCTGCTCCGCATCTCCTCCAGCTTTTCACAGGGCGCCTGAACAAAGGGCTAGGCGAGGCGGATCGCGATGCTATGATTCCGTTAAGAATCGCGGCGGGCAGGCGATTCGAGCGGTGCGCGGCATGAGTGACGATTCCCCTCTGAAGACAACGGCGATGGCGCAAGCCGCGTCGCGTCAACAGGAGCTGCGCAGGGACGCCGAGGAATTCGCCAAGGACGCGCCGGTCGATGTGATCGAGGTCGCGGGCGCGATCAAATGGTTCGATGTCGCCAAGGGTTACGGCTTCGTCCTGCCTGACAACGGCCTCCCCGATATTCTTCTGCATGTCAGCGCGCTGAAGCGCGACGGCTTCGCGACCGCGATCGAAGGCGCGCGCATCGTCGTCGAGGTGGTGCAGCGGCCGCGCGGCCTGCAGGTGTTCCGCGTTCTCTCGATGGATAATTCAACCGCGCTGCATCCCTCGCAGATGCCGCCGGCGCGCACCCATGTGCAGGTCGCGCCGACGAGCGGCCTCGAGGCGATGACGGTGAAGTGGTTCAATCGCTTGCGCGGTTTCGGCTTCGTCTCCAAGGGGGAGGGGGCGCCTGACGTCTTCGTCCATATGGAGACATTACGTCGCTTCGGCGTGCCGGAATTGAAGCCTGGCCAGACGGTGCTTGTGCGCTATGGTCCCGGCTCGAAAGGACTGATGGCCGCCGAGGTGCGCCTGCCGGAATCGAGCGGGCCGGCGTCCCACTGATTCGCTCATGGCTGATGTTGGCGTGAAGGTCGGGCGTCGCGCGCTCGCATGTGTGTTGGCGGCTGCTCTTGCATGGGCGGCGATCCCTGCGTCCGCCCAGCAGGCGCAGGTCGAGAAGCTCACCATCGTCACTGCCAAGGGCGCGCGCCAGACCTTCGATGTCGAGGTGATGCGCAACGACGCCGACCGGGCGCGCGGGCTGATGTTCCGGCGCATGCTGCCGGCCGACCGCGGCATGCTGTTCGACTTCGGCCGCGAGGACGAGGTCGCGATGTGGATGCAGAACACCTACATCCCGCTCGACATGCTGTTCATCCGCCGCGACGGCACTGTGGCGCGGATCGCCGCCAACGCGGAGCCTTTGTCGACGCGCACCATCCCGTCGGGCGAACCGGTGCTTGGCGTGCTGGAGATCAATGGCGGCGAGGCGGCGAAGCGCGGCATCGCCCCCGGTGATCATGTCGAGCACGCCCTGTTCGGCCGGCGGTAGGCGCTGAGGGTTGACCGTCAATCCCTGATCTGACAGGCAATTTCTCCGGATTCCCGCCATCGGAGTGTAGCGCAGTCTGGTAGCGCATCTGCTTTGGGAGCAGAGGGTCGCAGGTTCAAATCCTGCCACTCCGACCAGGGACTTCGGACTACGGCCAGCTTCCCGCCTGAAACGAGCGATCATGACGGCACGCATCTACCGCCCCGCCAAGACGGCCATGCAGTCGGGCTCCGCCAAGACCGAGCGCTGGCTGCTGGAGTTCGAGCCGGAGCAGGCGCGCACCATCGATCCCCTGATGGGCTGGACGAGCTCGGGCGACATGCGCCAGCAGATCAAGCTGTGGTTCGACAGCAAGGACGAGGCGCTCGCCTACGCCGCCAGGAATGGCTTGGCGGCCCAGGTCGAGGAGCCGCACGATCCGAAGCGCCGCACCATTTCCTATTCCGACAATTTCAAGTTCAATCGTCAGGCGCCCTGGACTCACTGAAGGCGCTTCGACCCCGTAGCTCAGCTGGATAGAGCAACAGCCTTCTAAGCTGTGGGTCGCTGGTTCGAATCCAGCCGGGGTCGCCAATCACACGTCGCGACTGTCATCCGCAAGTTCGGAGATCGGGGAGGGCGGAGAGCGCGCGTCGCGTCCGCCTCCACCTCCAGACCCAGATGAGCGCCGACCGCAAGGCGGCGCTGACGCCGCCATGACGATGGCGGCCGTCTTCGTCGTTTCGCGATTCAACTCCAGCGGACCCCGGCGCAACGCAATCGAACGCAATCGGCTCATAGTTTGGTCCTGCGGCTCTGGCAGCCCAGATCAGCCAGGCGGCGGCGAGCGCGGAAGAGAAAAGCTGCTATTGGACTTTCATTCGCGACGACGAGACGACTCGATGATCTACGAACTGCGCATCTACCGCACTCTGCCCGGCCGCCTGCCGAACCTGCTCGCGCGTTTCCAGAACCACACGCTGCGCATCTGGGAGAGGCTCGGCATCCGGCAGGCCGGCTTCTGGACGACGCTGGCGGGCGAATCCAACAACGACCTGACCTATCTGCTCGCCTGGGAATCGCTGGCGGAGCGCGAGGCCAAGTGGTCAGCATTCGTCGCCGACCCGGAATGGCGCACGGTGAGCGCGGAATCGGTGAAGGACGGCCAGATCATTGCCAACATCAGCAATCAGTTCCTGACCCCGACGGCTTTCTCCTCGGTCAAATAGCCGCGCCGCCACGGGCGCTGCATATCAGCGGCATGCTGTATAACGCGGTCCAATTCGCCGCGGCGCCGGCAGCATTCCCTTTGTCTTCGCCACAGCCGCCTGATCGACTTCGTCAGCGCTGGCGGATGATCGCCCGTCCAACGCAACATCTCACAAGCCGCGACATTGGGGCCGGAGCGTCGGCTATCCCGGCGGCCGCGGAGTTGTGCGCCGGGTCATGAAGCCGCCGCTGAACCGCGCGCCAGCTTCGCCGCGAGATCAAGCGCATTTTCCAGCGCGCCCGTGGAAGCGACGCCCTTGCCGACGATGTCGAACGCTGTGCCGTGCGCCGGCGTGGTGAAGACGGTGTCGAGCCCCGCCGTCACGGTCACGCCGCGATTGAAGCCACGCAGCTTCGTCGCGATCTGCCCCTGGTCGTGATACATGGAGACCACGCTGTCGAATTCGCCGGCGAACGCCTTGATATAGATGGTGTCGGCGGGGAAGGGGCCGCGGCAATCAACGCCCGTCGCAGCAACCTTCTCGACAGTCGGCCTGATGAGATCGATCTCCTCGCGCCCGAACAGTCCGTTCTCGCCGCCATGCGGATTGAGCGCAGCGACGGCGATGCGCGGTTTTGCGACGCCGACCTTTTTCATGGTGCGATCGACGAGCCTGATCGAATCCGTGATCGATTGCTCCGTGATCTGATCGAGCGCCGTGCGCAACGAGACATGCGATGTCACGCGCGACATCCACTGCCCGTCGAGCACGTTCATTTCCGAAAAATATGTCGTGTGCTTGAGGAGATGGGCGAACATCTTGTGCTCGTCCGGAAATTTCCAGCCGCCCGCATGCAGCGCCGCCTTGTTGAGCGGCGCGAAGGTGATGCCGTCGATCTCGCCGCGCTTCGCTATCTCGATCGCAAAAGCGAGCGTTTCGCCGGTGAGCCTGCCGGATTCCGCATTCACCGCGCCGACGCCAACTTTGTCCGGATCGATATTGGCGAGATCGATGAGCGGAACCGTTCGCGACGCCCAGTCGATGGCGGCTGTGTTTTCGACGCGCGCCCAGGGGAAGGACACGCGGGCGTCGCGCATCCCGCGCTCCAGCACCCGCGCGTCGCCCACCGCGACGATCCGCGCGCGATCGGCGAGCTTGCCTTCGCTCAACACCTTCGCCGCGATCTCGGGGCCGATGCCAGTGCAGTCGCCAAAGAGCAGGGCAAGGCGGGGGCGAGGGTCGTTGTTTTGCGGGCTCATAGGCGACTCCTCCAGGCGTGATATCAAGAATTGCTGATTGTTGACAATCGGCGATTTAGGGCGAACAAGGCGGCAGGAGAGCCGCCCATGAATGACACTGCCGCGCCCGCAGCCTTTCCGCCGTTGCTGCCGATCAGCAAGATCCTGATGGAGGGCTTCGAGCGGCGGCGCATCAGGACGTCAGGCGCCGAGATCAATGTGGCGATTGGCGGCAAGGGGCCGCCGCTGCTGCTTATCCATGGCAATCCGCTGACTTTGGTGAGCTGGCACGCCATCGCGCCTTCGCTCGCGCAGAGCTTCACGATCGTCGCGCCTGACATCAGGGGCTATGGCGACAGCTCCAAGCCCGACGGCGGCGAAAATCACGCCGCCTATTCCTTCCGCGCCATGGGCGAGGACATGTTCGAGATCATGAGCGAGCTTGGCTTCGAGCGCTTCGGTCTCGCCGGCCATGATCGCGGCGCGCGCGTCGGCTTCCGCATGGCGCTCGACAGACCGCAGCGCGTGACGCGCTTTTGCGCGCTCGACATCATTCCGACCTACAATCTTCTTTCGAATGTGACGATGGGCTGGGGTCTCGAGAGCTATCACTGGTTCTTCATGGCGCAGAAGGCGCCGTTCCCGGAAAAGCTGATTTGCGCTGATCTCAATTACTACATCAACTACAAGCTCAACAAGAAAGGCGTCGGGCTCTCGATCTTCACGCCGGAAGCCTTCGCCGAATATGCGCGCTGCACGACGCCGGAGCAGATCCATGCGGTCTGTGAGGACTATCGCGCGACCGTGACGCTCGACTATGAAATGGACAAGGCGGACGCGGAGGCGGGGCGCAAGATCGGTTGCCCGGTGATGGTGTTGTGGGGATCAAACAGCCATGTCGGCCGGCATCTGAAGCCGATCGAGGCCTGGTCGCGCTGGGCGCCTGACTTGCGCGGCTGGGCGATCCCCACGGGCCATTATCCCGCGGAGCATCGGCCTGATCTTGTTTATCCCGCGTTCCAGAGTTTCTTCTCCGGCGCGGAGCCTAAACCTTACGAAGAGAAGGCAGCGGCATAGAAGCGCTAAATATGCTCCACGTTGCTCCAGTTCGTCATGGCCGGACTTGTCACCGCAAGTCGGATAAATCCGACTTGCGGCATTCAACTATGCGGAACTCGGGCAAGCCCGAGTTCCGATGCCATCCACGTCTTGCTTCGCTTTAAAAAAGACGTGGATGCTCGCGACAAGCGCGAGCACGACGAGGCTGCACGATACAGCGCGTCACGTCGAACGGATCTGTCGAGCATGAAACCCATCGACGCAAAGACGGCGAAGGCGCGTCTTCACGCGCGCGGCGAAATCGCGCTGCTCGATGTGCGCGAGCAAGGCCAGTATGGCGAAGGCCATCCGTTTCTCGCTGTTCCCTGTCCCTACAGCCGGTTTGAGAATCTCGCGCCGTCGCTCGTTCCCCGGCGCGGCGCGCCCGTGCTGCTTGTTGATGACGGCGATGGCGTCGCCGAGCGCGCAGCAAGCGCGCTCGATGAACTCGGTTATCGCGATGTCTCATGGATCGATGGTGGCGCGCCGGCCTGGGCGGAAGCGGGTTACACGCTCTTCAAGGGCGTCAATTTGCCCAGCAAGACGCTTGGCGAACTGATCGAGCTGGAATGGCGCGTTCCCCACGTCAGCGCAGACAGGCTCGATGGCTGGCGAAACGACGGCGGCGCGTTCCGGCTCTTCGACGGCCGGCCTGCGAGCGAATATCGCAAGATGACGATTCCGGGTTCGACCTGTTTTCCCAATGGCGAACTCGCGCACCGCATGGACGCGGCGATCGACGATGAGACGGTGCCCGTCGTGGTCAATTGCGCGGGGCGCACGCGCAGCATCATCGGCGCCGCGGGGCTGAAGCTCGCCGGCGTGAAAAACCCGGTCTATGCGCTGGAGAACGGCACGCAGGGCTGGGCGCTCTCGGGCCGCGAACTCTGGCGCGGTCGCCTCGCTGCGCCGCTGCCTGATATGGATGAACGCGCGAAAGCGGCGAGCGCGGTGCGGGCGAGGGCGCTCGCGAAACGTTGCGACATTCCGTTTGTCGATGCGCAGCATCTCGGTCTTCTGGCCTCCGATGCCTCGCATACGCTCTACATGCTCGACGTGCGCACGGCTGATGAATTTGCGGCAGGGTCGATTCCAGGCGCGGTGTGGGCGCCGGCGGGGCAACTCGCGCAGGCGACAGATCAATGGGTTGGCGTGCGCCGCGCGCGCGTGGTGTTGATCGATGACACGGGTTTGCGCGCAGCGATTACGGCCGTGTTCCTGCGGCAGCTCAATTATGACGTGTTCGTGTTCGCGATGGATGGCGCGAAGCGATCGCCAGGGGAGATTGTCCGCGCCGATGCGCCGGCTCCGCCGAAGCTCCCTCGGCTTCCGTCTCTCAGCGCAGCCGAAGCTGTTGCGCTCGCGAATAATGGCGGCCTGCTCATCGATCTCCGCGGCTCGATGGAGTATCGCGCCGGACATCTCGCCGGCGCCATTTGGTCAATACGCCCGCGATTAGACGAGCTCCCGATTGACGCGCAGCGCTCGATCGCACTCGCGGGCGACGAAGCCTTCGTTGCGCTCGCGGCGAAGGATCTGATAGCGCGCGGAATAAGCCGCATCGCGCATGTCGCGGGCGATATCACCGTCTGGCGCGTGGAAGGCGCGCCCGTTATGTCATCGTCCGACGAGCCGTCCGATGCGGATGCGATCGATCATCTCTTCTTCACCCATCGCCGGCACGACGGCGACATGGCGGATGCGCGGCGTTATCTCGCCTGGGAGATGGGGCTTGTTGCGCAGCTCGACGCGCAGGAGCGCGCTGAATACCGCATCGGGCCGGGGCCTTTCGATCCCAATTCACAGGTAGCGTATAGTTAACGCGACCATATTTCAGCTTGTCATCCCGGGATGCGCGAAGCGCAGGCCCGGGACCCATGATGACGCCCCTCAATGAGCCATTGCATGCGCGCGAAACATCTCCTGGGTTCCGGGCTCGCGGCTTCGCCGCGCCCCGGAATGACGGCGGGAGGGCGCCGCCATAAAAATCATCACGCCCGCTCGATCGCTTCGACGATCGCATCCGTCATGCCCGCCGTTCCCGTCTGGCCGCGAATATCACGCGTGCGCGTTTCCGGCTTCGCCAGCGCCGATTTGATCGCGCGGTCCATGGTCGCGGCGGCTTCGACAGCAGCTTCGACTTTGTGAGCGCGGCCGAGATGATCGAACAACATGCGCGTCGACTCGATCATCGCATAGGGATTGGCGACGCCCTTGCCCGCGATATCAGGCGCGGAGCCATGCGTCGCCTGCGCCATCGCGATGTCGCCTTCGCCGATGCAGAGCCCCGGCGCCATGCCGAGACCGCCGACGAGACCCGCGGCCTCATCGGTCAGGATGTCGCCGAACATGTTGGTGGTGACGACGGTGTCGAAACTCTGGGGATCGCGCACCAGCCGCATCGCAAAGGTGTCGACGATGACTTCATCGACCTTAACGTCGGGATAGTCCTGCGCCGCCTTGTAGCATTCCTCGACAAACATGCCGCAGCCAAGCTTGAATACGGTGTTCTTGTGGACGAGCGTCAGTTTCTTGCGTCGCGAGCGCGCAATATCAAGCGCGGCTTTCGCCACCTTGCGGCTTCCCTTGCGCGAAATGACGCGCACCGAAATCGTGAGATCATCCGTCGGCCGGAACTCGCCTGATCCCATGACGACATTGCGATCGGGCTGGAAACCCTCATTGTTCTCGCGCACGATCACCAGATCGACATCGTCATAGAGGCAGCCGATATCGGGATAGGACCGCGTCGGCCTGACATTGGCGAACAGGTCGAAATGCTTGCGCAGGATCGGATGCGGATTGATCGCGCCGGGAACTTTTGGGTAGGCTTGATGGCCAATTGGTCCGAGAATGAAGCCGTGAAACGTCGCGAGCGTTTCGAGCGTGCCGTCCGGCATCGTCGAGCCGTGGCTGTCGAGCGCCGAGCGGCCGATTGGCATCGGCCGCCAGTCGATGTCGAGCGCATGCTTCTTCGCCGCCGCCTTCGCAACGCGCATGGCGGCCGGCACGATCTCGTGGCCGATATCGTCGCCGTTGAGAGCGCCAATCGTGAACGCCATCAGGGCTGCCCGAGTTCAGCGGTCAGCGTCGCGATCGATGACAACGCCTCGAGTTCGGCGACCATCTTCACGACGCGATCGGCGCGCTCCTTTTTCACCCCGGCGAAGCCGGCGCATTCCCTGAATTTTTCGGCGACCTCGTCATAGCTCATCGGCTCGGTCGGGCTGCCCTTGCCGAAATCGGCGCGCCCGGAAATGCGGCGACCATCCTTCATGTCGATGTCGATGATCGTCGTCATCTTGTCGTAGCCTGCGGCTTCCGCGACCTGATCGACGACGAAATCGACCTTTTCGATCATCATCTGCACGTCGGGCTCCAGCACCACCTCGTCGGTGAATTCGTGCAAGCCCGCTCTGCCGCGCAGCAGCAGGATCGCCATGCAGAACTCCATCGAGAATTTCGCCTGCAGCTCGTTCTTCGGGCGATGATGGATCAGCGCGTTCGGCATGTTCTTGTTCGTGCCGACGCGGACCTTCGCGACATCCTGCGCCTTGATGTCGTTCGCTTTGATGAGACGCAGCATCTCGGTCATGCCGGGATGCGTCAACGATCCCGAGGGATGCGGCTTGATCGAGACGCCGGGCGACGCGAATGTCCAGGGCGCGCCGAGCTTGCCGGCGATGGCGTTGGCGTCGTAGCCGCCGCCGGCGGCGCTGAAGAAGCCGCGCGGCGCTTCGAGAATTTTGTCCGTCGCCGTCCAGCCGATTTCGGCGAACTGCGCCGCCGCGACGCCGCTCTCCGACGAGCGCCCGGCATGGAAGGGTTTCGTCATCGTGCCGAAATTCTCGCGCAACCCCGCCGACTGGCTGCCGGCGAGCGAGAGCGCGCGCGCCGTCTGCTCGGCGTTGAGGCCCATCAGGTTCGCGCTGGCTGCGGCGGCGGCGAACGTGCCGCAGGTCGCGGTCGCATGAAATCCGGTCTGGTAGTGGCGCGGATTGATCGCTTCCGCGATCTTGCATTCGACTTCCACGCCGAGATGATAGGCGAGCATCACGCTGCGCCCATCGCGGCCAAGCGCTTCGCCCATGGCGATGGCGGCCGGCAGGGCGGGCGCCGTCGGATGCGTGAGCAGGCCGTACACGCGGTCCTTGGCGACCGCGAGCTGCGTGTCGTCATAGTCGTCCGCATGCACGCCGACGCCGTTGGCGAAGGCCGCGAAGCGCGGCGCCACCTTCATGTTCGAACCGATCACTGTCGCCGGGCCGGCGCCAAGTCCGAGACTGCCGAGATGCCGTCTGACCAGTTCGCCGCTCTTGGCGACGGAGCCGGAAAGGGCGAGCCCGATTCCGTCGAGAATGGACTTCTTGCCGAGCGCCACGACGTCTGAAGGCAGGTCCGAGAGCTTCGCCGCGCAAATGAAGTCGGCGACATAGCGGGTGAGGTGGGCCTTCTCGGCGTCGGTCATACGGTCCTCCATACGCGGTCACTGGATTGCTGGTTGCTGATTGTCAACAATTTCCAATCAAACTACAGTCGGATTGACGCGGTTCGCGACTCGCGGCGGATGTCGACTGATGACGACGACCACTCTGGATACGGGCGCCGCCCTCCAAATCCGCCGCACGGAGTCGCTGACGACGCTGATCCGGCGCGAACTCGAACGCATGATCGAGCATGGCGAACTGTCGGCGGGCGACCGCATTAACGAGAATGCGCTGGCGGCGAAGCTTGGCGTCAGCCGCGGACCGATCCGTGAGGCGTGCCGCGGCCTTGAGCAGACCGGCCTCGTCAATGTCGTGGTCAATCGCGGCGTCTTCGTCCGCGAAGTCAGCAGCCGCGAGGCGGCGGAGCTCTACGAGATCAGGGCGCAGCTTTATGCGCTCGCCGGCCGTCTGCTGGCGCCGATCGTCACGCCGGGGCAGATCAGCGCGCTCATGGGCTATGTCAACGAGATGGATCGCGCGGTCGAGGCCAGCGATCTCAATCTCTTCTATCCCAACAATATCCGATTTCATGAGGCGATCGTCAGCTTCAGCGGCAATGGCCGGCTGATGATGGAATGCGCCGCGATCCATCGCGAGATGCATCTTTTTCGCCGCCGCACGCTCGACATGCCCGGCCGCATGGCGTTCTCGAATGTCGAGCATCGCAATATTCTCAACGCGCTGAAGAACCATGACGCGCCGGCCGCCGAGCGCGAATTGCAGCGTCACGTCATGACCAGCCGCGAAATCCTGTTTGGTCCTCTCGGTCATTATCCGCCGGCCGACGCCTGATCAGCCGCGCAGAACCGCGACGCGCGATCCGCCGAGAAGCGGCAGCCGGTTTGCGAGATAGATGATCGCAAACGAGATCACGAGCAGCATCAGGCCGAGCACCGAGATCGCGCCGAGATCGCCACTCTCGTTGAGATCATAGATGATCACCGAGACGAGCTTGGTGTCGGCTGTCGTCAAGAGGATCGTCGCCGACAATTCGCGGATCGTGCCGATGAAAACGAAGCACCATGTCGCGATGACGTTCGAGCGCAGGATCGGCGCCGTCACGCGGCGCAGCGTCGTCATGCGCGTGCCGCCAAGAATGCGGCTCGCTTCCTCCAGCTCGACATGCACGCTGCGCAGCGCCGATGAGAGCTGCTGATAGCCGGCCGGCATCTCGATCGTGACGAAGCCGATCAGCAGGATCCAGAGCGTTCCGTAGAGCGGGAGATAGGGGCTGGAATAGCTGAGGAACAGACCGACGCCGAGCACGATGCCGGGGATCGCGACCGGCGCGGTGGCGAGATAGCCAAGCATCGATGATCCGCGAACGCTCTGCCGCGACACGAGATAGGCGACGACGAGCGCGATCGCGGTGCCGATCGTCGCGGTTGAGACGCCGAGCACGAAGGTGTTCCAGAGCGCAAGCTGCGTCGCCGAGAGATCGAAGAAGACGAACTTCACATGATGCAGCGTGAGGCTGTCCCATGTCAGCGGCTCCGCCACTGTCGGCGTCAGCGCCGTTTTGAGAAGCGCGCCGTAAGGCAGGATCACAGTGAGCGATACGACGGCGAGCGCGAACGCCATCGCAAGCCAGCGCCAGCGGCCGAGTTTCATCAGGCGCGGTGATCCGCTCTTGCCGCCGAGCGTGGTGAAGCCGCGCCGGCCCAGAATGCGCCGTTGCCCCCAGAGCAGCAGGATCGTCACGACGAGCAGCGGCACGGCCGCTGCCGCGGCGAGCCCCGGATTGGGCGGATACTGGAACAGGCTCCAGATCTTCGTCGTGATGACGTGAAAACGCGCCGGCAGCGCGATGATCGCAGGCGATCCGAACATGGTCAGCGCCTGCAGGATGGCGATCAGCGAACCCGCCAGCATCGCCGGCAGCACCATCGGGATCGTCACGCGGCGCGCCGTCGTCCATGAGCCTGCGCCGAGAATGGCCGACGCTTCCTCAAGATCGTTCGGCACGCGATCGAGCGCGTTCGCGACAAGCGTGAAGATGTAGGGGAATGTGTAGCAGGCGACGACGAAGACGAGGCCGGAGAAGGTGTAGATGTCGAGGAGATATTCGTAAGGTTCGAGATCAAACAGCCAGCGATAGGCGACATTGATCAGACCACTGTTCGGCGCGGCCAGCAGCTCCCATGCGATGGCGCCGAGAAAGGGCGGCGTCACGAAGGACGCCGTGACAAGGCCGCGGATGAAGGCGCGGCCTGGCATGTCCGTGCGGGCGACGATCCAGGCGAGGGGCGTGGCGATGGCGCAGCCGATCACGCCGACCGACAGCGCCATCCCAATCGCAACGACAAACGGACGACGCAAGGTCGGATCGGCGACGAGATTGATGTAGTTCTGGAGGCTGAATTTGTTCGCGGGCGTCAGGAAGGAATAATAGATGAGCCAGGACAGCGGCAGCAGGACGAGCGTCGCGAGCAGCAGGACGAGGAGGAGAAAGATCGGCTGCGACAGGTCGAGCTTCCAGCGCTCGCGCGTGGTCCCGTCATAGGGGATCGCCGTCGTCATCAGGTTCATCGTTCCCGCCGCTCACACGCTGCGAAATTACACGCCGAAGAATTGCTCGTACTTCTTCTTGATCTCTTCGACGCGTGGTTCGAGCTTCGCCGGATCGGACCAGAGCAGCTTGATCTGCGAGAGGGGCTTGCGATCCTCTTTCTCCTTCACGCCGGGATGGAAGGAGCGCAGCCCACCGATATCGCTGAGAAGCTGCTGCGTCTCCTTGTCATACATGAAGGAGTAGAACAGCTTCGCGGCGTTGGGATGCGGCGGAGTCTTCAGCATCGCGCCATGACCGACTGTGATGACGGTGCCTTCGGTGGGATAGATCACCTCGACGGGCACGCCGGTCTCTTTCAGGATGAACATGTTGTATTCGTTGCCGTCGGCCTGGATCGAGCGTTCGCCCTGCGCCAGCTTCTTCGGCGGCTCGGTCGAGGACTGCACCTGCATCACGCGCTGCTGGCCGAGCTTTTCGAAATAATCCCAGCCGAGCAGATTGCTGAGCACGTCGGTCGCGGTCATGATCGTGCCGCTGTAGCCTGGATGCGCCTTGACGATGCGGCCCTTCCATTTCGCTGCCAGCAGATCCTGATAGCTTTTCGGCGTGTCTTCCGTCTTCACCTGCCTGGTGTTGTATCCCATCACCGAGCAATGGGCGCGATAGGCGGCGAAATAGCCATCAGGGTCTTTCGCCTCCTTCGGCCAATCCTTCGCGACTTCCTCCGGCAGCGCCTGCTGAATCCACTGCTTGCTCTTCAGCACGAGAAAATTCACCGCGTCCGACGTCTCGATCACGTCGGCGTTGAAGATGTTCGAACCATATTCCTGCATGATGCGCTGGAACACGCGCTCCGAGCCGGAGCGCTCGACCTTGACCTTGATCGCGTATTTCGCTTCGAACGCGGCCGCGATCTTCTCCGCCACCGCGACGTCGGTCGAGGTGTAGAATGTCACCGTGCCCTCTTTCTTTGCGGCTGCGACGAGATCGTCGGTCACGGCGTAAGGTTTCGGCGCTTCGGCGCGCGCGGGCAGGGCGGCGGCGCTTGCGGCGAGGCCGGCGATGACGAGGCGTCGATCAGGCGTTTTCAGGCTCATGGCGATCTCCTCTTAGGTCACGCCGCGCTTTGATTGAATCAATCAAAGTGCGGGAACGTGATCGACTCCAAAAATTGAGAGCATGGCGCGAAAAACCGGTTCCCGCTTTTTCGCGCCATGCTCTAGCGAACAAGCGCGCGGCATTGGGCTGCGGGAAAGTTCAGCCAAAGCGCCTGTCCTTTTTCGATGGCGGTGTGAGCCGGCGCGACGGCCCGCACCTCTTCCCCGTTCGGCAGCGCGACGAGGTAATCGCGATGCGCGCCGAGATAGACTTGCCTGACGACGGTGCCGGGCGACCAGTTGAGCGCATCATCAGGCTTGTCCGTCGCCATGACGATGTCGTGCTGCCTGACGGAGACCGCGACATCGCTGCCTTTCACGGGGAAATTCCCGCTGTCGCAGCGCAGCTTCATCGGCCCGCAATCGACGACGCCGTCATCGACGAGGCGGCCCTTCAGAATATTGGTGCCGCCGATGAAGCGCGCGACAAATTCCGATTGCGGGCGCTCATAGATATCTTCCGGCGCGCCGGCCTGTTCGATGCGACCCAGATTCATCACGACGATGATGTCGGCTGTCGTCATCGCTTCGGACTGGTCATGCGTGACATAGACGGTGGTGTAACGGAACTCGTCATGCAGGCGGCGAATCTCGAAACGCATTTCCTCGCGCAGATTGGCGTCGAGATTGGAGAGGGGTTCGTCGAGCAGGAGAGTCTGCGGTTCGACGACGAGCGCGCGCGCCAACGACACACGCTGCTGCTGGCCGCCTGAGAGTTCGCCGGGATAGCGCTCCGCGAGGTTCGAGAGCTTGGCGACGCTCAGGATCGAGTCGACATGTTTGTCGATGTCGGCGCGGCTCATATTGCGGAGCGTGAGTCCGTAAGCGACATTCTCGCGCACGGTCATGTGCGGCCACAGCGCGTAGCTCTGGAAGATCATCGACATGCGCCGACGCTCGGGCGGTTCGGCGAAACCAGCCGATGACACTGCGCGGCCGCCAACGTGGATTTCGCCTTCGTCGGGCGTAACGAAGCCGGCGATCAACCGCAGCGTCGTCGTCTTGCCGCAGCCGGATGGGCCGAGGAGACAAACGACCTGGCCGCGCTCGACCGACAGGTTGACCTTGTCGACGACGGTCTGGGCCCCGTAGCGCTTGGTCAGGCTGGCCAGTTCCAGAAACGTCATATCGCCTCCCGGAGCAGCGCGTGTCTCCGCGCTTACGTCAATCAAGCTATCTGGCGGGCCAAAATTGTCAACAATCAGCAAATGGCGTCGGATTGTTGACAGTTGGCATGCTGCATTCTACACAACTGATATGACAGAGTCACCCACGCTCTCCGCGATTGAGCTCATCCGCTCGAATTCCCTGCCCATGTTGCTGGAGCAGGAAATCGAGCGGGCCGTGCTTGGCGGCGAACTCGCGCCGGGCCAGCGCGTCAATGAGAAGGAGCTCGCGACGCGCTTCGGCGTCAGCCGGGGGCCGGTGCGCGAGGCGCTGCGCGGGCTCGAGGCGGCAGGCCTCGTCGAGCAGGTTCCCAATCGCGGCGTGTTCGTGCGCAAGCTGAGCTGGGCCGAGGCGTCGAACGTCTATGACGTGCGCGCGGCTCTCTTCGGTTACGCTGGCCAGCTTCTCAGTCAGCGCGTTGATGCGGCGGGCGTCGCGCAGTTGCGCGGCTTCGTCGCCGACATGGATGTGGCGGTCGAGGCCGGCGATTTCGAGCGCTATGTCAGGCTCAACTTCGCCTTCCACGAATATATCGTGCGCGAGTCCGGCAACGCGGTGCTCGCAGAACAATATCTCGGCCTGATCAAGCAGCTCAGGCTCTATCGCACCCGCAATCTCATGCTCGCCGATTCCGTGCACGCTTCGAATCGCGAGCATCACGCCATGGTCGACGCGATCGAGGCGCGAGACGGCGATCGCGCCTATCGCGCTCATTTCGATCATGTCGCGCTGGCGAAGCGGCGCCTCGCGACGGCCGGCCCGCAAGCCTTCGCCTGAAAACAGGAAATCACAGGGACAGTGTAGTGACTGCTACTTCTTCCGACATCACGGCGCAGGCTCTGCGCTTCATCGAGCGCACGACCTATGCGGATATTTCGCCTGAGGCACTGCGCATCGCGCGTCGCTGTATGGTCGACACGATCGGGCTCTATCTCGCCGGCAGCCAGGAGCATTCGATCCAAATCCTGATCGAGGACGCGCTGGCGCAGGGCGGCAAGGCTGAATCGTCGCTGCTCGCCAGCGGCGGCCGCAAGGTTCCGGCGGCGCTCGCCGCGCGCGTGCTCGCGACCGCGGGCCACGCCCATGACTGGGACGACACGCAGGTGTCGCACGATCCCGCACATATCTATGGACTTCTCACTCATCCCTCCGTGCCGCCGCTCACGGCCGCGCTGACGGTCGCCGAACGCGTCGGCGGCGTCGACGGCAAGAAGCTCATGCTGGCCTTCCAGTTGGGCTTTGAGGTCGAGTGCAAGATTTCGGAATGGATGAAGCCGCGCCATTATCGCCGCGGCCATCATTCCAGCGGCACTGTCGGCACGTTTGGCGCAGCGACCGCCGCCGCGCATCTGCTTGACCTCAAGGGCGAGGCGCTGGCGCATGCGCTCGGCATCGCCGCGAGTTTCGCGGCGGGCATCCGCTGCAATTTCGGCACCATGACGAAGCCGCTGCATGTCGGCCGCGCGGCCGAGAACGGCGTCACCGCGGCGATCCTCGCCGGGCGCGGCTTCACCGCGGACCCGACGTCGCTCGACGGCCCGTGGGGTTTCTTCTCCGTGATGGGCGAGGGCTTCGACGCGGACAAGGCGAAGCAGGGCTTTGGCGCGCCGCTGACGATCGAAAATCCCGGCGTCAGCATCAAGCCGTTTCCGTCGGGCATTCTCACCCATCAGTCGATGGATGCGATGCTGAAGCTCGTGCTCGATCACGATCTCAAGCCCGGGCAGGTCGAACGCATTCGCTTCCATGCTGGAAAGAACATCATCGAGCCGATCCGCTATCCCATCGCGAAGAACCATCTCCAGGCGAAATTCTCGATGCCGGCGCTTCTCGCGATGATCGTGCTATGCCGGCGCGCCAGCCATCACGAATTCAGCGACGAGTCCGTCGCCGGCGCGGCGATGCAGGATTTGCAGAGCCGGACCGAGGTGATCAATGATCCTGAGATCGACGCCCGTGGTTATGATCTCATCCGCTCGCGCGTCGAGGTGCTGACGAGAGACGGGCGCACGCTCACGCAATGGGCCGACGAACGCTATCGCGGCGGCCCGCTCAATCCGATCAGCGATGCGGACCTCGACGGAAAATTCCGCATGTGCGCCGAAGGCGTCATCGGTGAGCGCCAGCAGGAAGAATTGCTCGGCCTCATACGTTCGATCGATCAGGGCGGCGACATCAATAGACTCATTTCGCTCATCGCTAATGAGAGCGCGCAGCCGATGAAACTCGTGGCGGGATGAAGCCGCCGCATCGAGATTGTCCGAAGAAGCAATCCGATTTCAGGAGAGGAAATATGAAGAGAAGGGTGATTGTCGGCGGGCTTGTTGCTTTCGTGGCGGCTGCAGGAGCTGGCGCCGCGACAGCCGAACCACTCACCTATCCCGCGAAGGTGGTGACGCTCGTCACTCATTCGAGCCCGGGCGGCGGCAGCGATGTATTCCTGCGCGAGATGAGCAAATATCTCGGCAAATATATCAATGCGACTTTCATCGTGGAGAATGTGCAGGGCGGCAGCGGCGCCAAGGCGATCGCGCGCGTGGCGACGGCGCCGGCGGACGGCAGCGTGTTCTACGCGACAACGCCGACCTACATCTACACCTCGCTCATGAGCAAGCCGCAATATTCCTACAGGGATCTTGAGCCGCTGGTGAATGTCTTCGCCGACAGCGAGGTGATCTACACGCGCGCCGAAAGCCCCTTCAAGACGCTGCAGGATGTCATCGAACATGCGAAGAAAACGCGCGGCCGCTGGGGCGCGGCCAATCCGGCCTCGCTCGAACGGCAGGCCGCGGAGCAATTGAAGAAAGCGGCCGGCGTCAATGCTGCAATCGTCACCCATGAAGGCGGCGGCGATATGATGCTCAACGTGCTGAACGGCACGCTCGACATCGGCATCGGCGAGATTGCTGAGCTGCGCTCGCAGCTCGACGCGAAGAAGGTGCGTCTGCTCGCGACGTTCAATCCGAAGCGCATCGACGCCTATCCCGACGTGCCGACGGTGGAAGAGTCAGGCTTCAAGGTGTCGGTGGTGAAATTCCGCGGGCTCGCGGGACCGAAGGGCGCGCCGGATGCAGTGACCGCCGTGTGGGACAAGGCGGTCGCCGCGCTGCTGCAGGACCCTGACTACAAGAAGGTCTATGAGCAGGACGTGCTGTCGCCGAACCTGGTGACGCATGACAAATATCCGACCTTCGTGAATGGCTTCGCCGATACGACAAGCCAGTTCCTGAGAGAGACGGGCGCCATCAAATAAATTGCGGAATTTGAGCGGCGGCTTGGGGCCGCTTTCGACGACGGGAACGCCATGACGAAAGACATGTGGGGAGGCGTCGCCCTCCTGATCATTGCGGCCGCCTATTACATCGGCATCGGCCAGATCGCGGAAAGCACATTATCGGATGATGTCGGCGCAACAGGCCTGCCGCGAATGCTCGCGCTGTCGCTCGCCGTCGTCGCGCTGGCGCTGATCGCGCGCAGTCTGATTGCAGCGCGCGCCGCGACTGTGACGGCCGCGGGCGCGGCGAATGACGATGAAGAGGAGGAGACGGCGACGTTGCCGCGCGCCATCGGACTCTTGCTGTTCGGCGCTGCTTATATTCTGATCCTGCCGTACGCGGGATATCTCGTCAGCATTGCGCTGCTGATCGCAGGCGTCTGCGCCTATGAAGGCGCCGCGCGCGACTGGCGGCTGCCTGTGATCGCAATCGCAGGCGCTGCGCTCTACTGGGCGATTTTCGTGAAACTGCTCGGCGTTCACCAGCCCGCCGGCCTCGTCTTCAGCGGGCTTCTCTCATGAGCGCGATTTCGGATATTTTTCATCTTCTGCTCAGCACGCCGCTGATCTTCGTCGCGCTCGCTGGATTGACCTGGGGCATTCTCGGCGGCGCGCTGCCCGGCATCTCCGCGTCGATCACGATGTCGCTCGTGCTGCCCTTCACCTATACCATGGACCCGGCGATGGCGATCGCGCTGCTCGCCTGCGTCTATGTCGGCGCCGAATATGGCGGCTCCATCCCCGCGATCCTGATCCGCACGCCCGGCACCAATTCTTCGGCTGCGACCGTCATCGACGGCTATGAAATGAACAAGCAGGGCAGGGCGGGCGAAGCGCTCGGCATCTCGCTCATGTCCGGCGTCGTCGGCAGCCTGTTTGGCCTCGCGATGCTGGTCCTGCTGACCGAGCCGCTGTCATGGCTCGCGCTCGCCTTCAAGCCGACCTCCTATTTCGGCCTCGGCATCCTGGGACTCAGCGTCATCGCCTCGATGAGCGGCGGCTCGCTGCTGAAAGGTCTTGGCGCGGCGATCGTCGGATTGATGATCGCGACTGTCGGCACCGATCCGATTTCGGGCGTCACACGCTTCACTTTCAATGTGCCCGATTTGCTCGGCGGCATCGAGCCGGTGCTCGTGATGGTGGGCCTGTTCGCCATGACAGAGTTGATGCGCCAGTCTGGTTCGAAGCTCGACAACCGTCTCAATGACAGCGTGCGCATCAAGCTGCCGAGCTGGGGCATGATGAACAAGCTCAAGCGCTCGCAATTCATCGGCTGCATTCTCGGCACGTTCGAGGGGCTGACGCCGGGCGGCGGCGG
Source organism: Terrirubrum flagellatum (assembly GCF_022059845.1). GTDB lineage: Bacteria > Pseudomonadota > Alphaproteobacteria > Rhizobiales > Beijerinckiaceae > Terrirubrum > Terrirubrum flagellatum. Next base: position 2,168,328 of record NZ_CP091851.1, on the reverse strand, counting down.
CGCCATCGCGGCGTTCCTCTCTTACAATGAGGCGCGGCGCTGGTCGAAGACACCGGAGAAATTCGGCAAGGGATCGGAGGAGGGCGTTGCGGCGCCTGAAACGGCGAACAACACCGTCGCCAGCGCTTCACTCATCCCGCTGCTCAGTTTCGGCATTCCCAGTTCGAATTCGACGGCCGTCCTGCTCGGCGGGTTGCTCATGCACGGCCTGCTGCCGGGGCCGCGCCTGTTCGAGCAGAATTCACGCGTGATCGACAGCCTCTATGTCGGCTCCTTCATCGCCATCATCGCGCAGATCGCGGTTGGCGTGCTGATCCTGCCGGCGGCGGTGTGGCTGGTGAACCGGCCGCGGCATTACCGCACCGGCTTCATCTTCGCGCTGGTTCTGTCAGGCGTTTATACCCTCAACAACAGCCTGTTCGATCTGAGCATCGCGTTGTTCCTCGGCGTCGCCGGCTATCTCATGAAGCTTGCGAAATTCCCGTTCCTGCCGATGATCCTCGGCGTGGTGCTCGGGCATATGGTGGAGTCGAGCTATCGCCGCTCGCTGGTGCTGTCGGGCGGCGATCACCAGATCTTCATCGAGGACCCGATCGCGGTCGGATTCCTCTTTGTCGCGGCCGCTTTCGTGGTGTTCTCGCTGAGCCGCGAATTCCGCGATGCGCGCAAATCCAAAGCAAAACTCAAAGAGGCCCATCCTTGAACGCGCCAACGCCTGCGGGCGCCATTCCTCTTGCGACGCGCATTGCGGCTTTCACCGCCGCCGCGCAGCCTTCTGATGCGACGCGCCCCACATGCCGTCGTCTTCTCTTCGATATTGTCGGGCTCACGATCGCGGCGCGGAACGAGGATTATGTCCAGGCGGCGATGGCGAGCGCAGTCGACGCCGGCGCCTGCTCGGCGTTCGGACATGCGCGCGCGCTCAACCTTTACGACGCGGCGCTGGTGAACGGCACGGCCGCGCACGGCGAAGATTATGACGACACGTTCGAGGGCGGGCCGGTCCATGCCGGCGCCGTCGTTGTTCCCGCCGTGCTCGCGGCGTGCGAGCGCTTCGGCCTCGATGGCGCAGCCGCGATGCGCGGGATCGCTGTCGGCGCCGAGATCATGTGCCGCATGAGTCTCGTCGCGCCGCAGGCGACGCACAAGGCGGGCTTTCATCCCACGGCGGTAATGGGCGCGCCGGCCGCAGCCGCCGGCGTCGGCGCCGCGCTCGGCCTGACCGAGGAGCAGATGGCGCGCGCGCTCGGAATTTCCGCGAGCCTCGCGTCGGGCATCATCGAATATCTCGCCGACGGCAGCTCGACGAAGCGTTTGCACGCCGGCGCTGCGGCGCAGGCGGGCATTCGCGCCGCGCTGCTGGCGAAGAGCGGCTTCACCGGGCCGCTTACGGTGTTCGAGGGATCGCACGGCTTCTACAAGGCGTTCGCGCCGTCGAAGGCGCCTGATTTCGAGCCGCTGATCGCTGATCTCGGCCGTCGCTGGATCATCGAGACGATCGCCTTCAAACCCTACGCCTGTGGAACCATGACGCAGCCCTTTATTGACTGCGCGCTGAAACTCGCAAAGAGCGGCGTGAAGGCGGACGATATCGTCTCCATCACCTGCAATGTCGGCGAGGGCACCGTGCATCGGCTGTGGGAGCCGCTGGCGAAGAAGCATGCGCCGCCGAATGGCTATGCCGGAAAATTCTCGACGCCCTATTGCGTCGCAGTCGGATTTATCGACGGCGAAGCGGGCCTTGGACAGTTCACCGATGAACGCGTCATGGACGGCGCGACGCGCGCGCTTGCGGCGAAGGTCTCCTACCAGATCGATCCGAACGACGAATATCCCCGCAACTTCACCGGCCATCTCCGTGCGACGCTGCGCGATGGAACGGTGCGCGAATTCCGCCAGCCGCATATGCGCGGCGGCGCGCGCGAGCCGCTAAGCGACGCGGAGCTCGAAGCCAAGTTCGAGGCCAACATGCGCTTCGGCGGCGCGGACTCAAGACGGATCGCGACGCTGCGCGCGGCGCTGGGCGCGATTGCGGAAGGCGGCCGCGTCGATCTCTCAGGGGCGCGTCTGTGAGCAGGGGAGAACTCGCCGGCCGCGTCGCGCTGGTTACCGGCGCTGCGCGGAATATCGGCCGCGCCATCGCGTTGTCGCTGGCGGAGGGTGGCGCGCAGGTGATAGTGGCGACCCGCGCCGATCGCGCGTCGGCGGAAGCGGTGGTCGGCGAGATCGAGGCCAAAGGCGGCGAGGCGATGGTCGCGCTCGCCGACGTGACGCAGCCGGACGCGGTGAAAGCGATGGTTGATGCGACGGTCGCGCGCTTTGGCCGGCTCGACATTCTCGTCAATAACGCCGCAGTCCGCAACGAAACCGAATTCGAGACGCTGACCTTGGAGCAATGGCGCGAGATCATGGCGATCGCGCTCGATGGGCCGTTCTTGTGCGCGCAGGCGGCGCTGCCGGCGCTGAAGAAGTCCGATGCGGCGACGATCATCAATATTGGCGGGCTGACCGCCTATCTCGGCGCGCAGAAGCGCGCGCATGTCATCGCGGCGAAGGCCGGTCTTGACGGTCTCACCAAGGCGCTAGCCCACGATCTCGCCGCCGATGGCGTGACCGTGAATCTGGTGTCGCCGGGCCTGATCGAGACGGCGCGCGCGGGCGGGCGGCCGCATCATCACCAGTCGCATGGCAATCTGCTCGGGCGTCGGGGAACGCCCGACGAGGTCGCCGCCATGGTGCGCTTTCTCGCAGGTCCCGGCGCGCGCTATGTCACCGGCCAGACCCTGCATGTGAATGGCGGGGCCTATTTGCCCTGATCGGCGCCTTCGACGCGCTAGATCACGCCGCATTTTGATTGAATCAATCAAAATGCGGGAACGTGATCGATTCCAAAAATTTAGAGCATGGCCTTCGCAGAGCGAACGCTCGCGTTCGTCTCGGAAAAACCGGTTCCCACTTTTTCGCGCCATGCTCTGTCGCCGGCCGGCGGATACTCGATACTCAACCATGAGCGACTCAAGCAGACGGGAACATTCACGTCATGCTTCCGTTAAATGGTGGGTATTTACGATGTCTCCGGGTCTGATATGTCGATAAAAATCATGTTGCGCAGATTGATTTCGCTTTCGCCTGCCGCAGCTGTCGCGAGCTGCGCGAGCCTTGCCGGCGATACGGTTCAATCGATCACCATTGCCGTTTCGCCGGAAACAGCGATTTGCCGGCTGACACGGTCCACCATCGACGCCGAAAGACCCGTGGAAATCCTTGGGGACGTGCGCGGAACGACCAATCTGATCGTAGCCAGGAATTCGCGGGACATTCTTGTCGTTTGCACCGCGCCTGGCTTTGTTCGCCATCAAAGGGTTCTCAAGGCGGAAGCTGCACGCGGCGGAAAGGGCGTTCTGGCCTCGATGGAGCAGTTCCTCGACGAAACCACCGGCGCCGCCTACTCCTATCCGCCTTCTCTGGACATCAAACTGGACCCGGCATAGCCGGCGTTCGTGTCGCCCCGTTTCTCAAAGAAAAGCCCCGAAGCCGAAGCCCGGGGCCGCAGGTGTCAAGGAGGAGAAACCAATACCCGACGCAGGCGGCCGGTTAAGCCGGCCAGGCTCTTCGCAGGCGGTCGCCGCCCGCCAGGCTCGAAATCCGACTCATCGTCCGACGCCGCGCCGAAACTATTCATAGCGCCCGCGTTCGGCCCGGTCAGTTCGGAGGATTACTTATCGTCGGCTCGCAGGCGTCAGGAACGTCGTTCGGTCGCGTTGGCGATCTCGATGAACGCCAGAAAACAGAGAAGCCAGCAGATTCCGAGCCAGGCTAACATCGTTTCCTCACCCGCTTCGTCTTCTTATTGGGAAAAACTGCGCCGTTTCGATGAGTCTGGCAATTCCTGATGAAGCTGAATGTTGCAAAACAGGCGAAAGATCGACATGAATTCGTTGCTGCGGCGCAGCAGGAACATTAAAAGCGGTAAGCGCTTTTCCCTTCCATGGAACGCGAATATTTTATGGGCGACCAATGGAAGCCCAAAATCGAAGGGATCGCGACGGACGCGGCGGAGAAGTTCGCCCTGTTGTATCCCGCTCCGTTCGACCGCGAGGAATTCCTTCGCGTCGAGGGAGAACTGGTTGACGCCGTCCGATCAAATATCGGGGACGATGATCTCTGCCTCCCGCAAAGCGCCCAGCTCGCGATCGAGAACTTCGTGCGCGACGTGTTCGAGCAGCGGCTGCGGGAGCTGGCCGGGGCTGTTTCCAGCGAAGGTCACGCGTAAGCGGCGCGACCGCTCGGTCATGGCCGCCTGGCCGGCGCGAGATAGCGCGCGAAGAAGATGGCGATGATCGGAAGCGGCGCAATCAACAGGAATGAGAGGCGAATTCCAACGCCGGCGGCGATCAACCCGAAGGCGGGCGGCGCAAAGAAGCCAATGGCGATTTGCGCCGTGGAAAGGGCGGCGACATTGAGCGAGGAAGGTCGATCGCCAAGTTGAGCGGCTGCGGAAATCGCCTGCGGATGCGTCGTGCTGACGCCAAATCCGATGAATGCGAAGCCAATGAGCGCCAGAGCGATGGAATGCGCCATCGCGACCATCGCAAGGCCCAGCAGCGACAGCGCAGCGAGCGCCCGCGCGACAGCCACAGGGCCAAAGCGATCAATCAGGCCGTCGGCTGCAAACCGGCCAATCATCTGCCACATCACGAAGGATGGAAGCGCGAGCGTCGCGACCCAGTCCGAAGCGGCGAAATCGTCCCTGAGATAGATGATCGACCAGTTTCGCGATGAGCCTTCAAGGACAATGCCCGAGACGGCGAAGCCGAGAATAAGCAGGACGCCGATGGTGGGCGCGGCGAAGCGCTTCGCCTTGACGCCCCCGTGATGTTCACGCGCCGGGCTTGGCCTCATCGGCAGGACGATGAACACAGTGGCGCCGACCGACACGAGCAGAATGCTCACGAAATGCATGGACGGCGACAGGCCGGCCGCCACGGCGGCGGTTCCGCCCAACGAGGCGCAGAGGAAGCCGACGGCCCAAATGGCGTGACAGCGGTTCATCAATCGGGCGCCTGTTGCGGCTTCGATCCTGTCCGCCTCGACATTCATTGTCACATTGACGCCGGACAGGCCAAGACCAAGCAAGAGCAGGCAGCCGAAGAGTGAAAGCGTATTGAACGCGAAAGGCAGAAGGGTCAGGGCGGCGGCGAAGTAGGGAATTCCCAGCAGCAGGACGAGACGTACGCCAGCGCGTTCGAGAAAGCGACCGACAAGCCGCGAGCCGCAGATCGCTCCGGCCGGAACGCCGATGAGCGCGATCCCGAACTGGTCCTTGGCGAGCCCGATCGCCGCCTGGATTTCGGCGAGGCGCGAAAGCTGGCTGCCGACGATGGCCCCGTGCAAGGCGAATATGGCGATGATGGTCAGACGGCGGATATCGAATATCCCCGCCCGAACGCCCTCATTTGAATTTCGGCTGGCGGCGCAGACGCTGCTGCTCATCTGTTGGTCGCCCCTCGACGTTTGCCGCTCGCCTCAGGACAATCTCTGCAACCTTCAGCGTCCTCGCTCGCGCGTATTCCTATTGGGCGGTGAACTCAACAACCGCGGGGCGAGATGGGCATCCGATCTTGCCAGGTTCGGGCGGCGAACAGGACGCCGGCGGAGGGAGAAAAGAAGAAAAGCGATGGCGAAATTGCTGGAGCGCAGTCGCGAGAAGCGACGTTTAATCAAACGCGTTCAGTGCTTTATCGCCCAAAATGTGATGATGACCGGTTCGCCGCGATTCCGCCTAGGCGCGAATGCAGGCTAAGCGGACTGGAAGCGCGCTGATAGCGCCGCCGCCCGACAATTGTCCCAAAGCGCGCTTTGCGTCTGCGGGCGCCGAACTGTTGCCGGCAAGCAACTCTGTCGGACCAAGTCTCGCGAACGCCCAATTTCTTGGCAGGCGCCCAAAACAAACCTGCTTGATGCATAATTGTACGTATTGCCGGTGAGCGGACCTCGGCATCACAATTTCAAGAAGCCAGTATCGATTCGCGGGAAGACGCTCCTATATCATGGTACAATAAGCGTCACGCGTCTTTTGCGTCCCTGGAAGGGCTAACCGGCAAGAGGGGCCATGTACAACGATTCTCTTTTCAACGCCTTCGCTCGCTCCTTTGAAGCGCGAAGAGAAACTGAACTCTCCATCACGGAATATCTGGAGGCGTGCCGGGGCGATCCCTTGCTCTACGCGAACGCCGCAGAACGACTTCTCGCCGCGATTGGCGAGCCTCAGATGATCGACACGGCCAAGGACGCCCGCCTTGGCCGAATTTTTTTGAACAGGACAATACGGATTTATCCGGCATTCGCCGGATTCTACGGAATGGAAGAGACAATTGAGAGAATAGTCTCCTTCTTCCGTCACGCGGCTCAAGGGCTCGAAGAGCGCAAGCAGATTCTCTACCTGCTCGGTCCCGTCGGCGGCGGCAAATCCTCGCTCGCGGAGCGGCTGAAGTCGCTCATGGAGACGCATCCGATCTATGTGCTGAAGGCGGGCGACGAAATCAGCCCCGTCTTTGAAAGCCCGCTCAATCTGTTTGATCCGGCCGCGATGGGGCCGATCATTGAGGAGCGCTATGGCATTCCACAACGCCGGCTGACCGGGCTGATGAGCCCGTGGTGCCTCAAGCGCCTCGAAGCGTTCGGCGGCGACATCTCGCGCTTCAGCGTGGTGAAGATCCAGCCGTCCCGGCTGCGCCAGATCGGCATCGCCAAGACCGAACCGGGCGACGAGAACAATCAGGACATCTCCTCCCTCGTCGGCAAGGTCGACATCCGCAAGCTCGAACATTACGCGCAGAACGATCCGGACGCCTACAGCTATTCCGGCGGGCTTAATCGCGCCAACCAGGGCATTCTCGAATTCGTCGAGATGTTCAAGGCGCCGATCAAGATGCTGCATCCGCTGCTCACCGCGACGCAGGAAGGCAATTATATCGGCACCGAGAATATCGGCGCGATCCCGTTCTCGGGCGTCATCCTCGCTCACTCGAACGAGGCGGAATGGCGGAGTTTCAAGAGCAACAAGAACAACGAGGCCTTCATCGATCGCATCTGCGTGATCAAGGTGCCTTATTGCCTGCGCGTCACGGAAGAGCAGAAAATTTATGACAAACTGATCGCCGGCTCCGAGCTTGGCCGCGCGCCCTGCGCGCCTGCGACGCTCGAAATGCTGGCGCGCTTCACGGTGCTGTCGCGCCTCGCGAGGCACGAGAACTCCACCTATTTCGCGAAGATGCGCGTCTATGACGGCGAGAGCTTGAAGGAGACAGATCCCAAGGCGCGCAGCGTGCAGGAATATCGCGACGCCGCCGGCGTCGACGAAGGCATGGACGGCGCATCGACGCGCTTCGCGTTCAAGGTTCTGGCCGCGACGTTCAATCACGACACGACCGAGGTCGGCGCCGACCCCGTTCATCTCATGTATGTGCTTGAACAGGCGATCCGCCGCGAGCAGCTCCCTGATGAGACCGAGAAGCGTTATATCGAGTTCATCAAGGCCGAGCTCGCGCCGCGCTACGCCGAATTCATCGGCCATGAGATTCAGAAGGCCTATCTCGAATCCTACTCGGATTACGGGCAGAATCTCTTCGATCGCTATGTCGACTACGCCGACGCCTGGATCGAGGATGTCGACTTCAAGGACCCTGACACGGGGCAGCTTCTCAATCGCGAGCTGCTCAATCAGGAGCTAACGAAGATCGAGAAGCCGGCGGGCATCGCGAACCCGAAGGACTTCCGCAATGAGATCGTGAAGTTCTGCCTGCGCGCGCGGGCGGCCAATGGCGGCAAGAATCCCGCCTGGACCAATTACGAGAAGATCCGCGAAGTCATCGAGAAGCGGATGTTCTCGCAGGTCGAGGATCTGCTGCCGGTGATTTCCTTCGGCTCCAAGAAGGATGGCGAGACCGAAAGCAAGCACGGCCAGTTCGTCGAGCGCATGGTCGGGCGCGGCTATACGGAGCGTCAGGTGCGCCGGCTCGTGGAATGGTATATGAGAGTGAAGCAGGCGGGTTAGATCACGCCGCATTTTGATTGGCTCAATCAAAGTGCGCGGACGTGATCGACTCCAAAATTTTGGAGCATGGTTTTTGCGAAAAAGCGGTTCCCGCTTTTTCGCGCCATGCTCTGGCGAGTTTCTGGAGCGCGCATGTACGTTATCGACCGCAGGCTGAATCCGCGCGGCAAAAGTCTCGAGAATCGTCAGAGGTTTCTGAGGAGAGCCAAGGCTCTGGTGCAGGGAGCGGTGAGGCGCTCCTCGGAAAGCCGTGACATCAAGGATATCCTGGAAGGCGGCGAAGTCGTCCTTCCCATCGGCGGAATGAACGAGCCGCGCTTGCAGCGCGGCAATTCCGGCGTGCGCGATCAGATCCTTCCCGGCAACAAGACCTATGTGGAAGGCGACGTCATCCCGCGTCCGGAAGGCGGCGGCGGTGGAGCCGGACGCGAAGGCGGGGACGGCGAGGGCGAGGACGCCTTCCGCTTCGTGCTGACGCGCGAAGAGTTCCTCGATCTGTTTCTTGACGATCTCGAACTTCCCGATCTCGCGAAGCGTCGTCTGACGCATATGGAGCACGACTCACCGACTCGCGCCGGCTATTCCGTGTCGGGATCACCGGCGAACCTCGCGATTTCCAGAACGGTGCGGCTGGCGATGATGCGAAGGACGGCGCTGAGCCGTCCGACCGCGCGGGAGATTGAGCTTCTGGAGGAGGAAATCGCCGAGACTGTCGACGAGGAGAGCAAAAGCGCCTTGCAGGCGGAGATCGAGGCGCTGAAGTCCAAGGCGAAGCGAATTCCCTATATCGATCCGATCGACATCCGCTATCGCCGCTTCGAAACGAAGCCGAAGCCGGTGGCGCAGGCGGTCATGTTTTGCCTGATGGACGTGTCGGGCTCGATGACCGAGCACATGAAGGATCTGGCGAAACGCTTCTTCATGTTGCTCTATATCTTCCTCACCAGGCGTTATCGCCATGTCGACATCGTGTTCATCCGCCACACCGATCGCGCCGAGGAGGTGGATGAAAAGACGTTCTTCTACAGCCAGGCGACGGGTGGAACGCAGGTCTCCAGCGCGCTTGAGACGATGCGCCAGGTGATCATCGATCGCTACGACCCGTCTGACTGGAACATCTACGCCGCCCAGGCGTCGGACGGCGACAACGCCTATTCTGATCTGGAGCGGACGGAGCAGCTTCTGCACCAGGTTTTGCCGCTGACGCAATATTTCGCCTATCTCGAAGTCAGCGAGCCCGACAGCTCCTTCTCGTCGCACTCCTCGCTGTGGCAGCTTTACGAGCGCGTGGATTCGCAGGATGCGCCGTTCTCCATGCGCAAGGTCGCCAACCGGAGCGAGATATTCCCGGTTTTCAGGGATCTCTTCGAGCGAAAAGAAGAACGGCAGGGGGCCGCGCAATGACGGAAGCGAACTCAAGCCGGTTGTTTGAGGGCGCTGACTGGGATTTCGCGACACTGCAACGAATTCACGACGCCTGCGAGGACGTCGCGCTGATCGAGCTTGGGCTCGACGTCTATCCCAACCAGATCGAGGTGATCACCGCCGAGCAGATGCTCGACGCTTATTCCTCGATCGGCATGCCGCTTTTCTACAAGCATTGGTCGTTCGGCAAGCATTTCGCCCATCAGGAGTCTTTCTATCGAAAGGGGCTGATGGGGCTCGCCTATGAGATCGTGATCAACAGTTCGCCCTGCATTTCCTACCTCATGGAGGAAAACACGGCGACGATGCAGACCCTGGTCATCGCCCACGCGGCGTTCGGCCATAATCACTTCTTCAAGAACAACTACCTCTTCAAGCAATGGACTGACGCCGCAGGTATTCTCGACTATCTCACCTTCTCCAAGAACTACATCGCGCGCTGCGAGGAGAGATACGGTCAGGCGGCCGTCGAACGAACGCTGGACGCCGCCCATGCGCTGATGTCCCACGGCGTCAATCGCTATCCCGGCAAGCGGCGGCCCGATCTACGTGAGGAAGAGCAGCGCGAACGCGAACGGCGCGCGTACGAGGAGCAGGCGTTCAATGATCTCTGGCGAACGGTCCCGACCGGGCCAGGCAAGACGATCAAGGAGCTCAGCATCGACAGGCGTCGGGAGCTGCTTGGTTTGCCACAGGAGAACATCCTCTATTTCCTCGAAAAGTCCGCTCCGAGGCTGCAATCTTGGCAGCGCGAGCTGCTCCGGATCGTCCGGCATGTCGCGCAATATTTCTATCCCCAGGGACAGACCAAGGTCATGAATGAGGGGACGGCGACCTACGTCCACTACAAGATCATGAACCGCCTGCATGACCAGGGCGGGATCGGCGACGGAGATTTTCTGGAATTCATCAAGGCGCACACCAACGTCGTCTTCCAGCCGCAATTCGACGATCCCCGTTATTCCGGCTTCAATCCCTACGCGCTCGGCTTCGAGATGATGCAGGATGTCGAGCGGATCGTGGTGAGCCCGACCGCCGAGGACAGGGAGTGGTTTCCCGATATCGCCGGCGTCGGCGATCCGATGTCGGTGCTGCGCGACATCTGGGCGAACTATCGCGACGAGAGCTTCGTCAGCCAGTTTCTCAGCCCACATCTGATGCGGCGGATGAGCATGTTTCATCTCTCGGACGATCCTGACGAGACGAGAGGCCTGGTCGTGCAGGCCATCCATGATGAGCGGGGCTATCGCCGCATCCGCCGCCAGCTTGCGCGGCAATATGACATTGGCTGGATTGATCCCAACATCGAGATTATCGATGTCGATCTTGCTGGCGACCGGCGCCTGCTGCTCAGGCATTCCGTGGTTCATGGATCGCTGCTTGACGAGGCGAACGCCAAACAGGTTCTCCAGCATCTCGCTGATCTCTGGACCTATGACGTCCTGCTGCAGGAAGTCGACGCGCAGGACACTGTTATCAAGGAGCATCTCGCGACGCCGCGCGCCGTCGCGATGGCGGCGTAACGTCAAAGCGAGAAGGCGCGGATTGCGACCGCGCCGATGTCGTCGCCGCGCGATCGCTTGGGGCGCGATCCAAAATTCTTTTGAGATAAATTGTTCTGTTGCGAAGCGACGTCGCCGGATAGCTTCGCTTTGCGAATGTTTCCGGATTTTTCTCGGGAGGGTGTTCTTGACCAAAGGATAGGCGGAGCAGATTCATTTGTCAGCTCAGCGGAATGACGCATTTTGATTCAATCTCGAGGCAAGCGGATTTTTGCAACGAACGTAGCGAGTTGATCGAGACGCGACCGCTCAACGGAAATATTGCGACGTTCATTTGAGTCGATTGCCGCGTCGCCGCGTTAATTTCGCTTAACCGCGCTTTCCACCAAATCGGCCGTTTGCTTGACCACCAGCGGCGCAGCGCGTTCCCTGCCTTCCATCTTACGCCAGCGGCCCGTTCATCTCTGGCCCGCGATTCATGGTTGATAGGGATTCACGTTTGAGGAGTGGAGACGGTCATGGCTCGGATCAAGGGAACGCATAACGACGATGTCCTCCATGGCGGCTCAAACGACGACGTCATCCATGGATTTTCAGGCGATGATGTTCTGTTCGGCGGCTCCGGCGATGATTCCCTCTATGGCGGTTCTGGCGACGATGTTCTCTATGGCGGCTCCGGCGACGACGTGTTGAAAGGCGGATCGGGCGACGATCAGCTTTTCGGCGGAAGCGGCGACGATCAACTCTCCGGCGGCTCCGGCGATGACGCGCTCGACGGCGGTTCGGGCGACGACTCGCTCGATGGCGGCTCCGGCGATGATCAACTCTCTGGCGGCTCCGGAGACGATGTGCTCAAGGGCGGCTCCGGCGATGATGTTCTCGTAGGCGGCTCCGGCGACGACGTGCTGAAAGGCGGCGCGGGCGATGATATTCTTGTTGGCGGAACGGGCGATAACGTGCTCACCGGCGGTTCGGGCGATGACACTTTCGTCTTTTCCGATGATGCAGGTTCGAGCGCTGCGGCCGGCCTGAGGGCTTTCGCCGCCGCCAGCGATACCGGTTCGAATACGATCACCGATCTTGGCCCCGGCGATAAAATCGATCTGACCGCAATCACGAGCGTCACCGACGTCAGCGATCTCACGATCGAGGAAGTCAATGGCGATACCGTGATCACCTTGCCGGACGGCAATACGATCACGGTGCAGGGCCTCGCGCCGGCGCAGGTGTTGTCGCATATCGAGGTCGCTTGCCTGATGCGCGGAACGATGGTCCGCACGCCGGCCGGCGAGGTCCCGGTCGAGCAGCTCGCCATCGGCGACGAAGTGCTGACCATCGACGGCTCCTGCGAGCGGATCAAATGGATCGGGAAGCGCGCCTATTCAAGACCGTTCCTTGCGCGCGGCGAGAAGATCGCGCCGATCTGTTTCGCGCCGGACTCGCTCGGCGCGCAACAGCCGTCACGTCCGCTCTATGTCTCGCCCGAGCATGCGATCTATGTCGACAACGTGCTCGTGCCGGCGAAACTGCTCCAGAATGGCGCTTCGATCAGGCGCGCGAGCGACTTCGATCTCGTCGAATATTTCCATCTGGAGTTCGACGAGCCGCAAGTGATCTGGACGAACGGCGCGCCGACAGAAAGCTATGTCGATACCGGCAATCGCCGCATGTTCGCGAACTATGACGAATATGTCGGTCTGCATGGAGAACCGGATGGCGACGAGGAACGCAATCGTCGGTTCTATGCGGTCTATGGCGGCGCCGCGCTCGTCGCGATTCGTCGCAGGCTTCAGGGCGACATTGCCGCCGCGATCTGAAATCCGGCTCATGATGATCAGGCGACGCCGCAACTCGGCGTCGCCTGCATCGTTTCTAGAGCATGGCGCGAAAAAGTGGATACCGGTTTTTCGCAAAAGCCATGCTCTAAACTTCTGGAATCGATCACGTTCCCGCATTTTGATTGATTCAATCAAAATGCGGCGTGATCTAGAGAGTGCGCATCCGCCGCGGCGAGCGTGGCTGACGCAATGAATTTTCAGTCGAGCGGGCGCACAATTTCTGCAATCTCCGAAAAGGCTGACATCCGTCCGCTCAGGCTGGCGGCGCTCGGCGACGGCGTAATCGGTCCGCTGTCTTCGATGCGCCGCGGCGCCAGCGGGCCGGAATGCGCGTTCATCGATCAGCGTTTTCCGATCTGGCTGGGGATGCTGCTGCCGGGAGTCGAGGCGTCCGAGAATGCGATCGTCGGCGCGCCGGGCGAATTCGCGACCGAGATCGCTGCGCGCGCGAACGCGCTGCTCGATCTTCATCCGCTTCCCGACGCCGTGCTCATCTGCGCTGGCGCCGAGGATTGCGCCGCGGCGGTCAGGGGCGTCGCGCCAGACGCGGATGACGCAGCGCGCGCCTTTCGCGACATGGCCGACCTCTTCGCCGCGCGCGGCGTGAAGCCGATCTTCATCATTCCGCCGCCCAACGCGCTCTTTTCAAACGGGCTGTTCGCGGACCGTTATGTGACGCTGGCCTCGACCTTGCGCCGTCTTTGCCGCGTCGCGACAGGACCGGCTTTGATCGACCCGATCCCCGATCTCCTGAAGCCGCGAGCTCGCGGCATCGAACCCGACCCGCGCTATGCGAGCGAGGCCGGGCTCACCAGTCTTGGCGCTTTCAGGCTGGCGCAGACAGTCGCCGCGCGCTTGCGCGCGCTCTTTCCGCATTTTGATCTCGATGGCGCCGACGACGCCAATAGCGACGCCGCCCTCAATGCGAATCCTTTTCTCGATGAGCCCGGGGGAGAAGTCGCAAGCGTCGTCGTCGGCGCCTGCGCGGCCGGATACCGGATCGATGGTCACGGTCTGGGTGACGCTGCGATCAGGGCGTCGGTCGAACGGTCGCTCGGCCGCAGCGGGCAGCGCATCAGCTTCTCCGGGAGCTATTCCACCGGCTGGGGTTTTGCGCGTCTTCACCAACGCGCGCCGATGGAGGCGATCATGAGCCTCGCTCGCGGCGATGAAATCGAGGCCGTCTGCGACTTCGAGCTTGTCGGACCTGTCGAAAATATCGCCAGCGTCTCGCTGCATGCGACGCCGGTCTGGAACGGTGGTTTCATTGGCCTGCACTCGAGCAGCTACGCCGGGGGGCCTGGCGTCGCCGAGCCGCATCGCGGCCGGTTGCGCACGCCACGTTTTACGCTGCCGCGCGAACTCACGGCGCTTAACCTGTCCTTGCAGGCGCATCTCGTTCCAGGCGCTGACCGGAATGTCAGCGGCGAGCTTCTTGTGCAGTCGCTGATGGTGCGGAAGGCAGCGCCGAGCGCCGTCGGAACGGCAGATCAAACAACCAGGCAGCTCAAACGGAGGCGTGCGTGACCATCGAGGTCTAGTCCAGATTGCAGATCATCGGGGCGGCGCACCAGGCGGTGCGGATGATTTGCGCCAACGCGATCGCGATGAGTGAAGATGTCTGCGCCTATGTCTCCGGCATCCGCATCGGCGTCAATCGCGTCGAGGGCGAGTTCGAGCCTGGCGACATCATCGAATATCCCATTTCCTATTTGCCATGGGTGGATTTGCCGGCCGACGTGCGTTTCGTCTCCGAACGCACGGGAAGAGAGGTCGCCGATCCCTTCCGGATCGCGACTCATGACGATGCGGTGGCGCTTGTCGGCGTCGGCGAGGCGGTGGTGCAGAATGTCGTCATCGCCCAGGGCATGATCCGCGGCCTCGTGATCAACAGGGTCAACGGCCTCTTGCGGCCGCAGATGTTCGCGCGCATCAATGGCGTCGTGCCGCGCGTCATCACTGTCGAGCAGCCGAAGCTTCTTGATGACGGCGGCGCCTCCTTCCAGTTCAGCGCGCAGCTTCATCCCGCAGATCTCGGCGACAACGGGCTGACGGCGGAAATCTTCCTGCTCGGACAGGATCGGCCGCTGACCTCAGTCGCCTATCGCCGCGCGGACATCGACGATCTCACGAAACGCATCGTCGAATTCGAAGCGCGCCTTGCACAGATGTCGCAATCGACGACGCACCGGCTGAAGGCGGCCAACCACGAAGTGAAGCAGCGGCTCGATATGATGCAGCAACGCATCGACGCTTTCATCGAATACGCCGCCTCTTTCATGTTCGATCGCATCGCGGCGACCGAAGTGGCGAGCCTGCCGGGCGCGCCGCCTCTGTCGACGGAGCAGCGCAAGAAAGTCGACGCGTTTTTGTCGATCGTTCGCGACGGCGGAAAAGCCGCCGAGACGCCTCAGCAAAGCGCGGAAGTCGCGGCGGCGCTTGAATCCGCTCTTTTCTCGTTCGGCTGGCGCGAGGTCGAGCAGGATAATGGCGTCGCGGTTCGCTGGATGACCGATAATGCAGTGGTGTTCAATCCGCATCCGGATCGGCCGATCGCCGAGGTGCGCATTGCTCTGTTGACCGGCGGTGGAAGCCAGCCTTCGCTGCGCGCCGCGTTCGATGGCGCGCAGGCGTCTTGCGCTTTTGAACGTAGCAAGCGGAAGGGCGGCGGCTGGCGATTGAACATCACGCCGGCTGCGGGCGAGCCGGTTGCTTGCAAGGCGCTCAGCATCGCCAATCTTGCAGCGAACGCGTCACTCAATGGCGACGCGCAGCGCAAGCGCGCGAATGCGGTCGCCGTTTGCGAGCTGACATTCGTCTATGCCGGCTGATCGCTTTCGAACCGGGGCGCTATTGCGCCGTGATCTCGAAGCGGATGCAGTAATGTGAGATGAATTCGGGCGCGCCCGCTTTCAAGTCGGCGAAAGCGGATCGCCGCGCCGTTGGCGCCATAAGCTGGCCGCGTCCCGGCGCCCAGCCTTTCTCCGGCGGCTGCTCCATGGCGTAGCGCACGGTGAGGATGCGACTGTCGTTTTTTCCGGCGAGATGGATTGCTATGTCTGAAGGGCCGGTGATCTCCACCGATGCGATCTCGACGGCGCCGTTCGGGCCGTTGACGGAAAATCCGAAATTCGGCACAGCCGGCATCCAGGAGCGGTCCCATTGCAGCGGCTGCGATTCCGCCGGCCGCTTGAACGCGATGCGAATGACGTTGCTGTCGAGGCGAGCCGATGTCGGATGCAGCGGCTCGAACGTCTCGCCGCGTTCGACGCGAGCCTGATAGGCGAGCGCCAGCAGATCGCCGAGCATCATCCGCCCGATCGCCGATTGATGCACGGCGTCGTTGAGCGGGAATTGATACATCGGTCCCGCCAGCGTCGTGTCGTGCGACCTTGCGCGCGCGACGTCCCATTGTGCGAGCGCGACGTCTTTCGCGCTCGCCTGCTGGATGTTGCTGGCGTTCGTCTGCAGCAGGATTGCGAGCGGCGGTGCAGCCTGCCCGGTTTGATTTCTCAGTTCCGGAAGAGTCTCGTCGAGCAGCTTCGTCAGTGCGCGCGCATAGACCTCGCGTCCCGGCGGTCCTGACTCGCCCTGGATCAGCACCAGCGCGGCGATGCGCGCATCCATGGCTTCATCCAGGAGCGCCTCGCGCATGCGCCGGGCGACCGCAACAAGATCAAGCCAGGCCGCGCTTCCCTTCTGGAACGCTGCGAGCGGCTGGCCGCCATACCAGACGGTGTGCATGAAATGGCGGCGGCCAAGGGAACTATTATTGCGCCCGAGCGCATAGGCCATGGCGGTCGCGGGAAATGGCGCATAGGCGTCGCGATCCTGCACCTGCCCAAGGCCCTGCAAACGTTTCACATCCACCAAGGTCGCGCCATAGGTCTGCTGCGCGCCGCGAAAGGCGAAGGTCGTGTCGGGAAAGACGGGCGCAGTAAGAACGGCCTTCGCGCTTCCGCCGGCGCCTGCGTTTGACTGGCCGTAGAACAGGATGCCGTCGACTTGCGTGCGCGATTTGACGGCGGTTGCGCCGCCGCGAACCGCTCTCGGCGGCGTGAAGGCGAAAGCGCTCTTCGCCAGCAGCGCCGCGAGCGATGTCGCGATAAAATATCGGCGCTGTCGATCCGGCTGATCGCGCCTCATATCTGCAGGTCTGGCCGCGCGGCGCTGATGGCCGCAAGGCGCTCGCCAAGCGCTGCAGCGACCGTGTCGAGGCCGTAAGCGCTTTCGACGAAAGCGCGTGCGCGCGCGCGCATGTCGCGATCGCCGCCGAGGCGCGCGCGCGCATCCTGCAATTTGGCGATGGCGTCCTCGATCGAGGGCTCGGCCCATTGGCCGCCGTGATGAAAGGCGTATTCGCCCGCGGCCACATCACGCAGCTTGTAGGAGACAGGAAAGCCTCTGGTCGCGTCGACGAACGAGGTCGATCCGGACCAATTGGTGGAGATGACGGCGACGCCAAGCGCCATCGCTTCCGCAATGACGCGCCCGAATCCTTCGGCGCGGTGAAGCGAGACAAGACAGTCCGCGCGCACGATCAGTCCGGCGGTCTGCGCGCGCGTCAGCGTTCGATCCATGATGATGCAACGGGGATCGCCGCCTGTCAGCTCGCTGAGCCGGCGCGCGGCGTCCGGCCGCGCATGGGAATTGATCGTCTTGATGATCAGCTTCTCGCCTCCGGGGAAGGGGAAGGCGCGCCTGAACGCCGCGATCGCGCCCTCCGGATTCTTGCGGGCGATGAAAGAATTGAAGTCGAACATTGTCAGAAAGACGACGTCCTCTTCCTCGACGCTATAGGAAGCGAGATCGATCGGCTCCGGCGTGAGGATGTTGAGATAGGGCGGCATCAGCCTGACGGGCTTACGCGTCAGCTTCCGATAGACATCAACCAGAAAGTCGCTTGGCGCCCAGATTTCATCGACGAGATCGAAAACGCCGCGCCAATGCTCCGGCAGCGTCGTCAGCTCCCACGGCCAATAGCCGATATTATAGCGGCCATGAAAGAGCGCTGGCCCCCGCTCGACGCGCAACCGCGCCGTTTCGAAGGGCGGCAGCGCGAAGATATTCACGGGGAAAATCGGCCGATCGCAGCACAACGCCTCGAGGCCATGCGATTGCGAGGCTCCGATCGCATCATCGAGCGAGACATTGACGAGCGCGCGCGGCGCGCCGGCGTGGCCGAGAGCGGCGGCGAGCGCGCGAACATCCTCGCCGATGCCCATGACATTGCCGCCGAAGCCGATGACGTTCACGCCCGGCAGGTCGCCGCGCGCGGCGTGCGGTCTGGCGTTCATGTCATTGGCTTCGTGCGCCGCTCTCTCCGCTGCCGACACCAGCGGCGCGACGCCGAGCTCCGCGGCGCCATTGGCGTAGTACCAATCGTGAAAGCCTGGCAGATCGTCCTTGAATCTCGCGCGCACATCCGCGCGGCTCATCAATGCATAGGCGGCGAGGCGCGTGGCGCAGGGCGGCATGGGCGCTGCAAGAAAGGCGAGATAGGCCGGCGAGAAGACGACATGCGGATAACGCCGCCAGCCTTCGAACGCGAACCAGAGCAGGAATTTCGCAGCGCGTTCGTCGGTCAGCGCGGCGGGGTCGCTCGTCTGCGCGTGGCCGAGCAGATAGACGGTGCGAAGCGTCTCATTCGCTAGAAGAATATGCGCCGCCGAAGCCGGAGTCGCGCGCGGCGCGCCGATGCGAGAGACGGTTTGCGCGACCGCCATACCTCAGGCCGCGCCGGACAAACGGCGCGCCCGGCCTCCCTGTCGAATGATGTCGGCAAGCAGGTCATATTCCCGCGACACCCGCGCCATGTAGAGCGCGAACACGCGATAGCTCTCTTTCTGCATTTCGTCGCGAAGCTTCGCCGACTCCTGATAGTCGCGCAGCGCCGCCGCCATGTCTTCCATGGCCTCAAGCTGATGAAGCGGATGGCGCGCAGGAATGCCCTCGAACGCGTCGACTGTGCCTATAATCGGCCGACCATAGGCCAGCGCTTCGATCGTCTTGATCTTGAGACCGGTGCCGCCAATCATCGGATTGAGCACGCAGCCGACATGGTCGTAGAAGTCGGTGAGCTTGTCGACCATGCCCATGCGATAAGGATGCGACTTGAGATCGAGCCGGTTGCGCGTGATCGATCCGGCGAGAGCCCAGTCGATGCCGCCGCGCTCGGCGATCGCGAGGTCGAGCGCCGCGATCGAGGCGAGATTGAAGGGGTTTCCGCTGCCGATATAGCCGAAGGTGAAGGAGGGCGGCGGACGCTTGCCGGCGCGTAGCATGAAGTGCGGATCGATAGGGTGTCCGACCGTGATCGTCCGGCCGTTATGCCGAGCGGCGATCTTTGCGCTCTCGGCTTCCTGAATGCCGATCACCACATCGGCGCGCGCGAAGCCGCGATCTTCCTCCGCCAGCGTCGTGAAGAACCAGCGCGGCTCGAGGCGCGCGCGTTCGGCGACCTTCGCGCGATCGCCGAACAGGTCATGGGTGTCGAGAATCTTGAGCGGTCCCGATATCCGCTCGAATATTTTTGACATCCAGACATAGTTGACGATGACGGCGTCATAGCGATGCCTGGCGACGATAGCCGCGACCTGCTCGCAGAGATGATCGCTGCACCAGTCGTCGAGGCCCCATGCATGCGGCAGGGCAGGCGGAGCGAGCGCCAGGGATTTCAGGAAGAAGAAGCGACGCCAGTAGCGGCTCATCGCTTCGAACTGCTCCTGCGACAGCCCTTCCATGCCGTAATAGAAAAAATCGGTCGCGACGCCACGGCGCCGAAGCTCGTCGGCTTCAGCGCGGATGCGCGCGGCGTTGCCCTGATCGGCAGGGTGCGACGCGATCGGTGAGACGATGAGGACGGAGCCCGATGTCATGGCGTCAGGATCATCTTGTCGATGCAAAGACCAAGCAGGCGGCCCGAATTTCGATCGGGCGTCATGCGCGGAATGATCAGCGTGAGCGCGGAATAGTCGCTTCCCCCGGGAATCTCGATGCTGATCTTGCCGCTGGTGTCGGACCACCGGTCGAGCGAGTGGCGGATCGGCCGCCCGTCGAGCTGTGCGGCGACGAGTTCGAGATTGATCGGGTCTTCCGTGCGCGGCACGCAGATTTCAACCAGTCGCGGCCGCTGTCCGGCAGGATGCGGCGCGATCAGACGGAAATGCGCGGAAGGGCCGGTCCACAGCCAGGAATATTGCCTGTCGCCTTCGCTGACATAGCCGCCATCATGGATCATCGAGCGCGCTTCGATGACGGAGTGGCGATCCTTCGCGTCGAAGATCTCCGTGTCGAGCGCCGTGAAGCTGGCGCCGTCGCTGTCGCGCCCCGAACGCGATTGCACATTCTCAAGCGGCGAGAGCAGCACGAAGGCGGGAATGCCGCCGCGCTCGATCAGGCGCGTAACGCGATAGCCCCTCATGCGAACGCGATCCCGCAGCGCTCCGGCCCCGCCGGCGGGCGCCGGAACGAGGAGGGGACAACTCGCGGGGCGCAGCCGTTCGCCGAAACTGGCGAGCGCGTCGAGGCTTTCGAGGCCGATGATGAAGCTTTCGCCCTCAGATGCGATTTGCGGCGGCCATACGAGTTCCGACAGATCCCAGGCGTTGATCGGTTGATGTCCGCCGGACTGCCTGAACCGACTGAGAAAGTCCTGTTCAAATCCATCTCGCGGCAGGGGCAGCACGCGCACCACTTCGCTGGCCGAGTCTTCGCTCATGCAGGCGCGCGGAAAACTCAGATCGATGAGAACGGCTGACCCGACAAGAGATTCGATCGCCTCCTGCAACGTGCGCGCCGGCTGAAGCGCCACGTCGCCGATCGTGGAGCGATTGCGGATGCGTGGAGCGAACGAACTCATCCGCAGGCGCGCCCCATAACGCGCAGGCCGACGCGCTGTTCATCGCCTTCGCTGACGAACCGGATGCTGTCGATTTCGATATGAGGGCCGATCATGGACTCCACCATCGCCGGCGCCCGCGCTGCGGTTTCGGCGAAGCGGTCGGCGGACGCGAACCAGAGCGTGACGTCAAAGTCGTTCGCGGCCGTTCCCACGACATCAGAGAGGTCGGGAAGAGTCTGCTCGATATCGAAGGCGAGGCTGACGGAAGCAGTAGGAGATTTGGCTCCGCTCAGGCTCGACGCGTCGATCTGCGCCTCTGCATCGCCTTGCCTGATCGCATCGAGATACTGCCTGGCGACAGTTTCGATGGAGAGCGACGTGCGCGCAAACTGGCGGGCGCGCTGACCGAACGTCTCGCGCAGCGAGCGATCGGACAGGAGCCGATCGAGCGCGCGCACCAGCGCGCCGACCGTGTCGAACAGGGGCGCATGAATGACGACGTCGCGCGGCAGTTCGGCATAGGCCGCCGTGTCGTTGACGATGCAGCAGCGCCCCGCCGAGAACGCGCGCGCCAGCGTGCCGGAATTCTCGCCGACCGAGGGAAAGCGCAGATTGATCACGATATCCGCAGCGGCGATGTAGCAATCGAGCTTTTCCTCGGAGAGATAGCCGGTGATGTCGCACATCTCCGCCAATCCCGGCCGCGCTTCGATCGCCTTGCTCAACGCATATTCTGATGCGCGCTCTTCACCTGCGTGCGTCCACCGAAAGCGATGGCCGCGCCGTCGCAACTCGTCGAGCGCCTCGATGAGCCAATCGAAGCGCTTCACCTGCGTCGCGAAACCGGAGGTGAGGATCAATGCCTGATCGGGATCGATTCCGAGCTCCTGTCGCGCCTGCCGGCTGGAGTTGATCTTCAGCCGCTTGGCGAAATGCGGAATGACCGAAATCTTCGAAGCCGCCTGCTCGCCATGCACCGCCGCGAGCTTCCGGCGCGCGAATTCGGAATGGACGATGACGCGGCGGGAGCGCGAGAGAATTTCTCCGACCATGTCGAACAGCACATAATTGGCGGCTGTCTTGACTCCAGAGTCGCGCCAATGCTTGGCGTAGATGTCGCCGAGCGCCTGCGCCGGACCGCGCATCCGGCCGAACAGGTCAGCCATCCTGGTCGTTCCGAGCTCATGCACATAGAGCAGGCTGAGATCATGCAGGCTGGTGACGCCGCCGAAGCGCCGGAGCGCGTCAAGCGCGAAGACATGGCCGCTGTTGTTGCCGATCTGATGCAGGATCTGCGAGCGCGGCGTCAGGTGGCGAAACGCCTGCATGGGATCGCGCGCTTCGACGCCGGGCGGCGTCTCGGCCAGCGGGTCCTCGCTGTAGCAAACGCAAGGCGTCATGCGCGCGATTTCGCGCAGCAGCATCGCCGCATAATCGGCGATGCCGTTGCGCGCCGGCGGCAGCGGCGTGAACCAGTTCAGGAGGGGCGAGCGCGCCCCGGCGTCCCCGATCATCGAGACGCTCGCATCACGCGCTCGATCATGAGCAGGTCCGCACAGCGTCGTAGAGCCGGTAAAACGCCTCGACGAGGGACTTACTGTCATAGTCGCGCGCGCCACCAAGCGTCACGGCATGCGGCTCAACCGAAACGATGTCGCGACCGCGATAGATCGTGGTGTGATCGAAAGGCAGCTCGAAGCGACTGACAATGGCCGGGCTCGTCGCGATGTAGCACTCGTCAAGCCGATAGGGCGCTGCCGCCGCTCTCTGAGAGTCGATTCTGATGTCGGCTTTGGTCGCGAGGCGCTCCAGCATCACTGTCAGCAGGCCATTTACCGGGTGATTGGGCGTGTAGAACTGCCGGGACTCCGCGAGCGACTCCGCGATTGCATCGGAGATGGGCGCATCCACGTCGGATTCGCGCGCGCGGAGCTGATCGAGCGAGCCGCCGAATGGGTCAGGCGACGTTTCGAACAGGCCGTCGCCGGCGAAAGCGTCGATCGCCTCTTCGACGCTCTTCCCGGCGGCGTGCGCCGAGCGGACTTGCTCGAAATGGTACTCGCCCAGTGGGCTCAATAGCTTTCCCCACTTCGCGAGATAGACATATTGCACGCCGGGAAAGTAGCCGTCGAAATAAATATTGGGCCATACAGTGACCTTGTCGCCGAATTCGCGACGCACCTCGGCGCTGGAGACCCAGTCGAGATTGTATTCGCGCGAGATTCGTTGTGCGAAAATGGCGTCGGCGCCATTCAGCTTCTCATAGACTCCGTCCTTGTCGGAGTCCTGCATCATGAAGACCGGCGGCAGGCGATCGATCTGAACATCCTGGTTCGCGACTCCCAGCATCATCTCAAGGTGCTGGGCTTGGCAATTGCCAAGGATGCAGATCTTCATGCGAGAGCGCCGACACAAATTGGCCGCGGATCACGGCTCGTTCGACGAGACGATTCAGGGCGTCGAAAGTCAATCGCGGCGCGGGTTCGATGGCGAATATGCTGAGCAAGAGTTAAAATCGATTCATCAAGGTGTCTCCATCGGCGTGGCCGTGAGACTCCATGGCGGCGTGGTGACGCCTGTGCGGCCGAGGGGGCCGCGGCAAGCCGCAGCTTTCGACGTGCGTGCGCGCTCCGGCAGCAGGATTGTCTGTTGGCCGGCGCCTGCATTCGCGCTCCATAACGCATCGCCGGTCGCGCTTTTGAGGAGGAAGAGATTATCGGCTTTCATCATGACGATCTGCAGCGCCTTGCGATTCGCGAGATCATTCGAAAGGCCCGCCAGCGCATGGTAGATCGGGCGCTCGGTTCCCCTCTCGTCAAGCAGACCGAACGAGGAATGACCCCAATTCTGATCCTGAAATTCCCAATGAATGATCGCGCCGACGCCTGCGCCATAAAATCGCAACATGTCTCTCGCTGTGAGAACGCCATAGGGCGCGCCGTTCGCGACATGATCCGGCGCACGCTTCTTGACGTTCATGCGGTCTGACGCATCGGCGGGATAGGGACGGGCGAGACCATATTCGGTCAGCGCGATCTCCGGCTTGCGCTCAAGGCGCGTGAGGTCGGCGAGAAGCGCGTCAAATTCAAGAACCCGATCGCGCCGCGCCGGATTGTCCCAGCCATGGATGCTGAGCACGTCGACAGTATCGAGGATTGCGCGCGCGATGCGCGGGTCGGAGAAAAATGAGCGCGCGGCGGCGACGCTGCTGGCGCCTGGGCCATAGATGAGAGGCAGGGCGATGTTGCGTCGCTTCGCTTCGGCGCGGGCGGCTTCGACAAGCGCGAGATAGTCGGCAGGCGCGATGCGGATGTTCCAGCCCGCGTCTGGCTCATTGGATAATTCGATTGCATCGATATGAATCTCATGAGCGGCGAGATATTTTAAGAGCGCGACGTCGAAGCGCGCGACGAGTTGCGCATCCTGATGCGGGAGTGTGCGTTCGCCGCCTGGCCGCGACGGGGTTTCCGAGGGCAGGGGCGGGGGGGCCCATATCACGAGGTGAAGCTTCGCCTGCGTGCGGCTCTTCATGAGGCGAAGCGCCTCGATTTCGTCGACGATGCGGGAGCGTGCGAATCCGTCCGCGACAAAAGCGTCAAGCTCCACATCGGTCATGCCCGATCTGAGCTGCGGCTGACGAGCCCAGTTGGGGCCAAGCGCGAAACGCAGATGGCGCGGCTTGAGCGCGATGAGACGGTCGACTGCCTGCGGCGCGCGCGCGAGGCTCGCAGGCCATATCTGGACGCCGAAGCTCGGAAACGAAGGCTTGACGCTCGCGCTGGCCGGGCGCGCGTCGCAGCAGGAGACGGCGTCGGCGTCGCAGGCTGCGTTTTGCGCGGCCGCCGCAACCGGCGCCATCAGCGCAGCGGCGACGAGCAGCGCGCGGCCCGATGGCTGCCGCCGCCTCGCCGTTGCGGACTTCTCTTTTAAGCGCTTGCACGCTGCGCACAAGCCGCCGTTGATCTCTCGCAAGGTCGCGCTCCCCGCGTTCGCGGAGTTCAAATCATCGCGCGATCGATGCGACGAAAGTGCGGCTGGATTTAGTCGACCTCGTTGAGGATCGCCCGGCGCAGTCGGAGAATGGCCGCGGTCGCGTCGTTTCGCATGGCGACGCGCGTCGTCCGCGGAATGGGAGCGACATATTTCGGCAGGCGCGCGGTCAGATCCTCATGGATGAAATGGCTGATCAGGTCCTCGCGTTCGATCAGGCGATAGAGATTGAGGAACTTGTCCGTGGTCGTGAGCGTGATGGCGGGGACGCCATAGGCCATGGCGACAACGCAACCATGGAATTTCGTGCTGGCGATCACGTCGCAGGCGCCGATCTCCTTGGTGAGCTGGTGAATATCGTTGGGGTCGACGAGCTTCGCGTGGGAATAATCCCATTCCTTGAGCCCCGTGAGATCGTCGTCGCGGATCATGCCGGTTCCGAGCACGATATTTCTGATTTCGTAGCCGAATGTGCGCGCGCGTTCGCACAGCGCGGTGATGTTGTCCCATCTGGTCTGGCCAGGCGTCAGCTTGCGTGTGATCAGGCCGAACACCTTCTTCTTGGGATCACGCGGCGCGACGGGGAAATCGAGCGAGAACACCATGTCGACGCTGTATTCGACGGGCGCCGTCGGCTTCAGCTTGTCGATGATCCAGCGCGCGCTCTCGCGATCGCGGGCGTTGATGCGCTTGATGTTGGGATGTTGCACGAATTTCGCGATGCGCTCGACGACGGCGGGGTCTTCGCCTGTCCAGAGCGGCACGCCGACGCCGTGGAGATAGACCGGCTTCTCCAGGAACTTGTCGTCGAAATAGCTCGATGCGAAATATTTGGGCAGGAGCAGATCGCCGCCGCCGATGATGATGGCGTCGAGAGATTCAATTTTAGCATAAGCTTTATCGCTGTAGATCGGCGTCTTTAAACTGTCCTGAAGAACGGAAACTTCACAATCATAGAAAAACTTTTTGTAGACATCGACGAAGAGCTCATCTCCATAGTTGCCGTAGCCGAAATATCCGACGAGTCCGATCTTGCGACGTGTCATCCGCTCCGCTCCGCGTTGGCTTCAGTCGGCGGCGAAGCGTGAAGTCGCGTCGTCTCGCCAGTCGGGACAAGGATGGCATTGGCTTTGCTGAAGTCACCACCGGAAATTGCATTCTGCGCTTCACAGAGTGCGATTAGGATGACCAAGAGGTTGATGCTTAAAATTGGGAGTATTCCGTGCGCATCACGACCGCAGACGAACTGATGACCGCCGCGCCGGCGACGCATTTTATCAAATCATGGAGCGGCATCATCGATCCGAAGGATGCAGCCGGCGTCACAAAGAACAGCGTTTGGGCGCAGTTGAATCAGAATGAGCCGCATGAGCCGCATTTCCGGATTTTCGCGGGGTTGACCGGAGGTCAGCTCTTCATGGATGTCGGCGCGAATTGCGGCCAGTCCATCATCTCCTTCAAATCCGTCAATCCGGAGGCGCAGATCAGATCTTTCGAGCCTGCAACCTTCAGCTTCGCCATCGCGAGCCGCGTGGCGCGGGTGTTTCAGGAGGCGCAAGTGTTCAATTTCGGCCTCAGCGACAGGACGACGCGATTGCCGATCTTCACGCCGGTCATCGACGGGCTGCTGGTGACGCCGCTCAGCGCGCTCGACCCCTCGGCGTTCGAGCCGAACGGCACGATGCACCGGTTTCTCATGGAAGACATCGCCAAGGGCGCGGACGTCTCGCTGTTCTCGCAGGAGATCGAACTGCGGCGCGGTGATGAATTCGCGCTGTCGCCCGATGTGATCAAGATCGACGTCGAGGGCGCCGAACTCCAGGTCCTGGCGGGACTTGAAGAGACCATCGGCGCGCATCGTCCGCTGATCATGACCGAGAAGTCCGACGCGGTCGGCATCGCTCGCTTCCTCGCCGACTTCGATTACGAGCCCTATCGCTATGACGAGAAGCTTGTGGATCGACCAGCCCTCAAGCATCTGCCTGTCGTCGAAGGGATGAATCCCGACCATCTGCCGCTGAACGTCTTCTATATCTGCCGCGACAAGCTCGCGCTCTATCGCGGAGAATTCGGCATGCAGATTGAGGGGCCTGCCGGACACTAACGAAGGCGATTGTTGAGCGCCGCAGTGATCTCGATCACTGCGGCGCGTCTTTATGCAATTTCTTTGTGTGATGGCGCAGGCGAAACGGCCTGCGCGAATTGGCGACGTTAGATCACGCCGCATTTTGACTGAATCAATCAAAATGCGGGAACGTGATCGATTCCAAAAACTTAGAGCATGGCTTTCGCAGAGCGAACGCTCGCGTTCGTCTCGGAAGAACCGGCTCCCACTTTTTCGCGCCATGCTCTTGCGCGCCAAAACCGATCGTGAAGTCGCGGACCACTCGCGCGACGCATTGATCAAGCTTCGCTCATCGTCTGATCTCGCATTTTGAGTCGTCGCGCCCGTTGAGTCTTGGCGCTCGCGCTGGATCACATCCATCGATCGATTGAGACGTGGCGTCCTGCTCGACTGACGGCCAATTGCGCGTAGTGCGGAAAATTTTGGCGCCTTCGACATGTCTTTTAGCGCGGCGCAGCAAACCGCCGCTGAAAAAGCTAAATCTCATTAACCATTCGACGAAGATCGGGGCGGGCGGGATCACGCAACGCTCGGCTTCGATCCGGGCGACGCGGCCAAGGAGCGCTTTCGCATTTGCGGCCGATCTGATGTCATCGCGAATTTCGAGTACGATATTTGTCTGTAGAGATGCAGATGCGGAAAGTAGTTATTGCCACGATCTGTATTTACCGATCGAGTTGGAGACCTTGCGAACACTTAATTGTCATCAGGCGGTCGCTGTATCGAGCATTTATTACATGGATATACGTATAATTATCAATTTTATTATATTTATATCGAAGATTAACGAGGGATTATACTTACAATTACAGCCAATCTTCGTTGACTTGAGGGGGGCTATGGCGCACCCATGGTGCATCCGGCATCGCGAGGTTGCGTCGCAATGGACTTGAGCCCGCTCGCAGACCAAATCAATTCAGCGCGGACGATCCGCGTGACGCAGGGTCTGTTTGTTCTGCGCTACGTCTCGTCGAAAGCGGGTCTGAACGCGCCGACCGTGCTGGTCTCGACGCCGCCGGGATCGCCGGTGGACGTGATCAGCCCCGGCGAGGGCGGTCCGCAACTCGTCTCGCCGGGCGACGGTGTCGTGGTCCGCGCCGCGCGCGACGCCTTTCTCAATCTGACCGTTCGCCCATCGCACATCAATGGCAGTTGCGACGCCGAACTGGTGCTGGAACGGGTCTCCACGACCATCCGCCAGGCCGAACCCCTGCCGGAACCGGAAGATTTCACGCGCGGCGGCTCAGTGCCGCTCTCCGATGACATCGAGATTCTCGCGCATGTCTCCCGTCGCGGCGACGTCGTGACGAAATCGGGTCAATGGATCTGCGGGCCGCAGCTTCCGATGGCGATCGAAGGCGTCGAGATCAGATGGAAGAACCGCCCGCAGGGCGTCGATATTCTCGCACAGGCCACCATCAACGCGCGTGGGCTGCGCCAGCTTCCTGAGCAGCCGATCGGTTCATTCGTTGGCACACGCGGCAAGGCTGCGCCGCTGACTGCGCTCAATCTCGCGGTTGTCGGCCCCGCGGCCGATGATTTCTCGCTCGCCTGCGACGCCCTGTTCCTTGGCGCGTCGGTGATGAATGTCAGCGGAAAATCCTGCGCGCTGTCAGGCGCGACCGGATGGGAGCCGCTTGTCGGCTTGCGCATCTCCGTCGTCTCCGCAGTCGATCAGGCTGCGCGGCAGACGGTCGGTTTCCTGCGCTCCAGGGCCGCTGAAGAAGAAGTCGCTCCGCCTCTGGCGGCGCGGCGGCCCGTGGAGGCGCCAAGCCGCGTCCGCGTGTTCCGCTCTTCGCGCGCGCGGCCTGCGCCCGCGCTGCTTTTGTCGAAATAAGCTTATCCACCAAGTAAACGTACCCGACCCGATGGAGATGCTCCATGGCGACTTATGACTACACGACTGATCAATTGAGCGATCTCATCGACGGGAGCGGCGTCTTTTCGTCTGACGACCGTGACGACATCATTCAGGCCCTGCAGCATGCCGGCGTGTTCTCGACGTCTTCCTCATCCGGAGACGACGCGCATACGGTGGTGACGACCCCGGATCATATCCCGGACGGCG
This sequence comes from Terrirubrum flagellatum, assembly GCF_022059845.1. GTDB lineage: Bacteria > Pseudomonadota > Alphaproteobacteria > Rhizobiales > Beijerinckiaceae > Terrirubrum > Terrirubrum flagellatum. The sequence continues at coordinate 2,139,481 of NZ_CP091851.1, read as the reverse complement.
GCAATGAAATCGTCTTTGTCGAGGGTTCGCCCGACGGTCATCTCGATCTCAACGCGGCCAACACCGCCTATGTCTTCGACACGAATGACACTGTGGACGCCTCTCTCCATGGAACCGGCAGCCATGTGCTCGTCACTGGCGGCGGCGATGATCTCGTCACCACCGACGGCTCCAGCAGCGATTACATCAATGTCGGCGATGGCGATAACCATGTCGAGGCCGGTTCCGGCAATGACACGGTTGTTGGCGGCGACGGCAATGACGACTTCACCGCCGGCTCCGGCAACGATCTCATCGAGGTGAGCGGCGGCGACAATTTCGCCGATGGCGGCTCCGGCAGCGATACAGTCGTTGGCGGCGACGGCAACGATCACTTCCTCGGCGGCGCCGGCGATGACACGATCACCGGCGGCGGCGGCGACGACACGGTCGACGGCGGCTCCGGCGCTGATCACTTCGATATGGGCGACGGCAACGACTCCATCACCGGCGGTTCCGGCGCGGATACGATCTTCGGCGGCGGCGGCGATGACAAGATCGATGGCGGCTCCGGCGCCGACGTCATCCATGTCGGCGACGGCGACTCATCGGTCCTCGGCGGCAGCGGCAACGACTCCGTCTATATCGACGGCCATGGCGCGAGCACTGTGGTTGGCGGCTCCGGCAACGACACCTTGTTCATCGAAAGCCAAAATTCAACCGATCCGCATACGACCACGGTCGACCATGGCGTCACCACGGTTACTTTCGCGGATGGCGATACGCTCACCTATTCCGAGGTCGAGAAGATCGTGTTCCACGATCAGCCGCATTAAGAAGCGGCCGCTGCGCGGGCGGGCCTGCTTTGAAGAGCAGGTTCGCCCTCGACAAAATCAGAGACGCGGCGCGCACGCCGCGTCTTTCGCTTCACAGGCGCCGTGACGCCTTTTTGTTGGTTTGTGGGAGCGCGCTCGCCCGAGATGGATGCATGGGCTCAGCTTTACGAGGCGCCCGCGGCTCTGTCGAAGGACTGGGGCCATCACCGGATTTATGCTCCCGCCGCTTATCGCCTGGTGCGCACCGCATCGCTCATCCCGATCGTTCACGCCGAAATCCTCGCGCTCGCGACGCTCTTTCCCACCTGCTGGGCGACGACGCCGTCAGGCCCGGTGCTGAGCGTTCTGCGCACACTGTTGCCGGATGGGGCTGGTATTCCGGGCGGCGAGAAAGGCGCCGTCAGCGCGCTGCCGCTGGCGTTCCAGGCCTATCCCATCGTGACGCCGCATGAGGAAGGCGTCGAGCCGCAGCGAATTTTCGTTGATCGCGCGATCGCGGACGCGCCGACGGATATCGGCGCGCCGCTGATGCTCACCGACGGACGCCTGGCGCGTGCGACTGCTGCGCGCGCGCGGACGGCGCTACAGGCGGGCCGCGCGCTTCCTGCGACGCGCGCCTTGTCGCGCTTCCTGCATGAGGAGGGGCTTCTCGAGCCCTGGCCGCTGCGCTTCGATCTCGGCGAAGGCGAATCCGTCGACATTGATCATCTCATGGTTCTGTCGCGCGCGCGCCTTGATGATCCCGCCGTCTACAAGGCCATTCGGTCATTCGGGATCGAAGCGGCGCTCTTCATGTCGACGCATCGTCTCTCGCTGTTCCGGGTCTCGGGCCTGCTGTCCGCCGCGAAGGCCGCGATCGCGGCGCGCGCCAAAACTTCTTCTCGATCGGCGGCGTGAGCGGCGATGCAGGAGATGCGCTTCCTCCCGGTCGATGAGAGCGTTGTCACGCGATGGACGCGTCTTGAGCGCTTCGACTTCCTGCATCGACTGCGCACGGCGCCGGTCGCAGACACCGAATTGCTGCATCTCTCGCACTACTGCCCGATCATCATCATGCTTGCTGAAGAGGGGCCGCGCGTCGCAGCATTGCTCGACCCCGCGATGCTGCAATCGAATCCGGTCGGCAAGGACGGCCGATGGCTTCGCCCCTACGCGCCGATCGCCTTGCGCAATCTTCCTTTCTGGCCCGGCGCTCGTCGCGCCGGGATCGAGGTGGCGCCCGAGCTCGTCGGCGCGTCCGCCGACGATGGCTTCCCGGTGCGCGATCGGGAAGGGCGCGCGTCCGAACAATACGCTGCGGTCGTCACATGGATCGAGCGCCTCCAGCAGGGCATGCGCCGCTTGAGCGAAGCGGCGAAATTGCTCATCGCCGCCGACGTTCTTGCGCCGCTCGGAAGGCTTCAGCCGGGCATGCTGAACGCCGAGGAGACCGGATATTTCACGGTGAGCCCTGATCGGCTGAATGCGCTCGCGGCGGATCGCGCGGCGGCGCTGTCGGCCGATAGATGTCTTCCGCTCGATCTCGCCGCAGCCTGCCTGTTTTCGCGGCGGCTGCTCGCGCGATCGGTCTCGCTGATCGCGCGCGAGCCGACATCTTCGGGAGCGCCGCGCGAGAACTATTCCGAGTTTGTCGAGCCGCTCGACCTGCATGTCCGGCTCGATTCCAGCCCGCTCTTTTCCTTCGAGATTTTCGAATCCCGGGCGGCCGCCGGCGATTCAAGAACGGACGCTCATGCCGACGCTTGATGTGCTCTTCGTGCATAACAATTTTCCGGCGCAGTTCGGAAATCTCGCGCGCTTTCTCGCGGGGCAGAAAAATGTCCGCGTGCGCGCCATTTCGATGCGCGGGAGTGGCGCGATCGCACGCGTCGAAACGCAGCGCTACAATGTGATGTCAGGCGACAAGACCACTCATGCCTTCGCCCGGCGCTTCGATCACGAATGTCGTCGCGCCGAGCAGGTGATCTACGCCGCCAGCGCGCTGAAGATGCAGGGGTTCGATCCCGCGCTCATCTATGTCCATCCCGGCTGGGGCGAGGCGCTGCCTTTGCGTTCGCTCTTTCCTAAGGCGACTTTGATCGTTTATGCCGAGTTCTATTATCGCGCTCGCGGCGCCGATGTCGGATTCGATCCTGAATTCGAACAGTTCGGCGTCGATGGTGAAACGCGAGTCGCGCTGCGCAATGCTTCGACCTTGTTAGCGCTCGCCGACGCCGACAGCGCGATGGCGCCGACGCAATGGCAGAGAAACATGTTTCCCCCGGAGTTCCAGTCGAAGATCCGCGTCGTCCATGACGGCGTCGACACCGACGCGCTGAAGCCTGACGATGAGGCGCTGCTTGGGTCGAGCAGCGAGATCGTCACCTATGTCGCGCGCAATCTCGAACCCTATCGCGGATTTCACTCCTTTATGCGCGCGCTGCCTTATGTGCTGAAGGCGCGGCCGAACGCCCATGTTCATATCGTTGGCGGTGATCAGGTCTCATATGGCAACCCGCCGCGCAATCATGGCAACTGGCGCGAGGCGATGCTGGCCGAAGTCGGGTCGCGCCTTGATCTCTCGCGCGTGCATTTCACGGGGTCGCTCGCCTATGACGCCTATCTCGCGTTGCTCAGGCGCTCGCGCGTCCATGTCTATCTGACCTATCCCTTCGTTCTCTCCTGGTCGCTTCTGGAAGCGATGGCTCTGGGGCTTCCGATTGTGGGTTCTGACACGCCGCCGGTGCGGGAAGTGATCGAGGATGGCGTCAATGGCGTGCTCGCGCCTTTCTCGGAGCCTACGGCGATCGCTGAGCGCATCATCGAGGCGCTGGCCCAGCCGGCGCGATTCGTGAAGCATCGTCATGCGGCGCGGCGCACCATCGTCGAGCGTTACGACCTCAATCGTGTCGTGCTGCCGGCGCAGCGCGAATGGATAGAGGAGCGCCTGGGTCGGGCCTTCGAGAGCGAAGCGGCCGAGCGCCAATCGCCTCGCGCATCAGCGAACACGCTGGCCGCGCTTCACGCCTGATCGGGCGAAAGCCACCTCGCGAGAGCCGAAGCGATCTGAGCAGGCGCGCCATTCCCTGGCAGGCTGAGGCCGTGCGGATAAGCGGTCTCGTCGCCATGCGCGTCGAACGCCGCGACGCGAAGGCCGGCGTCGCGCCAGAGCGAGAAGCGGGGATCAAGCACGCCCCAGCGTCGGTTGGCGAAGAGAAGCGCGCTTGCGCCGGCGCGCTCAAGCCAACGCGGTAATTCAGGATCGGGAATGGCGCCGCCGACATGGATCGCGTCCGGCAGGGGGGACGAGTCGCGGCTCCAGACTCCCGCGAGAATGATCGTGGGGACGGCTCCCGCGTTTCGCGACGCGGCCAGCGTGCGCAAGAGCGCGTCATCGTCGCGCTCGCTCTGCATGCCGATGATCGCAAGCGCGCCGCCCAGCGGCGTTAGGCGCGGCGGTCGATACTCGGGAAGCGCTGGCAGGATGAGGCTCAGCGATGCGGGAGCCTGATGAGCGCGACGCGCCCCACGATCGCCGCGCCGCATCGCAAAATTTGAGGGCTGCGCCGGCTGGGTCGCGATTTCGGCGCGCGTGCCGCTGTCTGCTTGTGAGTTGGCTTCGAAAGTAAGCGCGGAGAAGATTCGCACGTCGCATCGCAGCCTCGCCAACACGCGCGTGAGTTCGCTCGATGCGCGTTCCGCTTCAAACGCAAATGCCGATCGAAGGGTCAGTTCGGAAAAATTTTCCGTCAGCTCGTCTGCGAGCGCATTCGTGACGTCGCAGCGCCAGGCGATGTTCTGCGGAAAGCTGTCGCCGCTGAACGTGATGCGCATGTCCGACGCGCTTCTCTCCACATGCAAAGTCACAAGCTCGGGATAATCGCGGCGCAGCCCATCGGCGATGGCGCGGGCGAGCGCTTGCGGCGTCTCCGCCGGCAGGATGAGCAGATCAACCGCGCGCGCTCTGCGCAACCGCTCCCATTCTATCCGCGCGACCGGCTCGCTGAGGGGATCGGCCCGTTCGAATGATCGCGCCCTGGCGAGATAGGTGGGGTGTCTTGCGCTGAGACGGCGCAGGTTTCGCGTGACGAGCGCGCGCTTGTCCTTGCCGAAGGACCGGCCGCCATGATGGCCGACATAAACATCTGTCGCGCAGACATTACGGTATCCCGCTCCCGCGATGGCGAGGCAGAATTCGACGTCCTCATAATATCCGCGACCATAGGCGTGCGGCAGCAGGCCGACGCGATCGAGCGCCTCGCCCTTGATGAAGAGACAGAAGCCGACGCCGTTGGGCATGTCGACCGCGCGTCCGCCATTGACGCGCGCTGCTATCGTGTTCAGCCCGGCGATCTCTGTGGCTGGCGGCAACGGGTTCGCGCGGAAGCGCCGGGGAAAGCTCGTATCCTCGCCATTGTTGGAGAGCGGAGTCGCCGTGCCGATGTCGGCGTGCGCAGCGAAGTGGCGGATGAGTCCGTCGATCGCGCCAGGCGGAAGAACGACGTCGGCGTTGAGCAGCAGCGCATCCTGTTCTGGCGCGCGCAACGCCAGCGCGCGATTGACGCTGGCGGCGAAACCCATATTGACGGCGTTGCGCAGAAGCTCAATCCACCCTTCGGCCGCGAGCGCGTCGAGATCGGCGGAAATCGCGGCGTCGGGCGAGGCGTCATCGATCGCGATGATGCGGCAGGGCCGCTCGGGCGGCGCGGCGAGCAGGCTCGCGAAGCAGGCCTGAGTGGCCTCGCGGTCGTCATAGACCGGAATGATGATCAGCAACTCATCCGCAAGCGCTGACGCAGCGCTTTTGCGCGCCATGATCTTCGGCGGCGCAAAGACTACGGAGGCGGGCTCGAACAGCGCGCGCATATCAGGAGCGGCGAGCGCCGCCGCCAGCGCGCCGGGCGGCGTTTCGTAGGCGACGCGCGCGCTGCGACTGAAACCCGGGGGTGGCGCGCTGTTGTCCGCGCGCGCGAGAACCTGCCTGTCCCCGACATCGGTCCGCAGCGTCAGCGTGATTTCGCGCGGCCCGTTCCAGGCGATGCGCGCCGCCAGCCGTTGCTTCGACGCTTCAAGCGTTCCGACGCAGGAATATCCCTCGCGCGCGAGCGTCGCGAAGGCCTTGCGGCGGTCGTTTTCGTCGGCCGCGCCGAGCATACGCCGCGCCGCGGCGCGGCGCTCTTCGGCGATCGGCGCGCTAAGCAGAACGCGATTGACGGCCGGCTCATGCGGATCGATTTCTGCGGCGGCGCGCAGATCGGCCTGCGCGGCCTCATGATCGCGTTGCAGCGCAAGCACGGCGGAGCGCAGGAGATAGGCGTCGACAAGCGTTGAGCCGGCGCTCGCGCGGCAGAGCCTGTCCGCCCACAGCCAGGCGGCGTCGAGTTCGCCAGCGCGCATCGCACGCATCGCCCGCGCCGCCCATTCGCGACGCGACGATCCGGCGCCGGCCGGGGCGCTTTGCGGGGCCGGCTGCATCTCCATCTCTGCCGCTCTGAATCCGTCTGTCAGGAGTCGAAGCGAAGGCCGTTGCGCGCGAGCTGATCGAGGCGCCCGTCGACATCGGCGTCTTCCGCGAACGCCACGGCCCAGAGATCGAAATTCGTCGCCCGCTTTGTGCGCGCCTCGCTGAAGCCGGCTTCCATCAGCGTTCGTCCCATGCGCTCGTCGGTGAATCCGGTGCGGTGCGCCATGTAGGAGCTGCCCGCAGCGATCGAGGGCCGATGGCCATAAAGCATGTCGAGCGGCGTGATTGGCCCCGCCGGCGATTCGTAGGCGACGTGCTCAAGACCGTTGCGCAGCAAGCTTTCCGCCACCGCTTCGAGATCGGGACAGCGCAGGAGAAGGAATCCTTCAGCGCTCAGCACGCGACGGAATTCGGCGAAGGCGGCGGTGACTTCGTGGTCGTAGAGATGTTCGATCGTATGCGACGACCAGACCGCGTCGACCGCGCCGGTCCCGACGACGTCCGTCATATCGACTGTTGAGCAAACGATGTCGGGCTTCACCCGCTCGTCGATGTCGAGCCTGATCTCATGCCAGTCGGAATCGCGAAACGCGGCGTGGAGACGATGCGCGGACTGATGGCCGCAACCCACATGCAGCACGCGGCGGCGGGCCACGCGGGCATGCGGAATCGCAATCGGCAAGACATTCGACAACGACGTCTCCCATCCCGGTCTGTTGCGTCTCACTTGAGCCAGCCGCAGCGCGGCATGTCGTCCGTCAATCCGCGCCTTGGTTATTTTTTTCACGCCAGACAGCGTCGTTCTTTTGCTTTCCCGCCATTCGCGTCGCGTATTTGGACTCTGAGCAATTTGAAGAAAATTGACGCGCTGATTTGTCGCTTATTGCAGGCAATATGGTTTCCGGCCATCAACCAATTCCTTTTCAACCCGCTGCGCGAGACGGTCGCGCTGTTATGCTGCGCCGCAATGATCCTGAAAAACGACTCCATCCTCTGGCAAGAGGTTCGGCGATTCTCGCCCGCGATCGGCAGCCTCGCCCTCTTTTCCTTCATTCTGGCGCTTATGTATCTAGTGCCGTCGATCTACATGCATCAGCTCTTCGAGCGGGTGTTCCAGAGCCGCAGCCAGGAGACGCTGTTTTTCCTCGCCGGAATTGTGCTCTTCCTCTGCGCGATATGGACGGCGCTTGAGATCATCCGCATCAGGACGTTGCAGCGCATGAGCTTCGCGCTCGACGAACGCATCAGCAAACGCGTGTTTGAGGCGCTGAACCGCCAGACGGATTCGCTTCCGGCGGCCTCGCGGAACGCCGTCATGCAGGATCTGCAGACGATCCGCGAATTCTTTTCGGGAACGATGCTGACGCAAGGACTCGATTTCATCTGGGTGCCGGTCATTCTGGCGGCGACCTATCTCTATCACCCGCTGCTCGGACTGACGCTGACGGTGCTGACCATGATCGTCGTCGTTCTCGCGCTGACCGATCAGATGTTGGTGCGGGACGACACCAAGCGCGCACTGCTGAGCGGCGCCCGCGCCGCGGAATTCGGCCGCGCGGTTATCAGCAGCGCCGAACCCGCGCGGGTGATGGGCATGCTGCCGGCGCTCGCGGAGGTCTGGCGCAGCGGGCAGCGGAATTCGCTTGGTTGGCAGGCCCAGGCTGTCCGGCGCGGCGGTCTGGTGACCGACCTCATCAAATTCTCGCGCCATGTCTACTCGCCGATCATGCTGACCGTCGGCACGCTGCTTTATCTCAATGAGGCGGTGGGCGCCGGCGTCATCTTCGCCGCGTCGATCCTGACGAGCCGCGCCATCTATCCCGTCGACAATATGGCGTCGAACTGGCGTCAGTTCTGGAATTTCCGCATGGCGGCGTCGCGCGTCGAGGTGCTGCTTCAAGAATCCGAGAAGCGCATCAGCAAGGTCAATCTGCCGACGCCGGACGGCCCGCTCGTTGTGTCGCGCATGTTCGCAGCTCCTCGCAACAGGGATCAGCCTGTTCTCAATGACATTTCATTCTCGCTGTCGCCCGGCGAGGCGTTGGGAGTCGTCGGAGCCAGCGGCGCCGGCAAATCGTCGCTGGCCCGCGTGCTCGTCGGCGCCTGGCCTGTTCAAAAGGGAAGCGTGGGCATTGACGGCAATGATCTCGCGCACTGGGATCAGGATCAGCTCGGCCGTCATATCGGCTATGTGCCGCAGGACGTGGAGCTGTTGCCTGGCACCGTCGCCGACAATATCGCGCGTTTCGACGCAGCCAGCGAGGAGCGCGACGCCGCGCTGCTGGAGGCGACCCGCGCCGCCGGCGTGCAGGACATCATCCAGCGGCTTCCCGACGGCCTCAACACGAAGCTCGGGCCCGACGGCCACACCCTTTCTGGCGGACAGCGTCAACGCATCGCGCTCGCGCGCGCGGTGTATGGAAATCCGAAGCTTCTGGTGCTCGATGAACCCAACTCCAATCTTGATGCGATCGGCGAGGAAAGTCTTGGCCGCACGATCAGCGCGCTGCGCGAGCGCGGGACGATGATCGTGATCGTCACGCACCGCACCAACATCCTCGCCTGCTGTGATCGCGTGCTGGTGATGAACGCCGGCACCGTGCATGCGTTTGGTCGCCGCGAGCAGATTCTCGAGCGCCTGTCTTCGCTCACGCCGCAGAAACAGCTTCCCGCGGGAAGCGCAGCGTCGCTCGCCGCATGAGCGTCGCCAAGGTGACGGCCAGCGAGGCGCTGGGGCTCGGCGCGCTCGATCTGGCGCCGCAACCCTCCGCGAACTGGAAGGCGACATTGCGCGCCGGACATTTCGTGATTTTCGGATTGCTTGGCGGCTTCGCGCTCTGGGCGTCTGCGGCGCGTCTCGACGGAGCCGCCGTCGCGGGCGGCGTGGTCGAGGCGCAATCGAACCGCAAGACCGTGCAGCATCTTGAGGGTGGGATCGTCAAGGATTTGCTCGTCCGCAATGGCGAGCAGGTTGCGCAGGATCAGTTGCTGATCCGGCTTGATCCCGTGCGCTTCGAGGCGCAGGCCGATCTCTATCGCAATCAGCTTGCGATGCTGCTGGCGCAGGAAACGCGCCTGATGGCGGAGTACGAGATGCGTCCGACGCTCGTGCTGCCGGAGGAGGTGATCGCGCGCGCGAGCAATCCGTCGGTCGCGCCTGTCGTCGCCGATCAGACGCGTTTGTTCCAGAGCAGGCGGGACGAGCTTGTGCGCAACATCCAGGTCGCGCAGTCCGGCATCGATCAGACCGCAAAAGATCTCGAGCAGAACCGCATCGACACGGCGACGGCGACGGCGACGCTCGCCAGCGTATCGCAGGAGCTGGATTCGGTGTGGCCGCTCTATCAGCGCCAGCTCGTCGCCACGAGCCGCGTCACGCCGCTGGAGCGGGAGAAGCTGCGGCTCCAGGGCGTGATCGACGGCGGCAAGATTCAGGCGGTGAAGCTTGGCGAACGCCTGACCGAGCTTGAGCTCAGAAAGAAGCAGGTCAGGCAGGATTACGAGAAGGACGCTTCGACCGCGCTCATCGATATCAGGAAGATGATCTCCGACGCGCGCCAGCAGATCGTGCTGGCGGAGGACGCGCAGAAGCGCTCCGAAATTCGCGCGCCGATCGCGGGCGTCGTCCAGCAGTTGAAGATTTTCACGGTCGGCGGCGTGATCCGGCCGGGCGAGCCGATCCTCGACATCGCGCCCGTCAATGACGAACTCGTGGTGCGCGCGCAGGTCCAGCCTGACGATGTCGATCGGGTGACGGCGGATATGGGCGCCGAGCTCAAATTCCCCGCGTTCAATTACTGGGGAGAGAAGGCGATCCGCGGCAAGGTGCGTAGCATCTCGCGCGACCGCATCATCGAGAATGAGGGCAAGTCGATCTATTTCGCCGCCGAGGTGGTGGTCGACAAATCGACGCTTCCGCCAGACATTCGCGACCGGCTGCTGGCGGGCATGACGGCGAATGTCATCATTCTGACCGGCCGCCGCACGGTCGCCGATTATCTCGTCAGGCCGCTGGTCGAGCGGTTCGAGAAGAGCATGCGCGAGCGATAAGGCGCGTTATTTCGCGATCTGACTCGGCGGCTGTCTCAGCGGGATAATGCGCGCGGTGAAGCCCGGGCTGCCTGCAGGCGCCGGGACTTGCGGACGCGACGCCGCGAATGACGGCTGAACGACCGGCGCCGCGGCGTCCGCGAGCGCATCGGTGATCGAGGTCTTGTCGGAACGCGCGTCGGCCATCTCCAGCCCGGCGTCCGTCAGCCAGGATTTCCAGCGCTCCGCGAGCGCCGCGGCGGCGGCCTGGATGGTTGGCTCGATCCCGGAGACGCGGCCCGTCATCGAGATGTTGGCGATCGACCAGCGATAGGCCTTCGGCGCCAGCATCGAAGCCTGCAAGGGCTGGACGGCGCCGATGCGCACCTTGCTGCTGAAAACGTCGAATGCGTCGGGCTGATTTGCCCGTTGCTTGATGGAAAACGCCACGCGGTCCTCCGCGAGCTGGTGATGTCGCCAAGCGCGCATGAGGTCCGAAAATGGGCGGCGCGCGCAACGCGCAGCGACGACGCGGCGTGAGAATTATGGGGACAACTCGCGGAATTCGGCGGGCTGTGGCGCGCCTGCCAAAGAAGATTTGAAGATCGTTCGGACTCTATTCCGCTGCGTCCGGAGCGCGTCTTGGCGCCTTGTCGACCGCCGCAGCCGCGCCGCCGCCGCGCAGGCGCAGATAGAGCGGGCGTCGATCGTTGGGCGGAAGCGCCGCGCTCGGCGCCGGCGTCGCCCCGAGAGGCTGCGCCTCGTTCCGGAATGGCCAACTCGGCAGCCGCTCATCCTGAATGAGAAGCTGTTCCTCCGGTACGAGCCGCGCGAGCGCCATCCATTGCTCCCAGGCGCCCGACATCGCAGCCTTGGCGCCTTCGAGATCGGGCGCCGACCCGGACACCCGTCCGCCGGTGACGATCGTGGTGATAGCCCAGATGAAGGCGGCCGGAGCGACTTTCGACTCCGCAATCGGCTCGATCACGCCGAGCCGGAAATCCCCGCAATAAGCATCAAATATGTCGGCCGCATCAGGGCGGACCCGGAACAAGAGACTCAACGCAACTCTCCCAAAGCTGTCCGCTCCGGAAACAGGCCGTCCGCCAAGCCGGCTCAAATGTAGGCTCTGTGAGGGAATTTAGCCAGAGAGGCGCCCGCTGGAGCGCCTGACATGGTTAGGCGAGCCGGCCAGCGTGGAGCAAGGTTTCCATAAATCCCAAGGGCTTGCTCCAGACTCCTTCAAAATGACTCGACCCAAGGCCGGAGGTCGATCTCGAACGCCCAAGCGCTCCGCGGCTGGCGCAGAACGTCGATATAGACCTGCGCGATTGCATCCGGCTCGAGCAGACTGTCCGGCTTGTCCGCAGGCGTTGGGCGCATGGCGCTGCGGATGCCGCCATCGATGACGAAGTGAGCGACATGGACGCCCTTCGGCCCGAGTTCGCGAGCCGCGCTTTGCGCCAGACCTCTCAGCGCGAACTTGCCCATGGCGAAGGCCGACGACTGCGGAAAGCCCTTCACGCCTGCCGTGGCGCCGGTTAGCAGGATCGCGCCATGGGAGCGCGCGACCATGCGGCGAGCGGCCTGTTGCGCCACCAGGAACGCGCCGAAGGACGTGATCGCGACCGCCTTCTGGACCTCTCCGGGATCGAGGTCGGTGAGAAAGCCGCGGACGCGGGAGCTGGCGTTGTAGACCACGATGTCGGGCTCTCCGAGCCTGGCGTCGGCCTGCTCGAACAGCGCCGCGACTTGTCCGGGGTCCGAGGCGTCGACGCTGAAGGTCTCGGCGCCAGTTTCTTTCGCCAGCGCGGCGAGCTTCTCCGCATTGCGGGCGGCAAGCCCGACCTTGACGCCAAGCGCGCTCAGCTTGCGCGCCAGCGAGGCGCTGAGGCCCGGTCCGACGCCAACGATCAGCGCCCTCTTGTAGGGGAGGTTTTCCATGTGAGCTCCATGTCGCGGCGCATCGCCGCCCGAGTTGCGGCGAGCCTATCACGCTGGCGCAGGCTCAGGCGTTCACCGGCTCGCGATCGCATGGCAGACCTGCGATTGAGCGGCGCGGCGGGATGCGGAACAATAAGAGGCGGCGTGCAGAATCGGGAGCAACGCCTTGGCGGCGACAAGAACCATCCTGGCGTGCGTGTTGCTGCCAGCGATCGCGCTTTGCAGCCTGACTCGCGCCGGGCAGCGCGCGCCCGTCAATACGCGCGCTGAATTCTTCAAATTCGACGCCGGCTATCGCGCGAAGATCGGCGTTCTGCGCAAGAAGATCGACGCCCTGCAGACGAATGTGCAGGCGCTTGAAGCAGAGGGCAAGCCCGCGCGCTGCGCCGCGCAGATGCTGACGGAATTGCGCTGGCGCGCCGCGAACACCGCGGACTTCATTGGCGTCGAACGTCAGGCTGTCACGCTTGTCGATGAGATCGCGCGCCGACGATCAGGCGAGGCGGATCGCGTCGACGCGCAGGATGCTTCAGACGGCGCATGGGGCCGCTGCTACACCGAATGGTTCCTGCGGCTCGACGCGTCCTACGACGCGATCTCCGAACTCGGGCAAAAGCCACCTGCATCGCGCGCGGCGTTCCTCGATCGCGTCAACGATCCCGATGCGCTCGAAGCCGCGCTTCGCCGCGGCTTCGTGTCGAATATCGCCGCGGACGGGATCAATCGCCGGCGCGAATACAACACGCTGATCAGCGACGTGATGCGTCTCGTGCTCGCGGATCGGCCGATCGGTTATGCCTGGAAGACAGGCGTCAAGCAGCGCATGCTTGCGTTGATCCACGGCGATCTGCGCAATCCTGAAACAGGCATGTGGGGCGTCAGGCATGTCATCAATGGCGCGCCCGTTTACGCCGATGACATCAGCATCACCTTTCACATCGTCAAATATCTCAACGGCGCGATTTCGGACTGGCCGAAGCTGATCGATGGATTGATCGCCATCCGCGATCTTCCCTATCCGCAGGGGTGGCGGCAGGAGGACCGCTATCTCAATCACGATATCTACGATGTCGCGACCCTGTTCCGCATGGGCTGGCGGCATGCGTCCGAAGCGCAGCGCGCGGCGATCAGGCGCGAAGTGAAGGCGCTGCTCGAGTGGAGTCTCGCGACGACGATCAGGAGCGACGGATCGGTCGTGCTCGATCGCAACGATGATTCAATCGAAACAGCGTACTACTTCGCGATCGGTTTTCTCGATGAGGTCGGATATTTCGATCCGCGCAAGCGATTTTGGACGGATGAACGTTTTCCCGCGGGGCCGGCCCTCGCCAACGCGATGCGCGCGAAAATCGAGGCGGCGTTGAAGAATGGCGCCGGCGGCGAAGGCGGCGTCTATTATCGCTCGGCGTTGCAACGGCTCGCCGCTGCGGAACAACCGGGCGCCGTTCCCAACACAACGACGACGCCCGACTGAGATTAGGGTCTGTATTCATTCTCGAAGAGCTCAGCGCGCGAGTCGAAAAGCGCACAGGGCGGGTTTTGCGGCCGAAGGCCGTGGTTATTCCGCGGTCGAGGACGCGAGGCCCGATCCCGGCGCTTTCGCCGCGTTGCTCAAGGGCCGCCGATGGCGGCGGACACGTCGCTCGATGGTGGACAACACCATCTTCGCGCCGTCTCCTTGCCCTCCGCGGCCCTTGAGCGAACGCTGAGCCCTCCGAGAATGAATACAGACCCTAAAGCTCAGGGCGGCGTGATGAAGCGGACGGAATTCCAGCGGCAGTGATGCCAGCGATATTGCTCTTCGGTTTCCCCAAGCTTGCCGCGGCACCAACCGAAACGCTGCAATCGGACCTGCAGGTCGGCGCGCTTCTGACAGGCTTGCTGGGTCTCGAGGTCGGCGTCGTCGCCAAGACGGCAGATTTCGTCGACCTTCTTCCACAGGATCAGGCTGTCCTGCGCGCCGCCGAGTTCGTTCTGCGCCGCGACCGATGCGGTCATAGTCAGAAAAAGGGGCAGGGCGACAAGAGTTCGCATCGGTCGTGCAGGGGGAAGGCTCGCCCCAAGCTTGCGCGGCGACGGTTAGCGGAGCGTGAAGCGCGCCCGGGAACGAGTATCCTGAAAAGCGACGGCCCCGTCTTTTGGACGGGGCCGTCAAGTTAGAGTGGAGGCGCCCGCAGCTCCGCCGGCGCGTTCCGTTCAGATGATCAGCAAACGCGGACGTTGCGATAGCCGACGAAGTCGCCGAAGCGGTTGAAGACCGGGCGGCGCTCGATCGAGCAGGCGTAGACCGGCTGGGCCGCGGACGCCGCGATCGCGCCGAGCGCGAGGCCGCCGATGATGCCGGCCGCAATGGCGCCGCCGGCGTAGCCGCCATGGCGATACCAGCGGGCTTCGGCCGAGGTGGTGGAGGTCATGGTGGCGCCGGCGAGGGCGGCGGCAGCGATCGTGGCGGCGAGGGTCTTCCTGAACATGGCAGTCTCCTGTGAGGCGGGCCATCGAGCGCCCTGCCGATTGCGTTGTCGGACGTTGCGTCCGTCGATGGAGAGAACCTAAGCCGGCGCTCCTCCGGCCGCGGTGCGCCGGCGCACGGGGCCGAAAGCCGGTGTCTCCACGGGAACTGACGCTGGCTCCTTATGCGTCTGACGACGCGCCGCCTGCGCGCCCGGCGCTGTTCTGTCCCGGCGGGGAGTTTGCTAGCTCTTACGCATGCCTCATCTCTTCGATCCCCTCGACATCGGTCCCGTGCGCGTTCCCAACCGCATCGCGATCGCTCCCATGTGCCAGTATTCCGCCAATGACGGCTGCGTCAGCGACTGGCATCTCCAGCATTGGCCGATGCTCGCCATGTCCGGCGCCGGCCTCGTCGTCGTCGAAATGACGGACGTCGAGCGCATCGGCCGCATCGGCCATGGCTGCGTCGGTCTCTACTCCGACGCCAATGAGCGCGCCGCCCATCGCGTGCTGTCGGCCGCCAAGGCGGTCGCGCTGCCGGGCGTGAAGTTCGGCGTCCAGCTCGCCCATGCCGGCCGCAAATCGTCGGCGCAGCGCCCGTGGGAGGGTGGAAGCTGGCTTCGTCCCGATCAGGACCCCTGGCGCGCTATTGGTCCGTCGCCCATTCCGTTCGACGAGGGCTGGCCGACGCCGAAGGAGATGGACGAAGAGGACATCGCGCGCGTCATCGCGGCGTTCGGCGTCGCGACGAAAAGGGCCGTGCGCGCCGGCTTTGATGTCATCCAGCTTCACATGGCGCATGGCTATCTCATGCACGCCTTCTTCTCGCCTGTGACCAACCAGCGGAAAGACAAATGGGGCGATCCGCTGGCGTTTCCGCTGGCGGTCGCCGAGGCCGTCGCGAAAGAGACGCCTGCCCATATCGCCTGGGGCGCGCGCATCACCGGCCATGACTGGATCGAAGGCGGCGTCACCGTCGCCGACGCCATTGCGCTGACGAAAGGCCTCAAGGCGCGTGGCGCGTCCTTCGTCGACGTGTCGAGCGGCGGCGCGTCGCCGAAAGCGCGCATCGAGGTGGGGCCCGGCTATCAGGTGAAGTTCGCGACCGCAGTGAAGCAGGCGGTTCCCGATATCGTTGTCAGCGCCGTCGGCATGATCGTCGAGCCTGAGCAAGCCAACGCGATCATCACGTCGGGCGCGGCCGATCAGGCGGCGATCGCGCGCGCCGTGCTCGACAATCCGCGCTGGGGCTGGCACGCCGCGGAGAAGCTGGGCGTCGAGATCGCGCGTCCGCCGCAATATGCGCGCGTCGCGCCGAAGCTTTGGCCTGGCGCCGCGCTGGCGCGTCCCGAGAGCCGCGCGCTCGCTGCGCAATAGGCTTCCGCCGGACTTACTCAAGCGGCGATGCGCCGTTTTGAATTTGCGGGCGGGAAACATCGAAAGGCCTTGTCGGCGACAGCGCAGCGCCGCATTCGCCGCGCTTACTCCACATTGAATCCAAGGGGGACAGGCATCGCTTCGCAGCGTCACGCGAAGAGGCGACATGGTCCAGTCCGCGATCCGCGACTTCACGATCAATTTCGGCCCGCAACATCCGGCGGCGCATGGCGTGCTGCGCCTTGTGCTCGAACTCGATGGCGAAGTGGTCAATCGCATCGATCCGCATATTGGCCTTCTCCATCGTGGCACCGAAAAGCTGATCGAGAACAAGACCTATCTTCAGGCGCTGCCTTACTTCGATCGCCTGGACTACGTCGCGCCGATGAATCAGGAGCATTCATTCTGTCTTGCGGCGGAAAAGCTGCTCAGTCTTAGCGTTCCGAAACGCGGCCAGCTCATTCGCGTGCTTTATTCGGAAATCGGTCGACTGCTTTCTCACTTGCTCAATATCACCACGCAGGCGCTCGATGTCGGCGCGCTGACGCCACCGCTCTGGGGCTTCGAGGAGCGCGAGAAGCTGATGATCTTCTATGAGCGCGCTTCGGGCGCGCGCATGCCTGCGAATTATTTCCGGATCGGTGGCGTCCATCAGGACCTTCCGCCGGACCTGATCGACGATATCGAGGCGTTCTGCGATCCCTTCCTCGTCTTTTGCGATGATCTCGAAGAGCTTCTGACGGAGAACCGCATCTTCAAGCAGAGAAACGTCGATATTGGCGTTGTTTCTCTTGAGGATGCATGGGCGTGGGGATTTTCGGGCGTGATGACGCGCGGCTCCGGCGCCGCATGGGATCTCAGGAAATCGCAGCCTTATGAATGTTATGAGGAGATGGATTTCGATATCCCCGTTGGCAAGAACGGCGATTGCTACGACCGCTATCTCATCCGCATGGAGGAAATGCGCCAGTCTGTGCGCATCATGAGGCAGTGCATTGAAAAACTGCGCGCGCCGGAAGGGCAGGGCCCCTCCATCGCACAGGACCACAAGATCGTGCCGCCCAGCCGGCCGCAAATGAAGCGCTCGATGGAGGCGATGATCGAGCAGTTCAAGCTCTACACCGAAGGGCATCGTGTGCCCGCCGGCGAAGTCTATGCCGCCGTCGAAGCGCCGAAAGGCGAATTCGGCGTCTATCTCGTATCCGACGGGTCGAACCGTCCCTATCGCTGCAAGATACGCGCGCCATCCTTCGCGCATCTCCAGGCGATGGATTTCCTCGCGCGACGACACATGCTCGCTGACGTGTCGGCGATCATCGGATCGCTCGACATCGTCTTCGGCGAAATCGATCGATGAAGAATGCGCCGCCCGTCGCCGGCGGCTCTCAAGTCAAAGGAGATTGCCATGAAGCTGACGCCAACACGCATCGAACACACGCTGACCCAGTTTGACGCCCGCGTCGTCCCCGACAGCCATCCCGTGATGTCGCGCTTCACCGAGCTTTTCGGCGACCACACCTTTTTCATCAATGGCGACGGCCTCGCCATCGTCGAGCCGATGAGCTCGAAATCGGAAGACGGCAAGGCGGGACAAAAGGTAGGGCAAGTCGTCAAGCTCGCCCGCTGGCTCGACGAAAATCATACAAGCCTGGCGCCGCATGAGCGCGAGGCGACGCAAGTCGTCGTGTTGCTCGACAAGGCGGCCTGACGAAGACTTCCAGCCGGCGCCGCTGAAACGCGCCGGACCCTGCGTCCGCCGGGCCCAATCCTCACAGCTCTTTCCGGCGCGATCCTTGCCTGCGCTCCGTCGGCGCGCTTCTCTGGCGCGTCATCGGGGGCATATGCACGACATCGCATCATCGCAATCAGCTCAGGGCGTAGCGGGCCGCAAGGCGAGCTGGCGCACCATCATCGCGACCAGCATCGGCGCGGTCTTCGAGTGGTACGATCTCGCGATCTACGCGATGTTCGTCACGACCTTCTCGAAGCAATTTTTCCCGACCTCTGATCCCACCGTTTCGTTGCTGTTGAGTCTCGGAACCTTCGCCAGCGCGTGGCTCGTGCGCCCGCTTGGCGCGATCGTGATCGGCGGCTACGCCGATCGCGCCGGGCGCAAGCCGGCGATGGTGCTCTCGGCTGGCCTGATGATGCTCGGCACCGGCGTCACGGCGCTGCTGCCGACTTACGCGACGATCGGCATCGCTGCGCCCGTCATGCTCATCATCGCGCGGATGATTCAAGGTTTTTCCGCCGGCGGTGAATTCGGCAGCGCGACCGCATTGCTTGCGGAGCAGGACCCGAAGCGCAGCGGCTTCTACGCCAGCATTCAATGGGCGGCGTCGGGCTTCTCCGTCTTCATGGCTTCGCTGATCGCCTACATCGTCAATACGTCGCTCGCGCCCGATCAGGTGCTGGCCTGGGGTTGGCGTATTCCATTCGTGATTGGAATGATGATCGGGCCTGTCGCCTGGTACATCCGCCGCAAGGCTGAAGAGAGCCCTGAGTTCGCCGCAGCGAAGGAAGAAAACGCGCAGCCGCTGCGCGAGGTCGCGACCCATGACAAGTCGCGCATCCTGCTTGGCGCTGGCATCGTCGCCGCCGGCGCGGCCGGCAGCTTCATGAACCAGTACATGCCGACCTTCGCCAATACGAGCCTCGGGCTGTCGCCGTCACAGGCGCTGATCGGCACGCTGGTCGCGAGCAGCATCAACTCGATCGCGCCGATGATCTTCGGCCATCTCTCAGACAGGCTCGGCCGGATTCCGGTGATGGGCTTTTTCGCCGTGATCGGGCTGCTGATGACCTATCCGCTGTTTCTCTGGCTGGTGGGCGCGCCAACCCTGCCGAAGCTGATCGCGACGCAGGCCTTGCTCGCCTTCGTGCTCTACAGCGGCTACTTCGCCACCGCCCCGAGCCTCCTCTCGGAGCTCTTTCAGGTGCGGCGGCGAACCACGGGCATTTCGATCGCCTATGTGCTCGGCCAGCTCCTGTTTGGCGGCGTCACGCCGTTGATCGCCGGTTTCCTCGTCGCGCAAACCAAGGACCCGACCAGCCCGGGTCTCTATCTCACCGGCGTGATCATTCTCAGCATCCTGAGCCTGTGGGGCTGCCGCCGTCTCGGCGTGCGCTAGACTCGGGGCTCACTCATCACAGCCAAAGGATGACGGCTGCCGCAAGCAACGAATGCCGTTTGCTTCTGTTGACCTCAGTCGTCACTTCATGGTGACGACGACCTTCCCCTTCGCGCGACCCGTTTCGACATAGGCCAGAGCCTCGTTGGTCTTCTCGAACGGGAAGACCCGGTCCATCACCGGGCGTATGTCGCCCGCCTCGATCAAGGAGGTGATCTTTCCGAGTTGTCCGCCATTCGCTGTCATGAAGAGAAACGAATAGCTGATCCCCCGGCGTTTCGATTTTCTCCTGACGCCAGAACTCAGCAGGCGCATGACCTGTTGAAGCAGCCAGCCGGAGCCGTTCTCCCTCGCGAAGTCCGGATCGGGCGGACCGGAAATCGAGATCAGCTTCCCGCCCGGTTTCAGCACAGCGAGCGATTTCTCCAGCGTGTCCTTCCCGAGGCTGTTCAGCACGACATCGTAGCCCTGTAACACTTTCTCGAAGTCATCCCTCTTGTAGTCGACCACGACGTCCGCGCCGAGACTTTTCACAAGAGCGACATTTGCCGTGCTCGTGGTGGTGGCCACATAGGCCCCGAGATGCTTGGCGAGCTGGATCGCGATCGTGCCCACACCGCCCGAGCCGGCATGGATCAGAACCTTTTGCCCCTTCTGCAAATTCGCCCGCTCCACCAGCGCCTGCCATGCCGCCAGGGCGACAAGCGGAATGGATGCGGCCTCGTTCATCGTGAGATTGCTCGGCTTCATCGCCACATCGGCCTCGTCCATGGCGATGTGCTCAGCAAACGTTCCGATGCGATCCTGGGC
Source organism: Terrirubrum flagellatum (assembly GCF_022059845.1). Taxonomy (GTDB): domain Bacteria; phylum Pseudomonadota; class Alphaproteobacteria; order Rhizobiales; family Beijerinckiaceae; genus Terrirubrum; species Terrirubrum flagellatum. The sequence goes on along the minus strand of NZ_CP091851.1, from coordinate 2,119,481 downwards.
CGGACGCGCATAGATCTCGTCGCCGGGCCTGAATCGCCGAACATTGGCCCCGACCCGGACCACGACGCCCGCGACATCATTGCCCAGCGCCAGTGGGAGGCGGTAGGGCAGGATCAGCTTGAACTCTCCGTCCCTGATCTTGCTGTCGAGAAGGTTCACGCCGGCGGCATGAATCTCGACCATGACGTCGCTCTCACGCAACTCCGGTTCGGGACTTTCTCCGAGCCGCAGGGCGCCGCCTTTCCTGTAGCGATCGATCAGGAATGATTTCATCGGACTGACTTTCGTTTCTGTGGCGAGCCGGCAATGCGGCGATGCAAGCTCAACCGGGAAGCCCGTTGAATTTCCGAAGGTTCCTGTCGACGAAGGACTCCGGCAGGAAGCGGCGCATGAAGCGGACCTGCGCCGCGACTTTTCCGGCGGTGTAGCGTCGTTTCGGCGCCGCCGCGTTGGCGGCTCTTACGACGGCTTCGGCGACCACCTCGGGCGCGTCGCCCTTCGCGACGATCTCGCGCATCAGTTTCCCGGCGTCCGCGCGAGCCGCATCGTAGATGGCGAGGGACCGGTCCGGTCGCGTGATGTTCTCTTCGAAGGACGTGCGGGTCACGCCGGGCTCGACAAGCACGACACGGACGCCCTGCGTTCGCACTTCGTGGTCGAGAGACTCCGAATAGCCTTCGATGGCGTGCTTGGTCGACGCGTACAGCGCGTTATAGGGAGCGGGGATCAGCCCGAGGATGGAGCTGAGATTGACGATCCGGCCGCTACGCTGCCGTCTCATCACTGGCAGGACCGCATTCGTCATTCGGATGACGCCGAACACGTTCACGTCGAACACGGCTTTCGCCTGCGCCGTCGTGGATTCCTCAGCGCCGCCGAGCAGTCCGATCCCGGCATTGTTGACGAGAAGATCGATCCGCCCCGCGCGGCTCACAACTTCGTCGACGACGCTCTGCACGGATGCATCGTCGATCACGTCGCAGGTCAGCATCGTGATCCCGTCCGAGGTGTCGGGCATTGGTTTTCGGCTCGTGCCGAAGACGCGGTAGCCGTCGCGCCGCAACGCCCGCGCCGTCGCCAGTCCGATGCCGGAGGAGGCGCCCGTGACCAGGGCGACGCCGCGTTCTGTCTTGCTCATCGTTTTCGGCCTTCATTTTGTCGTGGAACATCGACGAACCGTCTGTTACTATCAAATCGATAGTAAGTCACTACCAAAAAGATATGGACATGAAAAATCTTTCGGACCAGCCATGTCTGATCGCTCGGAGCCTGGCGCTTGTGGGTGACGCATGGAGCGTGCTGATCATGCGCGACGCCCATGCCGGGCTGACCCGCTTCGATGATTTCCGTAAGAGCCTCGGGATCGCCCCGACGATGCTGACGGGACGGCTTTCAGCCCTGACAGACGAGGGGATGCTGGAGAAACGCCGCTATTCCGACCGCCCGCCACGGGACGAATATGTGCTCACGGAAGCCGGCCGCGACTTTCTGCCAGTGCTGTTTGCGATCGGCGCGTGGGGACGCAAGCATCGCGGCGGGGGCAAGGTGACCCGGTTCTTCGACGCCGAGACGGGAACGGAGATCGATCCCGTCACCATCGATCGCGCGACCGGCGCTCCGGTCGGAACGCGTCCTATTCGTATCGCTGCGGCCGAATGAGCTTTCCCAAGGCAAATTAAATAGGGCCGACCTAGCCGCAGAAGGCCCTGCCGCGCCCCGCGATTCGCCGGGGATCGCGAAGACGAGCGCGGCCGCTGGCTCTTCCGCCGCCGACCGGGAGGCCGATAGGCGGGCTTCCTATTGGCTCCCCGGGCCGGCGTTGCGACGGGGGTCCTATGCGAAATTAGGCGTTGCGGGCGCGCCGGCGCCCGTTTCACACTGGCGCGACTCTGAAACGCTGTTTCGCTCTGCAACTCCGCCCGCATGCGATCTCCGCCGTTCCCTGATGATACGAGCGCGCCCGGCGCCGCCGCGGATGGCGTCATCCTTGCCCTTCCTTTTCGCCGGCGCGATCCTGCGCCGGCGCCTCGCTTCGCCAGGGAATTGACCGATGTTCAGGCCCCATGACGCCGATCGCCCGCCGCCGGCCAGCGTCTGCGATCCTGTCACGCTCGAAATCGTCCGCGGCGCGGTGCGCGCCGCGCAGGCCGAGATGGAAGCGCTGATCGAGCGCACCGCGATCTCAGCCTTCATCCGCGAGAAGAAGGATTTCTACACTGGCCTGTTCGACGCGCAGGGCGTCATGGCGGTTGGCTCCATGGTGCCGGTATTTGGCGACATGGTCGGGCCTGTCATCAAGCACTTCCCGCTGGAGACGATGAAGCCCGGCGATCTCTACTGGTACAATGACTGCTACGGCTCGCGCGGCGCGGTCTCCCACTCCAACGATCAGGTGCTCATCGCGCCGGTGTTCCACGAGGGGCGGCGCTGCGCCTTCGTCATGGGCTGGGCGCACTTCGCCGACATCGGCGGCATGCGGCCGGGCTCGATCAGTCCCGATACGACAGACATCTTCCAGGAAGGCATCGTCGTGCCGCCGACGAAGCTGATCGATCAGGGCAAGACCAACGAGGCGACGCTCACGATCTTCCATCGCAATTCGCGCTTTCCGGCCCAGAGCCTCGGCGACATGCGCGCGCTGATGGCCAGCGTCGAACTCGGCGTGAAGCGCGTCGAGGAAATTCTTGTGCGTTTCGGCGCCGACGTGGTGCAGGACGCGCTCGATCAGTTGCTGGCGCGCACGCGCCGCCTCGTGCGCCAGAAGCTCGCGGAGACGTTCGATTACGGCACGCACAAATTCACCGACGCCATTGATTCCGATGGCCACGGCCACGGCCCCTATCGCCTCCGCTTCGCGCTGACGCGCGAGAAGGGAGCGGACGGCGAGGATCGTTTTATCTTCGATGCGACCGAGACCGACGATCAGGCGCCGGGACCCGTCAATTTCCTGATGAATCCCGGCGTGCCCGGCATGGCGCTCGGCCTCTACTATCTCGGCGGCGATCCCGCGCAGGTGTGCAACGCCGGCGGTCCGCAAGCGCTCGACGAAGTCAGATTGCGCGAGGGTTCGCTGCTCTGGCCGAAATGGCCGGCGCCGCTCGGCATGCGCGGCCTCACCATGATGCGCGTGCTTGCGACGCTGAACGGCCTCGTGAATGTCGCAGGCGGCGGCGCGCCGGCCGCGCATTCCGCCTATGTCATCACGCTGATGCGCGGCCGCTATCGCGCGGAAAGCGGCGCGCTGGAGCCGTTTCTGCTCGCGGACGGGATCGGCGTCGGCTATGGCGCGCGCCCGACCGCCGACGGCATCGACGCGGTCTATTTTGTCGCGCAGGAGAATTATCCGGTCGAGTTTCTCGAACTCGGCTATCCCGTGCGGTTGCGCGCCTATGGCGTCGTGCGCGACTCTGGCGGCGCAGGCCAATATCGCGGCGGATGCGGCATCCTGCGCGAATATGAATTTCTTGCCGAGGACGCGATGCTGGGCGTCCGCATCGACAGCGTGAAGAATCCGCCGTGGGGCATCGCCGGCGGCATGGCTGGCGGTGTCGGCCGCGTCACCGTCAATCCCGGCGCGTCGGACGAACGTCAGATCTCGCCGCTTTCAGATGGCAATGCGCTGAAGAAGGGCGACATCCTGCGCATCGAGACCGGCGGGGGAGGCGGCTACGGCCATCCCTTCGATCGGCCCACCGAAGCGGTGCTCGAAGACGTGCTGGGCGGCTTCGTCAGCGTCGCCTCCGCGCGCATCCTTTATGGCGTCGCGATCTCCGACGGCGTCGTGGATGAGGCCGCCACCAGCGCGCTGCGCGCGAAGCGTCCGGAAACCCGCGCGTTCCATCGCAACGAGTATGTCGATGCCCTCTCCTGAGTCAGGCCTCACCGTCGCCATTGATATCGGCGGCACATTCACCGACATCGCGTTGCATGATCGCGCCAGCGGCGAAGTCTGGCGCGCCAAGACGCCGAGCGTTCCCTCCGATCCCTCGCAGGCGTTCCTGACCGGCGTTCGTCTTGCGCTGGAGAAAGCGGGACGCGAGGCGATCGATTTGCAGCGCGTACTGCATGGCACGACCGTCGCCACCAACATGATTCTTGAGAACAAGGGCGCGAAGGCGGCGCTGGTGACGACGGCGGGCTTCCGCCATGTGCTCGATATCGGCCGCCAGGACATTCCGCGCCGCGCCAATCTCTACGCCTGGGTGAAACCGGCGCGCCCGGTTCCGCCGTCGCGCATCGTCGAGGTGAGCGAGCGCGTCGGCGCCGGCGGCGCTGTGTTGCAGCCGCTCGATGAAGCGAGCGTGCGCGATGCGGCCGAGGCCTGCCGGCGCATGGGCGTCGATGCCGTTGGCGTTTGTTTGCTGCACGCTTTCGCGAACCCCGAGCATGAGCGGCGCGTCGCCGCGATCCTGCGCGAGGAATTGCCCGGCGTCGCCGTCACCGCGTCGACCGACGTGATGCCCGTCGCGCGCGAATTCGAACGCACGCTGGCGACGGTGCTCAACGCTGTCGTGATGCCTGGGGTCTCCACTTACGTCTCTCGTCTCGAAACGCGCTTGCGCGATGAAAAGGTCGATGCGCCGCTGCTGCTGATGCAGTCGAATGGCGGCGTCGCCGGCGCTCCGACGATCCGCCACGCGCCTGTCCTGACCGCGTTGTCGGGGCCGGCGGCCGGCGTCGTCGGCGCGCGCGAAGTCGGCGCCGCCTGCGGCATCGATAACATCATCACTGTCGATATCGGCGGCACCAGCGCCGACATCTGCCTGATCAAGGGCGGCAAGATCGGCCTCACGCAGCACGGTCATGTCGGCGACTGGCCGCTGCCGTTGCCGATGGTCGACATGGTGACGATCGGCGCGGGCGGCGGCTCGATCGCGCGCATGAAGGACGGCGCGCTCAATGTCGGCCCGCAAAGCGCAGGCGCCGATCCCGGCCCCGCCGCTTATGGGCGCGGCGGACAGCAGGCGACAGTCACGGATTGTCACGTCACGCTCGGCCATCTCCCCGACAGTCTGCTCGACGGCCGCATGAAGCTCGACGTTGAGGCCGCGCGAAATATCGTTCGCGAACGCGTGGCTGAGCCGCTGTCGCTTTCGATCGAAGCGGCGGCGCGCGGCGCGCTCGCCATCATCGACAATCACATGGTCGGCGCATTGCGCGTGGTGTCTGTGGAGCGCGGCCATGATCCCCGCGATTTCACGCTCGTTCCCTTCGGCGGAGCAGGGCCGCTGCATGGCTGTTCGCTTGCGGCGCTGCTTGGCGTCCGACAAGTGATGATCCCGCCGGCGCCGGGCGTGCTGTGCGCCGACGGTCTGCTCGCCGCTGATCTTAAGGCGGAGTTCAGCCGCACGCTGCCGCGCGCCGGCGCGGTCGATGTCGCCGCCGCCGAACGCATCTTCGCGGAGTTGCAGCAGCAGGCGGATAATTGGCTTGATGTCGAGCGCGTGCCGGACGCGCAGCGCGGTTTCGCTCGCGTCGCGCTCATGCGTTATCACGGTCAGGGCGGAGAGGTCGCGACGCCGTGGAGCGGCGCGGCCGGAGAAGTCGAGAAATCGTTCGAGGCGATTCATCAGTCGCTTTACGGTTTCACGCTTGGCGCAGCGATCGAATGCGTCACACTGCGCATTGAGGCTGTCGGAAAGATGTCGGCGCCGGCGCGTCCGAAACTCGGCGCGGGCAAGGGCGCGAAGCCTTTCGGCAAGCGCGCCGTGCATTTCGATCAGGGGACGGTCGAGACGCCGCTCTATGATCGCGCTTCGCTCGGCGCCGGCGACAAGTTTACGGGGCCTGCAATCGTGACGCAGCTCGATGCGACGACGCTCGTTCGCCCCGGATGGACGGCGACCGTCCATGAGTCAGGAGCAATCCTGATGACCGCGCCCAACGCCTGAGACACTTCTCTCGCAGAGATAACTGGAACTCGCCATGACTGACGCAACGCGCGCTTCTCTCGTCGATCCCGATCTCGCGCGCGTCTTCGCGCATATCGAGGCGAGCAGGGACAGCTTCATCACGCGCGTGATGGACTATGTCCGTCATCCCAGCATCAGCGCGCAGAACATCGGCATCGCCGAAGTCGGCGCGATGCTGCTGAAGATGCTGACCGAGCTTGGGCTGAAAGCGCAGTCAATCCCGACGAAGCGCCATCCCATGATCCTTGGCCGCTGGGACAAGAAGCCCGGCGCGCCGACCGTGCTGCTTTACGGCCATTACGACGTGCAGCCGCCGGAACCGCTGGAAGCCTGGGTCAGCCCGCCGTTCGAGCCGACGATCCGCGACGGCCGCATTTTCGCGCGCGGCATCGGCGACAACAAGGGACAGCATTTTGCACAGCTTCTCGCGATTGAATCCCATCTGAAGATTCTGGGCACGCTGCCCTGCAATGTCGCGTTCCTGCTTGAGGGCGAGGAAGAGATCGGCAGTCCGCACATCGCGGAATTCGTTCGCGAGCATAAGGACAAGCTGAGGGCTGACTTCGTCGTTACGGCGGATGGACCGCTGCACGAATCCGGCCGCCCGACCGTGAAATTCGGCGTGCGCGGCGTCGCCTCGTTCGAGTTGCGCGCGAAAGACGCCAAGCGCGACATGCATTCCGGCAATTTCGGCGGCGTCGCGCCGAACGCGCTGTGGACGCTCGTGCATCTCCTGGGAACGATGAAGAACGCCAAGGGCGAGATCACCATCGAGGGGCTGCATGACAAGATCATTCCGCCGGGCGAACTGGAGCGCGCTGCAGTCAAGAATCTGCCGCTCGATATCGAGAAGACCAAGCGCGAGATGGAGTTCCGGCGTCTCGATGAACCGCAGGATCGGCCTTATTACGACCGCCTGATGTTCCATCCGACGCTGACCATCAACGGCTTCCATGGCGGCTATGGCGGCGCAGGCCACAAGACGGTGCTGCCATCGGAAGCCTTCGCAAAATGCGACATCAGGCTCGTCGAGGCGATGACGCCGCAGGATGTGTTCGAAAAAGTGGCCGCGCATGTGAAGAAGCATGCGCCTGACGTCGAGTTCATCGCGCAGGGCGGCATGCTGCCGTCGAAGACGCCGATGGATTCGCCCTTTGCCAAGCCGATCGTTGAAGCCTTCATCGCCGCGCAGGGCGTCGAGCCGCTGCTTTATCCCAGCGCCGGCGGCAGTCTGCCGGATTACGTCTTCACGAAAATTCTCGGCGTGCCCGCTTTCGTGACGCCTTACGCCAATGCGGATGAAGCCAATCACGGGCCGAACGAGAATCTCAAGCTCGACTGCTTCATGAACGGCGTCAAGACAGGCGCGGCGCTGCTTTCGCGCGTCGCTGCGCTCGGCGGCAAAGGCTGACCTCCAATTCATCAGGCGCGCCCCGGCGAGCGTTTCCGCGCTTGCCGGCGGGGCTTCTGACGTCCTATCGTTCAATAGAACGTGGTTTCATCCAGTAAAACGAGGCGGCCATGGGACAGTTCGACAGCATCCTCAGCCAGATCAATCTCGACGCGCCCTGGAAGCTGGTCGAGACCTTCTCGACCACGCCGCGCTGGAAGCCGGAGGATGTGAATGCGAGCTGCGAGGTCATCGTCGCGGCGCTGAAGGCGCATGGCGTGCCGGTGACGGTTCACAACGCCAATATCTATCTCTCCATTCCCTATCATGCCGAGGTGCGCGCCAACGGCCGCACCTTCAAGGCGAAGCCTCCGGCCATGGGGCGCGACGTGCGCAACGGCCTTGAGGGCGAACTCGTCTACGTGCCCGCGCAATATTCGAAATCGATCGGCACGCTCTTCAACAAGAACCAGGACGCCGACATGTCGGCGGAGTCCCGCATCCGCGGCAAGATCGTCATCTCCGAAGGCTTCGCCTTTCCCGGCAAGATGAAGGAGTTCGAGGACAAAGGCGCGATCGGCTGCATCGCCGTCAATCCTGGCGCGGACGCCCACTGGGGCATTTGCACCTCGATCTGGGGAACGCCCGATCTCGACGATCTCCCGCGCAAGCCGAAAATCCCCGTCGCCGCCGTCAACAGTCCCGATGGCAGGGAACTGATCAAGATCGCGGAAGCCGGCGGCAAGGTCACGATCGTGACGAAGCTCGAAGAAGGATGGTTCGAGCAGAAGGTTCCGGTCGTCGAAATCAAGGGAGCGACGGAGCCCGACAAGTTTGTGCTGCTGCACGGGCATTACGATTCATGGGATGTTGGCGTCGGCGACAATGCGACCGGCGACGCGACGCTGCTCGAACTCGCGCGCGTGTTCTGGAAGAACCGCGACCAATTGAAGCGCTCGGTGCGCATCGCCTGGTGGCCGGGACATTCCACCGGCCGTTACGCCGGCTCGACCTGGTTCGCCGATGAATTCGCCATCGACCTCGACGAGAATTGCGTCGCGCAGGTGAATTGCGACAGTCCGGGCTGCCGCTGGGCGACGGAATTCAAGGATGTCTCCTGGATGTCGGAGACCGAGAAATATGTGCAGGGCGTGATCCGGCAAGTGGCCGGGCTCGAAAGCCATGGCGAGCGGCCGCATCGCGCCGGCGACTACTCCTTCAACAATATCGGCTTGTCGAGCTTCTTCATGCTGTCCTCGACGATGCCGGACAAATTGCGCGAGGAGAAGGGCTACTATGCCGTGGGCGGCTGCGGCGGCAACATCGCCTGGCACACCGAGCACGATCTGATCGAGATCGCCGATCGCGATATTCTTCTTCGCGACATGAAGGTCTATGCCGCCTCCGTCCTTGGCGTCGCCAACGCCGAGGTGCTGCCATTCGACTGGCGCGCGACAGTGAAGGAATTCTCCGACACGTTGAAGAAATACGAAGCCGCTGCCGGCAAGGATATCGATTTTGCGCCGGCGACGAAGGCGCTTTCGGCTCTGTCGTCGAAACTTGAGGCGCTCTATTCCGGCGTCAGCGGCAAGAAGGTGAAGGCCGCCGCCGCCAATGAGGCGATCACGGCTTTGTCGCGCGTGCTGGTGCCGATCAATTTCACGCGCGAGGCGCGCTTCCGCCACGATGCGGCGACGCCGGTCTCGCCCTTGCCGACGCTCGCCGGCGCGCTCGATTACGCGGCGACGGCGCCTGAAATGAAGGGCTTCGCGCGCACGCAACTCGTGCGCGGGCGCAACCGCTTCGTCGCGGCGATGAATCAGGCGTCGGCGATTGTCGATCGCGCACTAGATCACGCCGCACTTTGATTGAATCAATCAAAGTGCGGGAACGTGATCGATTCCAAACGTTGAGAGCATGGCTTTTGCAGCGCGAACGCTGGCGTTCGTCTCGGAAAAACCGGTTCCCACTTTTCCGCGCCATGCTCTAGGCTGAGGGGCTTGTTGATATGAATCACGTCGCAACCGCGTCACGTTTCGACACGCAGGAGATGCTAGACGCCATCCGTGAATGGGTGGAGATCGAAAGCCCGACGCTCGATCCGATGAGCGTCAACCGCATGGTCGATCACGTCGAGAAGGGCTACGAGGGCACGGGCGCGCTGATCGAGCGCATATCAGGCGTCAACGGTTATGGCGATCATCTCATCGCGCGTTCGCCCTGGGGGCAGGGCAAGCGCGGCGTGCTTGTGCTCAGCCATCTCGATACGGTGCATCCGATCGGCTTCATCAAGCGATTGCCCTTCAAGGTCGAGGGCGATGTCGCCTACGGGCCCGGCATCTATGACATGAAGGGCGGCGCTTATATCGCGTTTCATGCCTTCCGCGAACTCGCGCGCACCGGGCGCACGGCGCCGCTGCCGATCACGCATCTCTATGTCTCGGATGAAGAGGTGGGCAGCCACACATCGCGCCACATCATCGAGGAAGAGGCGCGCAAGGCGAAATATGTGCTGGTGACGGAGCCGGCGCGCGAAGGCGGCCGCATCGTGACAGCTCGCAAGGGCGCCGCGCGCTTCTCCATGAAAATCGTCGGCCGCCCCGCCCATTCAGGCGCGCGCCATGAGGATGGCCGCAGCGCTGTCACCGAACTCGCGAAACAGATCCTCGCGCTTGAAGGCATGACGGACTATGCGCGCGGCGTGACGGTGAACGTCGGTATCGTCGGCGGCGGTTCGCGCGCGAACGTCGTGCCGGAGGAAGCGCATGCCGAAATCGACATGCGCGTGCCGACCGACGCCATCGCTGATGAGATGGTGGCGAAGGTGCTGGGGCTGAAAGCGCACGGCAAGGACGTCACGGTGACCGTGACAGGCGGCCTCAATCGTCCGCCCTATGAGAAGGACGAGCGCGTCGCGTCATTGTTCGACCACGCCAAGGCGCTCGCCGCGCAGATCGGGTTCGAACTGAAAGACTTGAAAACCGGCGGCGGCTCGGATGGCAATTTCACCGCCTCGATCGCGCCGACGCTCGATGGCCTCGGCGTCGACGGCAAGGGCGGCCACACCGATTACGAGCAGCTCTATGTCTCCTCGATCGCGCCGCGCGCACGCCTGATGCATGAGCTCTATCTGACGCTGGAATAGGGCGCATCGTTTGTTTGGCGCGACATTTATTCAGCGTCATCGCCGGGCTTGACCCGCCTGCGCGGCCGTAGCCGCTTCGGCGAGGCGAAGGCCCGGCGATCCAGTTGGAAAACCACAGTATGACGTGAAGAGCTGGATCGCCGGGTCAAGCCCGGCGATGACAGTGTGGAGAGTGGGGAGAAAGCGATTCTATTTCGCCGCTTCCACCACGCGCTGCGCCTCGCGCAACGCCGCGACCAGACGATTGAGCCCGCGCTTCAACTGCGTCTGGCCGAAGCCTTTCTCGCTGTCAGGCAGATGCGGCAGCTCCTCCGCAATCGCGATCGTCGGCAGCGGCGGCACGGTATAGGCGGGATCATGCCGGAAGCGCGGTTCGCGCGCGAAATTGATCGGCACGAGAATGCGTGCGAGCTTCTGGATCGCGGCGTTCGCCGCCTTCGGTTTGATCGCGCCTGATTCAACCGACGCGTAGAACGCGTCCAGCGTCTTTGCGAGCGCATCGATCTCGACCTTCGCGACGGTCAGGTCGGCGAGGCCCTTCGACGCTGTGGCGTAACGGGCGACGGTCGCGGCGAATTCCTTCGCCGTCTCGCGCCAGTCGGCCGGGAGGATCGCGGCGTTGGCGTGGCGCAGCGCCGAAAGCGCATAGATGCGCATATCGGTGAGCAGCTGGCCCTTGTCGGCGATTTCGAGCTGATCGTTCTCGGTGTGCCAGGCGATGTTTCCGCCGCAGCCGGACACATCGTAGTAGTGTTTCTCCTCGCGCAGTTTGTCCGGCATCGTCGAGGACAGCATGTAGTAGCTCGACAGGCCGATATTGTTGAAGGAGTAGTCGCCGGCCCGGTTGGGCCGCTTCGTCATGAAGGTCTTGCCGCCCTCGATCGCTGTGATCACGGCCTGCACATGCGCTGCGGTCTCCGACATCGTGGTCGTCTGGTGATAGCTCGTCGCCCAGCGGCAACCGGGGCTGTCGCAATTGATCTGCGCGACGCAATTCTCGTCGAGATCAATGGCGAATTCATCCGCGAACCAGGTTGAGCCGGCGTAGCGGCCGGTGGAGTGCCCCGGCCACCAGGCGATGCGTACGGAGCGCTTGAGTAGGCCCTTGTTCGCCCAGAACACGCGCGCGAGTTCGAGCAGCGTCGCATCGCCGGTCGCATTGTCGCCGACGCCGACATCCCAGGAATCGTAATGGCCGTGAACGAGCACGAACTTGTCCGGCTCCTCCGCGCCCTTGATCTCCACGACAGGCACTTTCTGCGGGAAGAAGCCTTCCTGCAGCACCGTGCGGATCGTCGCCTTGCCTGACTTCGTCGCGGCTGCCTTCAGCGCCTTGCCCGTATCCTGATTGACCGCGATCACGGGAATCTTCGGCTTGCGCGGGAGGTCGTCGAGATCGGGCGTGCCCCACACAGTCGTGCAGGTGCCCCAGTGAATATCGACGCCGGGATTGATCGCGATTAACCCGACCGCGCCCCATTCCTCCGCGATCTGCGACAGCGCCGGATTGCCGAAGCCCTCGGTGACGAGAATGCGTCCCTTCACTTGCGCGCCGATCTTTTCGCTCTCGCTTTCCGGACGGCCGAACAATTCAGCGATAGATTTCGCGTAGGAGCGCAGCGCCTTGAGGTTCGCTGGCAGATAAACCAGTTCTGCGGTCAGCCCGTCCGGCGTCGAAACGCAGGAAGAGGGCGGCTTGGCGCGATAACGCACGCCCTCGATTTCGATGCTCGCATCGTGCGGTATGGAGAGATAGACTGTCGGCTGATGCACGGCGACGGGAACGCCGAGAGCCTTCAGCTTCTCGACGATGATGTCGGCGCCGGCATTGACGTCTTCGGGTTTCCAGCGCGGCGTGTGCGCGAAGATTTCGACCAGGGACCATGGCGCGTCGAGGGAGACGGCGTCGATGATGCGGCGCTCGGTTTCGTTCAGGGCTTCGGGGTGGGCGACCTTGGGAAGCGACACGGTGTCCAGCATGCGAGCTCTCTTTGACGTCTTGATGAGCGACGATAATCGGCGCCTCGCCCAAACCTTAGTCGCTGAGATTTGTTTTATCCATCGAAAAAGGTGTTTACCTGATGGCACAATTTGGACAGACTAACTATGCGGCGTGGCGAGCTGCGCCGGGCCGGGGGTGAGGAGGGAGCCGATGTCCGCAAAGAAATCTGAAACGTCTGGCGCAGGCGCGATGCTTGATCGTCGGCGCCTGCTCATGACGGGAACCGCGGCGTTTCTGATCAGCGCCGCCGGCGTTCACAGCGTCGTCGCGCAGCAGGCCGGCGATCCCATTCGCAAGCTGGTGCTGGTGACCGCGGCGCAGGCCGCTGATCCCCAGGAGTTCCAGGCTGCGCAACTCGTGGCGCAGGAATGGCGCAAGCTCGGCCTCGACGTCGAGGTGCGCGGCATGCCGCGGCCGCAGCTCTCCGATCTCGTCTGGTTCAGCCGCGACAAGTGGGACACGACGATGTGGCGCATGGTCGGCCGCCCCGAGCGCTCCGATCCTGACGAAGTCGTCTACAGCCTGTTCCATTCCGCGAACCGCGAGAAGGGCTACAATTTCGTCGGTTACAACAACCCGACCTATGACAAGGTCGCAGAAGATCAACGCCGCGAGCTCGATCTTCCCAAGCGCAAGGCGCTGATCAATCAGGCGCAGGATATCATCGTGCGCGACCAGCCCTACCTCTTCCTGGTCTATCCCAAGAATGTCGCCGCTTATCTCTCGAATGTCTGGAAGAAGGAAAGCGTCGTCGATCAGTCGGGCATCGGCATCAGGAATTTCTGGACTTTCGTGGGTCTTGATCCGGTCGGAACGCAGAAGGACATCGTCTGCAACGCGACCGAAGCGATGGTCGCGCTCAATCCGCTTTATGTCTCCGGCGCGATCGATAGCTGGGTGACCGATCTCGTCTGGGATCGCCTGATGCGCGTGGGTCCGGACGGCCTGCCGAAGCCATGGGCTGCGGAAAGCGCGACCTGGGTCAATCCGACGACGCTCGACGTCAAGGTGCGCAAGGGCATGGTGTGGCATGACGGCAAGCCGGTCACGCTTGATGATGTGATCTTCTCCTTTGAAGCGCCGGCCGGCGACAAATCGCCGATGTACAAGCCTTTTGTCGCGAACATCGCGAAGGTCGAGAAATCGGGCGACGACACGGTTCGCTTCACGCTGAAGGAGGCGAATTCTTCGTTCCTGACGGCGACATTGTCCAAGATCAATCTTGTGCCGAAGCATGTGTGGGAGCCGATCCTGCAGAAGCTCGCGGGCACGCCGCAGACGGCCGAGCAGCAGCAGGAGCAGCAGCCGATCGGCTCCGGCCCCTTCAAGGTGTCGCGCTTCAAGCTGCAGGAAGAGATCGTTCTCGAAAAGAACGCGCAGCACTGGTCGGCGCCCAAGGCGGATCGCTGGATCATGCGCATCGTCACCAACACGGAAGCCGCTCTCGGCATGCTGCGTCGCGGCGAGGTCAATTTCCTCTCCGACTATCGCGGCGACCCCAAGCTGCTGGAAGACATCGCCAAGCAGAACAAGGCGGTCGAGGTCGCGTCGACCGTCGATATGGGCTTCCGTTTCGTGGCGCCCAATCTGCGCCGTCCGCCCTTCGACGACATCAAGTTCCGCAAGGCGCTGGAGCTCTCCATCAACAAGAACCTGATGGCGCAGGCGGCGTGGAACGGTTTCGCCGTGCCGGCGACATCGCATGTCTCCTCGGCGCTCGCGGCCTGGTACAAGCCCGAGCCTTTCAAGCCGAGCCTCGACGAAGCGAAGAAACTGCTGCAAGACGCGGGTTATCGCGTGGTCGGCGGCAAGCTGCATTATCCCGCCGGCGTCAAGGAAACGCTGACGCCGAACTGATGTTGTCGCGGGGCGTTGGAGAAGAGATTGTGAAGCGGAGCGCGCCGGCGTGAAAGCCTTGCTGTCGCGCTTTGCGCAGATGGTCTTTGTTCTCTGGATCGTGGCGACGATCCTGTTCCTGATCTTCCGGCTCATGCCGGGAGATCCGACCGCCGCCTATATCGATACGACCTTCACCGAGGAGCAGCAGCGCCAGCTCCGCGCCGCGTTTGGCCTCGATCAGTCGCTGTTCAAACAATATATCCTGTTCATTACGAACGCCGCGCATGGCGAGTTCGGCGAATCCTTCCATCATCGCAAACCGGTGATCGACCTGCTTCTGGAGGTTCTGCCGAACACGATCGTGCTGACGCTGACCTCGATCATCATCGCCTATATCTTCGGCGTGCTGGTTGGGGCGTGGCTTGCCTGGAACCGCGGCAGTCGCGCCGAGGCGTTCGTCGTGCCGACCGTTCTCGCTCTTCGCGCGGCGCCGGAATTCTGGCTCGGCATGGTCCTTCTCGCGACGCTTGGTTTCGGCCTCGGCTGGTTTCCGTCCGGCGGCGCGAATGAAGCCGGCGCGGCCTATACGAGCGAATGGTCCCGCTTGTTCTCGTTGGACTTCCTGCATCACCTCACGCTGCCCGCGCTGACTCTGGCGCTCTATTTGCAGGGGCTGCCGCTGCTGCTGATGCGCTCGAACATGCTCGACGTGATGCATGAGGATTTCGTCATGATGGCGCGCATGAAGGGCCTGCCGGAATGGGTGATTGTGCTGAAGCACGCCGCCCGCAACGCGCTGCTGCCTGTGGTGACTGCATTCGCGATCGGCATCGGCCAGTCGATCGGCGCGAATGTGGTGGTGGAGAGCGTGTTTTCCTGGCCGGGTCTCGGCAAGCTGCTGGTGGCGTCTGTGGCGGCGAGCGATTATCCCGTCGCGCAGGGCGCGTTTCTCCTGATCGCAATTGTTCTCGTCGGCATGAATTTCGTCGCCGATCTTCTCTACGCGCTCCTCGATCCCAGGATCAGCCATGGCGCACGTCGCTGACGCGCCGGCCGAACGCGCCGTGGAGGCGCCGCGCAGGGGGAGGCCGCTTGCGGCGCTGATGCGTTTTTTGCGCCTGCCGCAGGGCGATTTCTTCGCCATCGCCGGCCTCGTGATCTATATCGTCTTCGTGTTGACGGCTCTGCTCGCCGATGTGGTCCGCCCGCATGATCCGCTTGAGATCCTGTTCAACGACGACGGGACCCTGCTCGCGAACGCGTCGCCGAGCTGGTCCAATCCGCTTGGCACCACCAATCTCGGCCGCGACATCTTTTCCCAGCTTCTCGTCGGCGCCCGCGCCGCGCTTGTCGTCGGCGTGACGGCCGCGATCGTGGTGGTCGCCATCGGCACGCTGATTGGCCTCGTCTCCGGCTATTTCGGCGGCTGGATCGGCAGCGTGCTGATGCGGTTCGCCGACGTCGCGCTCGGCATTCCCTTCCTGCCCTTCGTCATCGTCATGTCGAGCTTTATGGGGCCGTCGACCTGGCCAATCGTGATGTCGATCGCGCTGCTGCTCTGGCCCAACACAGCGCGCGTCATCCGCGCCCAGGTGCTCATCGTGCGGGAAAGGGCGTTCGTCGAAGCGGCGCGCGTCTCGGGCTCCTCGACATGGCGCATTCTCTTCGTCCATGTCGCGCCGAACATCCTGCCGCTGTCGTTCCTGTACGGCTCGATCGCGATCGGTTGGGCGATCCTGACGGAAGCGTCCGTCAGCTTTCTCGGCTTCGGTCCGTCCGACAAGGTGTCGTGGGGCTACATGCTGCAGGACGCCTATGGCTCGCAGGCGCTTTCGCGCGGCAGCTACAACTGGTTCGTGCCGCCGGGCCTTTGCATCGTGCTTGTCGTCGTCGCCGGCTTCTTCATCAGCCGCGGCTATGAGGAGCTTCTGTTCCCGAAGCTCAAGGACTGAATGGCGTGCTGCTTGCCGTCGATAATCTCAAGGTCGATTACCAGACGCCGGCTGGCGCTGTGCGCGCGGTCGAGCGCGGCACGTTCGACGTGCCCGCGGGCGAGATCGTCGGCCTCGTCGGCGAATCCGGCTGCGGCAAGACCACGCTCGCGCGCGCCGTGACCGGCGTGATGGCGCGCAGCGCGCGCGTATCCGGCGGCTCGATCCGTTTTGAAGGCGAGGAGATCGCCGGCGCGCCGCCATCGAAGATGCGCGATCTCTTGTGGAAGCGCATGGCGTTCGTGCCGCAGAGCGCCATGAATGCGCTCGATCCCGTCTATCGCGTCGGCCAGCAGATTGGCGAGGTGCTTGTCTATCGCGGCGGCTATCGCAAGGCGGATGTCGCGCCGCGCATCGCCGAACTGTTCGAGATGGTCGGCCTCAATCCGTCGCGGCAGCACGATTATCCCCATCAATTCTCCGGCGGCATGCGCCAGCGCGTCGGCATCGCGCTGGCGCTGGCGCTCGATCCCGCGCTTCTGATAGCCGACGAACCCGTCACCGCGCTCGACGTGATCGTGCAGCGCCAGGTTCTCGACACGCTGAAAAGCCTGCAGCGTAGGCTCAACCTGTCGGTAATCCTCGTAACCCATGACATCAGCGTCGTCGCCTATGTCTGCGACCGCGTCGTGGTGATGTATGCCGGGCAGGTGATCGAGTCAGGCAAGGCGGTCGATGTGCTGGAGCGGCCGCAGCATCCCTACACCATGGGGCTGACGAACGCCTTTCCCGATCTCGGCCGCGCCGCGAGCACGCTCGTGCCGATCGCGGGCGCGCCGCCCGATCTGCGCGATCCGCCGAAGGGATGCCGCTTCGCGCCGCGCTGCCCCTTTGTCGAGCCGCGCTGTCGCGAGACGTCGCCGGCGCTGGAAACTGACGCCCCTGGACACGCCGCCGCGTGCCTGCGCGTCGCGGATGCGCCCATGCTGCGCGAACAAGCGAGGGACCCCGCGCGATGGGCCGCCTGATCGCTGTCAACGATCTCAAGAAGCATTATCCGACGTCACGCTCCTTCGCGGAGATGGCGCGCGGCGAGCATCCCGCCGTGCGCGCGCTAGACGGCGTGTCCTTCGAGGTCGACGAGCATGAGAGCCTCGGGCTGCTTGGCGAGTCCGGCTGCGGCAAGACCACCACGGGCCGATTGCTTCTGAAACTCGAGGAGCCGACATCTGGCGCGATCGCGATCGACAACGCGCCGATCTCACGGCTTAAAGGCGCGGCGCTGAAGGAGTTTCGCCGTCAGGCGCAGCTCGTCTTCCAGAATCCGTTCGACGCGCTCAATCCGCGCATGACGATGGAGCAGTCGCTCACCGAACCATTGCTCAATTTCGACATTCCAAAAGCCGAGCACGCCGACCGCATCGCCGCGGCGCTGTCGCAGGCGCGTCTGCCGCGCGTGAAGGAAGTGCTGCCGAAATATCCGCACCAGTTGTCTGGCGGCCAACTCCAGCGCGTCGTGCTCGCGCGCGCCTTGATGCTGGGGCCGCGTTTCATCGTGGCGGACGAGCCGGTCTCGATGCTCGACGTTAGCGTGCGCGCCGGCATTCTCAATCTGATGCGCGACGTGCAGCAGGCCGCGGGCCTGAGCGCGATCTATATCTCCCACGACCTCGCGCTGGTGCGGTATGTCGCGAAGCGGACGCTCGTGATGTATCTCGGCCGCATCGTCGAGGACGGGCCGACCGAAGAGATCGTGCTGCGCCCGCAGCATCCCTACACCAAAGCGTTGATCGCGGCCGTTCCTGTGCCGCGCGTCGATCAGGATCGCGGCGCGCTGCCGATCAAGGGCAACGTGCCCGATGCGAAGAGGCCGCCGAGCGGCTGCCGTTTCCATGATCGCTGCCCGATCGCGATCGCGCGCTGCACGACCGATGATCCGCTTCTCCTGCAGGCGGCGGCCGGCCATCGCGTCGCCTGCCATCTCGTCAACAAGCAATAGGCGCGCAAAGCGCCGCTTTGATTTTTGTCGCAACGTTCTCGCGGAAAGCCGGTTCCCGCTTTTCCGCGCGTTGCTCCGGGAGGAAACCATGCGAACCCTTTATCGCGGCGGACTCGTATTCGACGGCGCGGAAAGCCGCGAAAGCCATGGCGTGATGGTCGAGGGCGTGCGCATCGCGCGCGTCGCGCCTCTGACGGAATTCGACGGTTTCTCCGATCGCGTCGTCGACACGTCGGGCGCGACCCTCATGCCCGGAGTGATCGACGCGCATACGCACATCATGCTGACCGGCGGTCCCGATCAGCTCGGGCCGCTCGAAACCCTGCCGCCGGTCGCGCTGGCCTTTGGCGCGCTGAAACATGCGCAGGATGCGTTGATGGGCGGCGTGACGTCGCTGCGCGATGTCGGCGGCAAGAACTTCATCGAGATGCAGGTGCGCGACGCCATTGCGCGCGGCGATTTCGTTGGCCCGACGATCCAGTGCTCGGGCCACATCATCTGCATCACCGGCGGCCACGCCTACAGGATCGGCCGGCAGGCCGATGGCGTCGATGAGATCGTGAAGGCGGTGCGCGAGCAGATCCGCGCCGGCGCCGACCTCATCAAGTTGATGGCGACCGGCGGCATGTCGTCGGCGAATTCCGATCCCGGCGCAAGCCAGTTCACCGAGGCCGAGATCAACGCCGCCTGCGCCGAGGCGCAGCGCCAGGGCAAACCGACGGCGGCGCACGCCCATGGCCGCGGCGGCGTGCTCAACGCGGTGAGGGCGGGGATTACGTCGATCGAGCACGGCGCCTTCATCGACGCCGAATGCATCGAGGAAATGATCAAGCGCGGCGTGTTTCTCGTGCCGACGCTTTCAGTCAGCCACTGGACCGAGAAGAACGCGGAGGGCGGTTCGATCCCGCAATTCATCATCGAGAAGACGCAGAAATCACGCGAAGCGCGGCGCAAGAATTTCAAGGCGTTCTATGACGCCGGCGGCAAGATCGCGATGGGAACCGATGGCGGCACCCAATACAATTATCACCGCCTGAGCGCTTATGAGCTGGCGCTGATGGTCGAAAGCGGGATGACCGCGAAAGACGCGCTGATTGCGGGAACGTCAGCCGCGGCCGAACTGATGCGCATGCCCGATCGCGGCCGCATCGCCGAGGGCTGCTTCGCCGATCTGCTCGTCGTCGACGGCGATCCCGTGAAGGATATCGCGAACGCCGCGCTGGCGGAGCGGCATCGCCTTGTCGTGAAGAATGGCGTTGAGGTGAAGCGCCGCGCGTGATTTGCTTAGACGATTGCGCGCAGCTTCGGCCGCTGGCCCATGGCGGCGGAGATGCGCTGCGCCGTGTCGCGCACGAGGCGGCGATAGGTCTGCGCCTTTTCCTCGGTCAGCGTCGCATGCAGGCCGGCGATCGTCACCGAAGCGACGACTTCGCCTGACGCGTCCTGAATGGCCGCTGCGAACGAGAAGGCCTCGGGATCGAGATCGCCATGACTCTCATTGACGCCGGATGCGCGGATCTCGTCGAGCTTGCGCCGCACGGCGTCGGGATCGGTGACGGTCGCGTCGGTGAAACGCTCAAGCGGACCTTCGAGCACCGCGTCGATGATTTCCTTTGGGGCGTTGGCGAGCATGATCTTGGGACCGCCGCCGACATGCAGCGGCCCGCGCCGTCCGACCTTGGCGTAGAGCGCGGTCGGCGGCAGCGCCTCGCGCACCGCGACGCAGACGCTGTTGAGCCCGTCGCGCACGATCAGGTTCACATTATCGTCGCAGCGCGAGGCCAGCACATCGAGAAACGGGTCGGCCGCGCGCAGCACGGCGAGCTGGTCATGGGCGTTGGCGGCGAGATAGAGCGGGCGATAGCCGAGCGTGTAGGTGCGCGTCGCCGCGTCCTTGATGACGTAGCCGCGCTTCTCCAGCGTATAGATCAGGCGGAATACGAGGCTTTTGGTGTTGCCCGTGAGGTTCGCGATCTCGGTGACGCCGATGCCGGGCTTTTCCGCCAGCGCTTCGAGGAGGGCGAGCGCCCGGTCCACCGCCGTGATCGTATAGGCCATGCGCCATCCTTTCCTTCGCCCGGCTTAGCCTTCGTCGGAACGCCTGTCATCCGCATTGCGCAGAACAGACCTTCAACGGAGGCTTTCAGCTTCCGGTAAAACTATGCTTCACTCACTGAAACGCAACTCCAATCCTCAAGGTCTCGCCATGAAACATGAGTCTTTCCTGAAGGCCATCGATGGCGGCTTCGCATGGGAGCTGGTGGAAGCTTATGAGCGCCAGCCTCGCGAGGCCCCGGAGGAGGTCAATCGCGGGGCCGAGATGATCGCCGAGCGGCTGCGGGCGAGGGGCCTGCCCGTGATGATGCATCAGCCGCGGCTGTTCCTGAGCTTGCCGAAGTCGGCCGCGGTCGAGCTCGACGGCAAGCGCCTGTTCGCGAAGCCGCCCGCCTTCTCCAAACCAGCGCCTCACGGGCTCACCGCGCCCCTGACCTATGTGCCCTCGTCGAAGCGCGAATATGCGCGATATGGCGCGCCGCCGGCTATCGATGTCGCCGGCAAGATCATCGTCACCGAAGGCATCAGCCTGCCCATGGTGCTGTCCGAAATGGAGGCGCTTGGCGCGCTTGGCGTCATCGCGGTCAATCCCGGCCATCGCATCCATTGGGGCACGGCTTCGACGATCTGGGGCACGCCCGAGATGGAGGATGTGTCGCGGCTGCCGAAGATCCCCTCGGTCGCGGTCAATCGCGAGGATGGCGTTCCGCTGATCGCCGCCGCGAAGGCCGGCAAGACGGCGACGCTGTTTTCGGAGCTGGAGGTCGGCTGGTTTCCGCAGAACCTGCCCGTCGTCGACATTCCCGGCGCCATCGAGCCCGATCGCTTCGTGTTCCTGCACGGCCATTACGACAGCTGGAAGGAGGGCGTCGGCGACAACGGCACTGGCAACGCCTGCATGCTCGAGATCGCGCGCGTGCTCTGGGAGAAGCGCAGCGAATTGCGTCGTTCGGTGCGCCTCGCCTGGTGGCCGGCGCATTCCACCGGCCGCTATGGCGGCAGCTCCTGGTATCTCGACGCGCACGCTTTCGATCTCCTTGACCGTTGCGTCTTCCAGATGAATTGCGACAGCCCCGGCTGCAAGGACGCCACGAGCTACGAGAACATCACCATGATGCCGGAGGCCGTGAAGGCCGTCACCGCCATCGTCGAGCGCGTCACGGGACAGACGCCGAAAGCGAAACGCCCGAATCGCTCCAGCGATTATTCCTTCTACAATCTCGGCGTCTCCGGCGCGTTCATGGCGTCCTCGATGATGCCGAAGGAGCTTGTCGATCAGCGCGGCTGGCATCACGTCGGCGGCTGCGGCGGCAACATCGCTTGGCACACTGAAGATGACCGCATCGACATCTGCGACAAGGGCGTGCTGGAGAAGGATATCGCGCTCTATCTCGAAGCCGCGACGACCTTCGCCAACGCGGAAATTCTGCCGCTCGACTGGCGCGATGGCGCGGCCGAAATTCGCGCGGCGATCGAGAGCTACGCCGCGCTCAGTACGGGCGTGGACCTCTCCGATGTCGTGAAAGCGATCGGGGATGTCGCCGCCGACGTCGCAAAGCTGCACGCAAAGATTGACGCGAAGGCGATCGCGCCGCGCGCGGCGAATGATGCGCTGATCGCTCTGTCGCGGGCGTTGGTGCCGTTGAACTATGCGCGCGGCGGCCGCTTCCATCAGGACGCCGCACTGACCTTGCCGCCGGTTCCCGCGTTGTCTGTCGCGGAGGATATTGCGGGCCTGCCCGATGATCTCAAGGGCTTCGCCCGCACCAATCTCCTTCGCGGAAAGAACGAGACGCTGGCGGCGCTGCGCGCCGCGAAAGGCGCGATCGCAGCGGCGCTCGGTTGAAGTCTTGTAAATACATGATGAGATTAGCTGCAAATATTTCCACCGTCATTCCGGGGCTTCGCGAAGCGAAGAACCCGGAACCCAAGCAATTGTGCAGCGGCTCAATGGGTCCCGGGCCCGCGCTGCGCGCGTCCCGGGATGACACTCGCGCCTTTCAGCACGTTGCTCTATAGCATTTCCCGTTTTGGTGTATTCACGAAAGAGGCCGTCATGCGCGGACTTGTTCCGCGCATCCACGTCTTTGAAAGAAATGAAGACGTGGGTGGCGTCGGGACTCGGGCTTGCCCGAGTTCCGCATAGTTGAATGCCGCAAGTCGGATAAATCCGGCTTGCGGTGACAAGCGCGGCGATGACGAAACCTTGAATCATCGCAAACGGGAAACACTCTAAGCGCGCAGCTTTCTGAAGAATTGCCGCACGTCCTCGACCATCGCTTCGGGCTGCTCCCAGAACGCGAAATGGCCGCCACGCGACATCTTGGTGTAGTGAACCAGATTGAAATTTCGCTCCAGCGCACTTCTTGGCGGATTGAGGAGCGTCATTTCGTGCGGCGAGGAGACAAAGCCGGTGGGAACGGCGACTCTGCCTTCAGCAGCTCCGAAATCTTCGTTTAGCCCTCGATAAAACCAGGCCGCTGTGCCGATGGTGTTGGTCACAAGATAGATCATCACGTTCGTGATCACCTGTTCCTTCGTGAACACCGGCTCCAACGCTGGCGAATCGCTCCAGGCTTTGAGTTTTTCGACAATCCACGCCGCGACCCCAATGGGACTATCGCTGAGCGCAAGCGCCACCGTCTGCGGCTTGTTGCGTTGTTCACCATTGTAATCCAGCTCCGTCAGTCGATGGGCGGCCAGCGCTCGCGCGTAAGCGCGCTCTTCGGGTGTCTGTTCGGCCTCGGGAGGCAATGGTGCGGCGCTGATGGATATCCCGTTGAAATGCAGGCCCACAAGCGAGTGGGGGTAGGTGCGGCCGAGTTGAACCTGGACGCCGTTGGCCAAGTCGCCGCCCTGCGCGCCATATTTTGCGTATCCGAGCACGCCCGTCATGAGATGATTCCAGAGGGCGGCTGTTGTCGCGGGGCCGACGGGCTTGCCTTTCGGCTTGGATGAAAAGCCATATCCCGGCAGCGATGGCGCAACGACGTCGAATGCATCTTCCGGCGAACCGCCGTAGCTTGCCGGGTCGCTCAGCGGGCCGATTGCTTCCAGAAACTCGAACACTGATCCTGGCCACCCATGGGTCAGGATAAGCGGCATCGGCTTCGGTCCACGTCCTTTGACGTGGTAAAAATGGATATCGTAATCGTTCACACGCGCGGTGAATTGCGGATGCCGGTTCAGATTTGTTTCCGCTTTGCGCCAGTCGTACTCCGTCGCCCAGTAGTCGGCGAGCGCCTTCATGTAATCCCAGTCAGCCCCGTATCGCCAATCGTTGCCGTCGAGCCGGTCCGGGAATTGCGCGTCCCGCACGCGATTGAGGATACGGTCAATCGTAGCTTGCGGAACGGCGACCTTGAACGGCGTCGGAGATTGCTGCACGGATGGATCAGGCACGATCATCTCCAGAGTTTCTGATTGACGATGGCTGATGCAGGCTTTGACCCGCGCCACGAAATGATGCTGTCACGCGACTGTATGCAGGGCAAGGAACGCGCCGGCGGGCCGACCAACTGGCCGCCAGCGAGAAAGCAGCGTCTCTCGCCGCTCGATATCGGCTCAGACAGTTCTGCGCTCGCTATCCGCTGCAGTCCGCTCTACATGCTGGAAATCGCGCGACCATCACACCGACAGAAGCTTGTCTTCAGGAGTGGCGTTATAGGACAGTAGATCGCCTTTCCAGTTGCTGCGATCGAGAAACTGCTCCCAAGTCAACGCGTGCGGATCAATTTTCCGACTCCACGTCAGATCGCGCTCGGGGGCATAGTAGCCATACTCGACGGCGTATTCCACCATGCCCACCAGCTCGCGCACGAGATGCTCGTTGGCGGTAAAGCCGGGAAAATGGCGCAACAGATCTTCGCGCGAGTAGGCGGAGACGTAGCACGACCGCTGCCCGGTGACGCGCGCAAACGTGTCCACCATATCTTGCGCCGAAAGAAACTCGCCGATCACGGGCAGCGTTCTGCCGTCGTATTGCGTGGGGTGATCGAAAATCTCGCGCACAGCCGGCCCGGCCGCAGTGAGTGGATCGCAGAACGGCATGGGGATGTGCGGCGGCAAGTATATGGCAAACTTGATGCCGTCCTCCACGCGCTGCGGCACATAGTATTCCATGAAGTTGGTGTAGTAGAACGCGAGGTACACGAACGAACTGCGAATGGGTAAGCCCCGAATGTAGTCTTCCACCTTCGCCTTGTCGGTGAAGTGCGGCGCCCACTTGGCGCCGTTGGTGCGCGCCTCGACGTTTTCGAGCCCGCTAAAAACCACATGTTCGACGCCAGCGGCGACCGCCGCGTTGGCCAATTCCTTGCCGAGGGTGAGTTCAAGTTCCGCCGGCGGAACCTTGACGATGGGCGGCGTCATCAAGAACGCGCCGACCGAGCCGCTCATGGCTGCGGTTAGCTCGGCCTGCGCGCCGAGTTCAAGGGGCGCCGCCACGACTTCGGCGCCCCTCTGCGCGAGGATTTGTGCCGGCTTGCTATCGCGGCGCCGAGTCAAGGCGCGGACCCGGTAGCGCCCGCTATCAAGCAACGCCGCGGCGACGCTTCGGCCTTGTTTACTTGATGCTCCGACGACCGTGATCAAGGGCTTGGAAGTATCGGCTTGGCTCATGCTGTTTCTCCCGATCCTGAGATTGTGAGCGGTTGTCGCTCGGTGCGAGGCCGAGAAGTCTCGACAACTCCGAGCTATATTTGAAATCACAAAAATGTTCGGCTACTATCCATTCAATGGATATCAAACGTCTGGACCTCAACCTGCTCGTCACGCTTGAGACGTTGCTTGTGGAGCAGAATGTGACGAAGGCGGCCGCTCGCCTAAGCCTGAGCCAGCCGGCGGTGAGCGCCCAACTGAATCGTCTCAGACATGAGTTCGATGACCCGCTGCTAATTCCTGCACAGCGAGGAATGACGCCGACCGCCAAGGCAATTGAGTTGCTCGATCCATTGCGCCAGGCCCTTGACCAGGTTCGAGCTACGGTCGCTTCTCATCGGAACTTCGACCCGACTAAAGCCAAGCTGACCGTCGCTATCGCTTGCACAGATTACCTGCAGATGGCGATTGTTATGCCGCTCGTCGTGCAACTCCGGACGCGAGCGCCCGAAGTTCGTGTAGCGCTGCGCAATCTGGACGTACAGCAGTTGGACGCGCAGATGGCGCGGGGCGTTGTCGATCTGGCGCTCATGATGCCGCACGAAGCTCCGCCGGCTCTTCGCACCCGGCATCTTTTCGACGAGCGCTACGTGCTCATTGGCCGCCGGAAACATCCGCGACTGCGAAAGGGAATTGCAGTTGAGGAGTTTGCGAAGTTGGATCAGGTAGTCGTGTCCTTGCATGGCGGAGGTTTTGTGACGCCAGTGGACAGCGCTTTGGCTGTCCTCGGACACGAGCGCAATGCGGTGCTATCCGCAGCCTCGTTCTTGTTCGTTCCCGAGATTGTGTCTCGCTCGGACTTCGTGGCGCTCGTCCCGGAACGTCTGGTTCGCGGCCGCGCCGACAAGCTCAAAGTGATAGACTGCCCCTTTCCCGTTGAGGGTTTCGCAGTGGGAATGGTCTGGCACGAGCGCAGCCACGGACACAGCGGTCTACGTTGGATCCGGGAGGTTATTGTCTCGTTGACTGCTCGTTCGAACATCTCGGCGCCGAGCCGCGCCTCGGCGCTGCGAAAACGTTGAATCCGCCGCCTCATCGGAGCGCGGCGAAAGCGTCGCAGCGCACCATGAATGTCAGTGTCAAAGCACGATCGCGAATATCCGGAGATGGCGGCAATGCTGCTGTTCATCTTGAATTCGTGAGCTTCCGATTCCCACCGTCTCCAACGCCGCGCTCGTCGCAGACCTTGATTCATCCCGCACATAAAAGCCGCCCGGCGCACCGGGCGGCTTTTATTCGGTGGCGAAGCGATGAGGTTTTCAGCCGGCTTTCAGCTTGGAATTGCACTGGCTCCAGTAGCCGCCGCCTTCCTGAATCCATTTGAGATCGCCATTCTTTCCCGCCGCCTTGTTGGCGTTGTACTGGTCGACGCAGGTTTTCAGCCGCGCCTTGCCGGGCGTCTCATTGGCGTATTTGGTCGCCACGGTGCGTGGGAAGATTGCGGCGCTGGGCTTCGCGGCCGGAGCCGGAACAGCCGGCTTGGCCGGCGTCGCCGCGGGAGCGGCCGCCGTTGTCGTCGCGGCTGGCGCAGTTGTCGCAGCAGGCTTTGCCGGCGCGGCCGCGGCGGGCTTAGCGGGCTCAGGCGCCACGGCTGCGGCGGCGTCAGTGTCGGACGCGTCGTCGTCGGCGCATTCGGCCTTGCGGAAATCGTTCCAGCTTGCGCCCTTCAGCGTGTTGGCCTTCTTCGCCGCCTGATATTTGGTGCTGCATTCCTTCATGGTCAGCGCGAAGGCCGGCGGTGAGGCCACGCCAAGCGCAAGGACGGGGAGGGCGGCGAATGCGAGTTTTTTCAACATGGGGCTTCCTCCTGCGGCGCGGGTGAGCCGCGCCAATGAAGGCATGCGACCGCATTTCCGGAGTCGAAGCAACCGCCGGACGAGCAGGGCAGGCAGGTGGACGATGCGTCACGGCGCCGCGCGCGTCGCGCCGGCGCCGGCCGATCAGGGCGTGCAATACATGATGTAACAACGCGCATAGCGCGGCGTGCGAACTGCACATTCGCGCAGCGCGATCCTGCGGGCGTAGCTCGGATTTCCAGCGCGGCCCCAGCCTGACGCGCCGGTCGAGCCGCGCGCGCTGCAATACCAGGCGTCGGCCGGCGACGACATCATCAGGCACGCGCCGCCCGCGACGACAATGGCGAGAATCGCTTTCATGTTTCAGGCCTCCCCAGCCCCGGAAAATGTCAGCTTGATGATTTTAGGAGCGGGATTGGCGGGCGCAACAGCGAAACGGGTTGGCTGCGCTGGGTGATAGGGCGGCTGAAGGGGAATCTGGCGCCGTCGGCAGGACTCGAACCTGCAACCTACGGATTCGAAGTCCGGTGCTCTATCCATTGAGCTACGACGGCAGTGATGACGCACCAAGGCGACTTGGCCGACAAAGTCAACCGAAGGCCGGGCGTCTGCGAAAGAGATAATCGCTATGGCGCCTTCGCCAGCGGCTCGAATTTCACCTTGCAGCGCGCCTCCGCAGGCGTGCGCCGGTCGGCGTTCTTCATCGAGAGCCTGACGCCGAAGGCGCCGCTGCGGGCGTCGAACACGGGATCGACCACCGAGACCACGGCCTCGCGATCGGCCGCCTTCGGCAGCTCCGGCCTGACCGTCGCCTTGCCGTCAAGGGCGATCGAGCCATAGAGCGCGACCGGCACAAAGACCTCCACGAACAGCGGGCCGAGCTGGGCCACCGTCATGATCGGCGCCTGCTCATAGGCGTATTCGCCGCGGCCGAGCTGTCGCTCGACGACGACGCCTTCGACCCGTCACAGATGGGCGACGACGGAAATGAGCACAAACATTATTTTTGCTTTCGAGGGTCATCTTCAGCATTGAGGTAGTCGATGCCTGTCGGTCCTATTCCAGTAATCTCGAATATAACTTCTTCGTCCCTTGTTTCGGCAAACTGCCAAACCTTGGGCGGCACATGCGAAAATGTTCCGGGGGAAAAGCTCAACAGTTTCGACGCGTCCACCTTGTCGCCCAGCGCCGAATAGTAGGTCCCCGAAATGATAACGCGAACGCGTTCGTCGGGGTGAGAATGCACAGGCATTTTGGAATTCGCCGGGATTTTGAGGCGAACAGTATAGAGGCCCGGTTTGCCCGGATTGCCGTGGAGCACAGTCGTCTGCGTCCCCTTGGGCATGGAGGGTAGCGGGCTCCATTTCAGGTCGGCCGGGGTCGCGCGGTCGTATTCAAGTGAACTGTCCCCCGCCAGGGCCGGGCAAATTCCGCTCAGAACAAGCAGGGCCAACGAGCCGGTCACCATTCTGGAAACAGGCATCTCGCGCTCCATTTGGACGTCTAACGCTGTTACTCTACTTCAAGTGGTCTTCCCCTGCGACGGGTTAAACTCGGCCAAACTCAATATGAGCGCAATACGCCTGCTTTCGGGTGGACTGCCAGCAGACCAATGTCGCCGAAGCGCCCGGCTTGGAAAAGCATGCGGCGAATTCTAGGATGTCTGCATATTTGAGACATCCATTGGCGGCGGGATCGTTCTGAATTCGATGGCGCAGTCCTTTCTCAGCTCCTCCTGGCACCGCGTCGCGCATCTGAGGCCGCGCCTGCGCAGCCATGTGCAGGCGCATCGTCATCGCTCTCGCGGCCAGTCCTGGTATGTGGCG
Source organism: Terrirubrum flagellatum (assembly GCF_022059845.1). Taxonomy (GTDB): domain Bacteria; phylum Pseudomonadota; class Alphaproteobacteria; order Rhizobiales; family Beijerinckiaceae; genus Terrirubrum; species Terrirubrum flagellatum. Next base: position 2,090,927 of record NZ_CP091851.1, on the reverse strand, counting down.
CAGGACGAGGCCTCGGGCCGCTATCATCGCTTCACCGCGCCGGTCTATCTCTTCATCGGCCTGATGGATGGCCGGCGCACCGTCGCCGAACTCTGGAATCTCGTCGTCGGCCAGCTGGGCGACGACGCGCCGAGCCAGGACGAAATCATCCATATCCTGTCGCAGCTTCACGCCGCCGATCTCCTGCAGAGCGACACGCCGCCGGACGCGGCCGAACTCTTCCAGCGCTACGAAAGCCATCAGCGCTCGACGCTGAAGCAGCGTTTCGGCAACCCGCTCGCGATCCGCTTTCCCGTCTGGGACCCGAACGCGTTCCTCGACCGCACGCTTCCCTTCGTCAGGCCGCTCTTCGGCTGGGCGGGCGGCCTGATCTGGCTCGCCTGCGTCGCCGCCGCGCTGCTGATCGTCGGCATGAACTGGGCGACCTTGTCGGACGCGTCCGTCGACACGATCCTCGCCAGGGAAAATCTCATCCTGATGGCGGCGATCTTCCCTGTGCTGAAGGCGCTGCATGAGTTCGGCCATGGCTATGCGGTGAAGCGTTATGGCGGCGCGGTGCACGAATTTGGCCTGATGTTCCTCGTGCTGGCGCCCGTGCCCTATGTCGACGCCTCCGCCTCCACAGCGTTTCGCGATCGCCGCCAGCGCGCCTTCGTCGCCGCGGCCGGCATGGTCGTGGAGCTCTTCATCGCGGCGCTCGCGACCTTCGTCTGGGCGCTGGCCGAACCCGGCCTTGTGCGCGCGGCCGCCTACAATGTCATGCTGATCGCCGGCGTCTCGACGGTCGTGTTCAACGCCAATCCGCTGCTGCGTTTCGACGGCTATTATATTCTCAGCGACGTCATCGATATTCCCAATCTCGGCCAGCGCGCCAACCGTTATTGGGCGTGGGCTGCGCAGCGCTTCCTGTTCGGCGTGAAGGCTGATCCGCCGGAGGCGACGCGCGGCGAGCGCGCCTGGTTTGTCGTCTATGCGCCGGCCGCCTTCGTCTATCGCCTGATCGTGACGTTCGGCGTCGCGCTGTTCGTGGCGTCGCAGTTCTTCATCATCGGCGTGATCGCCGCGATCGCAGGTGTTGCGCGCACGCTCGTCTGGCCGGCGCTCAAGGCGCTTGCGTTTGTCGTAACGTCGCCGCGCCTGCGCGAGCATCGCCTGCGCGCGAATTTCATCACCTTCGGCGGATTGTCGACGATTGCGGCCGCGCTCATGCTGGCGCCGTTTCCCCTGCATACGAATGCGGAAGCCGTGGTCTGGCTGCCGGAGGAGAGCTTCGTGCGCGCCGGCGCCGACGGTTTCGTGAAGCGCATTCTGGCTGAACCCGACACGGAGGTCGCGCTGGGAGCGCCTCTGTTCCAGAGCGAAGATCCCAACATGTCAGGCGAGATCGGCGTGCTGCGCGCGCAGGTCGACGCCGCATCCGCGAAGCTCGAATCCGAACAGTTCGACGATCGCGTGCAGGCCGATCTGACGCGCCAGGAATTGATCATCCGTCAGGCGTCGCTGGCGCGGGCCAATGAGCGCGCCGGGCAATATGTCGCGCGCGCCGGCATGAGCGGCCGCTTCGTCGCGCCGAAGTCGGACGACATGCCGGCGCGCTACGCCAAGCGTGGCGATGTGCTTGGCTATGTCATGAATGATCGCGCGCAGCTCGTGCGCGCCGTCGTCATCCAGTCCGACATCGATCTTGTCAGGCGGAACATCGATCGCATCGAGATCAAATTCCCTAGCGATCTCTCGCATGTCTATCGCGCGCGCATCGTGCGCGAGGTCCCGGCGGGCTCCGACAAGCTGCCGAGCAAGGCTCTGTCCGACATCGGCGGCGGGCGGCTCGCGGTCGACGCGCGCGACCCCAATCAGGCGAAGACCCTGCAGCGCACTTTCCAGTTCGATCTTGAACTGAGCGAGCCGGCGCGCGCCTATTTCGGCTCGAAGGTCTATGCGCGTTTCGATCACGGCGCCGAGCCGCTGGGATGGCAATGGTACAGGACGCTGCGCCAGCTCTTCCTCGCGCGCTTCAACGTCTGACGCGCATGCTCCGCTTCAGCGATGGCCGGATTGTCGCCGGCGAACGCGGATCGTCGCTCTATCCCGAGCGCCGGGACGAGGAGCCGGGCAAGGCCGACCGCTGGTTGATCGAGAATTATGGACGCGTCGCCGCCTTGTTCGAGCGCGGCGCGCCGCGCCTGCGGCGGCAGGCCGAAATCATCGAGGAATTGGGAAAGAAGCTTCTGTCTGCTTCCGACGATGCGTTGCGCCAGGAAGCTGCGCGGCTGCGCGCGGCGTTGCGGCGCGAAGGCTTCACGATCGATCTCGTCAACGAGACCTTCGCGCTCGTGCGCGAGACGGCCGCGCGCAGGGTCGGCATGCGGCCCTATCAGGTGCAGTTGATGGGCGGGCTTGCGCTCATGCAGGGGCGGCTCGCGGAAATGCAGACCGGCGAAGGCAAGACGCTGACCGCGTCCCTCGCCGCGGCGACCGCTGCGCTTGGCGGCTGGCCGACCCATGTCGTCACCGTGAACGATTATCTCGCCGAGCGCGATGCGGAGGAACTGCGGCCGCTCTACGAGGCTCTTGGATTGAGCGTGGGCTTCGTGAAGCAGGGACAGGAGCCGCCGCAGCGTCGCGCGGCCTATGCGTGTGACGTCACTTACGCCGTCAACAAGGAAGTGGCGTTCGACTATCAGCGCGATCGTCTCGCCATGGGTCGCAGACGATTGCAATCGAACGCCATGGTCGATCGCATCGGGCGCGCTGAAGCAGGCGGCCCGTCGCTCCTGCTGCGCGGGCTTCATTTCGCCATCGTCGATGAAGCCGACTCCATCATGATCGACGAAGCGCGCACGCCTCTCATCATCGCCGGCGCAGGCGACGCCGACGAACAGTCGATCTATGCGACTGCGCTCAACGTCGCCGACCAGCTTGTCGCAGGCGCGGATTTCGAACTGATCGCCGCCAACCGCCATGCGCGGCTGACCGACGAAGGCGGCCGCAAGACGCGCGCGCTGACGGAAGGTTTCGGCGGGTTGTGGGAGGCGCGCCGGGGCCGCGAGGAGATGGTGTCTCAGGCGCTCGCGGCGAAGCGTCTTTATGCGCGCGATGTCGATTATGTCGTCGTCGACGGCAAGGTGCAGATCGTCGACGCCTTCACCGGCCGCATCGCCGACGGCAGGCAATGGCAGAACGGATTGCATCAGCTCATCGAGATGAAGGAAGGCGTCGAGATTACGGCGCGCACCGCGACGCAATCGAGCATCACCTATCAGCGCTTCTTTCGCCGGTATCTCCATCTCGCCGGCATGTCGGGCACGCTCGCGGAAACGGTCGGCGAGTTGCGCGCCGTCTATGGATTGAAGGTGGTGCGCATTCCGAAGAACCGCCCGAACCGGCGCATCGATCGCGGCGCGAAACTGTTCGGCGACGCCGATGCGAAACGCGCCGCCATCGCTGAGTCAGCGCAGGCGCTGCAGGCCGAGGGGCGACCCGTGCTGATCGGAACGGGATCGGTGGCGGAATCGGAAGCGACGTCGCGAGCGTTGAATGCGACCGGCATCGCGCATGTGCTGCTCAATGCCCGCAATGACAGCGAAGAGGCTGGCATCGTCGCGCAGGCGGGGCAGACGGGCCGCATCACGGTTGCGACCAGCATGGCAGGGCGCGGCACCGACATCAAACTGACGCCCGAAGCGCGCGCCGCCGGCGGCCTGCATGTGATCCTCACGCAATATGCGGAATCGAAGCGCGTCGATCGCCAGCTTGTCGGGCGCGCCGGCCGGCAGGGCGATCCCGCGAGCTGCGAGGCGCTCGTTGCGTTCGACGACGACATGTTCCGGCTGCACGCGTCAGGTTTTGCGCGCTGGCTCAGGCGCGCGCTCAGGGGGAAGGGGCCTTTTCCCGCCTTCTGGGCCGAGCGATTGCGCCGCGCGGCGCAGAGCCGGGCGGAAAAGCTGGCGGCGCAGGCGCGACGCGATACGCTCAATCGTCAGCGCGAGTTCGACAAGCAGCTCGGTTTCGCCGGGCGCGAATGAGGCTCAAACCCGATAGAACTGCCTGTACCAGCCGACGGTGCGGCTCACCCCTTCCTCGATCGGAGTGTCTGGTTTGAAGCCGACGGCCTTTTCGAGCGCAGACACGTCGGCGCTCGTGCGATCGACGTCGCCCGGCTGCTTCGGCTTCATCACCATGACGGCCTTCTTGCCGACCGCTCTTTCGATGCAGGCGATGAAATCGAGAAGCTCCACCGGCTGCGAGTTGCCGATATTGTAGAGCCGCCAGGGCGCGGAAGACGTCGCGGGATCGGGATCGTCGCTGTTCCAGTCGGGATCCGGCGCCGCGGTGTGATCGATCACCCGCGCCACGCCTTCCACGATGTCATCGACAAAGGTGAAATCGCGGGCGTGCTGGCCATTGTTGAAAACCTCGATCGGTTCGCCGGCGATGATCTTTTTCGTGAAGATCATCGGCGACATATCGGGGCGTCCCCAGGGCCCATAGACCGTGAAGAAGCGCAGGCCTGTCGTCGGCAATCCGTAGAGATGGCTGTAGGAGTGCGCCATCAGCTCGTTCGCCTTCTTGGTCGCAGCGTAGAGGCTGACGGGATGGTCGACCGATTGCTCGACGCGATAGGGCGTCGCGGTGTTCGCGCCATAGACGGAGCTCGATGAGGCGTAGACCAGATGCTCGACGCCATTGCGGCGGCAGCCTTCGAGGATCGCGCCGAAGCCGACGAGGTTCGAGTCGATATAGGCCTCCGGATTTTCCAGCGAATAGCGGACGCCGGCCTGCGCGCCGAGATGACAGACGCGCGTGAAAGCTCCCTTTGCGAAGAGATCGGCCATGGCGATCCGGTCGGCGAGATCGATCTGCGCGAACCGGAATCCGGGCTGCGCCTTGAGGCGCTCGAGGCGCGTGGCTTTCAGCGCGGGATCATAATACGCATTGAGATTGTCGAGGCCGACAACCTCGTCGCCTCGGGCCAGCAGGCGCAGCGCCGTATGATACCCGATGAATCCTGCGGCGCCCGTAACAAGCACCCGCATCCACACCCTCCGACCGCGTCAGCGGGTCGGGGCGCGCGCCCCACGACTCTGCGTCTGACTTTGCCGGCGATTTTGCATCGCCGGAGGGAAGGGCGCAACGCGAACCGCCCGCAACAGGGCGCGGTCAACGATCACGATTGTCTTGAGGAGCGGCCTCAAAGAGGCCTGAGAAATAATTATTTCAATAGTTTATGAGTATATCTTCGCTTGTGGAGCGATTGTTCGCCTGAATGTGGCGGGGATCACGATCCCGCTGATATCTCGGAGAGACGGCCTCCTCCCGCGCCGTCTCCAGTCTCTTGGTTCAGCCGAAGGCGACGTTCCATAGCGACGCCGCGCACCAGCCGAGAAAGCCGACCCATACGCCCGTCGCCGTGATGGCCGCGAAAGCGAAGGTTGCGGCGAAGACCCGCTCCGTCAGCTTGTGTTCCGACGCCGGGATGGCTGCCGAGACAGCGGAACCATTGTTGAGAGTTTGACCTGAGATCATCAGCTTCATGCTCCTGTCAGCGACAACAAACTTCAAGGGCCGCCGCGCTCGGATGAGCAGAGGCGGGGCGATGATGGCGTCGAGCCATCGGTTCGCTCTGACTCAATCCTGGCCGACGGGTGCGACTCGCCCTCGCTCGTCGGTCCAAACGCAACCCGGAGGCGGATTCTCCGCCTTGTGCGTCGCAATCCGGGCGACCATCGTCGCCGCAATTCCTGGGGCGCCGGGCGACATACGCAGTCATACGCAATGCGCATGCCAAACGAAGGAAACTGCTTGCGATTTAGGCGGTAAGGCGGTCATCGCGCGGGTCGAATCGCGGGCGTGCGCAGCGTTTGTGCGGCAAATTGCTGCATTGCACGATAGACATTCATAGAAAGCCGCCTCAAGGTTGCTTCGTGGGCGCGGGAAGCGTTGCGTGTGCACTGACCCACGGCTGGGGAAAGTGAACAAAGCTCGGGGAAACGCGTCATTTGGGGGCGCCCATGCTCATCTGGATCGCAATCGCGCATCTCGGTTGCTTCGCCGTTTTGATCGAATTTCTGCATCGGACCTATGTCGTCGACTCAGATCGGGAATCTGTGTCGACGGGATCGTAGATCACCTTAGCGACGGCTGGTTGTCGCCCGCACGACGGTTCGACTGAGAGAGTCGAGGTCGGACCTTGAACTGCGGCCGCATCTGCTTCGCGGTCCGCCCGGCGCTCGGCGCAGACTGTTTTGTGCGGTGAACATCAGGTGAGTCTGACCCGTCGATTTGTCCGCAATGTGTCGCCCGCACGATGAAAGACGGCCGCGGTCTTGTCAGAGCGCGACCATTAACCTTCCATAAGCCACGTTAGCAGCAACACGCGGCGCGATCTTCTCATTCAGCGCAGACATTTGCAGCTTTTGCTTCATTTCGCTGCGCAGCTCGCAAACCTCACATTTACTCGCGTCGTCTATAAGCGCCGGGATCAGGGGGCGCAGTTCTTGTTCGAGCATTTCAGCTTCGACAGCATTGAGGCCGACGCGCAGAGCGAGGAGATATCGCAGCTCCTCTCGGCCTACCGCGCGGCGTCGGACGACGGCCGTTGGGCCCGATTCGACGATTTTAATCTGATCTCGCTTGATGCGTTCACGCCGCACCTGCTCATGATGGCGCCTGGCGTCGAAGGCTTCACCTATCTCTATTACGGCTCTGAGATCGCGCGGAATTCTGGTTTCGATCTCGTCGGCCGGACGATGAAGATCGCCGACAAGAACTTCGCCCGCCAGCTTCACGACGTCTATCAGAGGGTGCTTGCCGAAGGCCGGCCGCTGCTGGCGACACAACGCGGCATCAATGACGAGCGCGTGAGCATGTGGGAGCGCCTGATCTGCCCGGTGCGGACCCGCGATGGCGCGCCCCTGCTGATCGTGTTCAAGAAGCCGATCGAATTCCGCAGCGATCTGCTTGCGGCGATCCTCGATCAGGCGCCGATGGGCGTGCTCGCATTCCGCGCTCACCGAAACGTCAGCGGCCAGATGATCGACGCGCATCTCGTCACCTTCAATCGCACCGCGGCGCAGATCAGCGACAAGTTCAAGGGCGACCCGATCGGCCGCAGCATCTTCGATCTCATTCCCGGGATCGCCGAACGCGGCGTCTGGGCGCGCTATGTGCGCGTGGTCGAAACGCAGGCGCCGGAGAATTTCGATTCCCGGCGCAATGGCGAGCCGGATGGTCCCTGGCTGCGCGTCACGGCCGCTCCCTGGAGCGACGGCTTCATCGTCATGTTTGCTGACATCACGGAGCTCAAGGACGCGCTGGCGCAGCTCGAGGCGCAGGCGCGTCAGTTGCGCTTCGAAGTGGGTCTGGAGAAAGCGTCGCGAACGGCGCTTTCGGCGCAGCTCAAAACCGCCGCGGAGCGCGAACGGGAGCTGCGGACGGCCGCCGAAACCGACAGCCTCACCAACGTCGCCAACCGTCGCGGCTTCGAGATTTCGGTCGCCGGAATGCGCGCCGGAATGGCGGAGAGATCCGCGTTGTGGCTCGGGCTTCTCGATATTGATCACTTCAAGTCCGTGAACGACACCTGGGGCCATGCGGCCGGCGATGAAGTGCTGAAGACCTTCGCTGCGCGATTGACCGAAGCCGCGGCGAAAGGCGCCTGCGTCGCGCGCGTCGGCGGCGAGGAGTTCGCGATCTGTGTAACGCTGCCGCACGACGTCAACGCCGAGGAGTTCTTCGCCGCGGCGAAGCAGGCTGCGACGGCGCAGGCGTTTCCGCTTGGCAACGGGCTTGCGAACATGATGACCTGCAGCGTCGGCTATTCAGCGCTCGCGCCGGGCGAGGACATCACGACCTGTCTCGCGCGCGCTGACGCGGCGCTCTATGACGCCAAGCGCTTCGGCCGGAATCGCGTCCGCGTCTGCGAAGCGGCTTGATTGCATGAATATCATCATCGTCAACGATCACGCCGCGTTGGTCGGCGGCGTGGCGATGGTCGCCATTCAGAGCGCCATTGGCCTCGCCCGGCGCGGCCACCGCGTCATCTATTTCGCAGCGACCGGCCCCGTGGCGCCTGAACTCGCCGCCAGCGGCGTCGAAGTCCTGTGTCTCGGTCAGCCCGACATCAACACCGCGTCCTCGCCGATCGCGTTCACGCGCATCGCGACCTGGAACAGGCCGGCGCGCGCGAAGCTCTCGGAACTGCTCGGCGGATTCGATCAGCGCGACACGGTCGTCCATCTTCATTCCTGGGCGAAGGTGCTGTCGCCGTCGATCGGCCGCGCGATCGTTGAGCGGCGCGCGAACCTTGTCGCGACCCTGCATGATTTCTTCTGGGTTTGTCCGAATGGCGGCTTTTTCGTCTACCCCAAAGGCGAGACCTGCCATCGCACGCCGCAATCCTTCGATTGCATCAGCACCAACTGCGATCAGCGGAGCCACGCGCGCAAACTCTGGCGCAGCGGCCGTCACTGGCTGCTCGACCATGCCAGCGGGCTGAAAGACGCCTGTCGGCATATCATCACGCTGAGCGCGACGCAGGAGCGCGTGGCGCGGCCCTGGCTGCCGGCGCAGATGAAAGTGCATCGCGTCGACAATCCCATCGACATCGTCGATCGCGGCCCGAAGCCCGCCGCCGATCTTGGCCCGTTTCTGTTCGTCGGCCGGCTGTCGCCGGAAAAAGGCGCGCGCCTGTTCTGCGAAGCCGGCCGCCGCATCGGCGTCAGCGTTCGCATCGTCGGCGACGGGCCGTTGCGCGAGGAGTTGCAGCACGATTTTCCCGAGCATGTTTTCGCCGGCTGGAAGAACACCGCCGAAGTGACGGAAGAAATCCGCGCGGCGCGCGCGCTGGTCTTTCCCTCGGTGCTCTATGAGGGGCAGCCGCTCACGGTCTATGAGGCTCTGGCGAATGGCTGTCCCGTCATCGCGAGCGACGCGGGCGCGGCCGTGGAAGCCATCGTCGAGCGCAGGAACGGCCTCTGTTTCAAATCGGCGAATGTGGATTCGCTCGTTGCGGCCATGCGGCAGCTTCAGGACGATGATCGCGTCCGCGCCATGGCCGCCGGGGCGTATGACGCTTACTGGCGAGCGCCGCTGACGCTCGACCGGCATCTCGACGGAATCGAAAACGTCTATCGCGCCGCGATGATGGCCGAGGCCGGGATCGCAGCCTGAACCGCTGTGGGCGGCGGCGCGGAATGGGCGCGCGGCGCCTCTTTCGCGCGCTTCTTCATGAGCGTCCATGCGGCCATGATGCCCCAGATCAGGCCGATCATCATGTTGAAGTGACGCCAGGTGTTGGTGTCGATCTGGAAGCCTTGCAGCACTTGCGTGAACAGCGAGCAGAAGATCGCGATCGCCTCGCGCCGCCATGGGCTCGGCTGCATGCAGATTTTGAAGCCGACGACGCAGGTCGAGACGATCAGCGCGAGATAGGAGAGCCCGCCAAGCCAGCCGAAATTGACGAAGCCGTTGAGATAGACGTTGTGCGGGTCCTCGAAGAAGAAATTCCGGAAGCGCAGCGGGCCGAGGCCGTTGGGATTCTCGAGCATGAGCGGCAGCGCATAGACGAGTTTGCCGAAGCGGCCGAAGCGGCCTTCGTCATAGCTTTGCAAGAGCTTCGCCCGTTGCTCGAACACAGAGCGGATGTCGTCGATCGACAGGACCGCCACAGCCAGCAGGGCGAACACGATCAGGGCCGCGAGGCTCATCGCCATGAGACGGCCCGCCTTATCGCGCTCGGTGACCGCCGTCAGAACGAACAGCATCGCGCCCGCCAGCGCAAAGGCGACCCATGAGCCGCGCGAGAAGGACAGAAAGATCATCAGCGCGATCAACAGGAACGCCGTCGCTCGCCACCATAATCCGCGCCGTCCGACGATCAGGTCCTGCAGCAGGAAGATCGCCGGTAGAATGAGAAAGGAGCCGAACACGTTGGGGTCGCGGAAGGTGCCCGACGCGCGGCCCTCATAGACGCGGAAATATTGCGCGAGGCCGGCGACATCGAAGAAGCCGATCAGGCCGATGAAGCAGGAGATGACGGCGGACGCGATCGTCGCCTTGCGAATAATGTCGATCCGTCGCGTCGTCTCTTCCTGGATCACCATGGCGAAGTAGAAGGCTGTGCAGGCCAGGAAGAACATCGTGAAAATATAACGCTGCGGGATGAAGTCATCCAGATTGTTGCCGATGAGCGAGGCGAGCCCGCCCATGACATAGACCAGCGTGATGACGATCATCGGCGCGAGCGGCGCGTTGAGGCGCGCCCCGCCGGCGATCATCACCACTGCCGCGAAGATGAAGGCGGCGTTGTAGGGCCCGTCGAAGACGACGAAGGCGCCGGTGAAGACGAGCAGGCCGAGCGACAGCCGGTGCAGGCCGAGAATGAAGGGATGCGGACCGCGCGGCCAGGGCTGCGGCGCAGCTTCAATCAGGAGGGGGCGAGCGGTCATGACGCTCTTCGCGCGCCCAATAGCGCGCGCCTTCAGTAAGCGTTGTCGGTCTTCAGAAGCGCGAACGGCGTCTTCAGAAGGATGTAGAGATCGAAGAACAGCGACCAGTTCTCGATATAGAAAAGATCATGCTCGACGCGGCGCTGGATCTTGTCGTCGGTGTCGGTCTCGCCGCGCCAGCCATTGATTTGCGCCCAGCCGGTGATGCCGGGCTTCACCTTGTGACGCGCGAAATAGCCGTCGACGACATCGTCATAGAGCCGGTTCGCCGCCTTGGCGTGGACGGCGTGCGGCCGCGGCCCGACGAGCGAGAGATTGCCCTTGAACACGACGTTGAGGAGCTGCGGCAGTTCGTCGATCGAGGTCTTGCGGATGAAGCGGCCGACGTGCGTCACGCGCGGATCGCCTTTCGTGACCAGCCTGGAAGCGGTCGCGTCGCTGTCGCCGACATACATCGAGCGGAACTTGAACACTTCAACCAGCTCATTGTTGAAGCCGTAGCGGCGCTGCCGGAAGAAAATCGGCCCGCGCGAATCGAGCTTCACCGCAATCGCCGTCAGAAGCAGGATGGGCGACAGGAGGAGGAGCAGCAGCATTCCTACCGTCTTGTCGAACACCCACTTCAGAACCACGTCCCAGTCGGCGATCGGCCGGTCGACCACGTCGATGACAGGCACCGCGCCGATGTAGGAATAGGAGCGGGGACGAAAGCGCAGCTTCGAGGTGTGCGCCGAGAGCCGGATGTCGATCGGCAGCACCCACAATTTGCGCAGCATGGCGAGCAGCCGCTGCTCGGCCGAGATCGGCAGGCTGAAGATCACGAGATCGACGCGGGTGCGCCGTGCGAATTCGACAAGGTCATCGACGCCGCCGAGCTTGGGATAGGCCGCGACAATGTCAGGCGAACGTTCGTCGGCGCGATCATCGAACACGCCGAGCAGGCGCACATCGGTGTCGGGCTGACGCTCGATCGCGCGGATCAGATTCTCGCCGGGTTCGCCGCCGCCGACGATCACTGTGCGGCGATCAAGGCGTCCCATCGCCGTCAGCTTGCGCACGATGCCGGCGACGATGATGCGTTCGATCAGGATGAGCGAGAGGCCGACGGCGTACCACAGGCCGAGCCACATGCGTGAATAGGACGGACCGATCTTCAGGAAGAAGATGATCGCAAGCGCGCCGAGGAAGACGAGCGTCCAGCAGGTTACGATGCGCACGCCTTGCGCGCGGAGCGAGCGCAGCGAGGCCGGGCTGTAGCCATGCATCGCCTCGAAGGCGAGCACGATGAAGGCGGCGACCGCGCCGGAGGCGAGGATGTAGCCGCTTTCGAATTCCACGGGATGATTGGGGTGAAAGAAATAGATCAGCAGTCCGGAGAGCGCGACGAGCGCGAAGTCGGCGGCGCGGATCAGCCCCGACAGCACGGCGGCGGAATAGGAGGGCTGAAGCGGCAGATTGGCGATGCGCTCGGCAAGCGTCGATAGTTTCGCCGGCCGCGCGTCGCTTGCGGGCGCGCTTCCGCGCGGCTCACGCATCAGGTCATGAACAGAGAAGCCGGACATGAAGATCGCTTGCGCGCTGGCTTTCTTGGGGAGGTCTCTCCCCGGACAATGTTTTCAGACGCCCATCGTTAGCGACCAACGGTCACGGAAGCCTTAACGAAATCTGCATCTCTGAGGTCGATTGCGCTGCGATACCCCTGCAGGACGCCGTCGATCATGCCGTCGACGCTGAAGTTCGCTTTCACATGCGCCGCAAGCGCCGCCGCTTCCGCCGCGCGTTGCGCCTCCGGCATTTCCAGCATGCGCAGGAGCGCGTCGGCGAGGGCGCCGATATCGCCCGGCGGCACGAGGCGATCGGACCAGGGACCGAACACCTCGCCGATGCCGCCGACTCGCGTTGCGATCATCGGCTGCGCCGCGCCCGCCGCTTCCAGCACGACATAGGGCAGGGATTCCGCGCGCGACGCCACGACGATCACGCGCCCGCGCGCCAGCGCGTCGCGGATCGGACGCGCTGGCAGAATCGTCACTGCGTCGGTGAGGCCAAGCTCGGCGAGGTCAGTCTTGATCTTGGGAAGATCCGGGCCGGAGCCGACCATCACCATGGTCGGCGTGCGGCCGAGCCGGCTCCTGGCCTCGGCCATGGCGCGAATGAGGACGTCTATACCCTTCGCCTCGCGGAATTCGCCGACATAGACGATGTCGCTGGCGTCAGGCTGATGTTCGATCGGCGCGAACTCGTGCGGATGAATGCCGTTGCGGATCACGCGCACCAGCGGCTTCGGCTCACCGACATAATGGACATAGCGGCCGCGGATATATTCGCTCTCGAACAGGAAGAGATCGGTGCGCCGTTCGAGGAAGGATTCGGCGCGCATATAGAGCCAGTGCAGCCAGGTGTCCGGTTTGTAGTTCAGGCTGCCGCCATGGGGCGTGTAGGCGCGGATCGGCCGGTTCGCGCCGCGCGCCGGCGTCGCGAGCCGTCCATAGAGGCCGCCCTTCGAGCCGTGGCAGTGAACGACATCGAGCCGCGATTCGGAAATGAAGCTGCGCAGCGCCTGAAGCGCGTTGAGATCGGACGGATTGGGATTGCGCTTCATCGGCAGCCGGCGAAGCCCGATCTGAAGATCGGGCTGTAAACCGCCGAGAAGATTCTCGGAATGGGCGTTGCCGGGCGTCGAATCGCAGAACACGCCGACCGCATGCCCGCGCGCGATCTGGCCTTTGGCGAGATCGATCACATGCCGGAAGAGGCCGCCGAGCGGCGCGCGGAAGACGTGGAGAATCCGTAGCGGCGCGCCGTCAGCCTGAGGCGGCATTGGAATGGCGTCGCTCAAAGCCAGCGTTCGCGAATGACGATGGTGTCGCCCGGGCGAATAGGCGTGGTGATCGGAACGGTTCCCGTGACCGGCGCGCCCTCGATCATGCGGGTGATCTCGGCGCTCGACTGATAGGCGCGCGGCGAGAAGCCGCCGGCGATCGCGACCGCGGTCTGCGCGGTCATGCCGACGACGTAGGGAAACTGGCCGGAGCTGTTCACTTCGCCAAGCACGAAGAAGGGACGATAGGCGTCGACTTCGACGGACACGCGCGGCTCGCGCAGATAGCCGCCGCGCAGGCGCGCCTCGATCTGGCGTTCGAGTTCGCGAGTCGTGCGGCCCATTGCGGGCACATCGCCGATGAGCGGCATGGAGATGCGGCCCTGCGCGTCGACTCCATAGATATTGGAAAGGCTGTCCTGTCCGAACACGATGACGCGCAGCTTGTCGCCGCTCGCGAGCCGGTAATCATTGAGTGGATTTTCGTCGATCAGCGCCACCGCGTAGGGCGCGCGCGGGGCGCAGGCCGAAACGAGAAGGCCGGCGGCGCAGGCGAGGAGCGTGAAGCGGCGGGTCAGCATGACAGGACCGTCAGAAAGTGAGTCTGATTTAGGTCCGATATGGTTAACAAACTGCAACGATTGCGGGTTCGCGACCTTTCTGCCCTTAACCGCCCGGCAACCCTAACATTGTGTAATCGCCCTCAGAAGAGTGAGTCTGCGTGAACTTGAGGGCAGGGCGTATCATGCCAGATCAGTCAGCCAAGAGGCGACTCGTTCCCGGCGAGCTGGATGTCAGCGGCCTCTGGGGCTCGCTCGTCCGCCGTCGCTCCTCGATCATCGTTCCGACCCTGCTGCTGACCGCGGCGGCGGCGGCCTATGTCAATGTCGCGACGCCCCGCTACGCCGGCGAAGCGCGGCTGCTTCTTGAAAGCCGCGTCAACTATCTCAACCGTCCCGATCGCGCTCAGCCCGATCAGGGCAGTCAGAACGCCTTCGACTCCGAAGGCGTGCAGAGCCAGGTGCAGGTCGTCATGTCGAACGATCTCGCGCGCGAGGCGATCAAGAAGCTGAAGCTGATCGGTAATCCCGAATTCGATCCCTCCGCGCGGTCGTTCAATTTCATCGCCCGCATCACGGCGCTCCTCGGCATCTCCCGCGATCTCACCGACCGCAGCCTCGAAGACCGGGTGATGGAAGCCTATTACGACAAGCTGTCGGTCTATCCCGTCGGCAAGTCGCGCGTCGTCGGCGTCGAATTCTCGTCGAGCGACCCTGATCTCGCGGCGAATGGCGCGAACGTGATCGCCGACCTCTATCTCGATACGGTGGCCACCGCGAAGAAAGATCTCGCGCGCTCGGCCGGGACCTGGCTCTCCGGCAATATCGACGATCTACGCCGCCGCGTGAAAGAGGCCGAGGCGAAGGTCGAGGAATTCCGCAGCCGCAACGGGCTTTTCTCGGCCGGACGCGATTCGACCTTGCCGCAGCAGCAGCTTGCCGAAGCTGCGACCCAGCTCAGTCAGGCGCGTACGCAGCAGGCCGACGCGCAAGCCAAGGCGCATCTCATTCGTGACATGATCAAGAGCGGTCGCGTCTTTGAAATTACCGAGGTTTCCAACAACGAGCTCATTCGTCGCCTGATCGAGCAGCGCGTCACCTTGCGCGCCCAGATGGCTCTGGAGGCGCGCACGCTCGGCTCCGAGCATCCACGCATGAAGGAGCTTTCGGCGCAGATCGCCGATGTGGAAGGCCAGATTCGCAGCGCCGCCGAGCGCACGGTGCGCGGCATCGAGAACGATGCGAAAGTCGCGGGCGCGCGCGTCGAGCAGCTTCAGGCGGCTCTCGACGAGCAGAAGAAGAAGAGCGGCGAAGGGCTTGAGAATGACGTGCAACTGCGCGCGCTTGATCGCGAGGCGCGGACCTTGCGCGAGCAGCTCGAATCCTATCTCGCGAAATATCGCGAGGCCGTCGCCCGCGACACCGACAACGCCGAGCCGCCGGATGCCCGCGTGATTTCGCGCGCCGTAGTGCCGTCGCGTCCGGCCTTCCCGAAGAAGATGCCGATTATCGTGCTGACGGCTCTGGCTTCGCTGGTGCTCTTCTCCGCCGTCGCCATCGCGCGCGACCTCATGGGGTCGGCCGCCAAAGATGAGGAAGAGCCGGAAGACGCGGAGAATGTTGGCGCGCAGCCCGCCTTCGCGTCCGCGCGCCAGCAGAACGAGCCGGTCGCCGATCACAATGCGCAAGAGGTTTCCGAGCCCGCGCCGCTGATCACGCCCGAACGCGAGACGGCTCAGGATCAGCTCATCGAACGTCTGCGCGCGGACGCGGTCGAACATCGCCCGTTCTGCATCGCGCTCATCGGCGCCGATCGCGCCGAGGCCGGCGATGTTGTGGTTGAGGTCGCGAACACGCTCGCCAAATCCGAGCGGACGATCATGGTGGTGCTGAGCGATGCGATCGCCGCGGCGGGCGATCGCCGCGCCGGCGTGCTCGACCTCGCGCGCGGCGAGGCGGGTTTCGCCGAAGTCATCCGCCGCGCCCAGGATTCGCGGCTCCATGTCATGCTGCGCGGCGAGGGCGATCTGTCCGATCTCTCCGGCGATTCCGAGACCTTCGACACCATCTTCGACGCGTTGTCGGAAACCTATGACGCCGTCGTCATCGACGCGCCGTTCGATCTCACAGCCGAGGAGCGCGCCGCGCTGGCGCGCCATGCCGATCGCGTCGCGATCCTGAATTATGGCGCGACGGCCGATGCGGGTTCGGCGCAGCTCTTCGCCTCGATGCGCGCCGCGCTCGGAAGCGATCCCTGGGTCGTGCTGCTCGGGCGCGACGCCGATGTCAGGACCGCGGCCTGATCTCGGGAGAAGCGCGTAGGTCGCCCGGCGACCTATTGCGGACCGCTCAACGCTTGAGTCGAATCGCGAGCTAAAGCGGGCTCGCCAGTCGCAAGGTTGCGGATCGGCGGCGGCGCTGATCTGAGCTCACCGCCTGTCGATGCTCAAAGCCTCACGCCGCGCGAAGACGCGGCTGACCTCGGCCATGTTTTCCGTCCCCCATGAACAGAGCGGCACGAGGGCCTGGGCGAGGCTGCAGCCCAACAGGGTGAGGCTGTAGTCCACCCGCGGAGGGACCTCCTTGTAGTCGGTCCGCTTCACGAGGCCGTCGGCCTCCAACTCCTTGAGCTGCTGGATCAGCATCTTGTCGCTGACGTCGCGCACCGCTCGCCGGAGCTCGCCGTAGCGGGTCGGGCCGCCCTGAGCGAGGAAGTACAGGATCAACGGCTTCCACTTGCCGGCGATGACCCGCAAGGTCGCGTCGAGGCCACAGGTGAAGCCGGGCAGGATCGGGGTGCAGCTCTGGGTCGACGGGGGAGTCTGCGTCGGCTGCCGGGACGGGTCTGAAGGGTCGGACGACATTTTTCGATACTTACCAAAAGGTGCATACTTGTCGATAAGTGGGTGCGCCGCCAGCTCAGTGCAACCTCAATGCAGGAGCACATCATGAGCAGATTAAAGGGCAAGACGGCGGTGGTGACCGGCGGTGGAAGCGGCATCGGACTTGGGGCCGCCAAACGTTTCGTCGAGGAAGGGGCGTTCGTTTATCTCTTCGGACGGCGGAAAGAGGCGCTCGACGCCGCCGTGGCGCAATTGGGTCCGTCCGCGCGGGCCGTGAAAGGCTCGGTCACGGACTTGTCCGATCTCGACCGATTGTACGAGGCGGTCAAAGCCGAACGGGGCAGGCTCGACATTCTGTTCGCCAACGCCGGGACCGGCTCGTTCGCGCCGCTCGGCGAAATCACGCCCGAGCATTACGATCAGATATTCGACGTCAATGTGAAGGGGCTGGTGTTCACGGTGCAGAAGGCTCTGCCGCTGATGAAGAAGGGCTCGTCCATCATCCTGACCGGTTCGACCACGGGGGCGATGGGAACGCCGCAATTCAGCATCTACAGCGCCACCAAGGCGGCGGTGCGCAATCTGGCGCGGAGCTGGGCCCTGGACCTTCGCGACACGGGCATCCGCGTCAATGTGCTGTCCCCGGGGCCGATCAGGACAGACCTGGCGATCGAGGTGGTGGGCGAGGAGGCGTTCAACGCGCTCGGGGCGACGACGCCGCTCGGCCGCATCGGCGATCCCGCCGAGACGGGGGCGGCGGCGGCGTTCCTGGCGTCTTCAGACAGCAGCTTCATGACCGGCGGCGAGGTTTTCGTCGATGGAGGTCTGGCTCAGGTCTGAGCCGGCCGAAGGTTTGAGCGTGGGGGCTTCGGCGACCGGAATCGAAGCCCTCACCGCTTTCCAGCGATCCCTCACTCAGCGGAGCGCATGCAACGTCGTCCATTTGCTCGACATGGAGAGGCAACATCCCGATGTTGCTATAAGCCTTCAGCCTTGCTGGCGGAACGCCATGCGGCGCGAGCGCGTTGCCGGTTCGCATCTGCGCCGTTAGCGCCGAATGTGAGCGTTCATGCGCGCGTCAAAGACTCGGTCGATGCTCGCGCCAAAATGGAGAGGAAACACAATGGCGATTGCGAAGAATACGATCTGTTTGTGGTACGACAAGGACGCCGAGGCGGCGGCCCGTTTCTATGCCGGGGTTTTTCCTAACAGCTCAGTGGGCGCCATCTTTCGCGCCCCAAGCAATTTTCCCTCGGGCAAGGAGGGCGATGTGCTGACGGTTCAATTCACCGTCGCCGGCGTTCCCTGTCTCGGCCTCAATGGCGGGCCGATGTTCAAACACAACGAATCCTTCTCGTTCCAGATCGCGACCGACAATCAGGAGGAAACCGACCGCTACTGGAACGCCATCGTCGGCAATGGCGGCCAGGAAAGCGCGTGCGGCTGGTGCAAGGACAAATGGGGCGTCTCCTGGCAGATCACGCCGCGCGTGCTGACGGAGGCGCTGGCCGCTGGCGGCGCGGAAGCGAAACGCGCCTTCGATGCGATGATGGATATGATGAAGATCGACGTCGCGGCGATCGAAGCGGCGAGGCGCGGCTGACCGGCGCCGATCTCAAACCAGCGATTTCGGCAGGACGCGGCGGGTGAAAGCAAGAAGCTCCGGCCGCGCCTTGATGAAGCGCTTGGCGATCGCCTTCGACTGCAGCGCCTTCGCGACGATGAAGCCCGCGGACGAACAAGCCAAATAGGTCTCGAACATCGGGATGGCGCGATCGCAATAAGCGCGCTTGTAGCGCGCTTCGCCGACGCCGAGATCGAATTCCGTCAGACCTGCGTCGGAGAGGCTAGCCACGAGGTGGCGCAGCAGGATGTCGCCGGGACTGTTGCGGGCGATCTCGGGCGCATCGTGGAACGACGTGAACATGCCGGAGAAACGCGCGCTGTCTTGCGGGCCACCGAAGATCGCGACGATGCGATCGCCGACCGAGAGCAGATGCAGCGCAATCGCCGGCGGTCCCTCCGCCGGATTCGTCGCGCGTTGAAGGAATGCGATTGCGGCAGGGTCGTCGAAGGGATTGGCGATCCCAGCCTTTGCAAAGCGTTCGGCGCTTTGCTTCAGAAATACATCGAGCGCCGCCTGCCGCTCGTTCGGAAACTCCGCGCGCCAGACCTTGATGGCGCCGGCTTCGCCCAACCGCTTTTCTTTCGCGCGCAGTTTCTTCCGCGCGTCGCCGGTGAGAATGCGCGAGATCAGCACCTCGCCCGATCCGCCGAGCGCGCGCTCATAGCCGTGATCGAACAGAGGCGTCTCGCCGACGCCGAGGAAGGGATGAGCGCGGCCCTGAAAGGCGCGCGGCTGGCTCGCGAGCGAGAAGACGTCGACATCGCCAATGGCGCGGCCGATGGCCCGCAGGCAGTCTTTTGCGGCATCAGGCGAATCGAAGCGCAATCCATCGCCGCGCGTCAGCGGCAGGTTGAAGCTTGCATGCTCGCCGCCCAGCCATTCGACGATGCGGACGGCGCGCCAGTTCCTGACGCCGAGCGGGAGAAGCGCGACGGGCGCGCCCGTCGCATCGCACAGGATCACGATAACGGGCTCAACGCCTTGCGCGCGCCCTTGAGTCTCCGCCCAGGCCGCGACCCAGTCGAGCCGCTGGAAGAGCTGGCCGGGATTGGCGCGCTCAAACTCCCGCAAGAGCGGCGCGGCGCGCGCGAAATCCCGCTCGACCGCGATCAGGGGCGCGGCGGAGAGGCCGGTCGGCGCGAGCCGGCTGAACAGGCTTGGCGAGGCGTGCATCATCTCGCCCGCATCCTGCCCGGCCTTCCTTTCGATCCTGTTGCCGGCGGTCATGACCTTCTCGCGCCGAAGCGGCGTCCGGCGCCAACCGATTGTTGAGCCTTCGCTGGCATGGTCCCGGCATGAGCTGGAAGCAGACCATGATCGGGGCCGGATTCGCCGCCTGCCGGGCGACCGGGCTGGCGCGCGCCGCCGCGCCGCTGACCCAGGGGCTCGGCGCGATCCTCATGCTGCATCATGTCAGGCCGGCGCGCGCCTCCGCCTATGCGCCGAACCGCGAACTCGAAATCACGCCGGAATTCCTCGACGATGTGCTGCAACTCCTGAAGCGCCGGGGCTGGCTGCTGGCTTCGCTCGACGAAGCTATCGAGCGGGTGCGCGTAGGCGAGACCGATCGGCCCATTGCGGCGCTCACCTTCGATGACGGCTATCGCGATACGGTCGAATGGGCGCTGCCGATCCTGACACGCGAGAGGGCGCCGATGACAATGTTCGCGACCACCGGCTTCATCGATCGCTCGGCGCGGCTGTGGTGGCCGGAGATCGAGGAGGCGGTGCGTCGGTTGTCGACGATTGAGATCGCGCTCGGCGGCGAGCATCTGCGCCTTTCGACTTCGACCGAGAGTGAAAAGAACCGCGTCGCCGAAATCCTGCTGGCGAAGTTGAGGGCGTCGCCGCAGGACGAAGTCGATCGTGTTGCGAGCGAACTCTCGCAGCGCGCGCATGTCGATCGCCGCGCGCTGGTTGAAGAGCTTTGCCTTAATGGCGGCGAGATTGCGGAATTGTCGCGCGATCCGCTCGTCGCGATCGGCGCGCATACGCGCACGCATCCCATGCTGGCGAAGATCGACGGCGAGAAAGCACGCGCGGAAATCATTGAGCCCAAGGCGCAACTCGAAGCGCTGACGGGAAAGCCCGTCCGCCATCTCGCTTATCCCGTCGGCGATCGCGGCAGCGCGGGGCCGCGTGAATTCCAGCTCGCCGCAGCGGCAGGCTACGCCAGCGCCGTGACCACGCGGCCCGGCATGCTCTTTCCCGAACATGCTGAACATCTGACGGCGCTGCCGCGGCTCTCGATCAATGGCCGCTACCAGTCGATCGCGCAGGTCGATGCGCTGCTGACCGGCTTGCCCTTCGCGCTCTGGAACAGGGGGCGTCGCGTCAGCGCCGCTTAGTTATTCCGTCTCGCCCGCGCCGCGCCGCTCCATCCAGCGGATGAGCGGAAACAGCGGAATGCCCCAGGCGAGGCCGGCGACGACATAGAAGATCATCTGCACGATCCGGGAGCCGTCGAGCAGGATGCGCGGCGCGATCGCGGTGACGATCAGGGCGTAGAAGATCACGAAAACGATCATGAAGATCGTGCCGAAGAGTTTGCGCTGGCGGCGCTTCATCAATTTTCTCTCCGCCGCCCCAACATGCGGCCAAATGTCGTGTGACGCCTGTCGCGGTTGAGCCGCGAAGCGGCCGGGACTATGTCGGCGGCGGCGGCGGGCGACAACCCCGCGACTTGGCCTTTAGACTAGGACCTCATGTCGCTGGCGAGCGAACTCCATCCCGCCGACCTGGCAGTCGCGAAGGCGCGCGATCCGCTGGCGCCTGTGCGCGCCTGGCTGTGGCTGACGCTGGGTCTGGTGCTGCTGATGATCACCATCGGCGGCGCGACGCGCCTGACCGGCTCCGGCCTCTCGATCACGGAATGGAAGCCGATCTCCGGCGCGCTGCCGCCGCTCTCCAACGCCGACTGGCTGGCCGAGTTCGAACGCTACCGGCAGATCCCGCAATACGAGCTTCTCAACAAGGGCATGACGCTTGGCGAGTTCCAGTTCATCTACTGGTGGGAGTGGAGCCACCGTCAGCTCGGTCGGCTGATCGGGCTCGTCTATCTCGCAGGCTTCCTCTGGTTCGCGATCCGCCGGACGTTAAGCCTGCGCGCGACGGCGCTGCTCTTCGCCGTGGGATTGCTGCTGGGACTGCAGGGGGCGATCGGCTGGATCATGGTCGCATCGGGGTTGCAGCCCGGCATGATCGCCGTCGCGCCGGTGAAGCTGACGCTGCATCTCGTCTTCGCCTCGCTGTTCCTGATGTCGCTCGCGGCGATGGCGGTCGCGATGACGCCGCCGCGCGCGACTGAGAAGCCAGCGACCTCGGGCTTGCGCGCCGGCGCGTGGATCGTGCTCGCGCTGACCTTGTTCCAGATCGCGCTTGGCGGTCTCGTCGCCGGTTCGCGCGCCGGCCTCAACTACAACACCTGGCCGCTGATGGACGGGCAGTGGGTTTTGCCTGCCGAGCAACTCTTCGCGAAGACGCCCTTCATCGAGAATTTCGTCGACAATATTCCGCTGGTTCAGTTCAACCACCGGCTCGGCGCCTATCTGCTCGTGATCGTCGCCATCCTCCACGCGGTTTTCGCATCGCGCGCGCTTCCCGGCTCGTCCTTCACGAAACGGGCGAGGGCGCTGGCGGCCTTGTTCACGGGGCAGGCGGCGCTTGGAATTGCGACGCTGCTGCTCGCCGTGCCGCTCTGGGCGGGCTTGGCCCATCAGGCCTATGCGATGGTGGTGCTGACCATGGCGACGATCCATCTCGCGCGCGCCACCGGCGCGCGCGTCGGCGCGAGGGCGGGCGCCTGAGGCGCCTGCTCGACGTGAAGGCTTTCATCGCGGCGAACCTCCGGCTGGAATCGCCGCCGCTTCTTCCTGAAATCAGGCTCTACGCCGCGCATGCCGGCAGCGGCTTGCGGCGACTGGCCGAAGGCTCGCCGGGCGCGGCGTCGCCTTACTGGGCCTATCCCTGGGCCGGCGGCGTCGCGCTCGCGCGCTATATCCTCGATCATCCCGATGTCGTCGCCGGCCGCCGCATGCTCGATCTCGGCGCGGGCGGCGGCCTTGTCGCCATCGCGGCGGCGAAGGCCGGCGCCGCTGTGGTGACATCAGTCGATATCGATCCCAACGCCATCGCCGCGATCGAACTCAACGCCGCAGCGAATGGCGTCGTGGTGAGCGCGCTCTGCGCCGACATTCTCGAGGGACCGCCGCCGGCAGCCGACATCGTTTGCGCCGGCGATCTCTTCTACGAGCGCGCGCTGGGCGCGCGCGTCACCGCGTTTCTCGATCGCTGCCTTGCAGCCGGCGTCGATGTCCTCGCCGGCGATCCCGGCCGCGTCGGACTGCCGGCCGATCGCCTGCGCAAGCTGGCGGACTATCCCGTTCCCGATTTCGGCCAGTCGATCGGCGGGACGGCGACCAGCGCAGTCTTTGCGCTCATAGGAAAATAATCTTGACAGCGTGACGCTGCTCTGGTAGAGTTACGGCACGCTCGCGATCTGCGTCCGGCTCACGCCAGCGCTTGCTTGAGATTTCCGAACGCAACGCGGCGGCGAGTAGCGGGATGGCTGACGACTCATCAGAAGAGCAGCGCGTTCGCGCCAGTCGGCGACCTGCGGTTGCAAACGATATCGATCCTGACCCTCAGCTCACCGCTCGTCAGGTCATGATCTGGAACGAGGAGAGGAAGCTCATCGCTGGAACATGGGATCGTTTGGGCACGATGTGCGCGACCGTCGGGGTGGCGACGCCGCTTGCCCTTTGGTTGTACGGTCCGCAGAACGACGCGAGGTTCGCTTGGTGGATCATTCTGCCGGCCGCCATTGTTTGGATTCTGGCAACCATTGCCTGTCACTTTACCGCCAGAGAAGCGCTGAAAGGGCTGCGCGTATGAGCCCCCTGCAACTTTACGCATTTTTCGTCGCGACGCCGCTGATTATCCTTGTCGTCGCATGGCTTGCTCGCAGCCGGCTTCACGCCAGTAACGTCGCAATTGAAAGAGAGCTTCAGGAGCGCGCCAAGCGCCGTCGCGACGCATCGGCGACGGCGCTGGAAGAGAGCGACCCGACGGCGAAGGCGACCGGAACGCTCTGAGCGGAGACGCCTCCCTGGGATGGTCTCGGTAATAGCGCGCCGCTTATCGGAAGCAGCGCAAGTTTTTGCGTAGCGTCCTGATCACGCCAGCGCCTGATCCAGATCCGCGATCAAGTCGGCCGCATCCTCGATGCCGATCGACAGGCGCACCACCTGCGGGCCGGCGCCGGCGCGCGTCTTCTGCTCGTCAGACAATTGCCGGTGCGTCGTCGACGCGGGATGGATCACAAGCGAGCGCGTGTCGCCGATATTGGCGAGATGCGAGAACAGCTTCAGGTTCGACACGAGCTTCACGCCTGCGTCGTAGCCGCCCTTGAGCCCGATCGTGAAGACGGAGCCCGCGCCCTTCGGCGAATATTTCTTCGCGAGCTCAAAATATTTGTCCTCGGGCAGGCCGGGATAGCTCACCCATTCGACTGCGCCGTGCTTCGCGAGATGCTTCGCAACAATGAGCGCATTGTCGTTGTGCTTCTGCATGCGCAGCGGCAGCGTCTCGATGCCGGTCAGGATGAGGAACGCGTTGAAGGGCGAGAGCGCCGGCCCGAGATCGCGCAGGCCGAGCACGCGGGCTGCGATGGCGAAGCCGAAATCACCGAAGGTCTCGCCGAGCACCATGCCGTTATATTCCGGCCGCGGCTTCGACAGGAAGGGGTAGCGTTCATCGCCCGCCCATTTGAACTTGCCGCCATCGACAAGCACGCCGCCGATGGAATTGCCGTGGCCGCCAAGGAATTTCGTGGCGGAATGAACGATGAGGTCGGCGCCATGCTCGAACGGCCGAATGAGGTAAGGCGTCGCCATGGTGTTGTCGACGATGAGCGGCACGTTGGCTTTCTTCGCGATTTTCGCAATCGCCTCGATGTCGACGATGACGCCGCCGGGATTGGCGATGGACTCTGTGAAGATCGCTTTTGTTTTCGGCGTCAGCGCGCGTTCAAAACTCTGGGGATCATCCGCTTCGGCGAAAGTCACGCGCCAGTCGAAACTCTTGAAGGCGTGATTGAACTGGTTGATCGAGCCGCCATAGAGCTTGTTGCCGGCGATGAATTCGTCGCCCGGCTGCAGCAGCGTGTGGAAGATCAGGAATTGCGCCGCATGGCCCGACGCGACGGCGAGCGCGGCGGTGCCGCCTTCCAGCGCCGCCACGCGCTCCTCGAGCACCGCGTTGGTCGGGTTGCCGATGCGGCTGTAGATGTTGCCGAAGGCCTGCAGGCCGAACAAAGACGCGGCGTGATCGACATCGTCGAACACGAAGGACGTGGTTTGATAGATCGGCGTCGCGCGCGCGCCGGTGGCTGCGTCAGGCGCCGCGCCGGCATGGACGGCGAGGGTCGAAAAGCCAGGGGCTTGGTTGCTCATGGCGCGTCTCCGATCTGATGCTTTAAAGAACGATACGTTCTATATAACAAACGACCGTAGATGTCAATTTATGGGCGATTTGTATCGCCGGCCCGATATTGGATCGTCGCCAGCGCGATCGCCAACTAGCGGGCGCAATTCGCCATGGACTCCGTGGCAAGCACTAAGCATCATATCACTGACTCGGAAATTGCTCCGATGTCAGCTCTGGGGAGGGCGGGCGGCCACGTGGTCGCGTGCGGGCTGTAAGACTTACGGCTGTACAGCATGCCGCGATTGCCAAAAACCGCCTCGGCTAGGTGGGCAAAGAATGGATACTATTAATGCCGATAGTATTATCGAGTTTGCGCTCAGTGACGCCAATGCGAAATTAGGAAAGCAGCTTCAGGCCGATGTTTTGTTGATTAAGGCCCCTATGCAGCAACCCGTTGATGATAGGGTTCGGGTTGAGGTTGAAGGCATTAAAGAGCGCCCCGGCAAACCAAAAGACAAATTGGTGGTGTTGGTCGAAACCCATGGCGGGTTTGTAGAGACGGTTGAGCGTATCGTTAGCGTCTTCCGGCGCCACTATGCGACTGTAGAATACTTCGTCCCCAATTTTGCCTATTCAGCCGGTACTCTTCTCGTCCTTTCTGGCGATGAGATTTACATGGATTACTACTCAGTTTTGGGGCCAATTGACCCGCAGTATCCATCCGAAGATGGAAGTTATGTGCCTGGGATGGGCTATCTTGCGAAGTTTCAGGAGCTCGTAGAGCGAGTAAATGATCCTCCGGGTGGCGACGATTCGAAGGTCCGCGCTGAATTGGCTTTTTTGATAAAGAAATTTGATCCAGCAAAGCTGTTCGATATCGAGCAGTCGATAGATCATGCGAAGTCTTTGCTGAAGGATTGGCTTCCTAAATACAAATTCAAGGATTGGACCGAAACAAACGATCGTAAGGCTCCGGTTGGAGAAGAGGATAAGAAAAAGCGTGCAGAGGAAATTGCAGATGTGCTTGGCAATACCAAGAGATGGCATTCGCATGGGCGTGGAATAACTATTCGAGAGTTGGCAAGTGAAGAAATAAAGTTGAAAATAGCTAATTTCGGTGAGGAACCGAAGCTTAACGAAGCCATTAGACACTATCACGGTCTGTTCGTTGACTATCTGGCGAAAAAGGGTATGCGGGCCGCTCTCCATTCGGTGCGCGGCGTGAGGAGGATCGTATGAAGCACCCCTCTAGTAAGGCTGCTACCGATCTCGCTAAGATCGCAGAGCGGCGTAAGAAAGATCACAATCTCGATAAATTGCTCACTTCTATCGAGGGAATTGAGCGTGATATCGAGGGAGCAGGGCTAGATCTCGAAAAAGAACCTCCGATTAGGCGACCATATTCGAGCGAACCGTTGATCGTTGGCGAGCGTTGGCACTGATATAGTTCCACTTATACTCAGAGCATAAAGGTATAGGCGGAGAGCGGATAATTTCGCCGCATAAGGTGCGCGCAGCTTATGCGAAGGGGGAATGCCGATGCGGCTTTGGGCGGTGGGCGCGTTGGTTGTCGCTGGCCTGATCGGATCGTTTGAGAAGGCCGTGGCGATCTCGCTGTCCGAAGACGGTCCGGTAGCGCGTCTCCAGGGCAGTTTCGCCGCCGGCGACGAGGAGGTGTTTCGCGAATTCCTGGCGCGTCCGCGGGCGCAGAAGATCAGGGTGCTTTATCTCTACAGCTATGGCGGCGCGATCAATTCGGCGGTGAAGATCGCCGAGATGGTGCGCAAGGCCGGACTGACCACCGCGATGCGCGCGAACAATGACGTCTGCGACAGCGCCTGCACGCTGGTCTTCGTCGCCGGCGTCCGCCGCCATTATGTCGGTGGCGCGGATGTGGTGGAGGGATTAAGCGCTCGCACCGGCCTCGGCTTTCACCCCGCGCGCCAGCTCGTGAATTCGGTCGAAGGCTCGCGCTTCAGTGAGGGCGGATCGAACCAGCTCCGCGCGCTTTATGCGCGGATGGGCTGCCCCGGCGCCGGCGCGCTCATTCGCGAGGCCGCGATCAACACGGTGTATCGCCCGTCCGGCGCGACCGCGCTGCGGCTGAAGATTGCGACGAGCCTCGTCGCGCCGTGAGCGGGGCGATCATTCAAATATTTTGAAGATTGCGCTCGCTCTCGTCTTCGCAAAGGCTTCGGCTTTGCTTCGACATAGCAAGTCGCTCGCGAGTCTTTCGTTGGGCCCCGGACACGGTTCCGCTACGCTTCACCGTTCCGGGGACGGCGACAGCTTCATTGTCGGCGATCGAAGCTCTCTTCGTCCCCGGATTCATGAAACGAGCGTTAGCGAGTGGAATGAAGTCCGGGGCCCAGCGCAATAACTCGCGCCGCTCGCCTCGGCGAAGCCGGGCAGGCGCTCATTATTTCATGCCCGAGGAGTGACACGCGGCGAGTGTTTGCAGCGATGCCTGCAGGCAAGCTGCGCGTTTATTTTCTGATGCCGGGCGTCAATTCGACCCGTCAAAGCACGATCAAAAATAACCGCTGCGAGTTAGGGTCCAACAACATTGCTCGCCGGCGACAGCGCTGGCCCAATATGTTCCGGTCTGAAACCCATCCCGATCACGCGCGCGGGAATGCGCCTGAGCCATGGAATATAATTGAAGAGGCGCAACGGCGCCGGAGGCGAAACCGGACCGTCGCCTGACAGGATCGGCGTGATGACGCGGTTCTGAATCGTCACCTGAAGCCTCTGCGTCATTTTCGTCGGCCATTCCCGGCGCGCCTGCACCGCGGCGAGATCGGCGTTGGCAAGCGTTCCCTCGCGCAGTTTCGCCGCGAGCAGGTTGGCGGCGGCGATCGCATCCTGGATCGCGAGATTGACGCCGACGCCGCCGATTGGCGACATCGCATGGGCCGCATCGCCGATGCAGAAAAGGCCGGGCTTCCACCAGACGTCGAGCCGGTCGACCGCAACAGATAGCAGTTTCACATCGTCCCAAGATCCGATTTCAGCGATGCGATCGGCGAGTTTCGGAAACAGCTCCGCGAAACCGGCGCGGAAGGCGTCAAGCCCGGCGGCGCGCACCTTCTCGAAGCCGCCCTTGGGAATGACATAGGCGCATTGCCAGTAGTCGCCGCGATTGAGGAGAATGGAAAAACGGCCGCGGCCGACCTGCCCGAACGTCTGCGCATCGTCGCTCGATTGGCGCGACAGCCTGAACCAGAGCACGTCCATCGGCGCGCCGATCTCCTTCACCGCAAAGCCCGCGGCCTTTCGGATGTCGGAGCCGCGGCCGTCGGCGGCGACGGCGAGACGCGATCTGATGCGCAACTCTCCATCGCGCGTCTGCGCGATCACGCCGGCGATGCGCTCGCCATTGCGAATGACGTCGACAGCCTTTCCCTCCATGATGAGCCTGAAGCGGGGACAAGCGCGGCCGCGATCGGCGATGAAATTGAGAAAATCCCATTGCGGCATGAAGGCGACATAAGGCGCCTTCACCGGCAGATGGGTGAAATCGACCAGCGCAATCTCTTCGTTTCCGAACCGCGCGGACAGTCGTTCCTCGCGATTATGCGGCAGCTTCAGAAAATCATCGAGCAGGCCAAGTTCGTGCATCACCTGCAGCGTCGAGGGATGGATGGTGTCGCCGCGAAAGTCGCGCAGGAAGTCGGCGTGCTTCTCCAGCACGACGACATCGACGCCGGCGCGCGCCAGCAGAAATCCCAGCATGATCCCCGCGGGTCCGCCGCCCGCGATGCAGCATGTGGTTTCGATGTCGGTCATGGGAGCCCTGAATATTCAATCCAGCGTCTGGCGGAAGCGGAAGACGGCGAGCGCCATCACCGCGACCATGAAGGCGGTCATCGCGAGAACGTCGAAACGGAGATCGACCATCACGGCGCCCTTCAGCATGATGCCGCGCACGATGCGAAGATAATGCGTCAGCGGCAGCGCTTCGCCGATCGCCTGCGCCCATTTCGGCATGCCGGCGAAGGGAAACATGAAGCCTGAGAGAAGGATGTTCGGCATGAACACGCCGAACGAAAGCTGCAAGGCCTGCAACTGGTTCGTCGTCACCGTCGAGATGAGATAGCCGAGCGACAGGTTCGATGCGAGGAACAAGGTCGAAAGCGCGATCAGCAGCGTGAGGCTGCCGATGATGGGCACCTTGAAGGCGAGGGCGCCGGCGACGAGCACCACCGCCATCTGGCCGAATCCGACGACGACATAGGGCGCGATCTTGCCGAGCATGATCTCGACCGGGCTGATCGGCATCGCAAGCAGGGTCTCCATCGTGCCGCGCTCGGTCTCGCGCGTCACCGCCAGCGCGGTGAAGACGAGCGTGCTCATCGTCAGGATCACGCCGAGCAGGCCGGGCACGATGTTGAGGGGCGTCTCTCCGCTCGGATTGAAGCGGCGATGCACGCGGATTTCATAAGGCGCGCTGGCGGACGCATCGGTCGTGTCGATGAAACGTTCGCGCGCCAGCGCCGTCTGCACGGTGCCGGTCGCGGCCGCGATCGCGGATGAGGACGCGACGGGATCGGTGGCGTCGGAGACGACGAGAATTGCTGGTCTTTCGCCGCGCCGCAATTTGCGCTCGAAGCCGACGGGAATTTCGACCGCGAACAGGGCTTCGCCCGACAGGATCGCGTGATCGAGTTCTTCGGGGCTCGCGACGACGCGCTTGAAATCGATATAGCGCGTATTCTGCAGCGCGCCGAGAATGGCGCGTCCCGCCGACGTCTGCTCGCCCATCAGCAGTACGGTCGGTAAATGGCGCGGCTGCGTCTCGATCGCGTAGCCGAAGAGAAGAAGCTGCATGATCGGCATCACGATCATCATGCCGATGCTGCCGCGATCGCGGCCGAGCTGCAGGAATTCCTTGCGCATCATTGCGATCAGACGGCGCAGGGAAAAAGCGGCGGCGTCCCGGCTCATGCGTCCGGCGCCTTGTGCATGAGGTTGATGAAGATGTCCTCGAGCGTCGGCTGCGACGGCTTCCATTCGAGGCTTGGCCTGTCGCGATAGGGCGCGATCGTTTTTTCCAGCGTCGCGCGGTCGCGCCCGCCAACGTGATAGGAGAGGCCGAATGGCGCGACGATGTCGACGCCAGGTTTGCCTTCAAGCTCGGAGCCGGCCTCGAGCGCGCCGTCGCCGCTGACTTCCCAGGTGCTGAGCCCGGAGGACTGAATGAGTTCATCGACCGTGCCCTGCGCCAGCAAATGGCCATAGGCGATGAACGCGATCTCGTGGCAACGCTCCGCCTCGTCCATGTAGTGCGTCGAGACGAGGATGGTGACGCCCTGCGCGGAAAGGCGATGGATTTCGGCCCAGAAATCGCGGCGCGCCTGCGGATCGACGCCAGCGGTGGGCTCGTCGAGCAGCAGCAGCGCCGGTTTCGGCAGCATGCAGGCGCCGAGCGCGAGCCGCTGCTTCCAGCCACCCGACAGCGTTGCGGCAAGCTGCTTGCCGCGCGTTTCAAGCCCGAGCTGATGCAGCATGTCGTTGACGGCCTTGTCGGCGTCGTCGAGTTCGTAGAGTTGCGCGACGAAGCTGAGATTCTCGCGCACGGTGAGATCGCCATAGAGGCTGAACTTCTGCGTCATATAGCCGACGCGGCGCTTGATGCGCTGCGCGTCGCGTTTGATGTCGAAGCCGAGGCAGGTTCCTTCGCCATCGTCGGGCGTCAGCAGCCCGCAGAGCATGCGGATCGTCGTCGTCTTGCCCGAGCCGTTCGGTCCGAGAAAGCCGTGGATCGCGCCTTTTTTCACGGTGAGATCGATATGATCGACGACGGTCTTGTGATCGAAACGCTTGGTCAGCCCGCGCACCTCGATGACGTTTGCTTCGTCATGCGCCGCGGGCGGGGCCGCAACCGCGCCGTCCGTCGTCATGGCGCAGGAACGGCGACGGTGATCGGCATGCCGGGCCGCAATCCCTCCGGCTTCTCCGGCCGCGCCTCGATCATGAAGACAAGCTTCGCGCGCTCCTCGCGGCTGTAGATCACAGGCGGCGTATATTCCGCCTCGCGCGCGATGAAGTTGATGCGCGCTTTCACAGGATTGGCGCAGCCGTCACAGCTTGCTTCGACGATCGAGCCGAGGACGAAGCGCGCCAGCACCGGCTCCGGCGCGAAGAAGCGCAGCTTGAGCGCGTTCGCGCCAAGCACCGACACCACGGGCTTGCCCGACATCGCCATCTCGCCGGCGCGGATATAGATCGCTTCGACCGTGCCGTTGTCGCTGGCGACGACGGTGCGCCGCGCCTCGCGCTCGCGCGCTGCAGCGAGCCTGGCGTCGGCGATGGCGACCTGCTGGCGCGCCGCCTCGATATCCTCGTCGCGGCCGCCGACCACGCCGGCCTGGATCTGGCGCTTCGCTTCGTCGACGCCGGCGAGGTCGCGGTTGTAGGCGGCCTGCGCATTGTCGAGCGCCGACTTCGACGACCAACCCTGCTTGAACAGGTTGGTTTGCCGTTCGAGTTCGCTGGTCGAGAGTTTCAGCGCTGCTTCTGCGCGGCTGAGCGAAGCCTGCAGCACCTTGATCTGCTCGTCGCGCTGGGTCGGCGCCTCGGCGCGGGCGAGTTGCGCCTGCGCCTGGGTGAGCGTCGCCGCCGCCGCTTCGCGGTCGGCGCGCTCCAGCCGGTCGTCGAGCGTGTAGAGCGGCTGGCCGGCGCCGACCCTCTGGCCCTCGGTGACTTTGAGCGAGACGATGCGGCCGGTCTCTTCCGGCGCCATGAAGCTGATGTCGGCCTCGATCCAGCCGAACACCTGCGGCTGGTCCCCATTTCGTTGGCAGCCGGCGAGCGCGACGAGCGCAGCGCACGCGATCAGGGTCATCCGCATCGGCGTTTCCTCGGCCGGATTTATGCGGCGGCCGGGAAGGCGCGGCAAGGCGCGGCCAAGCGCGCCGGTTATCGCGGCCGGTCGATTGTCAGCTTCTGGAAGCCCTTGGTCGAAAGCGTCGGCTTCTTCGCCGACAGGATGCGCGAATTGATCCCCTGCCAGCCGATCTCGCCGGAGAGGCGGCCATATTCGATCTTGGGGCAGCGATTCATGATAACGGTCGCGCCCTCCGCCTCCGCCCGCGCCGCCGCCTCATCGTTGCGCACCGAAAGCTGCATCCAGATCACCTTGGGCCGCGGCGTCATCTTCAGCGCCTCATCGACGATTGGCCCGGCCGCCTGCGAGTTGCGGAAGATTTCGACCATGTCGACGGGGAAGGGGATGTCGGTCAGCTTCGCATAGACCGTCTCGCCGAGGATCGTCTTGCCCGCGAGGCCCGGATTGATCGGGACCATGCGATAGCCGCGCTCCCTCAGATATTTGAACACGATGTAGCTCGGCCGCGCCTCGTTTTCGCTCGCGCCGACCATGGCGATCGTCTTCACCTCGTTGAGGAGGCGGCGGATGAGCGCGTCGTCGTAGGAATCGTGGTTCATCTCAGTCCAACTGTCTGCGCGCGAGGATCCTTGTCTATGCGCGCAATCAAGAAACTTTCGCCGCCCTCTCCGAATTGATCCCCGCGGCGCCAAATCACAGCTTCGCCACTGTTCTGTGTTGCGATGCCGTAAATGGACAACCGGACGGCTGTTCATGGCGATCAGGAGAGCAAGCCATGTGCGATTACAGTCTGCATCAAGTTGCGTCCACGCCGGCGAAGGTCGGCGACAAGCTGAAATCCTCGGCGTTTCCGCACACGAGCACGCGGGGCTTCACCTCGGTCGAGGACCCGAACGTCGCGGTGTGCCTGCGGCCGGGCACGGAAATCGCGTTCGAGAAAAACATCGAATGCGACCGGGCGATGGGCTTCCTGCCGCATCGCAAATTCCCGGCGCGGGTCGCGCGCTTCAGGCAGGTCAATCTCGACCAGCCCTACGCCCATCACGACGCGCTTGAATTGCCGGACGGTCGCATCGTGCTGGTGACGCAATTGCGCGAGGGCCAGATGGCGACGGTGCTGCAGCTTCCGGCCGCGCCGATCGGCGAAGAGGTCAAGCCCGAGGAGACGAAGCCGCAGGAGGCGACGCCTTCGCCGGAAACTGTCGCGCGATCGATTCCGTCGCACGCCTGGTTCTGAACGAAGACGCATCAGTTTTGGGTTGAGCGCGCCGTCTAGCTGGTCCATTGCGGCGCGCGCTTCTCGATGAAGGCGCCGATGCCCTCTTCGGCGTCGCGGGCGAGCATGTTCTCGACCATCACCTGCGACGCGTAGGAATAGGCTTCGGCAAGCGGCATTTCGATCTGGCGATAGAAAGCCTGCTTTCCCGTCTTCACGGTGGCGCGCGCCTTTGACGCGATCACTCCCGCGAGCTCGCGAGCGCCGCCAAGCGCGCCGCCCGCGGGAGCGACGCGATTGACGAGGCCAAAGCGAAACGCCGCGTCGGCGTCGATCATCTCGCCCGTGAGCAGCATCTCCATCGCATGCTTGCGCGACAAGTTGCGCGACAGCGCCACCATCGGCGTCGAGCAGAACAGCCCGATATTGACGCCCGGCGTGCAGAAGCGCGCGCCATCGCCCGCGACGGCGAGATCGCAGGTCGCGACGAGCTGGCAGCCGGCGGCGGTCGCGACGCCTTCGACGGCCGCGATGACGGGCTGCGGCAGATTCACGATCGCCTGCATCATCGCGCTGCAGCGGCCCATGATCTCGGCGAAATAGGCGCGGCCGCGATCGGCGTCGGCGCGGTGGGCGCTCATCTCCTTGAGATCGTGGCCGGGGCAGAACACAGGGCCTTCGGCCGCGAGGATCACCGCGCGCACGGAGGCGTCGCCCGCGATCGCCTTCAGTTCGCTCGTCAGCGCCGCCAGCATCGCTTCCGACAGCGCGTTGCGGTTGGGCTGGGAGTCGAGCGTCAGCGTCGCGACGCCTTTGTCATCATGGCGACGGAGGATGGGAGGCGAGGGTTGAAGCGCGGCGGACATGAAATTCAAACTCTGGAGCCGAATGGCCGCGGATGATGCGTCCAGCCTCGCGGGGCGGCAAGGCTGGGGTCAGGCGGGCCGCTCGCCATTGGCGTCAATGATCATCCCGGCCTGTCCGTCGAAAGCGATCAGACCGAGTTCGCGGCAAATCTCTCCGATCAGCTTTCGCGTGCTCGCCCGGTGAGAGGTCTGAACGCCCCAGATGTAATCGGGCTCGGACCCGATACGGAACTCGTACCAGCCATCATCACCATCGAAGGAGCCGAACCAGCCGCCGCCCGCTTCCTCCCGCCATGCGAGAGCAGGAAGCATCGCAGACAACGCGCTTTTCACCTTTTCCGGCTCCTGCTTCAGCAGCGCGGGCTCGTCGATGTCGGCGGCGCTGCGAATTTCAACGCGCGGCTTCATCATCATGAATCCGTAGGTCATGGCCGGTCTCGTCGGCGTCTCGATAAACAAAGGAAAAGTCGCCCGCGCGACCGCCACTATGGCTGCGCGGGTCAGGCTTGTCAGCTTCGCGGGAGGTGGGGTCGACAGCCAAAATCCAACCTGAAACATTTCGCGCACCCGATGGACTGCGCCTGACATGACCGAACTCGCCGCCGCCCGGATGACGCTCGCGGAGCTGGAAGAATTTCTCGAACGCGATTTTCCCCAGATGAACGCCGGCGGCAAAAGCCATTTCGTCGACGCCATCGGGGATCGCTTCGCGCGCATCCGCATGAGCTATCACGAAAGACATCTCAGGCCCGGCGGAACGATCTCCGGTCCCTCCATGTTCGCGCTGGCGGATTTCGCGCTCTATTGCGCCATCCTCGCCTCGATCGGGCCGGTGGCGCTCGCGGTGACCACAAGCATGAACATGAACTTCCTGCGCAAGCCCGCCCAGCGCGATCTCTTCGGCGAGGCGCGCCTGCTCAAACTCGGCCGGAGGCTGGCGGTAGGCGAAGTGATGCTACGCTCGGAAGGCGAGGAGGAGCTGGTCGCGCACGCCACGGGCACCTATTCCATCCCGCCGGATCGCTGATCGGATGCGGTATAATAATACCCCATACGCTAAGTCATTGTTTTATAGTCATTTGACGGACAACAGCGCGACAAGCTGCGGTTGACGGCTGATTTTTCGTCGCCTATAGGCCCGCCCACACCGCCGCGCCGCAAAGCGCGGCTTTCCTTTTCATCTCAAGGGGCAGGGGGTCCAGCCATGGCTGCTGCATTGACCACGGCGACACGCTCGCTGAAACCCGCCGAAGTCGAGAAGAAGTGGGTGATCGTCGACGCCAAGGGCCTGGTTGTGGGCCGTCTGGCGTCGGTCGTGGCGATGCGTCTGCGCGGCAAGCACAAGGCGAGCTACACCCCTCACGTCGACTGCGGCGACAACGTCATCGTCATCAACGCCGACAAGGTGGTCTTCACCGGCCGCAAGCGCGACCAGAAGGTTTACTACCACCACACCGGCTATATCGGCGGCATCAAGGAGCGGTCGGCGAAGTTCATTCTCGAAGGGCGCTTCCCCGAGCGCATCGTCGAGAAGGCTGTCGAGCGCATGTTGCCCCGCGGTCCCCTGTTCCGGAAGATTCTCGGCAATCTCCGCGTCTACAAGGGCGACGCCCATCCGCACGCCGCGCAGAACCCTGAGGCTCTCGACGTCGGCGCCATGAACTCCAAGAATGCGAGGGTCTGATGGCTGAGACACTCTCCTCACTCGCTGATCTCGGCTCCGCCGCGAAGCCGGCCGCCGTCGTTTCGGACGCGCCGCGTCACGTTCAGAAGCTCGACAAGCAGGGCCGCGCCTACGCCACCGGCAAGCGCAAGGACGCCGTCGCGCGCGTCTGGCTGAAGCGCGGCCCGGGCAAGATCATCATCAACGAGAAGCCGGTCGAGCAGTATTTCGCCCGCCCCGTGCTGCAGATGATCCTCAAGCAGCCGCTGCTGATCGCCAACCGTCTCGACCAGTACGACATCATCGTCGCGGTCGAGGGCGGCGGTCTCTCCGGTCAGGCCGGCGCCGTGCGCCACGGCCTGTCGAAGGCGCTGACCTACTACGAGCCGGAGCTTCGCAGCGTGCTCAAGAAGGAAGGCTTCCTGACCCGCGACAGCCGCGTGGTCGAGCGCAAGAAGTACGGCCGCGCCAAGGCGCGTCGCAGCTTCCAGTTCTCGAAGCGCTGATCGATTACGGCTTATGTCTTCGGAAGGGCGGCTCGCGAGAGCCGCCCTTTTCTTTTGCCAAAACAGGCGCATGCTTATTGGGTGCCGAAATCCCGCCAATTGCATTAAACATGGCAGGATTGCGGCTGGCGCCGCTGCGGAATGGAGATCGCGAACATTATCTTAAATGCAGATGCATGATTAAGCGGGGTCGCCCGGATGGACTGGCTTCTCGAGAAGGTTTTCACGTCGATCGTCAGATCGGGGCGCCTGATGGTGACCACGGCCGGCGGACGGACGATCGAATTCGGAGACGGATCGGGCCCGCCTCACGCGATCCGTTTCACCGGTTCGGCCGCGCAGCTCAAGGTCCTCCTCGATCCCGAGCTCCAGCTTGGCGAAGCCTTCATGGACGGCTCCCTCATCGTGGAGCAGGGCGCGCTGATCGACGTCCTCCGGCTTCTCAGCGACAATTATTATTCGCTTGGCGAGCCGCCCTGGTGGGCGCGGGCTCTCAGCGCGCTGCGTTATGGCTGGCGGCGGATCAGCCAGCTCAATGTGCGCAGCGCCTCGCAAAGGAATGTCGCGCATCACTATGATCTCGACGGCGGACTCTACAGCCTCTTCCTCGACGCCGACCGCCAATATAGCTGCGCCTATTTCGAGCGGCCGGATCAGTCGCTCGACGAGGCGCAACTCGCGAAGAAACGGCATCTCGCCGCGAAGCTCCTCGTCAAGCCGGGACAGCGCGTGCTTGACATCGGCTCGGGCTGGGGAGGGCTTGCGCTCTATCTCGCCGAAATCTGCAACGCGCAGCCGCGCGGCGTGACCTTGTCGAAGGAGCAGCTTGCGACGGCGAGCGAGCGCGCGCGGCAGAAGAATCTGACAGATCGCGTGAGGTTCGATCTGATCGACTATCGCGACATCCAGAGCGTCTATGACCGCATCGTGTCGGTCGGCATGTTCGAGCATGTCGGCGTCGGATTCTACGACGCCTATTTCCGGAAATGCGCCGAGATGCTGAAGGAAGACGGCGTCATGGTGCTGCATTCGATAGGCCGCAACGAGCCGCCGGGCGCGACCAATCCGTGGATTGCGAAATATATCTTCCCCGGCGGCTACATCCCGTCGCTGTCGGAAGTGCTGCCGGCGATCGAGCGCGCCGGTCTGATGGTGACCGATGTCGAAATCCTGCGGCTGCACTACGCCGAGACGCTGAAGGCGTGGCGCGAACGCTTCATGGCGCGGCGCGATGAGGCCGCGCGTCTCTATGACGAGCGCTTCTGCCGCATGTGGGAGTTCTATCTCGCGTCATCGGAGGCGGCGTTCCGCTCGCCGCGCAACGGGCTGATGGTGTTCCAGGTCCAGCTCGCCAAGAAGCATGGCGTCGTGCCCGTCACGCGCGACTACATCGCGGCCGAGGAAAATCGTCTGCGTTCGATCGAGCAGCTCAAGGGCGCGTCGACGGCGCGCCGGCCGCGTCTGCAGATCGCGGGCGAGTAGTCGGACCGCGCAAGAACGACTGGCTACGTAGGATATCTTAGTCGCGTCGCGCGAGCGCCTTCGGGCCGTGCGGCGCAACACTTCGTTAAGATTCGATGCGCACTATTTTGAATCAATCATCGGCGCCACGCCGACCCGATTCCACTAGCGGACCTCGTGAAGCCCCGGTCCGAAGAGAGGAATGGTCGCCCGGTCTGCACGATGCCAGCAGTCGTGACGCAACCTCGAGAGGTCGCCATGGACTGCATGACCATCCCCGTAATCGCCGCCCTTGCAGCATCCGGCGTGCCGATCTCCACCGCGGATGCGCCGAGCGCGCCGCGCGGCGCCATCACCATCGCGCAGCTCGATGAGACGGGCGAGATCGTCTCGGAGCGCTCGCAATCCTGCTCGTCGCTGACAGGCTGTCTCGCGCCGGTGCAGATCGGCCGCGTCGGGCTCGATCGCATTCGTCTGATCGTCAGGCCCGACGGCGCGTCCGGCATGCATGTGCATGCTGTCATCGAGGATGGGCGTGGCCGTGAATTCGATGCGCCGGCGCAGCGTCTCTGCTGGCGCTCGACGGGCATGGCGCGCGGCGAACTTCAGTTCAGGCCGTTGCGCGAACCCGGACCGACGCAGGGACTTCGTCTCTCCAAGATCGAAACAGACTCGTCAGCCGAGCCCGTCACGCTGGCGATCGCGATCACGCCGGGACTGTAAGCATCGACGCGCTGCGGCGCCGCGAATTCTGGACTCATGCGGCGCCCTCCGCCATAAGGCTCCGACGCTTGCGCGGACGAGCCATGAAAGACTTCCTGATTCATATCCTCACCTGGTGGAACGGCCAGACAGTCGGCACGCGGTTCCACACCTGGCGCTTTGGCGAGAAGGTCGGCGAGGACGAGTTCGGCAACGTCTATTACCGCACCGCCGGCGGCAAGCTCGACCCGGCGCTTGGCTTCGAGCGCCGCTGGGTGATCTACAAGGGCGAGGCCGACGCTTCGAAAATCCCCCCGGGATGGCATGGCTGGATGCATCACCGGACCGATACGCCGCCGTCGAAGGAGGATTACCGCCCGCGCGAATGGCAGCAGCCCCACAAGCCCAACATGACAGGGACGCCGGAGGCCTGGCGGCCCGCTGGCTCGTCGCTGACGGGCGGGGCGCGGCCGGCCGCGACCGGCGACTACAGCGCCTGGACGCCCGGCGCCTGACTTTCCGACCGCTTCCTCACGCGAAAGCAGTTTCTTGAAACAGAAGTATAACTGCCTGAAATGTCCGGGCTATTGCTGCAGCTATCCCGTCATCGCAGTGACCAGGCGGGACGTGGCGCGGCTGGCCCGGCATTTCGACATTTCGCCTGAGGCCGCGGAGAAGCGCTTCACCAAATCGGCGAGCGGTTATGACCGGGTGCTGCGCCGGCAGCGCGATGATCACTACGGCCATATCTGCCGCTTCTTCGACACCGACAAACGCCGCTGCACCGTCTACGAGGCGCGTCCGCAGATCTGCCGCGAATTTCCCGGCGAGGCGCGCTGCGGCTATTACGACTTCCTGACCTTCGAGCGCGAGCATCAGCGCGACCCGGAGCACGTCGCCACCACCAACAGCGCGCCATAGCCTCAACTCCTTTCACCGCCGGTCTTTTTCGCGCCGCGATCCGATGCTAACGGGCTCCCCCATGCGATTGATCTCTTTGCTGCGCGCGCCGATTCGGGCGTCTTTGGCCGCCCTGGCTTTGACCATCGCGGTTTCTGCGCCAGCGTTCGCCGACAAGATCAAGAATCCGACCGCCGTCTTCTCCGGCCTCGACAAGATCACCGGGCGCATCATCTCGTTCGAGGTGGCGATCGACGAAACCGTGCAGTTCGGCGCGCTGCAGCTCACGCCTCGCGTCTGCTATTCGCGCCCGCCGACGGAGCCGGCCAATTCGACCACCTTCGTCGAAGTCGACGAGGTCACCTTCGCGAACGAATATCGCCGCATCTTCACTGGCTGGATGTTCGCCGCGAGTCCCGGCATCTCCAGCATCGAGCACGCGATTTACGACATCTGGCTGACCGAGTGCAAAGGCGGCAAGGACATCATCCCCGAGCCGAAGGAGCCGGAGGTCGTCGCGGTTGCGCCGCGTCCGCAGGCGACTTTGCCGCAGCGCCAGCCCAACCAGAATACGGACGTCGCCCGCGCCGAACGACCGAAGATCGATGTGGCTCCGCAGCAGGGCGTCCTGGTGCAGCCGGTGGCGCCAGCGCGGCGCTTCTTCCCGACCTTCTCGTTCGGCGGCGGAGGCGGCGCGGGGCCTGATCTCAGCCGCGACTCCGGCCGCTAGAGTTCATTCTCCGCGCAGGATCGCGAGCGCCTCGGCGCCATTGATCGGCTCCGCTTCGCTCCATGTATCCGGCAGCGGGCGCGTGACGACGGCTTCCGCCAGCAATCTCTTGTAGCGCGCCCGCGAAATCTCGACGGCGCCGAGCGACGCGAGATGATCGGTGATGAATTGCGCGTCGAGCAGCCGGTAGCAACCGCGCCGCAGCCGCGCGACCAGATGGACGAGCGCCACTTTCGAGGCGTCGCTCGCGCGATGGAACATGCTCTCGCCGAAGAAGACGCCGCCGAGACTGACGCCATAAAGCCCGCCGACCAGCGCGTCATCGCGCCAGCATTCGATCGTATGCGCGTTCCCCTGATCGAACAGCGCGCGATAGAGCTGGCGAATGCGCGCATTGATCCAGGTGTTTGGCCTGTCGCTCTTCGCCTCGGCGCAGGCCGTGATCACGGCGTCGAAATCATGATCGACGCGGATGCGGAATCTGTCCTGCTTCACCGCCTTCGCCAGCGAACGCGACACGATCAGCCCGTCGAGCGGAATGATTCCGCGCGCCTTCGGCTCGACCCAGTAAAGTCCGGGATCGTCGGCGCTCTCCGCCATGGGAAAGACGCCGGCGGCGTAGGCGCGAAGCAGAATATCGGGAGTGATCGAGACGGCTTCTTCGGAGCGGCTCATCGATCCGTCATCGCCAAGCGAGTCACGCGCCCGCGCTCATTTCTCGGCGCTGACATTCTGGCCGCGCGTATGCCATCGGTAGGCGCTGTCGAGCTTCATGCAATAGATGCCGCGCAGCACGCTGCGCCTGGTTGGCGCATTCGGCCACCACGCCGCCAGCGAAACGCGCATGCAGCCGTCGGCGAGTTTTTCACTCTCCGCCGTGACATGCGGCATTTGTGGATAATCCGAGAGATAGCGTGACTTGCGGCTCTCGCCGCCGGCGCCGAGCACGCCGAGCGCCGTCTGCGCGATGGCGGAGAAGGCGCGCTCGTCAAAGCCCTGCGCCGCGAACGCGCTTTCGAGGAGACGGAGCGTCTCCTCCTCGAATTTCGGCGAGATCGGCGTCACCGCCGCAGCGCCTGTGGCGATCAGCGCGCCGAGAAGGCCAAGGAAAGGCGCGATTCTTCTCATTCGCCGAGGCGTTCCGGAGCGGAAGGTCGTCATGCCCCATGTGAAGCACGGAACATGCGGAGGCTTCAACCGCTTCGACGCCCGCCCGCCGGACTCACGCTTCGATCGGCGGCTCGGTCGCGAGAAACTGCTCGAGCCAGTGAATGTCGTAAGCGCCGTTCTGGATATCGGGGTTGCGCACCAGCGTGCGGAACAGGGGCAGCGTCGTCTGAATGCCGTCGACGACGAATTCGTCGAGCGCGCGCCTGAGGCGCATCAGGCATTCGTTGCGCGTGCGCCCGGTGACGATCAGTTTGCCGACAAGTGAATCATAATTCGGCGGAATGCGATAACCCTGATAGGCGGCGGAATCGACGCGGACGCCAAGGCCGCCTGGCGGATGATAGGATTTGATTTGTCCCGGCGAGGGCGCGAAGCTGCGCGGATTTTCCGCGTTGATGCGGCACTCGATCGCGTGTCCGGCGATCTTCACATCGTCCTGGCGGATGGTGAGCTTCGCGCCTGCCGCGATCTTGATCTGCTCATGCACGAGATCGACGCCGGTGATCATCTCGGTGACGGGATGCTCGACCTGAATGCGGGTGTTCATCTCGATGAAGTAGAATTTGCCGTCTTCGTAAAGGAACTCGACGGTGCCGGCGCCGAGATAGCCGAGCTCGCGCATCGCCTTGGCGCAGATTTCGCCGATATCCTCGCGCATGCCGAGATTGAGGGCGGGCGAGGGGCCTTCCTCCCACACTTTCTGGTGACGACGCTGCAGCGAACAGTCGCGCTCGCCGAGATGGATCGCGTTGCCTTGGCCGTCGCCCAGCACCTGGATCTCGATGTGGCGCGGCTTCTCCAGATATTTCTCGATATAGACCGCGTCGTCGCCGAAATTCGCCTTGGCTTCGGTGCGCGCGGTCGCAAGCGCGACGGACATATCAGCCGCGTTCCGCACGACTTTCATGCCCTTCCCGCCGCCGCCGGAGGCAGCCTTGATGATGACGGGAAAGCCGATCTCGCTGGCGATGCGCAAGGCCTCGTCGTCGTCGGAAACGCCGCCCTCCGAACCGGGAACGCAGGGGATGCCGAGACGCTTCGCCGTGCGCTTGGCCTCGATCTTGTCGCCCATGCTGCGGATGTGATCGGCGCGCGGACCGATGAAGACGATCTTGTGCGCGTCGAGCATCTCCGCGAAGCGCGCATTCTCGGACAGGAAGCCGTAGCCCGGATGCACCGCGTCGGCGCCGGTGATTTCGCAGGCGGCGATGAGCGCCGGAATGTTGAGATAGGAGTCGCGCGCCGGCGGCGGGCCGATGCAGACGCTCTCGTCGGCGAGGCGCACATGCATCGCGTCGGCGTCGGCGGTCGAATGCACCGCGACCGTCTGGATGCCGAGCTCTTTCGCCGCGCGCAGGACGCGGAGCGCGATCTCGCCGCGATTGGCGATCAGGATCTTGTCGAACATGATGCGGTTCCGCCCCGCGTCACTCGATCACGCACATCGGCTCGTCATATTCGACCGGCTGGCCGTCATCGACGAAAATGGCGCTCACGACGCCGGCCTTGGGCGCGACGATGTCGTTGAAGGTCTTCATGGCCTCGACGAGGAAGAGGCGGTCGCCCGCCTTCACGCTCGAACCCACATCGACGAACGCCTTGGCGTCGGGCGAGGGACGGCGATAGGCGGTGCCGACCATCGGCGACTTCACCGCGCCGGGATGGTCTTTCAGATTGGCGGCCGCCGGCGGGGCGGCGACGACAGGAGCGGACGCGGCCGCAACGGGGGCGGCGGCGACCGGCGCAGCCAGGACGGTGGCCGGAGCTGCGACTGTTACCGTGCGGGCCACCCTGATCTTCAGGTCGCCCTTTTCGACCTCGATCTCCGACAAGCCGGTTTCGCTGACCAGCAGCGCCAGCTCGCGGACGAATTCGGTATCGATGGGGCTCTGTTTGGCCATTGAGAAGATCCTGGACGGATTATGGACGCCGGCGAGCCGTCGGGGCCTGCTTCGGATCGCACGGGATCGTCGCCCGGCCTGCGGCGGGCGTTTCGAAACCGGAAAAGGCGATGCGGGGAAGGGCGGGCACGAGGCTCAGGCGGATGAAGGTCCGGCGCTTATAGGCGGGGCGTTCGGAAAGGGGAAGGAGGGCGCGGCCGGGTGCGGCCGCGCCCCTTGTCCGCCCACGACGCCTGTGAATATCGCTTTCGCAACCTGCCGGAAATCGCCGATGCCGCCGTTACGCCGCTGCTCCTTCGCTCTCCTGCCGCTCGCGGCGGCCTCCGGCGCGGCGTTCGCCGCCGCGCCCCGCTTCGGCTGCTATGAGCGGATCTATTCGGCCGTCGAAACCGCCGGCGATCCCGGTCAGGCCGTGCGCCACATGACCGTGCGCGTAGGCCGCCCGCAAATCGGCGATCCCGAGCAAGGCTTCACCGCCGGCATCGACATCGCCGTCTACTTTTTCGATCGCAAATCCCGCTGGAGCACAGGCGGCGGATGCGTGAAGAAAGGCGGAGCGCTTGAATGTGGCTTCGACGGCGATCATGGCTGGGTGATCGCGCGCGCCGCCGGCGACCGCCTGCGCCTGGAGATTCCAAATTATATCGCGCTTGGCGCCGACGAGCCCGAAGGCGACGTCAATCTCGTGAAGCTCGGAGGCGGCGCCCATCGAATATCTATTCTTCAGCGCGCCGCCCCGTCGGCCTGCGCGACCAAACGATAGAGAGCCGCGCGCAGCGTGCGTCGCCACACTTTACCGCCGTCATTTGCCCCTTAGAGGCGCGGCCGAGGCTCGGGGGTAAACTCATGACATTTCGCGCGCATATCCGCATCGCGACTGCGCTTGTCCTGTTGGCGCCCGTCGCCGCTGCGGCTGAGACCGCGGCCTTCGGCTGCTACGAGCGCATCTACACGGCTGATCATCTCGCGAAGAATCCCGCTCAATCCGTGCGGCGCATCGCGGTCGACATCAGCAAATTCGATGGCGACGCCGACCTCGGATATCGGGCGCAGGCCGGGCTCATCGCGCAGTTCACGAATGACAAGCGGCAATGGTCGGCCGGCGGCGGCTGCAAGGCTGAAGGAGACGCTCTTTCCTGCGGTTTGGACGGCGATGCCGGACGCGCGGTGCTGAAAGCCGATCGCGCCGGGCTCCGGCTCGAAATTCCTGATTATGTCGCGTTCGAAGCCGATGCGCCGGGCGGGGACCTCGATCATCGCGCCGCGCGAGGACCTGCGCATCGCGTGTTTCTCCTGGCGCGCGCCGACAAGAAGGCGTGCGAGCTGAAGAACTGAATGGGCTCGCCCCTCTGCCACAGGACTTCGTGATGTCGATGAAACTGCTTCTGACAGGCGCCGCCTGCGCCGCAATGAGTTTCGCAACTCTCGTCTCATCGGCCGCTGCGCAGAGCGCGCCGGCTGATCAACTCAAATCAGGCGAGCGCGCCTGCTATGGCGCATCGCTGGGAAAAGCTGATCTTGCGCGCGCGCCGAAAGGCGCGATCAGCGAAGTCCTGGTCGAACTGCATCGCGAACTGCTCAATGGCGCCGACGATACCGTATGGGGCGCCTTGCATGTGCGCCTGAAGGGCGCCGGCAAATCCGCCTTCGTCAAGGACGGCTGCCAGAAGCAGCAGGACGGCTCGTTGCGTTGTTCGATCGCCTGCGACGGCGGCGCCTTCATGATCTCGAACGCTGGCGACGGCGCCATCTCGCTTGCAGTCGGTGAGGACGGCGTACGCGTGAGAACCTGCGGCTCGTCGCTGAAGCAACTGGGAACAGCGCTCCTGAAGCCTGCGGATATCGCTATTGCATCAAAGCTGACGCCGCGGCCGGCGTCGCAATGCCGCCAGCCAATGGCGCGCTTCGAGAAGCTTCTTGAAAAAGAAGAAGCGGGGATCGACTAGATCACGCTGCACTTTGATTGAATCAATCAAAGTGCAGGAACGTGATCGATTCTAAAAGTTTAGAGCATGGCTTTTGCAGCGCGAACGCTAGCGTTCGTCGCGGAAAAACCGGTTCCCACTTTTTCGCGCCATGCTCTAGCAGGTCGCCTTGCCGCACTGGCGCACGGCCTTGATCGCGTCGCGCATCGGCTGTTCGCCGACCGCGCCTGCGATCAC
The DNA here is from genome assembly GCF_022059845.1 of Terrirubrum flagellatum. GTDB lineage: Bacteria > Pseudomonadota > Alphaproteobacteria > Rhizobiales > Beijerinckiaceae > Terrirubrum > Terrirubrum flagellatum. The sequence goes on along the minus strand of NZ_CP091851.1, from coordinate 2,046,075 downwards.
CTCGTCGCCGACGACGAAGGCCGGCGTGCCGTTGATCGCCAGCGCTTCCGCGATCTGCATCGTGTATTGGAAATCGCCCGCGATCGCCGGGCTTTCCGCTTCCGCCGCGATCTTCACGGGATCGAGCCCCATCTCCTTCGCGACTTCGAGCGCGCGATCCTTGCCGACGCGGCCGCGACTGCCCATGACGCGGACGTGATATTCGAAGAATTTTTCGCCCTTCAGATAGGGCTTCACCGCGGCGGCGATCTTCGACGCCTCAACGGAGTCGGGCCCGAGGATGGGGAAGTCGCGCAGCACCACCTTGAGCCTGGGGTCGCTCTTCACCAGCGCCTGCATGTCGGCGAGCGACTTCTTGCAGTAGCCGCAATTGTAATCGAAGAATTCGACGAGTGTGACATCTCCCTTGGGATTGCCGACGATGGTCGATCCCTTCTCGCTGATGAGAGCCGGACCCTGCTCCTCCAGCGCCTTCTTCTGGGCGACGCGCTCGGCGTCGCGCTGGCGCGTCTCAAGTTCAACGAGAGCCTCGCGCAGCACCTCCGGATTCTTCATGAGGTAATCCTTGATGATCGCCTCGATGGCGAGCTTCTGCGCCGGGTTGAAGCTCTGGGCCGGCGCGCTCTGCTGGGCGAAGGCGCCGCCGCTCAGGGCGAGCGCCGCCGAAAAGGCGAGGGCGGCGAAAGAGGATTTCAGGAACATGGGCGTCTCTTGGCTCGGACCGCTTGAGCTAAGCCGATGGTTCTCAACGGTCAATGAAGGGGAAAGTCGCTGGAATGCGGCTTGGCCGGGGATCACGGCAAGGTGATGGCGCGTCAGCGCTTTTCGCTCGGCGCTTTCCGCGCCTCGCCATCCGCGCTATGCGCGCCCGTCGATCCCCACATCCGCCGCCCATGCGCTCGCCCGATTCCGCCCCGCCGATCTCCAGCCTCGCCGCGCAGGTCGATCCCTTCATCGTCATGGATGTGATGTCAGCGGCCGCGCGCATCGAGGCGGCAGGCGGCAAGGTGACGCATATGGAAGTCGGCCAGCCCTCGGCCCCGACGCCCGCCAGCATCCGCGCCGCTGCGGCGCGCGCGCTCGAAGATGGCCGCATCGGCTACACCGAGGCGCTCGGCGTGCCCTCGCTGCGCGAGCGCATCGCGCGCCATTATCGCGATGCCTACGGCGTCCATGTTCCTGCAAGCCGCGTCGTGGTCACCACGGGATCGTCGGGCGGCTTCCTGCTCGCATTCCTCGCCTGCTTCGAGCCCGGCGCGCGCGTCGCGATCACGGCGCCGGGATATCCCGCCTATCGCAATATTCTGGTCGCGCTCGGACTGGAGCCCGTCGCGATCGAGGTGGACGCGGCGAGCCGCTATGTCCTGACGCCTGACCTCATCAGGCGCGCCCATACGGAGAAGCCGCTTGCCGGCGTGCTCACCATGAGCCCGGCCAATCCGACCGGCGTCGTGATGGATCGCTCTGCGATCGCCGCCGTGTCGGCCGAATGCAAGCGTCTGGGCATTTGGTACATTTCCGACGAGATCTATCACGGCCTCACTTATGATCAGCCGGCGACGACGGCGCTTGCGGTCGACGATGACGCCGTGATCGTGAACTCGTTCTCGAAATATTACTGCATGACTGGCTGGCGCGTCGGTTGGCTCGTGCTGCCGGAGCGGTTGGTGCGCGTCGTCGAGCGGCTGCAGCAGAATTTCTCGATCTCGGTGCCGTTTCTCAGCCAGGTCGCCGCCGAAGCCGCGTTCGACGCGAAGGAGGAGTGCGAGGCGATCAAGGCGACCTACGCCGCCAATCGCGCCTGTCTCCTGAGCGAGCTGCCAAAGATCGGCGTCACCGATTTCTTTCCCGTCGACGGCGCCTTCTACATCTACGCCGATGTCGGCCGCTTCACCAACGACTCCATGCAGTTCTGCCGCGACGTGCTGGAGAAGGCGGGCGTCGCGATCACGCCGGGACTCGATTTCGACGCGCGGCGCGGTTCGCGCACGGTGCGTCTGTCGTTCGCGGGATCGATGCAGGATTGCCGTGACACGATTGAAAAATCGGCCGCTATCTCGCCGGAGCGCGATAGCGGCCAGTTGCGCAGGCGCGCGAGGTATCAGTTGACGAGAACGCCGCCGTCGCAGCGCACACCATTCGCCCAGACGTCGGCTTCGCCAAGCCCGATCCCGAGCGTCGTGAGAATATTGGACAGCAGCGTGTCGACTGACGGCGTCACGGGCTGGATCAGCGCCACCACGGATTTCGTGAGCAGCGTAAGATCGATCAGCGGGATGCCCGCGACCTGCGTCTTCAACTGGAGATCGCCGAGCAGCTTCGTCGTCAGCGACGTCGTGAAATCGCGCGTCCTGACCGTCTGATATTTTCCGTTGCGGATATCGTCGACCGTGTAGGTCAGCCGGTCGTAAGCGATGTTGCTCATCGTCGCATGGGCGCGGCCGGTCACGGTGACGCCGAGCAGCGAGACGAGCTGCGCGGCTGGCGGGTTGACCGGCGAGGTCATGTTCGTGAACTGCGCCATGCCGACATCGCCGATCCAGGCGTCGACGACGCCCGGCCGCGCATCGATATCGACGCGCGTGTCCGCGGGATTGGCGCGACAGCGCACATTGGCGAGCCGCGCATCCGCCGCAGCCAGCTCGACATAGACGGGGAGGCGGATTCCCGCTGGCAGCGCTCCATTGCCGAGCAGCTTGATTTCGAGCAGGAGCCGCGTCTGCGCCGTATGCGCTTCCGCGCCGGCGCGGCCGATCCCGAGCCATACGCCTTTCACAGGTCTTTCGCCAATGCCGAGCGTCAGTGTCGCGCTCGCAATGCCCGGCAGCGACACGCCGAGATTGACCGCGACCTGTCGCGTTCCGTTGGCGAGCTGCGCGCTCGTGGTGAGAAGCGAAAGCGCATCGAATTGAGCTGCGACCGCGGGCCCTGTTCCGATCGCGCTTGTTCCCCGCGGACCGAGATCGATGATGTCGCGCAGCTTCACCGAAAGCTTCGCTGCGCCGTTCGACGACGCGATCTTGCGCAGCGCATTGGCGGCGCTTGTCTGGCCCGTCTTCGCCAGAATGTTCGCCGCAGCGGAGTACGTCTTCCCGACGACGCCGTTCGCTTCGAGCAGATTGTTGTAACTCCCGGCGCGGATATTCAATTCGTCGCCGAGCGCATCGAGAAACGGGAACATCTCGATCTTCGCCGTCGCCAGCGCGTTGTAGTCCATTACGGACAGACTGACGCTGGTTCCCAGCAGGCCCGAGAGGATGGCGTTGGCGACGCCGCCGTCGAGCTTCACGAGGCGCGATCCCACGGAAAAAGCGGCCGATGTCGCGGTTGAGGCGGTGCTCGTCACCTGATAGCTCGCCGCCGATTGGCCTGTGATGGCGCGGCCGAAGAAAAGCGATGCATCGCGCGTCATCGTCACGCGCAAGGCGTTCGCGACATTCGCATCCGAGGGCTGGAAGCGCTGCTTCACCGGGATCGAGGCGTCGGCGGTGTAGATTCCCGGCGTCATCTGCAGCGCGCTCATGATGACGTCGCCGCCGCCATTTCCCTTGCTCTGGCCGTCGAAACCGAAGCCGTTCTCGGCGAGATTGGCTTTCACGATATCGGAATAGTTGGGCAGGCTTCCGGCGCCGGCGATGGCGGCCAGATCGACCGCGGCCTGGGCGCGGCGCTTGGTGTAATAAAGCCAGCCGACATCGACGGCGAGAGCGCCTGCGCCGAGGATCGCAGTCATCGAGGCGGCGACCATGATCGTCGTCGCGCCGCGGCGGTCGCGACGAAAATCGCGCGCGGATGAAAAGACGCGTTGAAGCGAGCGGGCGATCGGCATCATGCGCCTCCCTTGCGGATGACCGAGCTGCGCGTGATGTGGTTTGGCGGCTGCGGCAGAATCGCGCCGAACGCGTCGAGCCCGAGATGAGTCGCGTCGTAGGTGACGGTGATGATGTAACGATCGCTTGCGGTGGGATCGGTCGCGGCGCGCACCTGCAGATATTGCCGGTCCAGAAGGCCATAGTTGGAGATCGTGCCGTTGATCTGCGCCTTCGCGAGCTGCTCGCGCTCGACGTCAGTCAGGCCGGCGATGCTGGCGCGGCTTGCCTCGGCGACGATCTGCTGCAAGCCGTGCAGCGTCGCGAAATAGAGTCCGTAGACGAAGATGCCGCAGAGCATCAGCAGAAGAATCGGCGCGATGATGGCGAATTCGATCGCCGCGACGCCGCGCGCGTCGCGCTGGAGTTTGCGCAGTTTCGCCGCCTTGATCATGGGATTCTCCCGATCATCGGCAGGCTTATGGGGCGATAGTTTATAAGGCCGGGATAAGCGGCGATGCGCGCGCAGGTTGCGTCGGGAGGCGATCTTTTAGGGGCGCGTCAGTTTGCGAGAGGAATCGCGCCGCGCGCCAGCGCGCCCGTATCGACGCCGGACGGCAGGTCGCCGAAATGTCCCGACCATTCGCCGCCCAATCGCGCCGCGACAAAGGCGTCCGCCGTCGCGTGATCGGCGTGACGGATCAGCAGGCTCGCAGAAAGCAGAAGCGCGAGCCTTTCGACAAAGCGTCGCGCCTGCCCCTCTTGCCGCGCGAGGTCAGTGAAGTCGTCTTTCAGTTTGTCGAGCGCTGTGTCGTAACGCTCGTCGCCGCCGCGCGCCGCGCCGAGTTCACCAAGCAGAGCGGGAGCGCAATCAGGCTCGCGCTGCATCGAGCGCAGCACGTCGAGGCAGATCACATTGCCGGAACCTTCCCACACGCCGTTCAGCGGCGCTTCGCGATAGAGCCGCGCCATCACATGGTCTTCGATGAAGCCGTTGCCGCCATGGCATTCGAGCGCCTCGACGACGACCTGCGGGCTGCGCTTGCAGATCCAGTATTTCGCGATCGGCGCGGCGATCCGATTGATCAGCCGCTCCTGCGGGTCGGTCTCGGCGCGATCGAGCGCTGCGGCAACGCGCATGCAGAGCCATGCGGCCGCGTCGGTTTCAACAGCGAGATCGGCGAGCACATTCTGCATGATCGGCTGATCGATCAGCGCGCGCTGGAAGGCGCGGCGATGCTGACAATGATGCGCCGCCTGATTGAGCGCCTGCCGCATCAGGGCGGCCGATGAGATCGCGCAGTCGATGCGCGTGAGATGGCCCATTTCGAGGATCGCAGCGATCCCCCGGCCTTCCTCGCCGACGAGTTTGCCGATCGCGCCGCGAAACTCCACCTCCGATGAGGCGTTCGACTTGTTGCCGCACTTGTCCTTCAGCCGCTGGACGGCGAGACGGTTGCGCGATCCGTCCTCCAGCCAGCCCGGACAGACGAAGCAGGACACGCCTTTCTCCGTGCGCGCGAGCGTGAGGAACACGTCGGAGTGCGGCACGGAGAAGAACCATTTGTGCCCGACGATCGACCATGTTCCGTCGCCGTTCGAGGTCGCTGTCGTCTGCGTCTGGCGAAGATCGGAGCCGCCCTGTTTCTCCGTCATCGCCATGCCGCAGGTCGCGCCTGTCTTGTCCGCTGCGCGCATCTGGCGCTTGTCGTAGCGCGCCGAAAGCAGACGGCCGCGCCATTCGCGCGAAATATCGGGATCGCTGTCGATGACCGGCAGCGAGGCGTAAGTCATCAGGATTGGACACATGATGCCGGTCTCGCCCTGGTTCCAGAGGTAGGCGAGGGCGGAGCGCGCGACATGCGCGCCGCGGCGCTTCTCGGTCCAGGCGAGCGAATGCGGTTCGTCGGCGATCGCAGCCGACATCAATTCATGCCAGGCGGGATGGAACTCGATCTGGTCGATGCGATTGCCGAAGCGGTCGTGCGTGCGCAACTCCGGCGTGTTGCGATTCGCCTGCCGCGCCCATTCCTGCACTTGCGCCGAGCCGGCCTTGCCGCCGGCGCGCGTGAATTTCTCCTCGGCCCAGCCTGCATCGAACGTCGCGACGATGCGTTGCAGCGTGCGGTCTGCGCCATAGACGTTGAAATCGACGAGCGGCGGCGGCTGGTTGAGGACCTCGTGCGTCGCGTAGGCGTAATCGTCGCGCATGCCGGCGTTTCCCATTTTCCCGCATGATGACCAAGCGGGAGGACGACGGCAAATTGACGACGCGCCGGAGCGCGTCGTCAGCAGTCCGGATTATTCTCCGCCGAGCGCCTGCTTCGCCTTGGCCCACCATCCGCCCTTCTTGGGCGCGGCGGGGTCGGCGGCGTTCACCTTGTAGGCGTCGGGATTGGAGGTGACAGGCGCGCGCGGCGCGGGCTTGGCCGTCTCAGGCTCGGGCTCAGGCGTCGGCGCCGCGACGGGGGCCGGCGCTTCGACGACGGGCGCAGCCGCGATATCGTTTGCGACAGGCGCAGCCGCCGCTTCCGACGCGCCGACATTCACCGGCGTCGTCTCCGCTGCGTCGTTTTCTGAAGCCGTCGCCCAGGCGATCGCGGGCTCGCCGCCGCCCTCATCCGCAACGGACTCGGCCGCGTTGTTGTTGGCGGCGTGAGCCGGCTGCTCCTGATCGCCGTAGCGATCGCGGCGATCGCGGCGTCCGCCCCGGCGTCCACGACGGCGGCGACGGCCGTCATCACTCCGCTCGGAACGATCATCCGCGCGCGTCTCGCCGTCCTGCTCCTCGCCGCCTTCTGCGTCCGCATCGGCATCGGCGTCGTCCTCGGATTCGTCGGAGTCGCGCGCTTCATCTGAAGAGGCGAGGGAGGGCTGATCGCCCTGCGGACCACGATCGCCGCGTCCGCGACGACGACGGCGCCTGCGACGGCGACCGCCTTCGCGCTCGCCATCCCGTTCGCGGGCTTCCGCGTCCTGGCCTTCGGATTCGCGCTCTTCCTCGCTGTCCTCGGCGCGCTCGTCCTCGGCCTCGTCTTCGTCCTCTTCCTCGACGAAATCGTCCTCTTCCTCTTCGGGCTCGGCTGGCGCCGGCTCCATCTTGACGACGACGCGCAGGCTCTCGGGGATCATGTCGCCCTTCTCGATGAGATGGGTCTTGCCCGCGCCGAGATGATCGTCGAGCTGAATGGTGATCGTGACGCCGAAGCGCTGCTCGATGGCGCGCAGATGGGCGCGCTTGGCGTTGAGCAGATAGACCGCGACATTCGTCGGCGCGCGCACGATCAGGTTGAACGCGTTCGACCGGATGAGCTGGTCTTCGAGAATGCGCAGGATCTGCAGCGCGACCGAGTGCGGCGCGCGCATATGGCCCGAGCCGCCGCAATGCGGGCAGATGATGCTCGAGGATTCGACGACGCCGGTGCGCAGCCGCTGGCGCGACATTTCGAGCAGGCCGAAGGGCGAGATGCGCCCGACCTGAATGCGCGCGCGATCATTCTTCAGCGCTTCCTTGACCCGCTTCTCGACCGCCCGGTTGTTGCGCCTTTCCTCCATGTCGATGAAGTCGATGACGATCAGGCCCGCAAGGTCGCGCAGCCTCAATTGGCGCGCCACCTCGTCGGCGGCTTCGAGATTGGTCTTGAGCGCCGTGTCCTCGATATTGTGCTCGCGCGTCGAGCGGCCCGAGTTCACGTCGATCGCGACCAAAGCTTCGGCCTGATTGATGACGAGATAACCGCCCGACTTCAGCGTCACCTGGTTCGAGAACATGGCGTCGAGCTGCTGCTCGACCCCGAAGCGGGCGAAGAGCGGCGTCGGTTCGCGATAGGTGCGGACCTGCTTCGCATGGCTCGGCATGAGCATGCGCATGAAGTCCTTGGCCTCGCGATGGCCTTCCTCGCCGGCGACGAAAATCTCGTCGATGTCGCGGCTGTAGAGGTCGCGGATCGAACGCTTGATCAGAGAACCCTCTTCATAGACGAGGGCGGGCGCCGTCGATTCCAGCGTCAGTTCGCGCACGCTCTCCCACATGCGCAGGAGATATTCGAAGTCGCGCTTGATCTCGCTCCTGGTGCGCGACGCGCCGGCCGTGCGCAGGATGATTCCCATCCCCTCCGGCACTTCCAGGTCCTGCACCAGCTCCTTCAACCGCTTGCGGTCCTGCGCGCTGGTGATCTTGCGCGACACGCCGCCGCCGCGCGCGGTGTTCGGCATAAGCACGGAATAACGGCCGGCGAGCGAGAGATAGGTGGTCAGCGCCGCGCCCTTGGTGCCGCGCTCTTCCTTGGCGACCTGCACCAGCAGAATCTGACGGCGCTTGATGACTTCCTGAATCTTGTAATGACGGCGGGCGTGGCGGGGACGCTCCGGCATTTCCTCCATGGCGTCGCCGCCAAGCTGCTCGACCGTGTCCTCTTCGTCCTCCTCGGAGGATTCCTCATCATCCTCGTCTTCGTCGTCCTCTTCGGACTCGTCCTCAGAGGCTTCTGCGTCCGCCTCCGTCTCGTCGTCGGCGCGCTGTTCGTCGGACTCCGGAGACTGAGCGTGCGTCTCCGCGGGCTGCGCCTCGACAGAGCTCTCGGCTCCCTCACTCGCTTCGGATCCGAGCTTGCCCTCGGCGTCTGCCGCGCCGCCCTCGAAGGGCTGCTGGCCCTCAGCCGCAGCCGCCTGCTCCACCGCCGGAGACTCGATCTCGGCGGCGACGATTTCGCCCATCGCCGCGCCTTCCGCCGGCGTCTCGCCGGATTCGGTCGCTTCGACGGACGGGCCGGCGACGCGGTCCTGCTGATGGCGACGGCGACGATTGCGGTGCTCGGAGCGGCGCGCCTGCTCGCGCTCGTAGCGCTCCTCGTCCTCGATCAGCGCCTGACGGTCGGCGACCGGGATCTGGTAGTAGTCGGGATGGATTTCCGAGAAGGCGAGAAAGCCATGGCGATTGCCGCCATATTCGACGAAGGCGGCCTGCAGCGACGGTTCGACGCGCGTGACTTTGGCGAGATAGATGTTGCCGCGAAGCGGCTTGCGGGACGCGGATTCGAAATCGAATTCTTCGACGCGGTTACCGCGAGTGACGACGACCCGGGTCTCTTCCGGATGCGTCGCGTCGATGAGCATTTTGTTGGCCATGGGCGGACCTCTTTGGGGCGCGCGCCTGGGCTCTTCCGTTGTCTGGCGTGATGCGGGTCATGGCCGAGCCTCGCGCAATGAGGGCGATGGCTCGGGGTCACGGGTCGCTGAATTCGACAGGAATAGGAGAAGCTCGGCGGCGCCGGTGGATATGAGCGATGGGGCGCTGCAGGTGAAAACAAATTCGGCGGCGTCAGAACCGCAAGCGACCGCCCGTAACGCCCTGGCTTCGCCCTTCGGCGACCAATCCCGGCGATGCGAACGCGCGTGTAAGTTCATCGACACCTCAGAGGGAGCGCATCGGCTCCGCATGGCGGCCTGGCCCGTCCGGACCGGTCGCCTGCCGCGGCTCACGCCTTTGAAGTTCCTCGCGAACCCTCGGCTCGACTCAAGGATATGGGGTCGTGTTCCGCAATAAATAGTCCATACGGGCTCGGCTTGGCCTTGGCAAGATTTCCGGGAAAGGGCTTTCCCGGCCCTTGGCAAGGCGGCCGATCATGTATCGTTAACCATGACGTCGCCAAATGCGAGCATGCGCCGATCCGGTCCCCGATCCCCGCTGCGCCCGTTCGCGCGCGCCCTGAGCGCGGCGCTGGCGCTGCTGGCGCTGGCGGCCGGGGCGGCGGCGACGCCGCCGGCATGGCGCCGCTTCGCCCAGGCCGCGAATCTGCCGGCCAGCCCGGCCGCGCCCGTCGCCTACGACGCCGAGGTCCAGAATGCGGACGGCGGTTCGACGCTCCTGATCCGGCTGTCGCGCCCGGTCGACGTGTCAGCCTTCCTTCTCGAAAGGCCCGATCGGGTGATCGTCGATCTGCCCGAGGTCAATTTCCAGCTCCGCGACGACGCAGGCGCCAAATCAAGCGGGCTGATCCGTTCGTTCCGATTCGGCCTGTTCAGCGCCGGCAAATCCCGCATCGTCATCGACCTCGCCCAGCCGGCGAGCGCGGACGCGCGGGTCGAGACGATTGGCGAGCAGAGGTATGCGAGCCTCTTAATCAAGCTCGCCCGGATCGATCGCGCCTCATTCGCGCGCGCTGCGCGCGAGCCCCTGCGCACCGCCTCGATCGCGCCGCCCGCAGCTCCTCCCGCTCCCGATCCGCGCCCTTTGCTGGTGATTGATCCCGGCCATGGCGGCGTCGACCCCGGAGCCCGCGCCAGGAACGGCATGTACGAGAAGACGATCGTCTTCGACGTCGCCCGCGCTTTGAAGGAAAAGCTCGTCGCCACAGGACGTTACAGGGTTTCGATGACGCGCGATGACGACGTGTTCGTGTCGCTCGCAGACCGCGTGAAGTTCGCGCGGCGATCGCAGGCGGACCTGATGATTTCGCTCCACGCCGATGCGCTGACCGGCGACGATGGGGTGCGAGGCGCTTCTATTTACACCGGCTCCGATAAAGCCTCCGACGCCTATGCCGCGCGGCTGGCGGAATCGGAAAATCGCTCGGACAGCGCCGCTGGCGCCGACACGGCGACGGAACTGATCGATGATGTGAACGACATCCTCTCCGATCTGACCCGGCGCGAGACGCGCGCCTTTTCCCATCGCTTTGCACAGGCGCTGGCCGGGGGGCTGGGAGCGGCGCTGCCGATGCACAAAACGCCTCTGAAATCGGCCGGCTTTCGCGTCCTGATGGCGCCTGACGTTCCCTCCGTGCTGATCGAACTCGGCTATCTCACCAACGCCAGGGACATCACGGTCTTGACCTCGCCTGAGGGGCGGGCCAAGGCGGGCGATGCGATCCTGGCCTCGATCGACGCGTATTTCGCGCGCCGGGGACGGCCGTGACGGTCAGCGCCTTGTTTCGAACATGCTTTTGCGTCACGCGCCGGTGGCGGATCGGCATGATGTCGCGTATCATGGGCTATTCCGTCGTTTGATGCTTTTGGGCGCGCTCTCAGGGGGCGGGAGCGCGAAGCGGACAAGGTGCGATGAGATTCGTCGTTCGATTCCTGGGATTCCTGTTCGCGATTGGCGCGATGCTGTTCCTCGTGGGATCGGCGGTCGCCGGTTTCTATCTCTGGAAGAACGCGCGCGACCTGCCTGACTACACCCAGCTCGCCAACTACGAGCCGCCAGTAACCACCCGCGTCCATGCCGGCGACGGCAGCCTGCTCGCCGAATATTACAAGGAGCGGCGCCTTTATCTGCCGATCCAGGCCGTGCCGAAGATGATGATCGCGGCCTTCCTCTCGGCGGAGGACAAGAACTTCTACACCCATATGGGCATCGACCCCGAGGGCATCGTCCGCGCGTCGCTGCAAATGGTGCAGGGCCGCAGCGACAAGCGTCAGTCGGGCGCCTCGACCATCACCCAGCAGGTTGCGAAGAACTTCCTGCTTTCGAACGAGCGCACCGTCGAGCGCAAGATCAAGGAAATGCTGATCGCGCTCCGCATGGAGGCGACCTACTCGAAGGATCGCATCCTCGAGCTCTATCTCAACGAAATCTATCTCGGCTCCGGCAATTACGGCGTCGCCGCCGCCTCGCTGAACTATTTCGGCAAGTCGGTGCACGAATTGCAGCTCCATGAGCTCGCCTATATCGCGGCTCTGCCGAAAGGCCCTGAGAACTATTCGCCCGTGCGCAATCGCGACGCCGCCGTCGCCCGCCGCAACTGGGTGATCGAGCGCATGGTCGCCAACGGCTATGTCAAGAAGGAAGACGGCGACAAGGCGCAGAAGATGCCGCTCGGCGTCACCTTCCGCACGCTTTCGCCGAACTCCTTCGCCGCCGGCTTCTTCGCGGAAGAAGTCCGCCGCGAGATCGCCGACCGCTACGGCTATAAGAAGCTCCTCGAAGGCGGCCTGTCGGTGCGCACGACGCTCGATCCGGCCATGCAGGTGATGGCGCGCAAGGCGTTCGTCGACGGCCTTGTCCGTTACGATGAGGCTCGCGGTTGGCGCGGCTCGCAGCAGAAGATCGATTTCGGCGCTCGCGAATGGGGCCTCGCGCTAGCCGACCTGCCGCTCTACACGGACATCCAGCCTTGGCGGTACGCCGTGGTGCTCGACGTCGCACAGCAGTCGGCGCGCATTGGACTGCAGCCGCGCAAGGAGAAGTCAGGCGAAATTTCACGCGAGCGCGAATATGCGCAGCTCACCGCCGACGGCATCAAATGGACCCGCAAGGGTTCGGTGTCGCAGGTCGTGCAGCCGGGCGACGTGATCTATGTCGAGCCGCTGGACGGCAAGCCGGGGCAGGTGCGGCTGCGCCAGCAGCCTGAGGTGTCGGGCGCGCTCGTCGCGATGGACCCCTGGACCGGCCGCGTGAAGGCGATGGTCGGCGGCTTCTCCTTCGACCAGAGCGAATTCAACCGCGCCACGCAGGCGATGCGGCAGCCTGGATCGTCGTTCAAGCCGTTCGTTTACGCGACGGCTCTCGACAACGGCTACACCCCGACCAGCATCGTCGTCGACGGCCCCATCGAGATCGATCAGGGCAATGGCGAAGTGTGGCGGCCTGAGAATTACGGCGGTGGAGCCGGTCGTGGTCCGCTGCCGTTGCGCGTCGGCATCGAGCAGTCGCGCAACCTCATGACGGTGCATCTGGCGCAGGATATCGGCATGCCGCTCATCGCCGAATATGCGAAGCGCTTCGGCGTCTATGACGAGTTGCTGCCGGTGCTCTCGATGTCGCTCGGCGCCGGCGAGACGACTGTGATGCGCATGGTGACCGGCTATTCGATGTTCGCGAATGGCGGCCGCCGCATCAAACCGACGCTCATCGACCGCATCCAGGATCGCTGGGGCGCGACGATTTTCCGCCATGACGATCGCCAGTGCGACGCCTGCAAGGTCGACAAGTGGGACAATCAGCCGGAGCCGAAACTGCGCGACAATCGCGAGCTGGTGATTGATCCGATGACCGCCTACCAGATCACATCCATCATGCAGGGCGTGATCCAGCGCGGCACCGCGACCATCGTCAGGGAGCTCGGCCGCCAGTATCTCGCGGGCAAGACGGGCACGACCAACGAGGCGAAGGATGTCTGGTTCGTCGGCTTCTCCGCCAATCTCGTGATGGGCGTCTATCTCGGCTACGACAAGCCGCGCTCGCTCGGTGACTCTTCGACGGGCGGCGCCTACGCCGCGCCGATCTTCCGCGACTTCATGCGCATGGCGCTGAAGGACCAGCCGGACACGCCGTTCAAAATTCCCCCGGGAATCAAGCTCGTGCGCGTCGGCAACATCATGGAAGCCTTCAAGCCCGGCACCGGCCCCGGCGACAGCTACTCGTTCCCCGGCTCGACTGGCGGGACGACCGCGTCGAGCGGCGCGCCACGCGCGGTCGGCACTGGCACCGGCGGCCTCTACTGACCATCTGAGTTTTGAGCGGCGCCGGCGATCGTTTGCCAGCGCTGCGTCGCGTCGTTATGGACGCAGCCGACATATCCGGACAGCAGGGATTCCCGCGTCGCCATGCGCGCCGAAATTTACAATCATCTCGAAGAGATCAAGCAGTCGATCGGACTGCTGAGGAGGCATCTTTGACGTCGACAAGGCTGAGCGACGTCTGGCCGAGCTGAACCAGCTCGCCGAATCCCCTGATCTCTGGAACGATCCCGCCAAAGCTTCGCAGGTGATGCGCGAGCGTACGACGCTCGACGCGCAGCTTGGCGCGATCAAGCGCTTCGAGCGCGACGTTGATGACGCTGTGACGCTGATCGAACTCGGCGAAGCCGAGGAAGACGAGTCGACCGTCAAGGAAGGCGAGAACGCCGTCCTTGGTCTCGCCAAGGAGGCTGCGAGGCTGCAGGTCGAGACGCTGCTCTCGGGCGAAGCCGACGCCAATGACACCTATGTCGAAATCAATTCCGGCGCCGGCGGCACCGAGAGCCAGGACTGGGCGCAGATGCTGTTGCGCATGGTCACCCGCTGGGCGGAACGTCACAAATACAAGGTGGAGCTGAACGACCGGAACGACGGCGAAGAAGCCGGCATCAAGTCGGCGACGATCACGGTCAAGGGCCACAACGCCTATGGCTGGCTGAAGACCGAGTCGGGCGTGCATCGCCTCGTGCGCATCTCGCCCTACGATTCCAATGCGCGTCGCCACACGAGTTTTGCGTCGATCTGGGTCTATCCCGTCGTCGATGATCGCATCGAAGTCGACATCAAGGAATCGGATTGCCGGATCGACACCTACCGCTCGTCGGGCGCGGGCGGCCAGCACGTCAACACGACCGACTCAGCGGTGCGCATCACGCATATTCCGACCGGCATCGTCGTCGCCTGCCAGAGCGAGCGCTCCCAGCACAAGAACCGCGCCACGGCTTGGAACATGCTGCGCGCGCGCATCTATGAGGCCGAGTTGAAGAAGCGTGAAGAGAAGGCGAACGCCGCGGCCGCCTCAAAGACCGATATCGGCTGGGGCCATCAGATCCGCTCCTATGTGCTGCAGCCCTATCAGCTCGTGAAGGACTTACGCACGGGCGTTACGTCGGGAACGCCGTCTGACGTCCTCGACGGCGATCTCGACGGCTTCATGGAAGCCGCTCTGGCGCAGCGCATTCACGGCGGCGGCGCCGTCGTCGAGGATATTGACTAGCGATCAGCGGAAGAGGCCGGCCATGCTGACATTCTTCCGCATGCGGCCGGCGATGAGTCTGTCGATTGTCGTCGCGATCGTCGCGACGCTCCTGACGCCATCATCGCTCGAACTGTCGACGCGCGGGCTTCTTGGCTGGGATGCGGGCGCAATCTTCTTCATCGTCATGATGTCGGTGATCATGTGGCGCACCGATCTCGAGGGCCTGCGTCGTCGCGCTGAAGAACTCGACGGCGGCCGCGCCTCCATCCTCGTCGTCACGCTGGCTGCAGCGGCGATCAGCGTCGCTGCGATCATTCTCGACCTCGCCGCGGCGAAAAGCGATAAGGGCTATGGCAGCTGGGTGGTTGCGCTGACGATCGTAACGATCTGCCTGTCATGGACCGTCGTGCATCTCATGTTCGCGCTGCATTACGCGCATGAATATTATTCGCCCGACGATGGCGAGGAGCCGGGCGGTTTGAAATTCCCTGGCGACGCTGCGCCGCTCTACGGCGATTTCGTGCATTTCGCCTTTGTGATCGGTCTCGCCAATCAGACGGCTGATATCATGATCACATCGCCGTCGCTGCGGCGGGTCGTTACGGCGCAGGGCGTCGCGGCGTTCGTCTTCAACACGGCGATCATCGCGCTGACGATCAACATCGCCGCCAGCCTGATCGGCGGCTGACGTTACAGCAAATCGCGGTTGCGCCCGCCGATCTTCAGGAACTTGTTGGGATCGGTCGCATCGCCGGTGACGCGCACCTCGTAGTGGAGGTGATTGCCGGTCGAACGTCCGGTCGATCCGACTCGCCCGACAACGGCACCGGCGTCCACTTTCTGGCCTTCGCTAACGAGGATCGCGGAGAGATGCGCGTAGCGCGTCGCGAGCCCGTTGCCGTGATCGACCTCGACCATGTTGCCGTAGCCGCCGGTATATTCCGCCTTGGTGACGACGCCGGCGCCGGTGGCGCGCGCGGGCGAGCCATAATCGCCGCGAAAGTCGATGCCAGTATGCATGGCATAGCCGCGCAGGAAGGGATCGTTGCGCACGCCGAAGGGCGAGGTCACATCGGCGGGATGGCCGAGCGGATGGCGCAGCGGCAGAAAGCGCGACGCCTTGGTCAGGCGCTGAGCTGTTTGCACGATCTGGCGCGCGCGCAAGAGCGCGACGTCGAAATTCTGCGCATCGGAAGCGGAGAGCGGCACCAACGGCCCGCCCATGGGATTGCTCGTAGCGGCCGCTGGCGACGGAGCGACGCGGTCAGGATCGACGCCCGCTTCAGCCATCACGCTGCGCAGGCGCTGCACCTTGCCGCGCGACTGCGATTCGATCTGATCAAGCGCGCTGAGCTGCTGCTTCTCCATCGTGGACAGCGACCGACCAAGTGAAGAGACCCGCTGCTTCAGGGGTTCGTTGGCGTCCGGTTTGACGGCGTCATTCGAGGGCCGCAATCCGTCGCCGCCGCGCAGCGGCTCATCGAACACCGGAAGCGGGCGCGGGGTTAGCGGCGCGAACGAGGTGACGGTTGGCGGCGTTACAGGTTGGCGCGCGTCCGGCGCCCCCGCGGTCAGAAGCGGCGATTCCGGCATGGTCTTGCGGGCCTGCGTCGTCCCACCGTCGGAGCCGACGCTTTGCGCCAGCATCGCCACCATGGCGCTCCGGGTCTCGAGCTGAGACTGCCGGCTCATCAGCTCGGCGACCCGCGCCTCGACGCTGTCCTG
This sequence comes from Terrirubrum flagellatum, assembly GCF_022059845.1. Classification (GTDB taxonomy): domain Bacteria; phylum Pseudomonadota; class Alphaproteobacteria; order Rhizobiales; family Beijerinckiaceae; genus Terrirubrum; species Terrirubrum flagellatum. The sequence goes on along the minus strand of NZ_CP091851.1, from coordinate 2,029,881 downwards.
ATCGATCATCTGTCGGCTGGCGAGCCGGTCGACATGGGATTTGAGAGCGGTGATCCGCTCCTCATAAGCGTATTGATTCTCGACCTGCCTTGCGATCAGGCGCGCGGAAAGATCGTCGCGGAAAAAGACGAAAGCGGTGACGCCGACGCTCCAGACGCTGGTGAAGGCGAGCATCGCAGTCGCCGCATAGAGCGCGCGGCGCCTGATCCGGACCGTGCCCGGCGGATCGATGGGAGCGGGCGCGCGCCGCAGGGAACGCTGGTGGAGACTCATGAACCGCGACAACTCCAAGTCACGCGGCTTCATGTGAAAGCATTAAGGTTAATAAAGCCGTACGGCGGGCCTGCGCTTGCCGGAAGGCTCGGAAAACGTTGCGTTCAGCCCGCCGTTACGGCCTCCAGCACCTCTTCGGCATGGCCTTCGACCTTAACCTTCTCCCAGATTCGAACGACTCGGCCGTCCGGCCCGATGAGAATCGTCGTGCGTGCGATCCCCATGAAGGTGCGGCCATACATGCTCTTCTCGACCCAGAGCCCATAACGCTGGAGCATTTCGGTTGTCTCGTCCGATGCAAGAGGGAGCGAGAGGTCATGCTTCTTCTTGAACCGGTCATGCTTCTTCGGGCTGTCGGCCGATACGCCCAGCAACTCGGCGCCGGCCTTCCTGAACGCCGCCCTCAGGCGATTGAATGCGATCGCCTCCTCGGTGCAGGCCGGCGTATCGTCCTTGGGGTAGAAATAAAGGACGAGCTTCCGACCTCTGAAATCCGCCAGCGAGACGGAGCCGCCGCCGTCTCTCGGCAGCTCGAAGTCCGGCGCTTTGTCGCCCACTGCGGGCAGGGTTGCCATGACGCCTTCCTTTCGTCTCTTTCGCTTGTCTTAAGGCTCCCGGCCGCATTTTGTCCGGCGTGAAGCTTCGTTATTGCAGTTGTCGTTCCAGCCGCGGGCAGGGCGACTCGCCGCCCAGCGACCGGATTCGGTGATCCATTTGACGCATACAGCAGAGACGGCTCCTTTCCCCGCGACAATTCGGCCGCCGCGCCGCGCGGGATGGCGTCGCTTCGGAGTGCTCTGCCTGAAGGGCTGCGTCATCGGCGCGATCGTGGCGGTGGCGGCCGCTTATGGGCTGTGGCGATTCGCGGCCGGCCGGCTCCCCGTCGAATGGGTGCGCGACAGGCTCGTCGGGGTGATCGAACAGGCGACCGGCGGACGCGCCAATGTCGCGCTCAGATCTGCATCGGTCCGGCAGACCGACGACGGCCCCAAGCTTGTGCTCGACGGGTTCGCGCTGCGTGATGTCGGCGGCAAGACCGTCGTCGGCGCGCCGCGGGCCGAGATCGGATTCGATCTCTGGACTCTCATCTTCGGCGGCGCCGCCATGCGGCAGATCGAGTTGCATGACGTCGAAGTGCGGCTGGTTCTGGATCGCGGCGGACAGATCGTCTTCTCCGCCGTCCAGCCGACCGGCGAGCAGACGTCAGGCGCCAGCGACTGGCGCGGCGTGGTCGCCTCTGTGGCGGCGGCCTTGTCGGGAAAGGATCTCGGCCTTGGCGGATTGAGCCGGATCGCGTTGCGCAACGGCAAGCTCACCGTCGACGATCCCTCTCGCGGCGTTCAGCTCAGATACGAAAATATCGCAATCGATCTCGATCCGGCTGACGTCGGCCGCCGCCTGTCGGTGCGCGCGCAGGGGCCATCAGGCGAAGTTTCTCTCGTGGCGTCCCGCGACGCGCGCGCCGCTGACAGGATGCAGTTCGATTTCAGCGGCCTCTCGCTCGCCGACGCCGGGCAGATGCTGAGATTGCCGGTGAAAGCGATCGATGGCGGCGCGGCGCTGGCCGGCCATATATCGATCCTGCTGGACGAGGCGGGCGAGCCGCAGGCTGTCGCCGCCGATGTGAAGTCGCAGGCCGGCAAGCTTGCGATCCTGCCCGGCGCGCCGGAAGAGACAGTGCTTAGTGGCCTCGAACTCCGGAGTGCTTGGGACGCGGAATCGCGCACCACCACAATAGAGCGTGCGGCGATCGCGACAGATGCGATGAATGCCGAAATCGCCGGCCAGATCATCTCTCACGCAAACGCAGCGTGGGAGGTGGAGATCGCATCCGGCAAGGGCCAGGTCCGTTCCGTGCGCGCCGGCGCGCAGCCCATCGCGATCAATCGCATCGAAGGGCGCGCCGCCTGGATTGGCGACGGCGTGATCAACATCCCGTCCTGGATCGTCAGCGGCGCCGGATATGAATTTCGCGGCGACGGCAAATATACTCCGGACGCGTCGGGCGGCGTCTGGACGACGTCGCTGTCCGCCTCGCAGATGGATGCCGTGATCGCGCTTTCCTTCTGGCCGTCATTCGCCGCCTGGGAAGCGCGCGCCTACATGTTGCAGCACCTCGAAAAGGGGCAGCTCGACCGGCTCGTTCTGCGCCTCAGGATGGACGCGGCCTATTGGGCGGCCATGCGGAAGCAGGGGCAGATGCCGCGCGACGGCATCGATCTCGACATCGCGATGTCGAAAGTCCGTTACGCGCCGCTGCCGGAGTTTCCGTCTCTCGATATCGATATCGCGCAAAGCCGGATCGATGGGCGCGACGTCACGGTGACGGCGCCGACGATCGTGGTTGAGACGCCGGCGAAGACGCGCGTCGTCGCCACCGAAGCGAAATTCACCAGCGACTACACCAACGGGCCGGGCCCGAGCCGCGTGGAATTTCGGGTAAAAGGACCAGCGGACGCCGCCTTCGACTTGACTGAGACGCCGCTGATCAAACGCGTCACTGATGTCGGCGACAGCCTCGATGTCGTGAAAGGAACGGCTGACATCAGGACTGTGTTGAGCTTCCCGATCAATACGCCGCTTAAAATCGAAGACGTGGTCGTCGCCATGGGCGGCACAATCAATGGAGCGACGATCGAGGGCGCCATCCCGAATGATCCGCTCACTGATGTCCGCGCATTCCTGACCTTTGAGCGCGGCGAGTTAGCGCTGAAAGGAGAGGGACGCGTCTCGGGCGCGCCCGCGGTTATCGACGTGAAGCGCTCGAGCGCCGGAGTCGGCGACGCAAGCCTGACGGTGACCACCGACGATGCGTCGCGGCAAAAGCGCGGCCTTCCGAGCACGCCGGGACTCGCGGGACCGGTGCCGGTGAAAATGATGCGCAGCCTCGGCGGCCAGAACAATGCGGCGCGAGTCGAAATTGATCTCACGCGCGCGACCGTCAACAATCTCGTGCCGGGCTGGACGAAGGCGCCCGGACGGCCCGGCAAGATCTCCTTCTCCTACGCGCCGTCGCTCAAGAACACCGATGTCGAACTGCAGGACTTTTCGGCGGAGAGTCAGGGATTCCAATTGAAGGGCGTCGTGACTCTCGCCGCCAATAATTCGGTCAAGCTTGCCAAATTCGCGCAGGCGCGGCTGTCTCCCGGCGACGAGGCGCGCATCGAATGGGAGCGCGTCGGGACGACCGGAAAGCTCACGATCCGTGGCGCTAACATCGATGCGCGGCCGCTCGTCAAGGGCATCTACGACCCGCAGCGCGAGGCGCCGGCGGAGTCGCTCGACATCGAGGTCGATCTGAAATCCGCGATCGTGACGGGCTTCAATGGCGAGGCCGTCACTAATGTCGAGATGCGCACGGCCAAGCGCGGCGGCGAACTAAAGCAATTTCAACTTACGGGTCGTTTCGGGAAGGCGGATATCCGGGGGACGCTGGCGCGACGTGGCGACGGCCAGGCGCGGCTGTTGATCGAAACCGCTGACGCCGGCGCCTTCATGCGCTTCAATGATCTCTATCGTCGCATGATCGGCGGCCGCCTCAACATCGACATCGCTGCGAATGAAGGCCGCCAGGATGGCGAACTCGTCGTGAAGGATTTCATCTTGCGCAACGAGCCGGCGCTTCGGCAGGCTGCGGGGCAACAGCCTGCGACGACTGCCGACAATGGCGGCCTCAATCGCGCCGCCGTCGCTGCGGCGCGCGGCGAAGTCGAGTTCGAAAAAGTGCGCGTCAATTTCGTGCGCAATGCGGGCCGCATCGATGTGCGCGATGGCGTGATGTGGGGGCCTGTGCTCGGCGTCGAGTTCGAGGGCATCGTCGACGCGCCACGTGATCGCATCGATGTAACGGGAACCTATGTTCCAGCTTACGCGCTCAACAACGCCTTCGCGCAGGTGCCGGTGGTGGGCATGATCCTCGGCGGCGGCCAATATGGCGGATTGTTCGGCGTCAATTTCAAGGTCAGCGGCACATTCTCGCAGCCGAGCGTCGCGGTGAATCCGCTTTCGGCGCTGACCCCCGGCGTGTTCCGCCGCTTCCTCGAATTCAGCAAGCAGAGCGAGGAAGGGCAGGCGGGACGCATCCCGCCTGCTCCCGTGCAGTCAAATCAATAGCGCTTATTCCGGCCGAAGAAGCACATGCTTCTTCTTGCCGAGCGACAGCTTGATCGCGCCTTCGGCGTTGAGATCGAGCGGCGTCAGCTTCAGCGCATCATCCGACACCGCGACGTCGTTGACGCGCAGGCCGCCACCTTTGACGAGACGCCGCGCTTCACCGTTCGACGCGGCAAGGCCCGCCGAGACGAAAGCCGCGAGCACGCCGACGCCATGTTTGAAGGTCTCGGCGTCGATCGTGACCGTTGGCAGCGTCTCCGCAGCGACGCCCTCGACGAACGTCTTGCGCGCGGTTTCCGCCGCCTGTTCGGCGGCGTCGCGGCCATGCAGCAGCGCCGTTGCTTCGGTCGCGAGAACCTTCTTCGCCTCGTTGATCTCCGATCCCTGCAGCGCTTCCAGCCGCGCGATCTCGCTCATCGGCAGGATCGTGAATAGCTTGAGGAACTTTGCGACGTCGGCGTCCTCGGCGTTGCGCCAATATTGCCAGAAGTCATAGGGGCTGAACTGGTCGGCGTTGAGCCACACCGCGCCCTGCGCCGTCTTGCCCATCTTGGCCCCTGAAGCGGTGGTCAGAAGCGGCGTCGTCAGCGCGAAGAGTTGCGGCGTCCCCATGCGGCGGCCGAGATCGACGCCGTTGACGATGTTGCCCCACTGATCCGAACCGCCCATCTGCAGCCGGCAGCCGACGCGCTTCGACAGTTCGACGAAGTCGTAGGCCTGGCAGATCATGTAATTGAACTCGATGAAGCTCATCTCCTGCTCGCGCTCGAGGCGCAGCCGCACCGAATCCATCGTCAGCATGCGGTTGACCGAGAAATGCCGCCCGATGTCGCGCAGCATCTCGATGTAATTGAGCTTGGTCAGCCACTCCGCATTGTCGAGCATCTCGGCGTCGCTTGGGCCGGAGCCATAGCGCAGCACCTTGGCGAAGACGCCACGGATGCTCGCCTTGTTCTCCTCGATCTCCTCAATCGTGCGAAGCGCGCGCGACTCATCCTTTCCGGAGGGATCGCCGACCATGGTGGTGCCGCCGCCCATCAGGGTGATCGGCTTGTTGCCGCTCTGCTGCAGCCAGTAGAGCATCATCATGGTGAGGAAGTTGCCGATATGCAGCGACTTCGCCGTGCAGTCATAGCCGACATAGGCGATCGCCTCGCCTTTCGCGGCGAGCGCGTCGAGCGCCTCGAAATCGGAGCATTGATGAATGAAGCCGCGCTCCTGCAATGTCCGCAGGAAGTCGGATCTCGGCGTGAAGGTCGACATATGTTCAGCCTTGTTTCGCCGCGCCAATCTCATGCGGCGATCGGGTCAGTGAATGCGCCCGCATGATGCACGGGCGCGGCGCTGCTCTCTTGCGCGCAAACCCCGTTTAGCTTCTCCGGCTGCCCTGCTTGCGCGGCACGATGTTCGCAAGGCGCCGGTCGAGATAGGTTCCGACGACGCCGACGAGGTCGTCGACCTTGTTCTCGAAGAAGTGGTTCGCGCCATCGATCGTCTCATGCTCGATGACGACTCCCTTCTGCGTCTTCACCTTTTCGATCACGCTGATCACGTCCTTCGCCGGCGCGACCCGATCTTCCGAGCCATGGACGAACAGGCCGGAGGAGGGGCAGGGCGCCAGGAATGAGAAGTCATAGCGGTTCGCCATCGCGGCGATGGAGATGAAGCCCTCGACCTCCGGCCGGCGCATGAGGAGCTGCATGCCGATCCAGGCGCCGAAGGACGCGCCTGCGATCCAGCAAGCGCGCGCATCCGGATTGAGCTGCTGCGCCCAGTCCATGGCCGCCGCGGCGTCCGAAAGTTCGCCCGCGCCATGGTCGAACACGCCCTGGCTGCGGCCGACGCCGCGGAAGTTGAAACGCAGCACCGAAAAGCCGCGCTCGGCGAAGAGATAGTAGAGGTTGTAGATGATCTGGTTGTTCATCGTCCCGCCGAATTGCGGGTGCGGATGCAGCAACAGAGCAATCGGCGCGCCCTTGTTCTTGGCGGGGTGATAGCGCCCCTCCAGCCGACCGTCGGGACCGTTGAAAATAACCTCAGGCATTGCTGCTGAACTTCCGGTTGTGCGCCGCCGCAAACCCGATGGCGGTTCGCTTGACTTCATACGCCCCTTGGCCGAAATACCCTTAGAATAGTTCTAGCGGACACGGAATGCGTGCATATCTAGATATATACGCGCAATCAGGTTGCAAGACTTCGGCGGAAGCGGCATCGGGCGGCGCTCGTTAGCACGATCCGACGGGTCCAAGGCAAGTAAAACCCGCAGGAAGGACAAGGTCAGGCAAGCCAGAGATGCGCGGGCAGGAACGCCTCCATCAGGAGCGCCTCTATTTCGATCATAACGCCACGACGCCGCTTCGTCCCGCGGCCGCCGAGGCGTTAGTGCGCGCGTTCTCCCTGCCCGGCAATCCCTCGTCGATCCATGCCGAGGGCCGCGCTGCGCGCGCTGCGATAGAACGAGCGCGCGAACAGGTCGCCCGAGCCGTGGGCGGCCGCGCCCAGGATGTCGTGTTCACATCAGGCGCGACCGAAGCGCTGAACACGCTGCTTCGCCCGGCGATGACGCCGACAACGGGTCCGAGTCGCATCGAGCGGCTTCTGATCTCGGCTACGGCGCATGTCGCTGCTCTGGAAGGGCACGGTTTCGCTCCCGAATCGGTTGAAACGATCTCCGTAAGCGACTCCGGAGTCATCGATATTGCCCGTCTCGGGCGCTGCCTGACCGAACTCCGCGGCGACGGCCTGTTCGCGCCCGTGATGGTCGCCGTCGAGGCCGCGAACAACGAGACTGGCGCGCTCCAACCAATTGCCGAAATCGCAAAACTCTGCGACGCGGTCGGCGCGGCGCTGATCGTCGACGCCGCCCAGATCATCGGTCGCGCGCCGTTCGATCTCGCCGCCAGCGGCGCGGCGGCCGCCGTTCTGTCGGCGCACAAGTTCGGCGGGCCGAAGGGCGTCGGCGCGATTGTCTTCAACGGCGAGCGGCTGCGCAGCGAACGCCCGTTTATCGCTGGCGGGGGACAGGAAGGTCGCAGGCGCTCGGGCACCGAGAATGTCGCCGGGATCGTCGCTATGGGCGCTGCGATCGAGGAGGCGGCCAGAGAGGCGGCGTCGCTTGGCGCGCGGCTTGACAACTGGCGCAGCCGCGTCGAATCGGCGATGCGGAGCGCCGCGCCCGATCTCGCCGTCTTCGCGGACGCCGCGCCGCGGCTGCCGGGCGTCAGCCTGGTTGCAATTCCCGGGTTGCGAGCCGAGACGCTGCTGATGGCGTTCGATCTCGCCGGCGTGGCGCTCTCCTCGGGCGCCGCTTGCTCCTCCGGGAAGGTCAGGCGCTCGCATGTGCTCGACGCGATGGGCGTCGCCCCCGCGCTTGCGGAAGGCGCGATCCGGATCAGCCTCGGCTGGTCTACGACAGACGCGGAGGTGGAACGCTTCGCCGCCATCTTCGCAAATGTGATTCAGGGACTATCTGAGAGGAAGAACCGACGCGCGGCCTGACGCCGCCGCGTCCCAACCGCCCGGGCCTTGAACCCGGCGAGGTCAGGAGAAAGTAGAATGCCAGCGGTCAAGGAAACCGTCGATCAGGTGTTGGCGATCGACGTCGATCAGTACAAGTGGGGCTTCTCGACCGATGTCGAGATGGAGAAAGCGCCGAAAGGGCTCTCCGAGGACATTGTCCGCCTGATTTCGTCCAAGAAGAGCGAGCCGCAATGGATGCTCGACTGGCGGCTCGACGCCTATCGCCGCTGGCGCACCTTGCAGGAGCCGACCTGGTCGCGCGTCCATTATCCGCCGATCGATTATCAGGAGACCTATTACTACGCTGCGCCGAAATCGAACCCGGCGCCGAAATCGATCGACGAGATCGATCCCGAAATTCTGAAGACCTACGAGAAGCTCGGCATCCCGCTGCGCGAGGTTGAGATCCTCGAAGGCGTGCAGGAGCGCAAGGTCGCGGTCGACGCAGTGTTCGACTCCGTCTCCGTCGCGACGACCTTCAAGGAGGAACTCGCCAAGGCCGGCGTGATCTTCTGCCCGATCTCCGAAGCGATCCACAATCATCCTGAACTGGTGCAGAAATATCTCGGCACGGTCGTACCCGTGACCGACAATTTCTTCGCCACGCTGAACAGCGCGGTCTTCTCGGACGGCTCGTTCGTCTATGTCCCGCCGGGCGTGAAATGCCCGATGGAGCTGTCGACCTACTTCCGCATCAATGAGCGCAACACCGGCCAGTTCGAGCGCACGCTGATCATCGCCGACAAGGGCTCCTATGTCAGCTATCTCGAAGGCTGCACGGCGCCGAAGCGCGACGAGAACCAGCTTCACGCCGCCGTCGTCGAACTGATCGCGCTCGAAGACGCCGAGATCAAATATTCGACCGTCCAGAACTGGTATCCCGGCGACAAGGACGGCAAGGGCGGCATCTATAATTTCGTGACCAAGCGCGGCGACTGCCGCGGCGCGCGCTCGAAGATTTCCTGGACGCAGGTCGAGACCGGCTCGGCGATCACCTGGAAATATCCGAGCTGCATCCTGCGGGGCGATGAGTCCCGCGGCGAATTCTATTCGATCGCGATCTCGAACGGCCGCCAGCAGGTGGATAGCGGCACCAAGATGATCCATCTCGGCAAGAACACGACAAGCCGGATCATTTCGAAGGGCATCGCGGCCGGCCATTCCGACAACACCTATCGCGGTCTTGTTTCGGCCCATCGCAAGGCGTCGAACGCGCGCAATTTCACCAATTGCGACTCGCTGCTGATCGGCGACCAATGCGGCGCGCACACGGTGCCTTACATCGAGTCGAAGAACGCCAGCGCGGTCTTCGAGCATGAGGCGACGACCTCCAAGGTGTCGGAAGAGCAGCTCTTCTACTGCCTGCAGCGCGGTCTCGACGCTGAGGAGGCGACGGCGCTCATCGTCAATGGCTTCGTCAAGGAAGTTTTGCAGCAGCTCCCGATGGAGTTCGCGGTGGAAGCGCAAAAGCTGATTCAGATCAGTCTGGAGGGCAGCGTCGGCTGAAGCGCAATCGCGAACCCCAGCGGGACGAAGTCAACGCGGGGGGAGCAACGATGAGCAATCAGTACTGGTTCAGGCCGAAATCCTATGGCTACGGCGCGACGCCATCTTCGTGGGAAGGCTGGGCGCTGGTGGCGATCTTCGCGGCGCTCGTTGCGTTCAGCGGTTTCGCAATCCTCGGCAAGGGCGGAGGCGCGAGCGCGGCGAACTGGTTGTGGTGGGGTCTGACCGTCGTGATCCTCGTCGCTGTGCTGACAGCGATCGCCTATTGGAAGACGGATGGAGATTGGCGCTGGCGGCCCTGAAAGGGATCAAACCGGCGCTCTGGCAGGCATCGAATATCGGAACGGAAAAATGCTCGAAATCAAGAACCTCTCGGTGAAGATCGCCGACGAAGACAAGCAGATCATCAACGGCCTCTCGCTCACTGTGAAGGCGGGTGAGATCGCCGCCATCATGGGGCCGAACGGCTCCGGCAAATCGACGTTGTCCTACGTGATCGCCGGCAAGCCGGACTATGAGATCACCGAGGGCGACATTCTGCTCGACGGCGAGAGCATTCTCGAGATGGAGCCGAACGAGCGCGCCGCGAAGGGGCTCTTTCTCGCGTTCCAGTATCCGCTGGAGATTCCCGGCGTCGCCACCATGACCTTCCTCAAGGCGGCGATGAACGCACAGCGCAAGGCGCGCGGCGAGGACGAATTCACAACGCCGGAATTCGTCAAGCGCGTCAATGCCGCGGCCGACGAGCTCGGCATCGCGCGCGACATGCTGCGACGTCCCGTCAATGTCGGTTTCTCCGGCGGCGAGAAGAAGCGCATGGAGATTCTCCAGATGACGCTGCTTGAGCCGAAGATGTCGATCATGGACGAGACGGATTCCGGCCTCGATATCGACGCTCTGAAAATCGTGGCGGCCGGCGTCAATGCGCGCCGCGACCCCAAGCACGCGTTCCTGGTGATCACGCACTATCAGCGCCTGCTCGACTACATCACGCCCGACACGGTGCATGTGATGGCGCAGGGCCGCATCGTGAAAAGCGGCGGCAAGGAATTGGCGCATGAGCTCGAAAAGAGCGGCTACGCGCAGTTCTCGCCGAAGGCGGCGTGACGATGACGAACCTCACCGTCCTTCGCAATCCTGCGGAGGAAGCGCTGATTTCGCGCTTCCCCGAGGCCAAAGCGTCGCTTGGCGGCGGCCCTGTCGATCTCGCGCGCGAACGAGCGTTCGCCGCGCTTCGTGAGAAGGGTCTGCCGCATCGCCGCGTCGAGCAATACAAATATACCGACCTGCGTGCGCTGATGCGCGAGGCAGCGCCGCTGGCGCCGGAGCCCACGGGCGACCTTGAGAAGAAGGCGCTTCTGATCGCGGACGCCGGGCGCCTCTCCTTCGTCAATGGCTGGTATCGAGACGCATCGGGTGTTCCCGCTGGCGTCTCCGTCTCCCGGCTGAAAGACGCGCTCGCCAAGAAGGATGCGGTCGTCGAGACTTGGTACGGCAAGGCTGTGAAGCTCGGCGGCGATGACGCGATCCTTGCACTCAACGCGGCCTTTGTCGGTGACGGCGCCGTCATCGACGTGAAAGGCGACGTTGAAACGCCGCTGTTGCTTGATTTCGCAATTGCGGCCGACGCGCCATTGTCTATCTATCCGCGGGTTCTGGTTGTTGTCGAAGCCGGCGCAAAACTCACGCTGGTCGAGCATATCCATGGCCCTGCGGGCGTCGCCAATCAGATCGCCAGCCTTGTCGAGCTTGTCGTCGGCGACGGCGCGACCGTCGAGCATATCCGTCTCGACGAGACCGGCGATGTCGCGCTTTCGCTGTCGTCGCTCGCCGTCTGGCTTGGTCAGGAGGCGAACCTTTCGTCGCTGAACATGTCGGCGAATGCGGCCGCTTCGCGCTATCAGGTGTTCGCGACCTTCGGCGGCCGCGACGCCAAGGCGTCGATCCGCGGCGCGACTCTCGTGCGCGGCAAGCAGCATGCGGATGCGACCTTGCTGGTCGATCATGTCGAACCCGGCGGCGAAAGCCGCGAGCTCTTCCGCACCGTGCTCGATGAAGGCGCGACCGGCGTGTTCCAGGGCAAGATCATTGTCCGGCAGAAAGCGCAGAAGACCGACGGCCGCATGGCTTCGAATGCACTGATGCTGTCCGATGATGCGGCGATGAACAACAAGCCGGAACTCGAGATTTTCGCCGACGACGTGCAGTGCGCTCATGGCGCGACCTGCGGCGCGCTCGATGATGATCTCCTGTTCTACCTCATGGCGCGCGGCATCACGCGCAAGCAGGCCGAAGCGCTGATGATCGAATCTTTCGTCGGCGAGACGATCGAGCCGATCGGGCATGAAGGTCTGCGCGAAGCGCTGGTCGCGCGCGTCGAGGACTGGCTGAAGGCGAGGATCTGATCTGATGAACGCGCCGGTGAAACCTTACGACGTCCACGCGATCAGGCGGGATTTCCCGATCCTGTCGCGGCAGGTCTATGGCAAGCCGCTCGTTTATCTCGACAATGGCGCATCGGCCCAGAAGCCGCGCGCCGTCATCGATGCGATGACGCATCTGATGGAGAACAACTACGCCAACGTGCATCGCGGGCTGCATTTCCTCGCGAATGCATCGACGGAGGCGTATGAAGCGGCGCGCGAAAGCGCCCGACGCTTCGTTAATGCGAAGTCGACAGAAGAGGTGATCTTCACCCGCTCTGTCACGGGTTCGCTCAATCTCGTGGCGTCGTCGCTCGGGCGGCATCTCAAGATCGGCGAGGGCGACGAGATCATCCTCTCGATCATGGAGCATCATTCCAACATCGTGCCCTGGCATTTCTGGCGTGAGCGGCATGGCGCCGTGATCAAGTGGGCGCCGGTCGATGATGAAGGCGAATTCCTGCTCGACGAGTTCGAGAAGCTCCTGTCGCCGCGCACCAAGGTCGTGTCGATCACGCATATGTCGAACGCGCTCGGCACGGTGACGCCGCTGAAGGATATCGTCGCGCTCTGCAAGCCGCGCGGCGTTCCCGTCGTGGTTGATGGCGCGCAGGGCGCGGTTCACCTGCCGCTCGACGTGCAGGACCTCGATGTCGATTTCTACGGTTTCACCGGCCACAAGGTGTACGGTCCGACCGGGATCGGCGTCCTCTACGGCAAGAAGAAGTGGCTCGACGTCCTGCCGCCCTTCGAAGGCGGCGGCGAGATGATCGAGACGGTCACCATGGACACAGTGACCTATAACGACCCGCCCCATCGCTTCGAAGCCGGCACGCCTGCGATCATCGAAGCCGCCGGACTTGGCGCCGCACTCGAATATATGATGGCGCTCGGCCGTCAGAACATCCTCTCCCATGAGCGGGCGCTACGCGACTACGCCCATCAGCGGCTGGGGGAGATGAATTCCATCCGCATCTTCGGCAAGGCGAGGGACAAGGGCGCCATCGTCTCCTTCGAGATGGCGGGAGCCCACGCCCATGACGTCGCGACCGTCATCGACCGGGCCGGCGTGGCGGTCCGCGCCGGCACCCATTGCGCCATGCCGCTTCTCGCCCGATATGGGGTGACGTCCACCTGTCGCGCCTCGTTCGGCCTTTACAATACGCTGGAGGAGGTCGACGCTCTTGCCAATGCATTGCGCAAGGCCGAAACGCTGTTCGGATAAGGAGCCGCAATGACTGCCGATACCGCTGTCGCCGAGCCGAACCGCCCTGACGTCGCCTCCGCGAGCGCCATCCTGCCGGAAGAGCTGGACCGGTTGACCGACGACATCATCGCCGCGTTGAAGACGGTCTACGACCCTGAAATCCCGGCCGACATCTATGAACTCGGCCTGATCTACAAGGTCGATATCTCCGATGAGAAGTTCGTCACGATCGACATGACGCTGACTGCGCCGGGCTGCCCGGTCGCTGGCGAGATGCCAGGCTGGGTCGAGAACGCCGTTGGCGCTGTTCAGGGCGTCTCCGGCGTCAAGGTCGACATGACCTTCGACCCGCCATGGGATCAGTCGCGCATGTCCGACATGGCCCGCGCCGCGCTCGATATGTGGTGAGAGCGGCGGCCTCTCGCGCTCAGTTCAATTGAGTTCCTATCGCGCCCAACCCGGCGACGGCGTCGTCTGGATCACTGGCGCGAGCTCCGGCATCGGCCGCGCGGTAGCGCTGGCGCTCGCAAGGCGCGGTTTCACCGTCGTAGTCTCTGCACGGCGCGCGGAGGCGCTTGCCGAACTCGTCGCGGAAGCGTCAGCCGGAAAGATCATCACATTTCCGCTCGATGTCGGCGATCCCGCAGCGACTCGCGTAGCCGCCGATGAGATCGAGGCCCGATATGGTCCGATCGCGCTCGCTTTCTTCAATGCCGGCGTTGGTTCCGCGAGCAGAAACACCGAGATCGACGCCGACGCGTTTCACGCGACATACGCGGTCAACGTGCGTGGCGTCGTCGAGGGGCTGGCCGGTCTTCTGCCTTTGATGATTGCGCGCCAGCACGGGCAGATCGCGATCAACGCGTCGCTCGTCGGTTATGGCGGCCTTCCGCGAACCGCCGCTTATGGCGCTTCAAAGGCCGCGCTCATCAATCTCGCCGAGAGCCTGAAATTCGACGGCGATCGCAACAACGTCACGATCCAGATCGTCAATCCCGGCTTCGTCGATACTGCGATGACGCGCCGGAACAACACGTCGATGCCGTTCCTTCTAACCGTAGAGGACGCCGCCGAACGCGTCGTTCGCGGTTTCGCACGCGGCGGATTCGAGATCGCATTTCCCTGGCCGATGGCGCTGATCGTCAAATTTGTCAGCGCGCTGCCTTATCGGCTCTATTTTCCCGTCGTCGCCGCGATCACGGGCTGGAAGCGCAGCAAGCCTAATTAGGTTTGCCGAACACCATTTGCCTGACATCGATATTCTTCGAGCGAAAGCCGGCCTCGCAATAGGAGAAGTAGTAGTTCCACATGCGCTTGAAACGCTCATCGAAACCGAGCGGCAGCAATTGCGGCCACGCGGCGAAGAAGCGCTCGCGCCAGGCCGACAACGTCTGCGCATAATCGAGTGCGAATTCGCGTTCGTCTTTTAAGGGTACGCCGAACTTCTCGCCAAGCTGGCGCATGATGGTTGGTGTTGGCAGCATGCCGCCAGGGAAGATATAGCGGCGGATGAAATCGATCTCGCGCCTGTAGCTTTCGAAAAGCTTTTCCTGAATCGTGATCACCTGCACGCCGGCAAACCCGCCGCTCTTCAACCGGTCGCGCATCTGACTGAAGAAGGATGGCCAGTAATTCTCGCCGACCGCCTCGAACATCTCGATCGATGCGATGCGGTCATAGACGCCTGTCTCGTCGCGATAGTCCTGCAGCTTGATCTCGACCTTGTCGCTCAGACCTTCCTTCTGCATGCGCCGCCGCGCGAAATCGAACTGCTCCTGCGAGATGGTGAGACCCGTCACCTTGCAGCCGATCTCCTTCGCCGCATATTCGGCGAATCCGCCCCAGCCGCAGCCGATCTCGAGCACATGATGATCGCGCTTGAGATCAACGCCTTCGGCGAGCGCGCGATATTTCCGCGTCTGGCCGCTCGCGAGATCATTGTCGCCTGGCGCGAAGATCGCCGACGAATAGGTCATCGTGCGATCGAGCCACGCCGAATAGAAGTGATTGCCGAGATCGTAATGGGCGTGGATGTTGCGCTTCGATCCGCTGTGCGTGTTACGGTTGAGATAGTGCCGGAACTGCTGCCACCAGCGAATGATCGAGCGGCCGTCGAGCATCGTCTCGATCGCTGAATGGTTCACACAAAACAGCTCGAGGAATTTTGTGACGTCGGGACTGTCCCATTCGTTACGCATATAGGCTTCGCCAAGCCCGATATCGCCGCCTGCCACCATGCGGCGAGCGAAGCCCCAGTCGCGCACGAGCATCAGCGCGTGGGGACCGGGCTCGCGGCCATGAAACGCAAGCTTGCGGCCGTCAGGCAATTCGACGTCGAGACGTCCACGCTGGATGCCTTTGGCGTAGCTGAAGGCCAGCCGCGCCGTGAACGGCATGTCGCGCGGGACAACGCCAGCGGGTGATGTCGTGTCGCCTGACGTCATGGTCGCCCCGTCGCCTCAGGCGGCGCGCCGTTCTGCGTTCGCCGTTTCGCCGCATGGCGACGTCGAGGACGCGATCGCGCCGATGGCGTCAGAATAGGCGCCTTTTCCTTCGATGCTCAATGGGGCGGGAGGAATGGGTCGGGCGAACAGGCGCGCGCCCTTGATCCAGAGCTTCAGCGCTTCCCAATGGATGCTGACGATCACCTTGATCGTCAGGAACGGAATGGCGGCGAAGGCCGAGACGAGTGTTGCAGCGCAAACCTTCTCGCGCCGCCCATGAAATGTCGCGGCCAGCACGGGGCCTTGCGCATCGATTTCAAGAATACGGATCGCAACATTTTCGGCAGGCGGACGCAGTCTGAAACGATAGCGGAGATTCATGGGCAGGAACGGCGAGACATGGAAAAGCTTGTCGCGCTCCTGCCTCAATCCCGCTTCGCTCATTTCGCCCGCGCGCACAGGCGCGATATAGGAGTGGCGCTGCCCAAATGTGTTGCGCACCTCATAGATCACTCCAACCAGCTCATCCCGTGCGTCATAGGCGAAATAGACCGAGAGCGGATCGAAGACGCGGCCGAGGATTCGAGGGTAGCAAAGCAGCAGCACGCGCGTCGGAGGTTCCGCTAGGCCAGCCTGCGCAAATGCCTCATCCACATGGGCGCGCAAACTGGAGCCGTCGCCCTTGCCGTGGTCGCGGATGTCGAAACCGTAGAGATTGAAGCGGCCGACGGAGAAAAGGCGCGAAGCCTTCTTCGCTTCTTCGAGCCGGTCGATATCGATCAGGATTGTTGCGACGCGGTATGCGAAGCGATAGCCGAATGGCTTCAGCCGCGCATGCATCACCTCGCCGCGGTAGAGCGAGACCGCGGCGACAGGGGGATGAAAGCGCGCGCTGCTCACGATCATTCCGCCGCGATTGCGAGCGCCGGCGCGGACGTCGCGCCGCGCCAGGGAACGCGCGCGCCAAGGCGTTCCGCGACCGCAAGGCCCGACGAACAACCGTCCTCGTGGAAGCCGTAGCCGGTCCAGGCGCCGCAATACCAGACGCCGCCATGGCCCTGGATCGCGCCGAGCTTCTGCTGCGCCGCGACCGCTGCGGAATCATATTGCGGATGCGCATAGACGTAGCGTCCGAACACTAGCGAGGGCTCGGGCTCGACAGGAGGATTAAGGCTGACGAAGAGCGGACGGGATGGATCGATATTCTGCAGCGCGTTCATCCAGTAGGTCACGGAGGGACTTGCTCCAGGCTCGCCGGTGTCGATGACGTTCCAGGCCGCCCACGCGGCGCGCCGCTTCGGCATCAGTCTCGGGTCGCGATGGAGATAGACGTCGTTGTCGCGATAGGCGATCGCAGAAAGCGCCGAACGTTCGAGCGGCGTCGGCTCATCAAGCATCGCGAGCGCCTGATCCGAGTGCGCGGCGATGATGACATGATCGAAACGCTCGTGGCGTCCCGATGAATCCGCGACATCGACGCCGAGATCGTGGCGTATGACGCGCGTCACGCCGCAATTGAGCCGAATGCGATCGCGGAATGGCGTGATCAGCTCCGCGACATATTCCCGGCTGCCGCCACTGATCGTGCGCCAGGAGGGCCGCGTCCAATGCAGGAGCCGATGATTGTCGAAGAAGGCGACGAAGCTCGCGGCGGGAAAGTCAAGGATGCGCGCCATCGGCATCGACCAGATTGCGGCGGCCATGGGCAGGAGATAGTCGCGCCGGAAACGTTGTGAGAATTTATGCGTGTCGAGATAGGCGTGCAGCGAAAGCCGCCCCAGCCGGTCCGCCTTGCGATCGGCGATCGCCTGCCGGTTGAAGCGGAACATCTCATAGAGCATGTGGAAGTGCCTCGGCGAAATGAGATTCCGTTTGCGCGCGAGAAAACCGACGATGACATTCTTTTCGCGTCCGGCCCACTCGAACGCGCCGCCACGCGACGAGAGCGAAAATCCCATGTCGGAGCGTTGGGTCCTCACGCCGAGCAACGTCAGCAGCGCATGGAAATTCGGATAGTTCAATTCGTTGAAGACAATGAAACCTGTGTCGACTGGAATCCGGCGTCCGTCATAGTCGACGTCGACAGTTGCGCTGTGGCCTCCGATCGTTGACCCCTTCTCATAGATGGTGAGGTCATGCCGCGTGCTTGTCGCCAGCGCCCAAGCCGCCGCATTACCTGAGATGCCGGAGCCGATGATGGCGATCTTCATGAGCGGCGAGTCCGTTTGGGAATGGGAGGCTCCGTGCCCTTCGTCGCGGCGAAAGCGGCGAGCGCCCGCTCGCGCGCGGCGGCGTGATCGACGATCGGCTTCGGATAGGTCTTGCCGAGCGCGACGCCGGCCGCGTTGAGTTGCGCTGCGGACGCCTCCCAGGGCTCATGGATCACGCTATCGGGAAGTTTCGCGATCTCGGGAATCCAGCGCCGGACATAGTCGCCCTTGGGATCGAATTTCTCGCCCTGCAGCACCGGGTTGAAGATCCTGAAATAGGGCGCGGCGTCGGCGCCGGAGCCGGCGACCCACTGCCAACTCGCCGGATTGTTGGCGGGGTCGGCGTCGACAAGCGTGTCCCAGAACCACTGCTCGCCTTCGCGCCAGTCGATCAGCAGGTGCTTCACAAGAAACGACGCAGTGATCATGCGCACGCGGTTGTGCATCCAGCCGGTAGCCCAGAGTTCGCGCATGCCGGCGTCGACCATGGGATAGCCAGTGCGTCCGCGCTGCCAGGCTTCGAGATGCGCTTCATTCTCCACCCACGGAAATTCGTCGAAGCGCGGCTGGAAATTCTTCGTCGCGAGATCGGGATGGTGAAAGAGCAGATGATAAGAGAATTCGCGCCAACCGAGCTCGGATGCGAATTTGCCGAAATCACTCTCGCCGCCGCGGTCGGAAAGCACATGCTGTTGCCCCGCGCTCCATATCTGGCGGGGCGAGACCTCTCCGAAACGCAGGTAAGGCGACAGGCGGGACGTGGCTGATTTGTCCGGCCGATCACGCCCATCCGTGTAACCGTCGAGAGATTCGTCGAGGAAATCGCCGAGGCGTTCGCGGGCTCCGTCCTCGCCGCGCGTCCAATATTCGTGGAAGCCTTTCGCCCAGTCGGGCTTCGTCGGTTCGAGCTTGAGTGATGCAAGCGAGACGGGTTTCAGTCCGCCTATCTTGAGTGGCTTTGCGCCCTTCAATGATTTCGGAGCAGTCAGCGGCGACGCGGGCTCTCGCTTGCTCTGGGCCGCGCGCCAGAACGGCGTGAATACTTTCATTGGCATGCCTGCCGAGGTCGTCACCTCCCACGGCTCGTGCAGCAGCGACCCGTTGAAGCTCTCGCAGGCCACCCCCTTCTCGGTCAGCATCGTCTTGATGGCGCTGTCCAACGCGACCTCCGCCGCCCCGTATCTCCGGTTCCAGTACACGCGAGCCGCGGCGCCGGATGCGGCAAGACCTTCGAAGATAGGAAGCGCGCCGCCCGCGAGAATGGTCAGCCCCGCGCCACGGTTTTCGAGATTGGCCTCTAGCGCGGCGAGCGAGCCGTGCAGCCACCATCGCGCCGCGCCGCCGAGCGGGCGCAGTCCAGCGCTCTCCTCGTCGCGGATGTAGAGGCAGAGAAGCGGCAACCCTGATCGCGCCGCGGCCGCCAGCGCCGGATTGTCGCCCAGTCGCAGATCGTTCCTGAACCAGACGATCGCATACTTTTCGCTCATGTGCGAAGCCCTCCGGTCTTCCCTAGCGCTACACGCGGGCGAGCTGGATGGATGACGGTGGCGCGTCAATCGGGCGCAGGCGCACAGGAAAAGTGGGGCTGAGAGCACCCGAAAGTCCCGCGGGATGGCACAGCGATTGCTTTCAATTGCCCAAATAAGAGGCGATCTGAATTGGCTGGCGTCGGGCTCGAACTCGTCAAAGTCACGAAGCGGTATGGATCCACGGTGGCGGTCGATGCGATCGATCTGCGCATTCCGGCCGCGTCCTATTGCTGCCTGCTGGGCCCCTCCGGCTGCGGCAAGACCTCGACGCTCCGCATGATCGCCGGCCACGAGACCGTTTCCGAAGGCGACGTGATCCTCGGCCCCGACAACATCACGGACTTGGCTCCCGCGAGGCGGGGCACGGCGATGATGTTCCAGAGCTACGCCCTGTTCCCGCATCTGAACTGTGTCGACAACGTCGCCTTCTCCCTGCGCATGCGCGGCGTCGACAAGGCGACGCGGCGGAAGAGGGCGATGGACATGCTCGCGCTGGTCGCCATGGATCGCTACGCCGAGCGCCTGCCGTCGCAGCTTTCGGGCGGTCAGCAGCAGCGCGTGGCGCTCGCCCGCGCCCTGATCACCGAGCCACGCATTCTCCTGCTCGACGAACCGCTTTCTGCGCTTGACCCGTTCCTGCGGCTGAAGGTGAGGGCGGAGCTGAAACGGTTGCAGCGCCAGCTCGGCATTATTTTCGTCCATGTCACCCACAGCCAGGACGAGGCGATGGCGCTCGCTGACGTCGCCGTCATCATGAACGCCGGCAAGATCGAGCAGGCGGGTTCGCCGCGCGACATGTTCAACAAGCCGCTCACCGAATTCGTCGCCCGCTTCATCGGCGGCCACAACGTCATCGCAACGCCGGCGGGCAAGATCGCGGTCCGCGCCGACAAGCTCACGCTCTCGCACGAGGCCGGAGCGTCTGCGATTGCGGCGAAGGTCAGCGGCGTGGAATTCCAGGGCGCGCAGATCCAACTCGCGCTCGATGCGCCCGACGCGCCTGACATGCTCGCGATCCTCAGCGACGAGGCGTTCGAGAAGTCGCCTTATCAGGCCGGCGACGCCGTGTTCGTGAGCTGGGCCGAGCGCGAGGCGCGGCCGCTCGCCGCGGCAAGTTGAGATCATCACGTTCAAGTAAGCGCAAGGAGGCGTGTCATGACGGAGAAGCATCGGTCCCCATCGTCCGCGATATCGCGGCGATCGCTGCTGAAGAAGGCTGGCGCCGCCGGCGCGGCCATCGGCTCGCAGAGTTTTCTCGCGGCGCCCGCGGTATGGTCGCAGGAGCCGAAGGTGCTGCGCTATCTCGGCACCGCGGTGAACCAGTCGGCCGACATCGCCAAGAAGGTGAAGGAAGATACGGGCATCACCATCGAATACATCGCCGTCACTACCGATGACGTGACCAAGCGCGTCATCACCCAGCCGAGTTCATACGACGTCGTCGACACCGAATATTTCAGCCTGAAGAAGCTCGTGCCCTCGGGCAATCTGCTCGCGATGGACGCGAAGAAGATCAAGAATTTCGACAAGATCACGCCCGTCTTCACCAAGGGTGAGCTGCCGAGCGGCAAGAAGATCGGCGACCAGGGCACGGCCCCGAAGAAGGTGATGTTCCTTGAAGGCGAAAAGTCGACGAAGTTCGCGAAGAGCCCGACGCAATGGGCGACCTTGATCCCGACCGTCTACAACGCCGACACGCTCGGCATCCGTCCCGACCTCATCAAGCGCCCGATCAATTCCTGGGCCGAACTGCTCAACCCCGAATTCAAGGGCAAAGCCGCGATCCTTAACATTCCCTCGATCGGCATCATGGACGCGGCGATGGTCGTCGAAGCCACCGGCAAGCACAAATACGCCGACAAGGGCAACATGACGAAGGCCGAGATCGATCTCACCATGAAGATCCTGACCGAGGCCAAGAAGTCAGGCCAGTTCCGCGCCTTCTGGAAGGATTTCAACGAAAGCGTGAATCTGATGGCCTCGGGCGAAACGGTCATCCAGTCGATGTGGTCGCCGGCCGTGACCGCGGTGCGTTCGAAGGGCATCGCCTGCACCTTCCAGCCGCTCAAGGAAGGCTATCGCGCCTGGGCCGCGGGTTTCGCCGCGTCGAAGGCCGCGACCGGCAAGAAGGGCGAACTCGTCTACGAATTCGTCAATTGGTTCCTTGATGGCTGGGCCGGCGCCTACCTCAACCGCCAAGGCTACTATGCGGCCGTTCTGGATACCGCGAAGTCGAAGATGGAGCCCTACGAGTGGGCCTACTGGATGGAAGGCAAGCCTGCCGAGAAGGACATCAAGGCGCCTGATGGCACGCTGCTCGAGAAGGCTGGCTCGGTGCGCGACGGCGGCTCTTACGAGGAGCGAATGGGCGGTGTCGCCTGCTGGAACGCCGTGATGGACGAGAACGACTACATGGTCCGCAAGTGGAACGAGTTCATCGCCGCCTGATCTGACCACAACGGGAAAAGCGCCGCCGCGTCTTCACGGACCGGCGGCGGCTCTGTCTCCAATGTCCGCCTCCATGGAAAAGACAGCGCGCGCCGCAGGCTGGGCGCCCCCGGCATGGCTGCAGGTCAGCCCGCTGGCGCTTGTGTTTCTCTTGTTCTTCGTGATTCCGCTCGCGCTCGTCGTGGTCGTGAGCTTCTGGAATTACGATGACTACCAAATCCTTCCGACCTTCACGACGCGCGGCTATGTCGAGACGTTCGAGGGTTGCTACGACCAGCTCCCGCAGCTCTGCACGATTCTGAAGACCTATCTCTCGACGGTGAAGTTCTGTTTCCTCGTCTGGCTGCTGACGCTGCTGATCGGCTTCACCGTCGCCTACTTCCTCGCATTCCATGTGCGTTCGATGACCTGGCAGATGGTGCTGTTCCTCATCTGCACAATTCCATTCTGGACCTCGAACGTCATCCGCATGATCTCATGGATTCCGCTGCTGGGCCGCAACGGGTTGGTCAATCAAACGTTAATGGCGATGAAGCTGACGCCGCAACCGCTGGAGTGGCTGCTCTTTTCAGAATTCTCGGTCGTGCTCGCGTTCGTTCACCTCTACACTTTCTTCATGGTGGTGCCGATCTTCAATTCTATGGCGCGCATCGACAAAAGACTGATCGAGGCCGCCTATGATCAGGGCGCTTCGGGCTGGCAGACCTTGCGCCATATCGTCATCCCGCTCGCGAAGCCCGGCATCGTGATCGGCTCGATCTTCGTCATCACCATCGTCATGGGCGACTTCATCACGATCGGCGTCATGGGCGGACAGCAGATCGCGTCCGCTGGCAAGATCATCGAGACGCGCTTGAGCGCTCTGCAATTTCCGCCTGCGGCCGCGAACGCCGTGATCCTGCTCGGCGCGACGCTCGCGATCATCGCGGCGCTGACGCGCATCGTCGATGTGCGCAAGGAGCTGTGAGGATGGGCGAGGGACGATCCGGCGCGTTCTATGTGCTCGCCATCTTCTTCGGGCTCTTCGTCCTGTTTCTCTACGGGCCGATGATCGCGATCTTCGTGCTTTCGTTCCAGGGACCTGAAGGCGGGTTGACCTTTCCGCTCAACGGCGTTTCCACGCACTGGTTCTCGAAACTGTGGGCCGGAGGCGGCATTGTCGACATCGGCGCCGCGTTCAAGCGCTCGCTGAAGCTCGGCTTCATCGTGATGATCGGCACGGTGGTCGCGTCCGTGCTCGCCGGTCTCGCATTCCGCAAGGGATTCCGCGGCTCGGCGCTGCTGTTCTATGTCGCCGTCGCTAGCCTCATCGTACCGTCCATCGTGACGTCGCTTGGCATCGCGCTCGAGTTTCGCCTTGTCGACGATGTTATCAAGGCGAATGGGCCAGATTGGCTGACAGAGGGCTACACGACCTTGATGAGCCTCTACACCTCCGGCCTCGGCGCGCATCTGACATGGACGCTGCCCTTCGGCCTGCTCATCATGTTCGCGATCTTCAACCGCTTCGACGGGCGCTATGAGGAGGCCGCGCGCGATCTCGGCGCGACGCCATGGCAGAGCTTCCGCTATGTCGTGATGCCAATCATCCTGCCGTCATTGATTGGTATCGGCCTGTTCGGCTTCACGCTCTCATGGGACGAGATCACGCGCTCCTCGCAGGCGATCGGCGAATACAACACGCTGCCGATGGAATTGCAGGCGCTGACGACGACGGTGACCACGCCCGAGATCTATGCGCTCGGCACGGCGACGACGGCCGTGTCATTTCTCGTTATTGGCTTGGCGTTGACGACGATTTTGCTTCTTCGCCGCCGTCAGGCGCGACACGGCTCGGACGCCGGGCAGGGGCTGTCCTAGCTATCTCTCGCGACCTTCTCTTGCCCGTGCTTCGAAGCGACCGATCAATCTGACGAGCGGCCATAGAAACAGCAGATAGATCAGCGCCGCCACCAAAATAGGCGTCGGGTTGGCGGTAAGCGCCTGCGCATCCGTCGCCTGTTTCAGCAATTCGGGAATCGCCACGACGGAAGCAAGCGACGTGTCCTTCACCACCGACACCCAGTTGCTTGTCGTCGGCGCGATCGCGACGCGCAGCGCCTGCGGCAGAACGACTTTCCACAGCGTCTGAATGGGATGAAGGCCAAGAGCCGCGGCCGCCTCGAACTGGCCGCGCGGAACGGACTCGATTCCTGAACGAAATACTTCCGCACTGAACGCGGAGAGCACAAGCGAAAGCCCGAGCACAGCCGAGGTGAAGCCGGAGAGTCTCACGCCAACGAAAGGCAGGGCGTAATAGATGACGGTGAGCACGACGAGCGCGGGAACGGCGCGCAGGATGTCGATATAGCCGATCGCCAGAAGCTGGAACGGTCGCGGCGCATAGAGTCTGACGAGGCAGGCTGCGAGTCCCGAGATCGATCCGAAGAAGATGCAGCACGCGCCAAGGATAAGCGTCGTCACGAAGCCGCGGAGAAGCAGCGGCAGCGTGGCGATGAAGACCTCTCCATTGAAGAAGGTCTCAAGAAACGACATTTGAATCCTTCACGAAAAGCGCTGGCGCATCAGGCGATGCGCCAGCGCAGATATCTTCATCCAATAACTGAGCGCCGCGCTATTGCGCTTTCGGCAGAGGGCGTTCCTGCACCGTCGAGGATGAAGGCTCGGGATCGACGCCGAACCATTTCTTGTGGATCGCAGCCAGCGTTCCGTCCTTCTTCATGGCAGTAACGGCGTCGTTGACCTTCGTCAGCAGCGGATGGTCCTTCGTCATCATCAGGCCATAGCGATCATCCGGCGCTGGAATGCGCTCGGCGATCTGCATGCCTTTCATCTTGGTGAAATAGTAGGACATGCCCGCGAAATCGCTGACGGCTGCGGCGGCGCGCCCGTTCTGCACGTCGAGCAGCATGTTCTGATAGGTGTCGTAGCCCTTGATCTCGCCGAAGCCATATTTGGCCTGATTGTCCTTCGCCCATTTCTCGCCAACCGAAGAGGACATGACGGCGATGATTGCGCCCTTGGCGTCTTCGAGCTTCTTGATCTTCGAGCCGTCGGCGGTCGCGAGAGCGCCGTCGCTGTCATAGAAGCCTTGCGTGAAGGATTGGCTCTTCAACCGCTCGCCCGTGATCGTGATGGTCGAGATCGCGAGATCGATGCGCTTCGAGCTGGTCGCTGCAAAGAGCGCCTGGAATCCGAGATCGGAAATCTCGACCTCCATGCCGAGACGCTTGGCGATATCCTTCACCATGTCGACTTCGAAGCCTTCGAACTGGCCTTGCGCGTTCTTGAACTCCCATGGCGGGTTCGAGGGATAGGCGCCCACCATCAATTTTTCCGCGGCGAACGCGGCCGGCACCGCAGTGAGCGCGACGCCAAGCGCGCCGAGCATCATCAGGCTTCTTCGGGTGATCTGCGCCATTGTCTCCTCCATATGCATTCTGAATACGGAGGTTCCACGCCCGGCGCGCGCTCGTCAATCCGCGCCAGCGTCAGCCGCGCCATATCGTGTCTCAAGCTCGCGCATGCGGGCGCGATCGCGGTTGATCAGGCAGATCATGCGCCGGTCGTAAGTCGCTCTTTCCTCGCGCGGCGCATAGATCAGCAATTGCCCGCACTCATAGTCGCGCAGGGCGCGGTAGCGACGCTGCGCCTCGTCGAGCGCGCGAGAGAAACTTCTTTGTCGGCCGGCCGATTTTTCTCCGCCCGACGCCGCGACAAGAATGCGAAGGGTAGTCCGGTCGAGCAGCCTGTCGGTCAGTTCGGCGGTGAGCCGCAGGCAGTTCTGCCACTCCCGCGAGTCCTTTTCGCAGGAGCCGAAGGGATGCTCGTCGGTCGGAGCGGCCACTGCAGGCAGTTGCGGCTGTTCCGGCGTTCCCGAATTCTGATAGGCGGGGAATTGATCGGGCGCGATGCGCCTGACGGGCGGCGTTTCCTGTGCCCGCGCAAACAGGGGCAGGGCGGCGAGCGCCGCCGCCAGAAATCCCGACTGCCTGCGCAAACCCGTCATTCCCCCATCCCGCGCCAAGGCTGGCTGAGTCCTTCCCGCACTGTCCGAGCGGTCCGGCCGAATTCAGGCGATCGGCGTCTCGCTCGAAACGTGATGCAGGGCCTCGACGCCCCCTCTCGCGATCCGCTTATAGCCTGCCGACGCTGCCATAGGTGAAGCCGCGTCGCCGCACGTCCTCAGGACGATAGATGTTCCTGAGATCGACGATCACAGGCTCCTTCATCTCCTCCTTGACCCGGTCGAGGTCGAGCGCGCGGAACTCGTCCCATTCAGTCACGATCACCACCGCGTTGGCGCCCTTGACGCAGGAATAGGCGTCCGGCGCATAGCTGACGTCGGGCATCAGTGTCTTGGCGGCCTCGACGCCTTCGGGGTCATAGCCGACGACCTTGGCGCCCGCGTCCTGCAGCGCCGTGATGATCGACAGCGAGGGCGCATCGCGCATGTCGTCGGTGTTCGGCTTGAAGGTCAGGCCGAGCACGGCGATCGTCTTGCCGCGCACCTCGCCGTTGCAGGCAGCGATAACCTTGCGCGCCATCGCCCGCTTGCGCTGATCGTTCACGGCCGCGACCGTTTCGACGATGCGAGTCGGCGCGTTGTTATCCTGCGCCGTCTTGATCAGCGCCAGCGTGTCCTTGGGAAAGCAGGAGCCGCCATAACCCGGTCCCGCATGCAGGAACTTCGAGCCGATGCGATTATCGAGGCCGATGCCGCGCGACACTTCCTGCACATCGGCGCCGACCGCTTCGCAGAGATCAGCCATTTCGTTGATGAAGGTGATTTTGACCGCAAGGAACGCGTTGGCGGCGTATTTGATCAACTCCGACGTGCGGCGCGATGTGAACAGGATCGGCGCCGGATTGAGGAAGAGCGGCCGGTAGAGCTCGGTCATCACCTCTTTTGCGCGTGGCTCCGTTGTGCCGATGACAATGCGGTCGGGGCGCTTGAAGTCGTTGATCGCCGCGCCTTCGCGCAGGAATTCGGGATTGGAGACCACCGCGAAATCTGCATCCGGATTGGTCTCCTTGATGATCCGCTCGACCTCGTCGCCGGTGCCGACAGGCACGGTCGATTTGGTGACAATCACCGTGAAGCGCTTGATCAGCGGCGCGATCTCGCGGGCGGCGGCATAGACGTAGGATAAGTCGGCGTGCCCATCGCCGCGACGCGAAGGGGTGCCGACCGCGATGAATACGGCGTCCGTCTGCGACATGCTTTCCGTGAGGTCCGTGGTGAAGGACAGGCGCTTGCGCCGGACATTCGTCTCCACGAGATCATCGAGGCCCGGCTCGAAGATCGGGATCTCGCCGGCCATCAGGGCGTCGATCTTCGCCTGATTGACGTCGACGCAGGTCACGACATGGCCGAAATCGGCGAAACAGGCTCCTGAAACGAGCCCGACATAACCGGACCCGATCATCGTCACGCGCATCGCTGAAGGACTCCTGACGTCTCGTCACCACAGCCCAGCGGCGCGCCCAACTCATACGCGCCCGGGGCCAGCAGGTAATGTTGCACTGCGAAGAGTTACAGGGGAAAGGAACGCCCGTCGAGCCGCGCCGCTGCCGACGGGGCGTTTCGACGCGGTTGCTCCGCCGCCGCGAAGGCGCCACAAGGCCCCGCCACATCGCAAGCGCGGCCGAGCCGGCCTGCCAGCGTTTCCTCCCAGAGGCCCCGAATGAACGCCCTTTTGCGGGCCTCCGATCAGTTGTTGGTCTTTGCGGCCCGCTCCCATATGCGGGCGGTTCTTGTCCTCCTCGTCGCCGCGATTCTGTCTTTCGTCCCCGGCCTGTTCATCATGCAGCCGATGGATCGCGACGAGCCGCGCTTCGCCCAGGCGACGAAGCAGATGCTGGAAAGCGGCGACTTCGTGAATATCCGCTTCCGGGATGAGGCCCGCAACAAGAAGCCGGTCGGCATCTATTGGCTGCAGGCCGCCGCCGTCAGCATTGGCGAGAAACTCGGCGTTGATGACGCCCGCCGGCGCGTCTGGCTCTATCGGCTGCCTTCGCTCGCTGGCGCGATCGCGGCGACGCTGCTGAGCTATTGGGCGGCGCTGATCATGCTGGGTCGCCGCGAGGCCGTCGCCGCTGCGCTGCTGTTTGGCGCGACGATCCTCATGGGCGTCGAGGCGAGGCTCGCCAAGACAGACGGCGTCATGTGCGCAACCGCCGTGGTCGCATTCGGTATTCTCGCGCGCCTGTGGACGTCGAGGCGAACAACTTCGATTCAGACCTGGGAGACGTTCCTGTTCTGGGCGGCGATCGGCGTCTCGGTGCTGCTGAAGGGGCCGGTGATCGCAGGCGTGTTCGCACTCGCCGCCGCGACGCTCGCCATCCGCGAGCGCTCCGCTGCTTGGCTCAAGCCGATCGTCGATTGGCGCGCCATCATCATGGCGATCCTGATCGTGTCGCCCTGGTTCATTCTGATTGCGACAAAGACCGGTGGCGACTTTTTTATCGACGCCATTCGCAACGACATGCTCGGCAAGGTCGCGGGCGGACAGGAGATGCATGGCGCGCCACCCGGCGTCTACACGCTGATCTCGCCGGCGATTTTCTGGCCTGCCTCGGCGCTGTTCCTGCTCGCGCTTCCCTGGTTCTGGCGCAGCCGGCGAGAAGACCTTGTCGTCCTGTGCCTAGCCTGGATCATCCCGGCTTGGATCATGTTCGAGGCGATCCCGACGAAGCTGCCGCATTACGTGCTGCCATTGCTGCCCGCGATCGCAATCCTGTCGACGCGGGCGCTGGCCGAAGGCCAGCTCGCGCCAGAGCGCTGGAACGCCAAGATCGCGATCGCGCTGTTGCCTCTGATGCCGCTGCTGTTCGCGGCTGCCGCCATCGCCGCCGTTTTCATCCTGGAGTCTGGCGGCGCGACGCGCTTCCTGCCGATGGCGTCAGCCGCGCCGTTGTTTGCGCTCGCCATCATTCTGGCGATGCTGGCCGCATTCGCGGTGAATCGCGGAGCGCGGCTTGCCGTCGCGCCGATTGCGGCCGCGGCGACCATCGCGCTGTCCTGGTCGGTCTATCAATTCGCCTGGCCGGCGCTCCGCTCGATCCAGCTCAGCCCCCGACTCGCAACCGCTGCGAGCGCGGCCGGCTGCGCCAGTCCCAAATATGCGACCATCGGCGGCTATGACGAGCCGAGCCTCGTCTTCCTGACCGACGGCTCCCTCAAGATGACCAACGGCGCCGGCGGCGCGGACTTCATGGCCGGGGAGGGCTGCCGCATCGCCTTCGTCGACGTCAGGGAAGAACCAGCCTTCCTCGCCGGCCTCAGGGATAAAGGCGTAGCCCCGCTCCTCCTCACAAGGGTCGAGGGCGTGAATATCAACCGGGCCATGGAGCGCGACCGCAAGACCCTGCGCGTGATGGACATGGGCGTCTATATGCGCGACACGACGCGCCCGTAATCGCCCGACTGCCAGACCTCTCTTGAACCAAGCTCTTCGCCTCAGCGTCGTCGTTCCCGTGAAGAACGAGGAGGGCAATATAGGCCCGCTCGTCGCCGAGATCGCTGACGCTTGCCTGCCGTTGGGCGCGTTCGAGGTGATCGTCGTCAATGACGGCTCGAACGATGGCACGACGTCAGCGCTGCAAAAGCTTGCGGCCGAGCATGCCTGGTTCCGTCATCTCACCCATGCGGAGTCCTGCGGCCAGAGCGCGGCTGTGCGAACCGGCGTTCGCGCCGCGCGCGCCGCGGTCGCCGCGACGCTCGACGGCGACGGCCAGAACGATCCCAAGTTCATTCCCGCAATGCTGGAGAAGCTGGAGCAGGGCGGCCCGGAGATCGGGCTCGTGCAGGGGCAGCGACTCGGACGCAAGGACACCGGCTTCAAGAAATTCCAGTCGCGCGTCGCCAATGCGGTGCGCTCGCGCGTGCTGCGTGACGATACGCGCGACACGGGCTGTGGCCTGAAACTCTTCCGGCGCGACGCCTATCTCGCGCTGCCCTATTTCGATGCGCTGCATCGCTTCATGCCGGCGCTGGTGAAGCGCGAAGGCTATCGCGTCGCGCTGCTCGACGTGGTCGACCGGCCGCGCATGTCAGGGGTCTCCAACTACGGCTTCTTCGATCGGCTGTGGGTCGGCATTCTCGATCTCGCCGGCGTGTGGTGGCTGATCCGTCGCAGACGCAAGGTTCCCAAGGCTACGGAGGCCTCGTCATGATCGTGGCGTTCAGCGAGAGCCTGCTCGCCTATCTCTACGACGTCTTCATCGCTAAGCTCGACTTCTGGCTGCTGTTCGGATTGCTCGCGCAGTTGACGTTTGCGGCGCGCTTTCTCGTGCAGTGGATCGCGAGCGAGCGCGCGAAAGACAGCGTGATCCCGATGTCTTTCTGGTTTCTCTCGATCGCGGGCGGCCTGATGACGCTCGTTTACGGCCTGGTGAAGCGCGAGCCCGTGATCATTATCGGGCAGGCGCTGTCGACGTTCATCTATCTGCGCAATGTTGTGCTGATCGTGAAGAAGCAGCGCGCCGCTACGCGCTGAAGCTGGCGAACTCGGCCGGCCAGCGGATTCCTTCCGATGGCGGCGGCGAGGCCGGCATGTCACGCAGGAATTGGTAGCGGCCGTGCCCCTTGATCGCGCGCAGATCGTGCGAGACCAGCCCTGCGGGCCTCTCCACACGGACATCCACATTGTCGCCCTCGAAATCGAGCGTCATGAGCGCGCAGGTCTGGTCGCCGCCGAGTTCATGACCCGCTGAAAAGGCCGTCGCCGGCGCCCAGAGATAGCGCACGCCGTCGATCATCCGGTCGCGG
This sequence comes from Terrirubrum flagellatum, assembly GCF_022059845.1. GTDB lineage: Bacteria > Pseudomonadota > Alphaproteobacteria > Rhizobiales > Beijerinckiaceae > Terrirubrum > Terrirubrum flagellatum. Next base: position 1,999,436 of record NZ_CP091851.1, on the reverse strand, counting down.
TGCTGATGCAGATGACCGCTGAGCACGAGCCTGATATTGGCGTCCTTGATCCGCGACATGAGCTGGGCCCGAGCAGCCGGCGTCAGGCAGGCCGACGATTCTCCGGTCTCATCGGCGCTTTCGAGGAAGAGCGGCTTGTGCAGCACAAGCGCAATCGGCCGATCGGCGGCAATGCGCAACTGATCGTCAAGCCAGCGGTTCTGCTCGGTTTCGCGCGCCAGCCCCGACCCGAACAGTTGGGCATTGACGCCAAGCAGCCGCCAGTCCCCTGCTGTGTGCGCCCAGCGGTCGCGGCCGACATGGCGATCCCAGCGCGCCAGGCGTTCTTCATTGATGATCTGGTGCGCGTCCTGCCCCGGCGGCTCGTCGCCAACATCATGATTGCCGGGCAGCGCCAGCGCGGGAGCACGCAAACCGCGCAGCGCGTCGGCGGCGAATTTCATTTCATCGTCGCTGTCGGGGCCATTGATGGCGAGATCGCCATTGACGAGGATGGCGTCAGGACGCGCCGCATTCGCGAAGTCACGCGCGATGCGCCAGTTGTCCCAGAAGAATCCGTGCGTCGGCGACAGGTGGATGTCGGACAGGACGACAATGCGCGTCATCGGTCTCCCTCTCTCAGGCGAAAGCCAGGCTGGAGCTGCGGAAGTCCATGTAATAGAGCGGGTAGTGCGACCAACGGATCGATCGCTTCTTCGCGAAGTATTCACGGACGGGATAGAGGATCATCGCCGGCGCTTCGGCTTCGAATTCGTCGAGCAGCGCGAACCAGAGCCGCTTGCGCTCGGCCGGATCGGTGGCGAGCTTCAGCGCATCGCTGATTTCATTGAAGCGGGCAGGGGTCCACATGCCGGCTTTCTGAAACTGGTAGTCGCGCGCGAGATGAACGAGCAGCCCGCCGCCAAGCGGATCGGGAAAACGGAATGAAATCGAGGTCGGCCTGACATCGGCGCCGGGCTGCATGAGTTGCGCCGCGTTCTCGATGGTCTCGAGGCGCGAGTGGACGCCGACGGCGCTCCACATCGCCTGGATCGCCTGCACGGCGAGATTCATCTGCAGATAATAACCGCCGGCGATGCGGATGACGATTTCCTCGCCATTGTAACCGCCCTCCTTGAGGAGGCGCTTGGCGCGATCGGGATCATAGGCGAAGCCGGGACGTTTCGCATCGTAGAGCTCGCCGAACGAGGGAAGCTGCAGCGCCGCCATTCGCTTGAAGCGCGGCCCCCAGAGCGATGAGCCGAGCGCGTCATAATCGACGGCGTAATTCAACCCCTGCCGCACGCGACGATCGCGCGTCGCCGGTGTGCGCGTGTCGTAGAGAAGCACATGCGCGAAATCGAGGCTGACATCGACGCCTTCGAGCGCCGGATGTTTCGCCAGGCCCTCGACCTGTTCCGGCAGCAGATTGGTGACGAGATCATAGTCGCCCGCCATCAGGCCTGCGACGCGGCTCGAAGCCTCGGGAACGACGGTGAAAGTGATCTCGCGCGCCGGCGGTTTGCCCATCCAGTAATCGTCGTGGGCGGCAAGCGTGACGCGATAGTCACGCTTGAAGGAGTCCACGCGATAGGGGCCGCTGCCGACCGGATGAGCGCGCATGCCGGCGAGCCCTTCCCTGGCGTAAAATTTCGCCGAATGAATCCAGCCGCCATAGCCGGCGAGACGATGCGGCATGACGATGTCAGGCGCCTTCGTGCGAATGACGACCGTATCGGCCGACTTCGCTTCGACGCCGGCGAGGTGGCCGAAATTCACGCGTCCCTCGAACGCCTGAATCTCCGGGCCGTACATGCGCTCCGGCGAGAAGGTCGACAGCACGTCGTCCGCCGACATCACGCCGCCGTCATGCATGCGCACGTCAGATCGCAGCTTCATTTCCCACGTCAGCGGATCGAGCTGACGCAACTCAGTCGCGAGATGCGGCTTCAGATGCGAGCCGCCCTGCGACGCTTCAGCGTTGAAGTCGCGACGCCAGAGCGTGTCGAAGATGTTGTAGGTCGCGCGCAGGCCGACATTGTTGATCGCTTCGAGCGGTTCGAGCGTCGGCGACAGCGCCTGCACCGCGACGCGCAACGTCGGGCGCGTGTCGGTCTGGGCGCGCGCGAAGCGGGGAAGGAAGGCCGGGGCCGCGATCGCGCCGGCGAGGATGTGACGGCGGGTCGGCATCGACTCTCTCCGGATTGGAGAGAGCTAGGCCTGCCTTGTTACATCAGCGTGACGCCGCCTTTTCGATCAGGCGGTTGCGCGCAATCTCTCAAATCCGGCGGCGAGGTCGGCCTTGAGATCCTCGACGTCCTCAAGGCCGATATGGAAACGGATGTTGGGACCAACCGCATTCCATTTCGTCGCCGTGCGATAGGCCGAGCAGTCGAAGGGCAGCGCGAGACTCTCATAGCCGCCCCATGACGCGCCCATGCCGAAGAGTTCGAGTCCGTCCAGCATCGCCGCGACGCTCTGGGTCGAGGTTGGCTTGAGCGTGATCGCAAACAACGACGACGCGCCGGTGAAATCGCGCTTCCACAGTTTATGGCCGGGATCTTCAGGTAACGCCGGATAGTGCACTGCGGCGACCTCCGACCTTGCCTGCAGCCACTGCGCCATTTCGAGGCCGGCCTTTTCCTGTTCGGCGAGGCGCACGCGGAGCGTGCGGCTGCCGCGCAGCGTGAGAAAGGCGTCTTCCGAGCCGACGAGGACGCCAAGCTGCTCCCATGTCTCTCGCAGCTTTTTGTAGAGCTCCGGCGTGCGCGCCGAAATCGTTCCGATGAGCACGTCGGAATGGCCGGCGAGATATTTCGTGCCGGCCTGGATCGCATAATCGACGCCGAAGGCGTGCGCGTCGAAATAGAGCGGCGTGGCCCAGGTGTTGTCCATCAGCACGACGAGGTCGCGCGCGTGCGCGGCTTCGACGATCGCCGGAATGTCCTGCACCTCGAAAGTCTGCGAGCCCGGCGACTCCGTGAAGATCGCCCTGGTGTTCGCCTTGAACAGTTTCGCGACATCGCCTGCGATCAACGGATCATAATAGCTGCTCTCGATGCCCATGCGCTTCAGCATGCTGTCGCAGAACATGCGCGTCGGCCGATAGACGCTGTCGGGGATGAGCACATGATCGCCCGCGTTCAGGCATGCGAGCAGCGGCAGCGTGCAGGCCATGAGTCCGGTCGGGACGAGCACGCAGCCGGCGCCGCCTTCAAGGCTGTTCACGGCCGTTTCGAGCGCTTCGATCGTCGGGTTGCCGCGCGTGCCGTACATGAAGCGCGCCTTGCGCTGCATGAAGTCCGACATGTTCGGATAAAGAACCGTGGAGCCGCGCACGATCGGCGGATTGACGAAGCCGAAGCTGTCGGACGGATCGCGCCCCGCCAGCACGAGGCGGGTGCGATCGTTGAAACGGGTGAGCTCTTTGGGCGTGTATTTGCGCATAAGTCGGCCTGGCGGGTTGCACAGGCCATCTGGCGGGCGGGCGCACGCCCCGTCAATTGAGCCGGCGACATGGCTGATCCTCTTGACCATCCCGGGGTTCTTGCGTGTTATGGCTCCCATCAACCGCCGGAATGTCGGCGCTGAGCGGGGGCGACCGGCCATGGACAAGATCGGCGCGCCCGAGGGGGAGGACCTACACGCGGCGGCGTGAAATCAGACGCATTCTACGACAGGAGAAGATTTTTCGATGAAACGCATCCTTATTGGCGCCGCGCTTGCCCTCAGCGCGGTCGTCGCGGCGTCGTCAGCCTCCGCGCAGGCGACGCTCAACCAGGTCAAGGCGCGCGGCCAACTGGCTTGCGGCGCCAACACCGGTCTCGCGGGCTTCGGAATGCCCGACGACAAGGGAAACTGGGTCGGCCTCGACGTCGAATATTGCCGCGCCATTGCGGCGGCGATCTTCAATGATCCGACCAAGGTGAAATTCTCGCCGCTCTCCGCCAAGGATCGCTTCACGGCGTTGCAGTCGGGCGAGGTCGACGTGCTTGTGCGCAACACAACCTGGTCGATGTCGCGCGACACCCAGCTCGGATTTAATTTCGGCGCGGTGAATTATTTTGACGGCCAGGGCTTCATGGTGCGCAAGAAGCTCAACGTGTCGTCGGCGATGGAGCTCTCGGGCGCGTCGATCTGCGTGCAGCAGGGCACGACCACCGAACTCAATCTCGCCGATTATTTCCGCGCCAACAAAATGAAATATGAGCCGGTGGTGTTCGCCGCCGCGGACGAGACGGTGAAAGCCTACGACTCCGGCCGCTGCGACGCCTTCACTACTGACGCCTCGGGCCTCTACGCCGAACGCCTGAAGCTCACCAATCCGAACGACCACATCGTGCTGCCCGAGATCATCTCGAAGGAGCCCCTCGGACCGGCGGTTCGCCATGGCGACGACCAGTGGTTCGATCTGGTGAAATGGGTGCATTACGCCATGCTGACCGCCGAGGAGCTCGGCGTCACGAAGGCCAATGTCGACCAGATGCTGAAGTCGGAGAATCCCGAGATCAAGCGGCTGCTTGGCACCGAAGGCAAATATGGCGAGTCGATCGGCCTGACCAACGACTGGGCCTATCGCATCATCAAGCATGTGGGGAACTACGGCGAATCCTTCGACCGGACGGTCGGCTCGGGCTCGGCGCTCAAGATCGCGCGCGGCATCAACGCGCTTTGGTCGAAAGGCGGATTGCAATACGCGCCGCCGATCCGGTGAAGTAGCGAACCGGCCCCGGGCGAGCGGTCGCCCGGGGTCTCTCCGACGGGAGATGGCGCCGGCCTTGCAACGCACGGCCCGTCATCTGGGAAGCGGCGGGGGCCGCGCCAGTCGACCCGGAGGGGAGAACGGGGACCGACATGAGGAGAAAGAACATCGCGGGCTTGGCGGCCTTTGGACTTGCGGCGCTGGTGGGGATGGCGCCGGCCTTCGCGCAGTCGACGCTGGCGCAGGTGAAGCAGCGCGGCGGCCTGAATTGCGGGTCGAGCCAGGGCGTCCCCGGTTTCAGCATTCCCGACGAGAAGGGTTACTGGACCGGCCTCGACGTCAGCTATTGTCGCGCGATTTCCGCGGCGATCTTTAACGATCCGAACAAGGTGAAGTTCGTGCCGCTGACCTCGAAGGACCGCTTTACGGCCGTCCAGTCAGGCGAGGTCGACGTGCTCGTCAGCACCGCGACCTGGACGATGACGCGCGACACGGCGCTCGGCATGAATTTCGGGCCGGTGAATTATTATGATGGCCAGGGCTTCATGGTGCGCAAAAAGCTCGGCGTCGACTCCGCGAAGAAACTCGAGGGAGCGTCAGTCTGCGTCACGCAGGGCACCACGACTGAACTCAACCTCGCCGACTACTTCCGCTCGAACAAAATGAAATACGAGGCGGTGGTGTTTTCCGCGACGGATGAATCGATCAAAGCCTATGATTCCGGCCGCTGCGACGTCTACACGACGGACTCCTCGGGCCTCTATGCGCAGCGTCTCAAGCTGGTGAACGCCGAAGAGCATATAGTGCTGCCCGAAATCATTTCGAAAGAACCGTTGGCGCCGGCGGTCCGTCATGGCGACGATCAGTGGTTCGACCTTGTGAAATGGACCCACTACGCCATGCTGACGGCGGAAGAGCTCGGAGTGAGTAAGGCGAATGTGGACGAGATGCTGAAATCGGAGAATCCCGAGATCAAGCGCCTGCTCGGAACCGAAGGCAAGTTCGGTGAGACTATTGGCCTGACGAACGACTGGGCCTATCGCATCATCAAACAAGTGGGGAATTACGGCGAGGTCTTCGAGGCGAATGTGGGCTCAGGCTCGCGCCTCAAGATCGCGCGGGGAGTCAACGCGCTGTGGAGCAAGGGCGGACTGCAATACGCGCCGCCGATCCGCTGAGCGCCAAGAGAAAGGACGGCGGGCGGTTCGCTCTCCGTCCCTATGTCAGAGCGGGTTGACGCCTGGCCTTCGACGCGCCGCATGATGCGGCGCGGGGTCAGGCGGGCCGGTCTGAGAAGGTTGAAAGGGGAGTCAAATGAAAACAACTGTTATTGCAGGCGCGCTGGCGACCGGGATGGTGGCGCTGGCGTTTTCTGCGCCGGCCTTCGCTCAGGCGACTCTGGCGCAGGTGAAACAACGCGGCGAGTTCAGGTGCGGCATCGGCACCGGCCTCGCGGGCTTCAACGTGCAGAACGACAAGGGCGTTTGGGAAGGCCTCGACGTCGATTTCTGCCGGGCCATTTCGGCGGCGATATTCAATGATCCGCTCAAGGTGAAGTTCATCTCGCTGTCGGCGAAGGATCGTTTCACCGCGCTGCAATCGGGCGAAGTCGACATGCTGGTGCGCAACACCACCTGGACGATGTCGCGCGACACGCAGCTCGGCCTCAACTTCGGTCCGGTCAACTACTATGATGGCCAGGGCTTCATGGTGAAGAAGAAGCTCGGCGTGAATTCGGCGCTGAAGCTCGACGGCGCCTCGGTCTGTGTGCAGCAGGGCACGACGACCGAACTCAATCTCGCCGACTATTTCCGCGCCAACAAGATCAAATACGAATCCGTCGTGTTCGCCGACAACGATGCGACCATCAAGGCTTATGATTCCGGTCGCTGCGACGCCTTCACCACGGACGCGTCCGGCCTCTACGCCGAACGCCTCAAGATGAACAATCCCGACGAGAACATCGTGCTGCCCGAGATCATCTCGAAGGAGCCGCTCGGACCGTCGGTTCGCCATGGCGACGATCAGTGGTTCGACATCATGAAATGGGTCCACTACGCCATGCTGACGGCTGAAGAACTCGGCGTAACGCAGGCCAATGTCGACCAGATGCTGAAGTCCGAGAACCCTGAAATCAAGCGTCTGCTCGGCACTGAAGGCAAGTTCGGCGAGACCGTCGGCCTCACGAACGACTGGGCCTATCGCGTCATCAAACTGGTCGGCAATTACGGCGAGACATTCGAAAAGAATGTCGGTTCGGGCTCGCGCCTGAAGATCGCTCGCGGCATCAACGCGCTCTGGAACAAGGGCGGCCTGCAATACGCCCCTCCAATTCGCTGACGACATAACGCCGGCGGGCGGCGTTTTCGCCGCTCGCCGGTCGATCCAAAAAAGCGAATGAGGGCGGGCATGAGTTTGGCCATCGAAGGCGCGCCGCAGGAAAAAGCGTCGCTGCTATATGACCCGAAGGTGAGGGGAATCGCCTGGCAGGTCATTCTTTTCGTCATTATCGGATTTGTCGTCTACGAAGCCTATTCGAACGCCGTCGAGAATCTTCAGAAGGCGAAGATCGCCTCCGGCTTCGGCTTCTGGGACGTCATCTCTGGGTTCGATATCGGTCAGCATCTGATCGACTACAGCGCGGCGACCGGCACCTATGGCAGGGCCTTCTGGGTCGGCCTTCTCAATACGTTGCTTGTCGCCGTCATTGGCTGCGTGCTCGCGACGTTTCTGGGCTTCACTGTCGGCGTCGCCCGCCTGTCGCACAACTGGGTCGTGGCGAAGATCGCGACGGTCTATGTCGAGCTGATCCGCAATGTGCCGCTGCTGCTGCAACTGCTGATCTGGTATAACGCGGTGCTGAAGCCGCTGCCCAATCCGCGCGACTCCTTCAAGTTTTTCGGCGACAGCTTCGCGCTCAACAATCGCGGCCTCTATGTCCCCGAGCCGACCTTCCTGCCGGCCTTTTCGGCCGTTTCCTGGACGCTTCTCGGCGGCATTCTCGCCTCGATCCTGTTCCGGCTCTGGGCGAAGAAGCAACAGGCGCTGACCGGCCGGCAATATCCGATCGGGCTTGTCGCGCTGGCGCTCATCGTCGTGCTGCCCGGCCTTGTGTTTCTCGTGATGGGACGGCCGGTGGAGTTCTCCTATCCCGCGCTGCAGGGCTTCAACCTGCGCGGCGGCACGCAGATCTATCCCGAATTCGTCGCGCTGCTCGTCGGCCTCGTGACCTATACGGCCGCCTTCATCGCCGAGATCGTGCGTGCTGGCATCCTGTCGGTGAGCAAGGGGCAAACGGAAGCCGCGCATGCGCTCGGCATTCGCAACGGCCCGACGCTCAAGCTGGTGATCATCCCGCAGGCCCTGCGCGTGATCATCCCGCCGCTGACCTCGAATTATCTCAACCTGACGAAGAATTCGTCGCTCGCGGTCGCGATCGGCTATCCCGATCTCGTACAGGTGTTCATGGGCACGGTGCTGAACCAGACCGGTCAGGCCATCGAGGTCATCGCGATCACCATGCTGGTCTATCTCACGATCAGCCTGACGACGGCGACCTTCATGAACTGGTATAATTCGCGCAAGGCGCTGGTGGAGAGGTGAGGCCATGAGCGCAACCATGCCTGCCTCCTCCGTGGGGTATCTTCGCTCCTCGTTCGTCGAACCGTCGCCGGCTCCAACTTCGGAAACCGGCGCGATCGGATGGATGCGCGCGAACCTGTTCTCGTCGGTTGCGAGCACGGTCCTTACCATCCTCGCGATCGCGTTCGTAGTCTGGATCGTTCCCTCGATCCTCAAATTCCTCCTCGTTGATGCGGTCTGGAACGGCGAAGACCGTGAAGCCTGCCTGTCCAAGAACGGCGTGGAGGTCGGCGCCTGCTGGGCTTTCGTGAAGGCGCGCTTTGCCTACTTCATGTACGGCCAATATCCGATCGAGCAGCGCTGGCGCGTCGATCTCACCGGCATTCTCGGCGTCATCGGCGCCGTGTGGATGCTCTGGCCGCGCGTGCCGCAGAAAGGAATCGGCGCGCTTTACTTCTTCGTCTTCCTGCCGATCGCAGCCTTCATCCTTCTCTCAGGCGCCAACTGGCTGGGCCTGCCGACCGTTCCCACCAATCTCTGGGGCGGCCTGTTGGTCACACTGGTGATCTCGACCGTCGGCATCGTCTTTTCGCTGCCGCTCGGGATCGCGCTTGCGCTCGGACGACGCTCGAAGCTGCCGATCGTGAAATTCTTCTCGGTCGTCTTCATCGAGTTCGTGCGCGGCGTACCGCTCATCACGGTGCTGTTCATGGCGAACGTGATGTTGCCGCTCTTCCTTCCCGAAGGCTTCCGGCCGGACAATCTGCTGCGCGTGCTGATCGGCGTCGCGCTGTTCTCCGCCGCCTATATGGCGGAGACGGTGCGCGGCGGTCTGCAGGCGATGCCGAAGGGCCAGTATGAAGGCGCCATGGCGCTAGGGCTCAACTATCCCCAGATGATGTCGCTGATTATCCTGCCGCAGGCGCTGAAGATCGTCATTCCCGGCATCGTCAACACCTTCATCGGGCTGTTCAAGGATACCTCGCTCGTCTCGATCGTCGGCATCTTCGACATGCTGAAGACGGTCGAGGTGAGCCTCGTCGATCCCAAATGGGCGACTCCGGTGTCGCGCGCGTCAGGCTACGCGTTCGCGGCGCTGATCTATTTCATCTTTTGTTTCGGCATGTCGCGCTACTCCATCTGGATGGAGAAGCGGCTGTCGACGGGTCACAAGCGATAAGGGGAGTTCAATGAGCACGGCGCCTGCAGGGCTTCAGCGTAACGAAGCCAAGAATCCGATCGCGGTTGAGATGGTCGGCGTGAACAAATGGTATGGCGACTTCCACGTGCTGCGCGATATCAATCTGACCGTGCAGCGCGGCGAGCGTATCGTCATCTGCGGACCTTCGGGCTCCGGCAAATCGACGATGATTCGCTGCATCAACCGGCTGGAGGAGCATCAGAAGGGACGCATCGTCGTCGACGGCATTGAGCTCACCAATGACCTCAAGCGGATCGATGAGATCCGCCGCGAGGTCGGCATGGTGTTCCAGCACTTCAATCTGTTCCCGCATTTGACGATCCTTGAGAATCTCACGCTCGCTCCGATCTGGGTGAAGAAGATGCCCAAGAAGGAAGCGGAAGAGATTGCGATGCATTATCTCAAGCGCGTCCGCATTCCCGAGCAGGCCGCGAAATATCCGGGCCAGCTCTCGGGCGGGCAGCAGCAGCGCGTCGCCATTGCGCGCTCGCTCTGCATGAATCCGAAGATCATGCTGTTCGACGAGCCGACCTCGGCGCTCGATCCGGAAATGGTCAAGGAAGTGCTTGAGACCATGGTCAGCCTCGCGCAGGAAGGCATGACCATGCTCTGCGTGACGCACGAGATGGGCTTCGCCCGTCAGGTCGCCAACCGCGTTATCTTCATGGATGCGGGCCAGATCGTCGAGATGAACAAGCCCGACGAATTCTTCAAGAATCCGCAGCACGAGCGCACGAAGCTCTTCCTCAGCCAGATTCTGCATTGAGGGTTGCGCGCAGCGATGTTCAGGGCCGCCTTCGGGCGGCCTTTTGTTTTGTCGCATTGACGCGGATTGGCCCGCCTGACAGTCAGGCCGCATGAATTACCTCTATCTCGCGATCGCCATTGTCGCCGAAGTCATCGGCACATCGGCGTTGAGCGCATCGAACGGCTTCACGCGTCTCGCGCCCTCGGCGCTGACGGCGGTCTGCTTCGCGATCGCTTTTTATTTTGTCTCGCTCGCGATGCGTTCCATTCCCGTCGGCGTCGTCTACGCCACATGGTCTGGCGTCGGCATTGTGCTGATCACCGCTGTGGCCTGGGTCTGGTTCAAGCAGATGCTCGACTGGCCGGCCATTGTTGGAATCGCGATGATCGTCGCCGGCGTCGTCATCGTGAACGCGTTCTCGAACCTGTCGGCTCACTAGTTCTTCGCGCAAGGGGCTTCGTCATGTCGCTACGTCTCGCCCTCGGCGGCTTCATGCATGAAAGCCATTCCTTCGCGCCGCATCCGGCCGACTATGAAGCGTTCCTGACGCCGGCCGGATTTCCCCCGCTCAGCGCCGGCGCTGAAATGCTTGGCGCGCTCGAGGGAACTTCAGTGGCGGCCGCCGGCATGCTGGCGCGGGCGAGGGCGGCGGGCGACGAGATCGTGCCGTTGATCTGGTGCTTCGCCTCGCCTTCCGGACCGGTCACTGATCGCGCCTTTGAGATGATCGCCGGCGAGATGCTGTCGCGCCTCGCGCGCGCCCATCGCGAGAAGCCGTTCGACGGCGTGCTGATCGAACTGCATGGCGCAATGGTCACGCCGCAATTCCCGGACGCGGAAGGCGAGCTTCTGCGCCGCGTCCGCGCGACCGTTGGCGACAATGTTCCCGTCGTCGCTTCGCTCGATCCGCATGTGAATCTCACCGCCCTGATGGTCGAGGCGAGCGATGCGCTGACGCCCTATCGCACCTATCCCCATGTCGACATGCGCGAGACAGGCGAGCGCGCTTACGATCTCCTCATGCGTCGGCGGGCGCTGGGGCGTCCTTTCGCCAAAGCGTTCCGGGCGATCGACTATCTCACGCCGATCACGTCCCAATGCACGCTGGTTGAACCGATGAAGGGGCTGATGGCGGAGCGCGCGCGGCTTGGCCTGCGCAACGACATCGCCGAACTCGCGCTCGCCTTCGGATTTCCTTACGCGGACTTTGAAGGCTGCAGCCCCGCGCTCGCCTGCTATGGCGACGACCAGTCCTCGGTCGACGCGACCATCGATGCTTTGAAGGCCGCCTATGACGCCAATGAACCCGCCTTCGCCGGCGGCGTCGCCTCAGCCGCCGAGGGCGTGGCGCGCGCCATCCGGATCGCCGCGACGGCGACGAAGCCCGTGGTGCTGGCCGACACTCAGGACAATCCGGGCGGCGGCGGCCATGGCGACACGACGGGCTTACTGGCCGAACTGATTGCTCAGGGCGCGAGCGGCGTCGCCTTCGGTCTCATCAATGATCCGGAGTCGGCTGTGGCCTGTCACGCCGCGGGCGAGGGCGCGCGCCTCAGGCTGGCGCTGGGCGGCCGGTCGGTCCCGCCTCCGCTCGACGTCGAAGTAAATGTCATCCGGCTGTCTGACGGCCGCTACGTCAATCAGGGGCCGATGACGAAAGGCAACAGGTCGGACCTCGGCCCGACGGCGCTCGTGGAGGTCGCGCCCGGCCTGCTCGTGGTCGTCGTGTCGCGCAAGACGCAGGCCTATGACCGGATGCTGTTTCGCCATCTCGGCGTGGAGCCGGAGGCGCAGAAGATCGTCGCGCTGAAATCGAGCGTGCATTTCCGCGCCGATTTCGAGCCAATCGCGGCTGAAGTGATCGTTGTGGCCGCGCCGGGGCCGGTGATCGCCGATCCCTCAGGGCTTCCATTTACGCGGCTCAGGGCCGGCGTCAGGCTGAAACCCCGCAAGCCCGCATGATTGGGGTCTCGGGGAAAACACGTAACGGGCGGTGAAAGCCGCGTTTTCGCTGTGAAACCTACAACCGGTTAAGATTTCCGCCGTAACATGACGCATCCGCAGATTGCAGGCGTCGCGTTTCATGCAGTTGATCGAAGAATTGTCCAAGCTGTCGGATGAGACGTCGTCGGATCGTCGCCGGGAGCTGCTTCGCAAGGTCACGGACCTTTTCCTTTCAAACAACAATTACGCCGAGCAGCAGGTCGGTTTCTTCAACGACATCATGACCATGGTCGCCGACAGCGTGACAACCGAGGTCCGGGCTGAGTTCGCCGACCGCATCGCTGATCGTAGCGATGCGCCCCTGTCGCTCATCGAAAGACTCGCCAGCGACGACCTCCAGGTCGCGTCGCCTATTCTGCGCCGCTCTCCAGTGCTGACTGACGACAAGCTGGCCGCGATCGCTTCGACCTCTTCTCAGGACCATCTGCTCGCCATTTCAAACCGTCAGCAGATATCAGAGATCATCACCGACGTGCTGGTGCGACGCGGCGACCAGCGCGTCGTCCGCAACGTGGCGGGCAATCAGGGCGCGCGCTTTTCGCAAACCGGTTTCGGCGAACTGGTGCGCAAGGCGGAAGGCGATCAGGAATTGCAGATGCGGCTCGTCGCCCGCCAGGATCTGCCGGCGGAGACGGTCGAAAAGCTGCTGCCGCAGCTCTCGGAACAGCTCGTCGTGAAGCTCGCCGAGGCAGGCTACGACAAGGACGGCAGGCTGCCCGCCGCCATCCTGCGCAAGGTGCGTCAGAAACTCCATGACGCCATGGTGTTCCGGGACGAGGAGCGCCGGAAACTCGACGCGATGGTCGATCTGATGAAGACCGGCGCCGTGAAGTTGCCCGATCTGGTGCAGGACCTCGCGACCGAAGATCGTATCCACGATCTCGCCTATGTCCTGTCGCGCGTCTCGGGGCTTGATCTCTCGCTCTGCGGTTCGGCGCTTTTCAATCCGCCTCACGAGCCGGTCGTGCTGCTGCTTCGCTCGCAGTTCCTGCCTTGGCCGGCTTTCGCAGCGGTTTCAGCGATGCGGGCGCGGAAGCTGGGCGACGTCTATCGCGACGACCCGCGGCTCGAATATATCTACAACGATCTGAAGCCGAGCGACGCGCAGCGCTCATTGCGCTTCATCAAGATTTCGAGCTCCGTCGGCAGCGCCGCGCCGCCTGTGAGCGGTGCGGCGACGGCGGCCTAACCTTTTTCGACAGGGCAGTCCTCGCGCGCGCCCCACTCGGCCCAGGAGCCGTCATAGAGCGCGCGGGCGGGCTTGCCGATTTCCTCCAGCGCCAGCGAGAGGATCGCAGCGGAGACGCCTGAGCCGCAACTGGTGACGATAGGCTTCGTCACGTCGACGCCCGCTTCGGCGAAAGCTTTCTCGATCGCCGCTCCGTCTTTCAGCCGTCCATCCGCAAGCAAACGCGCGAAGGGGAGGCTGTACGCTCCCGGCATGTGCCCGGCGCGCACGCTAGGCCGCGGCTCCGGGGCTTCGCCGCGGAAACGATCGGCCGGCCTCGCATCCACCACCTGTGCGTCGCCAGCGAGCGCGCGTTTCACGTCGCCGAGATCGGCGACGGCCGTATGATCCTGGCGCACAGTGAAGCGGCGGGCCGCGCGCGTGACTTCGCCCTGTTCCAGCGGTCGCGCTTCCGCGACCCAGCGCGGCAGTCCGCCATCGAGGATTACGGCATCCTGCGCGCCGAACGTCCTGAACATCCAGCGCACGCGTGGCGCAGAGAACAGGCCGGCTCCGTCATAGACGACGATGCGCATGCCATCGCCGATGCCGAGCGCGCCGACGGCGCGGGCGAAATCTTCCGCCGAAGGCATCATGTGCGGCAGTGAGGAAGACGCATCGCGAATGGCGTCGATATCGAAGCGCACGGCCCCGGGAATATGCCCGGCCAGATAATCAGCCGCCGGGTCGCGATTCATCGCGGGCAGATACCAGGAGCCGTCGACGATGACGATATCGGGCGCATCGAGGCGCGCCGCGAGCCAATCCGTGCTCACCAACGCCGAGCTGGAGATCATTTCTGTTTCCTTTGTTACGCCGGCGATGCGTCAACTTCGCCGAAACGGGGCCTTGTGCGCTCCCGCACTTAGACCTTCTGCGGCGGCGGCGACAAGGCGCTCACAGGAGAGCGCAATGAACACGCAAGCAGCAACCATGTTTCCGGCCTTTGTTTTCACGACCTGGATCGCGGCCTTCGCCTGGGTGGTGATCCGCTTCGTCTGATTTTTGAAAGACCGCGAGGCGCGGCTTATTCCGCCAGCGCGATCCTGACGCGGCGGTTCTGTTTTCCCTTCTTCTCGATTTCCGTCACCCTGATTGGGCCGATCTCGCCGACCCGCTTCACATGGGTTCCGCCGCAAGGCTGCAGATCAAGTCCGACAATCTCGACCAGCCTGACTTTCCCCAATCCCATCGGCGGCTTGACCGACATGGTCTTTACGAGCCCGGGATTGGCGATCAGTTGTTCATCCGTGATCCAGCGCTCGCGCACCTCGACGTCGGATGCGATCGCTTCGTTGACCTTCGCGGCGATGGCGTCCTTGTCGAGGCCGGCGTCGGGAATGTCGAAATCGAGCCGCCCGTCGCCATCGGCGATCGCGCCGCCGGTCACGGGATAGGGCAGGGCGACGGTCAGCAGATGCAGCGCCGTGTGGATGCGCATGCGCTTGTAGCGGACACCCCAATCGAGTTTCAGCGTGACCTTCTCGCCGGGCGCCGGCGCAGTCGCGCCAGCCGCAGGAACATGCGCCACTGTCTTGCGGTCGGGCTCATAGACCGCGGTTGCGATCGCAATCTCGGATCCGTCAGCGCGAATAAGCGCGCCGACATCGCCGGGCTGGCCGCCGCCTGTCGCGTAGAAAGGCGTGCGGTCGACGATGACGCCGCCCTTGTCATTGATGGCGAGCACGGTCGCCGCCGCCTCTCTGAGATAGGCGTCGGCGCGGAAAAGCAATTCGGTCATGGAGTAGGGACGAGATCGGGTTGCAGGCTCGGCGCGCCATCGATCCAGCCGGGAACCGGCAGATTCTTCGAGCGCAAGAAGTCAGGATTGAACAGCTTCGACGCGTAGCGCGTGCCGTAATCGCAGAGGATCGTCACGATCGTGTGGCCGGGGCCGAGATGCTTCGCGAGCCGGATCGCGCCCGCGACATTCACGCCGGACGAAGCGCCGAGGCACAGGCCCTCATGTTGCAGCAGGTCGAACACAGTCTGCACGGCTTCAGCGTCGGGAATCTGGAACGCGATATCGACGGGCGCGTCGACGAGATTGGCGGTGATCCGTCCCTGCCCGATGCCTTCGGTGATCGATGAGCCCTCGGACTTCAGCGTTCCCGTCGTGTAGTAGCTGTAGAGCGCCGCGCCCGGAGGATCGGCGAGCCCGATAGAGACTTTCGGGTTCTTCGCCTTCAGCGCCATGCCCGCGCCAGCCAGCGTGCCGCCTGAGCCGACCGCGCAGATGAAGCCGTCAATCTTGCCCTCGGTCTGCCGCCAGATCTCCGGACCTGTCGTCTCGATATGGGCCTGCCGGTTCGCGACATTGTCGAACTGGTTGGCGAAGATCGCTCCGGCCGGATGCTCCTTGCCGAGCCGCTCCGCCATGCGAGCCGCGACCTTGATGTAGTTGTTCGGGTTGGCGTACGGCGCGGCGGGCACCTGCACCAGCTCGGCGCCAAGCAGGCGCAGCGCGTCCTTCTTCTCCTCGGACTGGGTCTGCGGGATCACGATCACCGATTTGTAGCCCAGCGCCGCGCCGACCAGCGAAAGGCCGATGCCGGTATTCCCGGCGGTGCCTTCGACGATCATGCCGCCGGGTTTCAGAAGGCCGCGCCGCTCCGCGTCCTGCACGATGAACAGCGCCGCGCGGTCCTTCACCGACTGGCCGGGATTCATGAACTCGGCCTTGCCGAGGATCGTGCAGCCGGTCTCCTCCGACGCCTTTTTCAGCTTGATGAGCGGCGTATCGCCGATGACGTCGAGAACGGAGGAGGCGTACGGCATGAGAGCGACTTTGCGTGAGTGGCGGACCATAGAAGGCGTTGCGGGCGACTCCAAGACCGAAGCCGGTTCTGGCCTGCATGCTGCTAGGAGATGGGCGGGCTTGTCGAATCGAGCGCAAGGCCAGCCGCCGCGGTGATGATGGCGCGCCGGTCATGCTCGTCGGCGAGATCGATCCGGATGCGTAGGCCGTCGACGAGACTCGCGCGCAGACGAACGCGTGGGCTCGTTGCGATCCGTCCGCGCTCATCCAACTGCCGAAGCCGCTGGCGGGACAGGGAAAGCTCCAGCGCCAGCACCCTGTCGAGGCGAAGCGCGACCGGCTGCGGCGACGAGAGCGCGATCTCGACATGGTCGGCGCCAAGCGCATCACCGCTCACAAGCCGTTTCGTTGTTCGCGCTTCCTGCATCGACTCGATCCGCGTACGCCCGAGATCGTTCACGTCGAACGCGATCCGGCGCGCGAGGTGGGCGTCGTTCACCTGCAGGGCCGCGAGAAGAGCGCGATCGATCTCATTGATCTTACGGCGTTCGAAGATCGATCGGTTCCAGGCGTTGTCGCAATGGGAGCAGCGATAGATCAGCCAGGCGTCGAGTCGCTTGCCATTGGCGTTGAGGCGGAAAAGGCCGCTGCTTCCAAAGGGCCTTGCGGCTTTGCATCGGCTGCAGTTGCGGATGGGTTGAGGTTCGCAAACTGGATCGATCGTCCAGGCGACAAAGACGGTGGCCGACATGCCGGTCCGAGCTTCCTCTTGGGAAGTTCGTCACGGCGACAGATCGAGCAGCCCGGATGGGCGCGGTGTGGCGCGGAAATGCGGAAGGAGATGAGGCGCGTCGATGACGATCCAGCCAGGCCATACCGGTCTCGAACCGCCGCCATGAGAACGCGCAATCAAAATCGGCGGGCGCGGAACGCGCCGCCGCGCGGGCGACTTGAAGAGACCGGCGTTTACTTGGGCACGAAGCGATGTCCCGACTGCGGACGCGTCCCTAGCGGAACCTGGCAAGTTTGGCGAGCGCTCAATGCGACGCGTTGCGACCGCTGGCCATTCCGAATGGGAGTTTCTATATCATCCGCAGGGAATATCCGTCCGCGGGCCTTGAACCCGAATCGATGGAGGCTGGAATGAGCGCTGCGCCGCGCAAGAAAATGCAGGTGATGAGTTTGACCGAAGCCGCTGCGACGCGGGTGCGGGATATCATCGCGAATGCTTCCGACCCCGTGCTCGGCGTCCGCGTCGGCGTCAAGAACGGCGGCTGCGCCGGGATGTCCTACACGATGGAATACGCCAAGGACTCCAAGCCCTTCGAGGATGTTCTTGAAGATAAAGGCGTCAAGATTTTCATCGATCCCAAGGCGATCCTCTTCCTGCTCGGGACCGAGATGGATGTGAAGGAGGACAAATTCTCCTCCGGCTTCGTCTTCAACAATCCGAACCAGACTTCGGCCTGCGGCTGCGGCGAATCGGTGGCGATCACGCCTGCGGCGCCCGAGAGGCTTGAGGAGGCGGCGGGCGTCTGAACGCGCCGCGCGGGCGATTAAACAGCGCTTGCGATTTTCTGCTTCGGCAGATCGTCTTCCGACACGATGCGGTCGCGGCCGAGCATCTTCGCGGTGGCGAGACAGCGGTCGGCGCGGTCGATCAGGGTCTCGACCGTGTCCCGTTTGGTCGCGATGGCGACGCCGCCTGATACCGTGACCCGTCCGAGCGATTCATTGGTGCTGCGCTTGATCAGATCGCGTCCGCGCAGATCGGTGCGGATGACCTCTGCGAGACGCATGATCTGGAACAGCTCCTGCTCGGGCAGCAGGATCACGATTTCCTCGCCGCCGTAACGCGCCGCTGTCGCGCGCGGGGGAAGATGCTTGGCGATCGTCGATGCGACGAGGCGCAGCACCTTGTCGCCGGTGAGATGTCCATGGCGATCGTTGAAGCGCTTGAAGTGATCGATGTCGATCATCATCAAGCCGAGGTCCTGCGAGCGCCGCTTCACATTGGCGAGCTGTTGTACGATCAGCGCGTCGAAATGCCTGCGGTTCGGCAGTTTTGTCAATTCGTCCGTGAGCGACTGCTGCTTTACTTCGGCAAGCGTCGCGTGCAGCGACGCGACTTCAGCGCGTGTCGCATTGAGATTAAGGCTCAGCGCCTCATTGTCGACGATGGTCTGTCGCGTAATGTCGGAGAGCTGGCTGACCATTTTCTGCAGCGTCTTCTGATCGACGTCGTCGGCCAGACGCGCCGACATCTGCTTCAGCATCTGGCTATAGCGGGCGGCGCCGCCGGTCGCGAGCTCGACCGCCTCGAGAATGCGATCGACTTCCTTGATCAGCGCGGCGCTGAGTTGTTGCGGCTTCTCGTCGACAGGCGTGTCGAGATAGGTCCGCGCCAGAAAGTCGACATCGTCGTGATTGAGCGACCCTTTTTGCGCGATGAATTCGTCGATCGCAGCGCAAAGCGCAGGGTCAGCCTTGCGCACATAGCTTTGCCAGACGGAGAAAGCGCTTGCATTGGCGGGCGACTGATAGCGAGCGATCAGGTCGAGCGCCTTGCGCGCATCGTCCAGTTCCCGCTCGTCGTCCTCATGGTCTGCGCTCATGAGGCCCCCCCGCCCGTCGCCAGCGCTGGCTTGAAATTCACACAACCGAATGGGTGAAAATTATCAACTTCCCGTAAATTTCTCTTAAATATGGCGCGACGTTTCAGCCGCTCCGCCGCACGGGCCGCAGCAGGAAACTCGGCACATGATCGCCCATGCCAACCACGCGCGCGTCGCTAGCGTCGTGATCGTGCGATCGGCGGGGCTCGTGCTCTTCGGCGTAACGCGGCGGGCGCGGGGCGGGAGCGGCCTGCTGCGGCCGTCCGGCGGCGCGACGGTGGTGATCAGCCGGCTCCTTGCGTGCTTCGCCTGAATCTCGACGATCGCGGCCCGAGGGCTTGCGTCCGGCTTCGTGGCGTCCGCCGTGGCGCCGGTCGCCGCGGTCCTCGCGGCTGCGGCGCGGCGCGTCCTCGACCGGCTCGCCCGTCCATTCGATCTTCTGTCCGATCAGCTTCTCGATGGCGGCGAGCGATTTGTCATCGATCGGGGTGACGATGGTCACGGACGAACCCTGTCGTCCGGCGCGACCCGTGCGGCCGATACGATGGACATAATCCTCGGCGTGGTGGGGCGTGTCGTAGTTGAAGACGTGGCTGACGTCGGGGATGTCGAGGCCGCGGGCCGCGACGTCGGAAGCGACAAGCAGCTTGGCCTCGCCGTTCTTGAAGGAATCCAACGCCGCGAGGCGCGCCCGCTGATCCATATCTCCGTGAAGGGCGACCGCCTCGAACCCGTATTTGAGCAACGAACGATGGAGAACGCCAACTTCCTTCTTGCGATTGCAGAAGATGATCGCGTTCTTCAGGCCTTCGGCGTTCTTGATCAGGCCGCGCAGGACTTCACGCTTTTCGTAATCTTTTCCGCCGGATGCGACGAGACTCTGAGTGATCGTCTGAGCTGTTGAGGCTGGTCGCGACACTTCCACGCGCACGGGATTGTGCAGAAACGCCTCGGTGAGGCGGGTGATCTCGGGCGGCATTGTCGCCGAGAAGAACAGGGTCTGCCGCGTGAAGGGCACGAGTTTGCAGATGCGCTCGATGTCGGGGATGAAGCCCATGTCGAGCATGCGATCGGCTTCATCGATCACGAGCACCTCGATGCCGGTGAGGAGTAGCTTGCCGCGCTCGAAATGATCGAGCAGGCGGCCGGGCGTGGCGATCAGCACATCGACGCCGCGGGTGATCTTGGCGTCCTGATCGCCGAACGAGACGCCGCCGATCAGGAGGGCGACGCTAAGCTTATGGTTGACGCCATATTTGGCGAAACTGTCCTCGACCTGGGCGGCGAGCTCGCGGGTTGGTTCGAGGATCAGGGTGCGCGGCATGCGGGCGCGGGCGCGGCCCGATTCCAGCAAACTGAGCATCGGGAGGGTGAAGGCTGCAGTCTTTCCCGTGCCTGTCTGCGCGATTCCGAGGACGTCCCGCTTCTGCATCACATGGGGGATGGCCTGCGCCTGGATGGGGGTAGGCTGAACATAGCCAGCGCCCTCGACGGCCTTCAGCACGCGTTCGCTGAGGCCAAGCTCCGAAAATGTCATTGAGTCTCCGGCTTGAGGTGAGTTACGATCCGTAACGCTCCCGGCCTTCCGGGAGACGATGATGCGGACCGGCTCTGGCCCGCCGAACGGTCAAGAATCTGGCGGTTCATCCGCCTATGGTCCTCTTTGACGGCAGCCGCCCGAAAAAGCAATAGTTTGCGGCGCCGCAGGGATAGCGTTTCCGTGACATGGCTGACGAACCTCTTCTTTTAATCCCCGGACTTGGCGAGACCTCCGAGCTGTTTTCGCCGCTGAGACCCATCCTGATGAGCAGGGGGATGTGCTTCTTCGCGCAAACCGGCCGCTATCCCGATCTGCGCATGGAAGCAGGCGCCATTCTGGCCGAAGCGCCGCCGAAATTCGCGCTTCTCGGCCATTCCATGGGCGGCTATCTCGCTTTGGAGATCATGCGCCGCGCGCCCGAGCGGGTGACGCGCCTCGCTCTGATCAGCACCCGCGCGAGCGGCGACACGCCTGAGCAGCGTGAGCGTCGCGAGCTTCTCATCGGCATGGCCGAAGGCGACAAACTCAACGAGATCTTCGCTCTTCTGTGGCCGGCCTATGTCCATTCCGAACGGTTGGAGGACGAGCCGCTCAGGAATGTGGTTCTGCAGATGCTGCTGGCGACGGGCTCGTCAGGATTCGCCGCACAGCAGCGCGCGATCCTCAGCCGCATCAATTACTGGGGCGTGCTGCCGTCGATTCGCGTGCCGACATCGGTCATTGTCGGAGCGGACGATCTGGTCACGCCGCCCGATCAATCGCGAGCCATAAGCAAGACCATCCCGGGCTCGGATCTGACAGTCATCCGCGACTGCGGACATCTTGCTCCGCTCGAGCGGCCTATGCAGGTCAGCAGCGCGCTTGAGAGATGGCTCTCTTAGACAGCCGAATCTTGCGCCCGGCTTGCGGCGATCAGCGCTTGTCGGGAACCGCGCAAGGATCGAGGCGCACGCTCTGACTGCGGATCGAGCCTGTCGTCGTCATGTCGACGCCCGCTCTCGCGGCGCGGACCGAGCCGTCTCGCTGCGAAATCGACTCGGCGAGCATTTCCAGCACGCGCTTTTCGCTGTCGAGTCCGTTTGCGAGAAAATATGCGCAAGTCACCGAGAACACGCTCGTGATCGCGACCGCCTTGGCCGCCGTCTTCAGCATCTCGCCTGACGTGTCGCCGGCGAAACGGGTAATGAGCGTCCGCAACATGTGAATCGGTCCCCAGTGCCGCCATGTTGCGGCGGCAGGGTAAACACTTGGTTGCAGACCGGCGGCGCGCTCTGGCCTGAAAATACGGCGAAGCTTCATGGACAAAGCTTCATTCGACATTCACATGCGACGGTCGAAAAGTGACGCAAAGCAAAGCTTCGGGGGAAGCGCGTGATGTTGGCGCGACTCCTTTGCGCAAGCTGCGCTCCAACTGACTGGAACTGATCCCATTTCGCGCGCTCATGCCCATGTTGAGGCGCGATGCGATCGGACCGCCGAGAATTAAGGAGTCTCAGCATGACAAGCGAGATCAACCCGGCCCCCGCGCCGTCTCCAAATCGCAGCCGCCTGCGCACGGTTGCGTTCGCCGCCGGCCTTCTTCTTGTCGGCGGCGTGGTCGGCGCGGGCGTTGTGCAGGCGCAGATGGGCTCCGATGACTGGCGCGGCCCGCGCTGGGGCGATCAGGGCGGCTGGCGCGATTTCGGGCCTCGGGGCTGGGGCGGCGGCCCCATGGGGCCAATGGGGCCGCGCATGGGCGGAAACCCGAGACTCGAGCGTTTCGCGCGCTTCTGCGGCGCAGACACCGCGCGCTTCCATCCTGTCGTGCGCGCTTACGCCAAGGCCGATCTCAGACTGACGGATGCGCAGGCGAAGGAGTTCGACACGCTTGCCGATCAGGTGCTGCCGGCGCTTGAAGATGTAAAGCGCGAGGCCTGCACGAATTTCTCGCAGATGAGCGACAAGGCGCCGGAAAAGCTCGCGCAATTGTCATCGGTGCTGCGCAAGGCGGCCGATGCGACTGACAAGGCGGTCGAGCCGGCGCGCAAATTCTACGCCTCTCTCGATCCGACGCAGCAGGCGAGGGTGGATGAACTCGCGGCGCGTCGCGGCGGGCCGCGCTGGCGCTAAACGATCATCATAACAACAACATCAATGCGGCGGCTGATTCTGTGACGCAGAGTCAGTCGCCGTTTTTATCTCGCGCGATCGCGCTTCATCATGCGTTGATGCGCTTTCACATCAACATGCGCGGCGAAAGTTTCTCGCGGCGATGCAGATGATGTGAAGTCTGAGCTTTCGTCGCCGGCCAAGATGATCTAGCATCTTGCTTCGAGGCGACAGAACGCGGGGCTCGAGCGAAAGCTTGGCCCCGCGTTCACTTTCTTCACCGTGCTCGAAGAATCGATATCATCCGCCGCCATGCATCCGGATGGACAATATCCGAATGGATGACGGCGGCTGTTGACGTTCAGCTGCCGATGCAGGTCGCCGCGGTCTTCGGGCTGCAGACGTCGAGGCCGGTGTAGGTGGGATCGGCGACGGATTTTCCTTCCTTGAGATCCTTCAGGAAGAACATCGTCTTGTAACCCATCTCGAACGGACGTTGTCCGACCTGTCCACGCGACAGCCCTTCCTTCATCAGATCCATTTGGACCGGCAGCGTGTCAGCGACGACAAGCGCAAGCGAGCCGTCAGCGATCTTCGCCTTGTATTTGTTGGCGACATTTCTGTAGGCTTGCGGGACAAACTGCGGGAATCCTCCTGTCGGCACGAACGCGTCGAGATTCGGATTCTTGCCGAGGATGTCTTCGAGCTGCTGCACCGCGCGCGGGAAATCGTCATCGGTGTAGAGTGGGCATCCCGCCGCTTCCGTCCAGCCATTCTGTCCTGTGAGCTTGTCGCCCGGCGCCGACGCGCTCTTCTTGCCCGAGAGCGTGTCGCGAATGCCCTGCATGCGCTCATTGTGATTGGCGGCCGCGGCGCCGCCCGACTGGATGCAGATCGTTCCGCCTTTCGGCTTGATCTCCATCACCTGCTTCGCGAGATTGACGCCGATGTCGTAATTCTTCGTGCCGACATAGGCGACGCGCAGCGCCTTGTCCTTGTCGAGCAGATCGGAGTCCCACGTCAGCACAGGAATGCCGGCGGCCTTCGCACGGTCGAGCGAACGCGCCATGGCGGCTGCGTTCGATGGCGAGACCGCAATGCCGTCGACTTTCTTCGCGATCAGGTCGTTGACGATCTGCACTTGCTCGTCGCCGCCGCCATGTTCGCCGGGCCCTATATACATGCACTCGATCCCACCGTTCGATTCTTTCTCAGCCTTCTTGCAGCCGTCGCGCGCCTGATCGAAGAAGGGATTGTTCATGTTCTTTGGCACCAGCGCGAAGGTGTATTTCTTCGCCTGCGCCGCCGCTCCACATACGCCTGCGGCTGTTGCGACCGCGATGACGGCCGCGCTCATTGCGAATTTCAGCATGGCTTCCTCCTGATGTTGACGGGCCGGGTTGCTCCCTAATCCCGTTTTCTTCCGCGAACTTTCTCCAGAAGAACCGCAAGCACGATGAAGGCGCCGACGAAGGCGCCTTGCCAGTTGGCGTCGACGCCGGCCATCAGCAGGCTGTTGCGAATGACCTCGATCAGCGCCGAGCCGATGAAGGCGCCGACCGCGGTTCCTGCGCCGCCCATGAGATTCGCGCCGCCGATCACGGTCGCCGCGATGACGCGCAATTCGTAACCCGTGCCGAGCGCATTGATCGCCGAGCCCTGCCATCCCAGGATCATCAGCGATGCGACCGCCGCCGCAAGCGCGCAGACGACGTAGGCTTCGAGCTTGATGCGATTGACGGGCACGCCGGTCAGCCGCGCCGCGCTCTCATTGCCGCCAATGGCGAAGATGTAGCGGCCCCAGGCGGTGAAGTTGAGCACCCAGCCGGTGACGGCGGTCAGGATGACCAGCAGCCAGACCGGATTGGCGACGCCGAGAATCTGACCGCCGCCGATCGCATAGACGGTGTTCGAGTCCGGCCCGAAATCATAGATCATCTTGTTTTCGGAGAGCACGATCGCGAGCGAACGCGCAATCGACAGCATGCCGAGCGTGACCACGAAGGGCGATAAGCCGACATAGGCGATGAGCGCGCCGTTCACGAGCCCGCACAGCAATCCCGTGAGAAGCCCGGCGCCGAAGGCGAGAATCCAGGAATGGCCCGCCTGCAGCACGAGGCCGGCGACGATCGCGACGACGCCCATCACCGAGCCGACCGAAAGATCGATGCCTCCGGTGATGATCACCACGGTCATGCCCAACGCCATGATGCCGACGAAGGCGAAATTGCGCGTGATGTTGTAGAGGTTTTCCGTCGTCGCGAAGGCGTGTGGCTGAAGGAACGTCATCACGACGCAGATCGCGAGCAGAGCGAGCGCGACCCAGAAGGCCTGCGATGCGAGAATACGTTGAATCGCACTCTGTTCTTTCAATCCGGTGACGTCGCTGATCGCGGCGATGGCGGCTTCATGCTGCACGGATCGCTCCCGTGATCAGGCCAGTGATCTCTTCCGGCGTCGTGTCTGCGATGCGCTTGTCCGCCACCTTCGAGCCGCGCCTCAGCACGATGACGCGATCGCACACCTCGAACACGTCGGGCATGCGATGGCTGATCAGCACGACCGCGATGCCGCGGCTCTTCAACCTCCGGATCAGTTCGAGCACCTCATGCACCTGCCTGACGCTGATCGCGGCGGTGGGCTCATCCATCAGCACGATCTTGGGATTGGAAAGTCGCGTGCGCGCGATCGCCACCGCCTGCCTCTGTCCGCCCGACATGCGCCTGACGAGATCGCGCGGCCGCGTCTCCGATTTCAATTCGGCGAAGAGCTCCGCCGCCTTCGCATACATCGCGCCATAGTCGAGCACGGTGAAAGGCCCGAAGCCTTTCTTCAATTCACGGCCGAGAAAGACGTTCGCCGCAGCGGTGAGATTGTCGCACAGAGCGAGATCCTGATAGACGACCTCGATGCCAGCGCGTCTGGCGTCGACCGGCCGATGGAAGTGCGACGCCTGTCCGTCGACGCGGATTTCGCCGTCCGTCGGAAGAAAATTCCCCGCGATCAGGCGCACGATCGTTGATTTGCCGGCGCCATTGTCGCCCATCAGCCCGACCGCTTCGCCGGGCTCGAACTGCATATGCACATCGGTGACGGCCTTGATCGCGCCGAAGCTTTTCGACACGCCATGGAGTTCGAGCAACGCCATGCTCGTTCGCCTCCCGTCTGTTTCCTCATTCGTCGTCCGGTCGCCGCATGCGCGGTCGCCGATCGCTCGATTGGCAGGGATTAAGTCCGGTTTACCGGAAAATGGCAAGCCTGCGGGATGGCGACAAAATGAGCGCTCAATTTGCGCGCTCAGGGCGCGCGACCGGAACTCGCAGACAGCGATGCAGTTGTTATATCCGGGCGCGGCCGCCATGCGGCCGCGCCTCTGGCGGATGTGCGCGGCGGTAATAAAACTTTCGCGGTTCGTCGCTAGAAGCGCGACGAGGGGCGTACCACCATGAGTTTCTTTCGCAATCTGTCGGAAGAGCAGCTCGTCATTGCGATGCTGGCTGTGAGCGCAACGATCCTGTGCGGCTTCGGCGGCGCCGTCTGGGCCGCGCTGCGCTTCGCAGCCTGACGCGCTGAATTCGTCAGTCCTGGGTCGGACGCTTCGTATCGACGAGCGAAGCGCTGACCCAGCCTTCGGCGCCTGATCCGATCACGCGCACGCGCACCCATTCGCCGTTGCGCGAAATCTCCGCGACCTTCTGCCCGGCGGGCATGCGATCGACGAGCTTGCCTTTCGCGTCGGCGGTTTCACGCAATGCGACGCGGGAGCCGCTGACGAAAAGAGTTTTCACGGACGCGATGGAGCCGGTCGTTTCGACGGGTTTCGGTTTTGGCAGCGCGGCGGTGATCGGCTTCGGAGGGGCCCATGGGGCGACCGGAATAGAGGCGACTGGCGCGGGTTGGGGCGCTGCAGCGATCGGAGCCGGCGCGACGGGCGCCGGAGTCTGAGCGATTGGGGGCTGGGCGATTGGCGCCACGGGCGTGGCAGGCGGCGCGATCGGGACTGTCTGGACCTGCCGGACCGGCGGCGATGAGGAAGAGGCGGCGCTCGCAACGTCCGCGGGCTTGGCGCGCGTCGGGGCGCCGATAACGCCCAATCCCATCAGAGCCGCAGTCCCGCATGCGGCAAACGAGATGGCGCCTGCAACGATGACGCTCGTGCGCATGAAGTCCTCCAGTTACGCATCAACCGATCGCACAGGAGAGTCGTGCGACAAGCAGACGGTAACTGAGTCTTGGTAAAGAAAGGCTTGCGCATCGGAGCGCGACTTCCGCGCCCGGTTCACTCGCAGGAAGGAAGTAAGCAGCGAGCCTACAACATTTTGCGGCGCGTCCGAGGAGCAAACTATATTTAGGGCTCGCGCTTGTGAACTCGACTGATAGTGTATACGTTGCCTATTGAGGCCGCGTTCGTCGTCGCTAACAAGCGCAGACCCTGAGCGGCACCCCTCTTGGACAATATACTTTTTTGCGCTGAAGCACGCCCGTTGCTTCAGCGCCGGCGAGCTTTTGTCTGAGCCTCGGCGAGGCTCCCTCGCCGGGGACAATTCGTCTGAAGGACCTGAACATGATTTTGAATCTGATTTTCGCCGACGAACCCTCCACCAATCCGCCCGCCAAGCCGACAGAGCAGCCGGCGCCGACGAAGCCCGACGAAAAGAAGTAACGGCCGGGCAGGCTCAAGTCTGCTCGACGTTCAAGCTGCGGCAGGGAGGAGTTATCCCTCTGCCGCGATCCTCGCTCCGAAGAAAGGTCACGTTCGATGGGGGAATTCGGGAATTCAGTCGGCGATCCGCAAGCAATGTGGCGGTCGAAGGCGCTCTTGGTCGTCAGATGGAGCAGCGCTATCGTGGCGCTTCTGTTCATCGGCTTCCTCTATACTTTCAAATACACGACTTTCTTTGGGCCCCTGCCGCAATGACTGGGCGACGCCTATGAGCGCAGAACAGCCCGACGCACGCCGGCGACGGCGAAAGTCGCTGGCTCCGCAGACCATGCATCATCCCGCGGGGCGCGGGTCAGCGTGTGAAAGACTGGGGGCGTATCTCGATCGCGAGCGAGAGCGAATTCTGTCGCTGCCATTTTCGCATTCGCGTCAATATGCGCTTCTCGACGTCATCAGCCTGATCAATCATTCCGAGTCGTTGAAGCTCTTGTCGCCGCGCGAGGCAGGTCGCCTCTGTCGCGATTGGATCACGCGTTATTGCGGTGGCCTCGAACGCCAGCTTCCCCCTGAAGAACGCGCGGGCCTTGCAGCTCTCCAGGCGCAATGGCGGCGCGCGGATCAACTGCGGCGAATTGAGGATTTTCTCTGGCTGCCCGTCGAGCGCTTGCAGTTTGCCGCGCAACGCGTGCGGCGCGCCGTCCTCCGCCGCCTTTAGACCGAGGGTTTCACAATGTCAGCGCAGATCTCCATCAGCCCCCGATTCGGCTATTTTATCGCGGCCTTCATCGCTTCTTATGTGACGCTCATCGCCGTGCTGATCTTCGGCATTCGCTCGTCCATCAATTGAGCTTGTGAACGCCGCCAGCGTCGCTCCTCGCACCAAAGGCGACACCGCAGCGGTTGTCCGCTGGGAATGAACAGGAGAATGATATGCGACAGCTTCTTCGCTTTGGAAGGCGTGTCCCTCTTCCTTCAACCAGGCAGATCAAGCGCGACCTGGAAACAAGCATCGCCCTGGACGCAGCCCGCAAGCGATGCGCGATTGCACGCGGACTACCGGAAACCGCGACGTGGGACGATATCGAAGCTCGCCCGCTGTTGGCGGGGCCTCGGCTTGGCTGACCTGCGGCGGCGCGACTCCTGGTTTCCCCGAGCCGTCGAACTCGCCGTCTGTCATCGTTGATCGATCAGATATCCAGCATCCCATCCTGCGCGAACGCCGCGCGCTCCTGGATGAAGGCGAAACGCGCCTCGGGCTTTGATCCCATCAGCCGCTCGACCATGTCGGTCGTTTCGTCGCGCTCCTCATGCACCACCATCACCTTGAGCAGCGTGCGCTTCTTCGGGTCCATGGTGGTTTCCTTGAGCTGGCCCGGCATCATCTCGCCAAGACCCTTGAAGCGGCCGATCTCCGGCTTCTTGTTCTTGAAGGTGGTCGCGAGCAGCTCTTCCTTGTGCGCCTCGTCGCGCGCATAGGCGGTGACGCCGCCATGCGAAATGCGGAAGAGGGGTGGGGCGGCGAGATAGAGATGGCCCTGGTCGATCAGCTTCGGCATCTGCCGCCAGAAATAGGTGATGAGCAGCGACGCGATATGAGCGCCGTCGACGTCGGCGTCAGTCATCACGATGACCTTGTCGTAGCGCAGATCATCGTCGCGATAGCCTGACCCGACGCCGCAGCCGAGCGCCTGCTGGAGATCGGCGAGCTGCTGATTGGCGGTGACCTTGTCGCGCGTCGCGTTGGCGACGTTGAGAATCTTGCCGCGCAGGGGGAGCACCGCCTGCGTCGCGCGGTCGCGCGCCTGCTTGGCCGAGCCGCCGGCGGAGTCGCCTTCGACGATGAAAAGTTCGGAGCCTTCCTGACCGGCGTTGGTGCAATCGGCGAGCTTGCCTGGCAGGCGCAGCTTCTTCACCGCGCTCTTGCGCGCCACTTCCTTCTCGGCGCGGCGACGCAGCCGTTCGTCGCAACGCTCGACAGTGAAGTCGAGCACCTTCGCCGCCTGTTGGGGCGCAGCCGCGAGCCAATGATCGAAACTGTCGCGGATCGCGGCTTCGACGATGCGCGAGGCCTCGACGGTCGCGAGCTTGTCCTTGGTCTGGCCGACGAACTCCGGCTCGCGAATGAACACCGACAACATGCCGGCGGCGCAGACCATGACGTCGTCGGTCGTCACCTGCGCCATGCGCTTGGATTGCCCGATGCGCTCGGCATGGTCCTTCAGCCCGCGCAGCAGCGCCACGCGCAGGCCGGACTCATGCGTGCCGCCTTCCGGCGTCGGAATGGTGTTGCAATAGGAGGAGACGAAGCCGTCGTCGCCCGCGAGCCAGGCGATCGCCCATTCGCAGGAGCCGTGGCCGCCGCCGGGCTTCTCGATCTTGCCGGAGAAGATGTTGTCGGCGACGAGGTCTTTGCCTTCGATCTCGCGCGCGAGATAATCCTTGAGGCCGCCGGGAAACCGGAAGACGGCTTCAGCCGGCAGGGTCTCGTAGGGCGCGACGATCGCCGGCGTCGTCTTCCAGCGGATTTCGACGCCGCCGAAGAGATAGGCCTTCGAGCGCGCCATCTTGAACAGCCGCCTTGGATCGAAATGGGCTTTGTCGCCGAAGATCTGCGGATCGGGCTTGAAGCGGACTCTCGTGCCGCGGCGATTGTGGACCTCGCCGAGGTCCTTCAGTTTGCCTTGCGGAAGGCCGCGCGAGAAGCTCTGCTTGTAGAGGCGGCGTCCGCGCGCCACTTCGACTTCCAGCAGCTCCGACAGCGCGTTCACGACCGACACGCCGACGCCGTGCAGACCGCCCGAGGTCTCATAGGCCTTGGAATCGAATTTGCCGCCGGCGTGCAGCGTACACATGATCACTTCGACGGTGGATTTGGTCGGAAATTTCGGATGCGGCTCGACAGGCATGCCGCGACCATTGTCGGTCACCGTGAGAAAGCCGTCCTCTCCAAGCTCCACCTCGATGAAGGTCGCGTGGCCCGCGACGGCCTCGTCCATGGAGTTGTCGATGACCTCGGCGAAGAGATGGTGCAGCGCCTTCTCGTCGGTGCCGCCGATATACATGCCCGGCCGACGGCGCACGGGCTCCAGACCCTCGAGAACGACGATCGAATCGGCGTTGTATTCGGATTCGCTCTGGGTGCGCGGGAGGCCGCCGCCCTGGTTTTTCTTCGTCGCCATCTTGCCTGCTTGGTCGTTCGCCTGCTCTGCGCTGCGGCGG
This sequence comes from Terrirubrum flagellatum, assembly GCF_022059845.1. Taxonomy (GTDB): domain Bacteria; phylum Pseudomonadota; class Alphaproteobacteria; order Rhizobiales; family Beijerinckiaceae; genus Terrirubrum; species Terrirubrum flagellatum. The sequence continues at coordinate 1,969,109 of NZ_CP091851.1, read as the reverse complement.
GCCTCTTCGGCTGCTTTGCGCGCCCGCGCAAGCTCAGCCTCCGCCTTCGCCCGAAGCTCGGCTGTAGAGGGCTTTTGAGGCCCTTTGCCGGCCGCAGCGGCCCCGAACAGATCAGGGGCCTCGTCCTTTTCGCCGGCCATCAGTCCTCGCCGAATCGCATCCCGCGAGATTGCCACGGCGCGGGGCCGGAGGGAACGGAATGGCAACGCCGCGGAAGCCTTGTCCCGCGGCGATTGGGCCAGGTCAGGCGGCGAGGGGGCGATCGGCGGCGCAGCGCGCCGCTTCGGCGATGATCTTCTCGGCGCGAAGCCGCGCGGCCTCCCGGCGGTCGTCGAGCCTGGCCTCGTCGATCACGCGCACTGGCACGAGCGGCTCACGATGGCCGCCTTGGGGATCGACGCTGACGGTGGTGCGGCGCGCGACGATCCAGAGAAAGAGAAACATGCCGGCGATGACGAGCACGGAGCCGGGCTTCGTCAACCAGGCGATCTCAGGGATGGGCAGCATGATTCCGGCGATCCCCGGCGCCATCAGCACGACGCCCGCAAGCAGCAGCCCGTAATGAATCCAGCCGAGCCGGCACGCGGCCTCGGGAAACGCGCGATAGAACAGGCCCGCAAGAAACATCGTGACATACCCGACCAGATTGACATGGACATGCACGCCGCGAAGGCGGAAATCCTCGGCCGCCCCCATGGCCGCGCCGAGCAGCATGGCGGCGAGACCCAGCAACACGGACGTGATGAGAAAGGCGCGCGACAGCGCTGTCGCGTGGGCGGAGTTGATCATGGCTTCAACCCATGGATTGCGGGCTTCGTCGCCCTTGAAAAATAGCGGGGAGCGCGCCGCCTCACAGTCGCGCTCGTCGCGTTGAAGGGAGAGGGCTATCGATGCGCAGGAAGGCCGAACGTGCGTCAACGCACATGACGTGACGCGCTCCGCAAATCTCAACGAGTCGTTAAGATTCAAATTTTAACGTTCCGCTCACTCATCTCGCAGGCGAGGCGGTTCGCATGTCACTCACTTTCGACGAGACGAACGCTGCTCCGCAATTCCGCAACGTTGTTTTCGCGCCGGCGGAAGATTTCCACGTTGTCGAGGAAGAAGCTCCGCCAGCGCCGAAGCCGCCGATCGATTGGGGCTGGCGCGGCGTTGGACTTTTCATGGCGCTGTGCGTGTTCAGCGCCGCGGTGCTGACGATTCACTAGGTCGCAAAATCTCGCGACGTTGCGTCAGGTTAATCCCGTCTAATGCTGACAAAACGTCGCATGTGACGGCCGCTTAACCCTTGCTCCTTTTCTGCACGCCGCATTCAGGAACGGTTCAGCCAATTCTCCATAGTTCTCAATCTGCCCGGTCGCGTCTGCGGTCTGGGGCAGGGGAACCGGGGGGATATCCCGATGTCGTGGTTGTCGACGCGCGGCTACGCGGTCGCGTGCGCGGTGTTTGTTGTCGCCTGGCTGCTGCTGAGCGCGCCATGGCTTTCCGGCGCCGTGACAATTCCTTATGACGCCAAGGCGCATTTCCAGGCGCAGCTTCAGTTCCTCGCGCAGGCGATTCACAGCGGGCAATCGCCGTTCTGGGCGCCGAATGTGTTCGCGGGATCGCCGCAGATCGCCGATCCGCAATCGCTGATCTTCTCGCCGCTGCTGCTGCTGGCGCTGATCACATCAGATCCGAGTTTCCGCGCCGTCGACACGACAATCCTGCTGACGCTCTGCGCCGGCGGCCTCGGCGTGATCGGTTTCTTCCGCGATCGCGGCTGGCATCCCGCAGGCGCCGTGGTCGCGGCGCTCGCCTTCGCCTTTGGCGCCTCCGCGGCGTGGCGCATCCAGCATGTCGGGCAGATCGAATCCTACGCCTTCTTTGGCGTGACATCGCTTCTGCTTGGACGCGCGCTCGATCGCGGCTCGATCCTGTGGGGCGCCGCCGCCGGCGCGGCGGCTGGCCTGATGCTGGTGAAGCCCGATCAGGTCGCCTTTCTCGCGAGCTTCATTCTCGCTGGTTACGTCCTCGATCATCTCGCGCGCAATGGCCGCGTGATCGCGAATATCCGCGCGGCGGCCCCCGCACTGATCTCCGCGAGCCTCGTTGGCGCGGCGATCGTCATCGTGCCGGTGCTGATGACCTATCTCTTCGCGAGCGAATCCAACCGCCCCGAATTTTCCTTCGCGGACGCCGGCGCGGGCTCGCTTCATCCCGCCGAACTCCTGACCGCTGTTGTCGGCGATCTCTTCGGCGCCAAGGATCCCAACGTCGATTTCTGGGGACCGTCGAGCAGTTCGTGGAATCCCGGCGAAGTGACGCTCTCGCAGAACATGGGCCAGATGTATGTCGGCGCTGTTCCCGTTCTCGCCTTGATCGTTCTTGGCCTTGCGCGCGGTTACGCCTTTGCGCGCGGCGCGCGGCTCTGGCTCGCGGCGATCGTCCTCATGACGCTTTACGCGCTTGGCTGGTACACGCCGGTCTTTCAGCTTTTCTTCGACTATGTGCCCGGCGTGAACGCGTTCCGCCGTCCGGCCGACGCGACCTTCATGCTTGGCGCCTCGATCGCCATTCTCGGCGGCTATTGCGTGCATCGCCTGATGAGCGACGAGAAACTCAGGCTCGCGATCCGCTCGGATGTCGCGGCGGGCTGCGCGATCGCCGCTCTGTTCGCAATCGCGATCGGCGTCGGCGCGCGCCTCAACCATCTCGCCGTGGCGGCGCTGCCGATTTTCACCGCGCTGATGTGGTTCGCCGCTGCGGCCGCTCTGCTGCTTGTCGCGCGCCATCTTCGCGGTCGCGCCGCGGCGCTTGCTGTGGCCATTCCCGCGGCGCTGCTGGCGGTCGACCTGCATGCGAACAATGGTCCGAATGAATCGACCGCGCTGCCGCCCTCCGCCTACGACATCCTCGATCCCCACACCAAGAACGAGACGATCCGCTTCCTGAAAGAGCGGCTGGCGCAGCATGGGCCGTCCGATCGCCGCGATCGCGTCGAGCTCGTTGGCCTCGGCTTCGCCTGGCCGAACGCCGGCCTCGTGCATGGTTTCGACCATACGCTCGGTTACAACCCGCTTCGTCTCGCAGAATTCGCCGACGCGACAGGCGCCGGCGACACCATCGCGGGACCGGACCAGAAGCAGTTCACCCGCGCCTTCCCGCGCTACAATTGCCGCCTCGCGAACCTGCTGGGCCTGCGCTACATCGTGTCGGGCGTGCCGATCGAGCAGGTCGATCCGCAATATCGCAGCGGCGATCTGATTTTCCTCAAGCGCACGACCGACGGCTACATCTACGAGAATCCGCGCTCCCGTCCGCGCGTGATGTTCGCGCAGAACTGGCGGCTCGCCGATTTCGACCAGATCGTCGACACCGGCCGCTGGCCAGAATTCGATCCGGCAAAAACGGTGCTTCTCGAAAGCGATCCGTCCGCAGAACATCCCCACATCATCTCGCCCGGCGCCTCGCATATCGTGGCGAGCGTGCAGGATCTTTCGGAGATGGCGAGCGCAGTGTTTCCTGACGCGGTGACGGCGCCATCACATGTGCTGATCACGCGCTACGAGAACACCGAGATCGAGATTTCCGTCGACGCCGCGCAAGCCGGCTTCGTGGTGCTGAACGATGTCTGGCATCCCTGGTGGAAGGCCACGCTTGATGACAAGGACGCGCCAATCCTGAAGGCGAACGTGCTGTTCCGCGCCGTGCAGGTGCCCGAGGGCAAGCACACGCTGCGCTTTTCCTTCAAACCGATCGAGGGCGCGATCGCCGAACTCGGCGCGAAGCTCAAGGAAGACGAGTAGGGCGCTTTCGCGCGCAGCCCTTAGGACGGAACCGGATTTCCGCGGGTGGATCGATTTGATCTGCGCTTGCAAAGGACTGCGGCGCCCAAAATAAGCAGGCAGCAGGCCGCATTGGCAACGAACAGCGCCGCGACGCCAATGTCATGTTGATTGACGATGGCGTAGACCGCCGTTGTCAGGTGAGAGAACGCGAACACGCTCCAGGTGACGCACGAAATCGCCTCGGCGCCATGCGGATCTGTCGCGGCTTTTCGCATTTGCGGCGCATACGCCAGAATCCGGACGATGTTGAACGTCGCAAACAACGCGAAAGTCGTCTCTTCCAGAGTCATGCTGCAAGCTCCGTAAGAAGGATGGTTCCCGGATTATTCCGCCTTGAGGCCAAGCCGTCGGATGACCGCGCTCCAACGTGTGGTCTCGTTTGCTTGCAGTTCGGCCAACGCATCGGGATTTGTGCCGAGCACTTCGCTGCCTACCTTGTCGAGGCCGCCGCGCGCCGCAGGATCCGTGCGGAAAGCCTCGCGAACCACGGCTGCGATCTTGAGCGCCCGCTCGGAGGGAAAGCCTGCCGGGGCGATGATCCCGGACCAGCCGAAAAACGAAGGAATGGGAAAGCTGAATTCCTTTAAGGTCGGGACCTGCGGGAAGAGAGGCAGTCGGGTCTCGCCGGTCTGGGCGACCGCCGTGAGTTTGCCTGCAGCCACGACCTCGGAAGCGGCCGAGGCGATGTTGAACATGGCATGGACGCGGCCCTCGATCAGATCGAGCGTCGCCTGGGGAAAGCCGCGATAGGGCGTATGCGCGAGGTCGACGCCAAGCGTCGCCTTCAATTCCTCCATCGCCAGATGGGTGACTGTCCCCGGTCCGATGGATGCGTAGGAAAAGCGGCCGGGATTTGCGCGCAATCGATCAATCCAGCCTGCAAAACTGGCGTCGGGAAACGATTCCGGATGCACAGTCAGCACAAAAGGAGAGCGGTTGAGCAAACTGATCGGCGTGAAGTCCCTCACCGGGTCGTAGGGGATCGCCGGATTGAGGATCTTCGCGGTTGTCGTCGGCCCGCCCAGCACCACGCCGAGCGTGTGACCGTCCGTCGCCTGCGCGACGGCGGTCGCAGCCTGCACGCCGCCGGCGCCCGGGCGGTTCTCGACGATGAAGGGTTGGCCGAACGCCGCCGCCAGATGCGGCGCCAGTCCGCGAACGGCGGGATCGCTTCCGGAGCCCACCGGCTGGCCAACGATGATCCTCACAGGATGACTTGGCCAGCGATCCTGGCCTCGCGCGCCGCTTCCAGCGAAAGACGAAGCACAGATCGAGGCGATCGCTGTCCGGCGCGACATCACGCGCTCGCCAGGTTGCGTGGGGGCAGTTGAGACGACATGCATGAAATCCTCGCGGCGTTGCAATTCACTGGACGCCGCGCAGTCTGCAGACGCCGCCCGGAGAAGTCCTGACACTCCGCTGAAGCTGTGCTGAAATCCCATCGCACCCTTCTCTCGCAGCGCGGATCGAGTATGGACGACCGGCCGTCCCATATCGGTTTTGACGAATTTGTCCTCGATCTCGCGCGCGGCCGGCTGCTGAGCCCCGAAGCCCAGGAAATTCCACTGCGCCCCAAGGCGTTCGACCTGCTGACGGCTCTGGCCATGGCGGAGGGACGCCCGATGACCAAGGCCGAACTTCTCGACACGGTCTGGGCGAATATTCATGTGACCGAAGACAGTCTGTTTCAGGCGGTGCGCGACGCGCGTCGGGCCATAGGCGACGAGAAGGGCTTGCGGCTGCGCAATGTGCCGCGGCGAGGCTATGTGCTTGAAGCCGACTTCCGGCGTGGGTCGCCCGCCGTCCGCATGTCTCAGGAAAGCGCCGCTGCTGCTGCGCGCCCGTCCATCGCCGTATTGCCGTTTCAGACGCTCGGCGAGCCTGGCGATCGTCGTTACATCGCCGACGGGATGGCGGAAGAGATCACGGCCGCGCTGTCGCGCTTCGGCTGGCTGTTCGTGGTTGCGACGATGTCGGCGGCGGTCGCGCAGGTCGAGGCCCGCAGCGCCGCCGAAATCGGCGAGCGGTTGAGCGTCCGCTATCTCCTTGACGGCGGCGTCACGTTTGATGCGGACCGCCTTATCGTTCGCTGTCGCCTCATGGAGGCCGCCTCGGGACGCCATATCTGGCAGGGCCGCGTCGAAAGCGCAGGCGACGATCTCATCGCGCTCTATGACTCCACGACTTCAGCCGTCGCGGCGGCGCTGGAGCCGCGCATTCTACGCGCCGAGATCGAACGCGCGATGCGCAAGGGCACGACGAACCTTGACGCCTTAGACTGCTACCTCAGGGCTCTGCCTGGATATTATTCGCGCACGCCGGCCGGCAACGCTGAGGCGATCGCCTCGCTCGAGGCCGCGCTCCGGCATGACGCGCATTTCCATCTGGCGCGCGCGCTGCTCTCTCGTTGCATCGCCACCACTTTATGGCTGGGGGTCGAGCGCGACCCGTCCGAAACAATTGCCCGGGCTCTGGCGTTGGCGCGAGAAGCGCTCGCCGGCGACAGCGGCGACCCGCTCATCCTTGCGCTTTCAGGCCATTTGATGGGCCTGTTTGCGAATGAGCATGACCAGGCGGAGATCCTGCTCACGCAGGCTCTGCGGCTCAATTCAAACAGCGCGGAGATCTGGCGGCTCGGAGCGTGGGTCGCCACCTTTGGCGGTGAAAGCGATCTGGCGATCGACCGTCTCGCATGCTGCGAAAAACTCGACCCCATCTCGCCGTTGATGGCTGATGCGCAAGCGTGTCGGGCGGCCGCGATGTTCTTCGCCCGTCGCTTTGACGAGGCGGTCGCCGCCGCGCGTCGCTCGATTGCGATTGCGCCGCAGGCGACGACGCCGCGCCGATTCCTGACCGTCGCGCTTTATCATCGCGGCGACTTCGACGATGCGCGCGACGAATTGAATGCCCTCATGCAACGTCAGCCGAACAGCTCCCTTTCGCGGTCGCGCGCCACCAACCGGTACCGTCATCAATGGATGACGGACATGATGATCGCGGGGCTTGGCGCGTCAGGGATGCCCGGGTAGGCGGGCGAGGTCGGGCGGAGGACGCGAAATCGAAAGAAGGCGAGGCGGCGCCTTCGCGCGGCGGCTTGCGAGCAGAATTCCGCGGGCGTACTCTGCTGGCTAAGTGAAAAGCGCCTGCGCTTCAGGCGCAACTCCCGACCGGAGGTCGTCCATGAGTGCGATCGTCAGTTGGCTTTCCGCCTTCACCGCCTGGCTTTGCGGATTGTTTGAGGTCACTCCTGACGATCTGACGAAGGATCGGCGCGGCAACCTGCCGCCGCCGGAGGGCGGGCCGGGCGCATTCTGATCTCGCGCGGCGTTTCAGGCATCTGGTTTCGACCCGAAGCGGACCTCAGCGCCGGCGTGATCTTTTTGGGCGAGTTGCATGATCAGGCCGGAACGTATGTCAGCCTGATCGCGCGCTCGCCAATTCGATCGTTCGCGACGAGGCGGAGCGGTGGCCGCGGGCCGGCGAAAAATGGCTTGCCGCGACCAAGCACGACCGGGTGGAGGTAAAGCCGATACTCATCGACGAGACCCAGGTCGGTCAGGCTTTGCGCCAGATGCGGTCCAGAGACTGAAATCTCTCCGACATGTTGAGCCTTCAGCCCGCGTATGACCGTTTCGACGTCATCCGCGACAAGTGTGGCGTTGGGGCCGACCGACTTCAGCGAGCGCGACACGACCCATTTCGGCAAGCTCCGCCACGCCGTCGCGAAGTCGCGCAGCTCGGGCGCCCATTCAGGATGGTCTTCGTCCCAATAGCGCATGACCTCGTACATGCGGCGGCCATAGACGCTCCCGGTGACGCCGCGCACATGCTCTATCCAGTGACGAAAGAGCGCGGGATCGGGTGAAAATTTGTCGTGGTCGACATACCCATCCAGGGACTGGTTCATTCCGAAGACGATCTTCGCCATGTTGCAAATCTCCCTGTCAGCTTCTTCAGTGCGGCCTTCGCGTCCTCACGCCGCTCCAGCTTTCTCGCGCGCGCGGCGCGCCACGACTTCGAGATAGGCGGCCTGAAGCCGCGCCAGCACTGACTCCCGCTTCGGCGCATTGGGACGCGCGCCGAGATGGAGGTCGCGCAGCTCCTCCATGAAATCCTCCCACATCACTGGTCCGCCGCGCTCCAGGAGTTCGGCGCGAATGCTCAGCTCCTCGCTAACCGGGAGATGCCTGCGGCCCCAGACCGCCATCTGGGCGAGGATGGGCAGGAGCTGGATGCCGCGTTCGGTGAGGCTGTAGATCGCCTTCTGCTTGTGGCTGGGATCGTCGACCTTCGTGATGATCCCTTGCTCCGTCAGCGTCTTCAGCCGGTCGGCGAGGATATTCGAGGAGATGCGCTCCTCTGATTTCGTCAGCAGCTCCCGGAAATGCCGGCGGTTGCCGAACATCATGTCGCGGATGATCAAAAGGCTCCAGCGATCGCCGAGCACCTCGAGCGTCAGGTTGATCGGGCAGCCCGACCGGTAGGCCTCGTCCATGGCGAATCCGAAAAGCGCGCTTTCCCTCAAAAAAAACCGATTGCATTATCGCACCAGTCTCGCTAGAACGCAACCAGTTGCAAATCACAAGCGGAAATCTGGAGGAAAAGCAATGTCGAAACTTCGTGTGAGCAGTTTTGCGATTTCACTGGATGGATATGGCGCGGGTCCGGACCAGAGTCTCAAGAACCCGCTCGGGGTCGGCGGCGAAGCCCTGCACGAATGGTTCTTTCCCACCCGCACCTTCAAAAAGATGTCCGGCCAGGACGGCGTCGTGAATGTTGACGACGGGTTCGCCGCCCGCGGCTTCGAGAATGTCGGCGCCTGGATTCTCGGCCGCAACATGTTCGGACCGATCCGCGGCGAGTGGCCTGACGAGAACTGGAAGGGCTGGTGGGGCGCCAACCCTCCCTATCACTGCCCGGTCTTCGTCCTGACCCACCATGCCCGCGCCCCGATCGAGATGGAGGGCGGCACCACCTTCCACTTCGTGACATCAGGAATCCACGCCGCGCTGGAGCGGGCGCGGGAAGCGGCCGAAGGCAAGGACGTCAGGGTCGGAGGCGGCGCCTCCACGATCCGGCAGTATCTCGAGGCCGGACTTATCGACGAGATGCATCTTGCGATTTCGCCGATCCTGCTCGGTTCAGGCGAGCCCCTTCTCGCCGGCCTCGATCTCGTCAAACTTGGCTATGCCGTCAGCGAAAAGGTCGCGACGGAGGCCGCGACGCATGTCGTTATCATCAGATCTAGCGAACGCCTCTAACGCCCCGTGGAGCCGTCCATGTCGCTTACTCTCTACTATCATCCGCTCTCGTCCTTCTGTCAGAAGGCGGTGATCGCCTTCTACGAGGCGGACGTTCCCTTCACGCCCTATCTGCTGGACAGCGCCGAAGCCTACGCCGAGGTCAAACGGCTCTGGCCGATCGGCAAATTTCCGATCATGCGGGACGAGGCGCGCGATCTCATCGTGCCGGAATCGACCTTGATCATCGAATATATCGCGGCGCGCTTTCCCGCCGCGGCGCGTCTTGCGCCGGAGAGCCCTGACAAGGCGCGCGACGTGCGTCTCGGCGATCGCTTCTATGATCTCTACGTCAACATGGAGATGCAGAAGATCGTCGGCGACCGCAGGCGTCCCGCCGATGCGAAAGACCCGCACGGCGTCGCCGAATCCCGCGCAAAGCTGAAGACCTGCTACGACATGATCGAGCTTGGGATGAGGTCGCAGCGTTGGGCCGCCGGCGAAGAATTCACCATGGCCGACTGCGCCGCCGCGCCGGCGCTGTTCTACGCCAATCTCTGCGAGCCCTTCGGCGATGCGCATCCGGCGACGGCTGCCTATTACGAGCGGTTAAAGGCGCGTCCCTCAGTGGCGAGAACGTTTGAAGAGGCGAAACCTTACTTCCACCTGTTCCCTCAGTAAGGGGCCCGGAAGCCTCAATAGGGAGTCCGGCACAAGAAAGATCAAGAAAGATAACGCGCGCGACTCAATCGACCCTTGCCCGCGTGTTCTCGAACTCGCGCCTCACGGGGCGCGATCGGGCAACAGCGCGGCGAGCATCGCCGGCAGACGGTCCTCGGCGAAATCGCGCACGCGATGAGCGCCGCCCCCTTGGGCGAAGCGGCCCTCGATCGCCAGATGCGCGAAGCCGTGAACCGCTGACCAGCAGCCGAGCATGAGCGTCTGCGCCTCGGCGTCGAGCGGCGCGTCGGACGCGAGGCCGAGATAGGCGCGCATCGCAGTTTCGAGCTGGCCATAGGCTTGCCCGGCGGCGGCATGGAGCCGCGGATCGTCATTCAGCAGATCCTTTCGGTACATCAGCTTGAACCGGCCGGGAAAGGCGAGGGCGAAGCGAACATAGCCGAGCCCGGACACGCGCAACTGCGCGCTAGGCCCCGACCCGGTGGAATGGGCGTCCCTGAGAAATCGCGTCAGTTCCTCATAGCCGCCGATGGCCACCTCGGTGAGCAGGCCGGCGACGCTGGCGAAATGATGGGCCGGCGCTGCGGCCGAGACCCCGGCCCGGCGCGCGGCTTCTCGCAGCGTGAATCCCTCGACGCCGCGCTCGGCTAGGATCGCGTCGGCCGCGGCGATCAGAGCTTCGCGCAGCGCGCCATGATGATATTGCCGGGGCGCCAACGCCTTCTTTTTTATTTTGCGCTGCGCCGCAGCGGTTTTTCGTCCTGTCATAAACCGTCTTTACACTGTTCAGATTTTGCTCTAGCGTAATCTTAACATCATTCAGATTGAGGTGGAAGCGATCATGCTTCAATGCGACCTTCTGCGCTTCGTCGCGGAATGGCGGCGCGAACCTTTGCGCGTCGCCGCGATTGCGCCGTCGAGCGACGCGCTGGCGCGGCTGATCACGTCGGAGATTTCCGCGGCCTCCGCGCCGGTGATCGAGCTTGGGCCCGGCACGGGCGCGTTCACGCGGGCGCTGCTCGCGCGAGGCGTGCCCGAGAACCAGCTCGCGCTCATCGAGATCGGGTCCGATTTCGCGCGCCTGCTGGCGCATCGCTTTCCGCACGCGACCGTGCGCTGGATGGATGCGGCGCGACTGGGCGAAGTCGCTCTTGTTCCTGGCGCGTGGGCGGGCGCGGTGGTGAGCGGACTGCCGCTTCTTTCGATGTCGCCGCGCAAGGTCCTGGCGATCCTCGACGGCGCCTTCGCTCAAATGCGCGACGGCGGCGCGTTCTATCAATTCACCTACGGCCCGCGCTGTCCCGTGTCGCGCACGCTGCTCGATCGTCTTGGACTGAAGGCGATCCGGATCGGCTCCACTTTCGCCAATCTCCCGCCCGCCTCCGTCTATCGCATCCGTCGGCGTTCCGCGCGTCGCCTTTCGGCGCCGCCGCAATCGGATGCGGCGCGCAACGAAGGGGAGATTCGCCAATGAGCGCAGATCCGCCGCTGTCGCCGAACCGCCGCCGCATGCTGACGATGGCCGGCTCGACAGCGGGCGCGGCGGCAGGCTTCGCCGCCGGCGTCGCGCTCGGCCAAGGGGCTCGTCCGGCCTCACAGCGGCCAAGCGGGCGTCGGCGCTTCGATGGCAAGGTTGTCGCCATCACCGGCGCCACGTCGGGAATCGGCCGCGCCGCCGCGAAGGCGTTCGCCGCCGAAGGCGCGAAAGTAGCTTTCTGCGGTCGTCGCGAGGAGCTGGGCCGCGCGGTCGAAGCCGAAATCAGCCTCGAAGGCGGCGAGGCGTTCTATGTTCGCGCCGACGTCAGGGTCGAGGACGACGTGCAAGCTTTCATCGCCGCAACGGTCGCGCGCTATGGCGGACTCAACGTCGCTTTCAACAATGCGGGCGTCACGCTTGAAAAGCCGCTTCACGCACTGAGCGCGAGCGAATTCGACGACGTGATCGGGACAAATTTGCGCGGCGTTTTTCTCGCCATCAAATATCAGGCGCCGCACCTGATCGCCGCTGGCGGCGGCGCGATCGTCGTCACCGCCTCCTCCAACGCGATCGCTACTCAGGCGAAGCGCGCCGCCTACACCGCCAGCAAGCGCGCGCTGATCGGCCTCGTGCAGTCCGCCGCGCTCGATTACGCCGACAAAGGGGTGCGTATAAACGCGCTTCTTCCCGGCACAACCAATACGGATTTCGTGCGGCGCGTCGCCGGCATGCAGAATGCGCCTGACGCGGTCTGGAACGTCGCCGCGGCGCAGTGGGCGAAATTGAATGTTCCCGGGTTCGGCCGAATGGCGACGGCGGAAGAGATCGCTGCGGCGGCGCTGACGCTGGCGTCCGACGACCACGCCTTCATGACCGGCTCGTCCTTCGTCATTGACGGCGGCAAGACCGCGCATGCCTGAGACAAGCGACGCCGGAGGCGACGCCGACGCGCGACACGCTGTTCCCGCAATGAGAGCCGCGCCGGATCAATGACATTGCGTGATCAGATGCGCCCGGTCGAAGCGCCGGGCCGCAAGATCGTCGCGCCTGATCCAGACATAAACCTGTCCATTGTCGCCCCAGGTCACGCCGCCTTTCTCGTCCGTGCCGATCTGGGCGAGCATCAGCCAGTCGGACGCGGTCGCCCGCACCGGCTCCAGCTCAGGGGCGCGATAGGCCGCGCTGTCGCCGCAATAATGCCCGGCGGTCACCAGCGCGCATTCCGTCTGCATGTCGCCTTGGATGGGCGTCGGCCAGCCGCCGATGCGATGACATTTCCAGTCCACGCCGCCTTCCGTCGCATACATGTTGTCGTCGTCGCCCCACCAGTCTTGCAATTGTTCGACGCAGTCCGCGGAGAGAGCGAGACCGAGATTTTCGACATTTTCGGGCGGCGTGGGCGTGACGCAGGGGTTGGCGACGCAGGCGAGCGGACGCAGGCGCCATTCCTGCGGCGAGGGAACGATCGGCGTTGGCGCGTCGCGCCGCGTTAGCGTCTCGCCGACATCCTGAAACAGCGCGGCGAATGCGACCCTGTCATTGGGATCGAAGCCCCACGGCGCTTCGATAAGATCGAAGAACAGCGACAGCACGCCGCTTCGCGGCATATCAGGATCGAGCGGTCCCGCGGCCCACATCTCCGCGAAATTGATTTGCGCGAGAAAGCCGAGAGGAAAAGGGTTTTCGACGATGCGGATGCGATCGGCGCTTTCCTTGCTGAAGGCGACGCGCTGCTCCGGCGTCGCCCATGACCAGGCGCTGTCCGGGTTTGCGATATCGCGCCGCAAATGCTTCGTGCGGGCTTCGATATCGGGATAGGCGGGCCTGATCGGCCATGCGACGCTGGCGGGCAGATCTGGGCGGCCGCCGATTTTCGTCGCGCCGATGGCGATCTTGTCTTCGGAGTCGACGGCCCGGGTTTTCAGCCAGATTGTGGGCTTGGCGGAAGCAGCAAGAAGCCGCGCATCGTCAGGCTCCAATTCGGCCTCGATCAAGACGTCTTCGATCTCGGACGACGAGCGAAACATTTTCAGGCCTCAAATCTGAAGATGAAATACGAGCTTCGCATGTTCGCGCGCCGGCGATCATGCGAGACGTCGATCAACTGAAGATGGTGCCGCCCGATCTGAGCTTCTGACGAAGCTTCAGGCAGGTGGGGCCGGCCGCGCCTTTGATATCAAGCGCCTTGAGCACGGCGTCGGCGCCGCGGCGCGGCCGGATCGCTTGACGCGTCGCGTCGGAATAGCCGATCGGCAGGCAATAGCCGTAGCCATACTCGATGTCAGCGCCGTCCCCGACTTCGGCCCAGATGTCCTCGCCGTAGAAGAATTTCGTCGTCAGCAATCCCGTCACGATGAGCGAGGAGTCGCCGAAGGCGTTGATGATCATGTCGCGCGATTGCAGATCGCCATCGATAAAGACGCACTTGCCATATTCGCTGGAGAAGGAGAGGGAGATCACATCGCCGAGCACGATGAATAGGCCGCCCTCGTCGAAGCCTTTCTCGTTGGGATTCTGCAGATCGATCAATCCGTCGACGATGAGGTCGCCCAGGATGAGCATACAGTAGCCCGGCGCCTGGAAATTGCCTTTCACCCTGAGCGGGCCGCGATGGATCATGAAATCGGGGCCGTTCCAGCCATCGCCGGTCGCAGGTCTGAAACGCGCATATTGCTTGCGAAACGTATCGGTCGAAGGCGCGCGTGTGAGTTCGTCGGCGAACTGTTCAGGCGTGACCTGCTCGAACTCGCCCATGGTTGGCTCCAATCAAAGTCGATTGAAGGCCGCGTTCCCCGGACGCCTGCCTGGCGTTAATCATAGCGGGCGCTTCGACATCGGTCATGTGCGCGATCGCACAGAAGCGTGGCGCGAGCTCGCGTCAGTTGCGAGTTTCAGGCGCTTTGACGCGCGCGCTCCAGACCGCGCGCAATGATCTGATCGAGCGCGTCGCGATAGGCGATGGCAAGCCCGGAAAAACTGCGAACCTGTAAGCGCCATCAGGCGGATGAGCGTCGCCATGGCCGGCAATTGACAGCGGCCGGGGTTATTTTAAGCTTAAAATAATTGGCCGTAGCGGCCGGGAACGCCCTGTTGGCGAATTCTTCGTTCTCGTCCCGCCGCAGAGCGACGAACGTCTGGAGGATCGCCATGATTGATATGCCCGGGCGCAAAGCGCGGCTCCTCGCCGCGAGCGTCGCGCTTCTTATCTCGATGGCGCTTGGCTCAGGCGGCGCGCTTGCGCAGGCGGCTGATCTGGTTGCGATCAACGGCAAGGTGTTTACGGCCGACGATCGCGCGCCGCTCGTCGAAGCTTTCGCGGTGAAGGACGGGAAATTCATTGCGGTCGGCGCGTCCGAGGCCGTGCTGAAAACCGCGGGGCCGAACAGCAGGGTCATCGATTTGAAGGGCCGCTTCGTCGCGCCAGGGCTTGCGGACGGCCATTTTCACAACGAGGGCGGCGGCCCCGGCGTCGATCTCTCGGACACGCGGTCGATGGCGGAGCTGATGGCGGCGGTCGAGGAGGCCGCGAAGAAAGCCGTCCCCGGAGATTTGATCATCAGCAATTCGGATTGGCATGAGGCGCAGCTCAAGGAGCAGCGGCTGCCAACGGCGAAAGAGCTCGACAGGGTCTCGCCGAACAATCCGCTCGTGCTGGTGCGCGGCGGCCACGACTACATTCTCAACAGCGCGGCGCTGCGCAAATACAACATCACGAAGGACACGCCGGAGCCGGCCGGCGGCGCCATCACCCGGGACGCCGACGGCGAACTCACCGGCGAACTGATCGACAACGCGAAGAATTTCGTGAAGCTGCCATCGCCGCGCTCGGTCACCGTCGATGACGTGCTGACGACGCAGCGCAGACTCAACGCATACGGAATCACCAGCGTTCGCGTGCCGGGCGGCTACAAGGGCGAATTCTCACAGGCGCTCAACGCGATCCTCGAAGCGCGCAAGAGCGGCCAGCTCACGCTGCGCTACACCATCTATTTGCCGGGGTTCGGCGTGCGCCAGCCGGAGCGCATTCTCGACATCATCGCGAAATCGCCGCTGAAACAGGACGAGGGCGACGAATGGGTGCGCATCGGCGGGATTAAATTGCTGGTGGACGGCGGGTTCGAGGGTGGACTGATGTCGAAGCCGTTCGCTGGCCCGTATGGCAAGGGAGGCACGTTCTTCGGCCTCATGGTGGTGCCCAAGGCCGACTTCACCAGGGTCGTTCGCGCAATCAATGACGCGGGCTGGCGCGCGACGACGCACGCTGTCGGCGATGCTGGCCTCGATCAGGTGCTTGAAGCCTACGAGGCCGCGAACGCGGATCATCCGCTCGCCGGAAAGCGATGGGCGGTCGAGCATCTTTTCGTATCGCGGCCCGAGCAGCTCGAGCGCATGAAGAAGCTCGATCTTGCGCTGTCGGTGCAAGACCATCTCTATCTCGCGGCGCCCGCGCTGAAGAATTATCTCGGCGCGGAGCGGGCGAGCCAGGTGACGCCGGTGAAGACCTATCTGGACGCGGGATTCCTCGTCGTCGGCGGCACGGATTCGCCGGTGGTGCCGTTCAATCCGTTCTGGGAGCTTTATCACTTTCTGACGCGGGACACGATTTCCGACGGCGTCTACGGCGCCAACGAGCGCGTTCCTTCGCGCGAAGAATTGTTGCGCATGATCACGATCAATTACGCCAGGCTCACCGGCGAAGCCGATATCAAAGGCTCGATCACGCCGGGCAAGCTCGCCGATTTTGCGGTGCTATCGGACGATCTCCTGACGGTCGCGGAGAAGAGGATTCCCCAGATGAAGGCGATGCTGACCTATGTCGGCGGAAAGGAAGCCTACAGGGATCCGACCATGCAGTAGGCGAGGGCGGCGCGACGCCGCCGTTCCCCTTCTCCCCGTGACAACGGGGAGAAGGTGGCGCGAAGCGCCGGATGAGGGGCGGCGCTAATCGTCAAGATTGAGTTACGAACGCCCCTCACCCGGTTTGCTTCGCTCCGCTCGCAAACACCCTCTCCCCGTTGAGACGGGGAGAGGGAAGCGCGGCGCGATCGTTCATCGATGCGCGCCGGCCCGTGCAAGCCCATGCGCGATGATCTGATCGAGAACGTCGCGATAGGCGACGCCGCTCGCCGCCAGCGCCTTGGCGTACATGCTGATGTCGGTGAAGCCGGGGATCGTGTTGATCTCGTTGATGACGAAGCTCATGTCCGGCTTGGCGAAGAAATCGACGCGCGCGACGGCGTCGCAGCCGAGCGCGTGGAACGCCTTCTCCGCCATCGCTCTGACGCGCGTTGTCGCCTCATCGGACAGATGCGCGGGAATGCTGAGAACGGCGCCATCCGGATCGATATATTTGGCGTCGTAGCTATAGAAGCCATGGCTTGAAGCCGCCGCGATCTCTCCGGGCAGCGAGACGAAGATCGAGCCGTCCGCGCGCTCCAGCACGCTGCACTCGACCTCGCGGCCCTGCACGAACTCCTCGATCAGGATCTTCACGTCGTGCTTGAAGGCTTCGACGAGCGCGGCGCTGAATTCTTCCGCCGTCGCCGCCTTGCTCACGCCGACCGACGATCCCTGACGCGCCGGTTTGACGAAAACAGGCGCGCCGAGCTGCGCAACGACATTCTCAAATGAAATCGTCTCGCCGCGACGCAGCGTGATCGAGCGCGCCACGGGCAGCCCCGCCTCGCGCAGCAGGCGCTTCGCGATCTCCTTGTCGATCGCGACAGCCGATCCCAGGATGCCGCAGCCGGCGAGGGGAACGCCCGCCACCGCCGCCAGCCCCTGCACCGAACCGTCCTCGCCATCCATGCCGTGCAGCACCGGAAAGAGAATGCCGATGTCGGGGAGATCGCGCGCGCCGCGAGCTTCATCGAGGCTGAGAAGACGTCCGCGTCCTCCCGGCATCAGGCAGACTTCCGCGCCATGTTCCGAAAGCGCCTCCGGCAGAACGCCATTTTCAAGTTCGAGAAGACGCCATCGCCCGTCGCGCGAAATGAAGATCGGAACGACGTCGTACTTCGCGGGATCGAGCCCCTTCACGACATTGCGCGCGGAGAGGACCGAAACATCATGCTCCGCCGAGCGGCCGCCGAAGAGCACCGCAACCCGCAATCTGGTCATATGTCCCGAACCCGTTTGTCCCGACCTCACAATCGTTACTGCGAATTAAGGAAGAGTAACGGCGTTCCCAGCAGGGCGCCGAGCATGCTAAAAGAAAGTCATGGACACGCTCCTTGCCCGCATCACTTCGGAACCCGGCAAGCTGGGCGGCCGGCCATGTCTGCGCGGCCTGCGCATCAGGGTCTCCGATGTGCTTGATCTCCTCGCGGCGGGTCTGTCTCATGCCGAGATCATCGCCGAACTCCCGGACCTTGAGCCCGAGGACATCAAGGCGGCGCTCGCTTTCGCCGCCCAGAGAGTCGATCACCCGCTGATCGCCGCCGAGTGACGATCTGGCTCGACAATCATCTGTCGCCTGCCTTGGCGCGATGGATTGAAGCCGAGTTTCGCATTCCTTGCCGCCAGATTCGAGACTTGGGGTTGGCTCGAGCCTCTGGCCGCGCGGTTTTCGAAGCGGCGCGACGCGAGGCCCGGATCCTGATCACGAAGGATCGCGACTTCGCGGAATTGTCCGCTCGCTTTGGTTCGCCGCCCGCCGTCCTCCTTCTGGCCATAGGCAATAGTTCAACGGCGCATCTTGTCGCCACTCTGAGCAAGACCTTGCCCACGGCTATGAGCTTGATCGATTCGGGCGAGTCGCTTGTGGAAATCGGCGCTGATCTCTCCTGATCGTCCGCAAAGCGCCGCAAGGGCGGGACCATCGATGCAAATTGCAAAAGGGCGCCTCGCGGCGCCCTTTCGTAGGAAGCAATCTTCGACCGATCAGGCCGAGTAGTACATGACATACTCGACCGGGTGCGGCGTGTGCTCGAACTTGATCACTTCCTGCATCTTCAGCTCGATATAGCTGTCGATGAAGTCGTCGTTGAACACGCCGCCGGCCTTGAGGAAGCCGCGGTTCTTGTCGAGCGACTGGAGCGCTTCGCGCAAGCTGCCGCACACCGTCGGGATCTTCTTCAATTCCTTCGGCGGGAGATCGTAGAGGTCCTTGTCCATCGACGGGCCCGGATCGATCTTGTTCACGATGCCGTCCATGCCGGCCATCAGCAGCGCCGAGAAGCCGAGATAGGGGTTCGCCATCGGATCGGGGAAGCGAACCTCGACGCGCTTGGCCTTCGGGTTCGTCGTCCACGGAATGCGGCACGACGCCGAACGGTTGCGCGAGGAGTAGGCCAGCAGCACCGGCGCCTCGAAGCCCGGGACCAGACGCTTGTAGGAGTTGGTCGACGGGTTGGTGAAGGCGTTCACGGCCTTGGCGTTCTTGATCACGCCTCCGATGAACCACAGGCACTCCTGGCTGAGGTCGGCGTACTTGTTGCCGGCGAAGACAGGCTTGCCGCCCTTCCAGATCGAGAAGTGGCAGTGCATGCCCGAGCCGTTGTCGCCATAGACCGGCTTCGGCATGAAGGTCGCGGTCTTGCCGTAGCTCTGCGCCACGTTGTGGATGCAGTACTTATAAATCTGGAGCTGGTCGGCCATCTTGACCAGCGTATCGAACTTCATGCCAAGCTCGTGCTGGGCGGACGCGACCTCGTGGTGATGCTTCTCGATGGTGACGCCCATCGAGCCCATCGCCGCGAGCATCTCGCCGCGCATATCCTGGGCCGAATCCAGCGGCGGCACCGGGAAATAGCCGGCCTTGACCTGGATGCGGTGGCCCATATTGCCGCCTTCATAGTCGGTCTGGCCGTTGATCGGCAGCTCGGAGTGATCGAGCTTGTAGCCGGTGTTGTACATGTCGGCCGAGAACTTCACGTCGTCGAAGACGAAGAATTCGGCTTCCGGACCGACATAGACCGTGTCGCCCACGCCCTGCGACTTCACATAGGCTTCCGCCGCCTTGGCGATGCTGCGCGGGTCGCGATTGTAGGACTGGCCGGTCGACGGTTCGAGAATGTCGCAGTTGATGACCATGGTGGACGCCGCGAAGAACGGGTCCATCGCCGCCGACGCAATGTCAGGCATCAGGATCATGTCGGACTCGTTGATCGCCTTCCAGCCCGCGATCGACGAACCGTCGAACATGATGCCGTCCGTGAACATGTCGTCATCGACCATGGTTACGTCATAGGTCAGGTGCTGCCACTTGCCGCGCGGATCGGTAAAACGGAAATCGACATACTTGACGTCGTCGTCCTTGAGTTTCTTCAGGACGTCCTTGGCGGTTTTCATGAGTGTGGCCCCTGTTGGAAGGCGGTTACGGGACTGGGAAATGCGGAAAGGGCGGGAGATCAGATCGCGTCGTTGCCGGTTTCACCGGTTCTGATGCGGATCGCCTCATCGATGCGCGATACAAAAATCTTGCCATCGCCGATGCGGCCAGTCTGCGCGCTGGTGCGGATCGCCTCGACGGCGCGCTCGACCATTTCGTCGGAAAGAACGATTTCGAGCTTCACCTTGGGCAGGAAGTCGACGACATATTCGGCGCCGCGATAGAGCTCGGTATGTCCCTTCTGGCGGCCGAACCCCTTCGCCTCGATCACCGTGATGCCCTGAAGTCCGACGTCCTGCAGGGCCTCCTTCACCTCGTCGAGCTTGAAGGGTTTGATGATCGCTTCGATCTTCTTCATCCTGCTCTCCACGCGCGCCGCCAGCGTTCGCTGACGGCAAAGTGCTGTTAGCATTCCCCATGCCGGGCGCCTATTGGCGAGGGAACGGCTGCTGGCGATGCTGTAAGCAGGATAAAAATCTCACATGCATAAATTTCGTGCAAGATGATCAATCCCGCGCCAAATGCGGCGAAGGCCGCCGCGAGCAGCCTTCTCCGCCTGCTCAGCAATGACGCGATGCGGCGCTGCGACGCCGCGGCGATCGCGGCGGGAACGCCGGGAATTGTGCTGATGGAGCATGCCGGCGCGGCGGTCGCCGCGATCGCCATGGAGATGGCGGGTCAGCGCGCCCGCATCGCCGTGCTCTGCGGCGGCGGAAACAATGGCGGCGACGGCTTCGTCGCGGCGCGGTTGCTGAAAGAGCAGGGTTATGACGTCGCGTTGGCCTTGCTGGGCGACGCCAATGCGCTCCGTGGCGACGCGGCCCTCGCCGGAGCGACGTGGGGGCGCGCGATCGAGGACGCCGCGAGCTTCTCGCTCAACGGATTTGATCTCGTCATCGACGCGCTGTTCGGCGCCGGCCTGTCGCGCGATCTCGACGGCGACGCGCGCGGGATTGTCGAGCGCGTCAATGCGAGCGGCGCACCCGTGCTGTCGGTCGATCTGCCCTCAGGGATTGATGGCGACACGGGCGCGGTTCGCGGCGCGGCGGTGAGGGCAAGCCGGACTGTGACCTTCGCCCGGCGCAAGGCCGGCCACCTCCTGCTGCCCGGCCGCGAGCTCGCGGGTCCGGTCACCGTCGCCGATATCGGGATCGCCGACGCGATCCTCGACGCCGAGGCGCCGGCCTGGTTCGCCAACCATGCTGATCTCTGGCACGACCGCTTTCCCGCGCTCTCGGCCGCGAGCCACAAATATGTCCGCGGCCATCTCCTCGTGGTCGCCGGCGGGCTGGAAGGCGTTGGCGCGCCACGGCTGTCGGCGCGCGCCGGGCTGAGGGCCGGGGCAGGGCTCGTCACCATCGCCGCTCCCGGCGACGCGCTGGCGGCCCACGCCGCCCGTGGGCCCGACGCGCTGATCCTGCGCCGCGCCGATGATGGCGAAGCGCTCCGCGCGCTTCTCGCGGACAGGCGTCTCTCTGCCGTGGTGATCGGCCCGGCGCTCGGCCTCTCGCGTCTCGCCAGACAGAAGCTCGACGCAACCCTGGCTTCGGACGCCGCCATGGTCATCGACGCCGACGCGCTCACTCTGCTCGATGGAGACCTCGCGCCGCTCAAGCGCGCCGGCCGCCGCAAGAGCCTGATCCTGACGCCCCATGAAGGGGAATTTGCGCGCCTGTTCAGATCCCAGTCGACAGATTCTCAGCAGGGAAATAAGGGCGTTCCCTCGAAGCTCGAACGCGCCTTGTCCGCCGCCCGTTTGTCTGGCGCGGTGGTGATCCTCAAGGGCGCGGACACCGTGATCGCCGCGCCCGACGGCCGCGCCGCCATCAATGAGAATGCGCCGCCCTGGCTGGCGACCGCCGGCTCCGGCGATGTGCTGGCGGGCGTCGCCGGCGCCCTGCTGGCGCAAGGCATGCCGCCGTTCGAGGCCGCTTGCGCCGCGGTCTGGCTGCATGGCGAGGCCGGCGCGCTTGCGGGCCGGGGCCTGATCGCCGACGATCTGCCCGAGGCGGTCGGCCGCGCCGGCGCGAGGCTTTCGGAAAAAGCCAATTCCGGGGCGTGACATTGTTTGGCCATCGCTTTGGGATTGAAGCGCGGTCAGAAAGGCGACGAATATGACGGCGACATTCCAGGCGGGCCTGCTCCCGCGCGCGCTCCTTTTCGCGATGTTCGCATCGGCCTCCGCGGCCTGGGCGCAGCCTTTACCGCCGTCCCGGCCGGCGTCGCCTTCAGCTCCGGCCGCGCAGCCCGCGCCTGCGACGCAATCTGCTCCGCCCGCCGCTTCGACGCAGCAGCCGGCTTCCGCTCCCGCCGATGCGGATGAGGAGGCGGCGCCATCGAGCCAGCCGACCCAGAATGCGAAGTGCGAGACTTACCGGAAGTCCTTCGACGGCGCCGTGAACCGGCTCGGCAAGAAGGGGCTTGGGCAGGAGTTCCTTGATCGCAACGCCGCCTTCATCGCCTCGAATTGCGCCGGCGAGCGCAACGTCTGCCCGCGCTCGCCCGAGGAGCTGCGCGTCGCCAATGTCATCGTCATGCAGGCGGTGAGCGGCACGGGTGGCACCTTCATGCCCTTCGCCTGCCGGAAGGAATAGGCGTCAGGGAAGGGGCGGCGTCTCCGCATCCGAGAAGCCGTAGCCGCGCATCATGCGTCGGTGATCGTCGGTCGCGATGATCCGCGCCAATTCGGCGTCGAACGCCTGCCGGAACTCGTGATCGCCTTTCGCGAAGGAGAAAGCGCCGGCGGCGCGCGCAGCCCCTCTCGTGTCGGGCGCGGCCTCGGCGATGTCGACCATCGCCAGCCCTTCGTCAGCCGCCCGCTTGAGATAGCCGCGATGCGCCATGGCGACGCTGGCGTAGGCGTCCGCGGCTCCGTCGCGCACCGCCCGCGCCGCGCCCTCCTGCGTCGCGAATCGCGAAATGCTCGCGACCGGGACGCCCGCGGCCATCGCCGTCCGCTCCTGGATCTGGTCGGCGACGACGGCGAGCCGCATCGCGGGATTGGCGGCCAGCGCCTCATAGGAAGGGAAGCGCGCCTCCTCGCCTGCGCGCATCAGCAGCCCGTCCGCCAGCGCCCAGACCGGCCGGCTGAAATCGACCAGACGCGCCCGCTCGCCCGAGATAAACAAAGGCGTATTGAGACTCCAGCGTCCCGCCATAAGTCCCGGAATCAGTTCGGCGAATGCAACTTTGACGAATGCGATTTCGGCGACGCCGATCGCCTTCAACACGCGGACGCCAAGCTCGATATCGCAGCCCGAAGGCCCATTGGCGCCAGGAAAGCAGAAGGGCGGCTCATCGAGATAGGCGAACACAGTTCGCCGTCGCCAGTCGGCGCGGGAAGGACTCATGAGCAGCTCGGAATCGAGAGAGGAGGCGTCCCTTATAACACCTCGAACCAGCCGCCGAGGCCCGCGTCGAACAGGTCCGCCATGGCGCTGCGCAGCGCCCACTTGCCGGGATTGTCGGCGACGAACACGAGGCGGGCCGTCAGGCCGGGCTGCACGAGCGCCGTGTCGACCCAGAACGGGTCCCAGCCATCGTCGAGCACGAACAGCAGCCGGCCGTGATGGCCATGGATGCGCATCGCCTGGGCGATCTCAGTCTTGTTGTGGAAGGACAACACCATGGTCGTGCCGCGCTTGGCTGAAAACAGCGCCGGGCCTCCGAAGACAGGACCTGTTCGCCGGTTGAGCGTCCAGGCGGTCGGCTTTCCCTGCGGCTGCGGGCCGCCCTCGATCGTGAGATCGACTCGCTGGGCGCGGGCGAGGTCGAGGATTTTCGGGAGATCGTTGGGCGGCAGCGCCGCGATTGGCGGCAGGGCGGCGCGACGATCGCCAGCGCTCTTCAGAATGAAAGCGGGAACAGCGACTTCGGGCGTAATCTGAACCTTCAATGCGAATTGCTGGCCGGCGTCGCCGGGGAGGTCAATCATGAGATCGGCGCGTCCGTTCGGGGTCAGGATCGCGGCCGCGCCCTTGGGTTGAAAGGCGGTCGAGGAGGGCTGGCCGTCGATCGCCACGATGGTCGCGGGAACGCCCTCGAAGCGCAGGGTCAGGATGCGCGCCGTCGAGGCGTTGACGACGCGCACGCGGGCCCGGCCGCCTGTGGGAATCGTATCCTCGAAAGCCTTCGGCGCCCCATTGATGACGAGCACATTGCCGAGCCGGGGCAGGGCGCCCGGTTCGGGTTTCGCGGGCGCGGGAATCGCGCCGTCTTCGCCGAGCCGCCAGTCGTCGATGACGACGAGAATGTCCTTGTCGACCTGCGGCGGGGTTCGCTCTTCAACGATCAGCACGCCATAGAGGCCGCGATCGACCTGCTCGGCGGTGCGTCCGGCGACGCAGGGCTGGTAGAGATAGGTCCCGGCGTCGCGGGCCGGCAGGCGAATATCGATGGTCTCGCCCGGGCCGGCGCCTTTGGAGGAGAGGCCGGCGACGCCATCAAGCGCTGCTTCCGTTCGCAAGCCATACCAGTGGATTGAGGTTGTTTCCTCAAGCTTGTTGGCAAGCCGGACCGCGATGTCCTCGCCCTGCTTCACGCGAATGACGGGGCCGGGGCAGCCGCCATTGTAACTCCAGATCGGGGTCGCCGGCGCAGGCTCCGGCCGGATGCGGAGATCGGCCTTGCGCGCCTCGATCGTTAATGGCGACGGCTTGGGAGGAAAAGAAGGGAGCGCGGGCGGAATCTGCGCCTGCGCGGCCTTCGAGGCCATCGCAGCCGCTCCGGCGGCGAGGAATACGCGTCGTGACGTCATGACGAGGAGGTAGCATCGGGCGCAGCGAAGACCCAACGACTTTTCGCCGCCTGTCGCTTGACATTTCCTGACTAAATTCCTATTATGTGTTTGCCTCTGCTCTCTTGGGGCCGTCCGGGTCAGGACCGAACGGGAGCAGAGGGTGGACCTGCGGGTTCTGATCGCGACCTGGCTTTCAGGACTCCCGGGGGCTTCCGACAGCACGCCCGCCCGACACTAGGATCGGGCTGTCCGAACGGACCTTAAGCGGGACACCGCGGAGAGCGTGCGACAGGAGGTTTCAGAATCCGCGCCGGGAGCGCCGGAAGGCGATCGTTCTTTCAGAACGTTCTCAGCGCCTCATCGGCGCTCCCGGCCTCCCTTGGAGGCGAGGATGAAGGGAAGAGATCAAAGCGGAGAGGAAATGGGGCCGAGCGCGAGCCCGTGAATTTCGCGCGCCTATCTTCCCAACGTCATTCCGGGGCCGAGCGGAGCGAGGGGCCCGGAACCCAGAAAATAGTGAAGCCTGCACCAGATCTGGGTTCCGGGCTCGCTCCTGCGGAGCGCCCCGGAATGACAAGCTGGATGGGGAAGCGCGCCGCCGTTCCGCCCCCGATCGTGTCACGATTGACCCTCTCCGCGAGGGGGAGGGTGGCGCGCAGCGGCGCTCCAGCCCCGCCCCGAACCCCTCATTTTTCGCGTGCAAGGACATATTTCCATGCTATGAGCGCCGCCGACCCGACGGGGCTATTTGCTCTGACGCGGGCGTGGCGGAACTGGTAGACGCGCTGGGTTTAGGTTCCAGTGGCGAAAGTCGTGGGGGTTCGAGTCCCTCCGCCCGCACCAGAACCGCCCTGTCGCTTCCTTTTGTCGAAGGCTGAAGATTATGCAGGTGATCGAGACCCTTTCGCAGGGCCTGAAGCGTGAATTCAAGGTGACCATCGAAGCCGGCTCGCTGCTCAAGCGCGTCGATGAGGAGATCGAAACCCTCAAGGGTAAGGTCCGCATCAACGGCTTCCGCCCCGGCAAGGTCCCGACGGCTCACCTGAAGCGCCTCTATGGCCGCTCGCTCATGGCCGACGTGCTCAACAACGCCGTCGTCGACGCCAACAAGGCGATCGTCGAGGAGCGCGGCCTCAAGCTCGCCATGGACCCCAAGATCGAGTTCCCCGAGAACAAGGACGAGATCGACAACGTCATGGACGGCAAGGGCGACCTGACCTACGGCGTCGCCGTCGAGGTGTTGCCCCAGTTCGAGGTCGCCGACTTCTCCGGCATCTCGGTCACCCGCGAGAGCGCCGAGCCGCCAGCCGAGGAGATCGACGAGGAGATCCAGCGCCTCGCCAAGCAGAATCGCCCCTATTCCGCCAAGGCTGATGACGCCGCGGCGGAGAATGAGGATCGCGTCACCATCGATTTCGTCGGCTCGATCGACGGCGTGCCCTTTGAGGGCGGCAAGGGCGACGACATGCCGCTCGTGCTCGGCGCCGGCGGCTTCATCCCGGGCTTCGAGGACGGCATGCTCGGCGCGAAGAAGGGCGAGCAGCGCATCGTCAAGGCGACCTTCCCCGAGGGCTACCAGAAGGCCGAACTCGCCGGCAAAGTCGCCGACTTCGACGTCACGGTGAAGCAGATCGAGGCTCCCGGCGAAGCCGTCGTGAACGATGAGCTCGCCAAGGCGTTCGGCCTTGAATCGCTCGACAAGCTCAAGGACGCGATCAAGGAGAACTTCTCCCGGGAACTGCTGATCGTCGCCCGCGCCAAGACCAAGCGGCGCCTTCTCGATGCGCTCGACGGCCAGTATTCGTTCGAGCTGCCGCCGACGCTGGTCGAGCAGGAATTCGCCAATGTCTGGGGCCAGGTCGAGCAGGACATGAAGGCGTCCGGCAAGACTTTCGAAGACGAGAACACGACGGAAGAGAAGGCCCGCGAGGAGTATCGCAAGATCGCCGAGCGCCGCGTCCGTCTTGGCCTGGTGCTCGCCCAGATCGGCGACGCCGCCAAGGTCCAGATCACGGATGACGAAGTGTCGAAGGCGCTCGTCGAGCGCGCCCGCCAGTTCCCCGGCCAGGAGAAGGCGGTGTGGGATTTCTACCGCAAGAATCCGCAGGCGCTGGCCGAGCTGCGCGCGCCGATCTTCGAGGAGAAGGTGATCGACCACATCCTCGCCGGCGCCAAGGTGACCGACAAGGTCGTCAGCCGCGACGAACTGCTGGCGGACGATGAATCCTCCGAGCTCGGCAAGGCGCTGAAGGGCTGAACGCTTAGATCACGCCGCACTTTGATTGAATCAATCAAAATGCGGGAACGTGATCGATTCCAAAAGTTTAGAGCATGGCTCTTGCGAAAAACCGGTATCCACTTTTTTGCGCCATGCTCTAGCCTTTCCTCTGAACAGAAGCCCCGGACCTTGCGGTCCGGGGTTTTTCTTTTATGAGCGTAAATGACGGTGCGGCAGCGCGAAAAAAGCCGTTATTGCGCCGCCTCTACAATTCGCGCCGCCATTCACCACATATTGAATGCGGTCGGGACAACCGATCTGTTTTGCTTTGCCGGAGGGGGGAGCGGCTATACTACCCCCGACCTGATTCCCCGGCGCCGAGCCGGACGCCGTTGAGAGAGTCGCCATGAAAGACCCTGTAGACATCTACAATAATTACCTGGTGCCCGTGGTCATCGAGCAATCGAACCGCGGCGAGCGTTCTTTCGACATCTATTCGCGTCTGCTGCGCGAGCGCATTATCTTCCTGACCGGCACCGTTGAAGACAACATGGCCTCCCTGATGGTGGCGCAGCTTCTGTTCCTCGAGGCGGACAATCCGAAGAAGGAAATCTCGCTCTACATCAATTCGCCCGGCGGCTCCGTCACCGCTGGCCTCTCGATCTACGACACGATGCAGTTCATCAAGCCGCCGATCACCACCATGTGCCTTGGAATGGCCGCATCCATGGGATCGTTGCTGCTGACGGCGGGCGAGAAGGGGCAGCGATTCGCACTGCCGAATTCGCGGATCATGGTTCACCAGCCTTCAGCCGGATATCAGGGCAAGGTCACGGACATCATGATCTACGCCAAGGAGTTCGAGCAGACGAAGCGGCGTCTCAACGAGATCTACTGCGACCATACGGGCCGCAGCTACAAGGAGATCGAGGACGCCCTCGAGCGCGACAACTTCATGTCGGCGGACGCCGCGAAGGATTTTGGCCTGATCGACAAGGTGGTCGACAAGCGGATCGACGATCCGGCGCCGCCGACCAAAGTGTGATGGGCTGCCGCTGCGGGACCAGTTGATCCCGATCGGGCATCGTGTTTGCATCCCCGATCGGGGAGGGGAAAGGTCGCCCCGTATTTGGGCGGCCGACAGGTAGCCGGCGCTACTTTTTGTTCACCGCAGCGCCGGTAGACTATGGTCAGGTGAACGTTTTGTGTCGCTTCGGCGACCAGGCGTGAGCAGGGAATGGAGGCTGGCATGGCCGGTAACACCAAGGCGAGCGGAGGCGACGGCAAGAGCACGCTGTACTGCTCGTTCTGTGGCAAGAGCCAGCATGAGGTCCGCAAGCTCATCGCTGGCCCGACGGTGTTCATCTGCGACGAATGCGTCGAACTCTGCATGGACATCATCCGCGAGGAATCGAAATCCTCGCTGGTTAAGACCAAGGACGGCGTTCCTACGCCGAAGGAGATCCGCAAGGTCCTCGACGACTATGTCATCGGCCAGGACTACGCCAAGCGGGTGCTCTCGGTCGCTGTCCACAACCACTACAAGCGGCTGAACCACGCGACGAAGCACAATGACGTCGAACTGGCGAAGTCGAACATCCTGCTCTGCGGCCCGACCGGCTCGGGCAAGACGCTGCTCGCCCAGACGCTCGCCCGCATCCTCGACGTGCCTTTCACCATGGCGGACGCGACGACGCTCACGGAAGCGGGCTATGTCGGCGAGGATGTCGAGAACATCATTCTCAAGCTGCTGCAGGCGTCCGACTACAATGTCGAGCGCGCCCAGCGCGGCATCGTCTACATCGACGAAATCGACAAGATCAGCCGCAAGTCGGACAATCCCTCGATCACCCGCGACGTGTCGGGCGAGGGCGTCCAGCAGGCGCTCCTGAAGATCATGGAAGGCACGGTCGCGTCTGTTCCGCCGCAGGGCGGCCGGAAGCATCCGCAGCAGGAGTTCTTGCAAGTCGACACGACGAACATCCTGTTCATCTGCGGCGGCGCGTTCGCCGGGCTCGACAAGATCATCGCGTCGCGCTCGCAGGGCGGCACCTCGATCGGCTTCGGCGCCAAGGTGCGCTCGCCGGACGAGCGCCGGATCGGCGCGCTATTCCGCGAGGTCGAGCCGGAGGATCTCCTGAAGTTCGGCCTGATCCCGGAGTTCGTCGGCCGTCTCCCCGTCATCGCGACGCTCGAGGATCTCGACGAATCCGCTCTCAAGAAGATCCTGACCGAGCCGAAGAACGCGCTGGTGAAGCAGTATCAGCGCCTCTTCGAGATGGAGGACACCGAGCTCACCTTCAACGATGAGGCGCTGAACCTCATCGCCCGCAAGGCGATCGAGCGGAAGACCGGCGCGCGCGGCCTGCGCTCCATCATGGAGGGCGTGCTGCTCGACACGATGTATGATCTGCCGGGTCTCGAAGGCGTCGAGCAGGTGGTGGTCGGCCCCGAAGTCATCGAGGGCAAGGCGCGGCCGCTCTACATCTACTCCGAGCGCGAGGAAGAGGCGAAGAAGGCGAGCGCCTGAAGTATGATATATATGTCTTCAGGCAGAATCAGTCAGCATGAGAACAGACTATGGAACTCGATCTCAAAGAGGTCACGCCGGAGTCCGAACTCACGCTCGATGCAGCGCTTGAGCTAGCAGAGCTTCGAACCGGATTGCGACAAGACATTCCGTCGTTTGAATGCTTAATCGACTTAATTCGAGACGATCGGCCGCTGAAGCAGCCACAAGGCGTGACGCTGCTTTCCGATCCTCGCGGATTCTCCGTGGTGCGGAATGCGTGGGTTCGGTCATCGAAGGCGGGGCAACCTATCAATTTAAATAATTTCCGCGAAATCGTCGTCGGCTATTTGAACGGTTTGAAACAATCAGCGTTGGACGGTTCTGCTGCGGATACGAAAACCGCCGAAGAATTTTGCCTCGCCCTGAATAAAGCTTTCCTGAGCCGAAAATATTCATCGGTGGAAGAGAGAGCCTACCGCTCAAAGAATCTTCAAGGATGAGCATTTATAAGAATGCGGAGCTCAAGCTAGATCACATTGTCAGCCTCATTGACGATATGATCCAACAAGAAGCACCATTCGAAAAAATTCCAAATGCTTTGCGTCAGATTAAGCACGTTTTCGAATTATATCGAGCCAAACTACAGCGTGCTAAAAAGACCAACGAAGCGAGGCTGACGAGCGTCGTTTGCGAGAACATCAATCAAAAGATATTTGAAACGATAAGCATCTTGGGATTTTTGATGCGGTCGTCAAATCTGAGAAACTCTTTTGAAGTTCTATACCCCTTGGAGCAGATCGCTCGAAAAATTATCGCTTCAAAAGTCTATGTTTTGATCTCCTCGGAGTGGGATTACATCCCTTCGCGATCCCGCAGGGAATAGATGACCTCCCTCAATATGTGTTTATTGGGTTACCCGCTTTCGAAAGTCACAACGCTCTGCTGCTTCCTTTAGCTGCTCACGAGCTAGCTCACGCGGTTTGGCGTAGGAAAAACATTGAAGGCGGCGCTGCTAATAATTTGCTGATTCAAATGAAGTCGATTTTCGATCACAACAAGCCGAAATTTTTGAAAGCATTTCCAGAATATAAAGAAGGCGATCTAGTCTCGCAGCAACTGCTTGATGAGAATGTCGAGGCAGCAATAGCAATATCTCTGCGCCAAGCTGAAGAAATTTTCTGTGATATGTTAGCTTTGGCACTTTTCGGTGAAAGCTATGTTCGAGCTTTCGAATACATTCTGTCACCAGGATTAGGTGCTGTTCGCCGTGCGGACTATCCACCGATGTCTGTTCGAGTTGAGTTTCTGCGCTGGGCCGCGAAAGAAAAGGTGGCCGGATTCATATCCGAAGAATTCATGAAGGAATATATTGAGCGACCGCTCATCCAGAATGAACGAAATCAATTCATTGATGAAATGGCCCAGCAGGGACTGCACGCTTTGAGAGGCGCACTATGGACAGAAGTGAGCCGTCTAATCGCAGACGCAAATATCCCGCGACCCAACTCTTCCCAACAGATGAAATGTCACGCTATGTTTGAGCGTGGCGTACCCCATCCGCAGCCGGCTTCTCTCGCTGATGTATTGAATGCAGGTTGGAAGAGATTTGATAGCATCATAAATGGCGACAACGACGATACGCGTCGCGATCAACTAGCTCAGCTAAACGATATGATTTTCAAGACAATCGAGATAATGGAATTTCAACTTCGGACGCAATAAAGTGACAATCGGCGCAAAGCTCCTTGCCTCATTGGTTCGCGATGGGAACGAGGGTGACGTCAACGGGTTAGTGGTGATCCCGCCACCCGATATTGATGCGATTAGGCGATCGGGCGAGGCATCAGTGACCCTACGATTAGGTCGCTGGTTTCTCTCCATGCGGCAATCGAACGTAACACATATATCTACATACAAGACAACCTCCGATGTGGGGGAAGCGCGGATCGGAAAAAAGCATTTTGTGCCGTTTGGATCAGATTTCGTTGTTCATCCCGGACGGTTCGTGCTTGCAAGCACGCTGGAATGGATACGGATACCGGCTCACCTAACCGCTTATGTTGTGGGCAAATCTTCGTTGGGCCGGCGCGGCATAATTATTGAGACTGCGGCAGGAGTACATCCGGGCTTTTCGGGCTGTCTAACTCTTGAGATCGCAAACGTTGGAGAAGTGCCTGTTCAATTGACACCCGGCATGAATATTTGTCAGATTTTCTTACATCGAGTTGAGGGAGAGACGTCTGAAGCTAAAACAAAATTCTCGGGCCGCCGCCGCCCGGCGATAGGCGCGTTGTCAGCGGATCCGGTCTTGAAGCGGCTGCAAAGAGATTGAATAGTTTTCTGGGCCGTTAAGACATTTATCGAAAGCAGGGAATCCGCTAGTCTTCCCGGCGAAACCGGAACGCGCGCCATGCCGAAATTTCAGATCAGCCGCAGACGATTTGCCGAAGCGGGCGCGATGCTCGCCGCGGCTACCCCGTTCGGCGCCCTTGCGCAGGAGACGCCGCGGCGCGGCGGCGTTCTGATCGTCGCGGCCGACGGCGAGCCGCGCAATATCAATCCGGCGATCGTCGCATCCAACGGCGTGTTCTTCATGGCGAGCAAGGTGATCGAGCCGCTCGCGGAAATGAAGGAAGGCGGCGGCTTCGCGCCGCGGCTCGCGACGTCGTGGGAAGGCTCGGCGGACGGCAAGACGATTACGTTCAAGCTGCGCAGCGGCGTCACATGGCATGATGGCAAACCCTTCACGTCTGCTGACGTCGCCTTTTCCGCGCTCGAAGTCTGGAAGAAGCTGCAGAATTTCGGCCGCGTGCTGTTCAAGGAGCTTGAGGCGGTCGACACGCCGGACGCGCAGACCGCGATATTCAAATTCGCCAAGCCGACGCCGCTGCAACTGATCGAGAACGCGCTGCCGGCGCTGACATCGGTGCTGCCGAAGCATGTCTATGAAGGCTCCGATATCGCCACCAATCCGGCCAACGTGAAGCTTGTCGGCACCGGCCCCTTCAAGTTCGCGGAATACAAGCCCGGCGAATATTATCGGCTCGAACGCAATCCGAACTACTGGGACGAGGGAAAACCCTGGCTCGACGGGATCATCTTCCGCGTCATGCCCGATCGCGGCGCCATCGCCGCGGCGACGGAGGCGAACCAGATCCAGCTCTCGGCCTTTTCAGCGGTGCCGCTCGCCGATCTCGCGCGCATCGCCAAGGTTCCCGGCGTCAAGGTGATCGCCGACGGCTATGACGGCGTCACCTATCAGCTCATCGTCGAGATCAACAATCAGAAGAAAGAGCTGTCCGATCCGCGCGTGCGCCGCGCGATCGCGCATGCGATCGATCGCACCTTCGTCACCGATACGATTTTCCTCGGCACGGCCAAGGCTTCCAACGGACCTATTCCGCTCTTCGACCGGGTGATGAACGATCCGCAGCTCGCGGCGCCGCGCTTCGATGTGGCGCGCGCCAACGCGCTGCTCGATGAAGCCGGATATCCCCGCGCGTCGGGCGGCGTGCGCTTCTCGCTGAAGCTGCTGCCGGCGCCGTGGTTCGAGCAGACGAGGCAGTTCGGCGACTATCTCAGGCAGGCGCTGCGCGCCGTCGGCATCGATGCGCAGATCGTCAACAACGATCCGGCCGGACATACGAAAGCCGTCTATACCGATCGCGCTTACGACCTCGCCATCGGCTCGCCGGTCTATCGCAACGATCCCGCGATCTCGACGACGGTGCTCTATCAGAGCGGCATTCCCGCCGGCGTGCCCTTCGCCAATCAGTATAATTACAAGAGCGATGAGATGGACGGCGTCATTGCAAAGGCGGCGTCCGAGATCGATCCCGCAAAGCGCGCTGCGCTCTATCGCGACTTCCAGCAGATCGCCAATCGCGACCTGCCCATCATCCATGTCGCGGAATGGACTTTCATCACCGTCGCGCGCGATAGCGTTCGCAATGTTGGCAACAATCCGCGCTGGGCGACGTCGCATTGGGCCGACGCATGGCTTGCGGCCTGACGCGCCGCTGAGCGCGCGACGAACCACATGAATCGCGCGCTGCGCATCCTCGTAACGCGCCTCGTCGGCGCCGTGCCGACGCTCGCGCTTGTCGTGATCGCGGCGTTTGCGCTTTTATCGTTCGCGCCGGGTGATGCGGTCGACGCCTATTTCGCCGAGACCGGAGGCGCGGGCGGAACGGCGGGCGACCTTCGCGCACGCTGGGGGCTTGGCGGATCGGGAATCGAGAAGCTCATCGCATTCGCCGGCGGCGTGCTTCGCGGCCAGTTCGGCCATTCCATCGTGCATAACCGGCAGGTGCTCGACGTCATTCTCGAACGTCTGCCGACGACGATGCTGCTTATGGCGCTGGCGTTGGCGCTCGCGACGCTGATCGGCGGCGTGCTGGGGATCGCGGCGGGCGCGCGTCCCGGCGGCGCGCGCGATCGCATCCTCTCGACAACGGCGCTGGCGCTGAACGCGATCCCGAATTTCTGGCTCGGCCTCCTGCTGATCCTGCTGCTCGCGGTGCGATGGCCGCTGTTGCCGGTCGGCGGCCTGCAAAGTCTCGGCGTTCCGCTCACCGGATTGAGCTGGGCGCTCGATCGCGCCGCGCATCTCATCCTGCCGACGCTCGCGCTTGGCCTCGGCTATGTCGCGCTGAGTTTGCGCAGCCTGCGCGCCGGCATGGTCGAAACCTGGCGCGCCGATCACGTCCGCGCGGCGCGAGCGCGGGGATTGCCGGAGCGATCCGTGATCTGGCGCGCCGTCGCGCGTCCGGCTTTGTTGCCTGTCGTCGTGCTGATCGGCCAGCAGGCGGGAACGATGCTGGGCGGCAGCGTCGTCGTCGAAACCGTGTTCGCCATCCCCGGCATGGGGCGGCTCGCCTATGAGGCGGTGAGCGGCCGCGATCCTGCGCTGCTAATGGGCGTCGCGCTGACGAGCAGTCTGTTCGTCGTCGCCGCAAATCTGATCGTCGATCTGCTGCTGGTCCGGCTCGATCCGCGCATTGGAGCCGCGCATGCGTAGTCGCGCGGCTTTCCGCTTGCTGCGCACGCCGGAAGGCGCGACCGGCGTCGCGGCGCTTGGCGTTTTCATTCTGTTCGCTGTCGCCGCGCCCTGGCTCGCCGGAGACGATCCGCTGGCGATCGCCGGGCGGCCGCTGTTGCCGCCGGGCGCCAATCCGGCGCTGCCGCTCGGGACTGATCGGCTCGGTCGCGACATCTTCGGCGAATTGATCCATGGCGCGCGCACGACGCTGACGACCGCCTTGTTCGTGATGATCGCCGCGACGGCGGTCGGCGCATCGATTGGCGCCATAGCCGGCGTCGCTGGCCGCTGCATCGACGAACTGCTCATGCGGATCGCGGACGCGACGCAATCGGTGCCGTCCTTCATCATCGCGCTGGCGATCGTCAGCGTGACGGGGCCGTCCGCTCCGACTGTTATCGCTGCGCTGGCGGCCAGCGCCTGGACCGCGCCGGCGCGCGTCGTGCGCGCCGAAGTGCTGAGTCTCAAGACCAGACCCTTTGTCGACGCCTCCCGGCTCGCCGGACGCAGCCCGTTCGCCATCGCATTTTCAGTCATCCTGCCGAATGCGCTGTCGCCGCTGCTGGCGCTTTCGGCGATTATTGTGGCGAGCGCCGTCATCATGGAGGCGGCGCTCGCCTTCCTCGGCCTGACCGATCCCAATGTGGCGAGTTGGGGCGCGATGATCGCTGAGGGCCGCTCCGTGCTGCGCACGGCTCCTCATGTGGCGCTCGCGCCGGGAATCGCATTGGCCCTGACCGTGCTTGCCGTCAGTCTTATTGGCGAGGGGTTGGCGAAGGCGCTGGCGTCGAGCGAAATCTGAGGCGTGGGATGACTGACATCGAGACTTTGCGGGTGGAGCTGGCGGCGGCCTTCGCCAATCGGGCGGACCTCTACCGCCTGATGCGCCGGGCGTTGGTTCGCGAGCTGGGCGAGGAGCGGGCCGAGACGGTGATCTCCGACATGCTGGAGGAACGAGGCCGCGAAGTCGCTCAAATCCTGTTCGCGGACACGCCGGCTGACGCGAAAGCGGTCGCGGAGCGTTTCCTCAGCGTCAGCCCAGATGGCGGGCGGCTGTTTCCCCATGCGGTCGAGCGGTCGGAGGGCGTCTGCACGATCCGGGTGCATTCCTGCCCTCTGAAAGACGCGTGGGTCGCCGCGAAGCTGCCAGACGAGGAGGTCGCCGACCTCTGCCGGCTGGCCGGCGCCTTCGATAAGGGCCTGTTTGAGGCCGCCGGCGTGGAATTCGCTAACCAGACCTGGACAAGGGAGAGAGGTGGCGGCTGCTGTTGGATTACGCTCACCTCAAAGCCCTGAACTGTGGCTTGAATGCCGCGCCACTGATTGCCATTTTGGTCTAGTCTTCGAGTCGACCGCGCTCATGGCGAGGCGGCGGCCCAGATGCGGCGAAGGTCTTCCGGGACCTGAAACCGCCATCGTCCGGACGGCAGCCCATTCGGGGAGCCGGGACGGGCGCAAGTTGAAAGGAAACTCTGATGGCCTCCGCCAAGACTCGCCCGCCCCTGATCCCTGGAGTGTCGGGCGTCTACCCCGTTCTTCCGCTTCGCGACATCGTCGTCTTCCCGCATATGATCGTGCCGCTGTTCGTCGGCCGCGAGAAGTCGATCCGCGCGCTCGAAGAGGTCGTGAAGAACGACGGCTATATCCTGCTCGCCACCCAGAAGAACGCCGCTGACGATGATCCCGCGACCGACGCGATCTACGAGGTCGGCGCGCTCGCATCCGTTCTCCAGCTTCTGAAGCTGCCTGACGGCACGGTGAAGGTGCTTGTCGAAGGCGCGACCCGCGCCCAGGTGAGCGACTATGTCCAGACCGACGATTTCTACGCCGCCAACGCGGTCGTGATCGGCGACGAAGAAGCCGACAAGGTCGAGGTCGAGGCGCTTGCGCGCTCGGTGGTTTCGGACTTCGAGAATTACGTCAAGCTGAACAAGAAGATTTCGAGCGACGTCGTCAGCGCGGTGTCGCAGATCACCGACTATGCGAAGCTCGCCGATACGGCTGCGTCGCATCTGGCGATCAAGATTCAGGACAAGCAGGCCCTGCTCGAAACCTTCTCGGTCGCCAAGCGGCTCGAGAAGATCATGGGCTTCATGGAGAGCGAAATCTCCGTGCTGCAGGTCGAGAAGCGCATCCGCTCGCGCGTCAAGCGCCAGATGGAGAAGACGCAGCGCGAATATTATCTCAATGAGCAGATGAAGGCGATCCAGAAGGAGCTGGGCGACGGCGAAGAGCAGAAGGACGAAGCCGCCGAGCTCGAGGATCGCATCAACAAGACCAAGCTCACCAAGGAAGCCAAGGACAAGGCGATGCTGGAGCTGAAGAAGCTCCGGCAGATGTCGCCGATGTCCGCGGAAGCGACCGTGGTGCGCAACTATCTCGACTGGATGCTCGGCATCCCGTGGGGCAAGAAGTCGAAGATCAAGAAGGATCTTGCGGGCGCGCAGGCGACCCTCGACGACGATCACTTCGGTCTCGACAAGGTCAAGGAGCGCATCGTCGAGTATCTCGCCGTGCAGCAGCGCGCCAACAAGCTCACGGGTCCGATCGTCTGCCTCGTCGGCCCTCCCGGCGTCGGCAAGACCTCGCTCGGCAAGTCGATCGCCAAGGCGACCGGCCGCGAATTCGTGCGCATGTCGCTCGGCGGCGTGCGTGACGAGGCCGAAATCCGCGGTCACCGCCGGACCTATATCGGCTCGATGCCCGGCAAGATCATCCAGTCGATGCGGAAGGCCAAGACCAGCAATCCGCTGATCCTGCTCGACGAGATCGACAAGATGGGCATGGACTTCCGCGGCGATCCGTCGGCGGCCCTGCTTGAGGTGCTGGATCCCGAACAGAACCACACCTTCAACGACCACTATCTCGAGGTCGATTACGATCTGTCGAACGTGATGTTCATCACCACGGCGAACACGCTGAACATTCCGCCGGCGTTGCTCGACCGCATGGAGGTGATCCGCATCGCCGGCTACACCGAGGACGAGAAGGTTGAGATTTCGCGCAAGCATCTCATCCCGAACGCGATCAAGAAGCACGGCCTCGACGCGAAGGAATGGTCGATCGCCGATGACGGCCTGATGCTGTTGATCCGCCGCTACACGCGGGAGGCGGGCGTCCGCAACCTCGAGCGCGAGTTGTCGAATCTCGTGCGCAAGGGCGTGAAGGACATCCTGCTCAAGAAGCAGAAGAAGGTCGCTGTCGCCGCCGAGAACCTGCCCGACTATCTCGGCCCGCCGAAGTTCCGCTACGGCGAGACGGAGACGGAGGATCAGGTCGGCGTGGTTACGGGTCTCGCCTGGACCGAGGTCGGCGGCGAATTGCTGACGATCGAAGGCCTGATGATGCCCGGCAAGGGCCGCATGACGGTCACCGGCAACCTCAAGGATGTGATGAAGGAGTCGATCTCCGCCGCCGCGTCCTATGTCCGGTCCCGCGCGCTCGAGTACGGCGTGAAGCCGCCGCAGTTCGACAAGCGCGACATCCACGTGCACGTGCCGGAAGGCGCGACGCCGAAGGATGGCCCGTCGGCCGGCATCGCCATGGCGACCGCGATCGTGTCCGTGATCACCGGCATCCCGGTGCGCCGCGACATCGCAATGACCGGCGAAGTCACGCTGCGCGGCCGCGTGCTGCCGATCGGCGGCCTCAAGGAGAAGCTGCTGGCCGCGTTGCGCGGCGGCGTGAAGAAGGTGCTGATCCCGGAAGAGAACGCCAAGGATCTCGCCGATATTCCCGCCAACGTGAAGAACGGCCTTGAGATCGTGCCAGTGTCGCGGATGGACGAGGTGCTGAAGCATGCGCTCGTCCGCCAACCCGAGCCGGTCGAGTGGGACGAGGAGGCGGCCGAAGCCGCCGAGAGGTCCCGGCCGAAGCCTCCGTCGGATGACGCGGCCGGCGTCTTCGCTCACTAAGGCGAGAAACTAAATTCGAGCCCCGGGAAACGCTGTTTCCCGGGGCTTTCCGTTGCGCCCTAACATCACGATGCGAGCCAGATGCTGGCGGCCAGTCCGGGCGTGAGCAGCAGGCCCGCCCACAGGAAAGCCGACGCCCAGTTGGCGATCTGGAATTGCAGCCAGGGCATGTTCGAGACTCCTGCGGCGATCGGCACCGTCGCGCGGAACGGTCCGAAGAATCTGCCGATGACGATCGCCCACGCGCCCCAGCGCTTGAAGAAGGCGCGCGCCCGCCCGAAGAGCCGCGGCTGCAGCGAGAGAGGCCAGACATGCCTGATCCGGTGCTTGAAGCGCCAGCCGAGCCAGTAGGACGCCCAATCGCCAAGCGCGGCTCCGGAACTGGCTGCGATCCAGATCAGCATGAGATCGATTCCGCCCGACCCCGCCACCGCGCCGAATGCGACCAGCGCGCTGGCGAACGGCACGAGGAGCGAGATCACCGCAAAGGACTCCGCGAACGCAAGGCAGAGCGCAATGACAGCCGCCCATTCCGCGTGATCGCGCGCGAGGCCCAGCGCCCAGCTCGTGAATTCGCCCATCAGGATGCGGCGCAGCGGGTTGAAAAATTGCGAGGCTGGGAGCCGTCGCTCATCACACGGCCATGCGCCGATGCGCGGCGACGTCCCAGTTGCGCGTGAGCAGGCGGAACAGCCGGCCGCCGCGCGATTTCAACCGCTTGTAGGCGGCCTTGAGATCGAGCACGAGCGTGATGCGGCGGCTTGTCGAACGCAGCTCGCCGCGATCATGAGTGGCGACGGGATGAAAGCCCATGATGCGCGTATGGAAGCCGTAGGGGCTGTGCGGATCATCCTCGAATACGTCGGTCAGAAGATGGGTGAAGCCGCGATCGACGATCTCGTGCGTCGCCGCCTGCATCAGCGCCGTCGCGACCGTGAAGCGCGCGCGATATTCCTGCGTCACCGCGAAGCGGCCGATCTCGACGAACTTCTTGTCGCGCAGATAAGCCTTGATGCTGAATTTGGGATTGATCCGGCGGAACTGATATTTCGCATATTGTTCGATCGGCGGCGTGTAGAGCACGCGCAGCACGCCGACCGGCGCGCCTTCGACCGACGCGAGGAACCACGACACGTCGTCGCGCTCGCGATCTGATGCGGGCGCCTGGCCTTCGGCGTCGAGCACCCAGCCTTTTTCCTTGCGATAGATGGCGTCGAGCACGCTGACGACGCCGATGAAATCCGCATCCGTGACGACGCGGTGAACAGAAACATCTCCCTCATGGGTCATGATGGGTCTCCCTCGGAGCGATCCAGGATTTGCCGGACAGGCGGGCGATGTCGGTCATCATCACCGCATGCCAGGCGCGAACCTCCGCTGCGGACGCGACTGACGCGGACGCTGCCGGAGGATGAAGCAGCGGGCCGATATGAACTTCGATGAGCGCGCGGCCGGAGAGGGCCAGACCGCCGTACGGATCGATGAGACGGATGCCCGCCGGCGCGA
This sequence comes from Terrirubrum flagellatum, assembly GCF_022059845.1. Lineage (GTDB taxonomy): Bacteria > Pseudomonadota > Alphaproteobacteria > Rhizobiales > Beijerinckiaceae > Terrirubrum > Terrirubrum flagellatum. The sequence goes on along the minus strand of NZ_CP091851.1, from coordinate 1,929,620 downwards.
TCGGCGCTCCGGTTTCGAGCGACAGGCGCGCCGCGCCGAAGCGGCCGCGCATCAGCCGCGTCGGATTGCGGTTGACGGCCCCTTCGGGAAAGACGCCGATCGGACGTCCAGCCAGGATATGCGCGCGCGCCTGCTCCATCGGCGACGTCGCGCTCGTGAACAGCGGCTTCAGAACATTGAGGAAGGCCGGCCGCGCCGGCTTGCGCGTCACAGTGATCGCGCCGCCTCTGAGATAAAGCTGGTTGACGCCGGGGATGAGGCGGAAATTCCAGTCGGCGAGGAAATGGATCAGCCGGCCGCGGCGATGCAGCATCAGCAGCGCCGGCACGAACAGCGCCTCGATGCGCGTGTTGTGGTTGAGCGCAAGAATGAACGGATCGCGCGGCGTCGAAACGTGCTCCAGACCGTGAATCGCGCGCACGCTGCGGCGCGCGACGGCGGCCATCGTCTTCGCGAGCCATCGATCGGGGAAAGCCTGCGGCAGCGGCGTCGCCACGATCTCGCGCAGGGTCGGCAGACCTCGTGCTGACCACCCTGTCGCAGGCGAAAGATGGTGTTCGAGGAGCGACATCGCCTGGTCCGATCAGGCGGGGCTGGCGGCGGGATAGGGCGCCCAGCCGGGCTCTTCCTCGCCGGCGGGCGACGCCCAGCGCAGCAGCGCAATCTCGCCAGCGAGTGTTTCAGCGATGGCCGTGCAGCTCCGCACCCAGTCGCCGCAATTGACGTAGCGAACGCCGCCGACAATGCGATCGGCCGCCTGGTGGATATGACCGCAGATCACGCCGTCCGCGCCTCGGCGGACCGCCGCGCGCGCCGCGGCGCGCTCGAAGCTCGCGATGAGACCGAGCGTCGCCTTGAGCCAGCCGGCGAAGGAGGGGCCGGCCTGTCGCTGATCCTGTCCCCCGGTCAGCCCCAGCCATCGCAAGGCGAGCGATCTGATGCGATCGCCCAGAAGCGCCAGCCGGCGCGGCGCCCACATCAGCGCGTCGAATTGATCGCCATGGGTGACGAGCAGGCGCTGTCCGGCGCCGGTCACATATTCGCATTCCGCAGCGATCTCGATCCTGTCCCAACTGCCGCCGCAGAACTCGCGCAACTGCGCGTCGTGATTGCCCGGGATCAGGATGATGCGGACGCCATTCTGCGCCGCCCTGAGCAGCGCTCGGATCACTTCGCGATGGGCCTCCGCCCATCTCGCGCGCGGAGAATCCCGCCACAGATCAACGAAATCGCCGACCAGATAGATCACGCCAGCGCTGTGCTGGCTCAGGAATTCAAGCAGCGCCTCCGCCTTGCAGCCCGCCGCGCCGAGATGAACGTCCGAGATGAACAACGCCCGATAGTGGCGCTGGGGGCTGGCGCGCGTCATCAAACGCTCCGTTCAGGCCTCTCCAGGGAGGACCGACGGCGCTTCAGAACCGATTCTCGCCACGTTCTTATGAAGGTTCCGCGTCAGTCATGTAGCTGTCGCGGAACGAAGGCGTCTTGCCTCCGCCAAGCCGTTGCGCCACATGACGGGCCGGATCGCGCGGTCGGGCGGTTAGCTCAGCGGTAGAGCATTCCGTTTACACCGGACAGGTCGGGAGTTCGAATCTCTCACCGCCCACCAGCGCGCTGGACCAGCAGTTGCATGGGTTTGTTAACGCGGGCGCATCAGCCTTGCGGGGCTCGGTGTTGCGGTTTCAGGAGGAAGGCGTGGGTTCAGTTCGCCGTTGGTCTCTCGCGCTTGTTGCATTGCTGTCTATCGCCGGCGGCGCCCATGCCGAAATGTCTTTCCGAGCAGTGACATTGCAGGAGGCGCCGCTGTGCCGGCCGCAATGTCCGACGCTCATTCTGGCGGAAGGCGAGATCACGCGGAATTCAGCCCAGACGTTCCTTGAATTCGTGCGCCGGCATCTGCCGGCGCAGGGGCCCTCGCTTGGCAATGTCGTGTTCATCGATTCTCCCGGCGGCAGCGTCATGGGTTCGATGGCGCTCGGCACGGTGTGGCGAAAGCTTGGCACCACCGCCGTCGTCGCGCGTCCGGAGGTCGGCCAACCCGGCTGGCTCGCGTCCGAGAACACGTCAGCCAATCGTGTGCGCGCCGCACGTTGCTATTCCGCTTGCGTCTATGCGTTGATGGGCGCGAAGAAGCGCATCGTTCCCGATGGCTCGCGCGTCGGCGTGCATCAATCGCACAAGATCGATCTCGTGCGCGATCTCGCCGGCGGCGTGATGCGCGAACTGCATGGCTCGGACGAGCCGACGGTCGCCCTGCGCGCTTACGCGAAAACCATGGGCATCGACACCGCGCTGATCGAACTCGCCCAGACAACGCGGCCCGAGGATTTCCGCATCCTGAACGCCGGGGAAATGCGGCGCTTCCGCTTGTCGAATTCAAAGCTCTGAGAAGAGCTGCGACCGCCTGTTAAGCTTTGTCCGAACTGCTGAGATTGCGGCGCGGCTATTCTTGACAGGGGGGGAGGGGGTAGCTATCCCCGCGCCGTCGCGACGATGATCCGTCGCCGCCCTGCGCGGGCGTAGCTCAGTTGGTTAGAGTGCCGGCCTGTCACGCCGGAGGTCGCGGGTTCGAGCCCCGTCGCCCGCGCCATTTTAGAAATCCCCCCGACATCACCGCTTGAAGCAAAGCCGCCGGCGCGTAGCTGCGCGACGACGCTTGGTCACCAGGTCCGGATTGGGCCGGTGTCGATATGCACAAGGCCGTTCCAATAGACCTTGCGGCCGCCGACTTCGGGCATATCGCGCACGAAGGCGATCACGGTCTGCGGATGCACGCCGGGGACGCGGAAATCCACCGCCTGGCAGCGCCGATGAAACGAGTTGCGGCGCGCTCGCCATGGCGGCCGCCAGGTCGAAGTGACGCGCACCGCGCCATAGCGTTCGATCACCCGCTGCAGGACAGTCATCAGGCGCTCCGGGACGCATGCTACCGACGTGCCTGGATCGGTCGAGAGCCCCGGCCGATCGGGCTTCTCGTTGGGGTCGAACAACGGTTCGGCTGGCGAACCGCTTGGCGGCTTCGGCCACTCATCCTCGTCCGATCTGTCAGGAATGCTGGCGAGGACGACCGTTCCTTCCTGTTTCGCAGGGTTGCGCAATTCCTCGGGCAGCCATTCCGTCTTGTCGATGTCGAATGGCCGGACCGGCGGCAGCGGCGGCGCTGCGGGCTTCGCCTGCCGTTCGGCCATCGCGGGCGCAGCGATAAGGAGGCAGCCGGCAAGGGCCGCAAGACGAAGATTCATCGGATGGAAGGATGAAAATATACCGCGCGAAGCTGCGCAAAGCCGGCTCTAGTCAAACGTTTGTCGCATGGCAAATTGATCAATGATGCGACTGCCGCGCATCTTGTGCGGGGGAGGGGGCTGGGATAAGCCGCTCCTGACTGGAATCCTTCTCAATCGCGATGATTTTGATCAAGAAATCATTCGATTGGAAAGAAAGAAACCTGTCCGGCGACACCGCGCGCGAGCGCGCAAGGAGCATTGAATGGCTGGCGGCCTGCTCGAACAATATCTGCCGCTTGTGGTCTTCATCGGCATCTCGATGGTGATCGGCGCGGCGCTGCTCATCGCCCCGTTCATCGTCGCCTATCAAAGCCCCGATCCCGAGAAATTGTCCGCTTACGAGTGCGGCTTCAACGCGTTCGATGATGCGCGCATGAAATTCGACGTGCGCTTCTACCTCGTCGCGATCCTGTTCATTATCTTCGATCTTGAGGTCGCCTTCCTGTTTCCGTGGGCTGTGGCCTTCAAGCAGGTCGGCTGGTTCGGTTTCTGGTCGATGATGGCGTTTCTCGGCGTTCTCACGGTCGGGTTCGTCTATGAGTGGCGCAAAGGAGCGCTGGAATGGGATTGATCCCCGCTGAGCGACCCGATTCGACCTTCTCGCCTTCGCACGGCGCTATCGCTGCGCCGGCGCCGCGCGGATTGCTTGGTCCCGACGGCAAGCCGGTTGGCCACAACGATCCGACTTTCGTCGCCATCAACGACGAACTCGCCGACAAGGGCTTTCTCGTCACGACGACGGACGATCTGATTCAGTGGGCCCGCACCGGCTCGCTGATGTGGATGACGTTCGGTCTCGCCTGCTGCGCCGTCGAGATGATGCAGCTCTCGATGCCGCGCTATGACGTCGAGCGATTCGGATTCGCGCCGCGAGCCTCGCCGCGCCAGTCCGACGTGATGATCGTCGCCGGCACGCTGACCAACAAGATGGCGCCCGCCCTGCGCAAGGTCTACGACCAGATGCCGGAGCCGCGCTACGTCATCTCGATGGGAAGCTGCGCCAATGGCGGCGGCTACTACCATTACAGCTACAGCGTGGTGCGCGGCTGCGATCGCATCGTGCCGATCGACATCTATGTCCCGGGCTGTCCTCCGACCGCCGAAGCTCTGCTGTACGGCGTGCTGTTGCTGCAGAAGAAAATTCGCCGCACGGGGACGATCGAGCGATGATCGTTCGCGAGTGGAAGGGCTACGCGATCGGCGGAGCGGTCGACGCCTACGCCACGCATTTGCGCGACAGCGTGGCTCCGCAGCTCAGCAAGCTTGACGGCTTCCGCGGCGCGTCGCTGGCGAAGCGCGCGATGGGCGCCGAAACCGAGCTGCTGGTGACGACGCGCTGGGATTCCATGGAATCAGTTCGCGCCTTCGCCGGCGACTCGCCCGATATCGCCGTCGTCGAGCCGGCCGCCCGCGCGGTGCTGTCGCGATTCGATGCGACAGTCGCCCATTACGAGGTCATGTGGGATGTCTGACACCGTTGCGCCTCCGTCCGCCGTAGAGACGTTGAAAGCGCTTGGCGAGCATATCGTGGCTTCGCCGGTCAGCCGCGGCGCAAGATATGAGATGGCCTACGGCGAGTTGAACATCTACGCCGAGGCGGCTTCGATCGTCGATCTGCTGGCGTTCCTGCGCACCGACGACAAGTGCCTTTTCTGGAACATCATCGATGTCTGCGGCGTCGATTATCCCGGTCGCGCCAAGCGCTTTGACGTCGTTTATCACCTGCTGTCGCCGCGTCACAATTTCCGCGTCCGCGTGAAGGTCGAGACCGACGAGCAGACGCCTGTTCCCTCATGCATCTCGGTCTATCCCGGCGCCGACTGGTTCGAGCGCGAAGCCTACGACATGTACGGCATCCTGTTCTCGGGCCATCCTGATATGCGCCGCCTGCTGACCGATTACGGCTTCGAGGGGCATCCGCTGCGCAAGGATTTCCCGCTGACGGGCTTTGTGGAAGTGCGCTGGGATGATCAGCAGAAGCGCGTCATCTACGAGCCCGTGAAGCTGACGCAGGAATTCCGGAATTTCGATTTCCTCTCGCCATGGGAGGGCGTCGATTACGTCCTGCCAGGCGACGAGAAGGCGAAGCAGTAGAGGTCTGATATGAAGATCGGACTCACGCTCGCTTCGATCGGCATAGGCTGCGGTTCAGCTTTTCTTTGTGCTGGCGCGATTGCCGCGGATTTGCGGCAGGCGCCCGCGGATATGGTCGAGGAATGTCGCGCCGCGACCGGCGCGATGACAACCGAACAGGCGCGCGGCTTCTTCTGGATGTGCCTTTCGGCGCAGGGATTCAATGCCGCGGAGATCAACGGCCGGCTGATTTTCCGCTTCACCGGCGGAACGCGGTTCTGAGGCTTTCATGACCGAGCACAATATCCGCAACTTCTCGATCAATTTCGGGCCGCAGCATCCGGCGGCGCATGGCGTGCTGCGTCTCGTACTCGAACTCGACGGCGAGATCGTCGAGCGCGTCGATCCCCATATCGGCCTCCTGCATCGCGGCACCGAGAAGTTGATCGAACAGAAGACCTATCTCCAGGCCGTGCCCTATTTCGACCGGCTCGACTATGTCGCGCCGATGAATCAGGAGCACGCTTTCGCGCTTGCGGTCGAAAGACTGATGGGCGTGACCGTGCCGAAGCGCGGCCAGCTCATCCGTGTCCTCTTCTCCGAAATCGGCCGCCTTCTCTCGCATCTTCTCAACGTCACGACGCAGGCGATGGACGTTGGCGCGCTCACGCCTCCGCTCTGGGGCTTCGAAGAGCGCGAGAAGCTGATGATCTTCTATGAGCGCGCGTCGGGCGCGCGCATGCACGCTGATTATGTCCGTCCGGGCGGCGTGCATCAGGATCTGCCGCAGAAACTTGTCGAGGATATCGGCGCGTTCTGCGATCCGTTCCTCAAGGTCGTCGATGATCTTGAAACGCTGCTGACCGACAACCGCATCTTCAAGCAGCGCAACGTCGACATCGGCGTCGTTTCGCTGGAAGATTGCTGGAAATGGGGCTTTTCCGGCGTGATGGTGCGCGGCTCCGGCGCCGCGTGGGACCTGCGCAAGTCGCAGCCCTACGAATGCTACGAGGAGATGGAATTCGATATTCCAATCGGCAAGAACGGCGACTGCTACGACCGCTACTGCATCCGCGTCGAGGAGATGCGACAGTCGGTGCGCATCATGAAGCAGTGCGTCGAGCGCCTTCTGTCGACTGAGAAGGACGGGCCCGTCTCGTCGCTGGACGGCAAGATGGTGCCGCCCAAACGCGGCGAGATGAAGCGCTCGATGGAAGCGCTCATCCATCACTTCAAGCTCTACACCGAGGGCTACAAGACGCCGGCTGGCGAAGTCTACGCGGCCGTTGAAGCGCCGAAGGGCGAGTTCGGCGTCTATCTCGTGTCCGACGGCACGAACAAGCCGTATCGCTGCAAGCTGCGCGCGCCGGGCTTCGCCCATCTTCAGGCGATGGATTTCCTCTGCCGCGGCCACATGCTGGCCGATGTGTCGGCGATCCTGGGTTCGCTCGACATCGTGTTCGGCGAGGTCGATCGATGAATGATATCCCGAAAACTGCTCATATCGTTGAGATTCCCAACAAGATTGAAATCGCCACATCGACAGCTCCTTCAACGGCCACCGCCGTGTCGCCGTTTGTTCGAGTCGGCTACTGGGGATGGGGAATTGTGCTCGTCCTGCTCCTGGGCTTCATCGCTTGTGTGTTGCTGGACGCTGCGTCTTGCGTCGACCCGGCGAAAACGACGAAAGACATGCTCGCTTTGGGAGGGTGTTCGGCCTGGACCCAGCGATGGTATCTTGTGCTTCGCGACTGGCAGAGCGGACTGGGAGCTGCGATCGGCCTTCTCGGGATCGCATGGTCGACGTTTTTCAATTCGGCGTCGAGCAAGAGTTGACGGCCATGTCGATTTATCTTGCCTTCATGCTGTCGGGCGCGCTTTTGGCCGCAGGCCACAGGAACATTGCGCTCGCACAGTCCGACATGCCCGTCATTCCGCCGCCGCAGCAGCGCCAGCAGCAACAGACGCCGAGCACGCCTGCGCAGCGCAGCGTTTCGATCGACGATCTCGCCCGGCAAGGTTTTGACATCAAGGCGATCGATCGCGCTGGTCAGAATGATGCGCGTTACGTCGTGATGGTGCAGCGCGGCGGCGAAATCCGCACTTGCCTGATGCGCATCGAAGTTCAGCGCGGCCAGCCGCCGCGGCGCGAAAGCGCCTGTTTCTAGGGAAGTCGAGGAATGTCCGTCCGTCGCCTGGCGCCCGATCATATCCAGCCCAAGGAGTTCGCGTTCGACGCCGCGAACCAGAACTGGGTGAAGACGCAGGTCTCGAAATATCCCGAAGGCCGTCAGGCGTCGGCGGTGATTCCGCTGTTGTGGCAGGCGCAGAAGCAGGCGGGCGGCTGGCTGCCGAAGGCGGCCATCGAGCATGTCGCGCAGGTGCTTGAGATGCCGAACATCCGGGTGCTGGAGGTCGCGACCTTCTACACCATGTTCAATCTCGCTCCTGTCGGCCAGCATTTCGTCCAGTTCTGCGGCACGACGCCCTGCGTGCTGCGCGGCGCGAACGGCATCAAGAAGGTCTGCGAGGAAAAGATCGGCCCTGAGAAGACCGTCACCGCAGACGGCAAGTTCTCATGGCTTGAGGTCGAATGTCTCGGCGCCTGCAGCAACGCGCCGATGGTGCAGATCAACGACGATTTCTACGAGGATCTGACGCCCGAGAATTTCACCGAGCTGCTCGACGATCTCGCCGCGGGGCGGGACGTGAAGAAGGGCTCGCAGATCGGCCGCAATCGCTCGGAGCCGGAGGGCGACATCAAAACACTTCTGGATCCAGCTCTCTATGACGGCTCGGCTGTCGGCTCCTGGAAGAAGGCGTTCGACGAGCGTCTGGCCGCTGCCGCCGCGGCGAAGGCTGCTGCAGCGGCCGCGCAACCGGCGGCAGCCCCCGCAGCGCCGAAACCTGCCACTCCTCCCGCGGCGCCAGTAGCTCCCCCTGCGGCTGCGGCCCAACAGGCGGTCGCAGCCGCAGTGCCTTCAAGGCCCGCGCCGACGAACAGCCCGACCAACGTCGCCAAGGACACGCCCGTCGATGAGGGCGCGCGTGCGAAAGAGGCTGCGACTCCGGCCCATGTCACGCAGGCGCAGGACGAAGCGAAGGTTTCCGACGAATTCAAGCCTGAGCTTCTGACCGCGGCGCGCGATGGGAAGGGCGATGATCTCGAATTGATCTGGGGCGTTGGACCGAAGCTCGCCGAGATGCTGCACAAGATGGGCGTCTACCACTTCGACCAGATCGCGGCCTGGACCGACATGAACCTGCGCTGGGTCGATCAGAATCTCGGCGCGTTCAAAGGCCGCGCCGTGCGCGACAAATGGATCGATCAGGCGAAGAAGCTTGCGACCGGATGGCGTCCGGACAAGTCGTCCGGCGGCAAGCACAACGACTGAGCCCGATGATCGTCGAGCGCGTCAGCAAACCGGATCCAGCGGCCTCTGCGCCGCTGACGGCGGCTGCGCGAACACGAGCGATCATTCGTTTCGCGATTCTCGAGGCCATCGGGTTTGCGGCTTTGATGGTCGTGCTGCTCGGCTATTTCGTCTTCGGATGGTGGCCCGAGGGGCGTACGGATATCTTGATCGGCGCGTTCGCTGTGTTCGCGCTGTATGTTGTATTCGCCATGCGGGCGTCTGGCCTGTGGGCGGTGATGATGATGGGCAGGACCGATGCTGGCCGATAAGGATCGCATCTTCACGAACCTCTACGGGCTTCAGGGCGCTGACCTGAAGTCGGCGATGAAGCGCGGCGCCTGGGATCAGACCAAGCTGCTGCTTGATCTCGGCCGCGACTGGGTCGTCAACGAGATGAAGGCGTCGGGCCTGCGGGGTCGCGGCGGCGCCGGCTTTCCGACCGGCCTGAAATGGTCGTTCATGCCGAAACAATCGGACGGGCGCCCGAGCTACCTCGTCGTCAACGCCGACGAATCCGAGCCGGGCACCTGCAAGGATCGCGAGATCATGCGCAACGACCCGCATCTGCTGGTCGAGGGTTGCCTGATCGCGTCCTTCGCGATGGGCGCGCACGCCTGCTACGTCTATATCAGGGGCGAATACATCGCCGAGCGCGAAGCGCTGCAGCGCGCAGTCGATGAAGCCTACGAAGCTAATCTCGTCGGCAAGAATAATGTCCATGGCTGGCCGTTCGACATCTATGTCCATCACGGCGCCGGCGCCTACATCTGCGGCGAAGAGACCGCGCTGCTGGAGTCGCTCGAAGGCAAGAAGGGCCAGCCGCGCCTGAAGCCTCCTTTCCCCGCGAATGTCGGCCTCTATGGCTGCCCGACCACCGTGAACAATGTCGAGTCGATCGCCGTCGCCGGAACGATCCTGCGTCGCGGCGCGAGCTGGTTCTCGTCGATTGGCAATCCCAACAATGTCGGCACGAAGCTGTTCTGTGTGTCCGGCCATGTGAACAAGCCGTGCAATGTCGAAGAGGCGATGGGCATCCCGTTCCGCGAGCTGATCGACAAGCATTGCGGCGGCGTGCGCGGCGGCTGGGACAATCTGTTGGCGGTGATTCCAGGCGGCTCGTCGGTGCGCATGGTGCCGGCGGCGCAGATGATCGACACGCCGATGGATTTCGATTCATTGTCGAAGCTGCGCTCCGGTCTCGGCACGGCGGCCGTGATCGTCATGGACAAGTCGACCGATATTGTCCGCGCGATCGCCCGCATCAGCTATTTCTACAAGCATGAGAGCTGCGGCCAGTGCACGCCCTGCCGCGAAGGCACCGGCTGGATGTGGCGCGTGCTCAACCGCATGGCCGAGGGCAGGGCGCAGAAGCGCGAGATCGATATGCTGCTCGAAGTCACTAAGCAGATCGAAGGCCATACGATCTGCGCGCTTGGCGACGCGGCGGCCTGGCCGATCCAGGGGCTCATCGCCCACTTCCGTCCCGAGATCGAAAAGCGGATCGACGATTATTCCGCGAATCCCCATTCCGATCGGGTCCTGATGGCCGCGGAATGACCATCCGACGCGCGACCTCAGGCGACGCGCCCCGCGTCAGCGAAATACACTTCGCTGTGCGTGAGAATCGGCTGAGCGATCCATCACGCGTGACGGCTACGGACGTCGCCTGGTCGATCGAGAACGGGCCTATGTACGTGTTCGAGGACGAGGGCGTGGTCGAGGGATTTTCAGCGCCAGACCCGCGCGACGGTTCGATCTGGGCGTTGTTCGTTGATCCCCGGTTCGAGGCGCGCGGCGTCGGCAAGGCGCTGCTTGAACAGGCCGAGCGGCGGCTAATCGAGACGGGCCATAAGGATGCATGGCTGACGACGGAGCCCGGCACGCGCGCCGAGCAATTCTACCAGCGACGCGGCTGGATTGCGGCGGGGACCAAAGGGCGCGAAGTCCTGTTCAGGAAGCGTCTTGACGGACTCCGAACAAACGAGACGGGGAGCGGGACGTTGGCGACGACAGGAGCGGACCAATGATGCGACAAATCGGGGCGTTGATCGCCGCGGCGACGGTGACGTCTCTGGCCGCCTGCGGACCGCGCCCGCCGCTGGCCGAGCCGGCCGCCCCGGCCGAACCGATTCCCCAGGCCGCCGCCGGTCCTTCAATCGTGATCGCAGCTCCGGGAGCCCGCGTGCGGACCGTGATTGCGACTCGCGCGCAGGCGCGCGGGACTACCGTCGCGTCCAATACGCCCGCTGGAGTCGTGCTTGAGCGTCAGCTCGCGCAATCGACCGAGACGCTTGAAGCGCAGTGCGGTCCCCATCGCACCGGCCGCCTGATCCGCGTTGTTCTCTCGACCGCTCCGGCAGGCTCCGGCACGCAGGTCTCGGAGCAGCGTTTCATCGTCGACGGCGGCGATGTCTGCCCGGTGCAACTGACGCCGGAAGATGTGGCGCAGGCCAACGCCGGGTTGCAGGAAATCCGTGATCAGGTGCTTGCAACGCCGCGCCCCGCGGCCGCTGCGCCGGCGGCTCCTGCGACGCCGCGGACGTAAGCCGGCTGTGGGCCAAGATGCGGCGAAAAAGAGGCTTTCTTCTTCGCTCGCAATCGCTAAACAGCCAGTCCAGAACCTTTCCAGAGTCCGGCCGAATTCTCAGCCTGACGGACGCTCGTGAATGACAAAGATCATCGTCGACGGCGCAGAAATCGATGTCCCGGCCGAATACACGCTGTTGCAGGCGTGTGAAGCGGCCGGGGCGGAAGTGCCGCGCTTCTGCTTCCACGAGCGGCTGTCGATCGCCGGCAACTGCCGCATGTGCCTCGTCGAGGTGAAGGGCGGCCCGCCGAAGCCGCAGGCGAGCTGCGCCATGGCGGTTCGCGACTTGAGGCCCGGTCCGAACGGCGAGCCGCCGGTCGTTTTCACCAAGTCGCCAATGGTGAAGAAAGCGCGCGAGGGGGTGATGGAGTTCCTCCTCATCAATCACCCGCTGGATTGCCCGATCTGCGACCAGGGCGGCGAATGCGATCTGCAGGACCAGGCGATGGCGTTCGGCGTCGACTCCTCACGCTACAAGGAGAACAAGCGCGCCGTCGAAGACAAGTATATCGGACCGCTGGTGAAGACGGTGATGACGCGTTGCATCCACTGCACGCGCTGCGTTCGCTTCACCACCGAGGTCGCCGGCATTTCCGAGCTGGGCCTCATCGGTCGCGGCGAGGACGCCGAGATCACCACCTACCTCGAACGCGCGATGTCATCGGAACTGCAAGGCAACGTCATCGACCTCTGCCCGGTCGGCGCGCTGACTTCGAAGCCTTACGCGTTCAACGCCCGTCCGTGGGAATTGCAGAAAACCGAATCGATCGACGTCATGGACGCGGTGGGATCGGCGATCCGCGTCGATTCCCGTGGTCGCGAAGTCATGCGCGTGATGCCGCGCGTGAACGAAGCGGTGAATGAGGAGTGGATCTCCGACAAGACCCGCTTCATCTGGGACGGCCTGAAATCCCAGCGTCTCGATCGACCCTATGTCCGAGAAAATGGCAGGCTGCGGCCGGCGAGTTGGCAAGAAGCGTTCGCCGTCGTCGCCGCGAAAATCAAGGCGACGAAGTCCGGGAAGATCGGCGCGATCGCCGGTGATCTCGCCGCGGTCGAGGAAATGTTTGCGCTCAAGCTTTTGATGGAGAAGCTTGGAAGCGCGAACATCGACGCCCGTCAGAACGGCTCGGCATTGCATCCAAAATTCGGCCGCGCCTCCTACCTCTTCAACCCGACAATCGCCGGCATCGAAGACGCGGACTCGCTGACAATCATCGGCGCCAATCCGCGCAAGGAAGCCTCAGTTCTCAACGCGCGCATCCGCAAGCGCTGGCTCAAGGGCGGCTTCAAGATCCGCGTCATCGGCGAGAAGGCCGATCTGAGTTACGACTATGATTATCTCGGCGCCGGCGCCGACACGCTCGCCAATCTCGCGCCGGTCGAAGGTTCGGTGAAGCCGCTGTTCATTGTCGGCGAAGGCGCGTTGGCGCGCGCTGACGGCGCCGCCATCCTCGCGAGCGCAGCCAAGGCGGCTGCGGCGGCTGGCGCGATCAAGGACGGCTGGAACGGCTTTGCTGTGCTGCACGGCGCTGCCTCGCGCGTGGGCGCGCTCGATCTCGGCTTCGTGCCGGGCGAGGGCGGTCAGACCGCCGCGCAGATGGCCGCTGGCGGCGTGGACGTGCTGTTCAATCTCGGCGCGGACGAGATCGACGTCGCTTCTGGCGTCTTCGTGATCTATCAGGGCACCCATGGCGACAAGGGCGCGCATCGCGCCGACGTGATCCTGCCCGGCGCGGCCTACACCGAAAAATCGGGCACGTTCGTCAACACCGAGGGACGCGTGCAGCTCGCCAATCGCGCGACATTCCCGCCAGGCGAAGCGCGCGAGGATTGGGCGATCCTGCGGGCGCTTTCCGATATGCTCGGCCACAAGCTGCCGTTTGACTCGCTCGCGCAGCTTCGCGGCGCGCTCTATGCGGCCCATCCGCATTTCGCGCAGCTTGGCGCCGTCGCTTCCACTGACGCGTCCGCCGTGACGAACCTTGCGGTCACAGCGGGCAAGGCGGACGCTGCGCCATTCCGCTCGATCGTCGATGATTTCTATCTGACCAATCCGATCGCGCGCGCATCGGCGATCATGGCGGAATGTTCCGCCCTGGCGCAGGGCAAGCTCGCCAAGGCGGCGGAGTAGCGGATGACTGACATCTCCACGCGCGCGCCGGCCTCTGGCGTCTCGCGCCTTCCGATCTATGTCACGCTTGGCGTCGTTGCGATCGCCGGCGTCGCGATTGCAGCATTCGTCCTGTGGTGGTTGATCACGCAGACGGACTGGTTCCTCAACGTGCTGCTCTACGCCGTCGAAGGCCTTGTCCTTCTCGTCTGCCTGCTCGTCATCATCGCTTTCCTGCTGCTCGCCGACCGCAAGATCTGGGCGGCGGTGCAGTTGCGGCGCGGTCCGAACGTGGTTGGCCCCTTTGGCCTGCTGCAGAGCTTCGCCGACCTGCTGAAATTCGTCTTCAAGGAGCCGATTATTCCGGCTGGCGCCAACAAGGGCGTGTTCCTGCTTGCGCCGTTCGTCACCTGCATGCTCGCGCTGTCGGCATGGGCGGTGATCCCCGTCACCTCAGGGTGGGTGATCGCCAACATCAATGTCGGCATCCTCTATGTCTTCGCAATCTCGTCGCTCGGCGTCTACGGCATCATCATGGGCGGTTGGGCGTCGAACTCGAAATATCCCTTCCTGAGCGCGCTGCGCGCCGCGGCCCAGATGGTGTCCTACGAAGTCTCGATCGGCTTCGTGATCATCACGGCGCTGCTATGCGTTGGCTCGCTCAATCTCTCCGACATCGTGACGTTCCAGGAGAAATACGGGCTCGCGACCAAGCTCGGCGTTCCGTGGCTGACGTTCCTGAACTGGTTCTGGCTGCCGCTGCTGCCGATGTTCGTGATCTTCTTCGTCTCAGCGCTGGCCGAGACGAACCGTCCGCCCTTCGATCTCGCCGAAGCCGAGTCCGAACTCGTCGCCGGCTTCATGGTCGAATACTCCTCGACGCCTTATCTGCTGTTCATGCTCGGCGAGTACGTGGCGATTATGACCATGTGCGCGCTGACGACGATCCTGTTCCTCGGCGGATGGACATCGCCGCTCGGCTTCCCGCCCTTCACCTGGATTCCCGGGCTGATCTGGTTCCTCGCCAAGGTCTGCCTCGTGTTCTTCATGTTCGCCATGGTTAAGGCGTTCGTGCCGCGCTACCGCTATGACCAGCTCATGCGTCTCGGCTGGAAGGTGTTCCTGCCGATCTCGCTTGGCTATGTCGCGATCGTGGCGTTCGTGCTCCAGCTCACAGGCTGGGGCGGATTGAGTTGATGGCCGGAGACTGACGATGGCTCTCGCCCAGGCCGCAAAATCCCTCCTGCTCAAGGAGTTCGTATCGGCGTTCTTCCTGTCGATGCGCTACTTCTTCAAGCCGAAGGCGACGTTGAACTATCCCTTCGAGAAGGGACAGATTTCGCCGCGCTTCCGCGGCGAGCATGCGCTGCGCCGCTATCCCAACGGCGAGGAGCGCTGCATCGCCTGCAAACTGTGCGAGGCGATCTGCCCGGCGCAGGCGATCACCATTGAGGCCGGTCCCCGCCGCAATGACGGCACGCGCCGCACCACGCGCTACGACATCGACATGACGAAGTGCATCTATTGCGGCATGTGCCAGGAAGCCTGCCCGGTGGACGCCATCGTCGAGGGGCCGAACTTCGAGTTCGCGACCGAGACCCGCGAAGAGCTGTTCTTCGACAAGGATCGGCTGCTGGCGAATGGCGCGCGCTGGGAGCGCGAGATTGCGCGCAACATCGCGCTCGACGCGCCCTATCGCTGAGACGGAGCCCCGACGTGGCCGCGCTCTTCTTCTACCTCTTCTCCGCCGTGCTGATTGCCTCGGCCTTCATGGTCGTGGCGTCGCGCAATCCCGTTCATTCCGTGCTCTATCTCATCCTAGCGTTCGTGAACGCCGCCGGGCTTTTCCTGATCCTCGGCGCCGAATTCCTCGCGATGATCCTCGTCGTCGTCTATGTCGGCGCGGTCGCGGTGCTGTTCCTGTTCGTGACCATGATGCTCGACGTGGATTTCGCCGAACTGCGGCAGGGCTTCCAGCAATATCTGCCATTCGGCGCGCTGATCGCGCTGGTGTTCGCAGCCGAATTGATCGTCGTGGTCGGCGCCTGGGCGATCGATCCCAATCTCGTCAAGGTGGTGCAGGGCGCGCCGACGGCGATTCCGACAGACATGACGAACACCGCTGCGATCGGACGGCTGCTGTACACGAAATATGTCTACTTCTTCCAGGCGGCGGGCCTCGTGCTGCTCGTCGCGATGATCGGCGCGATCGTGCTCACCTTGCGCGAGCGCACCGGGATCAAGCGGCAGAACATCGCTCAGCAGGTGGCGCGCACCAAGGCGACGGCGATGGAAATCAAGAAAGTGCCCTCGCGGGCGGGCGTTTAGGCGAGGGCGACATGATCATCGGCGTCGGCCACTATCTCACAGTCGCGGCGATCCTGTTCACGATCGGCGTGTTCGGCATCTTCCTGAACCGCAAGAACGTCATCGTCATCCTGATGTCGGTCGAGTTGATCCTGCTCGCCGTGAACATCAACTTCGTCGCGTTCTCGGCCTTCCTGAACGACATCGTCGGGCAGGTGTTCGCGCTCTTCGTGCTCACGGTGGCGGCGGCCGAAGCGGCGATCGGCCTTGCGATCCTCGTGGTGTTCTTCCGCAACCGCGGCACGATCGCGGTCGAAGACATCAACATGATGAAGGGCTGAAGATGTATCACGCGATCGTCTTCCTTCCTCTCTTCGGCTTCCTCATTGCCGGCCTGTTCGGTCGGGTGATCGGCGCGCGCCCGAGCGAGATCGTCACGACCTCGTTCCTGATGATCTGCGCGGTCTTGTCCTGGGTCGCCTTCTTCTCCTTCGATGCGCCGAACGGCATGACCCGCATTCAGGTCGCGCAATGGATGCAGTCCGGCGACCTCGTCGTCGACTGGGCGTTCCGCATCGACCGGCTGACGCTCGTCATGCTCGTGGTGGTGAACACGGTGTCTTCGCTCGTTCACCTCTATTCCGTCGGCTACATGCACGAGGACCCGTCGCGGCCGCGGTTCTTCGCCTACCTCTCGCTGTTCACCTTCGCGATGCTCATGCTGGTGACGGCGGACAATCTCGCCCAGATGTTCTTCGGCTGGGAGGGCGTCGGCCTCGCGAGCTATCTGCTGATCGGTTTCTGGTACGAGAAAAAATCGGCGCGCGACGCCGCCATGAAGGCGTTCATCGTCAATCGTGTCGGCGATTTCGGTTTCGCCCTCGGCATCTTCCTCGTCTTCGTGCTGTTTGGCTCGATCGCGTTCGACGGCATCTTCCCGCGCGTCGGCGAGTTGCAGAGTGCGACGTTCAAATTCATCGGCTTCGAGTGGAACGCGCTGACGCTGACCTGTCTGCTGCTCTTCATGGGCGCCATGGGCAAGTCGGCGCAGTTCCTGCTGCACACCTGGCTGCCGGACGCGATGGAAGGCCCGACTCCGGTCTCCGCGCTCATCCACGCCGCGACCATGGTCACCGCCGGCGTGTTCATGGTCGCGCGCCTGTCGCCGATCTTCGAATGGGCGCCAGACGCTCTCTCGGTCGTCGTCATCATCGGCGCGACAACGGCCTTCTTCGCGGCGACTGTCGGCCTCGTGCAGAACGACATCAAGCGCGTGATCGCCTATTCGACCTGCTCGCAGCTCGGTTACATGTTCGTCGGCCTCGGCGTTGGCGCCTACGGCGCCGGCATCTTTCACCTCTTCACGCACGCCTTCTTCAAGGCGCTGCTGTTCCTTGGCTCCGGCTCGGTCATCCATGCGATGCATCACGAGCAGGACATCCGGAAGATGGGCGGCCTTCGGAAATATATCCCGTTCACCGCCGCTATGATGATGATCGGCACGCTGGCGCTGACCGGCTTCCCGCTGACCGCCGGCTTCTTCTCGAAGGACGCCATCATCGAATCCGCCTTCGCGTCGCATCGCTTCGGCGCCGCCAGCGCCTTCGTCCTGCTGGTCGTCGCGGCCGGCATGACGAGCTTCTACTCCTGGCGGCTCTATTTCCTCACTTTCGAGGGACAGGCGCGCTGGGGCGGCCACGATGGGCATGCGCGTGCGCATGACGATCACCACGATCACGCGCACGATGTTCACGCCCATGACGACCACGCGCATGGCGACAGCCATGATGATCATGCTCATGCGCCGCATGAATCGCCGCTGACCATGCTTATCCCGCTCGCCATTCTCGCGCTCGGCGCGATCGCGGCGGGCAGGGCGTTCGAAGCCGGCTTCATCGGCCATGATTTCGAGGAGTTCTGGGCCGGCGCGCTCTATTTCGCCAAGGATAATCACATCATGCGCGAGATGCACGACTCTCCGGTGAGCGTGCAGCTCGCGCCGTTCATCGCGATGATCATCGGCTTCCTCATCGCTTACTGGTTCTACATGAAGCGGCCGGACCTGCCGGCGAAGCTCGCCGCGAGCCAGCCCGTGCTCTATCAGTTCCTGCTCAACAAGTGGTATTTCGACGAGATCTACGACTTCCTGTTCGTGCGGCCGGCACGTTGGCTCGGAACCTTCCTCTGGAAGAAAGGCGACGGCGCCGTCATCGACGGGCTTGGGCCTGACGGAATCTCGGCGCGCGTCATCGATGTCACCAACCGCGTGGTCCGACTGCAGACGGGCTACGTCTATCACTACGCCTTCGCGATGCTGCTGGGAGTGGCTGCGCTCGTGACCTGGTCGATGTTCGGGGGAGCGCACTGATGCCCGGCCTGCTTTCCGGCCTGCTGCTGCTGCCGCTGCTTGGCTCGGCGCTGATTCTCGCTTTCCGCGACGAGAATGAGGCGAACCTCCAGAACGTGCGTTACATTGCGCTCTGGACGACGATCGTCACTTTCATCGTATCGATCGTGGCTTGGACGCGGTTCGATACGGCGTCGCCGTCCTTCCAGCTCACCGAGGATTACGCCTGGATCTCGGACGCGATCCGTTTCCGCCTCGGGGTCGACGGCTTCTCCATGCCGTTCGTGCTGCTGACGACGTTCCTGATGCCGTTCTGCATCCTTGCGTCCTGGACGTCGATCGAGACGCGCGTACGCGAATATATGGTGGCATTCCTCGTACTCGAGACGCTGATGATCGGCGTCTTCGTCGCGCTCGACCTGATCGGCTTCTACCTCTTCTTTGAAGCCGGCCTGATCCCGATGTTCATCATCATCGGCGTGTGGGGCGGCAAGAGGCGCATCTATGCCGCCTTCAAGTTCTTCCTCTACACGCTGCTCGGCTCGGTGCTGATGCTGCTCGCCATCATGGCGATGTACTGGCAGGCGGGCACGACCGACATCGCCATGCTGCTCAAGCACAGCTTCCCGACCGGGATGCAGAAATGGCTGTGGCTCGCTTTCTTCGCCTCCTTCGCGGTGAAGATGCCGATGTGGCCGGTCCACACCTGGCTTCCCGATGCGCACGTCGAGGCGCCGACCGCGGGTTCCGTGATCCTGGCGGGCATCCTTCTGAAGATGGGCGGATACGGCTTCATCCGGTTCTCGTTGCCGATGTTCCCGGACGCGTCGGTCTATTTCGCGCCGCTCGTCTATGCGCTTTCGATCATCGCGATCATCTACGCCTCGCTGGTTGCGATGATGCAGGAGGATGTGAAGAAGCTGATCGCCTATTCCTCCGTCGCCCATATGGGCTTCGTGACCATGGGCCTGTTCACGATGAACCCGCAGGGCGTGCAGGGCGCCATGTTCCAGATGGTGTCGCACGGCCTCGTCTCCGGCGCGCTCTTCCTCTGCGTCGGCGTGGTCTATGACCGCATGCACACCCGCGAGATCGCGGCCTATGGCGGCCTCGTGCAGCGCATGCCACTCTACGCCGTGGTGTTCATGATCTTTACGATGGCGAATGTCGGCTTGCCCGGCACATCGGGATTCATCGGCGAGTTCCTGTCACTGACGGGAGCGTTCCGAGCTAATCCTTGGGTGGCGTTCTTCGCGACCACAGGCGTCATTCTGTCGGCGTGCTACGCGCTCTGGCTCTACGCCCGAATGATCTTCGGCGTGATCGAGAAGCCCGCTCTGAAGGACATCATGGACCTGAATATTCGCGAGCAGGCGATCTTCGCGCCGCTCGTGATTCTGACGATCTATTACGGCATCAGGCCCGGTCCGATCCTCGACGCTTTCGCGGCTTCGACCGAACTTCTCATCAAGAACTATCAGGCGGCTTTGTCAGTGACGAAGACCGCCATGCTGATTGCTCAGTGAGCCCCAGATGACGTCGCTTCCTTCTTTCGCGCCGGCGCTCCCTGAGATCGTCCTTGCCATTGGAACGCTCGCGCTTGTGCTGATCGGCGCGGTGCAGGGCGACGCCGCGCGCCGCCTGATCCAGGCTTTTTCGGTCGGCCTGCTGATCGTGGTGTTGGGCCTCGTGCATTTCGCGGCGCCGGGCAAGACGACCTTCGACGGCGTGTTCATCGCCGACAGTTTCGCCAAGCTGATGAAGGTGTTCACTCTTGTCGGTTCCGCGGCGGCGCTTTTGATGTCGTTTGAATGGCTAGATCAGTCGAAGGTCGAGCGCTACGAGTTCTCGCTGCTCGTGCTGCTGGCGACGCTTGGCATGATGATGATGATTTCGGCCAACGATCTGATCGCGCTTTATATAGGCCTCGAATTGCAGTCGCTCTCGCTCTATGTCGTGGCCGCGATCCATCGCGATGACGGCAAGGCAACTGAAGCCGGCCTCAAATATTTCGTCCTCGGCGCGCTCTCGTCAGGCATGCTGCTCTATGGCGCATCGCTCGTGTATGGCTTCTCTGGCGCGACCACTTTCAACGCCATCGCGACCGCGGTGCAGCATGGCGGCTCGACCGGTGTCGTCGTTGGCCTCGTCTTCATTCTTGCCGGCCTCTGCTTCAAGATTTCGGCGGTGCCGTTCCATATGTGGACGCCAGATGTCTATGAGGGGGCGCCGACGCCGGTCGCGGCCTTTTTCGCGGCAGCTCCGAAGATGGCGGCGATGGGCATGCTGGTGCGGCTCGTCGTGACGGCGTTTCCGACCATGCTGCCGCAGTGGCAGCAGGTGATTGTTTTCGTCTCGATCGCTTCCATGGCGCTCGGCGCTTTCGCCGCGATCGGTCAGACGAATATCAAGCGGCTGCTCGCCTATTCCTCGATTGCAAACATGGGCTATGCGCTCGTCGGCCTCGCAGCAGGCACAGCGGACGGCGTGCAGGGCGTGATCACCTATATGGCGATCTATATGGTGACGACGCTCGGCTCCTTCGGCTGCGTGCTGATGATGCGCCGCGCCGGACAGGCGGTGGAGACGATCGAGGATCTCGCCGGGCTTTCCCGCACCAATCCGCTGATGGCCTTTGCGCTGGCGGCGATGATGTTCTCGCTCGCTGGCATCCCGCCGCTGGCGGGCTTCTGGGCGAAATTCTACGTCTTCTCCGCCGCCATCAACGCGAAGCTGTTTACGCTGGCTGTCGTCGGCGTCGTGACCAGCGTCGTCGGCGCCTACTACTATCTGCGCATCGTCAAGCTGATGTATTTCGATGAGCCGAAACCGACCTTCGACGAGGGGCGCGGCGTGGTCGGCGGCGTCGTATTCGTCTGCACCCTGTTCGTCGCGTTGCTCTCGATTGCGCCGGCCACGCTGTTCAATGCGGCCGCGGCCGCGGCGAAGTCGCTGTTCTGACGTGGGCGAAGCCTCGGCGGG
Organism: Terrirubrum flagellatum; assembly: GCF_022059845.1. Classification (GTDB taxonomy): domain Bacteria; phylum Pseudomonadota; class Alphaproteobacteria; order Rhizobiales; family Beijerinckiaceae; genus Terrirubrum; species Terrirubrum flagellatum. The sequence goes on along the minus strand of NZ_CP091851.1, from coordinate 1,908,511 downwards.
TCTCGGACCTCGCGCGATCGCTGCGGGCTTTCGGCTGATCCGCCACGAGACTGTTCGTTCAACGATGGACGAGGCGGCGAACCTTGTCCGTTCCGGCGACGCCGGTCAGGTCTGGATCGTCGCCGACAGGCAAGAGGGTGGACGAGGACGGAACGGCCGCGTCTGGGTGTCCGAGCGCGGAAATCTCTACGCCACGCTGTTGCTCGTCGATCCCTGTCCGGTCGCGAAGGGGCCGCAGCTTGGCTTCGTGACGGGCCTCGCGCTGCGCGACGCGTTGGGGGACCTGACGGGCCTTGGCGATCGCCTTCGCCTGAAGTGGCCCAATGACGCGCTCATCGATGGCGCAAAACTCGCGGGCGTCCTGCTCGAAGGCGCGTGGACGCCAGCCGCGCGCTACGCTATCTCGATCGGCATTGGCGTCAATCTCGCGACCCATCCTGAAGGCGTTGCTTATCCCACAACCGATCTTGAGGCGCTTGGTTATCGCGTCGAGCCATCGGCGCTGATCGAACGCTTTTCCGACTCGATGGTCTCGCGACTGGATCAATGGCGACGCGGCGACGATTTCGAGAAGACACGCAAGGACTGGTCGTCGTCGGCCGCAGGGTTGAATGAAACGATTTCGGTCACGCAGGACGGCAAAATTGTTCGCGGCGTCTTCCGGGAGATTGATCGCGAAGGCCGTCTGGTCCTTGATACCGCGGAGGGGACCGAAGTAATCCATGCCGGCGACGTCGCGCTGCGATCGCAAGCGGCGTGAGCGCGTCAACAGGAAGGGCAATGGACGAACTGGTCTTCGCGCCGCTCGGCGGTCTCGGCGAAATCGGCATGAACGCCGCGCTCTATGGTTTTGGACCGCAGGGACGCAAGAAATGGATTCTCGTCGACTGCGGCGTGAGCTTCGCCGGCGACGACCTTCCCGGCGTCGATCTAGTGCTTCCCGACCTCTCCTTCATCGAGGAAGAGCGCAAGAATCTACTCGGGATCGTCATCACCCACGCGCACGAGGACCATATCGGCGCTGTGGTTGATCTCTGGCCGCGTTTGCACGCGCCGATCTACGCGACGAAGTTCGCCGCGAACCTGCTGGAAATTCGCAAGCTCAATGAGCCGAACGCGCCGAAGCTGCCGATTACGCGCGTGGCGCCGGGGAAGCCTTTCAATCTCGGGCCATTCTCCTGCGAGTTCATCAATGTCGCGCATTCGATTCCTGAGTCGAATGCGCTTGCGCTGAAGACGTCCCTCGGAACCATCGTTCACACGGGCGACTGGAAAATCGACGAGACGCCGATCGTCGGCCAACCCACGGATGAAACGAGATTGCGCGCCCTCGGCGACGAAGGCGTGCTCGCTCTGATCTGCGACTCCACCAATGTCGTCCGCGACGGGATCAGCCCGAGCGAGTCCGACGTCGCGCGCTCGCTGCGCGACATCATCCAGAATTCAAAGAACCGCGTCGCCGTGACGACTTTCGCATCGAATGTCGCGCGCATGCGCGCCGTCGCGGAGGCGGCTGAAGCCGCGGGACGTCAGGTCTGCGTCGTCGGCCGCGCCATGGATCGCGTCGTCGAGGTCTCGCGTGAGCTGGGCCTTCTCGATGGGTTGAAGCCGTTTCTCGGCGCGGACGCGGCGCAGCGCCTGCCGCGCAACAAGGTGGTCGCATTGCTGACGGGAAGCCAGGGCGAGCCGCGCGCCGCGATGGCGCGCATTGCGTTCGGCGATCATCCCGATCTCTCGCTCGCGGGAGGCGACCGCGTGATCTTCTCGTCGCGAGCGATCCCCGGCAATGAGAAGGGCGTCAATCGCATCATCAACGAACTCGTGAAGAACGATGTCGAGGTGATCACTGACCGCACGCACCTCGTTCATGTCTCGGGCCATCCCAGGCGCGATGAGCTGAAGCGGATGTATGAATGGGTGCGGCCGCAGATCGCCATTCCCGCCCATGGCGAGGCGCTGCATCTCACCGAGCATGCGGCTTTCGCGAAAGCACAGGGCGTGCCGAACGTGGTGCGCGCCTTCAATGGCGCGATGGTCCGGCTGGCGCCTGGTAAGGCCGAGATCATCGACCACGTCCGCGCCGGTCGCCGGTTGAAGGATGGCGAGCTCCTTATCGACGTCGCCGACCCCACGATCGGTGAACGCCGCAAGCTTTCCTTCGTCGGCATCGTCACGATCGCGATCGCGATCAGCGGCAAGGGCGAGGTCGTCACCGAGCCGGAGATCGCGCTGATGGGACTGCCGCCGCGCTCGAAGAACGGCGTCGACATGGTCGATCTCGTCGGTGATGTCGTCGACCAGACGCTGGAGGGATTGCCGCGCCAGCGGCGACGGAGCGCCGAGACTGTCGAGAAGGCGGTGGAGCGCGCCGTGCGGGGCGCGGTCAACCAGGCCTGGGGCAAGAAGCCCGTCTGCCACGTTCTGGTTCTGGAAGTCTGAGGCTTGGCCTGGACGATCCTGCTTGTCGCCGGCCTGTTCGAGGTCGGCTGGGCCATCGGGCTGAAATACACCGACGGCTTCACGCGCCTCATGCCTTCCGCGTTCACGCTCGCCAGCATGGGTATCAGCGTCGGCTTGCTGGCGCTGGCGATGCGAGAGCTGCCGGTCGGAACAGCCTATGCCGTCTGGACGGGCGTCGGCGCGATTGGGACGGCCTGTCTCGGCGTCTATCTCTTTGGTGAACCTGCGACGGCGGCGCGGCTGGTCAGCATCGCGCTGATCTTCGCCGGCATCATTGGCCTGAAGCTGTTCAGCTGACGGGCGCCGCCGGAGCAAGCTCCCGTGCGACGACGTCGCCATTGTGCAGCGACAGCGCGACATGGCCGTGCTTGAGGGCCAGCGCCTTGTCGCCAAACAATTCGCGCCGCCAACCCTTCATGCAGGCGACGTCGGCATTGTCGTCGGAGGCGAGATCGTCGAGTTCGTCCACTGTCGCAATGATCTTTGGTGCGACCCGCGCCTGATCGGCGATCACCTTCAGAAGCACTTTGAGCAGGTCGACAGTGCCGCCGGAGCCGTTCCGAGCGCGGGGCCGCTCCAGCATCGGCAGGGATTTGGGATCGCGATCAAGGCCCCGCTTGACCGCTTCCAGAAGCTCGGCGCCGGCGCGCGACCGCTCGAACCCCTTCGGCAGCGACCGCAGATCCGCCATCGCTTCCAGCGTCTTGGGCGCGCGAACGGCAAGATCGCTCAGCGCGTCGTCCTTGAGCACGCGTGAGCGAGGCACATCGCGCGTCTGCGCCTCGGTTTCCCGCCAAGCGGCGACTTCCATCAAGACGGCAAGTTCACGCGGCTTGCGGATGCGCCCCTTGAGCCTCTGCCAGGCTTCCTCGGGCTTCATCTCATAGGTCGAGGGCGCCGAGAGAATCGCCATTTCGTCGGCGAGCCAGTCCGCGCGCCCGTGCTCCTCGACCTGCTGCTTGAGCGCGAGATAGACGGCGCGCAAATGGGTGACGTCGGACTCGGCATAATGGAGCTGCTGATTGGTCAGCGGCCGGCGCGACCAGTCCGTGAAGCGGGACGATTTGTCGATCCGCGCCTTGGCGAAGTCGTTGGCGAGTTGCTCGTAGGAGACCGAGTCGCCGTAACCGCACACCATGGCCGCCACTTGGGAATCGAAGAGCGGGCTGGGCACCAGCCGTCCAAGATTCCAAATGATTTCAAGGTCTTGTCGGGCTGCGTGAAAAACCTTCACGACGCCGGGTTCACGCATCAGCCCGAAGAACGGGGCGAGATCGAGCTCAGGCGCTAGCGGATCAATGATGGCCGCTTCTGCCGGACCTGCGAGCTGGATCAGGCAGAGCTTGGGATAATAGGTCGTCTCCCGCAGGAATTCGGTGTCGACGGTGACGAAAGGATAGCCTGCTAGGCGCTGGCAAAGGGCCGAAAGGTCCGCGGTCGTAGTGATCAGATTCATGCTGCTCTGCTGATAGCGCAGCGCGCGGGCACGGCCAATCGGCCAAATTGAGGCTGTGGCGCCTTAATTTTCAGGGTTTCGCCCGGTCATAGCGTCGCTGCAGACCGCGCGCCGATCCTTGACAGCAACGGCGCCCCATGCGCCTTTCCGCGCCGATTCAAGGTTGCCCTGAGATGCATCGTTACCGCTCCCACACCTGCGGCGCTCTGCGCGCGGAAAACATCGGCGACATCGCTCGTCTCTCCGGTTGGTGCCATCGCATCCGCGACCATGGCGGCGTGCTCTTCATCGATCTGCGCGACCATTACGGCGTGACGCAGGTGGTGATCGACAATGACTCCGCAGCCTTCAAGCTTGCAGAGACGGTGCGCTCAGAGTGGGTGATTCGCATCGACGGCAAGGTCCGCCGTCGGCCGGAAGGAACCGAGAATTCCGAACTGCCGACCGGAGCCATCGAAGTGTTCGCGACCGAGCTCGAGGTATTGGGCGCCGCCGGCGAACTCCCGCTGCAGGTGTTCGGCGACCAGGCCTATCCCGAGGACACGCGCCTCCGTTACCGCTTCCTCGATCTCAGGCGCGAGAAGCTGCACGCCAACATCATGCTGCGGGGGCGGATCATCGATTCCATCCGGCGTCGCATGAAAGATGGCGGCTTCTTCGAGTTTCAGACGCCGATCCTCACGGCGTCGTCGCCGGAAGGCGCGCGCGACTTCCTCGTGCCGAGCCGCATCCATCCCGGCAAATTCTACGCGTTGCCGCAGGCGCCACAGCAGTACAAGCAGCTCATCATGATGGCGGGCTTCGATCGCTACTTCCAGATCGCGCCCTGCTTCCGTGACGAGGACCCGCGCGCCGACCGTCTGCCGGGCGAATTCTATCAGCTCGACGTCGAGATGAGTTTCGTCGAGCAACAGGATGTCTTCGCCGCCATGGAGCCTGTGATTTCTGGCGTGTTTGAGGAATTCGGCGACGGCAAGAAGGTCACCAGGAACTGGCCGCGCATTCCCTACGCGGACGCCATGCGCAAATACGGCTCCGACAAGCCGGACCTGCGCAACCCGCTCGTGATGCAGAACGTCTCCGAACATTTCCGCGGATCGGGCTTCAAGGTGTTCGCGCGCATCCTCGAAGATGCTAAATCGGAGGTGTGGGCGATCCCTGCGCCGGGCGGCGGCTCGCGCGCCTTCTGCGATCGCATGAATTCCTGGGCGCAAGGCGAGGGACAGCCCGGCCTCGGCTACATCATGTGGCGTGAAGGCGGAGAGGGCGCGGGCCCGATCGCGAACAACATCGGTCCGGAGCGAACCGCCGCGATCTGCGCTCAACTTGGTCTCAAGGCTGGCGATGCGGCCTTTTTTGTCGCGGGCCAACCGGAAAAGTTCGTCAAGTTCGCCGGCCTTGCGCGCACGCAGGTCGGAACCGAGCTGAAGCTCGTCGACGAAAACGCCTACGAACTCGCATGGATCGTCGACTTCCCGATGTATGAGTGGAGCGACGAGGAGAAGAAGCTCGACTTCTCGCACAACCCGTTCTCGATGCCGCAAGGCGGCCTCGACGCGCTGACCTCGCAGGAGCCGCTGACGATCAAGGCGTTCCAGTACGACATCGCGTGCAACGGCTATGAACTCGCGTCGGGCGGCATCCGCAATCACAAGCCCGAAGCGATGGTGAAGGCGTTCGAACTGGCCGGCTACAGCGAGCAGACGGTGGTCGAACGCTTCGGCGGCATGTATCGCGCGTTCCAGTATGGCGCGCCGCCCCATGGCGGCATGGCGGCCGGCATCGATCGCATCGTGATGCTGCTGGCGGGCGCGACCAATCTGCGCGAGGTCGCATTGTTCCCAATGAATCAGCAGGCGGTCGACCTGCTCATGGGCGCTCCGTCCGAAGCGACGATGAAGCAGCTTCGCGAGTTGCATATCAGGCCCAACCTGCCGAGTTGATCGGGAGCGCGCGACGCATGAGCGAGACGCCCGCCGCGCCCTATCGCGTCGATCCCGCGCTCTTCACGGTCGTGGTCACGAGCTGCGGTCGTTTTGATCTGCTTGCGAAGACGATCGACTCCTTCGAGCGATGTTTTGCGGCGGAGCGCATCATCATCGCCGAAGATTCCGCGGATCGCGCCGGCGCGCGCGCTTTCGCAGCGAAGCGGCCACGCGTCGAGATGCGCATCAATGATCCCAAGCTCGGACAATTGCGGTCGATCGACAGGCTTTATGGGACGATCTCGACGCCCTACGTGATCCATCTCGAGGACGATTGGGAGTTCACCAGCCCCATCGAACTCGAGCGCATCGTGCGCATGCTGGAATCAAATCCCGATGTGACGGCGGCTTTGCTCGCCCATCGCGAATATGCTGCGCACTATGAACGCAGCGTTCGCATGATGAGTTCCGACGGGCTCGAATACAAATATTTCAAGCCCGACGCGCATCCGCTTTGGTTTTCCTACTCGTTTAATCCGTCGATCGCGCGCATGGATCTCTGGCGCGCCGTCGGCCCCTTCGCGAAATACGAGACCGAGGAGAAGCTGAGCGGCGTGATGAAGCAGGAGGGAAAGAAGATCGCTCTGCTTTGGCCGCCGGTCGGACATCATATTGGCGACGACCGCCATGTGCCGGACCCGTTCCAGCCGCTGCGGCCGCGGAATTTCGCCGAGAAATGGGTGCGCTCGATCCGCAAACGGCTCGCGCCAAGAGGCTGATTTGCGCCAGATCGAATTGATCCGCGAGCGGTTGAAAAATTATCCCGGTCGCGACGCGCTTCATGAAAAATTGAGGGCTTACCGCAAGTCCTTCTTTCAAAGCCTGCCGAGCCTCGACGCCGCGACCGCGGGGACCGTGGTCTTTGAGGAGCCCGCCTTTTCGCGATGGGATGGGCTTTCCGTCTCACGCTATCCCGGCATCGCCAGCCGGATCGGCTCTGATCGCAAGACGCGGATGAAAAAGGTGATGCGTTTCGAGGGCCGGCTGCTGCTCGACCCGAATGCGCGCCAGCTCTGCAAAAGCAATCGCATGATCTGGGGTTCATCGGACGGCGTCGGTCGCGAGCGCGAGCCGCGATTTTCCAGTTATTTTCGCGAGCCGAACCGGCGACTTCAGGAATTTGCGAGCTTCATCGGCGCCTTCGACAACAATTATTTCCACTTCCTCTATGATACAATGGGAAAGCTCGATCTGATCGAGCGCTATGGGCCCGACGCGGCGCCGCTCGTGATCAGCGAAACATTGACGCGCCAACGCTTCTTCCAGGACGCGCAGCGCATGGGCGTGTTCGGAAAGCACAAGCTCGTCGTCCAGACCGCTTCGGCGAGGATCGGCGGGGAGGTCGCCTGGGTTCCGTCACCTGGTGAACCGAACGCCTATGATCTCCTCACGCTCGCCAGGCGCTTCGGCGCCGACAAATTGCCTTCAACGCCCGGCGTCCGGCTTTATCTCGCGCGGGGACCGAAAGCGAAGAATGCGCGGCGACTGCGCAATGAAGAGGAGTTGTTTGGCGCGCTCGTGAAGCGGAACTTTATCTTCTTCGATGCGCAGGAGCATGATCTCGCAACGCAGATCGCGACATTCGCGCGCGCCGAATTTATCGTGGCGCCGCACGGCGCGGGTTTGGCCAACATCCTCTGGCGACAGGGGAGGCCGCTGACGGTCGTCGAGCTTGTCAATCCAAGCATGCATACGCTTGACATGGCCTATCTCAGCGTCGCACTCGGCTATGACCATCACATGGTCGACAACAGAGGCGACATTGGTCAGCCGCTCAAATCATCCGCCGAAGCTGACATTGGCGTCGTGATCGAGATCGTCGACAAGGCGCTGCGCGCCAGCGCCTGAATCAAAAGAGCCGGGCGATGCGCCCGGCTCTTTTGATTGCGATCGTGAATTTCAGTTCGCTTTCGCCGAGATCGCCAGCTTCGGCAGCAGCGACAGCGGATTGTTCGACGCCATCGCAGCCTCACCGATGCTGATGCCCGCAGGATCCTTCGCTTTCGCGGCCAGCAGCAGACTGCCAGGCTTGGCGAGGAACGCCGACACCGCATTCGCGACTGTCTGCGCGGCTTCGCCGCCGCCCATCATTCCCGGAATGATGACGTTCGCCATGGCGCCCATGTCGCGACGGAAATCGTCGGGCTTCTTGCCTTGCTTCTGCGCTTCACGCGCGATCAGTTTCTCAAGCAGGCCGGCGTTGTCGACCTTGATCTCGAGATCCTTCGCCGTCAGGCCGAGCGCCGCCACCTGCATCATCGTGGGATCGCCGGTGAACAGCTCCTTGATCGCGTTCCCGATCGTCCCCTTGACGTTGACCGCGCCCATGCCCGCGCCTTGTGCTGACAGGTTGTCGATCGAAATCGTCTTCGTCTGCTCGTTCCACTTCGCCTGCAGGCCAGCGGACGCGTCAATCGCCTTGTATCCGAGCGCCACGATCTGCAGCAGGCCGTCATCCTTCGTATTCGCCGGAATCTCGAAGACGAAGTTGCGCATCTGCGTCGAGATGTTCGTGGGAATGCCCTGAACATAGGAGGCGAGCGTCAGGTCATAATTGCCAAGCTTGGCCTTGATGCGCTGGCCCTTGTTCTTGTCGTCAGGCACGTCGATGTTGACATTGCCGAACGCGACGCCATCGAAGCTCGGGATCAGCTTGCGCCAGTTGGCCTGCGCCCACTGCTCGAGCGGCGCGGTTCCCGCTTCCTGCAGTCCGGCGAAAGTCGGCCCGAAATCGATGCCCTTGAAGTTGAAGGTGCCGAGATTGACGAAGCCGTCCGCGGCCTTGATCTCCATATTCTCGACAAGGATGCTGGGATAGCGGCGCTTGCCGAAGCCGCCCATCGTCAGCTTGCCCATGGCGATATTGACCTGGCGGCCCTTGTCGTCAGGCGCAGCGATCTTCATGTTCTCCATGGTCGCCGGCGTCGACTCGAACGCATCAAGCAGGTCCATCATGAAGTCGATCAGGCGCTTCATGGTGGCGGGATCCGGCGGCTGACCCTTGTTTTTCTCCATGTCCTGCGCCAGCGCGAGGAACTCGATCATCGGCGTCTTCATCGGCCGCGCGCGGAACTCGCCGAAGGTCATTTTGCCGAGGCTGAACTCGAACTTGTCGCCCTTCATCGACATGCCGTCGAAAGAGCCGTTGCGATAAAGCGTCTTCGGGGCTTCGCCGCCAACAGCCTTGTCGATCATGAATCGGACCATGCCGGTGAAGTCCATGTCCTCCATCGACATGCGGCCGACCGTGCCGGTGCTCTTGCCAAGGACCGCGTCTTCCATCGCCATGGAGCCGCCTGCGAGCGCGACCGTCTTCGCCTTGCCGCCCTGGACATCGTTGAAGGTCAGATCACGGTAGACGATCGTTTGCTTCGTGGTCTTGCCGCCGGCCGCGATGTTCTGTTCGACGCGAATTTCCGGGATGCGCATGGAGCGCGCATTGAAGCGGCCGAGCGTGTCGGCGATCGACTTGATGTCCTTGAACTGGAACAGGGTCGCAAGTTCGCCCTGAGTGAGGGTCGAGCCGTCGACTTCGATCTTCGGAATCGCGACCGACATCTCCTTCGGACCGAAGGTGAGATTTTCGACCGCGACGGTCTGGGCCTGCGCCGGAGCGAATGCGGCGGGGGCGCCGGCCAGCGCCGTGCCGATCATGAGCGCCGCGACAAGTCGCGGAAGAAGGCGCGGAGCGCGAGCGGGTCGAAACTGCATGAAGGCCTCCAAACGAGCCGGGCGGTCGGATATTCTGTCGGTGACTTAGCGCACGCGATGTTTGTGTGCGGCAGCGCACATGACGCATCGCGAGTTAATCAATCGATAAGTCAGCGTCCGGCGTCAGCGCGACAAAAGCAAGACGCTCTTGCAGCGACTTTGCAACGTTGGTGTCGTGAAAGCAGATAGTCAGACGCGAATTGGAAACGTCTGTATCGTGCGCTCGATATCCGCGCGCGTCGGCAGCCCGGCTTCATTGCCGAGCTTCTGAATCTTGTGGGTCGAGGCGCCGCGCGCGAACGCGAAATGATGACGCCATTCGGCGCTCGGATCGCTCAGATACGAATAGACATAGGCGCCGTGAAACACGTCGCCCGCGCCATTGGTGTCGATGACCAGGGATTGCGGAATGTCGAGCGCCGGCATCGTCTGAACGACGCCCGTTTCGTCATACCAGAGCATGCCCTTTTCGCCCATGGTGACGCCGCCGATCCTGCAGCCCTTGGCCTTGAGATGGTCGAGCATGGCGAGCGGATTGAGGCTCATCTGTTCACAGAGGCGTTCGGCCACGACAGCGACATCGATGAAGGACAGGAGCTCCTGCGTGTTCTCGCGCAGGCCGCCTCCGTCGAGCGATGTCAGCACGCCCGCTTCCCGACAGGCCCTGGCGTAATGGATGGCGGCGTCGGGCTGGTGGCCGTCGAGATGGAGAGCGCGGCAACCGGTCAGGTGAAGCGCCGGGAAGGGGTGGAGATAGCGGTCATCGCGGCAGCGGACGATGGCGCGTTTGCCGTCCTTCGGCAGCACGAAGGAAAGCGAAGATTCCTTCACCTTCCGTCCGTGGACGGGAATCTCGTATTTTCGCGCCATGTCGAGGAACATGCGGCCGAGCCAATCATCGGCGAGCGACGTCAGCAGGTCAGGCGCGATCCCGAGCCTGGCGCAGGCGAACGCCGCGGTCACGGCGTTGCCGCCGAACGACACCGAGTAGTCTTGCGCCACATGCTTGTCGTCGCCCGTAGGCATGTGATCGGTCACAAAGACGACGTCGATATAGGTCTGACCGATGAAGAGGGCGTCCATCACCATGTTCGCCGACTCGCGCTCCCTGATCCTGCTCGGACATGCCGTAGCCGGGTTGCGTCAGGGGATGCAAATTGAAGGCCCGCGCGTCGCGTCCCAGCGGGAGGGAGAGCCGCGGTCCGCTCCAAGATCAGATGGAGAAGCTGGTCCCGCAGCCGCAGGAAGAGGTGGCGTTCGGGTTCTCGATCTTGAAAGCCTGGCCGATCAGATCGTCGACGAAGTCCAGCACCGAACCTTCCATATAGGGCAGGGAAATCGGATCAATCAGCACCACCGCCCCGTTGTTCTCCAGCACGAGATCGTCCGCCTGACGCTCCCGATCGAAGGAGAAGCCATATTGGAAGCCCGAGCAGCCGCCGCCATTCACGCTGACCCGCAGCATGGAGCCTTCCGGCTCGCTGCCGAGCACCTTGCGAATGCGCGCGGCGGCGCGGTCCGTCATCGTCACAGAGGTCGTGGTCATCGCTCTCTCCGGCCTGACGGATTCAATATCCGTCCGCCCAAGGTCCGCTTGTATTTCTCACCAGCAGAGGTAATCGCGACTGCTGCCGATCGCAACCATGGGGGCCAGAGGTGACCGACGTGAAGCCTGCGCCCGGGCAGCGTTGGCGCGCGCCCTATGCCACTGATCCCGCGACAAGCCGCGGACGGCTCATCCCGGAGCCGCCTTCGGCCACCCGCACGCCGTTTCAGCGCGATCGGGACCGGATCATCCATTCCACCGCCTTCCGCCGCCTGGCGCACAAGACGCAGGTTTTCGTCCATCACGAGGGCGACCACTACCGCACCCGGCTGACCCATACGATCGAGGTCGCCCAGATCGCCCGGGCGCTGGCGCGAACGCTCGGCCTCGACGAAGACCTCGCTGAAACGATCGCGCTCGCCCATGATCTCGGCCACACGCCCTTCGGCCATACCGGCGAAGACGTGTTGCATGCGCGCATGTCCGCCTTTGGCGGCTTCGATCACAACGCCCAGGCGCTGCGCATCGTGACGCGGCTCGAAGCCAGGTACGCCGATTTCGACGGTCTCAACCTCACCTGGGAGGCGCTTGAGGGGCTGGTCAAGCACAACGGCCCGCTGCTGACCGCAAGCGGATCGCCAACGCCGCGTTACGCCAAAGACGGCGTTCCCCTGGCGGTCCTGGAATATGACGAAAAGCAAGCGCTGGGGCTAACGCAATTCGCAGGACTTGAAGCGCAGGTCGCCGCGCTCGCGGACGACGTCGCCTACAACGCTCACGACATCGACGATGGCTTGAGGGCCGGGCTGTTTGACGTCGGCGACCTTCGCGTGGTGCCGTTCCTGGCGAGGTTGCTCGATGAAATCGAAGCCTGGCGGCCGGGTCTCGAGCGCACGCGCGTCATTCACGAGCTGGTCAGGCGCGTGATCACCCTGATGGTCGAAGATCTGGGATCGCAGACCGCGCGCAACGTCGAGGCTTCGGTGCCGCGAACCGCCGACGACATCCGGACGGCTGAAGGACCTGTGGCCGCTTTTTCCACGGACATGGCGGAGGCGGAGAAGGCCGTCAAAAACTTCCTCTACGCGACCATGTATCGACACCCTGAAGTCATGCGCATCCGGCGCGACGCGGACAGGGTTGTGGCCGATCTGTTCGATCGCTTCACGCAGGACCCGACGCTGATGCCGGGCGAATGGCGCCAGGGCCTAGAAGGCGCGTCGGAGGCGCGGATTGCGCGTCGCGCCTGCGACTACATCGCCGGGATGACCGACCGTTACGCGCTCATCGAGCATCGCCGACTGTTTGACGATACGCCTGAACTGCGTTAGCGCGCCGGACTTCCTGCGGCGAGAAATACCAGCAAAACCCATGAATATCTTTGAAATCGTGCAGGAGAAGCTTGGCGCGGCGCTGCAGCGTCTTGTGACGGCGGGAGCACTGCCGGCGACGCTCGATCTCGGCAAGTTCACCGTCGAGCCGCCGCGCGATCCGCGCCATGGCGACATCGCCACGAACGCCGCGATGGCCTTCGCCAAGGAGGCGGGAACGCCGCCGCGCGCTCTGGCGGAGAAGATCGCGGCTGAACTGCAGGGCGATCCGGCGATCCAGTCGACGACAATCGCAGGGCCTGGCTTCCTCAACCTGACGCTGGCGCCCGCTATGTTTCATGACGTGCTGCGCGCGGCGCTGAAAAGCGGAACCGCATTTGGCGGCCGGGCGACCACCGCCGCGCCGCCGGTCAATGTCGAATATGTGTCGGCAAATCCCACCGGCCCGATGCATGTCGGCCACGGTCGCGGCGCGGTGTTCGGCGACGCTCTCGCCAATCTGCTCGCTTATTCCGGCGAGCACGTCACGCGCGAATATTACATCAACGACGCCGGCGCGCAGGTCGACGTGCTCGCGCGCTCCGCCTATCTGCGCTACCGCGAGGCGCTGGGTGAAAACATCGGCGACATCCCGGAAGGGCTTTATCCCGGCGACTATTTGAAGCCGGTCGGCGCCGCGCTCGCTGAGAAGTATGGCCGCTCGTTGCTCGATGAGCCCGAGCCGAATTGGCTGCCTGCCGTGCGCGGCTTCGCGATCGACGCGATGATGAATCTGATCCGGGAGGATCTTGCCGTGCTCAATGTCAGGCACGACGTGTTCTTTTCCGAGCGCTCGCTAACCGTTCCGCAGGACGGGCGTAACGTCGACGACGTGCGCGCAACGATCGAGGATTTGCGCGCCAAGGGCCTGATCTATGAGGGGCGGCTGCCGCCGCCCAAGGGCGCGCCGATCGAGGATTGGGAGGACCGCGAGCAGACCCTGTTCCGCGCGACTCAGTTCGGCGACGATGTCGATCGGCCGCTGCTGAAATCGGATGGCGGCTACACCTATTTCGCCTCGGATATCGCCTATCACAGGTCCAAATTCCTCCGCGGCCATCGCCTTCAGATCGACGTCTGGGGCGCCGACCATGGCGGCTACGTCAAGCGCATGCAGGCGGCGGTGAAAGCGATCACCGGCGGCGAGGCTGAACTCGACGTGAAGCTCTGTCAGCTCGTGAAGCTCATGCGCAATGGCGAACCGGTCAAAATGTCGAAGCGCGCCGGCGACTTCGTGACGCTGCGCGAAGTGATCGACGAAGTCGGCCGCGACGCGGTGCGGTTCATGATGCTGTTCCGCAAGAATGACGCGCCGCTTGATTTCGATCTCGCCAAGGTGATCGAGCAATCGAAAGAAAACCCCGTCTTTTATGTGCAATACGCGCATGCGCGTTGCTGTTCCGTGTTCAAGCAGGCGGACGCGGCGTTCGAGACGAAATTGACGCTCGATGATCTCGCTGGCGCGCCGCTTGAGCGGCTCGATGATGAATCGGAGATCGATCTGATCAAGCGGCTCGCGCAATATCCGCGCATCGTTGATCAGGCCGCCGCCGCTCATGAACCGCATCGCATCGCTTTTTTCCTGCATGAACTCGCTGGCCAGTTCCACGCACTCTGGAACAAGGGAAAAGAAGCCCCACATTTGCGTTTCGTTAACCAGACCGGCCGAGACTCGACGGCAGCGAGACTCGTATTGGTCCGGGTCGTGCGCGATGTGCTGGCGTCCGGACTTGCGATCCTTGGAGTCGCGGCGCCCGAAGAAATGCGATAGGTAGGCTGGCCGGGGAATGTGAGCCATCGGCCGGACTAGCTGTCGAGCGCCGGGCGAGGGGGAGCCCGTCGGAGAGCTGGTCGAGGGGACCTCCGAAGACGATGAGCGAAAAGGCAAGACCGCATCAGGGCATCAATCTCGACGAGATCGAGCGTCACATCCGTCAGGCCTCGGCGTTGCCGGCGTCAGGCGGCGCGGCGGAAGACCCGCTCGCGGAGCTGGCGCGGATCGTGTCGGGCGCGCCCGTCACTCGTCGCGAGACGCCGCGGGTGGAAGCCGCTCCTGTCGAGCCGCCGCGCGCGCCCTATGTTCGCGCGACGCCGTCTCTCCAGCCGCCTCAGCCGCAGCCGCAATCTTCGACGGTGCTGGCCGCGCAGACTGCGCGAGCGGTGATTGCGCCTCAGCCGCAACGGATTGAACCGGTCTTCCATTCAGTCGCCGAAACGCCGCAGTCGGCTTCGACGTCCAGGAGCGAATTCGCCAGCATCGAAGACGACATCGAACGGCTGCTGCAGCGCGACGCTCCGCCAGCGCCGCGCCGCCGTCCCGACGATCTCGAAGACGCGATGCGGTCGCTCGACAATCTGCTGAAGACCAGCGCGCCCAAACCCGCGCCTCCGTCGCCGGTCCCTGCGACTGCGACGACCACGAACTTCCCTGACTGGTCGTTACGGAACGCCACGGACCATGCGCCGCCGGAACCTGCGCCGCCGCAATTTGACTTCGATGCGGAGCTTGCGTGCGCGTCACGGGAAGCTGATGTCGCACCGTCCTACGCCGCGGCGTCTCACGAAGAACCTTTGTGGCGAGAGGAAGCGGCCGAGATGGTCGAGCCGGAGCCGGCTCCGCGAAAGAGCCGCCGGCCCTTGGTCATGGTCGCGGCAGTCATGGGCATCGCTGCGCTTGGGATCGGCGGCGCGCTGTCGATGCGCAGCGGCGGTGGAAAGTTCATCGGCGGAGGTTCGCCGCCTTTGATCGTCGCCGACAAGGGGCCGATAAAGATTGCGCCCGCCAACCCTGGCGGCCTCGAGATTCCCGACCAGAACAGGCAAATACTCGAGCGCAACCTGCCTGCGCCCAAACTCTCCGCCAAAGTCGTGAATTCGGAGGAGCAGCCGCTTGATCTCAGGGAAGCGGTTCGTCGCGAGGCTGCGGCAGCGCCGTCGAATATGACGGCGACGGACGCTCCCAAGATTGTAGCCTCGATTTCCATGCCCTCTGGTCCGGCTCCTGCGCCAACCGTGGCGGCGCCGGCTGCAGTCGGCTCGATTCCGACGGCGGCGGATATCGCCGCGACTGCTCAGCCTGAGCCGAAACGGGTGCGCACGGTCGCGATCAAGCCGCCCGAGCCCGGCTCGACGCAGGTGCAGCCGACTGCGCCTTTGCCCGCGCCCGTGATCGCTGCTCCCGCGCCTCCGCCTCCGGAGCCGCCCAAGCCCGCCGCGACGCCTCTCGCGGCGGCTCCAACTCCTGCGCCTTCCGTGGCGGCTACCCCTCCGCAACCAGCTCCTGTCGCCGCGGCTCAATCGGCGGCGCCGCAGGCTGCTCCTCCGCCTCCGCCGAAACCGAAGGTGCAGGGCTCGATCGGGGCTTCACGTGAAGCGAACGCCGCCGCGCGCCAGCAGGCGCAAGCCAAACCTGCTCCGTCGCCCGTTCGCGCGCCAGAGACAATCGATGATGCTGCGAACGGCTCAGGTCCGCTCCAGATCACGCCGCCGAATCGATCAGCCCGCAGCAGCCAACCGCCCCAGCGCGTCGCCGCGATCGAGCCGCCCGCGCCGGCTCCGACCGCTTCGGAAGCGGCGCCAACCCATGCCGGCGGCGGCTCTTTTGTCGTCCAGCTTGCCTCCGAGGGCAGCGATGGCGACGCCCGTTCGGCGATCGGTCGGCTGCAATCGCGCTATTCCGAACTGGGTTCGCTCTCGTCGAGCGTCCAGCGCCGCGAGGTGAAGGGTCAGATGCGCTATCGGGTGCGCTTCGGCTCCATGTCCCGCGAGGAAGCCGGGCAACTCTGCGCCTCGCTCAAGAGCAAAGGTCAGGATTGCATTCTGCAGCCGAACTGACGCTGGAGCGTCGTGACTTTGGCGGGGGACAGTCGACCGCCATCGCTTGTCTGTGTGAATCCCGACCCCTAAAGCTGCGGCATGGCCGTCAGCGCTCTTATCGTGGGTTGCGTAGGACCCGTCTTGACGCGATCGGAACTCGCATTTCTGCGGGAAGCCAATCCGTGGGGCTTGATCCTCTTCAGACGAAACATCGAGAGTCCCGGGCAAGTCAAGGAACTCACTGACGCTTTTCGAAGCGCGGTAGGCCGCCTCGATGCGCCCGTCCTGATCGACCAGGAAGGTGGGCGCGTGCAGCGGCTGGGGCCGCCGCACTGGCGGAAATATCCGCCAGGAGCCGTCTACGGAAAGCTTCGCGCCAACGACCCGCTGACCGGGCGCGAAATTGCCAGGCTCGGCGCGAGGCTGATCGCGCATGACCTGAAATCCGTTGGCATTACAGTCGATTGCCTGCCGGTTCTGGATGTTCCGATCGAAGGCGCTCACAATGTGATCGGCGATCGCGCCTATGGCGTTGATCCCGATACGATCGCCATTCTCGGCCGCGCCGCTGCGGAAGGGTTGCTCGCCGGCGGCGTGCTTCCCGTCATCAAGCATATGCCCGGGCATGGCCGCGCCGGGGCGGACAGCCATGAAGCGCTGCCAGAGGTCGATACGCCGCTTGGCCATCTCGAAACCTCGGACTTCCTGCCCTTCAAGGTCCTGTCGGACATGCCGCTCGCCATGACGGCTCATGTCGTCTATCGCGCCATCGACCCCGACCGGCCCGCGACGACCTCGAAGAAGGTGATGCGGCGGATTATCCGCGGTCAGATCGGCTATGACGGCCTCGTCATGACCGACGATCTCTCGATGAAAGCCTTGTCCGGCTCTTTCTCGGAGCGCGCCGCGGCCGCCATCAAGGCCGGCTGCGATATGCTGCTTCACTGCAACGGCGACATGACCGAAATGACCGCAATCGCGTCCGCGGCGCCGACGCTGGCGCGCTCCGCCAGGCGCCGCGCGACCGCCGCCTTGGCCCGCATTACACATGACCCCGAACCGCTGGATGTTGTGGAAGCCCGCGCCCGTTTCGACGCCGCGCTTGCGACAATCGTCTGACAGCCTCAGATTCACGGTTCAGGAAAAGGCGCGATTCGCGGGATGGCGACGGATTTCATTGATCCCGACATGTTCGAGTCAGATCGCGGGGACACGGAACCCGCGCTGATCGTCGATGTCGATGGTTTCGAGGGCCCGCTCGACGTGCTGCTCGAGCTCGCGCGCCGACAGAAGGTCGACATCGCCAAGATCTCGATCCTCGCCTTGGCCGAGCAGTATCTCGTGTTCATCGAGCAGGCGCGCCGGATGCGGCTTGAACTGGCCGCCGACTATCTCGTGATGGCCGCCTGGCTGGCTTACCTCAAGTCGCGGCTGCTGCTGCCGGAGAAGGCGAATTCGCAGGAGCCGAGCGCGGCCGAGCTCGCCGCCGATCTGGCATCGCGCCTGCGCCGTCTGGAGGCGATGCGCGCCGCGGCCAAAAAACTTGCCGAGCGCGATCAGCTTGGCGTCCACATCTTCGCCCGCGGCATGCCGCAGCCCGTCGTTGTGCAGAAGACGCCTCTGTATCAGGCGAGCGTCTACGATCTGCTGTCGGCCTATGCGCGTCAGCGCCAGAAGACGGCGATGACGCGCGTCGCCATGAAGAAGCGCTTCGTCTGGTCCCTGGTCGAGGCGCGCGAGGCGCTGGAGAAGGTGGTCGGCCGCGCCCTCGATTGGACGCCGCTCGACAGCTACCTCATCCATTACATGACTGAGCCGGCGATGCGCTCGACGATCACTGCGTCGGCCTTCGTCGCCACCCTTGAGATGGTGCGGGAAGGACTGCTCGATCTCAGGCAGGATCGGGCCTTCGCGCCGATCATGCTGCGGTCGAAGCCGCCCTCGTCAACCAGTCCGCCGCTTCAGGAGATCGTTGCGTGAGTGTCCAAAAGGTGTTGCGGACGGCGTCGCCGGAAATGTTTGAAGAAGCGCTGCGCACCGTTGAAGCCCTGCTGTTCGCCGCCTCGGAGCCGTTGACGCGCGAGGCGCTGGCGGAGCGTTTGCCGAAAGAAGTCGATATCGATGACGTGCTGCAGTCGCTGAGCGAGTTCTACGCTGGCCGCGGCGTCAATCTCGTCAAGGTCGCGGGCCGCTGGGCGTTCCGGACGGCGCCCGATCTCGCGACCTTGCTCGTCCGCGAACAAGTCGAGCAGCGCAAGCTTTCCCGCGCCGCGATGGAGACGCTGGCGATCCTTGCCTATCACCAGCCCGTGACCCGCGCCGAGATCGAGTCGATCCGCGGCGTCTCGACATCGAAGGGCACGCTGGACGTCCTCATCGAGACCGGTTGGGCGCGGATGCGCGGCCGCCGCAAGGCGCCGGGTCGCCCGGTCACCTATGGCACGACACAGGCGTTCCTCGAACATTTCGGCCTTGCCGATATCGGCGATCTTCCCGGCCTTGCGGAACTCCGTGGCGCCGGCTTCTTCGATGGTCAGCTCCCCGCCGGCTTCGACATCCCGGCGCCGACCGACAGCCCGCAACTGCACGACGACGAGGACCCGATCGATGACGAGGAACTGCGCCTCGATGTCGAGGGCGCCGCTGCAGGCGAAGACGCGGCTGCGGAAGGCGAGGGCGAAGAGACAACCGACGATAGCACGCTTGAGAGCGACGAAGCCGACAGTGACGAGCTGGACCAGCCGCGCTCCAGCAACGACAACGAGAACTGATCCGGCAGGCGGACTCAGCGCCGCTTTCCTGAGCCTTGTTGGTCCATGACGGAAATCCTGTTCTACCACCTCGAAAGGCAGTCGCTCGACGACGTGCTTCCGAAGCTGCTCGAGCGCAGTCTTGATCGCGGTTGGAAGGCGGTCGTGCAGTTCTCCACGCGCGAGCGACTCGACGCGATCGACACGCTCCTGTGGACCTACGACGATCAGTCGTTCCTTCCTCACGCCGCCGAAGGCGAAACGGATCTTGCTGACGAGCCTGTTGTCCTGACGACCAGCATCAGCAATCCCAACAGCGCCGAGGTTCGCTTCGTGGTGGAGAATGCGGCGATGCCGACCGACCCGGCCGGCTATCAGCGCGTCGTTCTGATGTTCGACGGCAATGATGAGGACGCTGTCTCAGCCGCCCGACTGTCATGGAAGGCCCTGCGCGGCTCCGGCCACGAGCTGACCTATTGGCAGCAAAATGACTCCGGCCGCTGGGAAAAGAAGGCCTGATCAGGTCGCATGACCGTTGCGCGCGCACCAAGATCACGATGGCTTTGGATTGATTCAATCCAACGCCATGAACGTGATCGATTCCAAAAGTTTAGAGCATGGCCTTCGCGGAAAACCGGTTCCCACTTTTTCGCGCCATGCTCTGGCTGTTGGTTGCGGCCTTAAGCTTTAGCCCCTAGTTGTCAGGCGTTACGTCGCAGAAGGGCCCGCCATGGCCGTCGTGCTCGATCTCTTGAAGGGACAGGACCCGCGCCGGGCCGAAGAGCCCGCGAAGCCCCGTCATCCGGAGAAAGCTGCGCGCCCGGAAGCGCCTGTTCTGCGCAAGCCTGACTGGATCAGGGTCAAGGCGCCCGGATCGCCCAAATGGGCCGAGACCCGCAGCATCGTGAAGGAGCACAAGCTCGTCACGGTCTGCGAGGAGGCTGGCTGCCCTAACATCGGCGAGTGCTGGGAGAAGAAGCACGCCACCTTCATGATCATGGGCGACACCTGCACGAGGGCTTGCGCCTTCTGCAACGTCCGCACCGGCATGCCCGGCGCGCTCGATCAGGACGAGCCTGACAAGATCGCCGATGCAGTCGCCAAGCTTGGCCTCTCCCATGTCGTGATCACGTCAGTCGACCGCGACGATCTCGCCGATGGCGGCGCCGAACATTTCGCCCGCACCATTCGCGCGATCCGCGCGCGCACGCCCGCGACCACGATCGAAATCCTGACGCCCGACTTCCTGCGCAAGGACGGAGCCCTTGAAGTCGTTGTCGCCGCACGCCCCGACGTCTTCAACCACAATCTCGAATGCGTGCCGTCGCTCTATCTTACAGTGCGGCCCGGCGCGCGCTACTTCCATTCGATCCGGCTGCTACAACGGGTGAAGGAGCTCGATCCCACGATCTTCACAAAGTCGGGCATCATGGTCGGCCTTGGCGAGGAGCGGAACGAGATCCTTCAGCTCATGGACGATTTACGCAGCGCCGACGTCGACTTCCTCACCATCGGCCAGTATCTCGCCCCGTCGCGAAAGCATCACCCCGTCATTCGTTTCGTGACGCCGGATGAATTCAAGAGCTTCGCCACGATCGCTTCGGTCAAGGGATTCCTGCTTGTCTCGTCAACGCCGCTGACGCGCTCCTCTCATCATGCGGGCGACGATTTCGCGAAGCTCAAGGCGGCGCGGCTGGCGAAGCTCGGTCGCTGAGCGTTTCATGCAGCGCATCGCGATGAGGACGGCCTGAACATGCCTTCCTTCCGCACCCGCCATCCCGTCACGCATTCGCCGACACAGATGTTCGATCTGGTCGCCGACGTCGAGAAATACCCGGAATTCCTGCCTTTCTGCACGGGACTGGTTTTGAAACGACGCGCTCGCGACAGCGAGGGCAGGGACGTGCTGATCTGCGACATGCAGGTTGGCTACAAGTCGATCAATGAGCGTTTCACCAGCCGCGTCACGCTTGATCGGCCGAAGCTCATCATCGATGTCGAATATATCGACGGGCCGTTCCGCTTCCTCGAAAACCGCTGGCGTTTCGAGCCCGATCCCAAGGGCAGCGCGATTGATTTCTATATTTCCTACGAGTTCCGCAGCCGCGTGCTGGCGACGCTGGCGGGCGCCGTATTCGATCGCATCTTCCGCATGTTCACGGGCGCGTTCGACGCGCGCGCCGATCAGGTCTATGGCAAGGGCGGAACGGCCAGTGGCGTTCTCTCGCCGCGGCCGAACAACGGCTGAGCGCCTTCAGGCGTAAGCTTTTTCGCCGAGCATATCGATCAGCATCGACAGAGCGACGCGCGCCGCATCGCTGCGAATGTCATGCCGCGACTTCGCGCCGAACCGGCATTCGCGATGCGCGACCTGGCCGTCGAATTTCCGTGCCGCGAGATGCACGAGCCCCACAGGCTTTTCCGCGCTTCCGCCGCCGGGCCCCGCAACCCCGGTGATCGCGACCGATAATTGCGCCGCAGATCGCGCCAGTGCGCCTTCCGCCATCGCAAGCGCCACTTCGCGACTGACTGCGCCATGCTTCTCCAGGAGATCGAAGGGCACGCCCAGCATCTCCTGTTTGGCGCGATTGGAATAGGTGACGAAGCCGCGCTCGAACACATCAGAAGAGCCTGCGATATCGGTGAGCAGCATCGCCACCATGCCGCCGGTGCAGCTTTCCGCCGTGGCGATCATCAGGCTGCGCGCGCGCGCGAGCTGCAGAGTCTCTCGAGCAAGTTCAGTCGCGACGGGATCGATCATGGTCCCTTAACTGTGTCACGCGGCGCTGCGTTCCGGCAACCGCGCCGTCGCCGTCGCATAGGCCGCCAGTCCTTCGCGCCGGCCAGTGAAGCCCAGTCGTTCCGATGTGGTCGCCTTGATCGAGACGGCGTGCGTGGAAATGTCGGCGATCTCCGCGATACGCTCGCGCATGGTTTCGCGATGCGGCCCGATCTTCGGCGCTTCGCACACGATTGTCAGGTCGAGGTGATCGATGACGCCGCCGAGATCGCGCACCCGATCGGCGGCGAATTTCAGGAACAGATCCGACGACGCTCCGCGCCAGGTCGGATCGCTGGGCGGGAAATGCGCGCCAATGTCGCCGTCGCACGCGGCGCCAAGCAGCGCGTCGGTGAGCGCATGAAGGCCCGCGTCCGCGTCGGAATGGCCGACGAGCGCCTGATCATGGGGGATCTTCACGCCGCCGAGCCAGACGTGGTCGCCAGGGCCGAACGCATGCACATCGTAGCCCGACGCGACGCGCGAGATCAGCGCGGCGCCGAGGCGGCGCTCGGCCTCCTCGAAATCCGATGGCCAGGTGAGCTTCACATTGCCGCGCTCGCCCTCGAAGACGTGGACGGAGTGGCCGGCGGCCCGCATCACGGCGCCATCATCCGTCAGTTCACCAAGACCGTGCGCGATGGCGGCGCGATGCGCTGCGAGCAAGGATGGGAAGTGGAAGGACTGGGGCGTCTGGATCGCGCGGGCGGATGAGCGGTCCGCCTGCTCGGCGACGACGCCATCGGCGCCGACCCGCACGAGCGTATCAGCGACGGGAACGCCGGGCACAGCCGCGCCGTGCTTCTCGGCCGCTTCGATGGCGCGGCTGACGAGCGCCCGCGACAGAAGAGGGCGCGCCGCGTCGTGGACAAGCACGATATCGGGCGAATAGGCCGTTAACGCTTCCAGCCCCAGTCGAACCGACTCCTGTCGCGTGGCGCCGCCATGCGCTTTCAGCACCAGCTTCTTGGGCGGCAGCGACGCGCGCAATTCCTCGAAACGAAACTCATCATCGGGATGGATCGCGACCATCACGAGATCAACGCCGGGATGGGAGAGAAACGCCTCCATGGATCGCGCCAGAACGACCCGACCGGCCAGCCGCCGATATTGTTTCGGCGTATCCGATCCGTTTCGGACGCCTCTGCCGGCGGCGACGATCAACGTGGCGACGGTCATCTCTGACTCCATTAGGACCACAGTCGCAGCCCGGGCGACCGGCATAGGCGCGATTTGGTTGCGCTGCAATATTTCGCCGGCGATAAGGCTTGTATGCCAGTAGACAGGGCCGAAAAGGTGATTATGGTGCAGGCAGTGAATGAACTTGCACAAACACTAGGCACGTCAGCGGGGGGCGACGTGATCGGTGCGCGGCTCGGATTGGGAGCGCTGATCCTGGCGCCCATGTCAGGCGTCACGGATGTGGTCTTCCGGCGGATCGCCCATCGGTTCGGCGCGGCGCTGGTGGTCTCGGAAATGGTCGCTTCGGACGCGCTGGCGCGTCGCGACCACGAGGCCCTTCTGCGCTCCGAGGGAACGGGAGTCCATCCCCATGTCGTGCAGCTCGCCGGCTGCGACGCCAAATGGATGGCGGAGGCGGCGCAGGTCGCCGAAAGCTCCGGCGCGGCTGTTATCGACATCAATATGGGATGCCCCGCGAAGAAGGTCGTGGGCGGCTGGGCCGGCTCCGCCCTCATGCGAGATTTGGCCCACGCGACGACGCTGATTGAGGCGGTCGCCGCCGCCGTGAAAGTTCCCGTCACATTGAAGATGCGGCTTGGCTGGGACGACGCCAGCCGCAACGCGCCTGATCTGGCGCTGCGTGCGCAAGCGTGCGGCGTCCGGATGGTCACGGTGCATGGCCGCACCCGCTGTCAGTTCTACAAGGGCAGGGCGGACTGGCCGGCGATCCGTTCCGTGGCGGATGCAGTGTCGATTCCTACCGTCGCTAACGGCGATATCGTCACGGCCGATGATGCGCGACTTTGTCTCGATCAATCAGGCGCACAGGCCCTTATGGTTGGGCGATCGGCGCTCGGTCGGGCATGGCTGCCCGCCGCCCTTGGCCGCGCTCTCCGGGATGGCGGGCCGGCGCTGCGCCCTGCGGCTTCGGTCCGGCGCGACGCCGCGATCGAACATTATGACGGGCTGCTTGCTCTCTATGGCCGGAACATGGGCCTCAGGCATGCGCGCAAGCATGTCGCGGCCTATCTCCAGGACGCCTGCCTGGGCGCGCCTGACAGGCTCGCGCGCCATCACGGAGCGCTCATGAGCGAAGACCCCAGCGAAGTTGTGCGTCACATCCGCGACGCGTTTGACGCGGATGAAACATGGGCGATAGCGGCATGAATGCGGGATATCATCAGTTCGAGGAGTCGGTCGCTTCGGCTTCGAGCCGGCGCGCGGACGCGATCGTGCGCGTCATGCCGACCCCCATCATCGTCGTCGATGAGCAAGACCATATCATCGACGCCAATCCCGCTGCGGAGACCTTTCTCGGCGTCAGCCTTGCCGTGATGCGTCGCTACACATTGCCGAGCCTTTTGCCGGCTCGATCGCCACTCGTGACCCTGATTGAGGATGTCCGCAGACAGGGCGCCAGCGTCAGCGGCTATGATTTCGACCTCGGGACTCCCCGGACGGGCGACCGCAGCGCCGATGTCTTCGCCGGGCCCGTGCCTGACGCGCCGGGGCAAGTAGTCGTCATGTTGCAGGAGCGGACGATTGCCGAAAAAATGGGCAGGCAACTCAACCATCGCAGCGCCGCGCGATCCGTAACGGCGCTCGCCTCGATGCTCGCCCATGAGATCAAGAACCCGCTGTCGGGCATCAAAGGGGCGGCCCAGCTTCTCGAATCCTCGGTGACTGACGCCGATCGGATGCTGACGACGCTGATCTGCGACGAGACCGAGCGCATCGTGAAACTCGTCGACGGGATGGATCTGTTCAGCGACACGCGGCCGATCCAGCGCGATCCCGTCAACGTCCATGAAGTGCTCGAACATGTGAAGCGGCTGGCCCAGACGGGCGTCGCGCGCCACATCCGCTTCGTCGAAAACTACGATCCATCGCTGCCGCGCGTGATGGGCAATCGTGATCAACTCATCCAGGTCTTCTTCAATCTCGTGAAGAATGCGGCGGAAGCTATTGGCGAACATGCGATTGATGGCGAAGTCATCCTGTCCTCGGCCTTTCGGCCGGGTATCCGGATGACGCTGCCGTCATCGACCGAGAAGGTGGCTCTGCCGCTCGAATTCACCGTGCGCGACAATGGGGCCGGCATCGCGGCCGACATCCTCCCGCACCTGTTCGATCCATTCCTCACCACCAAGACCCAGGGCTCTGGCCTTGGTCTTGCTTTGGTCGCGAAGATTATCGGTGACCACGGCGGCGCCGTGTCGTGCGAGTCATCGGCGGGACGCACCACCTTCAAGGTCCTACTCCCGATGGCGGTCGCGCGGGACGGTCGCGCAGCCGACGAATGAGGACTGGAATGCCCAGCGCAAGCATTCTCATTGCAGACGACGATGCAGCCATCAGGACGGTGTTGAACCAGGCGCTGAGCCGGGTCGGGTATGATGTGAGGGCGACAGGCCACGCGGCGTCGCTATGGCGCTGGGTGTCGGCCGGCGACGGCGACCTCGTGATCACGGACGTCGTGATGCCCGACGAGAACGCCTTTGATCTCCTGCCGCGCATCCGCAAGCTCCGACCCGAGCTCCCCGTGATCGTCATGAGCGCGCAGAATACGTTCATGACCGCGATCAAGGCCTCCGAACGAGGGGCCTTCGAATATCTGCCGAAGCCTTTCGATCTCAAGGAGCTGATCGCCGTCGTCGGCCGCGCCCTGTCACGCCCGCGCGTCGCCGGAGCCGCCGAACCGATCGAGGCGCCGGACGACATCCCGCTTGTCGGCCGTTCGCCGGCGATGCAGGACATCTATCGCACGCTCGCCCGTCTCATGCAGACGGACCTGACCGTCATGATCGTTGGCGAGTCCGGCACCGGCAAGGAGCTCGTCGCCAAGGCGCTGCATGACTATGGCAAGCGCCGGAAAGGGCCCTTCGTCGCTGTGAACATGGCGGCGATCCCGCGCGAGCTGATCGAGTCCGATTTGTTCGGCCATGAGAAGGGGGCCTTCACCGGCGCGACGATGCGCAGCCCCGGCAAGTTCGAGATCGCCGAGGGCGGAACGCTGTTTCTCGACGAGATCGGCGACATGCCGATGGAAGCCCAGACGCGGCTCTTGCGCGTGCTTCAGCAGGGCGAATACACCACCGTCGGCGGCCGCACCCCGATCAAGACGAATGTCCGGATCGTTGCGGCGACGAACAAGGACCTGCGGCAGCTCATCCAGCAGGGGCTGTTCCGTGAGGATCTGTTCTTCCGCCTGAACGTCGTGCCGTTGCGGCTGCCGCCTCTGCGCGAGCGCGCCGAAGACATTCCCGACCTTGTCAGGCACTTCTTCAAACTGGTCGAAAAGGAGGGGCTTGGCCGCAAGACGCTCGACGCGGCGGCGTTCGACGCTCTGAAAAGCTATCAATGGCCTGGCAACATCCGGGAGCTCGAGAACCTGATACGGAGGCTCTCCGCGCTCTATCCCCAGGACACGATCGGCGCCTCCGTCATCACCAACGAGCTCGACTCCGACAGCCGCGCGGCGGCTCCCGCGCCGGTCGACATGAGCGGCTCTACGTCTCTGACGCTCCCCGATTTCGTCGAGCATCATCTGGCGCAATATTTCGCAGGATTTTCAGGCCGGTTGCCGCCGCCGGGACTCTATCATCGCCTCCTGCGCGATCTTGAGCAGCCGCTGATCACCGCGGCGCTGGCGGCGACCCGGGGCAATCAGATCAAGGCGGCGGAACTGCTTGGACTGAACCGCAATACGCTGCGCAAGAAGATCCGCGACCTGGATATCCAGTTGCTCCGCATGCCGCGCTGACGCGCGACCACTGGGGTTCACACGTCGCAACTGACCGCCGCGCTGATGCGCGGCGAACCGTCTGCGCCCCCACCTGCTGCGATGGCGCCCTGTGTCGGATGGCCCCGGAAATGTCGCTTTTTGACAACAGTGTGGTCGGCGGGCATCAGAGTCGCTGCGCGACCAGCCCCTTACAGCCGCCACGGAGACAATGCCTGGAATGACGAGTCCGCCCTCACTCGCGCCGACAGGTCCGGCGCCAAGCTGGAGTCAGGAGGCGGAGCGGCTCAGCAAGAGGCGGGTGTCGTCGCTCATCGGCATGGGCGTCGTCATCCTGTCCCTCGTCTCGGCAGGCGCGACCTTCGTCGTGCTCGCAGGCTTCATGACAGTCGAACCAAGCAGCCATCTCGTCCTCGCGATGTTTGGCTTGAACGTGCTGCTGATCGGGCTGTTGCTGATCATTGTCATTCTTGAAGCGCTGGCGTTGTTCAGGGCGAGGAGAGCGCAGGCGGCTGGCGCGAAGCTGCATGGCCGCATCATGCGCTGGTTCGGCTTTGTCGCGACCGCACCGGCGATCCTGATGGCGGTGATCGCAATGATCACGCTCGATCGCGGGCTCGATCCCTGGTTCAGCTCATCCGTCAGCAGCGTCATCACCCGATCGGTCGAGATCGCGAAGGAATACACCGAAACACAATGCCGGATGATGACGCGCGAGATCGGGTTGATGGCGGGCGATCTCGATCGCGCCAAGCCGATGTTCGACGAAGCCAAAGGAACCTTCAGCCAGTTCCTGACCAATCGTGCGAAATACCTTGGCTTCCCCCATGTGATGCTGGTCAAGAGCGACGGAACTATTCTCGACAAGGTCGAACTCGCGCAACTCGACGGCGCGCTCATGCCGGAGAAAGAAGATTTCGAAGCGGCCGCCGACGGCGAGCCCTGGTGCTTCATTCCGAAGGAAGGCAACGTTTTTCGCCTGCTTCTGAAACTCAACGCCTATCCCGACACCTTCGTTTTCGCCGGACGGCCGGTCGATCCGCGCGCGCTCGAATTTCCTGCCGTCGCGGAAGCCGGGCTCGTTTATTATCGTGCGCTTGAGGAGCGCAAGGGCGGCATCAAGTTCGCTTTCGCGACGCTCTACACCATGATCGCGCTGGTGGTGCCGCTCTGCGCCGCGTGGCTGGGGCTGAGTTTCGCCAATCGACTGGTCGCGCCGGTGCGCCGGTTGATCACCGCAGCCGATCAGGTCTCGACCGGCAATTTCGCATTGCAGGTCCCCATCCGCGAGAGCGATGGCGATCTCGCCTTTCTTGGGCGCACGTTCAACAAGATGACCGAGGAGTTGCGTCGCCAGCGTGACCGTCTCGTTGACGCAAGCGCCGTAATTGATGAACGCCGCCGCTTCACTGAAGCTGTGCTTTCAGGCGTCTCTGCGGGCGTTATCGGCCTGGATAACCGCGGCTCGGTGACCGTGGTCAATCCGTCCGCGCAACAATTGCTTCAGATCGATCCCGGAGCCGCGTTGTCGAAGCCGCTCGCCGAGATCTGGTCGGAGCTTGCGGCGCTGATCGCCAAAAGCGGGCGCTCGTCGCAGCAGCATCAGATGTCGCTCGTGCGCAACGGCCGCGAACGGCTCGTGAATGTGCGCGTGACGACCGAGCGCTCGCCCGACTCCGATGAGCGGGGGCAGATCATCACGATCGACGACATCACCGATCTCGTCACGGCGCAGCGCACGTCGGCCTGGGCCGACGTGGCGCGCCGTATCGCGCATGAAATCAAGAATCCGTTGACGCCGATCCAGCTCTCGGCCGAACGTATTCGCAGGAAATACGGACGCGTCATCACCGACGATCGCGCGGTGTTCGATCAATGCACGGAAACCATCATCCGGCAGGTCGACGACATCAAGCGGATGGTGGATGAGTTCTCGTCCTTCGCGCGCATGCCGAAGCCGACGCCGGAATCAGACGATCTCTCCGATCTCGTGCGGCAGACGGTGTTCATGATGCGCGTCGGCAATCCCGACATCGAAATCGCAGATCATGTGCCGGATCGGCCCATCGTGACGCGTTTCGACCGACGGCTGATCGGCCAGGCGCTCACGAATGTCGTGAAAAATGCGACGGAAGCAATCAGCGGCGACAAGCCAATCAGCGCAGAGATGGGCGGCCGCGTCGATGTCAGTCTCGCTGTCGATCCGCAAACGCGCATCATTACGATTGACATCGATGACAATGGCAAAGGGTTTCCGGTTGAAAATCGCCAGCGCTTGCTTGAGCCTTACATGACGACGCGCGAAAGCGGGACAGGCCTTGGTCTTGCCATTGTTGGCAAGATTCTGGAGGACCATGGCGGCGGAATCGAACTCCTGGACAATCCAAGAGGACGTGGCGCGCGCGTGCGGCTGTGGTTCCCGATCATCGCCGTCGATCAGGCGCCCGCCGCGAAAGAACCTGTGGAGCAGATGATATGAGCGCGGACATCCTCATCGTCGACGACGAGAGCGACATTCGCGAACTCGTCGCCGGCATCCTCGAAGACGAAGGCTACAAGACGCGCACGGCCGGCTCCGCCGACGAGGCCATCGCAGCCGTCGGCTCCCGTCGCCCGCATCTCGTCTTTCTCGATATCTGGCTGCAGGGCAGCAAGATCGATGGGTTACAGGTGCTCGACATCATCAAGCGCGATCACGCCGATCTGCCCGTGGTGATGATTTCCGGGCACGGCAACATCGAGACGGCGGTCTCGGCCATCAAGAAGGGCGCTTACGATTTCATCGAAAAGCCGTTCAAGGCCGACAGGCTCCTGCTGGTCGCGGAGCGCGCGCTTGAGACGTCGCGCCTCAGGCGCGAAGTGCGCGAGCTGAAGGCGCGTTCGTCGCAAGGGTCAGCGATCATCGGCGTTTCGCTCGCCGTCAATCAATTGCGGCAGGCGATCGACAAGGTCGCGCCGACGAATGCGCGCGTTCTGATCGCGGGCGCGCCGGGAGCTGGCAAGGAACTCGCGGCTCGGACGATCCATGCGCAGTCCTCGCGCAACAACGGCCCGTTCGTGACGATCAACGCCGCAACGATTACGCCCGAGCGCATGGAGATCGAGCTGTTCGGCGTCGAGGCGAATGGCGAAACGCCGCGGCGCGTCGGCGCGCTCGAGGAGGCCCATGGCGGCACTCTCTATATCGACGAAATCTGCGACATGCCGCGCGAGACGCAGGGTAAGATCCTGCGCGTGCTCACCGAGCAGAGTTTTCAGCGCGTCAGCGGCGCGGCTCGCGTGAACGTGGACGTCCGCATCGTCTCGTCAAGCAGTCGCGACCTCCCGACCGAGATCGCCGCCGGCCGCGTGCGTGAGGATCTTTACCACAGGCTCGCCGTCGTGCCGCTGCGCGTGCCGTCCCTGGCCGAGCGTCGCGACGACATTCCGCATCTCATCGGCGCGTTCATGGAGCAGATTTCCGTCGCTACGGGCCTGCAGTCGAGGCGCATCGCTGCGGATGCGCTGGCGGTTCTGCAGGCCCATGACTGGCCCGGCAATGTCCGCCAGCTCCGCAACAATGTGGAGCGATTGATGATCCTCGCGGGCGGCGATCCCTCGAGCGAAGTGACCGCTGAAATGCTGCCCCAGGAGGTAGGAGCGCTGGTGCCGATGACGCCAAGCGGCGCCGGCGGCGAACGTCTTCTTGGCCTGCCTTTGCGCGAGGCGCGTGAGGAGTTCGAACGTGAATATCTGATCGCCCAGATCAATCGGTTCAGCGGCAACATCTCGCGCACGGCCGAATTCATCGGGATGGAGCGGTCAGCCCTGCATCGCAAGCTCAAATCGCTGGGCGTCGGCGATCGCGAGGAGCGTCAAGAAACGGCTGCGTAGCGTGCATGGCTCTATCCTTGCATGGGGATGAGCTATGTTTGTAGTCTCAGGTCTTTGCGTGTAGGACCTTTTTCAGATCGCTGTTTGACAACCACATCCCCGTACAGGGGAGAACGACAAGAGGTGGGGCATGGCCGAGCGGACGCAGAATCTGCAGGACACATTTCTTAACTATGTGCGGAAGCACAAAATACCGCTGACGATCTTTCTGGTGAATGGCGTCAAACTGCAGGGCGTCGTCACCTGGTTCGACAATTTCTGCGTTTTGCTTCGTCGCGACGGCCATTCGCAACTCGTCTACAAGCATGCGATCTCCACGATCATGCCGGGCGCGCCGGTGCAGCTCTTCGACCCCGCCGATGAGGCCGCCGGCGCGGATCGCAGCTGAGCCGCCCCGGCTGGAATGACCGGCGCAAATCCGGGCGGCCGTCCGGTCGTCGATGAGGCGAGGGCGGCGGCCGCCGCAACTCCGACCATTGTCATCGGAGCCTATCCCAGAAAGGCCGGCGCAGCGGCAGGGACTAGCCGTTCGCCGGAGGCGCGTATCGACGAAGCCGCGGGCCTTGCGCGCGCCATCGATCTCGACGTCCTCGATGTCGAACTCGTTCTGCTTGGCGAGATTCGCCCAGCAACCTATCTCGGCAAGGGCAAGGTCGACGAAATCGCCGCACAGGTGAAGGAGCAAGACGTCAGGCTCGTCTCGATGGATTGCGCGCTAAGCCCCGTGCAGCAGCGCAATCTTGAACGCGCCTGGGATTGCAAGGTCATCGACCGGACTGGGCTCATCCTCGAAATCTTCGGCCGCCGCGCGCGCACGAAGGAAGGCGCGCTGCAGGTCGAGCTGGCGCATCTAACCTATCAGCGCAGCCGACTCGTCCGCTCCTGGACCCATCTTGAGCGCCAGCGCGGCGGCTTCGGCTTCCTCGGCGGTCCCGGTGAGACCCAGATCGAAATCGATCGGCGTCTCATCCAGGAGCGCATCTCGCGGATCGAGCGCGATCTCGAAGCCGTCAAGAAGACACGCGCTCTGCATCGCGCCAGCCGCCGCCGCACGCCTTATCCGATAGCAGCGCTGGTCGGCTACACCAACGCCGGCAAGTCGACGCTGTTCAATCGCCTCGCGAAGTCGGACGTCTTCGCCGAGGACCTGCTGTTCGCGACGCTCGATCCGACAGCGCGCGCGATCAAGCTGCCGCACGGCTCACGGATCATCCTGTCAGACACTGTCGGCTTCATTTCCGATCTGCCGACCATGCTTGTCGCTGCGTTCCGCGCCACGCTCGAAGACGTGGTGGAGGCCAACATCATCTTGCATGTCCGTGACGTGGCCCATGAGGACAGCGACGCGCAGGCGGCTGATGTCGAAAGCATCCTGCGCGAACTTGGCGTCGCCGGCGAACAGGCGGCGCCTCTCATCGAGGTCTGGAACAAGATCGATCTGATGGCGCCGGAGGCGCGCGACACGCTTATCGCCAAGGCGGCGGCGCGCGGCAACGAACCCGCAGCGATCGCAGTCTCGGCGCTGACCGGCGAGGGGGCTGACCGGTTGCTCGGCGCGGTCGAGCAAGCGCTCTCCAGCCAGGCGTTGACCTATGTGATCACCCTCTCGCCAGAAGACGGGCGGGGAGTCTCCTGGCTGCATGAGCGGACGGAGGTGCTTGATCGGCGCAGCGAGCCGGACGGCCGCCAGCATCTTGTGGTGCGCGTTGCGCCCGAGCGACGAGGCCGCTTCGAGGCGAAATTCCCCGGCGCGCGCCTTCGCCAATAGATCGCCTGTATGACGACGCCGGCGCAAATCTGCATCTTCGGAGCGGGAAGCATCGGCTGCTATATCGGCGGGAGACTCGCCGCGGCGGGCGCGTCCGTCAACTTCGTCGGCCGCGAGCGTGTGCGCGACATAATCGCGGAAAACGGGCTCCGCCTCTCCGATTTTCGTGGCGCAGACTTCAGGCTGACGCCAGACAAGCTGCGATACAGCCTTGACGCCGCGCCGGCCCGCGGCGCCGATCTCGTTCTCGTAACCGTGAAGTCGGCGGCGACGGCGAACGCAGGCGCGATGCTCGCCGATATTCTCAAGCCGAATGCAATCGTAGTCAGCCTGCAGAACGGCGTCGGCAATGATGATGTTCTGCGTGCGGCGTTGCACGGCCGCGTCGTTCTCGGCGGGATGGTGGCGTTCAATGTGATCGAGCGCGGAGAGGGATCATTTCACCAAGGCACAGATGGCGAAATTGGCGCACAGAATCACCCTGCGCTGCAGCGATTTCTCCCATTTTTTGATCACGCGGGGATTCCGCTGCGCCTTTATCAGGACATCAGGCCCATCCAATGGGGGAAGCTGCTGCTCAATCTCAACAACGCGGTCAACGCGCTGTCTGGGCTCCCGCTGCGCGATCAACTCATGCAGCAAGACTTCCGCCGCTGTCTCGCCTTGGCGCATGACGAGGCGCTCGCCGCACTTTCAGCCGCGCGCATTGCGCCGACGCGAATGACGCCGCTGCCGCCGCGGTTCATTCCGAGCTTGCTGCGCACGCCGGACTTTCTCTTTCGGATTGTTGCGCGCCGCATGCTCGCCATCGATCCGCTGGCCCGCTCGTCGATGGCGGATGATCTCGCCGCCCGCCGGAAGACGGAGGTCGATTGGCTCAACGGAGAAATCGTGCGCCTCGCCGCAAGGCAGGGCATGCGCGCGCCGGTGAACGAGCGTCTCGTCGAATTGATCCGTAAGGCGGAGGAGGGCGGCCGCTCAAACTGGACGGGACCGGAATTGCTGGCGGCGATGCGCCGCTAATCACGCACGCTTCTTCTCCGCCAGCTTCGCCTCGTTCCAGAGCGCGTCCATTTCCTCGAGCGTGCTTTCGGCAGGCGTCCGGCCGCTTGCCGCCAGCGCGTCTTCGATCGCGCGGAAACGTCGCTCAAATTTCAGATTGGCCGCACGCAACGCCATGTCAGGGTCGACCGAGACATGGCGCGCCAGATTGACGGCGGCGAACAGGAAGTCTCCGATCTCCTCGGCGATCGCGAAGTCGTCACCCAGCTCCAAAGCCTCCTCAGTCTCGGCGATTTCCTCTTTCAATTTCGCCAGCACAGCGCGCGCGTCGTTCCAGTCGAAGCCAACCGCGCCGGCCTTCTGCTGCAATTTCAGAGCCCGCAAGAGCGAAGGCAGGTCGCCGGGAACACCCGCCAGCGCGCCGCGATCGGCGTCGTCGGGCAACCCGGCCGCCGCGCGCGCCGCTCGACGTTCTGCTTTCTCCCGAGCCTTGATCTCCGCCCAGAGATTCTTCACGGCTTCCGGCGACAGGGTGCGCGTATCGCCAAAAACATGGGGATGGCGGCGGATCAGCTTCTCCGTGATCGCCTGCACCACATCGCCGAAGGAAAACGCGCCTTCCTCCTCGGCTATGCGGGCGTGGAAAACGACCTGCAGCAGAAGATCGCCAAGCTCCTCCCGAAGATCGACCAGATCGCCACGTGCGATCGCGTCCGCGACCTCGGACGCCTCCTCGATCGTATAAGGGGCGATGGTCGCGAACGTCTGTTCGAGGTCCCAGGGACAGCCCGTTCCGGGCGTCCTGAGCGCAGCCATGATGGCGATGAGATCGGCGATGTCGCGGGAGGTTTTCACCACTCGACCTTATCGTCCTAACGCACGGTAGGCGACGCGGCGGCCCGCCGCGTCCACATCAAATGTCCCACCGGCGCTACAGCGGCAGCGACTTCACCTTCGCCAGCGCAGTCATCACGCCGCGGATTTCGGCCAGCCCCTTGAGGCGTCCGATTGCGGAATAGCCGGGGAAGCTGCCCTTGCCGATATCATCCAGCAATTCATGGCCATGGTCGGGGCGAAACGGGATACGCCATGACGCTTCGCCGGCGTCTTTCCTGCGCTTCTGCTCGGCGAGCAGAATATCGACGATCTCGACCATGTCGGTGTCGCCGCCGAGATGATCGGCCTCCATGAAGGAGCCATCCGGGTCTTTCGCGACATTGCGCAGATGGGCGAAATGGATGCGGCTCGCAAACTTCCTGGCGATCGCAGGCAGATCGTTGTGCGGGCCGGCGCCGAGCGAGCCCGTACAGAAGGTGACGCCGTTGGCGACAGAGTCGACAGCCTTCGTGATGAATTCCAGATCCTCGGCTTTCGACACGATGCGAGGGAGACCCATGAGCGATTTCGGCGGGTCGTCCGGATGGATCGCCAATCGCATGCCATGTTCTTCCGCGGTCGGAATGACTTCGCGCAGAAAGCGCGCCAGATTTTCACGCAGGCCTTCGACGGAGATATCGTTGTAGCGCGCGAGATGTTTGCGCAACGCGGGAATGTCGTAGCGATCGAAAGCGCCGGGCAGGCCCGCCATGATATTGTTGAGAAGCTTCGACTTGTCGTCCTCCGACGCGTCGATGAACCAGTCCTTGGCGCGGCGCAGCACTTCGGCGGAATGATCACCTTCGGCGCCTTTTCGCTGCAGCATGAAGCAGTCGAATGCCGCGAACTCATGCGCATTGAAGCGCAGGGCGGAGCCGCCGCCGGGCAGGCGATGATAAAGCTCGGTGCGCGTCCAATCGAGCACCGGCATGAAGTTGTAGCAGATGGTCTTCACGCCGCAGGCGGCGAGATTGCGCATCGACTGGCGATAATTGTCGAACAGCTCGGTGAGATCGCCTTCGCCGATCTTGATGCGCTCATGGATCGGCAGGCTCTCGACCACGTTCCAGCGCAGGCCGAGCGAGGGATCGGCGGCGAGAAGCGCCTTCCGCTCCTCGATCTCCGCCACGCTCCACACGACGCCGTAAGGAATCTGGTGCAGTGAGGTCACGACGCCGCTGGCGCCCGCCTGCCGGATGGCGCTTAGCGGCACAACGTCTCCCAGACCAAACCAGCGCCAGCTCTGTTCCACGACAAATTCTCCCTGCGATCTCTATGTAAATTGATTGACTGCGCTGGTAAGCCGCGAGCGCTCAGGACGCGTCCCGCGGCGGCGGAAGATCATCGACGATCAAATCGGGATGCGCCTCGGCGAGCGTCTGCGCGATCTTCAACACTTCCGACATGTGCCGGCGCATGGCGCGCTCGGCGCTTTCCGGATCCTGATATTCGACCGCGGTCAGGATCGCCATGTGCTGATCGATCAGCACTTTCGCCGGCGTCGCGTTGGGCACGCTGAGGAAGCGGATGCGATCGAACTGCGCCTTCTCCCGCTCGATCACGCTCCAGAGCTGCGAGACGCCGCTGGCGTCGGCCAGGGCGGCGTGAAAGGCGTCATCGGCGCGGGTGAAATGTTCGGGGTCATCGGCGGCGCGCTTCTGCTCCGCGATGGCATCGCGCGCTCGCATTGCAAGCGCCGGGGGCAGGCCGCTCTGGGCCGCCTTGCGCACGGCCGCCAGCTCCAGCGCTTCGCGCACGAAGCGCGCCCGCTCCATCGCCGCCAGAGAGATACGGCTGACGAAGCTGCCGCGCTGCGGCCTGACGTCGATCAGGCCTTCTTCGCCCAGCCTGATCAACGCCTCGCGAACCGGCGCGCGGCTGGTCCGGAAGCGAAGCGCGAGTTCGTTCTCGGAAAGCCGTTCGCCCGGCCGCAGGCGCAAGGTGACGATGTCCTGGCGGATCTCGGCGTAGATACCGCGCATGCTGGGCGCGCGCATGGCGCGCGCTGGAGAGGCGTCGGCTTCCCGAAGGGCGAATCCCGAGCTGCTCATCGCGCTGGCCTCCCTCCCAAACTCATATGGTCGACTAGTCGACCAGCTCGGAGCGCGATAGCGCCGCGGCGGTCAAAGTGCAAGTGTTTGGCCGCCGTCCCCGACGAAATTTCCCGGTTGAGGAGGCCGCCGCCGCGCCTCGACTTCGCGACGAATCCTGCGAGAGACGGCGTCCCGCCGGACCACCGGCCTCATTTCGGACGCCCCATGAAATCAATCGCCGAGCGCCTCGCCGAAGAACTCAGCGTCCGGGAAGAGCAGGTCGCTGCGACAATCGCGCTGGTCGATGGCGGCGCGACGATCCCCTTCATCGCGCGCTACCGGAAGGAGGCGACGGGCGGACTGGACGACGGGCAGCTTCGCACGCTCGACGAGCGGCTGCGCTATCTCCGCGAGCTCGACGCGCGCAAGGTCGCGGTGCTCGACAGCATTCGCGAGCAGGGCAAGCTGACGCCTGATCTGGAAAAACTGATCGCGGACGCCGACAGCAAGGCGAGGCTCGAGGACCTCTATCTCCCGTTCAAGCAGAGGCGTCGGACGAAGGCGCAGATCGCGCGCGAAGCGGGCCTCGAACCGCTGGCCAATCTTCTGCTGCAAGACGCGACGAAAGAGCCAACAGCCGAAGCGACGAACTATATCGATGCGGAAAAAGGCGTCGGTGATGCCGCGGCTGCATTGGAAGGCGCGCGTGCTATCCTGGTTGAGCGCTTCTCAGAAGACGCCGGCCTGATCGGCGACCTGCGCGAGGAACTGTGGAGCAAGGGGACACTGATCTCCAAGCTGCGCGACGGAAAGCGGGAGGCCGGCGCGAAATTCTCGGACTATTTCGATTTCCGCGAACCACTGAAGAAACTCCCTTCCCATCGCATTCTCGCGATGTTGCGCGGCGAGAAGGAAGAGGCGCTCTCGCTGCAGATCGAGCCCGAAGAGCCGCCGGCCGATCCACGCCAGCACGGATCCTACGAGCGTCGCATCGCGCATCGCTTTGGCGTGGCCGATCAGGGCAGGGCGGGTGACAAATGGTTGCTCGACACGGTCCGCTGGGCGTGGCGCACGAAGATCCTTGTGCATCTCGATCTCGATGTGCGCGGCAGGCTCTGGCAGCAGGCGGAAGAAGACGCGATCAAGGTGTTCGCCGGCAATCTTCGCGACCTCCTTCTCGCCGCGCCTGCAGGCGCGCGGCCGACCATGGGCCTCGATCCCGGCTATCGCACCGGCGTCAAGGTTGCTGTCGTCGACGCGACGGGTAAAGTGGTCGCGACCGACACGATCTATCCGCACGAGCCGCAACGCCGATGGGACGACTCGCTCGCAACGCTCGCGCGACTTGTGCGCGCGCATCAGGTGGAATTGATCGCCGTCGGCAATGGCACGGCGTCGCGCGAGACTGACAAGCTCGCTATCGATCTCATCGGCAAGCTCGATGGAATGCGCATCACGAAGGTGACCGTCTCGGAGGCGGGCGCATCGGTTTATTCGGCCTCCGCCTACGGCGCAAAGGAGTTGCCCGATCTCGACGTGTCATTGCGCGGGGCCGTCTCGATCGCGCGGCGCTTGCAGGACCCGCTGGCGGAACTGGTGAAAATTGATCCGAAGTCGATTGGCGTCGGCCAGTACCAGCATGACGTCAGCGAATTCAAACTCGGCCGCTCGTTGAGCGCCGTCGTCGAGGACTGCGTCAACGCGGTTGGCGTCGACGTCAACACGGCGTCCGCGCCCTTGCTCGCGCAGGTGTCTGGCGTCGGCGAAAGCCTGGCGCTGAATATCGTCAGCCATCGCGACGCCAACGGCGCTTTCAAAAGTCGCGAGGCGCTGAAGGACGTGCCGCGCCTTGGCGCCAAGGCGTTCGAGCAATGCGCGGGCTTCCTGCGCATCTCAGGCGGCGACAATCCGCTCGATCGCTCGGGCGTGCATCCCGAGTCTTATCCGGTCGTGCGCAAGATCATGGCTGCGGCGCAGGCGTCGATTGAAACGCTGATCGGCAACGCCACGGCGCTGCGCAAGCTGCAGCCCGCGAAATTCGCCGACGAAAAATTCGGCCTGCCGACGGTGACCGATATTCTGCAGGAATTGGAGAAACCCGGCCGCGATCCGCGTCCTGCCTTCAAGACCGCGACCTTCAAGGAAGGCGTCGAGAAGATCGAAGATCTCCAGCCAGGAATGGTGCTTGAGGGAACCGTGACGAACGTCGCCGCATTCGGCGCATTCATCGACATCGGCGTGCATCAGGACGGGCTGGCGCATATCTCGGCGCTGTCGAAAGAATTCATCAAGGACCCGCGCGCCGTCGTGAAGCCGGGCGACGTCGTTCGCGCGAAGGTCCTTGAAGTCGATCGCGCGCGCAAGCGGATCAGCCTGACGCTGCGCCTCGATGATCCCTTGCCAACGCCGGGCGCGCAGGCCGAGCGCGGCAAGCGATCTTTCGAGCCTCGCGCGCGACAAAACGATCGCGGCGCAACGCCCTCATCGAACGCGTTCGCGGACGCATTCAAGAAGGCCGGACTTTCGCCGAAACGCTGATCACGCGTCGTCCGATACGACGAGAACAGTTGGCGCCTCCGGTGCTGATCGAGGCGGCGTGCGCCCGCGCTTCCTTGCTGCCGCTCGACGCCGCGCATGTCATCAGCGCGTCGAGCGCGGGAAATGTCACGTCAGACATGAGGTGATAGGGCGGCTTTGCGGCCGGCCCGACGACGCGCTTGGTGACGACGCCAGTCGCGCCGATGAGCCGCGGCCCAGCGAAGGACAGATGTTCGTCGCGATAGGCGCGTTCAAACGCCTTCGCGTCAGCAGGCGGCGGATAAAGGATGAGAAGATGAGCGGCCATCGAAGTCTCCCTTGCTTGATGCGCGAGGAGTTGATGGACGAAAGCGAAGGGCGCGTGGGGTCCGAAATCCGGACTAGGCGGCAGGCCTGATGTCAGCGAACTGGTAGCGCGCGAACCAGTCGGGGAAAGCGCGCGTCAGCGCGCGCGGCCCTTCAAGCTTGAGGCCCATTCGCTGCGCCATCGCGAAGCTCGCATCGCCGCGCCACCAGGCGATCAGCGCAGACAAAGGAGCCCGCACTTTCAGCGGCTCGGGGAAGCCAGGATTTTCCTTGCATAGCGAAATCTCCTCGGCGCGCAGCAGCATGAAACGCGGACGGCGCGGCCCGTCGATCTCGAAGCGCACAACGAGAGGCTGATCGGGCAGGGCGCCAATGCGCACGCGCTTTTGCATGTCGACAAGCACCGGTTCGACATCAATGTCGGCGTCCGATTTGCGCGACAACCAGCGCTGCCCCCATGTCGCAAACGCGATGACGAGCGTCGCGAGTTCACGCCCGGCGTCGGTCAGCTCATATTCAGGCCCATGTTCGCCATCATGACGGGCCAGCGCGCCGATCTGCGCGAGTTCCTGCAAACGTTCCGACAGCATCGTGCGCGAAATGCGCGGAATGCCGCGCCTGATATCGTTGAAGCGACGCCCGCCGCTCAAGATTTCGCGCACGAT
Source organism: Terrirubrum flagellatum (assembly GCF_022059845.1). GTDB lineage: Bacteria > Pseudomonadota > Alphaproteobacteria > Rhizobiales > Beijerinckiaceae > Terrirubrum > Terrirubrum flagellatum. The sequence continues at coordinate 1,868,653 of NZ_CP091851.1, read as the reverse complement.
AAGAAGCGTCCAGCGCCCGCCGATCGCTTCATGCGCGCGCGCCATCGAACAGAATTGACCGTAGCTTGCCATGCCTGAATCCTAACATGACGTCGAGGCTGGCGCAGGTCCGGATTCCGGACCGGACGCATCTGGTCGCGCGGCCTATGCGGCGATCGAGCATCAGCGGAGGTGAGGGCAGTCGTCATGGAACACAGGCCGCAGACTATTCTCGCGCGGATAGGCGGAACCTCGTTGCTGCCGCTGCGCAAGATCGTTGCGGCGAGTGGCGCGCGCATCTTGCTCAAGCTGGAAAGCGAGAATCCGACCGGCAGCATGAAGGATCGCATGGCGCTCGCCATGATCGCGGCGGCGGAGAATGACGGCCGTCTCAAGCCCGGCGGCGCGGTCGTCGAATATACTGGCGGCAGCACAGGCGTGTCGCTGTCGCTGGTCTGCGCGGTGAAAGGCTATCCGCTGCATATCGTGACTTCGGACGCCTTCGCTCAGGAAAAGCTCGATCACATGCGGCTGCTCGGCGCGCGGCTTCAGATCGTGCCAAGCGACAGCGGGCGCATGACGGAGAAGCTCACCAAGGACATGATCGAGGCCGCGCGAGTGGTTGCAGTCGAGACCGGCGCCTTCTGGACCGATCAGATGAACAATCGCGACCAGACCGCGGCCTATCACGCGATGGGCGAGGAGATCTGGCGCCAGACAGACGGAAAGATCGACGCCTTTGTGCAAAGCGTCGGCACTGCGGCGTCTTTGCGCGGCATCAGCGAAGGCCTGCGCCGGCGCGATACACGGGTGAGGATCGTCGCGGTCGAACCGGCGGAATCGCCAGTGCTGTCGGGCGGCAAGACCGGCGCGCACAAGATCGACGGCGTCGGGGCAGGGTATGTGGTTCCGCTCTGGCGCAACGACATCGCCGATCAGATCGAACTGGTCTCGACCGACGAAGCCATGGAGATGGCGTTTCGGCTGGCGCGCGAGGAGGGCGTGTTCGCCGGCGCTTCCACCGGCGCGAACGTCACGGCGGCGCTTAGGCTGGCGGCGCGACTGCCCGCCGATGCGACAATCGTCACGGTGATGTGCGACACCGGCATGAAGTATCTACGCGGCTATGGCGCGCGGCTTTCGGCCTGACGCCTTCAATAGTCATAGATATAGTCGCCAAGCTTGCAGCGTTTGCCGAACGCTTCGGCGATCTCGGCCGCAACGTTGTTCAGGCCGTCTGGCTCATCGCCGGAACAGATGAAGAGCCGCTTCGGCTTTGCGCCGCGATCATGCGCGACACATTCGACGTACAAGCGCGAGCCGCCGCCGCCCTTGGCCGGCAGCATGCGGACTACGTCGAACCCGAGAACGTCCTTCGCTGCGATGACATAGAGCTGCGCGTGGCAGAAAATCAGCGCCGCGCCATCGGCAGACCGCCCGATATGCCCGAAGATATTCGCGAGCTCGGGGCCGGGCTCTCGAACGAATTCGAGCTCGCTTTGCTCAGCGGCGGCGTTGTGGACAGCTTCCGCCGTCTGGTCATGCGCAACGGCGATCGGCCGGATCGCCTCGAAACTGTCGAGCCATCCCCGTTCGATCACCGACGCCGCGGGCCGAAAGCCAGTCTTGATCCAGATGTGACAGGCCGTCGCGAGCCGCCGATCGCGATCATGAGCTGAATTTTTGAGGCGCGGGCCGCGTTGCAGGTCGTCCGGCCAGCCGAGCAGGGCGACGCTCGCCGGGCCGAAGCTCCATTCGCACCGGAAGGTGTTGTGGCGATTGCCCGCTTCCGCCGGCCCGAGCCAACGCGTGAGCTGATCGGCCGTCCGTCGGACATTCTCGCGAACGTCAGAGCCCCATGAACTGAAGCCGCTGAAATCGACCGCCGGAAAAGCCTTCGAGAACTGCGGAAACACTTGCGCCGAGAGCGGCCGGATGAGATTTTTGAGATCAGGCGTCGCGATCTCGATGACCTTCCAGCCATAAGCCGCGTCGCGCCGCACGCCGTAACGCTTCGCGAGTTCGGCCCGCGACAGACGCCAGGGAACGCCGAGTTCATCAAGCATGCGATGGACCGAGTTGTCTGACGTTGACGCCGACTTCCAGGCTTGCGCGTGCGCCGGCGCGTTGCGGCGATCAGCGCCACGAAGTCGATCGAGAAAGCCGCCAAGGGAGCGCAGGATCATCGGCGGAGAATGTCGCGAGGATCGGCCGCTCGCCAGAGGCGGGGCGCAGCGACATGGATCAACTCACGCGCCATTACGAGGATCGCATAAGATACATTATGGAACTAGAAGATCCTTAGATCGAGTATCTAGAGGCCGCCACTGCTACTCCAGCACAAGCCTCGGAAAATAGAATGAGATCACCCAGTTCGGCTGATCAACGATTTCGCTGACGCGGAGATCGCCGCAGACCGAGCACAGCATGTAAGCGTCAACAGGCGCGAGGCCGTGACGCGCGGACAGAAGGTCGATCATCTGGCTGACGGCCGAGCACGCTGCCTCGAACAGATCAGGCCCGACGCCCGTGGTCGCCTCGTAGCCCTTCTCATCGAGATGGCGGGTCACGGGTCCGGGCGTCGTGAAACGCGGCGTTTTGAGCTGTACGCCTTTCTCCAGATCGAAGGTCAGGACGACGTTCATCGGGCTCTCGATCGCGGTCCCGCAGACCTCGCCGTCGCCTTGCGCCGCATGGGTGTCGCCGACTGAGAACAGCGCGCCGGGAACCTCGACCGGCAGATACAGGACAACGCCGGCCGTCAGGTCGCGGATGTCGAGATTGCCGCCGACGCGCCTCGGCGGCACCACAGAATGAAGCCCGGGCTCGGCTGGCGCGTTGCCGATCGTGCCCGCGAACGGCTTCAGCGGCACGCGCCCGATGTTGGAGAAAAGCGCGGGCCGTAGCGAGCTTTCAAGCGACCAGACATGCAGCGCAGGATCAGCGAACTGGTCCGCGAGAAGCCCGAAACCCGGGATATTCGCCGTCCATCCGAAGCTCGACGGCTTGAACTCCTCGATGGTCACCTTGAGCGCGTCGCCGGGTTCGGCGCCGTCGATATAGATCGGCCCGGTGACCGGGTTCACGCGGCTGAAATCAAGCTGCGCGACGTCAGCGACGGTACTGGCTGGCGTGAGCTGGCCGGCGGAGCTGTCGATGCACTCAAACTCGATCGTGGAGCCCGGCTTCACAGTCGCCGCCGGCGCAAAGGATCGATCCCAGCCAAAATGATGATTGGCGCGATGGATGGTGTAGTCGCACGCCTTGCACATCTTGCGCCTCGCAAATCCGACAGACTGAGCGTCAGCCGTCCCGCGCCCGCCGCCGACCTCAGTTTGCGACGAGAGGCTGGCTGCGCCAATCCCTCACCCAATCCACAATCCTGGAACCGATTGTTCTCAGATATAAGAATATAAAAGCACAAGTATTTGCAATGGCATAGCGCGCGTTTCTCACTCCCTCGAAATCAGGATCGCGCGAAAATCGTTGACGTTGGTGAGCGTCGGTCCGGTGACGACGAGGTTATTGAGCGGCGCGAAGAATCCATAGCCGTCATTGTCCGCCAGCCGGTCTTTGGCGTTCAGACCGAGCGCGCGGGCGCGCGCCAGAGTGTCGGGCGTCAGCACATATCCCGCGACATCCTCGGTGCCGTCGACGCCGTCGGTGTCGCCGGCGAGGGCGGAGATGCTGGGATGCCCATCAAGCGCGACGGCGAGGGCGAGAAGGAACTCGGCGTTGCGGCCGCCCCTGCCCTTGCCTCGCACGGTCACAGTGGTCTCGCCGCCGGAGATCAGCACGCATGGGGCGGCAGCCGGCTCTCCCCGCAGCGCCGCATGGCGCGCGATGCCGCCAAGCACCAGCGCTGTGTCGCGCGCCTCGCCCTCGATCGAGTCGCCAAGAATGACCGGTGTCACGCCGGCCTCGCGGGCGACCGCCGCAGCCGCGTCGAGCGACTGCAGCGCGGTCGCGATGAAGATCGTTTCGCAGCGAGCAAGTCTGGCGTCGCCGGGCTTCGGCGTCTCGTCGGGCCCACGCTCCAGAATGGCGATCGCCGCCGCCGGCTCCGTAATGCCGTAGCGCCTCACGATCGCCAGAGCGTCCGCATAGGTCGTGGGATCTGGCACAGTCGGCCCGGAAGCGATCACCGAGGGATCGTCGCCCGGCACGTCGGAGATCAGCAGCGACACCACGCGCGCGGGCGCGCAGGCGGCGGCCAGCCGGCCGCCCTTGATCCGCGAGAGATGCTTGCGGACGCAATTCATCTCATGGATCGAGGCGCCACTTCTGAGCAGCGCCCGATTCATGGCCTGCTTGTCCGCCAAGGTAAGGCCCTCAGCCGGCATGGTCAGCAGCGCCGAGCCGCCACCCGAGATCAGGCACAGCACGAGGTCGTCCTCCGTGAGCCCCTGCACGAGTTCCATAATTCGGGTCGCAGCAGAGAGGCCTGCGGCGTCCGGGACGGGGTGTGACGCTTCAACCACCTCGATGCCCCGGGTCGGCGCGTTATGGCCATAGCGGGTCACCACAAGCCCGCTGAGAGGCCCTTCCCAATGCGCCTCGACCGCCCTCGCCATCGAGGCCGCAGCCTTCCCCGCGCCGATCACGATCGTGCGCCCTTTGGGACGCGGCGGGAGGTGTGGAGGCAGGCAGACGGCGGGATCGGCGGCGGAGATCGCAGCCCTGAACATGCGCTCAAGCAGATCGCGCTGGGAGGTCACATCAAGCCTTTCCTGAAAGCCGCCGCCATCGATAGCGCGCCCTCGGCCCGGCCGTCCATGCGAACTCCGATGCGTTAAAACGCGCCCTTCAAGTCAATCACCTATTCACTCTCAATCGAGACGACGCGCGCCAGACGTAACGGAATGCGCTAGATTGAAAGACGCGCCAGAAGGGCGCTCGGAGCGAGCCATGGACGCCGTCTCTCAATCATCGGGACTGATGGTCCCGAAAGCTCAGGCTGCGCAGGACGCGATCCTCGCGGCCTTTTCGAGCGACACCAACAAGATCGACCCTGAAAGCATCATCCTCAACGCGCCGATGCAGATGATGGCTGCGGCGCATGACAACAACGTCGTGCTGACGCAGGCGGCGCTGTCGAGCGGCATCGGCCAGAACGTCGATACGCGCGCCTGAAAACGCGACCACGCGCATCCCCCGGCCCGATCGGCCGATTGAATTTGTCTACACAATAGCTCTCCATATCGAGCTTCGACTGGACCGCCCGACAGGGAGGCCGGGAGCGCCGCAAGACGCGGCCAAAGTAGGTGGTTGGGTTTCGCCTTGCGGCGCTCCCGACGCGGATTTTCAGTCTTCCAGTCCTGCGCTCTCCGCGGTGTCCCGCTTAAGGTCCGTTCGGACAGCCTGATCCTAGTGTCAGGCGGGCGCAGTGTCGGAGACGCCGGGAGTTCTGAAGCCAGGTCGCATCAGAACCCGCGGATCCGCCCCTTGCTCCTGTTCAGTCCTGACCTGGACAGCCCCGTAGAAGAGCAAGGGCGTGGAGATAATAGGAATTTATTCTGGAAAAGTCAAGTCCCTTTTGAAGAATGACCGCCGCGCCTCATGACACCTCTCAAGCGCGCTCGTATGTCTCACACACGATACTTCACGGCTGTGCGAGCCCCTACGCCAGCAGCTCCGCGAGCGTCTCTGCGACCACTTCCGTCGCCTTCCTCAGATCAGACAGCGGCAGCCGCTCGTCGGCGCGGTGGGCGTTGGCCTCCTCGATCGAGCGTGGTCCCGCCCCGAACAGCACGATCGGAATTCCCCGTTCCGAGTAGTGGCGGGCGTCCGTATAGAGCGGCACGCCGGTCGCCCTGATCTTTTCCCCCATGATCCGCGTGGCGTGCGCGCAGAGCGTCGCCTTGAGCTTTTCTCCCCCGGACAACTCAACCAGCGGCTTCGCCAGCAGAATGCGGCGGACCTCGACCGACGCCTCGGGATGCCGGCGCGCCGTTCCCTCTATCAGCGCGCGAACCTCCTGCTCCACAGCCTCCGGATTCTCTTCCGGGATCATGCGGCGATCGAGCCGGAACGTGATGCGGTCAGGCACGACATTGGTGTTGATGCCGCCCTTGATGAGGCCAACCGTGATCTGCGGCGAACCAATGCCTGGCGTCGCCGACACGCGCGCGGGCAGGAGCCTGCGATAGGCATAGATCGCGCTCATGACATCGTTTGCGACTTCGAGCGCGTCCACACCCGTCGAGGGCTTCGCCGCATGCGCCGAACGGCCTTTCGTCTCGATCTCGAGATGCAGACAGCCATTGTGCGCGGTCACGACGCTGTAGGAGAAACCTGCGCCGATCGCGAGATCGGGCTTCGAGAGGCCCTCACGCAGCAGCCAGCCCGGCCCGATCTCGCCGCCGGCCTCCTCGTCATAAGTGAGGTGGAGTTCGACCGTTCCCTTGAGCGCCCTGCCCGATTTCTTCAATGCGTCGAGAGCGAAGGCATAGGTGGCGAAATCCGATTTCGAGACCGCGACGCCGCGGCCATACATCCAGCCGTCGATGATCTCCGCGCCATAGGGATCGCGACTCCAGCCATCGCCGGGAGGAACAACGTCGCCATGGGCGTTCAGCGCGATCACCGGCCCATCGCCGAACCGGTGGCGCACGATGAGGTTCGCGCAGGAGATCATACCGTTCGCACGCACGAGCGCATCAGGCACGACGTGCCGTTCGACTGTGAAGCCCAGCTTCTCCAGCAAGCTCGCAGCGCGGTTGGCGTGACGAATGCAATCGCCCGGCGGATTGTCTGATGGCGTGCGCACGAGTTCGGCGAGGAAATTCACCTCGTCCTCGAAACGCCGGTCGATCAGAACGCTGAGATCATCGGTCATCGGAATCTCCAGGAGTCAGCGACCGACGAGATGATCGACGAAATCGGCGAGCGTGCGCGCCGCGGCGTCAATATCCTCAATGGACGCATACTCCGCCGGATTGTGACTTACGCCGCCCTTGCATCGAACGAAGAGCATCGTGAAGGGTAACGCGTCGCGGAACGACATGGCGTCATGGCCGGCGCCGCTCGCCAGCCGCAATGGCTCGAAGCCGCAGCGCGCGATCGATTGCGCGAGGGCGTCTGACAGCGCCGCGTCGCAGATCGCAGCCGGCACGTCATAAGGCATCTCGACCTCGGCGCTGACGCCGCGTTTCTCTGCGATCGCGAGGCAGGCCGCGCCGATATCGGCGACCGCCTTGTGACGCTTGGAGTCTTCAGACGACCTGATGTCGAGCGTGAACTCGACGCGGCCCGGCACCGTATTGATCGCTCCGCCAGGCACGCCGAGCTGACCGACGGTCGCGACGATGTCGGGGTCGGCGCGCGCGATGCGCTCGACCGCAAGAACCATTTCCGCCGCAGCCGCGAGCGCATCCTTGCGCAGCGCCATCGGCACAGTGCCGGCATGGCCGGCCCAGCCCTTCACCACGACGGAGCCGCGCGAGCAGCCATTGATTGCAGTAACCACGCCAAGCGGCAGATTGCGCGCTTCGAGCACCGGCCCTTGCTCGATATGGACCTCGACATAGCCGAGCGTATCCCCGGGATTGCGCCTCATCCGTTCGACAGGCGTTTCGGGCGCGCCGAACGTTTTCAGCGCGTCGCGACGCGTGACTCCGCGTTGATCCTTCTCATTGAGGATATCAGGATTGTGCTTGCCCGCGACCGCACGCGAACCGCTGAGCGAGGTTGGAAAGCGGACGCCCTCCTCGTCTCCGAAAGCGATCACTTCAAGCGTGAATGGCAGGCGCTTGCCTTCAACGTGAAACCGCCGGGCGAGTTCAATCGCAGCAATGACGCCGAGCGTCCCGTCGAACTTGCCGGCGTTGCGCACGCTGTCGATATGGGAGGCCAGCAGCAGGCGTTTCGCGTTAGGCTCCGCGCCTTGAAGGCGACCAACAACGTCGCCAAGCGGTGTAAATTCGACGGCGAGACCGGCGTCGCGCATCCATGACGCGACGAGTTCGGCGGCGCGCCCATGGGCCGGGCTGAGATAGAGCCGCGTGATCTGTCCGGGGACATCAGTGATCCCGGCGAGTTCTTCAAGCCGCTGCGAAATCGCGCGGCCCCATTCGAGGTTCGACATCATGTCCTCTACGTGATCGCGCTCATTTTGAATGCGCGATCCATTCCGCAACGATCCGGCGTTCTTCGCGCGTCATGTTGGTGACGTTGTTCGGCGGCATCGCTCGTGTCAGCACGGCTTGCGTCAGGACGGCCTCACGATTGCGCGCCATCATCTCCGGCGTATCGAGCCGAATGCCTTTCGGCGCGATGTGAATACCGAGATAAACAGGCTCCTGCGCGTGGCACATGCTGCAGCGGCCGAGCAGGATGTTCGCGACCTGCTCGGGCGCGCGAGGCGCGCCCGCAATCACTTTCGTCTCCGGGAGCGGCGCAAGTCCCAGGCGCTCGCGCCCGATTGGCGCCGAGCCCATGCTGATCCAGATCGCCGCCCAGACGCAGGCCGCCGCCACACCCCATGTCCACCAGGGATCGCCCTTCCCGGCGTGGCGAACATTGTAGAAGTGTCTCACCACTGCGCCCGCGACGAGGATCAGCCCGACGATCGCCCAGGCGTAGGGGGTCGAGAAAGTCAGGGGATAATGGCCGGACAGCATCAGAAAGAGCACCGGCAAAGTGAGATAGTTGTTGTGGGTCGAGCGCGTCTTCGCGTCTTTGCCCCACTTGGGATCAGGCGTCCGACCGGCGAGCAGTTCGCCGATCGTCTTCCGCTGCCCGGGGATGATGTTGAAGAACACGTTCCCCGCCATCATCGTCGCCATCAGCGCGCCGGTGTGCAGCAGCGCGCCGCGGCCTGAGAACACCTGCTGGAAGAACCAGGCCATGCCAACGATGAAGGCGAAGCCGACCGCCGCGAGCGCGACCTCGTTCTTCGCCAGCGGTGATCGGCACAGGCCGTCATAAACGATCCATCCGAGCGCCAGCCCGGCAAGCCCGATCGCAGCGGCAGCCAATGGCGAGAGATCGCGCACATCAGGATCGATGAGATAGAGCTGCGACTGCGCGTAATAGACCCAGACCAGCAGGAAGAAGCCCGTGAGCCAGGTCGAGTAGGCCTGCCATTTGTGCCAGATGAGATGATCAGGCAGATGCGCCGGCGCTTCGAGGTACTTCTTCACCTCGTAGAAGCCGCCCCCATGGACCTCCCAGGCGGCCCCGCCCTTCCCTGTCGGGATTTCGGCTATCGGCCTCAGAGAGGCGTCCAAATGCATGAAATAGAAGGATGACCCGATCCAGGCGATGGCCGTGACGACATGCGCCCAGCGCAGCAGCAGCCCGCCCCATTCATGGAAGATCGGATCGATCATCGATTCCTCGCTCGCCCGTCGCCTGTCTTAGACCAGTTTTGGCTTGCCGTTGACGCATTGAAAGCCGCTAGTATTATCAATCTCAGTTTGAAAATGAGCGCCGATGGGGTTCCTCGAGGACACGCGCATCTTCGTGAAGGCGGTCGAGAAGGGCGGCTTCTCCGCCGCTGGCCGGGAGCTGCGCATGTCGCCGGCGGTGGTCAGCGGCCGCATCATCGCGCTTGAGAAGCAACTCAAATGCCGGCTGTTTAACCGGACCACGCGGAAGATCCACCTCACCTCCGCCGGCCAGCAGTTTCATGAGCGCTGTCTTGAAATCCTCGCTTCCGTGGAGCGCGCCGCGGCGGCGGCCCAGGAGGAGAGCGCGACCGCCGCAGGCGTCCTCAAGGTCACCGCGCCGCTCGGATTGGGACGCAGGCTCCTCGCTCCCGTCGTAGCCGATTTCGTGAAGGCGCATCCCAATGTCAGCGTGCGCCTGAGGCTGTCCGACTATCTCCTTGATTTGATCGATGAGGGCGTCGACATCGCGCTGCGCATGGCGAACTTCGCCGACAGTTCTTTCGTGCTGCGCAAGGTCGCGCGCATCGATCGCGTGCTCTGCGCGTCGCCCGCCTATCTCGCGAATACGCCGGCGCTCGCAACCCCGCATGACCTCTTCAACCATCGCTGCCTGCTCCTGCGATTTCCAGGCTCGCAGCAATATCGCTGGACGCTGTCGTCAGGCGGAGCGGAAATCACGCTGCCGGTCGCCGGCGATATCGACGCCGACGATGGCGACATCCTGACGGGATGGGCCTTGGCCGGACTTGGCGTCGTGCTGAAGCCAACTTTCGAGGTGGCCGAGCATCTCCAGAGCGGGCGCCTCGTTTCGGTGCTGCATGATTTTCCGCCGGAGCCGGTGACGCTGGGCGTCCTCTATCCCACGCGCAGCCTCGCGCCGCCGCGCATCAAGCTGTTCACCGATCTGCTGGTCGAGCGCGGCAGGGCCCATGTGCGGGCGGAACTCGACCGGATTGGCGCGCGATTGGAGTGACTGCGAGACCCGGTCGAAATACAAGAATTTAGACTTCATTGAGAATGGTCGCATCTTCAATATTCGATTGAATATGGCGGGGCGTTTGCATGATATGCGCTGAAAGACCGCAACAGCAGAGCGATCGCAGACGCGGGCATGGAGGGCGAAATGGGGCGATTGTCGACTCATGTGCTTGATACGGTTGCGGGTGGTCCGGCCGCGAATGTCAGGATCGAGCTATTCGCAATTGGCCCTGCGGGAGAGCGCGAACTCGTCAAGGGCGTGCGCACGAACAATGACGGGCGCACCGATGAGCCTCTGCTGACGGGAAGCGCCATGCGCGTTGGAGCCTTTGAACTCGTCTTCCATGTGGGCGAGCACTTCCGCGCGACAGGAGCCAAGATGAGCGACCCGCCTTTCCTCGACGTCATTCCCGTTCGCTTCCAGATCGCCGACGCCGACGGCCACTATCATGTGCCGCTGCTCGCCTCGCCCTGGAGCTATTCGACCTACAGGGGCTCGTGAGCATGCCGTCACAGAATTATCCGCGCGATCTCATCGGTTACGGGCGCACGCCGCCGCGCGCGGACTGGCCGGGCGGCGCGAATGTCGCCGTGCAGTTCGTGATCAACTACGAGGAAGGCGGCGAGAACAGCATTCTGCATGGCGACGCCGCCTCTGAGGCGTTCCTGTCGGAAATCGTCGGCGCAACGCCGCGCGTCGGCCAGCGTCATATGAACATGGAGTCGATCTACGAATATGGTTCGCGCACCGGCTTCTGGCGGCTGTGGCGCCTGTTCACCGAACGCGACATGCCGGTGACAGTCTATGGCGTGACAACAGCCATGGAGAAGCATCCGGAAGCCGTGGCCGCGATGAAGGAAGCGGGCTGGGAAATCGCCACCCACGGCTACAAATGGATCGACTATAACGGCGTGCCCGAAGCGGAAGAGCGTCGGCAGATCGCCGAGGCCGTGCGCATCCACACCGAGCTCACCGGCGAGGCGCCGTTCGGACTCTATCAGGGCCGCACCTCCGAAAACACCACGCGGCTGACGCTTGAAGAACCGCGTTTCCTCTACTCGTCCGACGCCTACTCCGACGACCTGCCCTACTGGATCGAAGGTCCGCACGGCCCACATCTCATCATTCCGTACACGCTCGACGCCAACGACATGCGTTTCGCCAGCGCGCAGGGATTCAATAGCGGCGACCAGTTCTTCGCCTATCTCAAGGACTCCTTCGACATCCTCTGGGCCGAAGGCGAAGCCGGCGCGCCGAAGATGATGTCGATTGGTCTGCATTGTCGGCTCGTCGGACGGCCGGGTCGCGCGGCCTCGCTTGCGCGCTTCCTCGACTATGTCAAAAGCCGCGAGAAGACGTGGGTCTGCCGGCGCGTCGATATCGCGCGCCACTGGGCGCGCCGCCATCCGCCGGAAGGGATCACGCCGAGCCGCATGTCGCGGCCGCTTTTCGTCGCGATCTATGGCGACATTTTCGAGCATACGCCTGAGATCGCGGATGCAACCCATCGCGCGGGGTTGACGAGCGAGCACGATACGGCCGGCGGCCTACATCTGGCGATGGTGAAGCAGCTCGGCGCGCTCGACGCGGAAGCGAAGCTGAAGCTGATCAACGCCCATCCAGATCTCGCGGGAAAGCTGGCGCAGGCGAAATTGCTGACCGACGACTCCACGAAGGAGCAGGCGTCCGCCGGACTTGATCAGATGACGCCAGCGGAGCTCGGGCGTTTCACTGAGCTTAATGAAGCCTATCGCGCGAAATTCGGCTTTCCCTTCATCATCGCCGTGAAAGGCCTGCAGCGCAGCGACATTCTTGCGGCCTTCGAGAAGCGGGCGAACAACGATCGCGAGACGGAATTGCGCGAAGCGCTGACGCAGATCTCGAAGATCGCGCTTCTTCGCCTGAGGGATCGCCTGCCCGGCTGAAATTATCCGCCGGGTTGGCGCGGCGCTTCGATCAGCATGCAGTTGCGCCGTCGCGACTCCAGGCATTCCTGCGCCTTTTGCGACTCCGAAATGGCGTTGAACAGCCAGACGCCGAAGACAAGCATCGCGAGAATGAAAGCGCCGGCGATCAGATTGGCGGCGCTCCGGCCGCCGGGTTTCGGCTCGGCGCCTCGATTGTCTACTGGTTTGTTTTCGCGCGGGTCCATCTGCCGGCTCACATCACGATCCGCATGCCGTCGAAAGCGGGCTCGACATCCGCCGGCGTCATCGACGCAAGATGGTCATAGTCGAGATCGGTGTGAAGATTGGTCAGGATGGCGCGCTTCGGCTTCAGCCGCTCGATCCATGACAGCGCCTCCTCCAGCGAAAAATGCGTGGGATGAGGAGAAATGCGCAGCGCATCGACGATCCAGACGTCGAGATCGCTGAGAAGCGGCAGCGACTCCGGATAGATGTCGTTGAGGTCTGGCGTATAGGCGAGGCCATTGATCCTGAATCCCAGCGCATCGGTGCGGCCATGTCTGACGCGGATCGGCGCAAGTTTCAGCGAACCGCCCATTCCTTCGATGACAACAGGCTTTTCGCGATCAAGATCGATCAGATTGAGGATCGGCGGGTAATCGCTGCCCGGCGCCGACTGGAAGCAATAGTTGAAACGCTCGCGCAGCGAGACGGCGGTCGGTTCATCCGCATGCACATCAATGCGTCGCCTCAGATGCATGACGAGAGGCCGGAGATCGTCGATGCCGTGCGTGTGATCGGCATGGTCATGGGTCATCACGACTGCGTCGAGTGATTTCACCTCAGCTTCGAGAAGCTGATCCCTGAGATCAGGCGTTGTATCGATGAGCACGCGCGTCACGCCTTCCGCCGACTGCTTCTCCAGCAGCGCGGAGCAGCGGCGGCGGCGATTACGCGGATTGTCCGGATTGCAGGCGCCCCAGCCCTGCCCGACGCGCGGCACGCCGCCCGATGAGCCGCAGCCGAGAATGATCAGGCTTTCGCTCATGCCGCCGCAGCGCGTCTCGCGATGGCGAGATCAAGCGAGGCGCATTTGTCGAAATAGCGCAGGAAATTCGCGGTGGTCGTCTCGGCCATCCGCTCGGGCGAGACACCCTTCACTTCGGCGAGCATGCGCGCCGTATGCGCGACATAGGCAGGCTCGTTGCGCTTTCCCCGGAATGGGATCGGCGCGAGATAGGGTGCGTCGGTTTCGACCAGCAGCCGATCGAGCGGCACGGATTTCGCAATAGCGCGCAACTCGTCAGAATTCCGGAACGTGATGATTCCGGAGAATGAGAGAAGAAATCCGAGATCGAGCCCGACGCGCGCCAGTTCCGCGCCCGAGGAGAAGCAATGCAGCACCGCCTTGTAGGCGCCCTTTGCATATTCGCCGCGAAGGATGGCGATCATGTCCTCATCCGCCTCGCGGGCGTGGATGATCAGCGGCAGGCCGGTCTCACGCGCCGCAGCGATATGCGTGCGGAAGACGTTCGCCTGAATGTCGCGCGGACTCTTGTCGTAGTGATAGTCGAGCCCCGCCTCGCCAATCGCCACGCAGCGCGGATGACACGACAATTCGACGAGCTTCGCCGCTGGAACGTCGGGCTCCTGCGCCGCGTTGTGCGGATGCGTTCCGATCGTGAACAGCACGTCGTCATGCTCTTCCGCGAGCGCCTTGTAGGTCTCGAATTTCGCGACATGGGTCGAGATCGTGACCATCAGCCCGACGCCGGCCTCGCGCGCACGCGCAAGCACGCCCTCCCGATCTGCAGCGAGATCGGGAAAGTCGAGATGGCAATGACTGTCGATCAACGTCACGCCTTGTCGGCCTCCACCTCGACGTAACGCGGATAGATGCCGCTCGGCGCCGGCAACGCAGTTCCCGCCGCGATGCGGCCATGCGCGCCGATGTCGGCAAGCATGCGTTTATCCGCGGGAACACCGAGCAGATCGAGCAGTTTGGCCGCACCCTCCGGAATCGCCGGCTGAGCGGCGATGCCGATAGCGCGCAGAGCTTCCGCCGTCACCGCGAGCACCGCGCCCATGCGCGCCGGGTTCGTCTTGCGCAAATTCCACGGCTCCTGCGCCGCGATATAGCGATCCCCTTCCGCGACGACGCTCCAGATTTCGGCCAGCATCGCATGCACGGCATAGTCCTTCATCGCGGCGCGCGCTTTTTCGGGCAACGCGTCGGCGAGCGACAGCAGCGCCTTGTCATCATCCGTCAATTCGCCCATCGAAGGCAGCTTGCCGTCGCAATTCTTGGCGATCATCGACAGCGAACGCTGCGCAAGATTGCCGACGCCGTTGGCAAGATCGGCGTTGATGCGCGCGACGATCGCCTCATGGCTGTAGCTGCCATCCTGGCCGAACGGCACCTCGCGCAGGAAGAAATAGCGCACCTGATCGACGCCGTAGTGGTTCGTGATGGTGAAGGGATCGACGACGTTGCCGACCGACTTCGACATCTTCTCACCCTTGTTGAGCACGAATCCGTGGCCGAACACGCGCTTCGGCACAGGCAGGCCCGCAGACATCAGGAACGCCGGCCAATAGACCGCATGGAAGCGCGTGATGTCCTTGCCGATCACATGGACGTCAGCCGGCCAGTATTTCCAGCGCGGATTTTTCTCGTCGGGGAAGCCGGCGCCCGTGACATAGTTGTTCAGCGCGTCGACCCAGACATACATGATGTGCTTCTGGTTCGTCTCCGCCTTGCCCGGCGGCACGGGAATGCCCCAGTCGAACGTCGTGCGGCTGATCGACAGATCCTGCAGATCGCCCTTCACGAAATTCGCGACTTCGTTCAGGCGTTCTTTCGGCGAGATGAAGTCGGGCTGATCCGCATAGAGCTTCAGCAGCTTTTCCTTGTAAGCGGAAAGGCGGAAGAAATAGCTTTCTTCCTCCACCCATTCGACCGGCGTGCCTTGCCCGCCAACGCGCGTTCCATCAGCCAGGATCGATGTCTCGTCCTCGCCATAGAAGGCTTCGTCGCGCACGGAGTACCAGCCGGCGTAACGGCCGAGATAGATGTCGCCGTTCGCTTCCATGCGACGCCACAATTCCTGCGTCGACGGCAGATGATCGGCGTCGGTCGTGCGGATGAAGCGATCGAAGCTGATGTTCAGCGTCTCGTTCATCTTCTTGAAGAGCGCGGCGATCTCATCGACATAGGCCTTCGGCGTCAGGCCCTTGGCTTCGGCCGTCCGCTGCACTTTCTGGCCGTGCTCGTCGGTGCCGGTCATGAAGAACACGTCATAGCCGTCGATGCGCTTGAAGCGCGCGATCGCATCCGTCGCCATCACCTCATAGGCGTGGCCGATATGCGGCGGCCCGTTGGGATAGGAGATCGCCGTGGTGATGTAGAATTTCTCGCGGTCTGACATCGGTTCGCTTTGATGTTGGGCGGGTCTCCGCTCGGCGCTGGTGCGCTTCGGAGAACCGGGACTGCATACGGGTTCGCTGTGACTAGGCGAAGCCCCGCATTCGCCGGAAGCGATCCCCGCCCGGCGTCGGCATTCTCATTGCGCTATTCCCTTGCCGCATCCCTGTCCGTTTCCAAACGCTCCAGATCACGCCGCATTTTGATTGAATCAATCAAAATGCGGGTACGTGATCGATTCCAAAAACTTAGAGCATGGCTTTTGCAGAGCGAACGCTCGCGTTCGTCTCGGAAAAACCGGTCTCCACTTTTTCGCGCCATGCTCTAGGCGCGGACCCGCGCCATTGCTTCTGCCATATCGGAAAACAGTCCGATGATGAAAGGCCGCCGGTCGATATTGAAAGCGTCGATCGTCCGGGAGCCCTCATTCAGCTTGTCCCACATTTCCGCAAGCGGCGCGACCCTGGCCGCGCCTGCCGAGGCGCGCGCCGCAAGCTGGTCGGAAAGCCAGTTCCGGGTCGCGTCGAGCAGCTCGTGATACAGCGGCTCGCCGTCCCGACCGGCCGCCTTGCCGGCGAGATCGAGCAGCGCCCGTTGCGGCAGGTCCGGCAGCTTGTCGAGAAGGGCGATGGTGCGGGCGCCCATGCCGGCGAGATCGGAATCGAGCAGCAGGATGGCGCGGCGGACCGATCCTTGCGCGCCGGCGACGGCCGCGCGGACCGCGGAGGGCTCTTCCTCGAAGGCGATCTCATGGAGAACACGGGAGAGATCCGCCTGCGACAGCGGGGCCAGATCGAGGCGCCGGCAGCGCGAGCGGATGGTCGGCAACAGGCGGCCGGGCGCATGGCTGACGATCAGGAAAATCGCCCGGTTCGGCGGCTCCTCCAGCGTCTTCAACAGCGCGTTCGCGCCGGCGCGGTTCAGATCCTCGGCGCTGTCGACAATGCAGACGCGCCAGCCGCCCTCGCCCGCTGTCGATGCGAAGACCGCTGTCGCCCGCCGCACCATGTCGATCGGGATGTCCTGCCGCGGCCGCTTGGTCTCCGGATTGACTGTCCGCCTGAGCGTCACGAGATCGGGATGGCTGAGCGCCATCACCTTGCGGGCAGCCGGATGTGACGGATCGACAGCGAGATCGCGCGCTTGGCGAACCGCGGGGGCGGTAGGGTCCGGATTGGCCAGCAGGAAGCGCGCGATGCGATAGGCGAGCGTCGCTTTGCCGATCCCCTCTTCGCCGCCGATGATCCAGGCGTGATGCAGCCGGCCGCTGCGATAGGCGTCGAGAAAAATCCGCTCAGCCTCCACATGGCCAGCGAGGTCGGCGCGCTCGCGCGGATGGGGGAAGCCTTCAAGCTGGTCGGGTTCGACGATGTCGGACATCGCGCCCGTCTACACCTTCAACCGCTCGGCGACGATGCGACGAATGGCCGACGCCACCTCCGCAGGCTCGCCATTGGCGTCGATCACCGCGCATCGCGCAGGCTCCTCTTCCGCGATGGCGAGGTAGCCGGCGCGAATGCATTCATGCATTGCAAGGCTTTCCGCCTCGAAGCGGTCGGCCGTGTCCGAGGCTCCGCGCCGGGCGCTTGCACGCGCAAGGCCGATTTCCGCCGGCAAGTCGAGGATGAAAGTGAGGTCTGGCCGCGTCTCGCCGACCACAAGCGTCTCGAGGCCGCGCGCCAGCGCCATATCGACGCCGCCAGCAACCGACTGATAGACGCGGCTCGAATCCGCGAAGCGATCGCACAGCACCCACGTTCCTGCCGACAGCGCGGGCGCGATCCGGTTGACGACGTGATCGTAGCGCGCCGCGTTGAACAAAAAGACTTCGGTCGCGACGCCCATCGGTTTGGCTTCGCCGCTCAGGATGAATTTCCGGATCAGTTCGGCGCGTGGCGAACCGCCGGGCTCGCGCGTTTCGTCGACGGTCAGGCCGGCTTCGCGAAGCGACGCCGCCAGCAGCTTGATCTGCGTGGATTTGCCCGCGCCCTCGCCGCCTTCGAAAGTGATGAAGCGGCCGCGTCTCGCAGGTTTCGAACTTGCCATTAAACTCAGCCGCGCTTTCCGATCAGACGCCGAAACAGATCGACGCCATATTCGTAGGCGGCGTCCACCGCGCGACGCCGCATGTCGCCGACGCCTTCGTCCTGCGCTGCAAAGAGCGGAATATCAAGCGCCTGAACATCGCCGCGCATGACGCGCAGCCGCGCCACCTCGGCGCCCTGCTGCACCGGCGGGATGAGCGGACCGGTATAGACGATGCGCGCGACGACGCGATCAGATGAACCGCGCGGAGTCAGCAGCAGCACCGGCCCTTTGGCGACAAGCCCGACCTGCCCATGTTCGCCGCCATAGACCTTGGCTTCTCCGATCACGGTTCCTTCGCTGAACAAGGTGCGCCGCTCGAAGCCGCGAAAGCCCCAATCGAGCAGCTTGCGCGCTTCCGTTGCGCGATCGCGAGCCGTCTTCAACCCATTGACGACGACAATCAGCCGCTGCCCATTCTGCACGGCCGAACCGACAAGTCCGAAGCCGCTGTCGCCGATATTGCCGGTCTTGAGCCCGTCGGCGCCGATATCCATGCCGAGCAGCGGATTGCGGTTGGGCTGCTTCACCTTGTTCCAGGTGAACTCCTTCAAGCCGAAGGACGGGTAGAATTCGGCGTGCTGCTTGATGATGTTGTTGGCGAGCAGCGCAAGCTCGCGCGCGGTGACCTTCTGCTCGGGATCAGGAAATCCGGTCGCGTTCCGGAACACCGATTTCGGCAGATTCATCTCGCGCGCCCGCTGCGTCATCATGCGCGCGAAATTCTCCTCCGTGCCTGCGATCGCTTCAGCTATGGCGATGGCGGCGTCATTTCCCGAGAGCACGACGAGGCCGGGAATGAGGTCGGAGACCTTGATCCGGCTGCCGAGCGCCGCGAACATGGTGGAGCCGCCGGACGGCGCGCCGCCCTTGCGCCAGGCGTTCTCCGAGATCGTGATCTCGTCATCCAGTTTCAGACGGCCGCGCTTGATCTCGTCGAACAGCACCTCGGCGGTCATCAGCTTCGCAAGGCTCGCCGGGATCATGAGATCATCCGCAGCCTTCTCGTAGAGGATCGCGCCGCTGTCGCTATCCATCAGCAGCGCGTAGGGCGCGGCGCTCTCGAATTTCTGCGCGGCAGCCGGCGCGGCGACGAACAGGCACGTCGCCCAAGCGAAGATTCCGACGGGCGCTAAAATGAATGATTTCAAATGAAAACGCATGGCGGCTCGATCAGAAGATGGAGAGTCGCCATTGCGAAATCAACATGATCGCGCCGGAGCGCGATCCATCGGTTCAGAGTTCGCTTGAAACCGACTTGAGCGGCCGGAACGCCTGCGGTTTCAGCGCCGCAAACGGATCGGACTTTTCGAACCGCATCACGATTTTCGCCGGCTCCGCGTAGAAAAGCGCCGCAACGGTCGCGCGGGCGCGAACCGGAGGCAGCGGCGGCGCAACAGCATTCTGCGTCGGAGCAAGCGGCACGGCGCTCATCACAGGCGTCGCCGCGTGCGGGATCGTGCCGAGATCGAACGGCCGCTCAGGCGGCAGCGGCAGCGCGATCGCCACGCCAACCGGCGCGGGGGCCGGCGCGGAAACTGCGGGTTGCTGCGCGACAGGCGCCATGGCCAGCGCCGTTGTCGCGGGCGCAGGGGCGACGCGCGGCGTGACCGCGACAGGAAGCCTGTTGTCTTCGCGAACGGAGACGGCGGGCGTCTCGGAATACCCGCCCGTGCCGGCGTCCGCCGTCGGGAAGGACTGGCCGCCCTCGTCGAGGCTCGCGACCATCACGCGCGACTGGCCGCCGAACCCGCCAAAGCCAGGACCGACGTCGCCGTCGGTGCGCAGCGTCGCGACCAGCTTGCGATCGTCGGAGCCCGCGAGCGAGGCGCGGCCAAGATATTCCACCTTCACGCGTCCGCTGCCCGAAGAGCGGAAGTCGAGGAGATCGGCGACCCGCTGCGAGACGTCGATGATGCGGCCGCCGTGATAGGGGCCGCGGTCGTTGACGCGCACGACGATGGAGCGGCCGTTCACGATATTGGAGACGCGCGCATAGCTCGGCAGCGGCATGGTCTTGTGCGCAGCGGAAATCGACTGGCGATCGAACACCTCGCCATTGGCGGTGCGGCGGCCATGGAAGGCGACGCCGTACCAGGACGCCATGCCGACTTCGGTATGGCCGGGACGCTTCTCATAGGGGACATAGGTCCGCCCGGCGACGGAATAAGGCCTGCCGATGAGATCGCGACCGCCGCCCTTCGGAACCGGCTCGCCATCGGCGACCACGCGCTCGCTGGCGCGACCATATCTGGAGCTGGCGAACGCGCCGATCTCGCGCCGTTCTTGCGCGGAATAGCTGCGGCCGCCGGGAGTCTGGGCGCAGTTCGCGACCGTCAATCCGGCGCAGATGGCGAGGGACATGCGCACGGCGATCCAGCCATGCTTGTCAAACCCGCTTCGCGCCCCCTCGGGCTTGTCCATTCAAACGTCCCTTTGACGCCGCAGCGCCCCAGCTCAAGCGCAGTTCGAGGCGGCCTTCGTCACCCGAGCCGTTTTTGCGACGAAAGGGCCACAGGGTCCAGCAAAAGCGCCTGCCGAACGCCCACCTTGTGGGACTGTGGTCATTTTTTTCTTAAACTGCGACTTTCCGGCAACGCTTTGAACTTCTCGATCGAATTACGAAGTTTGCCTGACAACAACATGATAATATGGAGAATATTGAGATAACTTGCTGTCGTGCGCCAATCTGGCGCGCCGGCCGCGCGTTCATACCGGTGTTCAATGGCGAAGACGCGGATAGCGGAACTCGGCTGCGACGTAGTTTCACGGCGACGCTGTCCAACTATGCAGGCTGCGCCGCGGTGTGCTCGGTGACAGAGCCTGTCGCGCTTATTTGCTCTGAAGCAGGCGGCCCAGCGGCGCCAGCGGGCCAACGGGGATGAACTCGTAGGTCATGAATCCGCCTTCGGTCAGCGGCAACTTGTCCACCTCCGCCTTGGCCGCTTCGACGGACTCGACATCCAGATAGAACACTACGCCAAGCCGATCCTGGCGGAACCAGAATTGCTCGATCTTCCCGTCGAGATAGTGCTGGAGAGTGGCCGGCACTTCCTTCGGCATAATCTCCGCCTGCTGCTCCGGCGTGGGCTGCTTGGTGATCGCTCCGATCGCGAGCACTTTCATGAGTAATCTCCTCGTTTGATCGTGATTTCCGACGAGGCTGAACCTAGCGATCGCCCATGAAACCGGTATAGTCGCAAATGCCAACTTTAGGGTCATTTACGCCATGCGCATTTCGGTGCTCGCGCTCGAGGGTCTGTTCGACACAGGCCTTGCTGTGGCGCTCGATGCGCTTGCGCTCGCCAACAAGTTCTCGTCCCAACAGATCGGTGGAGCGCCCAATTTCGATGTGTCGATCGTCGGCGTCCGGACGAAGGTCCGTTCCGCCCAAGGGCTGGTGATACCGGTGCGGCCCGTAACGCCAGATCTGAAGCCGGATTGGGTGATCGTGCCAGCGTTGGCGGCCGGAACACCGGAGCAATTGGTCCCGGCCCTTGGGCGGCCTGATGTCAGGAAGACCAAGGAGCAACTGCTGAAGTGGCACGCCGAAGGCGCGCAGATTGCCGCTTCCTGCATCGGGACGTTTCTGCTGGCGGAAAGCGGGCTGCTCGATCATCGCGAGGCGACGACGACGTGGTGGCTCGCCCCGCTGTTCCGGCAACGCTACCCCAACGTCCTTCTCGACGAGTCCCGCATGCTGGTGCCGTCAGATCGAGGGGTTACGGGAGGCGCCGCGATGGGGCATCTCGATCTCGTTCTCTGGCTGATACGCAAGGCCAGCCCGGAATTGGCGGCCGTCGTCTCACGCTACCTGCTCGCTGACATCCGCTCCCTGCAAGCGCCCTACATCATCCCCAACCATCTCGCGCAGGCTGATCCCCTCATTCTGCGCTTCGAAAAATGGGCGCGAACCCATCTCAAGACGGGATTCTCGCTGCAGGAAGCCACTAGAGCGCTCGCGACAAGCGCGCGCACATTGCAACGTCGTTGCGAGGCTGTGCTGGGCAAATCGCCGCTATCCTACTTCCAGGACCTCCGTATCGAACGCGCGCAATCTCTCCTTCATGGCAGCGGTCTCGACCTAGACGCCATCGCAGCCGAAGTTGGTTATGCCGACGGAGCAACGTTACGGACGCTCTTACGCGAGCGCCTGGGACGGGGAGTGCGCGAGCTTCGAGCTGACCTACGCTGACCGCCAGCTACCGGCGGTCGCGCGGTCATAGCAAACATCAATTCTTCGTCACGAATACTCGGCGAGGCTGATCTTGCTGGCGGAAGGGGTGGGATTCGAACCCACGGTGGACTTGCGCCCACGGCGGTTTTCAAGACCGCTGCCTTAAACCACTCGGCCACCCTTCCGGCGCGCCGTATCTGCCGCGTTCGCGGCGGCGCGGCAAGCAGCCTTTGACTCGACGTTCCCGCTAGGAGCGCGACGCGTTCGCGACCAGCGCCGGCTCGGCGCGATAGCGCTCGGGAAACAGCCGCTTCAGGCTCTCGATCTTCGGCAGGTCGTGAAAGACGATATAGGGGTGCCGAGGATTCTTCGTGATGAAATCCTGATGATAATCCTCGGCGGGATAGAAGGCCTTGTCGGGCTCAATTCTGGTGACGATGGCGGACCGATAGACCTTCGCCTGATCGAGCTGGGCGATATAGGCCTTCGCAATCCTCGCCTGTTCGGCGTTCGCCGGGAAAATCGCCGAGCGATATTGCGTGCCGACGTCGGGCCCCTGCCTATCGAGTTGGGTCGGATCATGGGCGACAGAAAAATAGATCTGTAAGATGCGCGCATAGGAGATCTTGCGCGGGTCGAAAGTGATGCGGACTGATTCCGCATGCCCGGTTTCGCCTGAGCTGACCGACTCGTAATCGGCCTTCGATTTGTCTCCGCCCGCGTAGCCGGAAACGGCGTTGGCGACGCCATCGACATGCTGGAAGACGCCCTGCACGCCCCAGAAGCAGCCGCCGGCGAGGACGGCCGTCTCGGTCGCCTGAGCCTGCGCGGGGTCCAGCGCCGGCGCCGGGATCGATTGCGCGTCGGCCGCGGCGGATCGGGTTCCAACGAGGGCCGTGGCGGCGAGCGCGGCCGCGCCAACGCCGAGGAGAATCGAGGAGCGCCGCGACAGCCTGATCGGGTTGCTCATGAGAACCTCCTGTTCGCCGGACGGACACTTTCGCCGGCGGGAAACTACCGCGAGAGAGCCAGTTCGAGGAAATCATATCTCGGACACGGAATCGTCAGTCGACGTGTCCGAGAAACTGACGTTTCGTCAGGGCGATACCCCAACAGCGAAATTGTTCCATGCCCGGGCTGCTTGGCCGTACTCCGCTCGCGGGATTGCTGATCGCGCGCGCTGCGGCAGACTGCGCCAACCGAGAGCGGCCCCTGCCCCCCAGCCATCGCCGCTTTCGTTACCGACCCCGCGCCACCTCCCCCTCGGCGCGGGGTTGCTGTTTCCGGAGACCGTCTCATGAGCTTGCATGTTCATCCACGGCCCGACGAGCCCGATGCGTTCGATGTCTTCAGCGGCAGTTTTCGCGTCGGCGTCGTGCGGCCGCTGCCGGCCTCCGAGATCGCGCCATCGGCCTATTGCTGGACGATCGGAAACATTCTGATCGGCGCGCGCAGCTCAGGTGTCGCCGCCACCGCTGATGAGGCCGCTGCGGGCATGGTGACGCGCTGGCGCGAATGGCTCAGAGACGCCGAGCTTGCGCCGATCGACGGCAGAACACGCGGCTCTTCCCGCGCGTCCGTCGGTCGTTCGGGCCAGGCGCCCGTCCAGAAAGCGCATTGACCAACCGGCCTCGGTCCAGGTCACGATCACGTCACGCCCGGTTTGATAAAATATCTCCATTGGGCTGACCTTTTGATATCGAGACCAGCGCCGCAGACCGAAAGGCATGCGGCGCTTTTCGTTGGCGGCGACAAACAGGCCGCGAGCCGCCGGCTCGCCGCATCCGCATCATCGACATATCGACGCCTCGCGACAGTATGCGGCGAGCGCCGCCATGCGCCTCCCGATGGGGAGGTCAATAACATCTGCGCCGCGCGCAGCGCTCAACATCACTTAACATTCCGCACCGCAAAACTATTGCGCCGCAACAAATTCGACCATCAAAACTCGCTTGACATGTTTAGTGAGCAGCAATCTACTAAACATATCGCTGAACTCGGACGGCAGTTCCGGGAATGCGTAAGGAAACGCTCCGCGTTTGCCCTGCCCACTGGATTGGCCGCCTTGTGAAGCGGCCGCACAGATTGGTTCATCGGCTGACGGTCGCCCGCGACGGCGCCCAAGGGAGGAAAGAAATGGCGATCATGAGGAAGTGGGCGCTGGCTGCGGCCGCCGCCGCGACCATGCTGGCTGCGCCGGCGGCGCATGCGCAGAACAAGACCATCACATTGTGCTGGGCCGCCTGGGACCCCGCCAACGCTCTTGTCGAGCTGTCGAAAGATTTCACCGCCAAGACGGGCGTCGGCATGAAGTTCGAATTCGTGCCCTGGCCGAATTTCGCCGACCGCATGCTCAACGAGCTCAACTCGAAGGGCAAACTCTGCGACCTCATCATCGGCGACTCCCAATGGATCGGCGGCTCCGCTGAAAACGGCCACTATGTGAAGCTGAACAGCTTCTTCGAGAAGGAAGGCATCAAGATCACCGACTTCATGCCGGCGACCGTGACCGGCTACGCCGAATGGCCGAAGAACACGCCGAACTATTGGGCTCTTCCCGCGATGGGCGATGCGCTCGGCTGGACCTATCGCAAGGACTGGTTCTCGCGGCCGGCGCTGCAAGCCGAGTTCAAGGCGAAATATAATCGTGATCTCGCGCCGCCGAAAACGCAGACCGAACTGAAGCAGATCGCCGAATTCTTCCAGGGTCGTGAGATCGACGGCAAGAAGGTCTATGGCGCCGCGATCTTCACCGAGCGTGGCTCGGAAGGCATCACCATGGGCGTGGCCAATTCGCTCTACACCTTCGGCTTCCAGTATCAGGACCCAAAGAAGCCCTACAGCATGAACGGATTCGTCAATTCCGACGACGCCGTGAAGGGTCTCGAATTCTACAAGGCGCTCTACAAGTGCTGCACGCCGCCGGGCTATTCCAACGCCTACATGCAGGAAGGTCTCGACGCCTTCAAATCCGGTCAGGTCGCGATGCAGATGAACTGGTTCGCCTTCTTCCCCGGCCTCTACAAGGACCCGAATGTCGGCGGCGACAAAATTGGATTCTTCGTCAATCCCGGCGAGAAGGTGAAGGGTTCGCAGCTCGGCGGACAAGGCATTTCGGTCGTGTCCTACTCGCCCAACCAGGCGGAGTCGCTCGCCTACATCAAGTGGTTCGCCTCTCTCGACGTGCAGAAGAAATGGTGGGAGCTCGGCGGCTACACCTGCCACAAGGGCGTTCTCAACGATCCCAGCTTCGCGAAGTCGGCGCCTTTCGCAGGCGATTTCCTCGTGGCCATGGGCGAAGTGGTCGATTTCTGGGCGGAGCCGTCCTATGCGCAGCTCCTGCAGGCGATGCAGAAGCGCACGCATGACTATGTCGTCGCCGATCAGGGAACTGCGAAGCAGGCGCTCGACAGCTTGATCCAGGACTGGACGAAAGTGTTCAAGGAAGACGGCAAGATCTGATCGCCGTCACGATGAGAAAGCGAGCGGATCGCATCGCGCCACGACGCGATCCGCTCTGATATGTCAGCCGGGACCTTCGCGGCATGAATATGAGTGAGCGACCGGCGATCATGAGCAAAGGGGCGATGCCGGTGCCCGCAGCGCTGGTTCGCCATGCGCGCGGGCTGTCCGACCGGGCGATCGCGTGGCTGTTCATCGCGCCGACGATGATCCTGCTGCTTGCGATCAATCTCTTCCCGCTGATCTGGACGATCCGGCTCTCATTTACGAACTATCGCGCCAACCGGCCGAACGCGCCGCTGCGCGATGTCGGCATCGAGCACTACCAGACCATCCTCACCGATCCCGACGTCTGGCAGCGCATGCAGGCGACGGCGCATTTCGTCTTCTGGACGATCCTTCTGCAGACGGTGATCGGTTTCGCGCTCGCCTATTTCATCGACCGCAAATTCCGCGGCCATGGCTTCTGGACAACGATCATTCTCATTCCGATGATGCTTTCGCCCGCCGTCGTCGGTAATTTCTGGACCTTCCTCTATCAACCGCAGATCGGCCTTTTCAACTACGTCATTTCCTTCTTCACCGGCGTTCCCCCCTCCTCTTTCCAGATGCTCGGCGACGTTCAGTTGAGTCCCTGGGCGATCATTATCGTCGACACCTGGATGTGGACGCCCTACGTCATGCTCATCTGTCTCGCCGGGCTGCGATCGATCCCCGACTACATCTACGAGGCGGCGGAAGTGGATCGCGCCTCGAACTGGCGGCAGTTCATCTCGATCACCCTGCCAATGTGCCTGCCCTTCATCATGCTGGCGGTGCTGTTCAGGGGCATCGAGAATTTCAAGATGTTCGACATGGTCAACCTGCTGACGTCAGGCGGGCCGGGATCGACGACGGAGCTCGCCTCCATCACGCTCAAGCGCGCGGCCTTCGAAGCCTGGCGCACGGGTTATTCCTCCGCCTTCGCCATCATCATGTTCGTCGCCATCTTCGGCCTCGCGAATATCTATGTGAAGGCGCTCAACCGGGTGAAGGCGCGATGAGAAGCGGCGTCTCCACCGCGCATTCCGTCGTCGAGCCGAGCGGCCCGGCGAAGCTGGCCGCAGGCTTCATCGTCATTCTCTATGCGCTGCTTGCGCTGACGCCTCTGATCTGGATCGGATTGACCAGCATCAAGACGCCGCCGGACTCGATCTCCTATCCCCCGAAAGTGCTGCCCTTCGTCGATTTCCAGCCGTCGCTCGAAGGCTTCTGTAATCTCTTTAACACACGATCGCGCCAGACCCAGGACTATATCAACGCGCTGCCGCCGCCGAATGGCGCCTGCGAGGAGATCACGCGCTCCCGCAGCATGGTCGTCGTCGGGCCGTCGAACTATACGCCGCGCTTCATCAATTCGCTGATCATCGCGTTCGGCTCGACCTTCCTGTCGGTGCTTCTTGGCGCGGCGGCGGCTTACGCCTTCTCGCGCTTCAAGATTCCGTTGAAGGATGATTTGCTCTTCTTCATTCTCTCAACGCGCATGATGCCGCCGATCGCCATCGCGATCCCGATCTACCTCATGTATCGCGAGCTTGGCCTCTCCGACACGCGGATCGGCATGATCCTGCTCTACACCTCGGTGAACGTTTCGCTCGCCGTCTGGCTGCTCAAGGGATTCATCGACGAAATCCCGCGCGAATATGAGGAAGCCGCGATGATCGACGGCTATACCAGGCTGCAGGCGATCTGGAAGGTGGTGCTGCCGCAGGCGACCACGGGAATTGTCGCGACCGCGATCTTCTGTCTGATCTTCGCCTGGAACGAATACGCCTTCGCGGTGCTGCTGACCTCGGGCGCGGCGCAGACCGCGCCGCCCTTCATCCCGATCATCATCGGCGAAGGCGGGCAGGACTGGCCCGCTGTCGCCGCGGGAACGACGCTCTTCCTGATCCCGATTCTCGTTTTCACGGTGCTGCTGCGCAAACATCTGCTGCGCGGCATCACATTCGGCGCGGTGCGCAAATGACATCGCCTGCTGATCCCGTCCTCGACACCGCAGAGGCGCCGCGCTCGCGCTGGCCGCGATCCCTCAGGCGCGGACCGATGGAGACAACCGCGAGCGCTCTCATCACGGCCGGCGTCCTCATGCTGCTGCAGCCATTCTCTCTGACGCTCTACAGCTATTCCTTCATCACCACGCTCGCCGGCGTCGTGATGTTCGCCATCGTCAGCAAGTTCCCGGAGTAGGCGATGGCTGAGATCCGGGTCGACAATCTGGTCAAGCAGTTCGGCGGCTTCACCGCCGTCCGCAACGCGAACTTCACCGTCGAGAATGGCGATTTCTTCTGCCTGCTCGGCCCGTCCGGCTGCGGCAAGACGACGACTCTTCGCATGATCGCCGGGCTCGAACTGCCCACCTCCGGCCGCATCCTGCTCGACGGCGAAGATGTCACCTTCAGGCGCGCGCGCGAACGCGACATCGCCATGGTGTTCCAGCTCTTCGCGCTCTACCCCCACATGAATGTGCGCCGGAACATTTCCTTTCCGCTGGTGTCGATGGGCGTGCCGCGGGAAGAGACCAGAAAGCGCGTCGAGGACGCCGCGCGCATCCTGCGCATCGAGCATCTGCTCAACAAATCCGTGTCCGGCCTGTCCGGCGGCGACAGGCAGAGGGTCGCGCTCGGCCGCGCGATCGTGCGCGAACCCAAGGCCTTCATGATGGACGAACCGCTGGGCGCGCTCGACGCCGAGTTCCGGCATCTCATGTGCGGCGAATTGCGCGCGCTTCACGACCGGCTGAAGGCGACGACGGTCTACGTCACCCATGACCAGCTCGAAGCGATGTCGATGGCCGACAAGATCGCCGTGATGAATGAAGGCGAAATCGAACAGCTCGGCGCGCCGCAGGATATCTATGATTTCCCGGCGTCCATGTTCGTGGGCGATTTCATCGGCTCGCCCGCGATGAATTTCATCCATTTCGAAAGCGGCCTTGCCACAGGCGACACGTCGGTGACGATTGACGGCGCGACGATCGCCGTGCCGGCGTTGCGCGAAACGCGCAACCCGGGCCCGCTTGCTCTCGGCGTCAGGCCGGAACAGATCATCATCAGCGATCGCCTCGGCGCGCCGGACGCGATTCCCGGCGAAGTCTTCGGCGCTGAATATCTCGGCACCAACCAGATCATCACGCTGATCACGCCGCGCGGTTCGATCAAGGCCCGCGCCCCGGCTCATGCGCGCGCCATCGCGGGCGACAGGGTGAGCGTGGCGTTCCGCGCTGAACGGCTGTCGCTGTTCGATGCGGCGACGGGAAAGGCAATCGACAGCGCGCGCGATGCGCATGCGACGGGAACTCGACATGGCTGAGATCATCCTCAGTCATATCTCGAAGCGCTTCGGCCAGGTCAGCGCGGTCAGCAATCTCTCGCTGTCGATCCGCGACGGCGAGTTCATCGTGTTGCTGGGTCCGACTGGCGCCGGCAAGACGACGACTCTGCGCCTGGTCGCCGGCCTTGAAACGCCTGATGAAGGAAGCGTCTCCATTGGCGGCGTCGACGTCACCACGCTTGCGCCGGCGGCTCGCGACGTCGCCTTCGTGTTCCAGCAATATTCGCTCTATCCCCATCTCAGCGTATTCGACAACCTCGCTTTCCCCCTACGATCGCCGACCCGTCGCACGCCGGAGGACGCCGTCCGCCGCATCGTCCACGACGTGGCGAAGCTTCTGAAGATCGAAAGCAAGCTGCAGAGCCGCGCGACCGAATTATCAGGCGGCCAGATGCAGCGGGTCGCGATCGGCCGCGCGCTGGTCCGCCGCCCGTCCGTCTATCTCATGGATGAGCCGCTTTCTTCGCTCGACGCCAAACTGCGATCGGATTTGCGCGTGGAGCTCAAGCGCATTCAGCAGGACCTCGGCGCGACCATGCTTTATGTGACGCACGATCAGACCGAGGCGATGACGCTGGCGTCGCGCATCGGCGTGATCGAACGCGGGCGGTTGGCGCAGGTCGGCCCGCCGC
This sequence comes from Terrirubrum flagellatum, assembly GCF_022059845.1. Classification (GTDB taxonomy): domain Bacteria; phylum Pseudomonadota; class Alphaproteobacteria; order Rhizobiales; family Beijerinckiaceae; genus Terrirubrum; species Terrirubrum flagellatum. Next base: position 1,839,244 of record NZ_CP091851.1, on the reverse strand, counting down.
GCGCGATCTATGAAGATCCGGCCAGCGTCTATGTCGCGACGAGACTCGGCAGCCCCTCGATCAATCTGATGCCGCGGAGCCTCTTCCCGGAGGCGCCGGCGCCGTCGGGAACGGAAACGATCGGCGCGCGCACCGAACATCTCGCGATCGGGCGCGCCAGGAATGGTGGAGCGACCGGCAAGGTGAACTGGATCGAACGGCTGGGCGATCAGAACCATCTCCACATCGATCTCTCAGGCCAGCGGATCGTGAGCCTCGTCGATCCCGATGACGGTCTCGGCGTCGGCGACATGGTGTCGGTTGGCTTGCGCCAGCCGCTTTTCTTCGGCGCCGACGGCCTGCGCGTGAGGTGAGCATGGACGCGGCGCTTCAGAAGAAACTGATCCTGTCCATGGCGAACGCGATGATCTCGCATGCGGAGGAATTGACCGCGCTCGATCAGGCGATCGGCGATGGCGATCATGGTCTGAACATGAAGCGCGGCTTTGAGAATGTGCTTGAACATGTCGACGCGACGGCCGCCAAGCCACTGCCCGAGGCGCTGAAAGCGATCGGGATGGCGCTGGTCATGAAGGTCGGCGGCGCGTCGGGGCCTCTGTACGGCACGCTCTTCATGAGTCTGGGCAAGGAGATTCCGCCGCAGCCTTCCCTCGATGACGCGGCGCGCGCGCTTGGCGCCGCAATCGAGGCGGTGAAGGCGCGCGGCAAGTCGGATTTCGGGCAGAAGACGATGCTTGATGTGCTGGGGCCCGTGCATGCGGCGATAGCCGACGGAGCATCCGATCTTGCAAGCACACTGCCCGTAATCGCCGCCGAAGCGGCCGAAGCGACCGCGCCGCTCAAGGCGATCCGCGGCCGGGCGTCTTTCCTGGGCGACCGCTCGATCGGCCATGTCGATCCCGGCGCGCGCTCATCCGCGCTGCTCGTTTCGGCGATCTGCTCAAATTTCGGAGTCTGAAGGATGCCATCGCGCTCGAATGTCGGGATCGTCATCGTGTCGCATTCGCGCAAGGTCGCCGAGGGCGCCGCAGACATGGTGCGCCAGATGGTCGGCGACAGCGTCCCGCTCGCCACGGCCGGCGGCAACGCCGACGGCGGGCTTGGCACGGATGTCGCCTCCATCATGACCGCGATCGATCACGCCTGGTCCGAATCCGGCGTCGCCATTCTCGTCGATCTCGGCGGCGCCGAGACCAACAGCGAGATGGCAGTCGAGATGATGCCGGAGGAGCGGCGGGACCGGATCGTGATTTGCAACGCCCCCATCGTCGAGGGGGCGGTCATGGCGGCGACGGAGGCGTCGGGCGGCTCGCCGCTCGCCGTCGTTCGCGCGACCGCCGAAGAACTGGCGTCGGCGTGAAAAGCCGACTGGAAAGGAATGAGAGTATGCAGACGGTGAAAGCAAGCGCGCTTCTCACCAACAAGGTCGGGCTTCATGCGCGCCCGTCCGTGAAGTTGACGCAGACGGCCAAGCGGTTTTCGGCGAGCATTCAGGTCGCGACCAGCGAGAGCGGCCCCTGGACCGACGCCAAGAGCCCGGTGAAGATCATGCGGGTGAAGGCGGCGCAGGGCGAAACGCTGCATTTCCAGGCCATGGGCGAGGACGCGCAGGCCGCCGTCGCCGCGCTGGTCGACATCGTCGCCCGGAAATTCGACGAGGAATGAATGCGATGGAGCGCCGGCTTTCCGGGCTTTCGGCGTCGGCGGGCTTCGCCTACGGACCTGCGGTGGCGTTCCGCGCGCTTGCGGGCCTGCGCCGCGAAAAAGGCTCCGCTGACGACGAAAGAAAGGCGCTGTCCCACGCGGTCGCATTGGCGCTGCGCGATGTGAGCGCGCTCGCCGCGCGCCTCGAAGGCGACGCAGCCGAAATCGTCGGGTTTCAGGTCGCGCTGCTGGAGGACGACGCACTGACTGAAGGCGCCTATGCCGAAATCGCGCAGGGCGTCGCCGCGGAGCGCGCCTGGACCGACACCATGGACTCCGAGATCGCGGGATATGAAGCGTCCGACGACGCTTACTTTCGCGCGCGCTCCGCCGATCTCGTCGATATCCGCGATCGCGTGCTGCGCCGCCTGTTCGATCTGCCTGAACCAACAAACGCGCCTCCTGGCGCCATCATCGTCGCGGAGGACCTTCCGCCCTCCTCTTTCCTGGGCATCGACTGGTCGCGCGGCGGCGGCATTGCGCTCGGCGGCGGCAGCCCGACAAGCCATGTGGCGATGCTCGCGCGCGGACGCGGCGTGCCGATGGTGGTCGGGCTCGGCCCGCAATGGCAGGCGATCACCGGCGCCGCTGTTGTGGATGGCGTCACCGGGGTGGTGCTGGCGGAACCGTCCGCGGAGACGATCGAACGCGTGCGCCTTCAGCGCGACGAATTGAACCGCGCGCGCGATGACGCCGAGGCGCGCAAGCGCGAGCCCGCAATCACGCGCGATGGTGCGCCCATTGCTGTCATGATCAATGTCGCCGGCCTCGCCGATGTGCGCGATTTTCCGGTGGAGGCTTGTGATGGAATTGGGCTGACACGCACGGAGTTTCTCGCCGAGGAAGCGCTTCGCGATGAGGAGCGGCAATATCAGCTCTATGCCGATCTGCTTCGCTGGGCGGAGGGAAAACCCGTCACCATCCGCACGCTCGACGCCGGCGGCGACAAGCCGATCGCGGGCTACACCATCGATGGCGAGAGCAATCCCTTCCTCGGTTTGCGTGGGATCAGGCTTTCGCTGCGACACAAGGACGTCTTCAGGATTCAGCTTCGCGCGCTGGCGCGCGCCGCGAGCGCTGGCCCGCTCAAGATCATGCTGCCGATGGTGACGACGCCTGACGAACTCGAGCAATCGCGGCGGCTGCTGAATGAAACACTGGCCGAACTGGCGGAAGAAGGGTTGCCGCACGCGACTCCTCAGCTCGGCATCATGGTCGAGGTTCCCGCCGCGGCGATGGCGATCGCAGCGTTCGACGCCGCCTTCTTCTCCATCGGCTCAAACGATCTCACGCAATATGCGACGGCGGCCGCGCGCGACGCGTCTGACGTCGCAGCCTATGCCGACGTGCTTCATCCCGGCGTTCTCGCCATGATCGCGCATGTCGCCGCGCATGGCGTCGCAAGCGGTCGCGAAGTGAGCCTGTGCGGCGACGCCGGCGGCGATCCGCGCGCCATCGAAGCGCTGTTGCGCGCCGGCGTTCGTTGCGTATCGGTCTCGCCGGGGCTTCTCGCGATGACAAAGGAAGCGATCCGCAGCGTCGATCTCGCCGCGTCTCGGGCGATCCCATGACTGACGCGCCCGCGATAACCGACGCCTCGCCGCTCGCCGAATACAAGGCGATCCTGCGGACCGTCATCGACAACAGGCCTTCCGGCACACGCCAGCGTCTTGCGGAAGCCATCGGCAAGAACCGCAGCTTCATCTCGCAGATCGTCAATCCGGCCTATGCGACGCCGGTGCCCGCCCAACATCTCGAAACCATCTTCCATATCTGCCATTTCGGGCCGCAGGAGAAACAGGCGTTTCTTGCCGCCTATCGCGCCGCGCATCCTGGCCGGCTTGATTCCGAAGGCGCGCTTCATCCGATGCGCCGCCTGGTCGTCGAACTGCCTGACTTCGGCGACCCCGAGATGAATGCGCGCGCCGATCATATCGTGATCGCCGTAGCGCGCGGGCTGGCTTCGCTGATCCCGGCGGGCGCTCCGGATGAAGATACAGAAAATGCGGGAGGACGTTCGTGAAGAAACTGATCAATGGAGTCGACACGGTCCTGTCGGAGAGCCTGCACGGCCTCGCCGCTATCCATGGCGACATCCTCACCCTCGGCGAGGATGACAAGTTCGTTCGTCGCAGGACGCTGAAATCCGGCAAGGTCGGGCTCGTGTCCGGCGGCGGCTCAGGTCATGAACCGCTGCATGCAGGTTTCGTCGGCGTCGGCATGCTCGACGCCGCCTGCCCCGGCCAGGTCTTCACGTCTCCGACGCCAGACCAGATGCTGGCGGCGTCGCAGGCGGTCGACACCGGCGCCGGCGTGCTCTTCATCGTGAAGAATTACGAAGGCGACGTGATGAATTTCGAGATGGCGGCGGAAATGGCCGGCGGCGAAGTTGCGACCGTCGTCACCGACGACGACGTCGCAGTCGAGACCTCGACCTATTCGACCGGCCGCCGCGGCGTCGCCGGCACCATGATCGTCGAGAAGATCGTCGGCGCAGCCGCCGAACAGGGACGCGATCTCAGGGCGCTCAGATCGCTGGGCGAGGAGGTCAACAAGCGCACGCGCTCCATGGGCGTCGCGCTGACCTCCTGCACCATGCCGGCCGCCGGCAAGCCGACCTTCTCGCTTGGCGATGATGAAATGGAGATGGGCGTCGGCATCCATGGCGAGCCTGGGCGTCGCCGTGTGAAGCTCGGCTCCGCCGACGCCATCGCCGATGAAATGATGGGCGCGATCCTCGGCGAACTCGCGCCAAAGAGCGGGACGCCTTGCCTGCTGCTCGTCAACGGTTTCGGCGGCACGCCGGCGATGGAGCTTTATCTCATGGCGAACTCCGCCAAACGCATCATGGATAGCCGCGGCCTGCCAATCGCGCGCGGACTTGTCGGCTCCTATGTCACGTCGCTTGAAATGGCGGGTTGCTCGCTGACGGTCACGACGCTCGACGATGCATTGACGGCGCTGTGGGACGCGCCGGTCCACGCCGCTGCGCTGAGATGGTGATCGGCGACGCGAACTAGCGCCGCATCGCCGCCGCCGGCGAGCCGCGATAAGCGAGCATCGCCGGCGCTGCGGCGACGACCATGCCGGCCGCGATGAGGATCGCGATCCATGCCGCGTCTTCGCCTGTGAACTCCACCGGCGCGACGACGCCGCTCGTTCGCGCGAGCCACGCCGTGAACAGCTTCGCGCCGCCCCAGCCGAAGACGATTCCGAGCGCGACGCCAAGCAGCAGAAGCACAAGCATCTCGATCCAGACGAGCGAGAACACGGCGAGCCGCGAGGCGCCGAAGGCGCGCAGCGCGCCGATCTGGGCGCGTCGTTGCGCAAGATGCATCACGCAGACAAGCACGATCGCCGCGGCGACCAGAATCTGCGTCGCCGTCGCGACGGCGGCCAATACAGCGCGCGCGTCGCCAAGCGTCGCGAACAATCGCGCCAGCACCTCGCCCGGAAAGACCGCAAGCGTCGCCTCGGTGCGATATTCCTGTCGCAGCCGATAGGCGTCGGCGATTGTCTTCGCCTTGACGAAGATCGCGGGGACACCGGGCGCATTGCGCCAGGGCGGACCGAGATGATCTGGCGCGTCATGATCGTGATCGCCGTCATCGTCTTTGGCGGTCGCGAGCGCGGCGCGAACATTGGCGGTCGGCTGAAGCGGGCCGGACTCGTAGTTCGGGCGCGCCTCCATGTGATGGAGCCGCCAGACGGCTTCGATCGGAACAAGAATGGCGCGATCCCACGGCGTATTCGTCGCCGCCATCCGGCCAACCACCTTGTAGGAGAGCTCGGCATGCGTGTGGCCGCCCTCGCCTGCGAGCCCATGCATCGGCTTGATGGTCGCGCCCATCGCGAGTTGCACGCGCGCGCCGATCACGGCCTCGCCGATCGTCTCGATGTTGCGGCCTTCGGCGAGAGCGGCCTTGCCGCCATCGGTCACGAGCTCGGCAGTAGTTCCGACGATCGGCATGCCGTCGAAGGAATCGCCGAAGCCGACGGGCGCCGCCATCGCCACGCGCGGATCGGCGGCGAGCTTTTCAAAGATTGAGCCCGACAATAGCGTCAACGGCGAAGGTTGCAGGAACACTGAGGACAGCACGAGTTGCGTGTCGCCGCCCGGTGCGCCCACGACGAGGTCGAAACGCTCCGCAGCGCGCGCGCTGCCAAGACGCAGCGCCCGCTCCTGAAGGTTGATCGAGAGACCGAGACCCGTCGCGCCTGAGATCAACAGCACCACGACGAAAGACCCCAGCCACAGCCGCCGGAGATCAGCCGCAATGAATCGCAGGAAAATCATGCAGCCGCCGGCAAATGCGGCGTCGCGATGCGACCGCCCTCGAGCCTGATGATGCGCGAAAGACGCCCCTCAAGCGCCTCGTCGTGAGTGACGACGATCAGCGTCGCCCCCGCTTCAGCAGTCAGCGCGAGCAGAAGGTCCGCGACCGCGATGGCGCTGTCACTGTCGAGGCTAGCGGTCGGCTCGTCCGCGACGATGATCGACGGCTTCATCTGCAATGCGCGCGCAACCGCAACGCGCTGCATCTCGCCGCGCGACATGGTTTCGATCTTTTGCGCTGCGCGCGATAGACCGACCTTGCGGAGCAATTCTTCCGCGCGCGCGACCGCACCGCGATCGATCGACCAGGCGCGCAACTGCTGCGGCAGAAGCACATTGTCGATCGCGCTCAGGCCGGCGAACAGATGAAAATCCTGCATGACGAGCCCGACATGACGCGCGCGCCAGGCGTCGCGGCGCGCCTCGCTCATCGCCGCGATATCGACGCCGCCCCAGCGCGCTTCGCCTTCATCAGGCCGATCGAGACCGGCGGCGATATTGATGAGCGTGGTCTTGCCCGCGCCCGACGGCCCCATCACCGCAACGCGCTCACCCGTGGCGATCGACAAGGCGGGAACGTCGAGAACCGGCTTGGGCAGGCCGGGGTAACGCGCGGCCACGCCGCGCATCACGAGATCCATGTCAGGCCGTCCGGAAGCGGGCGTCGCGCAGGCGCAGCAGGCTGACGAATCCCGTGTCCGGATCGGTCCAGGCCCCGTATTCGAGCGCGCCTTCCACATCGATCGGCGCGTTGTACTGCACGAAGGTCTGCTTCGCGCCGAGATAGACAACGACAATGTCGCTCGGCCAATCCGCGTCCGACGAGCAGAAGGGGCAAAGCGCCATCGGAATTTTGGTCAGCACGAAGAAATTCGCTTCCGCTTTCAGCGGCGGCGCCATGAAGCCACGCATCCTGACCGGCTTGCCCGCCAGTTCCTTGACCCGATCGGAGAAACTCATGCCGAGCACGCCGATCGCGCCGTAAAGATCCTCAAACGCCAGATCAGCCGGCGCCGCCAGCGCCTCGCGGTCGGCGATGGCCGTGAAGCCAAACGCGCCGGCGGCGATGACAGCCGACCGGCGCGAAAGGCGAATGGACGAGAATGCGGACATTCCCTGCTCCGGAATGGAGGGAGGGCGGCGATCCGCCCTCCACAGTGACTTCACTTCTGCGCAACCATGGTCTGGCCGAGCGCCAGCGCTTCAGCCATCACACGGAACACGTCGCTGTTCTCCATGTAGCCCCGGAATTTTTCCGAGCCCGGACCCTGGGCCTGAAGGACAGCATCGTCAACGGCGTGAACTCCGGTGTCCGCGTCCTTCGGCAGGTTGCCGATGCGCAGCACCGCGCCGGGGACATTCTTGTAGGCTTCGTTCGCGACATACTGCTTCTTGTCGTTCTGGATCGCCGGCACGAACGGATCATCGAGCTTCGGCCGAAACGTCTCATAATAGTCCGGAAAGTTGTTCGCGAACATGGCGAGGCGGCGGGACACGTCGACGCGGTCGGGATAGCCGTCGCCATCGGAGTCGACGTAATTCGGGAAGCCGGCGTCGGCGTAGGTGCCAACCTTCTCGCGCATCTCGTCGCCTGGCTTATCGTCATTGATCGTGCCGATCAGCGATACGCCATGGGTGTGGTCAGGCGTGACGATGATGAGCGTGTCGGGATTGTTGCGGGCGAATTCGCGCGCGACGCCGACAGCCTTGTCGAACTCGATCATCTCGAACACCGAGCGCTCCCAGTCGAGCGGGTGGGACATCTTGTCGATCGAGGCGCCCTCCACCATCAGGAAGAAGCCATCCTGATTGCGCGACAGCACGCTGAGCGCGGCCTGCATCATCTCGACAGTGCCCGGCTGGTTCGGGAACTTCGGCACGGTGCCCTTCTTGAGCAGCAGCCGGTCAAGCGTCACATCCATATTGCCGGGATGGAACACGCCGAGCAGCTTGCCGCTGTTGTTCTCGCGCGCGGCCTTCGTCATTTCGTCCGCCGTCGTGGCGAGAGCGTAACCCTCGTCCTTGAACTTGGCGAAATAATCGATGTCGTCCTTGCGCTTCGAGCCCGGAGTCTTCTGCGGCAGGAAATAGGCCGAGCCGCCACCGAGGATCACTTCCGGCTTGACGTTGAACAGATCGGCCATCAGCTCGGCCTTGTCGGCGCGGCGGCGCGTATGACCGACGACCGCGGCCGGCGTCGCGTCCTGCAACTCGGCGCCAGAGACGATGCCGATCGACATCCTGGTGTTGCGACGGATGATCTCGGCGATCGTTTCCTGCTTCGGGTGGTCGAGCGAATTCTTGGCGCGGCTGGCGTAGACGCCGATGGCGTTCACGGCCGACTTGTGGCCAGTCATGTAGGCGCTCATCGTGTTGGCGCTGTCCGCGGCGATCGCGTCCGTCGAGGACGTACCGATGAAGGCCATCGCCGGCAGATCGTCCATGTTGAGGCGGCCGACCGCCTTACCCTCCCGATTGCCCTTCGACATGATGCGCGCGGCCGTGCGGTGCGCGACCGACATGCCGTCGCCGAGCAGGAAGATCACGTTCTTGGCGACGCGCGGCGCCGGCGTGCCATAGACGGACCAGTTGACCGTCTTGCCCTTGTCGCCAGCCTTGACTTCGATCTTGTAGTCGCCAGCTTTCGCGAGCGAGACGTCGCGGACGATCAGCGAGGAAGCCGAACCGCCATCTTCCTTCTCCATGAAGGTGAACGATTTTCCGAGCGCCTTCTCGGCGTCCTCGCCATTGATGGTGACCGTCACATCGCCGCGCGCGACCACGGCGGGGAGTTCGACCTTCATGTCGAACTTCGCGCCTGCGAGCATCGTCGCGCGATCGAGCGGATAGATCGTCTGGGCGTTCACCGCCCCCGGGATCGCCGCGAGCGCGACGGCAGCCAACCATCCATGCTTCATGGAGTGCCCCTTTCGTGAGCGGCCCGGCGCGCCCGGAAATCGGGACGCGGAGAGCCGCGGGATTCAGCGCCTGCGCGATACGGGCAGCAGATGTCAGCCCCATGACACCAACCGGGGCGCGGAGAACTCGACCTCGCCGATGCGCAGCGACAGACGAAGCGCCGCAGGCGCGCAGACACAATTTAGAACCGGATCAGCATTTGATGCCGAGAACAAGGGGGGAACGCGCAAGAAATTCTCCAAAAGTTGGGGGTCCAAAGCAGAAAATCCGTCCGGACGGCTGTTGCGCAACCATTGACTTGGCCCATGCGGCTAACGCAACTGACCGCCAAGGACGGCGCTCGCCGTCATGGAGGATCCAATGAAAAAGAAACTCTTGCTGGCCGCCCTGTCGGCGACGGCGCTGATGGCGGCCGCGCCCCTGTCGGCGAAGACGCTTGTCTATTGCTCAGAGGGGAGCCCCGAGAATTTCTACCCCGGCGTCAACACCACGGGCACATCGTTCGACGCCAACACCCAGATCTATGACACGGTCGTGCAGTTCGAGCGCGGCGGCACCAAGGTGCAGCCGGCGCTCGCGGAGAAGTGGGATATCTCCGAAGACGGCACCGTCTATACGTTCCACCTGCGCAAGGGTGTGAAGTGGCACGATGCCAACAAGGCGTTCAAGCCGACGCGCGATTTCAACGCCGACGACTTCATCTTCACCCTCGAGCGCATGTGGAAGGAAGCGAACCCCTTCTTCAAGGTGACGAGCTCGAACCATTCCTATTTCGAAGACATGGGAATGCCGAAGCTGCTGAAGTCGGTTGAGAAGGTCGACGATCTCACGGTCAAGATCACACTCAACCGTCCGGAAGCGCCATTCCTCTCCGACCTCGCGATGCAGTACGCCAGCGTGCAGTCGAAGGAATACGCCGACGCGATGCTGAAGGCGGGCACGCCTGAGAAGATCGACCAGGACCCGATCGGCACCGGCCCCTTCTATCTCGTGCAGTATCAGAAGGACGCGATCATCCGTTACAAGGCGTTCGCGAATTACTGGGCGGGCAAGGCCAAGATCGATGATCTCATCTTCGCGATTACGCCGGACTCTTCCGTGCGCTGGGCGAAGCTGCAGAAGGGCGAATGTCACATTATGCCCTATCCGAATCCGGCCGATCTCGAAGCGATGAAGAAGGACGCCAACGTCCAGATTCTCGAACAGCCCGGCCTCAACATCGGCTATCTCGCCTACAACACGACGAAGAAGCCCTTCGACAATGTGAAGGTGCGTCACGCCGTGAACATGGCGATCAACAAGAAGGCGATCATCGACGCGGTCTATCTCTCGAGCGGCGTCGCGGCGATCAATCCGATCCCGCCCTCGATGTGGTCGTACAACGACACTATCAAGGATGATCCCTACGATCCGGAAGCGGCCAAGAAAGCGCTGGCGGACGCAGGTTATCCCAACGGTTTCGAGATGGATCTCTGGGCGATGCCGGTGCAGCGTCCCTACAATCCGAACGCCAAGCGCATCGCAGAGCTGATGCAGGCGGACCTCGCCAAGGTCGGCGTCAAGGCTGAAATCAAGTCGTTCGAATGGGGCGAGTACCGCAAGCGCATGCAGAATGGCGAGCATCAGAGCGGCATGCTCGGCTGGACGGGCGACAATGGCGATCCGGACAACTTCCTGCACACGCTGCTGGGTTGCGATTCCGCCAAGACCAACGGCTCGAACGTCGCCAAGTTCTGCTATCAGCCCTTCGAGGATCTGGTGCTGAAGGCCAAGTCCGTGTCGAACCAGGCGGAGCGCGACAAGCTCTATCGTGACGCCCAGGCGATCTTCAAGGAGCAGTCGCCCTGGTTCACCATCGCGCATGCGGTGCAGTTGAAGCCGGTGCGCAAGGAAGTGAAGGACTTCCTGCTCTCGCCTTTCGGCCGTCACACCTTCTACGGCGTCGACATCAACTGACGCTGGCCCGGCCTATGCATTAATGACCGGGCGCGGCTGCAAAAGCCGCGCCCGTTTTCAAAATGGAGGTTGAGATGTCGGTTCGATCTTTTGTCGCCGCTGCGGCGGTGGGACTTGCACTGCAGATTGGCGCCGCAGGCGCGCAGACTCTGGTGGTTTGCACGGAAGCCAGTCCCGACTTTCTCAATCCGCAATTTACCGGCCAAAACACCGCGTTCGATGTCGCGGCGCAGGTCTATGACCGGCTCGTGGTGGCCAAGCGCGGCGGATCGGAGATCGTTCCGAGCCTCGCCGAGTCCTGGACGATTTCCGAAGACGGAACCATCTACACGTTCAAGCTGCGGCGCGGCGTGAAATGGCAATCCGCGAAGGGCTTCACGCCGACGCGCGACTTCAACGCCGACGACGTGATGTATTCGATCAACCGCATGTCGGATGAAAACCATCCCTATTACAAGGTCGGCGGCTCGAACTATCAGTTTTTCGGCGAGATCGTGAAGCCAAGCTTCAAATCGATCGAGAAGGTCGACGACTACACCGTCAAGGTCACGCTGACGCGCCCCTATTCGCCATTCCTCAGCGCGCTGTCGGTCGAACCGATGTCGATCCTGTCGGCTGAATACGCTGATGTGATGATGAAGGCGAACACGCCTGATCAGGTCAATCAATGGCCCGTCGGAACAGGCCCCTTCACCTTCATGGCCTATCAGAAGGATGCGACGATCCGCTTCCGCGCTTTCGCCGACAGTTGGACCAAGAAGGCAGGCGATCCCGATCGCATGGCGCTCGTCAACGATCTCGTCTTCGTCATCACGCCGGACGCCGCGGTGCGTTACGCCAAGGTGAAATCAAACGAATGCCAGATCGCCCGCTATCCCAATCCCGGCGATCTCCCGGCGATGCGCGCTGATACGGGCATCAATCTTCTCTCCGGCACCATCGCCGATCAGAGCTTTCTCGCCTTCAATCAGCAGAAGAAGCCGTTCGACGACAAGCGCGTCCGCGAGGCGCTGGTTTATGCGACCAACATCCCCGCGATCATCGAGGCGGTCTATCAGGGCACCGGCAAACAGGCGAACGCGCTGATCCCGCCGTCGCTCTGGTCGCATGACGACGCGCTGAAACCACGCCCCTACGATCCCGCGAAGGCCAAACAGTTGCTAGCGGAGGCCGGCTATCCCCAAGGCTTCAAGACGGTGCTGTGGGCGATCCCCGTGGTCCGCGCCTACATGCCGAACGGCCGCCGCACCGCCGAACTCGTGCAAGCCGATTGGGCGAAGATCGGCGTGGAGGCGACGATCCAGACCTACGAATGGGGCGAGTATCTCAAGCGCGGGCGCGCCGGCGAGCATGAAGTCGGCATGTTCGGCTACACTTGGGATTATCCCGATCCCAGCCAGATTCTCCTGTCGGGCTGGACCTGCGCCGGCGTGCAGACCGGCGCCAATCGCGCCCGCTGGTGCAACAAGGAATTCTCAGACCTCCTGACCAAGGCCAACACGATCAGCGATCAGGCCGAGCGCACCAAACTCTTCATCCGCATGCAGGAGATCTTCAGCGACGACGTCGGCGGCCTCCTGTTCGCGAACGCGACCGCGTTCACGCCGGTCACGAAGAATGTGAAGGACTACAAGATCCATTTCTTCGGCGGCCAGCCCTTCTACGGCGTCTCGCTCGCCAAGTGAGCTTGCGGGCGGCGCGAGAGTTATCCGCGCCGCCCGCCAATAAAAAGAACGGAGGGGCGCAAGTGCGTATCTATATTTCCGCCGATATCGAAGGCATCGCCGGCGTTGTCACGCGCGAGCATACGCGGCCGGAAGGATTTGAATATCAGTCGGCGCGCGTCTGGATGACCGACAGCGTCGCGGCGGCCGCCAACGCGGCTTTCGAGAGCGGCGCGACCGAAGTCGTGATCAGCGACAGCCATGGCAACATGCAGAACCTGCTGCTCGACCGCTTGCCTCCTCAGGTTCAGGTGGTGCGCGCTTCGCCTCGCCCGCTATCGATGATGCAGGGCATGGAGGTCGGCGACTACGCCGGCGCGCTGTTCATCGGCTATCACGCCGGCGCGACCAATCCCGGCGGCATCCTTGCGCATACCTTCCGCAGCGTGTCATTGCGCGAAGTGCGCGTGAACGGCGTCTCCGTCCCCGAGGCCGGCATCAACGCTGCGATCGCCGGTCATTTCGGAACGCCTGTTCTCCTCGTCAGCGGCGACGACGTCTGCATTGACGAGACGCGCGCTTTTCTCCCTGACATCGAGGCGGTGACGGTGAAATGGGCGCACAGCCGCCTGTCAGCGCGCACGATCACGCCGACCGCTTCCTATGAGCTGATCTCGGCCGGCGTGAAGAAGGCGATCGATCGGCGCGCGTCGATCAAGCCCTACGTCATCCCCAGCCCGATCACGCTTGATGTGAACTACCTCTATCGCCAGCCAGTCGAATATATCGCGCTGCTCAAGGGCGTCGAACGGCTCGACGCCTTCACCATCCGCTACATCGCCGACGACATTCTCGACCTCCAGCGCTTCATGGTGTTCGCGCTGGGATACAACGCCACCCTGCAATGACGCTTCCAATCCGCCCTTCCCGCCGGCCGATTGCTGGCGTCCCGCGACAGAACTAGAATAGCTCCAGAATGCTGCGCTTCATTCTCACCCGCGTCAGCCTCGTCATCCCGACTTTCATCGGCATCACGCTGCTGGCCTTCTTCCTCATCCGGCTGGTGCCGGGCGATCCCATCGAAACGATGGCCGGCGAACGCGGCATCGATCCGGCCCGTCACGAAGCCCTGCGCAAGGAGTTCGGCTTTGATCAGCCGGTGCTCGTGCAATACGGCATCTATATCGCCCGCGTGCTCCATGGCGATCTCGGCAAGTCGATCGTCACGCGCGAGAACGTCATCACGGAGTTTTCCGCGCTGTTCCCGGCGACGATCGAGCTCGCCGTCTGCGCCATTCTGTTCGCGCTCCTCATCGGCCTGCCCGCAGGAATTCTCGCAGCAGTCAGACGAAACTCGATCTTCGATCATGGCGTGATGGGCCTGTCGCTCACCGGCTACTCCATGCCGATCTTCTGGTGGGGCCTGCTGCTGATCCTGCTGTTCTCCGTGCAGCTTGGGATTACGCCGGTCTCCGGCCGCATCGCCGTGCAATATTTCATCGAGCCGGTGACGGGCTTCCTCCTCATCGACAGTTTGCTCGCCGGCGATTTCGACGCATTCCGCTCGGCGCTGTCGCATCTCATTCTGCCGACGATCGTTCTCGGCACCGTGCCGCTCGCTGTCATCGCCCGCATGACGCGCTCCGCCATGCTCGAAGTGCTCGGCGAAGATTATATCCGCACGGCGCGCGCCAAGGGCCTTGCGCCCATACGCGTGATTGCGCTGCACGCGCTGCGCAACGCGCTCATTCCGGTGGTGACGGTGATCGGCCTGCAGGTCGGCGTGCTCTTCACCGGCGCCATTCTCACCGAAACCATCTTCTCCTGGCCGGGCGTCGGCAAATGGCTGATCGAGGCGATCAGCCGCCGCGACTATCCCGTGCTCCAGGGCGGAACGCTGCTGATCGGCGTCGTCGTGATGAGCGTCAACCTCCTGGTCGATCTGCTTTACGGCCTCATCAATCCGCGCATCAGGCATACGCGCTGACATGACAAGACATCTCTCATCTCATCGAATTTTCGCGGCGGAGCGCGCATCATGAGCGCCGAGACGATCAACATCCCAACGGCAGCGCCGTCCGGGCCGCCCCATCCCCTGCGCGAATTCTGGGGGTATTTCAGCGCCAATCGCGGCGCGGTCGCCGGCCTCGTCGTCATCTGTCTCGTGCTGCTGCTGGCGCTCTTCGCCGATTTCATCGCGCCGCACTCGCCCTATGTCACCAACAACACGGTCTTCCTGAAGCCGCCCTTCTGGCAGGAGGGTGGATCGCTGAGCTATCCCCTCGGCACCGACGCAATCGGCCGCGACATCCTCTCGCGCCTGCTCTATGGCGCGCGCCTTTCACTGGTGATCGGCATCGCCGTTGTGGCGATCGCGATCGTGGTGGGCATCGTCCTTGGTCTCGTCGCAGGCTTCTTCAAGGGCGTCACCGAAATCGTCATCATGCGCGCGATGGATATCGTGCTGACGCTGCCAAGCCTGCTGCTCGCGATCGTCATCGTCGCGATCCTCGGGCCCGGCCTGATGAACGCCATGCTCGCCGTCGCGATCGTCGTGCTGCCGCACTATGTCCGCATCACACGCGCCGCCGTCATCGCCGAGACGTCGAAGGACTATGTGGTCGCGGCGCGCGTCACTGGCGCAGGCACGCTGCGCCTGATGTTCAGCGAGGTGCTGCCGAACTGCACCGCGCCGCTGATCGTGCAGGCGACGCTCGGCGTCTCGACCGCGATCCTCGACGCCGCGGCGCTCGGCTTCCTCGGCCTCGGCGCCCAGCCGCCGGCGCCGGAATGGGGCACCATGCTCGCCGACGCGCGCGAATTCGTGCTGCGCGCCTGGTGGGTCGTCACCCTCCCCGGCCTCATGATCCTCATCACCGTCCTCGCCTTCAATCTCCTCGGCGATGGTCTGCGCGACGCGCTCGATCCAAAATTGAAACGCTGATCATGTCTCTTCTCGAAATCGAAAATCTGAGCGTCGAATTTCCGACTTCGTCGGGCGTGCTGCGCGCCGTCGACGGCGTCAGCATGAAGCTCGACGAGGGCGAAATCCTCGGCGTCGTCGGCGAATCCGGATCGGGCAAGAGCGTCACCATGCTCGCCCTCATGGGCCTCGTCGCCTATCCCGGACGCGTGAAGGCCGACAAGCTCGCCTTCGCCGGGCGCGATCTGCTCACAATGTCGGAAGGCGATCGTCGCAAGCTCACGGGCAAGGACGTCGCGATGATCTTCCAGGAGCCGACGACCAGCCTCAATCCCTGTTTCACCATCGGCTTCCAGCTCGCCGAGACGCTGAGATTGCATGAGGGCATGAGCAACTCCGCAGCGCGCAAGCGCGCCATCGAGCTGCTGGAGCAGGTCGGCATCCCCGCGCCTGAGAGCCGCCTGAAAGCCTATCCGCATCAGCTCTCCGGCGGCATGAACCAGCGCGTGATGATCGCCATGGCGATCGCCTGCAATCCGCGCCTGCTCATCGCCGACGAGCCAACCACCGCGCTCGACGTCACCATTCAGGCGCAGATCCTCGACCTCCTGATGTCGCTGCAGCGCGACCGCGGCATGGCGCTGGTGCTGATCACGCACAATATGGGCGTCGTCGCCGAGACCGCGCAGCGCATCATGGTGATGTATGCCGGCCAGATCATGGAGGAGCGCAAGGTCGGCGCGCTCTTTGAAGCCCCCCAGCATCCCTATTCCGCCGCGCTGCTGTCGGCGCTGCCGGAGCGCAGCGAGAACGACACGCGTCTCGCCACGATCCCCGGCATGGTGCCGGGCCTTCACGATCGCCCGCGCGGCTGCCTGTTCAGTCCGCGCTGCGCCTACGCCACCGATCATTCGCGCAATGTGCGCCCGGCGCTGCGCGAATGGCAGGGCGGCCAAATCCGCTGCCACTATCCGCTCGGCGATCCCGAGCGCGCTGGAAACATGGCCGCGGGCGGCCTTGTCGCGCAGCCGGAGAACGCGGCATGAGCGCGACCGTCGTCGAAGCCCGCGAACTCCGGCAGGTCTACGAGATCAAGCGCGGCCTCTTCCGCGCGCCCGCCCATCTGCATGCGGTGAGCAGCGTCTCCTTCTCCGTCAAAGCCGGAAAGACGCTCGCTGTGGTCGGCGAGTCCGGCTGCGGCAAATCCACGCTCGCGCGCATGGTGACGCTGATCGAGAAACCGACATCGGGCGCACTGACGCTCGACGGCAAGGACGCGGTCTCGCCTTCCGGGCAAGACGCGAAGACGCTCCGCCGCACGGTGCAGTTCGTCTTCCAGAACCCCTATGGCTCGCTCAATCCGCGTAAGAAGATCGGCACGATCCTCGAAGAGCCGCTGCTCATCAACACCGACCTGCCGAAGGCCCAGCGCACGGAGAAGGCGCGCGCCATGATGGCGAAAGTCGGCCTGCGGCCCGAGCATTATGTGCGCTATCCCCACATGTTCTCTGGCGGCCAGCGCCAGCGCATCGCGATCGCGCGCGCGCTCATGCTGTCGCCGAAACTGCTGGTCGCGGACGAGCCGGTGTCGGCGCTCGACGTGTCGATCCAGGCGCAGGTGCTGAACCTGCTCGCCGATCTCCAGGAAGAGCTGAAGCTCGCCTATCTCTTCATCTCGCACGATCTCGGCGTCGTCAGGCACATCGCGCATGATGTGATGGTGATGTATCTTGGCCATTCGATCGAACAGGGCCCGAAGCATGCGCTGTTCGCGCGACCATTGCATCCCTACACGCAGGCGCTGCTCGCATCGACGCCGAACACATCGGGCGCGAAGCGCGAGCGCATCGTGTTGCGCGGCGAATTGCCCTCGCCGCTCAATCCGCCGAAGGGATGCGTGTTCTCGACACGCTGCCCCTATGTGAAGGATCGCTGCCGCGCTGAAAGGCCCGCGCCGCGCACGCTCGACAACCGCATGGTCGCGTGCCACTTCGCCGAGGACTTTCTCAAGGCCGCAGCGTGATGCGCCGCATCATCGCCGCATGACATTTCGCGTCATCACATCGCGTCATCACAGCGTGACGGGCCACGTCATCGCTTTGCGTTGACGCCGTCATGCCCCTGCGCGAACGTCCTCCCCGTTTCTCGGGAGGCTGATATGAAGTTCGGAATTCTCTGCGCCGCATCGCTCGCCTTGCTGGTCGCCGCCTGCGACCAGAAACCCGGTCCGGCGGGACCGGCCGGTCCTCAGGGCGCGCAGGGACCCGCGGGACCGCAAGGCGCTCAGGGCGCGCAAGGCCCGGCTGGACCCGCCGGTCCTGCGGGGCCTGCTGGCCCTGTCGGCGCGGCTGGCCCTGCCGGCCCCATCGGCCCCGCCGGCTCGGTCGGACCTGCTGGACCCGCCGGCCCAGCTGGCGTCGCGGGCAGCATCGGCCCCGCTGGGCCTGCAGGCGCTCAGGGACCGGCCGGTCCCCAGGGCGAACGTGGCCCGACCGGCGGCATGACGATCATGTATCGCGCCTGGAGTTCAGCCGCCGACCTCGGCCGCTGCGAGGCCGACGAGTCGATCATCAACGCCTTCATCTCCTGCGATGACGGCGTGTCGCTGACGGACGATCCGACGCGTCCGGGCAAAAAGGCGGCGCAATGCACCAGCAAGGATGAGGGCGTCGCCGCTGGCACGCTCATCTGCGTGAAATAGCGCTTAAGCCGCCAATGAAAACACGTTGGCCTGCGTGACCCGCAGGCCGACATTTTCGCCGACCGCCGGCGCAATCTGGCTCGCGACATCGACATCGAGATTATTGTCGAGACCGTCGATCGCCACTTCGGCGCGGCGGATCGCCCCGCGCCGGCGCACTGCGGCGACGACGCCGCTCAGCCCGACCGAAGAGGGTTCGATCAGCTTGAAATGATGCGGCCGCACATAGAGCGCCGCCGGCCCTGAACGATTGACCTGCGAGCCCGCATAGATCGGCGCGTCGCGGAAAAACGCGCGCCCGCCGGCGATCTCGACGGGGAGACGGTTCGCCTCGCCGAGGAATTCACAGACGAACGCCGTGCGCGGATGATCATAGACATCATCAGGCGCGTCGACCTGCTCGATGCGGCCGTCGTTCAGGATCGCGACGCGATCGGCGAGCTCAAGCGCCTCTTCCTGATCATGCGTGACGAAGACCGTCGTGTGGCCGGTGCGGTCGTGAAGTTCGCGCAGCCAGCGCCGCAGGTCCTTGCGCACTTTCGCGTCGAGCGCGCCAAAGGGCTCGTCGAGAAGCAGCACGCGCGGTTCGATCGCCAGCGCGCGCGCCAGAGCTACGCGCTGCCGTTGGCCGCCTGACAACTGCGTCGGGAAGCGACCGCCAAGCCCGCCAAGCTGGACAAGCTCCAGCAGCTCTTCAACACGCCGCGCAATCTCCGCGCGTGATGGACGCGACGAACGCGGACGTGCGCGCAATCCAAAGCCGATATTCGCCGCGACCGTCATATGCCGGAACAGCGCATAGTTCTGGAACACGAAGCCGATGCGGCGATCGCGCAGCGAGAGATTCTGCACATCGGATTGATCGAACAGGATGCGGCCGGAATCCTGCGCGTCGAGCCCGGCGATGAGGCGCAGCAACGTCGTCTTGCCCGAGCCGGACGGCCCAAGCAAAGCAACAAGCTCGCCGGCGCGCACGTCGAGCGACACGCCGCGCAGGGCGGCATGCGTCCCGAACTGTTTCTCCACCGCTTCAACAGTCATTGCGACTGACATCGGTTTCTCCGATCAGATATTCTGGCGCGCGGCTTGTCCGTCGCCGGACCGCCACTCGAGCAGCGTTTTCAACAGCAGCGTCACCAGCGCCAGCAGCGCGAGAAGCGACGCGACGGCGAAGGCCGCGACCGTGTTGTACTCGTTGTAGAGAATCTCGATATGCAGCGGCATCGTCGTGGTGACGCCGCGAATGCGGCCCGACACCACGGAGACGGCGCCGAATTCGCCCATGGCGCGCGCGTTACATAGCAGCACGCCATAAAGCAGACTCCATTTCACGTTGGGAAGCGTGATCATGAAGAATGTGCGCCAGCCCGATGCGCCGAGCGTCAGCGCCGCTTCCTCGTCGGCGCTTCCCAGCGACTGCATATGCGGGATCAACTCGCGCGCGACGAACGGAAACGTCACGAAGATCGTCGCCAACAGAATTCCCGGCAGCGCGAAGATGATCTGGACGTTGTTCGCTGCAAGCCACGGTCCGAAATAGCCCTGCGCGCCCAACAGCAGGACATAGACGAGGCCCGAAATGACAGGCGAAACGGAGAATGGCAGGTCGATCAACGACACCAGCAGATTCTTGCCGGGGAAGTCGAATTTCGCGATCGCCCATGCCGCCGCTAGTCCTATGACCACATTGAGCGGCACCGCGATGACTGCGATCAGCAAGGTCAGCCTGATCGCAGCCCATGCGTCCGGCTCGGTCAGCGCTACGAGATAGGCGTCCCAGCCCTTGGCGAAGGCTTCGACGAAGACCGACGCCAGCGGCAGAAACAGGAAAAGCCCGAGAAAGGCGATCGCGACCGCGATCAGACAAAATTGCGTCGCGCGCGACTCCGATCGCACGCGTTGCGCGGGTGCAGCAGGCGCGGAAAGAAATGCGGTTGCGTCAGACATCGCCGATCGTCCTGCGCGATGCGCCATGCAGCCAGTTGACGATGAAGATCAGCAGAAACGACACCAGCAACATCATCACCGCAAGGACGGCGGCGCCGGCATAGTCGAACTGTTCGAGCCTGATGACGATCAGCAGCGGCGCGATCTCCGACACCATCGGAATATTTCCGGCGATGAAGATCACCGAGCCATATTCGCCGACGGCGCGCGCGAAGGCGAGAAGAAAGCCCGTCAATAACGCCGGCATGATCGCCGGCAGCAGCACGGTGAAGATGGTGCGCGCGCGGCTTGCGCCGAGCAAAGCAGCCGCCTCCTCAATTTCGGATTCGAGATCGTTCAGAACCGGCTGCACCGTGCGCACGACGAAAGGCAATCCAACGAAGACAAGCGCCACCATCACGCCGAGCGGCGTGTAGGCGATCTTGATGTCGAACGGCGCGAGCAAACGCCCGACCCAGCCGTTCGGCGAATAGATCGTCGCAAGCGCGATGCCGGCGACAGCGGTTGGCAAAGCGAAGGGCAGGTCGACGGCAGCGTCGATCAGTCGTCGACCGGGAAAGCTATAGCGGCCCAACACCCAGGCGATCAGAAGTCCGAAGACGGCGTTGATCAGCGCCGCAGCCAGCGCCGCGCCAAACGACAGTCTCAGCGCCGCCAGCGTGCGTTCCGATGTCGCGATGGCGATCATGTCATCAACGCCTGCGCTTGCAGCCTTGATCACAAGCGCAGCGAGCGGAATGAGAACAATCAGCGAGAGCGCCGTCACCGTGACGCCAAGCGACAGTCCCAATCCCGGCAAAACGGAATGGCCCCGCGCGGCCGGTCCGGTCGATCGAAGCGCAGGAGCAGCGGCCGCCACGCCTCACCTCGCCGGTTTGTAAAGCTGATCGAAGGTGCCGCCGTCGGCAAAATGATCCTTCTGCGCCTTCGCCCAGCCGCCGAAATCCTTGTCGATCGTCACGAGCTCAAGCTTGGGAAAGCGTGCGAGGTCCTGCGGCGCCGCACTTTCCGGCAGGATCGGCCGATAGAAGTTTTTCGCGATGATCGCCTGCGCCTTCGGCGTGTAGAGAAATTCGAGATAGGCCTGCGCGACGGCGCGCGTCTTCTTCGCGTCGACATTGCCGTCGACCAGCGCGACCGGCGGCTCCGCCAGGATCGACAGGCTCGGCGCGACGATGTCGAATTTGTCGGCGCCGAATTCCGCGAGCGCGAGGAAGGCCTCGTTCTCCCACGCCAGCAACACGTCGCCGAGGCCGCGCTGCGCGAACGTCGTCGTCGCGCCGCGCGCGCCGGTGTCGAAGACAGGCACATTCTTCAGCAACGCCGCGACATAGCCGCGCACTTTCGCGTCGTCATTGCCGTAAGCTTTCTGCGCCCACGCCCAGGCCGCAAGATAATTCCAGCGCGCGCCGCCGCTGGTTTTCGGATTCGGCGTGATCACTGCGATGCCGGGCTTCGCGAGATCGCCCCAGTCCTTGATCCCCTTCGGATTGCCCTTGCGCACGAGGAAGACGATCGTCGAGGTGTAGGGCGAGGAATTGTGCGGAAGCTTCTTCTGCCAGTCGGCCGGGATTTTCTTGCTGCGTTCGGCGACGGCGTCGATGTCGCCCGCGAGCGCAAGCGTCACCACGTCCGCGTTGAGGCCGTCGATCACGGTGCGTGCCTGCGCGCCCGAACCGCCATGTGACTGGCGAATGGTGATCGTCTGCCCACTGCTCGCCTTCCAGTCCGCGATGAAGGCTTCGTTGAGCGCGCGATAGAGTTCGCGCGTCGGATCATAGGAGACGTTGAGAAGCTCCGTCTGCGCCCGCGCATGCCCGATCACCGCGAAGCAGAACGCGAACGCTGCGGCGGCAAGCGCAAGATCGATAAGCGATCGCTTTCGCCCGAGGGTCATTCTGTTCTCCATCCGCTTGCAGAAGCTTCAACACGCAACGCGAGCAAATCATCCGCTTTAGAGAACGTATTGTACGTCAAGCAGAAAGTGCGACGCAACAAACCCGGACCGAATGGCGTTTCAAAATTCGCCTGAACAAGAGAATAGCCTTCTTCGCCACAATGTTCCAGTTGAGCGCGCAAATTCGCACGCCGCCTGGAATGAGCGCAATTTGAGAGATCGTTTTGACGTTGGAGAGGGAATAAAACGGCGCTTTACGCCGTTAGAATCGCCCGGTCGTCGATGGAATTCGCCAGCGCCTGATCGAGCGCGCGACCGATCATAACAAGCACAGGCTGATCGTCGGGCAGATCGCCGAGACGATCCGGCAACTCGGCGATCGTCGTCGCGACGCGCGCCTCGTTCGGGCGCGTCGCCGCCGCGACGGCGATGGCGGGCGTCGCAGGATCAAGCCCAGCCGCAATCGCCTGTGCGCTCAATTCGTTAAGCGTGCGGCGTGGCATGTAGACGACAGTTGTCACGCCTTCATCGGCGATCGCCGACCACGAGATATCTTTCGGCAGCTTTCCGTCGGCGCCATGGCCCGTCACATACTGAACGCGCCGCGCGCGCTTGCGCTCGGTCAAAGAAACGCCAAGCGACGCCGCCGCGCCTTGCGCCGAGGTCACGCCGGGCACGATCGCGACTGGAATATTCACCGCCTTGCAGGCCGCGATCTCTTCGCCCGCGCGTCCGAAAATTCCGGGATCGCCGCCCTTGAGGCGCACCACATGCTTGCCCTGCCTCGCGAGCGACACCATCAACGCATTGATGTCGTCCTGCTTGCAGGATGGTCCATATCCAGTCTTGCCGACCAGCATGCGCTTCGCCTCGCGTCGCGCGAAATCGAGAATGTCGGGCCCGACGAGATCGTCATAGAGGATCACGTCGGCCGATTGCAGCGCGCGAACAGCCTTGAGAGTCAGGAGCTCGGGATCGCCGGGGCCTGCGCCAACGAGCGTGACGCGCCCGGACGGGGCGACCGCCGTCGTCAGCCGATCGAGATCGCGCAGCAGCCCGTCACGGTCACGTTCGCTCGGCGCGCGCTCGATGGCGCGCCAGGCGAGATCCGTGAAGCGCTCCCAGAAGCCACGCCGCTGCGCATAAGAAGGTTCGCGCGTCTGCACGGACGGCCGCCAGTCGCGCGCCGCCTCGGCCCAGCCCTGCAGGCTCTTCGGCAGCAAAGCCTCGATCTTGGAGCGGATCGACTGGCCGAAGACCGGCGCCGCGCCGTCTGTCGAGATTGAGACGATGACAGGCGACCGGTTGACGATCGCGCCAAACTGGAAATCGCAGAAGGCCGGCCGGTCGATCACATTGACGGCCGCGCCGGCGGCGCGGGCGGCTGCGGCGAACCGCGCGGCGTCCTCGTCATTGTCGCATTCGGCGATGGCGATCGCCGCGCCGGCGAGGTCGCTTTCCGTCCATTCGCGCGCAATGATCTCGACTTGGCCCTTGAATTCATCTGCGGCGACAGAGGCGAACGCTCGCTGCTCGTCGCCCGCGAAAATGGCGAGCCGCGCGCCGGTCGCCGCCAGCAGCTCCGCCTTCCATGCAGCGCCCTCGCCCGCCCCGGCCAGCACGACCTTGCGCCCGGCGAGCTTGTGGAACACAGGCAGCGCCGCCAGCGGCGCGATGCGTTGGGGCGCTGAAGGAACAGGCGTGCGGGCGACGGCGTCGGTCATTGCTGGGTCAGTTGTGTGAGCGAAGCGGCGGGGCGCGCCGTTGGGCCCTCATCTCTGGCCGGCGGAAAAGCAATCCACAGGCCAGCCAGCAGCAGAACAACCAGACGGAAGACGAAGTCAACGCGCCCGATCTCGCGATCCTCGCTCATATTCCGCCTCCATAGTCGTTGAATTCATGAACGGGACGCCGCTTCAGCGCCCTGCGCCATGCGAGCGCATTGATGCGCCGCAGCGCCGTGCGCAGGACAAGGTCCGCTCCGGCCAGCGTCCAGGCGAGAATCGCGCTGTCCGTCGCCCACAGCGTCAGCGCCCCCACGATGACGGCGCTGACGATCCGCCAGCTCACCTCCTGCATGCGGCGCAGTCTGGTGTCTGTGCCCGGCCGCCCGAGATGCTTGCTGACCAGCCGGGCGAGTTCCTCGCTGCGCGCGGAGGCCGCGGGATCGCTGCCGTCAGGCGCGACGAAGCCGAAGGCGACGGTCTCGTTCGTCAGCCGATCGATCAGGATGAAGCCGCCGAGTTCGGCGCTCTCCGCGAAATCGGTCACCACCAGCGGCCGGTCGAAGGCGAGCGAGGCGAGCCCGATATCATTCATGGCCAGCGTCTCGGCCGGCTTCGCTGCGAAGCTCTCGACATCAATGACGGAGTGAACGGCTTCGATCGACGCCCGCGCCGTCGCGGCGCCGACGCGAATGAGATAATCGCGGTCGCCGCGCATCGGCCGCTCGCCGGTCCAGAGCAGCCGCGCGGACAAGTGCTTGCGGATGCGCGGGCGCAAGGTTGGCGACGCCAGCACATCGCCGCGCGAAATATCGATCTCGTCGTCAAGCGTGACGGTGACCGCCTGCCCGATCTGCGCTGCGTCGAGATCGCCGTCAGCGGTGACGATGCGCGCGATGCGCGAACGGCGGCCGGATGGCAGCGCCACGACTTCGGCGCCGACCGAGACCGCGCCGCGCGCGACCGTTCCGGCATAGCCCCGGAAGTCGAGGTTGGGCCGGTTCACCCATTGCACGGGAAATGCGAAGCCGGCCTCGTCGGCGGCGCGCGCGTCCGTCTGCGCGCCTTCGAGAAGAGCGAGCAGCGGCGCGCCCGTGAACCAGGGCGTCCGTTCGGATCGCGCAGCGATATTGTCGCCCTCGCGCGCGGAAACGGGAACGGCCGCGATCTGCTCGAAGCCGAGGCTCGCGACGGCGGCGCGATAATCGGCGTCGATGCGAGCGAAGACGCTCTCGTCGTAACCGACCATGTCCATCTTGTTGATGGCGAGCACGACGCGGCGCACGCCCATCAGCGAGACAATGAAGGAATGGCGGCGCGTCTGCGGCAGCACGCCCTTGCGCGCATCGATCAGGATGACCGCGAGATCGGCGGTCGAGGCGCCGGTCGCCATGTTGCGCGTATATTGCTCATGGCCCGGCGTATCCGCGACGATGAAAGCGCGCTTCGCCGTGGCGAAATAGCGATAGGCCACGTCGATGGTGATGCCCTGCTCGCGCTCGGCCGCGAGCCCGTCGACGAGGAGCGAATAGTCGAGTTCGCCCGCCGCCGATCCCTGCTTCGCGGAGTCGCTTTCGAGCGCGGCAAGTTGATCATCCGGCACCACTCCCGCCTCGACCATCAGCCGGCCGATCAGCGTCGACTTGCCGTCATCGACCGATCCGCAGGTAATGAAGCGCAGCAGCGTCGGCCCCGCGACCGCAGGCGCAAGCGCTGTGGGCGCATTGGCGGCCGCGGGAATCTGCTCCCGCGCGACCTGCTCGACCTTGGTGGCGGCGCGCGCGCTCATCAGAAATATCCGTCCTGCTTCTTGGCTTCCATCGAGCTCGAGCCGTCGCGATCGATAATGCGGCCCTGCCGCTCGGACGAGCGCGACTCCCGCATCTCCCTGATGATGTCTTCGACGGTCGCCGCTTCGCTCTCGATCGCGCCCGTGAGGGGATAGCAGCCGAGCGTCCGGAAGCGCACCATGCGCGTCTCCAGCGTTTCGCCGGGACGCAGCTCCATACGATCATCGTCGCGCATGATGAGCGCGCCGTCGCGCGCCACGACAGGACGCGGCGCGGCGAAATAGAGGCCCGGCACGGGAATATTCTCGCGCGCGATGTAGTCCCACACGTCAAGCTCGGTCCAGTTCGACAGCGGGAAGACGCGGAAACTTTCGCCCGGCGCCTTGCGCGTGTTGAACAGGCGCCATGGCTCCGGCCGCTGGTTCTTCGGGTCCCAGCGATGATCGGGCGAGCGCAGCGAGAATACGCGCTCCTTGGCGCGGCTCTTCTCCTCATCGCGCCGCGCGCCGCCGAACGCCGCATCGAATCTGTATTTGTTGAGCGCCTGCTTCAGCGCCTGCGTCTTCATGAGGTCGGTATGCAGATGCGCCTGCGCGCCGAACGGGCTAACGCCCGCCTTCAAACCTTCCTCATTGATATGGACGAGCAGATTGACGTTGAGCCGCGTCGCCGCTGCGTCGCGGAACGCGATCATGTCCCGAAACTTCCAGGTCGTGTCGACATGGAGCAGCGGGAAAGGCAGTTTCGCGGGATAGAACGCCTTCAGCGCAAGATGCAGGAGGACAGCGGAATCCTTACCGATCGAATAGAGCAGCACGGGATTATCGCAGGTCGCGGCGACCTCGCGGATGATGTAGATCGCTTCCGCCTCAAGCTTCTGCAGATGCGTCAACTGAATCACGACGCGACCTCAAGCTGAGGCGCAGGGCCACGCGCAACGCGGCCGTCGGCCGTGATGTGCAAGCCGCACTCTTTCTTCGCTTCGTCCTCCCACCACCAGCGGCCGGCGCGCTCAGGCTCGCCGGGCTGAACCGCGCGCGTGCAGGGCGCGCAGCCGATGGAGAGAAAGCCTTTCGCGTGCAGCGCATTAACGGGAACGTCATGCGCGGCCGCGAAGTCCGCCGCCTGCGCCCGCGTCCAGTCGAGCAGCGGATTGAATTTCAGCAGATTGCGGCCAGCGTCGAACTCGACGAAGTGCGCCTCCCCGCGATTGGCGGACTGATCCGCGCGCAGCCCCGCGATCCAGCCGTCGGCGCCATGAAGAGTGCGCGCCAGCGGCTCGACCTTGCGCACGCCGCAGCACGCCTTGCGCGCGTCGATCGAATCGTAAAAGCCGTTGACGCCCTGCTTCGCGACCAGCGCCTCGATCGCATCCCTCTCGGGATAATAGGCGCGCACATGCAGCCCGTAGCGATCTTCCGTCGCGCTCCAGACTTCGTAGGTCTCGGGAAACAGGCGGCCGGTATCAAGCGTCGCGAATTCAAAATCAGCGCCGCTCTCGGCGATCAGATGCGTGAGAACCTGATCCTCAAGTCCGAAGCTCGTGGTGAAGACGATGCGCCCCTTCACCGCGCGACGCAGCGCAAGCAATCGTCCTCGCGCGTCCTGCGACGCGAATTCGCGATCAAGCTCCGCGGCGAGCGCTATGGCGCGATCACGCGACATTGGGCGCTTCTTGAGCCGCTTCACGGCGGCGCGCACGCCGCTGCTCCAGAATGTTGGCGCCGTCGCCATAGCCGCGCTGATAGCCATGGCTGATCGAGCGCAACGCGGCCTCCCATTGCGGCCAAGGCTGGCGCGCCGCGCTCGCCTCGGGCAGATCGATCTCATCGAACCCGCAGGACAGCGCATAGGAGAATTGATCCGCGATCAAAGGCCCGGTCGCGCGCACGACGCCGGTGAAGCCGTGATTGCGGAGATGGCGCGCCAGCGAGAAGCCGCGCCCGTCGGAAAACGAGGGAAAGATGATCGAGACCAGCGACAATTGCCGCAGATTGAGCTTCAGCTCCGCGATCGAGATCGAATTCGGAATCTCGACGCCGATGCGCTGATCGCGTCCCTTCGCCGTCAGCGCATCGCCGAGCTTCGCCCAGGGGACGAGCGCAAAAGCGACGCCGTCGATCGCGCCGTCTTCGACGCGGACATAGGCGTCGGGCTTGAAGCCTGAGCGATCAAGCAGCGGCATGGCGCGCCTCCTGCCCGGTCAGCGTCTGGAAGGCCGCCTTGAAGGGGCCAAGGCCAAGCCTGCGCACCGCATCAATGAAGACTTCGCCCTCGCGACGTTCGGCGAGATAGACCGCGACGATGCGCTCGATCGCCTCAGGCACGTCTTCGCCATCAATGCCGGGGCCAAGGCGCTCACCGAGCGCCGCCTTTTCGGTCGCGTCGCCGCCAAGCGTGATCTGGTAGTTCTCGACGCCGTTCTTCTCCAGACCGAGAATGCCGATATGGCCGACATGGTGATGGCCGCAGGCGTTGATGCAGCCGGAAATCTTGATGCCGAGCGCGCCGATCAGCGCCTGCCGCTTTTCGTCAGCGAAGCGCTTCGCGATCGCCTGCGCGATCGGGATCGAGCGCGCCGTCGCCAGCGCGCAATAATCGAGGCCGGGGCAGGCGATGATGTCGGTGATGAGCCCGACATTCGCCGTCGCGAGGCCCGCCGCGCCAAGCGCCTGCCAGAGCGCAAACAGATCATCCTGCCGCACATGCGGCAGCACCAGATTCTGGTGATGCGAGATGCGCGCTTCATCGAACGAGAAGCGTTCGGTCAGGTCGGCCGCGGCGCGCAGTTGGTCCGACGTGATATCGCCCGGCGCGGCGCCGATTTCCTTCAGCGACACCGTGACGGCGGCGTATCCCGGCGCGCGATGCGCCGTGACATTGTTTTCGACGAACCGCGCGAAGGCCGGATTCATCGCCTTGTAGGCTTCAAGCTTCGTCGAGCGAGCCGGCAGAGTCTGAAACGCCGGCGGCGCGAAGTAAGCGGCGATGCGCGCTACCTCTTCCGGGTCGGCGTTGACGGAAGCGCCGTCGAGCCGTGCGAACTCCGCTTCCACGCGGCGCGTGAATTCCTCGGCGCCTATCTCATGCACGAGGATCTTCACGCGCGCCTTGTACTTGTTGTCGCGGCGCCCCTCGAGATTGTAGACGCGCATGATCGCCTCGAGATAGGCGAGCAGATCCTTCTTCGGCAGGAATTCCCGCACGACCTTGCCGATCATCGGCGTGCGGCCGAGGCCGCCGCCGACCATCACTTCGTAGCCGATCTCATGCGTGTCAGGATGACGCTGCACGCGCAGGCCGATGTCGTGCGCCTTGGTCGCGGCGCGGTCGTGATCGGCGCCGGTGACGGCGATCTTGAACTTGCGCGGGAGATAATCGAACTCGGGATGGAGGCTCGACCATTGCCGGATGAGCTCCGCCGTCGGGCGAGGATCCTCGATCTCGTCGGCCGCCGCGCCGGCGAAATGATCCGATGTCACGTTGCGGATGCAGTTGCCCGAGGTCTGGATGCAATGCATTTCGACATCGGCGAGCAGTTCGAGAATGTCGGGGATGTCCCTGAGCTTCGGCCAGTTGAACTGGATGTTCTGCCGCGTGGTGAAATGACCGTAGCCGCGGTCATATTTGTCGGCGATCACGGCGAGCTGGCGAAGCTGCCGCGAATTCAGCGTGCCATAGGGAATGGCGATCCGCAGCATGTAGGCGTGAAGCTGGAGATAGACGCCGTTCTTCAGGCGCAGCGGCTTGAATTCGTCCTCGGTCAGCGACCCCTCGAGACGACGCGTCACCTGGGCGCGGAACTGCGCGACCCGTTCGCGGACGAAGCGCTCGTCGAACTCGTCATAACGGTACATGCGGTGACCTCCGCGCGAACTCGGCCTGCTTGCCGAGATCGGGACGATTGCTGGGGCCGAGCGTCTTGAAGCGCTCGCGGAAATGGTTGGGCGTGGGCGCGCCGTCGGCGCCGACGCTCACATCGACGACATAGGCGTCGACGACCTCGTTGTTGCGCATCGTCGCGGCGGCTTCGGATTCCAGCCTGTCCGCCGTCGCCTCGTCGCGGGCGATCAGCGCGTCGGCGGGATCGCGTGTCCAGCCGCCGGAGGCGGTGCGGAACACGACATCGCCATCCAGCAGATCATTGGCGAGAAGGATGAGGGGCAGCGGGGGACGCTTCGGGACCGCCATCACGCGGCTCCCCGCGACAGGCTGAATCGCGCCTCACGAACCGCACAACGAGCGCGCGAACCCGTTTTGAAGGGTTCCAAATTCTGAAAAGGCCGAGATGCGGTCACGGTCCGACGCTCCGGGAACTTCAGTCGGACCTGCCATATAATTCGCTATCTCATTGAGAACAATAAAGGATCGGTAGGCGCAACTTTCAAAGATGGTGCGCTGCAAGAAAAATTCCCGCTGTCGCCGGCGTCAGTCGGAGAAGAATTTTCAACCGGGAAACCGGCGCCGCCCGATTGCGCTCATCTCTTCCATCAGGCGGTTCGGAGTCGAATTTTCGACGGCGTCGTCCCGGGATTGACGGCGACGCGCCGCCCTACATCGGCGGCGCGACGCCATTGTTGCCGACCGTCACCCGCATCGCCGTCAGCGATCCGTCCGACTGCTTTTGCGCCCCGATGAAGACGGACATGCCCGGCTTCACATCCGCCTTGTCGGCCGGCGCGAAGGTCACCACGGGCGCATCGGGCGGCACGACGATCGACTTCTCGCCGCCCTGATAGGTCAGCTTCAGCGTGCGGCCGCTGACGCCCTGCACGGTCTCTGTCACGCTCGCATTCGTCATCGTGCTTTCAGGCGCGAGATCCCAGGGATAATGCCCCTCGCCGCCTTTGGCGCCCGGCGGAAACACCAGCACCTCCATGGCGCGCATCGTTCCATCCGACTGCGGCATCGCCGCGACGCCGACGAAATCGCCGGCTTTGATATCTTCGAGCTTGGCGGGCTTCAGCCCGCCGACGCTCCAGTTGTCGGCGAGCCTGATGGTGATCATGCCGCTGTCGCGCGAATTGACGGTGAGATTGGCGCCGTCGAGCTTTTCGATGACGCCGCGCACGCGCATCGGCGTCGATTGCGCGAAAGCGGATGCGGGCGCCACGCAGAGGAAAAGCAGGATCGCTGCGAGCCAACGCGATGTCATGGGCGTGACCTCTCTGAAATAGCTGAGATGCGCGCCGCGCGGCGCGCGCTCGGCCTTGCTTGACGAAAGTTCAGGGCTGCGCCGAAGCGCCGAGATTGACCGTGACGCGATTGGCGACGAGCGAGCCATCGCCCTGCTTCTCCGCCGAGAGAAACACCACCGAGCCGATTTTCACGTCGCTCTTCTCCGCTGGCGCGCTGATCGTGATCGCCGCGTCCTCAGGCACGAAGATCGTCTTGTCGCCGCCGGGATAGGTCATCTTGATGGTCTGGCCGCTGACCGCTTTCACCGTCTCGGCGACGGTCGCGTTGGTCATCGTGCCTTCAGGGAGAAGGTCCCATGGACGATGTCCTTCGCCGGACTTCACGCCGGCGGGAAAGATGAAGACCTCGACCGCGCGCAACACGCCGCCTGTCTGCGGCACCGCGGCGACGCCGAGAAAATCCCCCGCCTTGATGTCAGCAAGCTTCGCGGGAACGCGGCCGCCGACGCTCCAGTTATCGGCGAGCTTCACCGCGACATCGCCGTCGCGGCCTTTCACGGTCAGCGACGAGCCCTGCATGGCGGTCACCGGCCCGCGCACGCGCATCGGCGAACTCTGCGCGAAAGCGCTCGTCGCGATGATCGTCGCGAGCGACGCAGCCGCGAAGAAGCGATATGACAAGTTCATGACGTGAATCCCGAGCGATTTCCGGGATCGCATCACATCAAGCCGGCGCGGGCCAATCACGCCGGCGTGAGCGTCCGAAGGCGCTACACCATCATGCGGCGGCGGATTTCGTCCTCATCCATGGTCGCGCGCGTGCCGTTCAGCGTCACTTCGCCGCGATCCATCACATACCAGCGGTCGGCGAGTTCCTTGGCGAAATCGAAATATTGCTCAACCAGCACGATCGCCATGCCGCCGCGGCTCCGCAGATAGGAGATGGCGCGGCCGATATCCTTGATGATTGAGGGCTGGATGCCTTCGGTCGGTTCATCGAGAACGAGGAGCTTCGGACGCGTCACCAGCGCGCGCGCAATCGCAAGCTGCTGCTGCTGTCCGCCCGAGAGATCGCCGCCGCGACGACCCAGCATCGTCTTGAGGATAGGAAACAGATCGTAAAGATCGCTCGGGACGAAGCGTTCGCCGCGCTTCAGCGGGGCGTAGCCGGTTTCGAGATTCTCCTTCACCGACAGCAGCGGGAAGATTTCGCGACCCTGCGGCACATAAGCGACGCCGATGCGCGCGCGCTCCTCCGGGCGCAGCGGTCGCGCATCCTGACCGTCGATCGTGATCTCGCCGCGCGCGATCGATTGGTGACCGACGATGGCGCGCAACAGCGAACTCTTGCCGACGCCGTTGCGGCCGAGCACGCAGGTCACCTCGCCGACCTTCGCCTCGATGGTGACGCCGCGCAGCGCCTGCGCCGCGCCATAATAGAGATCGATGCCGTTGACATTCAGCATGAACAAGAAACCCAGTCGCTTGTCGCCGCGCGCGCATAGAGCGGCGCTTTCCACCCTCCCCTTGAGGGGGAGGGTCGATCCGAGCTGAAAGCGAGGATCGGGGTGGGGTGAACATTTGAACGCATATCGAAATTCACCCCACCCCGATCGCCGTCAGGCTTCGCCTGCCGTCGATCGACCCTCCCCCTCAAGGGGCGGGTGAGCAAACCACGTTGCATCGAGCGCGCAACCATCACCGCCCCAGATAGACTTCGATGACGCGGTCATTGTTCGCGACTGCGTCGATGCTTCCTTCAGCCAGCACAGAACCTTCATGCAGGCAGGTGACCTTGCAATCGAGCGCGCGCACGAAACCCATATCGTGCTCGACGACGATCACTGAATGGCTCTGGTTGATCTCGCGCAGCAGCTCCGCCGTCGTCTCCGTCTCCGCGTCGGTCATGCCCGCGACCGGCTCGTCGACCAGCAGCACCTTGGGGTCCTGCGCGAGCAGCATCGCGATTTCGAGCCACTGCTTCTGGCCGTGCGAGAGATCGCCGGCGCGACGATCGCGATGGGCGATGAGACGCACCCGCGTCAGGATTTCGTCGATCTTCTCCGCCGGCACATGATTGCGCGCGCCGAACAGCGCCGAGAATGGACCGCGCGGACCTTTCAGCGCCAGCAGCACATTGTCGGCGACCGTATGCATCTCGAACACCGTCGGCTTCTGGAACTTGCGGCCTATGCCCATCTCGGCGATGGCGGCTTCATCGAAACGCGTGAGATCGACGGCGCCGAGATTGAACAGGATGTCGCCCTCGTCGGGCCTTGTCTTGCCGGTGATGCAATCCATCATCGTCGTCTTGCCGGCGCCGTTCGGACCGATGATGGCGCGCATCTCGCCGGGCTCCAGCGTCAGCGACAGCGAGCGCAGCGCCTTGAAGCCGTCAAACGACACGCTGACGCCGTCGAGATAGAGGATGGCGCGCGTCACCGTAGCGTTCGTCGTGGCGTTCATCGCCCTACTCCGCCGCTTTCAATGACGCGGCCTGCGCCTGCGCGGCGCGACGCTTCGCCATGAATTCGTCCCAGGCGCCGATCAGGCCTTTCGGCATCACCAAAGTCACCAGCACGAACAAGCCGCCGAGAGCGAACAACCAGTAAGCCGCGAGCGCGCCGGTCGTGAAGAACGTCTTGAGATAATTCACCACGATCGCGCCAAGCGCCGCGCCGACCAGAGTGCCGCGGCCGCCGACCGCGACCCACACCACGGCTTCGATCGAGTTGGTCGTTGAAAACTCGGAAGGGTTGATGATGCCGACCTGCGGCACATAGAGCGCGCCGGCGATCCCCGCCATCACGGCCGACAATGTCCACACCAGCAGCTTGTGATGCTCGACGCGATAACCAAGAAATCGCGTGCGGCTCTCCGCGTCGCGGATCGCCACCAGCACCTTGCCATAGGCCGACGACACGATCACGCGCGCGATCACGAAAGAGATCATCAGAAACGCCACGGTGATCAGGAACAAAGCCACGCGCGTCGATTGCGCCTGCACGTTGAAGCCGACGATGTCCTTGAAATCGGTCAGGCCGTTATTGCCGCCGAAACCCATGTCATTGCGAAAGAAGGCGAGCAGCAGCGCGTAAGTCAGCGCCTGCGTGATGATCGAGAGATAGACGCCGGTGACGCGGCTGCGGAAGGCGAGCCAGCCGAACACGAAAGCCAGCGCGCCCGGCACCAGCATCACCATCAGCATCGCATAGGGAAACGACTGGAAGCCGTACCAGGCGACAGGCAGCTCCTTCCAGTTCAGAAACACCATGAAATCGGGCAGGATCGGATGCGCATAAACGCCGCGCGTGCCGATCTGGCGCATAAGATACATGCCCATGCAGTAGCCGCCGAGCGCGAAGAACGCGCCGTGGCCCAGCGAAAGAATGCCGCAATAACCCCAGACCAGATCGAGCGCGAGAGCGAGGATCGCGTAGCAGAGATATTTGCCGATCAGCACGACGGCGCCGGTCGAGACATGAAACGGCGACGATGGCGGCAGCGCGAGATTGCCGAACGCCACTGCGAAAGCCGCGATCGCCAACAGCGCAAGGAACAGCAGGCCGCGGCCTTCGAGAAGCCTGATGAGACGGGGCGCAATCATGCCTCGATCGCCCTGCCCTTGAGCGCGAACAGCCCGCGCGGACGTTTCTGGATGAACAGGATCAGCAGCACGAGGATCACGATCTTGCCGAGCACGGCGCCGGCGAAAGGCTCAAGCAGCTTGTTCGCGATGCCGAGCGTGAAGGCGCCGAGCAGCGTGCCCCAGAGATTGCCGACGCCGCCGAACACCACGACCATGAAACTGTCGATGATGTAGCTCTGGCCGAGGTTCGGGCTGACATTGTCGATCTGGCTCAGCGCGACGCCGGCGATGCCGGCGATGCCCGAGCCGAGGCCGAAGGTCATGGCGTCGACGAAGCGCGTCTTGATGCCCATGGCGCTCGCCATGCGCCGGTTCTGCGTCACCGCGCGCATCTGGAGTCCCAACGGCGTCGCCTTCAGCACGAGCAGCAGCAGCGCGAACACGGCGAGCGTGAACACGATGATCCACATGCGGCCATAGGTGAGCTGCAAACCGAACAGCTCGAACGAACCCGACATGAAACGCGGCGCGCCGACCTCGCGGTTCGTCGGCCCGAACCAGGTCCGCACCGCCTGTTGCAGGATGAGGCTGACGCCAAAGGTCGCGAGCAGCGTCTCCAGCGGCCGGCCATAAAGGAAGCGGATGATGCCGCGCTCGATCGCGACGCCCACCGCCCCGGAGACGAGAAAGGCGAGCGGAATCGCAACCGCGAGCGACCAGTCGAACAGCCAGGGCGCGTAGGTGCGCATCAGCTCCTGCACCACGAAGGTCGTATACGCGCCGATCATCACCATCTCGCCATGGGCCATGTTGATGACGCCCATGACGCCGAAGGTGATCGCAAGTCCGATTGCGGCGAGCAGCAGCACCGATCCCAGCGACACGCCGAAGATCACGGTCTGGAAAATCTCCAGCATGCGCTGCTTGCGTTCGATGCCGGCGACGCCGACATCGATCGCGGATTTCAGCGAGCCGGACGCGCCGCCCGCGGCCTGCCGCAGGAGCGCGAGGCTGTCATTGTCGCCCTGCTCGGCGAGCAGGCTCACCGCATCAATGCGGGCGGCCTCCGGCGCGTCGGTCTTGAGAAGCAGGATCGCGGCGCGAGCCGCCTGCAACGCCTTCTTCGCGCGCGCGTCGCTTTCCTTCGCGAGCGCCTCCTCCACCGTTGGCAGGGCCGCCGCATCGCGCGAGCGGAACACGGCGTTCGCCGCCTCGATGCGCCGCGCCGGATCGGGCGACATCAGCGTGAGAGAGCCGACCGAAGCCTGCACCACGTTGCGCAGGCGATTGTTGAGGCGAACCATGAAAGCATCGGCAGGCGCGCTCGCCAACGGCTGCGCCGTGCGCGCGTCGAACGCCTTGTCGGACTTGTCCTTGTAGAAAACCGTCTTCGCATTCGCGACGGCGAAGAGGCGCCGGTCGGCCATCGCATCGAGAATGGCCGCAGCCTGCGGCGCGCCCGATGCGGCGACGCCCGCGATCGCCTGCTCCGTGTCGGAGAAACTGTCGGCTGCGAGCTTGTCGAGCGCGGCGTCAAGATTGGCGTTGGATTGCGCATGGGCGCTCCAACCGCCCGCAGCAAGCGCAAGAACGCTAACGAGCAAAAAGATCAAACTGCGAAACGTCATTCTTTATCCAGATCGTCATTCCGGGGCGGTCCGCAGGACCGAGCCCGGAACCCATCGTCGCCCCGGATCTCGTGGATCCCGGGGCTCTCGCGTCTGGCGAGCCCCGGGATGACGCTTTGAAATGTCCCCGCCGTGTCTCTTGAAACGCGAGAGAGCGGCGACTTCGATTTCAGCCCAACGCGCTTACGCGCCGCACTTGTTGGTCTTGATGTTGAAGTTGCCGCACTTCTTGTCGACCCAGTCGCCGACCAGGTCCTTGGAGCCCTCGAGCTCCTTCGACCAGGCGTCGCCGGGAACGAGACCGGCCGTCTTCCACACCACGTCGAACTGACCGTCGGCCTTCACTTCGCCGATGAACACCGGCTTGGTGATGTGATGGTTCGGCAGCATCTTCGACATGCCGCCCGTCAGGTTCGGCGCTTCGGTGCCTGGCAGCGCGTCGATCACCTTGTCGACTTCCACCGTGCCGACCTTTGTCGCGGCCTTCACCCACATGTCAAAGCCGATCACATGCGCTTCCATGGGATCGTTGGTGACGCGCTTCGGATTCTTGGTGAAGGCCTGCCACTGCTTGATGAAGGCCTCGTTGGCCGGCGTCTTGATCGACTGGAAATAATTCCACGCGGCGAGATGACCGAGCAGCGGCTTCGTGTCGATGCCGGCGAGCTCTTCTTCGCCGACCGAGAAGGCGACGACGGGAATGTCGGTCGCCTTGATGCCCTGGTTGCCGAGCTCCTTGTAGAAGGGAACGTTCGCGTCGCCATTGATCGTCGACACGACCGCGGTCTTCTTGCCGGCCGAGCCGAACTTCTTGATGTCGGACACGATCGTCTGCCAGTCCGAATGTCCGAACGG
This sequence comes from Terrirubrum flagellatum, assembly GCF_022059845.1. Taxonomy (GTDB): domain Bacteria; phylum Pseudomonadota; class Alphaproteobacteria; order Rhizobiales; family Beijerinckiaceae; genus Terrirubrum; species Terrirubrum flagellatum. Next base: position 1,802,473 of record NZ_CP091851.1, on the reverse strand, counting down.
CGTGTAGTTGATCATGATGTCGTCGGCGGCGACGCCCTTCGCCTTGAGATAGGCTTCGAGAATCTTGTTGGTCGTGCGGGGATAGACATAGTCCGTGCCCGCGAGCACCCAGCGCTTCGCCTCGCCGCCATCCTTCGACATGAGATAGTCGACGGCCGGGATCGCCTGCTGGTTCGGCGCGGCGCCGGTGTAGAACACGTTCCGTTCGGACTCTTCGCCCTCATACTGCACGGGATAGAAGAGGATGTTGTTGAGCTCCTTGAACACCGGCAGCACCGATTTGCGGCTGACCGAGGTCCAGCAGCCGAAGGTCGCCGAGACCTTCTCCTTCGAGATGAGTTCGCGCGCCTTTTCCGCGAACAGCGGCCAGTTCGACGCGGGATCGACGACGACAGCTTCGAGCTTGCGGCCAAGCAGGCCGCCCTTCTTGTTCTGCTCTTCGATGAGCATCAGCATCACATCCTTCAGCGTGGTTTCGCTGATGGCCATGGTGCCGGAGAGCGAATGCAGGATGCCGACCTTGATCGGACCTGTTTGCGCCAGGATGGCCGGCGCGCCGAGCGCCGAGGCCGCCGCGGCACCCGAAACGGTGGTCAAAAATTTACGGCGATTGAAATCGAACGCCATCTGATCTCCCCCTGGAAGCTTCCAGCTCAAGCACAAGCTGGTTGCGGCAGGGGGTCAGCAAGCAATGTGCCAGCCGCAGGCGGCGGCAAAGCGCAGAGGAGTTGCAGCGACCGGCACGGACCTGCCCACGAATTAGGCAGAATGATCGCCAGCGCCGCAGAGGGCAGTTAGCCGGCTGTCAACCAACAGCAGATCGCAACGGCGATTGTGGCCTTCGCCGCATCAACCCCACAATGCGTGAGGACCCCTCACCCAGGTTCGCATTGAAGCGGCGCAATTCCGATCCGGGCGACGCCAATATCCGCAACGCCAGATCGCCGCACTGGCGGCGTTGGCCTGGTCATGCAAACCGCCGCCTGGTTTCGATGAAGCATTTATCCGAATTCAGCGAGGCGGAGGGCGGCGACGTTGGATTCGCGCGCGGCCCCGGGCCGTCCAAGCATCTTCATACGGGTTCGTGCTTCCCGTCATCGGATCCACGCTAAACCGCCTGTCTCAGGAGACAGGACCAAATCTCACCGTATGGCGGCCGGATATACGGTGGGAGTGCAAGGATATCGCGGCGACCCATATTGCAAATCTGGCATACGGCGAACATTCAGAGTTCCATCCACCGGCCACGCGCCAACAGTTTTAAACAGCCCATCCCCTTGATCAATGAGCATCAAACCGTTGTTGGACATCGGACCCTTGGGTCCATCCTTAAACCCGGAACACTGCGAAACGTTGAGTTTAAGCTGCCCGCCTATTACCCCGAAAACATCGTCAACAAGCGCGATATGGCCGAAATTCACCCATTCGAGCAAGTCGAGGGAGCGCACATCTTCGAGCCGATTGATCTGCTTGGTGAAATGCATGCTCCATTTGTGATTGTCAGCGCCCTTATAACTCTCCCATTTGCCGATCCAGCGTAAATAGTTCGAGACGAAGCCAATGCATTCGTTGCCGAAATAGGCGTCGTTGACCATGCCTTGAAGTGGATTGGAGCCGCCTGCTTTCCTGACGAAGTACTTGTCATAGACAGCACGCAGGACGCTCGATTTCGCCGTGCCCAGCTTCTCCTGATTGTCCCATATCCAGTCCCAGAGCCTCACATAATAGACGTGGTTCCCCTGTCCCTTTCTCATGATGATGAATTCACTATCCCATTTCCCTGAATTCGGTACGCACCATTGCGGCGTCCATGTCGGATCGTCGTCGTCTTTAAGGCCTTTTTCGCCGAAGAGGGCGTCGAGAAATTCGGCAGATTTCTGCCCGTTCTTATGCGCGCCCATATACATCTGAAGCGACACAGTCCCCCCGCGCGTCTTGAGCCCGGGCTTGCAGAGAAAATCGACGTAGTGGCAAGGCAGCTTGTGAGTAATCACGATTACGACCCTCCCGGTGTGGTTCAACCCATTTTCGGAACCGAGGCCTCGTACTTCGTGCGCGGGCGCTTAGCGGAGAGCTAATAGGCTAATAGAATGGGCAATCGCGTTACAAGTGTTGCGTCGCACATTGCGCGCCGTTTTGCTGATGAGATGCGCGATCGCGGCCGAGGCGCCGTCTCCGCCAAGGATGCGCCCGCGATCAGGCGAACGTCAAGAAGCAGCAGGTCGGCGCCGATGATCATGGCGTATGCGTTTCAGTCCTCCCTGTTGGCGAGCGAGATCGTCTCCCAGGCCGCGACGACGACGAGGATGAAGCTCGTCAGCCCATAGAAAATCAGGGGCGTCATCTGCGCGGCGAAGGGGATCAGCAGCAGCAGCGCCGCGATGCCGACCATGTGCGACAGCATGAACCAGCCGCGCACCGCGCGCTTGAACAGGATCATGCCGACGAGAAACAGCAGCGGCCCGCCGATCGCGCTGAGAGCGAACTTGCCCTCGACATGACCGACGGGATGAGCGAGCGCGAGCTCATCGGCGGCGGCCGAGACGATGATTCCGGCGACGATAGGAAGGTGCATGTAGGTGTAGGCGAGCCGGGCGATACGGCCCGAATCCATCGCCTTCGACATCTGCTCGCTGCCTTCCTCCGCCCCGCTGTCGAAATAGATCCACCACATCGCGACGCTGCCGATGAAGGCAAGCGCGAACGCTGCGACGACAGGCGCGTCCCATGTGCGATCGGCGAAGGTCGCGCCGGTCACCAGCAACGATTCCCCGAGCGCGATGATGACGAACAGCGCGCAGCGCTCGGCCATATGGCCGCCTTCGATGGTCCAGTCCGCAATCGACGACGCGCCGATGACAGGCGTCCAGAAGCGCGCGGCCGGCGCCGCATATTCGATTGCGAGCGCGATCGCCCATAGCGCGATGCGCGCGCCGCCCTCGGCGAAGCCGCCGGCGATCCAGAACACAGCGGCCGTCGAGAGCCAGGCGAGGATGCGCTGGAAATTGCGCCGCTGCGCCAATTCCGATGGCGGCAGGCTCAGGAGAAAGAACAAAGTGCGCCCGACCTGAATCGCGGCGTAAGCGAGAGCGAATGCGAGCCCCCTGCTCTCGAACGCTTTCGGAATTGACGTCGAAAGCACGAGGCCAGCGATCATCAGCGCGAACAGCGCGATCCGGACAGGCGTCCTTTCCGGATCGAACCAGTTGGTGGTCCAGGATGTGAAGATCCACGCCCACCACACGCCAAGCAGCAGCATCAGCGTCTCGATCGCGCCGATCAACGTGAAGTGCGCCAGCAAGGTGTGCGAGACCTGCGTGACGGCAAAGACGAAGACGAGATCGAAGAACAGCTCGACGAAGGTGACGCGATGATGTCCGTGAACGGTCTCGCCACGCAGCAGGGAAATCGATCTGTCCGTCGTCATTGCTTCAGCGCCCTCGAAAAGACCGTAGAGAAAATCGCCAGTGGGACAACCGCCCGGGGCGCGGTCTTGCAATGATCAACAGATTCCGTGCGCGAAAGGCAAAAACCGCCCCAGGCATGCAAAGATTTTGACATAACCACGCATCAGGATGCCCGTGTTTCCACCTGGACTCTCATTCATGATGACGAAGATTGCGCTGAAAACGCTCCCCGCCCTGCTTCTGTTCGCCCACGGCGCCGAAGCCCAGATGATGCCGCGCACGCCGCCCGGCGCGGGCGAGGCGCAGATCACCGTCAACTTCTCGATTCCGTTCTTCAGCGACGAGCGCGATCCGATCAAGCTGATCGCGGCGCAGTCCCAATTCCGCAAGCAGCTCTACGAAGTCGCATCGCGCGAATGCGTGGCGCTGGTCGAGACCATCGCGGATGAATGCCGGCTGGTGTCGATGAACGTCAATGTGCAGAACCAGTCGCAGATGGCGACGATCATGAACGCCAATGCGCAATATCGCGTGACCTTGAAAGGCAAATAGAGCCGCCTTGCGTCGATAGCGGGCGTCGCCGCGCCGCCGCCGCGTCAGAACAGTTCCGGCTTGGCGAGCCACAACCCGCCATGATCAGGATCGCCCTTCGCCTGCCACTCGGCGATGATGTTGTCGACGATCTCCTTCGTCGTTGATCCATATTGCGGCTGCTCGATCCAGTCATAGCGCGTGCCGCCGCCCCCGATGACGGGTTTTGCGCCGTGATCCATCAGCGCCGTCAGGCAGCGCTGCACGAAGTCGAGCAGCTCCTTGCTATCGGTGATTTCAAAATCGTGGCGGCTTTCTCCGATGATCGCAGCGAATGCATGATGGCGAGCAGCGCGCGCTCTATCAATCAACGACAAATTCCCAAGCCATGTTTCGTAAGCAGTTCTGTCCATCGCAGTTCAGCCAATCCTGTTTACGATTTCCTGCAAAAGCGCGCGTAAGTGACGATCATCAGGAATGACTATCCGCGATTGCGCATGGCGCCAAAGACGCTGAAGCTCCTTTGGATCATGAACAGTCGCGAGAACCTCGATCAGGAAAGTTTTCACTTCCTGCTTCTCGTGGTCGTCAATATGCCGGAGCGCGAATGAGAACACATCTTCGCCTTCGCGGATCATGTCGCGAACTTCGGTATCAAACCAAGCGCCCATTTTAGGGAATGCGGGAGGGATGTTCATGATTGAGTCCTGTCGTCACCGTTGATTGACGGGCATCGCCGTGCGTACCCGATAACCTCGTGAACTCCTTCCATCGTGTTCGATGACGACGCGAACGCAATAAGTTGTCCGTATATAGGACTCAAACTCGCCGTCAGGCCGATAAGCTTCCTTGCCTGTGGGATAGCCGAACCTCTTTTCCAAAGCGATATCCTCTACGTCGCCGTTCGCGACGGCATCGACCTTTTCCTTGTTGTCGCGCAGAACCTGATTCACGAAGTCATTCGCCTGAATCGTCGAAGTAAAGCTCCCATAGGCCTCGGCGTAGTGGATGATCCTCAGATTCGGGGTCTGAACCTTCGACCAATCCAGCCGCATCCGCGCCATCAGCTCCGCGTCGGTCTGCCCGACATGGCGGCGGATCGTGTGCCCGATCCCTTTCGGCGCCTCCTCATCATTCAGATTGACCTGATATCGTCCCGCGTCGCCGCCTTCGCCGGCGACGCGGACATTCTCCCCCTCCTCCCGCTGTCCCGGATCATAACGCGGCCGGAGCAGATGAAACCCTGCATCCATCCACTGCCCGCCATCCGGATGGCCTGCGGGAACGCGAGGCTGGTCGGGATTGTAAGCCTTCGCCGCCAGCATCAGACGAAAGAGCGCGAACCGGACCTCCCACGCCGCCATGTCGCAGCGGACGCGGCTGATCAGCGTTCGCATCGGCAATTGGCTTTCGTCTTCTCCTTTTGTCGCTGTCATGGGGCGCATCTCCGCATCATGACTTTAGTCCTATCATGGAGCGTGACGCAGGTCAAGATTTGTTCTCTATATGTTCCGCACGCGGAATGACCGTCGCAACGCTGCTGGTCGCAAGCGCCGGCCCTCGCCCTTCCGTCCCGGGCCTGTTCGGTCTATGGCGCGCGCATGAATCCCGCCCTTGACGATCCCACGCCGCCCGCGCCTGCGGCCGCGCCCCGCATTTCCTTCGTGTCGCTCGGCTGCCCCAAGGCGCTGGTCGATTCCGAACGCATCATCACGACGCTTCGCGCCGAAGGCTACGAGCTGACGAAAAAGCATGACGGCGCCGACCTCGTGATCGTGAACACCTGCGGCTTCATCGATTCCGCCAAGGCGGAGTCGCTCGACGCCATCGGCGCGGCGATGGCCGAGAACGGCAAGGTGATCGTCACGGGCTGCATGGGGGCCGAGCCCGGCGAGATTACCGATCGCTTTCCGAACCTGCTCGCGATCACCGGCCCGCAGCAATATGAGAGCGTGGTCTCCGCCGTTCACGCCGCCGTTCCGCCGGCGCATGATCCCTTTGTCGATCTCGTGCCGGCGCAGGGCGTGAAGCTGACGCCGCGCCACTACGCCTATCTCAAGATTTCCGAGGGCTGCAACAACCGCTGCTCCTTCTGCATCATCCCGCATCTGCGCGGCGATCTCGTCTCACGGCCGGCCGCCGACGTGCTGCGCGAGGCGGAGAAGCTGGTGAAGGCCGGCGTAAAAGAACTGCTCGTCATCTCGCAGGATACGAGCGCCTACGGCCTCGACGTGAAATATGCGGAGAGCCAGTGGAAGGATCGCGCTGTCCGCGCGCGCTTTCTCGATCTCTCGCGCGAACTGGGATCGCTCGGCGCCTGGGTGCGCCTGCACTATGTCTATCCCTATCCGCATGTGGACGAGGTGATCGGTCTGATGTCGGAAGGGCTCGTGCTGCCCTATCTCGACATCCCCTTCCAGCACGCCGCGCCTGGCGTGCTGAAGGCGATGCGCCGGCCGGCTCATCAGGAGAAGACGCTGGAGCGCATTTCGCGCTGGCGCGAGATCTGTCCCGATCTCGCCATCCGCTCGACCTTCATCGTCGGCTTCCCCGGCGAGACAGACGCGGATTTCGAATTCCTGCTGCAATGGCTGAAGGACGTGAAGCTCGAGCGCGTCGGTTGCTTCAAATACGAGCCGGTGAAGGGCGCGAAGTCGGAAACGCTTGGCCTGCCCGCCGTGCCCGAAGACGTGAAGAAGGAGCGCTGGAAGCGCTTCATGGAGACGCAGAACGCGATCAGCGCCAAGCTTCAGCAGAAGAAGGTCGGCCGCCGCGTGAAGGCGATCATCGATGAGGCCGGACCCACCGTGGCAAAAGGCCGGACGATCTGGGATGCGCCCGACATCGACGGAAATATCTTCATCGCCTCGCGTCGCCCCTTGCGCGCCGGCGACATCGTCACGGTGAAGATCGAGCGCGCCGAGGCCTATGATCTTCACGGCGCGGCGGTGTGATCCGCCGCGCCGTTTCCTCAACTCACTGCACCACGTCGACGATGCTGCGCGAATTCGGATCGACCAGAACGATCCGCTCGCCGGTCACGAAATACTGATAGCCCCTGAGCGCCGGCACGGCCGAGACGACGTTGTCGGGAAGCGCCGACACCTGGATGGTGGTCGGCAACTGCGCGCCGGTGCTGATGTCGAGACGCGCCTGCCTGCTGTCGTTGAAGATTTCCTCGCGGATGCGCTGGCGATCGGTCGAACTCAACGTGATCGAAGCTCCGGCGCCGCCGGACTGGATCGAGCCCGTCGCCATTTCGCCGCCCGCCGCGCCAGCGGCTGCGCCCGCAACGCCGCCTGCCGCTCCACGCATCGCCTGGCCGCCCATGCGGCCGCCGCCGGGACTGATCACCTCGACGACGCGCTTGCTGCGCGGTTCGACGATGACGATGTCGTCTTCGACGACCGTGTAGTCATAGCCACGCAATTCCGGAGAGAACGAGATGAGATCAGGCGGCAGCGGCCGCACACGCACGGTCTGCGGCAGACTGCGGCCGATATTCACATCGACGCGCACATTGGTCCGTTCGCCTGAACGGATCAGCGTGTCATGGATGCGCGCCGCGCGATCAGGCGCGACATTGAGCTGCCCCTGGACATTGAAGTCGTTGCGCGTCGCTGCGCCCTGCTGCTGATTGCCGGGAGCATTCTGGCCCTGCGACAGCGCATTCGGATTCTGCTGCGCGGGATTCTGGCCCTGCGACAGCGAACGACTGTCCTGGCTTCCTTGCGGCTGCTGCGATTGGCCCTGTTGCATTCGCTGTTGCTGCTCTTGCGATTGGCCCTGCTGCGTCCGCTGTTGCTGGTCCCGCTGCGCGCGATTGGGCGACGTTCCCGGCGGCTGGCCCTGCGCCTGTGACGGCGATGTCGTGCGCTGGTCCTGTTGACGCATGTCGCCCTGCGCCCGGCCTGAGGGCTGTCGCATGTCGTTCGGCTGCGCGGATTCTCCGGTGCGGCGCTGCTGCTGACCGCGCTCCGGCTCATTCATCTGCTGCGCATTGGATGGCGCGCCTCGCGCATCACGCCCGCGCTGCGCGGGACTCTCATCTTGCGAGAGCTCGCGCGAACGCCCCTGCGCGCGTTCGCCGCCGCGCGAGCGATTTTCGTCGCGTATGCCGCGTCCCTCCGAGGCCGGGCCGCGCTCCTCCATTTGAGTTCGATCCGACTTGCCGCGCGGACCGTGATCGGACGGGCCTTCGATGACCTGCGCGGAAATGGATGTTGCGGCGAGCAAAGACGCCGCCCCGCCGAAAACGGCGGAGGTAAGAAATGATGGACGCACGAGCCTTCTCCCTGTTCGCGTGCGCGCAGCGCCGAAGCTCGCTCACCCTCCCCTGAGGCGAAACAGTTCGCCGGGCCTGCGCCATCAAGGCAAACGGGCGCGCGAGAATCCTGTTCCGAAGAAAGCGCGATTGGGGGCTCAAGCGATCAATCGCCACGCGATGGCCACGCGCGCGACGCCCGATCGCCACACATCAAGCGGCGCGGTTGGAAATCGCCGGATCAAACCCTGACGCGCCGCGGATGCGTTTCGGCTTCGGCGCTCTTGATCCCTCGCAGAGGAGGAACGTCTCAGCTCTGTCTGAAATAGGGCTCCACAACGCCCTTGATCTTGATCGTCATGGGATTGCCGAAACGATCGCGCGCCTTGCCGGCGCTGACGCGCACCCAGCCTTCGCTGACGCAATACTCCTCGACATTGTTCTTCTCGACGCCGCTCAGGCGAATGCCGACATCGCGCGCGAGAACCTCCTCATTGTAAAACGGGCTGTTGGGATCGGTCGAAAGGCGGTCGGGCAGCGTCTCAGTCATGGGCTTCGCTTTTTTGGATGAGCCTGCGGCATGAGCCGCAGGCCGGTTCTCGCGCTTCGATCGGGCGATCTCAAGGCTTCAGGATCATCGACCCCGTGGTGCCGCGTCCCGCCAGCGCTTCATGCGCTTTCGCCGCGTCGGCGAGCGGCCATTTCGTCGACAATGGAATCTTGAAGTCGCCCTTCTCCACCGCCTTGAACAGGCGCTTCGCCATTTTCTGATAGGTCTTCGCGTCGCTGGTGTAGGCGAACAGGGTTGGACGCTGGACATACAGCGAGCCCTTCTGCGAGAGCACGCCGACATTGAAGCCCTCGGGCGAGCCCGACGCGCTGCCGAAATTAATGAGATAGCCAAACGGCCTCAGGCAATCGAGCGACCCCATGAAAGTGTCCTTGCCGACGCCGTCATAGACCACGGCGCATTTCTTGCCGCCGGTGATCTCCTTCACGCGCTCAGCGAAATTCTCTTCGCGATAGAGAATGACGTGGTGACAGCCATTCTTCTTCGCGAGCTTCGCCTTCTCCTGCGACCCCACCGTGCCGATCACGGTGCAGCCGAGCGCGTTCGCCCACTGGCACAGGATCAAGCCGACGCCGCCAGCCGCCGCATGAACAAGGATCGTGTCGCCCTTCTTCACGGGGAAGCTGCGGAACAGCAGATACTCGCAGGTGAGCCCCTTCAACATCAATGCAGCCGCCTTGTCGAAAGAGACGCCCTTGGGCAGCGGCACGACCGCGGCGGCAGGCACATTGCGTTCCGCGGCGTAGCTGCCGAAGGTTGAGACATAGGCGACGCGATCGCCCTTCTTGAAATCCTTCACGCCCTCGCCAACCGCGAGCACGACGCCGGCGCCCTCATTGCCCGGCGTGAACGGCTTCTGCGCGGGATATTGTCCCGAGCGATAGTAGATATCGATGAAGTTGAGGCCGATCGCCTCGTTGCGCACCCGGATTTCGCCTGGCCCTGGCGGCGGCAGCTCGATGTCCTCGAGCTTCAGAACTTCCGGACCGCCATTTTCGTGAATGCGGATCGCCTGAACCATTTTCGTCTCCGTCGCCTGCCCATCCGCACTCCGGCTCCCCCCCGGCGCGACAAAAGCGCGAGGTGCGACAACGAAACTGTTGTTTCAGTAGTTTCGCGGACTTTGCGAAGAGCGGCGGTTCGCGCAATGAATAGGCGCCGCCGCGAAAAACCGCAACCGACGTGTGATTCCGTCGAAATTACGCATGAAACGGATGTGAAATAATGTCCGCCCAGCCCGCCTCGCAGCCTTTCGGAACGCAACCAACGTTCGCCGACCTGTTCACGCCGAAATTCGTGACGGTCATGCGCGAGGGTTATACGCCGACGAAGTTCCGGGCCGACGCGCTGGCCGCGGTCACAGTCGCCGTGGTCGCCCTGCCGCTGTCGATGGCGATCTCAATCGCCAGCGGCGCGCCACCCGAGCGCGGAATTTTCACCGCGATCGTCGGCGGCTTCCTGATTTCGCTGCTGGGCGGCAGCCGTTTCCAGATCGGCGGTCCCGCCGGCGCCTTCATCGTGCTGGTGGCGGCGACGATCGAGCGCTTCGGTCTCGACGGGCTCGCGCTCGCGAGCTTCATGGCCGGGCTGATCCTCATCATCGTCGGATATCTCCGGATCGGCAGCTATATGCGATACATCCCGCACCCCGTGATCATCGGCTTCACCGCCGGCATCGCGGTGATCATCTTTTCGAGCCAGCTTCACGATCTCCTGGGCCTGACTTTAGCCGGCAAGGAGCCGGGCGCCTTTATTCCCAAGCTGGAGGCGCTATGGGGGGCGCGCAGCATCAATCCCTGGGCGATCGCCGTGGCCGCAGGCTCGCTCGCCATCATCATCGGCCTGCGCCGCTGGCGGCCGCACTGGCCGGGCTTCCTGATCGCGATCGTGGCCGCCGGCCTCGCAACCTGGCTGTTCGGGCTTCCCGTCGAGACCATCGCCCAGCGCTTCGGCGCGATCCCGCGCACGCTGCCAAGCCCGTCGCTGCCAGAAGTCTCGCTCGCGCGCATTGGCGAGCTTCTGCCCTCCGCCATGACGATTGCGCTGCTCGGCGGCATCGAATCGCTTCTGTCAGCCATGGTCGCCGACGGCATGACCGGCAGGCGTCATCGCTCGAACTGCGAACTGGTGGCGCAGGGCGCGGCGAACATGGCGAGCGCGCTCTTCGGCGGGCTCTGCGCCACAGGCACGATCGCGCGCACCGCGACCAATATCCGCGCCGGCGCCGTGGGGCCCGTCTCCGGCGTCCTGCATTCGGTCTTCCTGCTGCTGATGATGCTCGTCGCCGCGCCATTGATGGGCGAGATCCCGCTCGCGGCGCTCGCCGCGATCCTCGCCGTCGTTTGCTGGAACATGGCGGAGAAGCACGAATTCATCGCCATTCTCAGGCGCTCGCGCGGCGACGCGGCGGTGTTGCTTGCAACCTTCCTGATCACTGTCTTCCGCGATCTCACCGAAGGCATCGGTGTCGGCGTCGTCATGGGCAGCCTGCTCTTCATGCATCGCATGGCGGAGCTGATGGAGATCGAGGCGCACGCGCCCCTCCTCTCCGAGGATCGCGCCGACAATGGCGTCGAGCAGCGCGAGGCGTCCATCGTCGCGGCCGCGGCCGAAGGAACGCTCGTCTATCGCTTCGCGGGACCGCTCTTCTTCGGCACGGCCTCGACGCTCGCCGCTGTCCTCGATCGCATTGGCGAAACGCCAAAGCGCTTCGTGCTCGACATGTCGGCCGTACCCATGATCGATCATACCGGCGCAATCACCGTCGCGACTTTCGCGGATCGCGCGAAGAAGCACGGCGCGGCGGTCGTCATCGCGGCCGCAGCGCCGAATGTCCGCCGCGCGCTCGCGCATGGCGGTCTGCGCCCGCCCCGCGTCACCTATGCGCCGTCGGTCACGACCGCGATTGCGAGCGCGTCGTCTCGATCTGCCTGAGGAAGCCGAGGCCGAGAAAGTAAATGGCGGTGACGACGAGCGCGCCTTCGATCAGCGCGCCCGGCCGGAACGCATAAACGATCGCGAGCACCGCCGAGACGCACCAGATGCAAAGCATCGCGATCGTCAGCGCCCGCCATCGCCTGACGCGGATCGGATGCACGAAGGGAAATGGCAGGAACATCATCGCGACCGCGATCATCACGAGCGCGAAGCTGATCCAGCCCGGCAGCGGAAACACCGCGAGATAGAGCATCACGATGTTCCACACCGCGGGAAAGCCGAGGAACCACCAGTCCTCCGTCTTCATGCGCGTATCGGCGAAATAGAGCGCGCTGCCGGCGACGATCGCCAGAGCCGCGATCAAGCCGAGCACGCCAGGGACCAGCCCGCCCCAGATCAGCATCGCCGCGGGCACGAAGACATAGGTGACGAAATCGACGACGAGATCGAGCACGGCGCCGTCATAGCGCGGCGCATTCTCCTTGACCGCAACCTTGCGCGCGAGGGGGCCATCGATGGCGTCGACCACGAGCGCGACGCCGAGCCAGGCGAAGGCCTTCACGAGATCGCCTGAGATGACCGCCATGAGGGCGAGAAAGCCGAGCGCGGCGCCGGTCGCCGTCAGCAGATGGGTCATGTAGCCCGCGAGGCGAACGTTCTGCACCTTTGCCCTACCCCAACACGCCGCGGGACCAAGTGCGTGTCTAGCCTGCGGCCCCGCGCCGCGACAACAGGCGGCGACGCATTCGCTTCCCCCATACCGGCATTCGTCCTAGGTCAGGGCGATGAACGGGACTGAACAGCGAGAGCTCGCGGTCGTCGGCGGCGGCGCCGCGGGCCTTGCCTGCGCGCTGTCTTTATCGCGAGCCGGCTTTGCACTGACGCTGGTCGCGCCGCCCGCTCCGCCTTCGCGCGGCCGCACGGTCGCGCTCTTCGATGGCTCGATGCGTCTCCTGCGCGCGCTTGGGCTGTGGGACGCGCTGGAGCCGCGCGCCGCGCCGCTCGAACGTCTCTGCCTGATCGATGACACCGGCAGCCTGTTCCGGCCGCCGCCGGCCACTTTCCTCGCGCAGGAGATCGGCCTCGACGCCTTCGGCTGGAATATCGATCTCGGCGATCTCCAGAACGCGCTGAATGACGCGCTGGCGCGCGAGGCGCATGTGGCGCGTCGTGACGTCGCGGCGACCGGCTTTCACGCCGTTGGCGGGCGCGGACGCGTCCTGCTGGCGGACGGTTCATCGATCGACGCAGCATTGACGATTGCGGCCGATGGCGGGCGCTCGACGATCCGCGCCGCGGCCGACATCGGAACGCGCGAATGGGCCTATCCGCAGTCGGCGCTCACAACGACCGTTGCGCATGATCGCGCTCATCGCTTCATCTCGACGGAGTTTCACACGCGGCAAGGCCCCTTCACATTCGTGCCGTTGCCGGGACGCCGCTCAAGCATCGTCTGGGTCGCCGCGCCGGAAGAGGCGGAACGGCTGCACGCATTGAGCGACGAAGACCTCTCGCTCGAAATCGAGCGGCGCTCACATTCCTATCTCGGCAAGACGCAGGTCGATGGTCCGCGCGGCCTCGTTCCCTTGCGCGGGCTGAGCGCGAAATCGCTGACGGCGCCGAACCTCATGCTGGCCGGCGAGGCCGCCCATGTCTTCCCACCGATCGGCGCGCAGGGACTCAATCTCGGACTGCGCGACGCCGCGACGATCATCGACATCTTGAGCGACGCGCGCGACGCGGGAACGCCGCTTGGCGACACTGATATTCTGTCGCGCTATGAGCACGCGCGGCGGCTCGATGTCGGCATGCGCAGCTTCAGCGTCGATCTTCTCAATCGCACGCTGCTCTCGCCGTTTTTGCCGGCGGATGCGCTGCGCGGCGCCGGCCTTCTCGCCCTCTCGCAGATCGCGCCGCTCAGGCGCTTCGTCATGAAGATGGGCATCGGCGCGCCGGGCGAGACGCCGAAGCTGATGCGCGATTCAGCCTGAGGCGATCACGCTCCTGAAGCTGGACGATTAGCCCTCACGCCACGCTCCAAATCATGCCGGCTCAAAGGCCCTGGAGCACGGCGCGAAAAAGTGGAACGGGTCTTTCGCAAAAGCCATGCCTTGAATTCTATTATGGCGCCAAGGGTTCGGGTATTTCTACGATGGCGACACAAAAAACAAAACTTCCGCTGGGTTTTGCAATGCTTGGTTCAGTGCTCGATCTCATAGGCCGCACCCCGCTTTTGGCGCTGGACCGCATTCATGCAGGGCCCGGGCGGATCGTGGCCAAAGCGGAGTTTCTGCAACCGGGCGGAAGCGTGAAGGACCGTGCGGCCAAAGCCATCGTTCTGGCCGCACGGCAGGACGGTCGCCTTAAACCGGGTATGCCGGTTGTCGAGATGACCAGCGGCAACATGGGCGCGGGTCTTGCCGTAGTTTGTGCGGCGTTGGGCCATCCTTTCATTGCAACAATGTCGGCAGGCAACAGCTCGGCCCGCGCCCGGATGATGGAAGGTCTTGGGGCGAAGGTGGTTCTGGTTCCGCAAGTGGACGGCGCGCCAGGACAGGTGACCGGGGCAGACGTCGCCGCCGCTGCTGGAGAAGCGGAGCGGATCGCCCACGACGAAGGCGGATTTTATGTCGATCAGTTCAATGCAGCCGAAGGCATTGCAGCCCATGAAGCCGGGACCGGCCCGGAAATCCTTGAGCAATTCGGCCGTTCGATAGATGGCTGGGTTGCGGCGGTTGGCACAGGCTGCACCTTCATGGGTGTCGCGCGGGCGCTGAAGGCCGCCAATCCCGCGACGCTTTGCGCGGCGGTGGAACCCGAAGGGAGCGAGCCGTTGGCCGGCAAGAAGATCGAAAAGAGCCGGCATATCGTACAGGGTATCGGATATGGCCTCATCCCGCCGCACTGGGATGCGCGGCTGTCGGACCTCAGTCTGGCGGTCACGGATGCAGAAGTCGCGCACTGGCGCCGCCAGCTCGCAATTCTGGAGGGGCTTTATGTCGGGTATTCTGCAGCGGCCAATGTTTGCGCAGCGTCGAAATTGTTAACGTCAGGCAGGTTGAGCGAGAGCGCCACGGTCGCAACCATCCTGTGCGATACAGGGCTTAAATATTGACGGTGTCGCGTATCACCGAGAGCTTTTTCATCTTTTCGACCTTGCGTCTTTCGCTCGCAGGCCGCCTGAATTGCGGCGCGACCGGCAAAACCGTCTGCATCACAGCGCCGCCGCCGAGCGAAGCCTCATAATCAAAAAGCCCGCGCGCGCGGAAATGCGGATCGGCCAGCGCCTCGTCGAGCGTCCTCACGACCGTCGCGCAGCAGTCGAGCGGCTCGATCGCACGACGCCAATGATCGGATGCTTGCGCGCGGATGATCGCGGCGATGGCGTCGCGCGTCTTCTCAGGGTGGCGCGCGAAATCTCGCAGCTCCGCCGGCAGCGCGATCGCGTCGCAGAAGGTTTGCCAGAATTTCGCTTCGAGCGCGCCGACGGCGAGAAAGCGATCGTCCGATGTAGCGTAAAGCTGGTAGCGCGGATCGCCGCCGGCGAGCATCGCTTCATGAGCGCCGGGATTTCGTTTCGACCCATGCGCGCCCGACAGGGCCAACACCGCGAACGTGAAAGCCGCATCGGTCATGGCGATATCGAGGCGACATCCCTCTCCCGTCACGTCGCGCTGGCGCAGCGCCAGCAGAATGTTGATCACGGCGGGCAGCGCGCCGCCGGCGATGTCGCAAGTCAGCGCCGGCGAAACATTCGGCGCGTCAGGCGTGCCCGGCGACAGCGAGAGAAGCCCGCCCAGCGCCTGATAATTGATGTCGTGGCCGGCTTCGCCGCTGCGCGGTCCCGTCTGACCGAAGCCCGAGATCGAGCAATAGATCAGCCGCGGATTGAGCTTGCGCGCATCGTCATAGCCGAGACCCAGGCGCTCTATCACGCCGGGCCTGAATTGCTCGATGACAATGTCGACCTCGGCGATCAACACTTTCAGTCGCGCGATGTCATCGGCATTCTTGAGATCGGCGCTGACGCTCTGCTTGCCGCCATTGAGCGCCGCGAAAGGCGCGGACTGACCGCCGACGACGGGCGAGAAGCGCCGCATGTCCTCGCCTTCCGCGCGCTCGATCTTGATCACCTCGGCGCCCGCTTCGGCGAGCATCAGCGTCGCCAGCGGTCCCGGCAGCAGCGTGGTGAAATCGAGAACGCGGATTCCGCTCAAGGGCTGCATCGCGCGCTCACATCGGAAAGAGATCGGCCGGCATGCGCCCCGTCCTGATCAGCCACAGCAGGCCCGTCAGCGTCAGCAGCGAACAGGCGGTGCCGAGCATGATGCAGGCTGAGGCGCGATCAAGCCCGACCTTGTATTGCGTCGCAAAGACGAAGCTCGTCAGCGCCGGCGGCAGCGCCGCCATGAGCACGGCGGCATAGACCCAGAGCGGATCGAAATCGCCGAAGACCGAAAGCAGCAGCCACACCATCAGCGGATGGATCACGAGCTTGATGAACACCAGCGCCGGCGCCTCGCGCGGAAATCCGGCCTTGGCGCGCAAGGCGACGGTGACGCCAAGCACGAACAGCGCGCCAGGCGCCGACGCGCTGCTCAGCCACGCCGTCGTCTTGTCGAGCCAGACCGGGATCTGAAGCTGGAACCAGCTTGCGGCGACTCCCGCCGCCGCCGCGATGTTGAAAGGATGCGTGAGGATGTTGCGGATCACCGAGCCGATGGTCGCGAAAAATCCGCGATCTCCGGCGCCGGCCAGCGCCATCAGCAGCGGGATCATGGCGAAGAGCAACAGCACGTCGGTGACGAAGACGAGCGCAACGGCGCCGCTCGCGCCCTGCCCCAGCGCTTCGAGCACCAAAGGCGGGCCCATATAGCCGACATTGGCATAGGCGCCGGCGACGCCCTGCATGATCGCTTCCGGCAGATTGCCTTTCGTCTGCCACACCCCGTAAGCGAAAGAGATCGCGAAGGTGCAGTAGGTCGCGAGCATCGTCATCGAGACGAAGCGCCAGTTGGCGAGCTGTTCGAGCGGCTTGTCGGCGAGAAGGCGGAAAAAGAGCGGCGGCAGCGCCACATAGATGATGAAGAAATTCATCCAGACGAGGCCGCTTTCCGGCAACGCCTTCCACTTCCCGATCAGAAACCCCAGTGCGATGATGCTGAAATAGGGCAGGATCAGATTGAGCAGCGGCGTCAGTTCGCTCATCTGTCTCCGTCACCCCTGATGACTCCGACCTAAGGCCCAAGCGCGCCTGACGCAACCGCCGGGCCAGCAGGGAGCCGTGGACGACTGGCCCCGCCTCCCGTATTTTGCATTGCACAAAGGGGGAACGCATGAAGCTGTCGCGCGACTTCTACCGTCCATTGGCTGTCGGCGCGCCGGAACCGATGCGCGAGCCGCCGGTGCGGCTCGAACGCATGATCCATTTCCTGCCGCCCCATGTGGAGAAGGTGCGCGCCAAGGCGCCGGAGTTGGCGACCCAGGTCGACGTCATTCTCGGCAATCTCGAAGACGCCATTCCGATCGAGGCGAAGGCTGCAGCGCGCGACGGCTTCGTCATGCTGGCGAAGGCGCTACGCGGCTCGCCGGTCGGCGTCTGGACGCGCGTGAATGCGCTCAACAGCCCCTGGTTTCTCGATGATGTCACAACTGTCATGTCAGAGATCGGCGACCGGCTCGATGTGATCATGCTGCCGAAGGTCGAGGGCGTCTGGGACATCCATTATCTCGATCAGTTGCTCGCGCAGCTCGAAGCGAAGCACGGCTTCAAAAAACCCGTGATGATCCACGCCATCCTTGAGACGGCGCAGGGCGTGAAGAATGTCGATGACATCGCTGCGGCTTCGCCGCGCATGCATG
The DNA here is from genome assembly GCF_022059845.1 of Terrirubrum flagellatum. Taxonomy (GTDB): domain Bacteria; phylum Pseudomonadota; class Alphaproteobacteria; order Rhizobiales; family Beijerinckiaceae; genus Terrirubrum; species Terrirubrum flagellatum. The sequence goes on along the minus strand of NZ_CP091851.1, from coordinate 1,784,901 downwards.
GCATGAGCCTCGGCCCCGCCGACCTCGCGGCCTCGCGCGCCATGAAGACGACGCGCGTCGGCGGCGGCCATCCCGGCTACAAGGTGCTGACCGATCCCGATCCCTCAGGCGGCGCGCGCGTGTCGGCGCAGCAGGACCCCTGGCACTACACCATGGCGAAGATGGTCGACGCCTGCGCTGCGAACGGCATCAAGCCCTTCTACGGCCCCTTCGGCGACTTCGCCGATGGCGAAGCCTGCGAAGCCCAGTTCCGCAACGCCTTCATCATGGGCTGCGCCGGCGCGTGGTCGCTGCATCCCTCCCAGATCGACATCGCCAAGCGCGTCTTCAGTCCCGATCCGCAGGAGGTGGCGTTCGCCAAGCGTATTCTGGACGCCATGCCGGATGGCGCGGGCGCGGTGATGCTCGACGGCAAGATGCAGGACGACGCGACCTGGAAGCAGGCCAAGGTCATCGTCGATCTCGCGAAAGCGGTTGCGGCGAAAGACAAGGAGATGGCGGCGCTCTACGGATTGTGAGCAGAGGTCCCGGCCGCAAACTTGATCCAACAGCCGTTCGCGGACATATCTGGGCCATGGAAACCCGCACCGCCAAATACAAGATCGGCGACGTCGTGAAGCATCGCGTCTACCCCTTCCGGGGCGTGATCTTCGATGTCGATCCGGTCTTCAACAATAGCGAGGAATGGTATGAATCCATTCCCGCAGAGGTCAGGCCCTCCAGGGACCAGCCCTTCTACCACCTGTTCGCCGAGAACGCCGAGACGGAATATGTCGCCTATGTCTCGGAGCAGAATTTGCTGCCGGACACGTCGGGGACGCCTGTGCGTCATCCCCAGATCGGCGAAGTCTTCAAACGCGACGCCGACGGCGCCTATCGCATGCGTCCGGGCGCAATGAACTGATCTGAAAAGATTGAATAAAAACGGGCCCCGCGGGGCCCGTTTTCATGTCGATTGAAGCCGCGATTACGGTTTCGGGGCCGGCGCAGGAGCGGGAGCCGGCGCGGGAGCCTGCGGGGCGCCCTGCTGCTGGCGCATCTGCTCGGCGCGGGCCTTCATCTGGTCCTCGAACGCCTTGCGCTGCTCTTCAAGCTTGGCCGGATCAATCGGCGGGCCGTCGAAAATCTTGCCAAAGCCGGTCAGCGGCGCCGCAAACGTCACCTCGTTGCCGACCTGGTTCTGGACGCTGATGTTCAGCGTCGTGCCGCGCTTCAGACCGTTGAGGAAGGCGTCATTGACGCCGGGAACCTCGGCGAAGCAGCCGTTCGGCATGCAGATCGCGAAATTGCCGGGGGTCGGCTGTCCCGTGTCGACGCCGATGCGGATGCCGGGGCGGATCATGAGCATCAGCGGCAGCAGCACGCGCACGATGCGGGTGCTCTGCTGCGGCGTCTGGCCCTTCACGTCATAGAAGGCGACCGCGAGAACCGGCTGGCCCTGATCGGAGACGAAATCGCGCGTGACGTAGCAGACATCGACCTGGCCGTCCTTGCCGCAGACCTTGAGCCAGTCGGGCTGCGACGGCTCGCCCTTGAGCTGGACAAGCGTCGGGCCGGGCGGCGGCTGCTGGCCCTGGGCGGCCGGCTGCTGGGGCGCGGGCTGCGCCGGTTGGGCGGGCTGGGCTGGCTGCGCAGGCCGCGGCTGCGCAGGCCGCGGCTGGGCCGGCTGCTGCGCGACCGCGCCGGTCGCCAGGCTGATCGCCAGCAGGCCCGAGAGCCCCGCCGACGTGAAATTGCGGACAAAACCCATCGAAAGTGATCCTCTGAATCTCAAAGCGCAGCCCAGAATCGGCGCGGGCTCCAGCAACGTTGAAGCCGCGCCCCATACCCCGGCGAATGCGGCGGGAGCGTGACCCGGCGGCGTCCTTACCGAGTCGGTCGCCGATCCGCCAGTCCCCGGTGGGTCGCAGCGCATAGCGAGCCGACTTCGCTGCGATCCCTCTCGCTGGCGTGATATGCAATTAACGAATGCGAATCGACTTGTCCCGCCGGGCCTTGCTCGCGCTGGCGGCTTCCCTGCCGGCGGCGCAGGCGCGCGCGGAAAATGGGCCTGACTTCCGCCACGCGCTTGCGATGCATGGCGAACCGGCGCTGCCGGCGGATTTCCAGCGCCTTCCCTACGCCGATCTCCACGCCCGCCGCGGCGGCCGCATCGTGCTGGGACAGCAGGGCGCTTTCGACAGCATGAACCCGTTCATCCTGCGCGGGCAGGCGCCGCCCTACATCCAGGGCCTGATCGTGCAGAGCCTGATGACGCGTTCGCTCAACGAATCTTTCACGCTCTATGCGCAGGTCGCCGAAGCTGTCGCCGTTCCCGATGATCGTTCGAGTGTCGCCTTCCGCATCGATCCCCGCGCGAAATTCTCCGACGGCTCGCCGGTCACCACCGATGATGTTCTCTTCTCCTGGGCGCTGCTGCGCGACAAGGGGCGCATCCAGCGCACGCCTTACTCCAAGGTGACGCGCGCCGAGGCGATCGATGCGCGCACGGTTCGCTTCGAACTCAGCGCGGCGGCCGGCGATCGCGAATTGCCGCTGGTGCTGGGATTGATGCCAGTGCTGTCGAAGACCGCGACCAATCGCGACGCCTTCGACCAGACCAGTTTTTCCGCGCCGCTGGGCTCCGGCCCCTATCTGCTCGCTGATGTGCAGCCGGGAACAAGCTACACGCTGAAGAAAAACCCGAACTATTGGGGCGTCGATCTCCCCAGCAATCGCGGCCTGCTGAATTTCGAGGAGATCAGGGTCGATTTCTATCGCGACTCCAATTCGCTGTTCGAAGCCTTCAAGGCCGGCCTGATCGATCTCCGCATCGAGACCGATCCCGCGCGCTGGTCCACCGGTTATGACGTTCCCGCCGTGCGCGACGGCCGCATCGTGCGCGAGACGCTTCCCGTCGGCATTCCCAAATCCATGTCCGGCTTCGTCATGAATTCGCGCCAGGGCGTGCTCGCCGACGCGCGCGTGCGCGAAGGCCTGACGATGCTGCTCGACGGCGAGTGGATCAACCGCAACCTCTATTTCGGACTCTATCAACGCACGCAGAGCTATTTCGAGGGCTCGGAGCTTTCCTGCCACGGCGTCGCTGCGAGCGCGCGCGAGCGCGAATGGCTGGCGAAATTTCCCGGCGCGGTGCGTGACGACATTCTCGAAAAGGGCTGGAGCGCGCCGGCTTCCGACGGCTCAGGCCGCGACCGCACGATCGCGCGCGCAGCCCTCGATCTCTTCGCCGCCGCAGGCTTCCATCAGACGCCGGACGGTTTGCGCGCGCAGGACGGACGCGCTCTTTCATTCGAGATTCTCGTCTCCAATCGCCAGCATGAGCGGCTGGCGCTTACCTACGGCCAGATGCTCCAGCGCGTCGGCGTCGATGCGCGCGCGCGCATGACCGACGACGTGCAATACTGGAAGCGCGTGCTGAACTTCCAGTTCGACGTTACGCCCTACACCTTTTCCGCCAACGCGCTGCCGGGCAACGAGCAGTTCAATCGCTGGGGCAAGGCGAATGCGGCGCGGCCGGGCTCGCTGAATATCGCCGGCGTCGCGTCTGACGCGGCCGACTTCATGATCGCGCGTCTGCTCGCGGCGCGCGGGGCTGACGAATATCGCGACGCCGTGCGCGCGCTCGATCGCGTGCTGCTGTCGGGCTTCTACATCACGCCGTTGTTCTACACCAAAGACCAATGGGTCGCGCGCGCCGCAACGGTGAAGCGGCCGGCGAATACGCCGCTCTTTGGTCTGACGCCTGAAATGATGTGGCGGGAGGAAGCGACATGACGCCGAAGATCGCGTCGGCCGACGACAGGGCGCTCGCGGCGCCTTCCGTCAATCTCACGCTGCTGCTGGCGATGCAGGCAGCGATGCAGCCGCGCAAACCGTTCCTCGTGCGCGCCGACGGCAAGGCGTGGACATTTCAAGAGACTGATATAGCGGCCGCGCATCTCGCCTGGCTGCTCAACCAGCTCGGCGTCGCCAAGGGCGATCGCGTCATCCTGATGGCGCCGAACAGCGACCGCGCCGCGATCACGCTCGCGGGATTGTTGCGCGGCGGCTTCCAACCATTTCTTGCGCCGACCGACCTCCCCTTCGCCGATGGCTTCGCCATCACGACGAACACGCGGCCCACCGCTGTTATCGCCGAAAATGTTGGCGCCAGCGGCGCGACAATCGAGGCTGCGGCGCGGCTCGCGGCGGCGAGCGCGTCGGTGCGTTTCGTGCTCGGATTCGGACCCGGCCTACCCAAGGGCGTGATGGATCTCAGCCCCCGCCTCGAACGCATTCGCGACGGCGCGATCGACGTGCAGCGCGCCGATGACGCCGTTGAAACCGCAACGCTGATGGCGGCGCTGCCGGGCGGCGAAATCGCGGAGATCGCGCTTGCGCCCCTGCTCGCCACCTGCGCCGATCTGGGATCGACGGCCTCGCTCCGCAGCGGCGACCGCATCGTGTCGCCGCTGCCGCTGCGCGACCCCGTGGGTCTCGCGGCGGGCCTGTTCGCAGGATTGTTCGCGGGCTCCGAGCTGGCGCTGCTCGATGCGCCCGACAGGCGCGCGCTGGCCGCCGCCTTCGACACCCAGCGGGCCTGCCATCTCGTCTGGCCGGCCGCGCACGACCATCTCGCGGCGGAGCTTCTGAAGGACCAGCCGCCGCTGCGCTCCTTGATCCGCCGCTGCCGCGACCTAGATGAGGAGCAGCAGAACGCAGCCCCGGATCTGCGCGCTGAGCATATCGTGAATATCGCCACGCGCCCGGGCGGCGCGCTTCGCGTCGGAGCCTTGCGCAGCGAGGCCTCGCCGCTCAGACAGACAAGGGCCGCTTCATGAGCGCCAAGACCAAAGTCACCGTCGACGTCGTGTCCGACGTCGTCTGTCCCTGGTGCTATGTCGGCAAGAAACATCTCGAGGAAGCCGTGCGTCTCCGGCCCGATCTCGACATCGAGATGCGCTTCCTGCCCTACCAGCTCGACGAGACCATTCCCGAAGAGGGCCTGCCGCGCCGCGACTACATGATGAAAAAGTTCGGCGACGAGGCGCGCATCGAAGCGATCCATGACCGCCTGCGCGAAGTCGGCCGCGCCGACAACATTCCCTTCGCCTTCGAGAAGATCACCGTCTCTCCCAATACGCTCGACAGTCACCGCATCATCCGCTGGGCGGCGGAGGCCGGCGTGCAGCCGGCGGTGAAAGATCGCCTGATGCGCGCCTATTTCACCGAAGGCGCCGACCTCTCCGACCACGCCGTGCTGGCGAAACTCGCGGGCGAGGCCGGCATGGTCGAAGCCCAGGTTGCGGAATGGCTGGAGACCGACAACGACAAGGATGCGGTCCGCGCCGACATCCAGCGCGCGCGGATGATGGGCGTGCAGGGCGTGCCATTCTTCATCATCGATCACGCCGTCGGCGTCTCAGGCGCGCAGCCGGCCGACACGCTGGCGCAAGCGATCGATTATGCGCTGAAGCAGCGCGAAAAAGGCGCGGCCTGAAGGCCGCCGGATTACTTAAAGGTATGTTCAGGGTTCCCGCCCTAACGTCCGCGCCCGGGGGTGCGAGCGATGGGGCTGGCCAGGGGAGAACGCCCGGAGCGGCGCGCGTCGGCGCGGCTGTCGTCCATGCGTCTCGCGACGCTTGTCTTCCTGCTCGCCTCATTCCTGATGGCGCTGTCGAGCGCATCTCTTCTCTATGTCGGCCGCATCGCGTCGAAAGAAGCTGACGCCCAGGCCGCAGCGAACGAGACCCGCCTTCTCCACAATGCCCTGCGCGATCGTCAGATTCTCATGGCGCGCGAGCAATTGACGCTGGCGCGCTGGACGAAATCCTACAAGAACATCGTCGAAAATTTCCGCAAGTCCTACATCAAGAAGGAATTCGCGGACTGGCTGTGGAGCGACTATGGCCATCAGGCGGTCTTTCTGGTCGCGGCTGGCGGCGACAGGCTGTTGCTGGCCGCGCGCGAGGAAAAGATCGATTTCGCGCCGCCTCCCCTCGCTTCCAACGATCCTGTTCGCGAGATCACGCGCCGCGCAGTGACGCGCTACATGGCGGGTCGCGAGACGCTCAAGGATGGCTTTGCGCAGAAGCGCGCGCCGGCCACGAAAGTCGATGAGATCGCCGAATTCGGCTATGCCGTGATCGACGGCGAACCGGCGATGCTCAGCGCCATGGCGATCGTGCCCGACGATGACGAGGGCATCGCGATGCCGGATGGGCCGCCGGTCTTTCTCGTCTCCGCGAAATTCCTGCGTCACGATTTCGGCCGCGAGCTCAACATGCAGCTTGGCTTCCGGAATTTCTCGTTCAAGTCAGGCGTCGGCGGCGCATCGGAACTGATGTCGCTCGACGGCTCGCGGCTCGGCGGTTTTGTCTGGGAGAGCGATCGGCCCGGCGCGAAAATCTGGTCGGTGATCGTGCCGCTCATCCTGCTGCTCGTCGCAACGCTCGGCCTTGTCGCGATCCTTGCGGCGCGCGTCGTCGCGAAAATCTCCACGCGTCTCGAAGCAAGCGAGGCGCGCAACCGGCGGCTCGCCTTGCATGACGCGCTCACGGGCCTCGCCAACCGGCTGCAATTCACGCAGGCGCTCGAAGCAGCCGCGGCGCGCTGCGAGCAAGCTCCTTTTGCGCTGATCGCCTGCGATCTCGATCGCTTCAAGGCTGTCAACGACACGTATGGCCATGCCGGCGGCGATGCGGTCATCCGCACGGTTGCGACGCGGCTTGCGAAGCTGCTCGGCGACGGCGGACTTGTCGGCCGCACCGGTGGGGACGAGTTCGTTATTCTCGCGACGGCGTTCGTCGATCGACCACGCCTCACGCTGCTTTGCCATCAGATCATCGCCGATATCTGCGAACCGATTACGCTCGATGACGGCGCAACGACGGATGTCGGCGTTAGCCTCGGCGTCGCCGTCGCGCCCGATCAGGGCCATACGCCTGAGGCGATCATGGCGCAGGCGGACGCTGCGCTCTATCTCGCCAAGGATCGTGGCCGCGGCGTCGCCGCGTTCGCGCATGAATTGCCGGCAGCGCCAGAAAACAAAAAGGCTGACGCCCTCGCAAATTCACATGCCGCCTGACATTTCGCGACGCGCTCTGATCGGCGGCGGACTGGCCGTCGCCGGCGCGCCGCGCGCGCATGCAGCAAGCGACAAAAAGCCGAAGGTCATTGTCGTCGGCGCCGGCGTCTCCGGCCTCGCCGCCGCGCGCGATCTCGTCGACGGCGGTTGCGATGTCGTCGTCATCGAGGCGCGCAACAGGATCGGCGGCCGGCTTCACACCAGCCGCGCCCTCAGCGCGCCGGTCGAGCTCGGCGCGAACTGGATTCACGGCGTCAATGGCAATCCCGTGACCGAACTCGCCCGGCAGGTTGGCGCAAAGACGTTCGTCACCGACAGCGAGGAAAAGGTCGAAGTCTTTCGGTCGGGCGGCAAGCCGGTGCGCGATCGCGAACTCGATCCGGCCGAGGCGCGCTATGAACGCTTGCTCGCTCGCATCGATAACGAACTCGATGCGAGCGCTGACGTCTCGCTGCGCACGGCGATCGAGGCGCGCGATCCCTCCTTCTTCGGCGATCCGCTGATGCAATGGGTGCTGGCGAACGAGACCGAAGACGATATGGGCGAAGCGGCCGAAGCCATCTCCGCCTACTGGTTCGACGAGGACGGCGCGTTTTCGGGACCTGAAGTCGTGCTGCCAAACGGCTATGACGCGATCCTTGCTCCGTTGTCGCGCGGGCTCGACATCAGGCTCAACACGCCAGTCCGCAGGATCGCGCGCAAAAATGACGGCGTTGCAATCGAAACAGCGAACGGATTGCTGGAAGCGGATTTCGCGGTCTGCTCAGTTCCGCTCGGGGTGCTCAAGGCCGGCGCCATCGCCTTCGATCCGATTTTGCCGCGCACGCATCTCGACGCCATCAACCGCATCGGATTTGGCACGGTCGCGCGCGCCGCAATCGAATTCGCCGAGCCGCTCTGGTCAGCCAACACGCATTATTTCGGTTATGTCGCTGACGAGCGCGGCCGCTGGCCGCTTGCGCTTAATGCGAAAGCCTATTGCGGCCGCAACATCCTCTGCGCGACGTCGGTCGGCCCCTACGCCGTGAAAGCTGATGCGAAATCGCCTGATGAGCTGAAAGCCGATCTTCTCGCGGCGCTGTCGGACACGTTCGGCAGGAAACTCCCGCCGCCCATCGGCTTTATCTCATCGGCCTGGTCGCGCGACGAATTTGCGCGCGGCGCCTATTCAGTGACGGCGCCGGGCGCAACGCCCGCCGATTTCGACGCGCTCGCGCATCCGATTGACGGACGGCTGTTCCTTGCCGGCGAGCACACCGACTTCAATTATCACGCCACGATTCATGGCGCGCTGCTGAGCGGACGGCGGGCAGCCAGGGCGATCCGCGCCGCCGCGGCTCACCAGTAGCCGTAACGCGGTCCTACGCCGAAATAGAAGCCGACGCGCGGGCCGCCGTAATAGGGCCGATCCCAATAGGGACGGCGATAGCCGTAGTACCCGTAATGGCGTCGCGGCCCATACCAGCCGTGATGGCGGCCCCTGTACCAGCCATAATGACGCCAGTGTCGAGCTGTCTCGACAAGCGTTTGATCTTGCTCCACCGCCAGCGCGCTATGCGACAGCGGGGCAGCGCGGCCCGGAAGCGCGGCGGCCGACAGGGCCAACAGACTTCCCGCCGCAATGAGATATGCGGTTTTCATTTTCCAATACCTCCCGTGAGTCCAGAACTCTCGGGGGTCTGGCAAGGTTCCGGGCGCGGATTGCGCAGGCGATCGACGATGCGCTGAAGCAGCGCGACGGGAACGGCGCGACGTGAGAGCGCGTCATCCCGGGCGCGGCGCAGCGCGTAGCGTTGCGGCGCAGACACGGGACCTCGCGAAATCAAAAGCTTACCTCACGAAGATCCCGGGTCTGCGCCGCGTTATTTCATGCCGCTGCGCGCCCGGGATGACGTCTGACTCACGCCGCCTTCTTCTCCGCCACGCCGACCAGTTCGCGCAGCAGCCGCTGCGTCTGCTTCAGGCGCGCCTCGGCGTTCTCGAAATTGTCGATGAAGACGACGCTCATATCCGGCCTGACTTTCGCCAGCGATCCCTGCCGCGCGACATACTGAACAAGCCCCGCCGGATTGGCGAAGAGATTGTCGCGGAATTGCACGACAATGCCCTTCGGCCCCGCCTCGACCTTCGCCACATTGGCGCGACGGCACAGCGCCTTGATGGCGACGATCTTCAGAAGCTGCTCAACCTCCGCCGGCAATTTGCCGAAACGGTCGCCAAGCTCCGCGGCGAACGCCTGCAGCTCCGCATCGGTGTCGAGCGAAGCGAGCCGGCGATAGAGCCCCATGCGCACGTCGAGATCGCTGACATACTGCTCGGGGATCGTCACCGGCGCGCCGACCTGGATTGTCGGCGACCATTGATCGCTCGTCTCGACCGAAACGCCGGCCTTCATCTGCGCGATCGTCTCTTCCAGCATCTGCTGATAGAGTTCGTAACCGACCTCCTTGATATGGCCCGACTGCTCTTCGCCGAGCAGATTGCCCGCGCCGCGGATGTCGAGATCATGACTCGCGAGCTGGAATCCGGCGCCGAGCGTGTCGAGCGACTGCAAGACTTTCAACCGCTTCTCCGCCTGCGGCGTCAGCGTGCGATTGGCGGGCACGGTGAACAGCGCATAGGCGCGGGTCTTCGAGCGGCCGACGCGGCCGCGCAGCTGATAGAGCTGGGCCAGGCCGAACATGTCGGCGCGATGCACGATCAGCGTATTCGCCGTGGGCACGTCGAGGCCGGATTCGACGATCGCCGTCGAAAGCAGCACGTCGTACTTGCCTTCATAGAACGCGGTCATCACGTCTTCGAGCTGCGTCGCCGCCATCTGGCCGTGCGCGACGCCGACTTTCGCCTCGGGCACCTGTTGTTCGAGGAAGGCGCGCGCCTCGCCGATATCGTCGATGCGCGGGCAGACATAGTAGGTCTGGCCGCCGCGATAGCGCTCGCGCAAAATCGCCTCGCGCACGCTCAGCGGATCGAACGGCGTGACGAAGGTGCGCACCGTCAGGCGGTCGACGGGCGGCGTCGCGATGATCGAGAGATCGCGCACGCCGGTCATGGCGAGTTGCAGCGTGCGAGGGATCGGCGTCGCCGAGAGCGTGAGCACATGCACCTCGGCGCGCAACTCCTTCAGCTTCTCCTTGTGCGCCACGCCGAAATGCTGCTCTTCATCGACGATGACAAGGCCGAGATCGCGGAACTTGATCGCCTTGCCGAGCAGCGCATGCGTGCCGATGACGATGTCGATCGAACCGTCGGTCAGCCACTCCTTCACCTTCTTCATCTCGGGCGCCGGGACGAAGCGCGACGCTTGCGCGACCTTCACAGGCAGGCCCTTGAAGCGATCGGAAAAGGTCCGGTAATGCTGACGCGCAAGCAGCGTCGTCGGCACGACGACGGCGACCTGACGGCCGTTGAGCGCAACCGCAAAAGCGGCGCGCATCGCCACCTCCGTCTTGCCGAAGCCGACATCGCCACAGATCAGACGATCCATCGGACGCCCCAGTCCGAGATCATCGAGCGACGCGTCGATGGCCGACTGCTGATCGTCGGTTTCCTCATACGGAAAACGCGCGCGGAATTCGTCATAGAGGCCGTCTGGCGGCACGAAACGCGGCGCTTCCTTCAGCGCGCGCTGCGCCGCGATCGCCATGAGCTTGCCGGCCATCTCGCGGATGCGCTCCTTGAGCTTGGCCTTACGCGCCTGCCATCCGCCACCGCCGAGACGATCAAGCACCGCTTCGGTGTCTTCGGAGCCGTAACGCGAGAGCAATTCGATATTCTCGACAGGCAGGAATAGCTTGTCCTTGCCGGCATATTCGAGCTCGACGCAGTCATGCGGCGCAGCCCCGACCTCGATCGTCTTCAGGCCGATGAAACGCGCGATGCCGTGATCGACATGGACCACGAGATCGCCGGCGGAGAGGCTCGCGGCTTCGGCGATGAAATCCGCGGCGCGGCGCTTCTTGCCTTTCGCGCGAACAAGGCGGTCGCCGAGAATGTCCTGCTCGGCGACAACGGCGAGATCGGCTGTCTCGAAGCCCGCCTCAAGGCCCCACACCGCAAGCGCCGCCTCATCGCCGCGCAACGCCTGCGCATGGGAAATCGCGGCGACATTGGTCGCGCGCTTGAGCTCGTGATCGGCGAGTACGGTCGCGAGGCGATCGCGCGAGCCGTCCGACCATGCCGCGACGATGACGCGCTTCTTCTGCGATTGCAGCGCGCGCATATGCGCGACGGCCGCCTCGAACACATTGACGCTATCGTCGGCGCGCTCGGGCGCGAAATTGCGGCCCTGACGCGCGCCCATATCGATGACGCGTTGCTGGCCGCCCGCCGGCAGCGCAAACGGCGTCACGCGAATGACAGGCGATTTTCCGAGACGCTGCGACCATTCGTCAGGCGAGAGATAGAGCTGATCAGGCTTCAGCGGCTTGTAGGGCGCTCCGCCCGCCGCCGTCGCATGCGCAAGCGCGCTGTCGCGCGCTTCGTGATAATCCGCGATCTGCGACAAACGTTCGCCGGCGGCGTCATCGGCGAGCGCATCAAGCACGATCGGCGCGCCGCCGACATAATCGAAGAGAGAGTCGAGTTCCGGCGTGAACAGCGGCAGCCAGTGCTCCATGCCGGGGTAGCGGCGGCCCTCGCTGATCGCCTCATAGAGCGGGTCGCTCTTGGTCACCGCGCCGAACGCCGCGAGATAGCTCTGACGGAAGCTGCGGATGTTGTCGGAGGTCAGCGTGACTTCCGACATCGGCGTCAGATCAAGCGCGCGCTGCTGGCCCGTGGTGCGTTGCGTCTCCGCATCGAAAGCGCGGATGGATTCAAGCGTGTCGCCGAAGAAATCGAGACGCACCGGCGCCGGCAGCGCCGCCGGCCAGAGATCGAGGATGCCGCCGCGCACTGCATATTCGCCGACGTCGCGCACGGTGCCCGAGCGCAGGAATCCGTTGCGCTCCAGCCATTGCACGATGCCGTCCATGTCGATGGCGTTGCCGGGCGCGGCCGAAAAGCTCTCCGCCTGCATGCGCGCGCGGGCGGCGACGCGCTGGAGGATCGCGTTGACGGTGGTCAACAGCACGCGCGGCTTGTCGCCGGCGCGCGAGCGGGCGAGGCGCGCCAGCGTCGTCATGCGGCGCGCGCTGATCGCGGCGCTGGGGCCAATGCGATCGTAGGGCTGGCAGTCCCAGGCCGGAAGCTCCAGCACCTCGATGTCGGGCGCGACGAAGCCGAGGCCGGTCTGCAGCGCGGCCGAACGCTGGCCGTCGCGCGCCACATGCATCAGCGTCACTGCGCCAGTTTCCTTGCCCAACAGCGCGCGCGCCGCGTTAGCGATGACGAGCGCGTCGAAGCCGTCAGGCGTCGAGGACAGGGTGACGGAGTCGCCGGCCTTGAGACTGGCCAGTGACGAAAGAACAGGCGACGGTTTCATCGGATGGGGATCAGAAGTTTGAAGGCTTGAGATGGGTGTGGAATTGCGCCAGCCGCCGCCACACGGGCCGGTCATAGGCTTCAGGCGTCGGCAGCTCGCCGGTCAGCCAGGAGAAGAGATCGCGATCTGGCGTCTCGATCAGCTCCTCGAACTCGTCGAGCTCCGCGTCGGTCAAATCAGGGAGATGGGCGTCGGCGAACGGCCCCATAACCAAGTCCATTTCGCGCGTGCCGCGATGCCAGGCGCGGTAGAGGCAGCGGCGGCGGCGCGGGTCCAGCGCTTCGCTGGAGAGCGTCGGCCCCGTGGGACGCGAGGACATCGGACCTTCCTGTGAATCAACGACGGGGCCGGAGCCTGATCGGGGCGCCTGCCTGCATCCCCGCGATATAAGGAGAGCGGCGGCCGATGTCAGCCGCCAAGAGTCCCAGAGAAGTGCGGCCCAGCGTCCTCAATCCCCTGTTCGCCTCGGTGACCGGCCTTCCCGGCGTCGGGCCGAAGCTCGGCAAGCTGTATGACCGGCTGGTGGCCGAGCCCGGCCGCGAGGCGCGGCTGCGCGACCTGATCTTCCACCTGCCCTATCAGCTCGTTGACCGGCACGCCTCGCCCTATCTCGCCTCCGCCAAGATCGGCGAGATCGTCACCGTGCCCGTGATTGTCGAGGATCATCAGCCGCCGGCGCGCCGCGGCCGCGGGCCCTATCGCGTGCTCTGCGCCGACGACCGAGGCGGCGATGTCATGCTCGTCTTCTTCCACGCCCGCGAGGAGCAGCTCACGAAGATGCTGCCGATCGGGCAGCGGCGCTGGATCTCGGGCAAGCTGGAGCAATGGGAAGGCCGGCTGCAGATGGTCCATCCCGACCGGATGATGGACGAGCGCGCCTTCGCCCAGATGCCGTCGATCGAGCCGGTCTATCCCGCAACCGATGGCTTGCCGTCGCGCGCCATCGCTCGCGCCGCCCGCGCGGCGCTCGAACGCGTTCCCGATCTCGAAGAATGGATCGAACCTACAGTTCTCGCGCGCGAGAAATTTCCCGCGTTCAGCGCGGCGCTGAAGGCGCTGCATCAGCCCAATTCTCTCGCGGCGCTCGAACCTCTCGCGCCGGCGCGCCGGCGTCTCGCCTATGACGAACTGCTCGCGAGCCAGCTCGCGCTGATCATGGTGCGGTCGCGTCTGCGCGAAGAAGCTGGCGGCCGCGCGCTTGTCGGCGATGGAAAGATTGCAGCGCGCATTCGCGACGCGCTGCCCTATTCGCTGACCTCGTCGCAGCAGCAGGCGTTGCAGGAGATCAACGCCGACCTGGCGCAGCCCAAGCGCATGATGCGGCTGCTGCAGGGCGACGTCGGCTCGGGCAAGACGATCGTCGGCCTGCTCGCCATGGCGACCGCGGTCGAGGCCGGGCGTCAGGCGGCCATGATGGCGCCGACGGAAATTCTCGCGCGTCAGCATTTCGAGCGCATTGCGCCGCTGGCGGAAACGGCCGGCCTGAAAGTCGCGCTGCTCACCGGACGCGATCGCGCTGCGGCGCGCGCGAAAACCCGCGCCGCGCTTGCGGCGGGAGAGATCGACATTGTCGTCGGCACGCATGCGCTGTTTCAGGAGGATGTCGAATTCCGCGATCTCGGCCTCGCCGTCGTCGATGAACAGCATCGCTTCGGCGTGCATCAGCGCCTGCTGCTCGGGCGCAAGGGCGAAGCGGTCGACGTGCTCGTCATGACCGCGACGCCGATCCCGCGCACGCTGGTGCTGACTTTCTTCGGCGATATCGAACTTTCCGTGCTGAAGGAGAAGCCTGCGGGGCGCCAGCCGATCGACACGCGCGCCGTCGATCTCGAACGTTTGGGCGACGTGGTGGAAGCGGTTGGACGCGCGATCCGCTCGGGCGCGCAGGTCTATTGGGTCTGCCCGCTGGTGGCGGAATCCGAAGAGCTCGACGTCGCCGCGGCCGAGGAGCGCTTTGAGACGCTGAAGCAGCATTTCGGCGATGATGTCGCTCTGCTGCATGGCCAGATGCGCGCCAGTGAAAAGGACGAGGCCATGGGCCGGTTCTCCCGCGGCGAGGCGAAGATTCTCGTTGCGACGACGGTGATCGAAGTCGGCGTCGACGTGCCCAACGCCAGCGTGATGGTGATCGAACACGCCGAGCGTTTCGGCCTCGCGCAACTGCATCAGCTTCGCGGCCGCGTCGGGCGCGGCGCGGCGCGCTCGACCTGCCTGCTGCTCTACAAGGGGCCGCTTGGCGAGACCGCGAAATCGCGTCTCGCCATCATGCGCGAAACCGACGACGGCTTCAGGATCGCCGAAGAAGATTTGCGCCTGCGCGGCGAAGGCGACCTATTGGGCCATCGCCAGTCCGGCATGCCCGGATTCCGCCTTGCAAGGCCCGACGTCGATTCCGATCTGCTACAGATGGCGCGCGATGATGCGAAGCTCATTCTTGCGCGCGACGCGGAGCTGTCGTCGGCGCGCGGGAGCGCGCTGCGGACTCTGCTTTATCTCTTCGAGCGCGACGAAGCGGTGCAGTTGATGCGCGCGGGGTAAGAATCTGTGAGAGTCGCGCGCCTGCGGCGCGAGTCTTTCGCTAGGCCCCGGACACGGTTCCGCTTCACTTCGTTTCGCTTCACCGTTCCGGGGACGGAGAGAGACTCAATAGTTTACGTTGAAGCTCTTTCCGTCCCCGGTTCCATGAAGTGAGGCTTCAGCCGAGCGGAATGGAGACCGGGGCCCAGCGAGAGAATCTGCGCGCAAGCGCGCCTCACAATTCAAGGCGAATATTCTCTACGCCCCTTCCTTCGCCCTGACCTCTTCGATCGTGCGCGTCATCGCAACCTGCGCGGTCGCGGCCAGCGCCGCAAGCTCTTCCTGCCGCTCCTCCGGCTTGATCAGTCCCGCCGACATCACCAGCTTCGCGCCATCTTCCACCGAGATCGACAATTCGATCACGTCGCGCCGCGGCACATAGAAGAAAAATCCTGTCGTCGGGTTGGGCGTGCAGGGCATGAAGACGCTGAGATATTCGCCGGCCAGCGGCAGCCGATCACCGATCTCTCCGTCCGCCGGCGCCGACAGGAACACGATCGACCACATGCCCGGCGAGGGAAATTGCACCAGCCCCACCGTGCGGAACGACGAGCCCGACTGCGAGAAGACGGTCTGGAAAATCTGCTTCAAACTTTTGTAGAGCCCGCTGACGAAAGGCGTGCGCGTCAGCATGCTCTCGCCGAAATTGATGATGCTGCGGCCGACGAGATTGGCGGTGAAGAATCCGATCAGCACCAGGGCGACAAGAACCGTGATCAGACCGAAGCCCGGAATGACGAAAGGTAAATAGGTCTCCGGCAAATAGGCGCGCGGAATGAGCGGCTTCACCCAGCCATCCACCCAGGTGATCAACGCCCAGGCGATGTAAAGCGTCAGCGCGACCGGACCGGCGACGATCAGGCCGGTCAGGAGATAGGTGCGCAGCCGCGACGCCGAGGACGGCGGATGAATGTCGAGGTCGGTCGGGGGCGCTGGCGCCATGAGCCCGCTCTTGTTTTGGCGCGCTCAGTTTCAGCGGCGCGCCGCCCCGCTGGCAACCCCCTCCAAAGACTACTCGACTGTGACGGATTTTGCGAGATTGCGTGGCTGATCCACGTCTTTGCCCATGAAAAGGGCGGTATGATAAGCGATGAGCTGGATCGGAACCGCATAGACGATCGGCGCGACGAACGGATCCATCGCCGGCATCGCGATCTCAGCCATGGGATGCACGCCCGCCTCGCCGGCCATGCCGCCTTCGCCGATGAAGATGATGCGGCCGGCGCGCGCCGCCACCTCCTGCATGTTCGACGCTGTCTTTTCAAAAATTCCGTCGCGCGGCGCGATGACGATCACGGGCATATCCTCGTCGATCAGCGCGATCGGGCCATGCTTGAGTTCGCCGGCGGCGTAGCCTTCCGCATGAATATAGGAAATTTCCTTGAGCTTCAGCGCGCCCTCGAGCGCCAGCGGAAAATTCGTGCCGCGGCCGAGATAGAGCACGTCGCGCGCCTTGGAGAGCTCGCGCGACAGAGTCTCGATCGCATGTTCGCGCTTCAGCGCTTCATTCATCAGGCCGGGAACCGTCATCAACGCATCGACGAGGCGTCTTTCCTCGGTCTCAGAGAGATGACCGCGAGCCCGGCCGGCATAGATTGCGAGAGCCGCAAGCGTGGCGAGCTGGCAGGTGAACGCTTTTGTCGACGCCACGCCCATTTCGGGGCCCGCGATCGTCGGCGTCACCACATGGCTTTCGCGCGCGATCGTCGAGGTCTGCACATTCACCACGGAGAGAATGTGCTGCCCGTTCTGCCTGGCGTAGCGCAGCGACGCCAGCGTGTCGGCGGTCTCGCCCGACTGCGAAACGACGATCATCAGTCCCTTCGCGGGCAACGGCGCCTCGCGATAGCGGAACTCGGACGCGACATCGATATCAACGGGCAGGCGCGCGAATTGCTCGAACCAGTATTTCGCGATCAGGCCGGCGTAATAGGCGGTGCCGCAGGCGGTGATCGTAATGCGATCGAGATCGCGAAAATCGAACGGCAGCGTCGACGGCAGCGCGACGCGGCCGCTGATCGGATCGAGATAGGTCGACAGCGTATGGCCGACCACTTCAGGCTGCTCATGGATTTCCTTCGCCATGAAATGGCGATGATTGCCCTTGTCGACGAGAAACGCGCTCGGCGTCACGATCTGCGTCGGCCGGTGAACGACGCGATTCTTCTCGTCGCGGAATTCGACGCTGTGGCGCGTCAAAATCGCCCAGTCGCCCTCGTCGAGATAGGTCACGCGCGACGTGAACGGCCCGAGCGCCAGCGCGTCGGAGCCGAGATACATCTCGCCATCGCCATGACCGACCGCGAGCGGCGGACCGCGGCGCGCGCCGATCAGCAGATCGGTTTCGC
Organism: Terrirubrum flagellatum; assembly: GCF_022059845.1. GTDB lineage: Bacteria > Pseudomonadota > Alphaproteobacteria > Rhizobiales > Beijerinckiaceae > Terrirubrum > Terrirubrum flagellatum. The sequence goes on along the minus strand of NZ_CP091851.1, from coordinate 1,767,482 downwards.
CAGTGAAGAGAAAGGCGAGCGCGAACGCGCCGCGCAGACGCGGCAGCACCGCGCCGACCGCCTCGACCGGGCTCTTTCCGGCTTCCATCTCGACGGTGACGAGATGCGCGACGATTTCCGTATCGGTCTGCGACTCGAAGCGGCGGCCTTTCTCGATCAGCTCTTCACGCAGTTCGCGGAAATTCTCGATGATGCCGTTATGGACGACCGCAAGCTTGTCGGTCGCATGCGGATGCGCGTTCTCCTCGTTCGGGCGCCCATGCGTCGCCCAGCGTGTGTGGCCGATGCCGATCGCGCCATTGAGCGGACGCTGCGACAAGACAGTTTCGAGATTCTTCAATTTTCCTTCCGCGCGCCGGCGCGAGAGCTTGCCATCCTCCAGCGTCGCAACGCCGGCGGAATCATAGCCGCGATATTCAAGCCGGCGCAGCGCGTCGACGATATCGGTCGCGACCGCCTGCTTGCCGAGAATCCCGACGATGCCGCACATTGATGAATCCCCTCATATGTGGCGCGAGATGTGCCTGCGCCCCAGCGATTGTTCAAATCACTTTCGATAACGGTTTTTATCAGTGGTCTTTTTTCTTGGCGGGATAGCGCTGGCGACGCGCCGCCGCCCAACCCTCGCGCATCTCCTGACGGCCGCGGCCGATCGCCAGCGCATCGTCGGGAACATTCCTGGTGATGGTCGATCCAGCCGCGACAAAAGCGCCATCGCCCACTTTCACCGGCGCGACGAGAGTCACATTGGTGCCGATGAACGCGCCGGCGCCGACTTCGGTATGATGTTTGTTGACGCCATCGTAATTGCAGAAGACCGCGCCGGCGCCGATATTCGACTCCGCGCCAACGCTGGCGTCGCCGATATAGGCGAGATGATTGGCTTTCGCGCCGGCGCCGATGTCGGCGTTCTTCACTTCGACGAAATTTCCGATGCGCGACTTCTCGCCGAGCTTCGCGCCCGGCCGCAATCGCCCGAACGGTCCAATCGACGCGCCGCGTCCGACATGCGCGCCTTCGAGATGAGAGAAAGAATGGATGACGACATCGTTCTCGACGACAACGCCGGGGCCGAAAACGACATGCGGCTCGATCATCACGTCCTGGCCGATCTTCGTATCGAACGACAGAAACACCGTATCAGGCGCAATCAGAGTCGCGCCTTCGCGCATGACCTTCTCACGCAGCCGCTGCTGCATCACGGCCTCGGCGGCCGCGAGTTGTGCGCGGTCGTTCACGCCGAGCACCTCGTCCTCGCCGCAGGTGATTGCGTTGACGACGAGCCCCTTCGCATGGGCGATCTCGGCGGCGTCAGTGAGATAGAACTGCTTCTGGTCGTTTGTGTCGGTGAGGCTGTCGAGAAGATCAGGCAGATCGCGCCCGCGAAACGCCATGAGACCGGCATTGCACAGCGTCACCTTGCGCTCGGCGTCGGTCGCGTCGCGATGCTCGCGGATCGCGGTCAGCCGTCTGTCCTTCATGAGGAAGCGGCCGTAGCCCGTCGGGTCCTTCGCCTCGAAGCCGACGCCGACAACGGCTGCTCCCTCCGCGACCGTGGCGCGCATCCCGCGCAGCGTCTCGACCGACACGAAAGGCGTGTCGGCGTAGATGATGAGAACCTCGCCGACGTCGCCGGTCACCGCCGCGCGCGCCGCCATCACGGCGTGGCCGGTGCCCAGCCTTTCCTGCTGAACGAAAATCTCGGCCCCCGGCGAGATCGCTCTGGCCTCGGCGGCGACAGCGTCATGTCCGGGGCCGACGACCACGGCGACCCGGCCGATTCCGGCTTCGGCGATCGTCGCCAGCGCATGACCTAGCATGGAGCGGCCGGCTATTCTGTGGAGCACCTTGGGCGTGCGCGACCGCATCCTTGTGCCTTCGCCCGCCGCGAGCACAATCGCCAGAGCCTCGCGTCCCGCGTCCGACATTTCACGTCCTGTTCTGCGGCGTTCCGCGCCGCAATGTCCCCGATGGACCTTAACGGGGGCCGAATACAGCGTTCTCCGGGAACGCCAAGCGAATCTTGGGCTTATATTTGATGAAGAGCCATCTTTTCGCCCGCACGAACGATGCTAGAACGCAGCGGGAAGAGCCTGTTTGGGAATTGGGATGGAGGCTGCGTTGAGCGACGAGCGAGCGGATGACAGGAGGGAGGCGCAGCCAATGTCTGGCGACATTGGCGAGCCTTCCGACGCATCAGCCGCCGTTCGCCGCTCAATCCGGAGGACTGCGCCGCTTTTCGCCCCCCGGTTCGTCGCCGATCTCGGCCGTGCGGCCTGCACGCCCTTCGGTCGGCTCCTGCCGGAGCGACGAAAATCGGCTGCAGCGCAGCCCCATCCGAATTCCCAAACAGGCTCTTAGATCGACAGGACGCCGGTTTGGTACAGAGAAGTTTGGGGCCCGGACGCCTCGCCCGATCCATGTCCCGGCGGGATGCGCTCAGCGTCGCCGGCGGCGCTGCTTTCGCGTCTGTCGCGCCTTCGATAAGTCGCGCGCAAACCCCTGCGCCGGCAGGCGAACTTGGCGACGGCTCGCCGTTCAGCGCCGATGCGTTGATGGATTTTGCGCGCGCCCTCGCCAAGAAGCCCTATGCGCCGCCGCCGAATGACCTTCCGGAAGGATGGGCGTCGCTCGCCCGCGATCGCTATGCGGCGATCCGCGCCAACGCCAATTCGTTCCTGTTCCAGGGCGAGGATCGGGGAGTGACGATAGAGCCGCTTCATCGCGGATTCGTCTTCACCCGCCCGGTCCAGCTCAACGTCATCGAGGACGGCAAGGTGCGCCGCGTCATCTATGATCCCGCGACCTTCGATTTCGGCCGCACTCCGCCGCCGCCCGCGGGCGTCGATCTCGCATTTTCCGGGATCCGCATCTTCGGCGACGCCGTGAACGGGCAGAACCGCGAGGTCGCCATCTTCCAGGGCGGCACCTTCTTCCGGGCCATCGCCCGCGCGCAGAGCTATGGCGTCACCGCTCGCGCGTTGGCGCTTCGGCTGGCCGACAGCCGCGGCGGCGAGGAGACGCCCTATTTCCGTAGCCTCTGGATCGAGCGGCCCCCCATTGGCGGGCGGACGGTCAATCTCTACGGCCTGATCGATTCCGACAGCGCAACCGGCGTCTATGTCGCGACGGTGCGACCCGGCGACGTCACCATCATCGATTCCCAGCTCACTTTGTTTGCGCGCGCCGCGCTCGACAATGTCGGCGTCGGCGTGATGTCGGGCATGTATCTCTTCGGACCGAACGAGCGCCGCTCGCAAGACGATATCAGGCCGGCTGTCTATGAAGTTTCGGGCCTGCGCATGGTCCGCGGCAACGACGAAAATGTCTGGCGACCGCTCTCCAATCCACAGACATTGCAGGTGTCGATCTTCGGCGACGAAAATCCGCGCGGCTTCGGCCTCCTTCAGAGGTCACGCGAGCAGATCTGGTTCCAGGATGACGATCAGCGCTTCGAGCGTCGCCCGAGCTTGTGGGTCGAACCCATTGGCGACTGGGGACAAGGCGCGGTTCAGCTCGTCGAAATTCCCTCCGACGCCGAGGTCAACAAGAACATCGTCGCCTATTGGCGGCCGAAGGCGCCGATGGCCGTCGGCGCCGAAGCGACCTATGCGTTCCGGCAGTTCTGGTGGTGGTGGCCGCCCGAACGCACCAAGCTCGCGATCGTCACCCAGACGCGCACGGGAAAGGGCCCGAGCGGGCGTCGCCGCCGCTTCGTCGTCGATTTCTCCGGCGATGCGCTCGGCGATGCGCGCGCCACCGTCGAGATGTCGCCGGTGGCGACGGCGTCTCCCGGCGCCATTTCCAATCTGCGCGTTCTGCCCTACCCCGAAAGGAAGAGTTGCCGCGTGACGTTCGAACTTGATCCCGGAAGCGAGACCATGTGCGAACTCAGGCTCCTGCTCGAGGGCGGCGGCCAACCGTTGACCGAGACGTGGCTCTATCGTTGGACGGCGTGATGGAAGCCAGATTGGCCATCGCGGATGCGCCAACTCCGGCGCCGCCGGTCGCGCCCGCGCCCGACAGCGGCCTGCCGCCCGAAGCCCATCTCGCGATGCCGACGCAATCGTTCCGCCATTGGGGCCGGAGCGAGAAGCGGGCTCATCTCACGGAGGCTTCGAACCGTCGCCCCTGGCTCACGCGCCTGCTGGTGTTCGGCGGCGCGATCGCGCTGACGCTCTATGGCGTGCGCGAAATGATCGCGGTCGTGTCGGTCGGCTCGACCACCTTCCTGCAGTATGTGCTGGTCGCGCTGTTCACCGTGAATTTCTCCTGGATCGCGCTCGCCTTCACCAGCGCGCTGGCGGGCGGCGCGGGCATGGTCGCGCAGCGCTGGTTCCGCAAGCCGACGCCTGAGCCGCTGCGCAAGCGCACCGCGATCCTGATGCCGGTCTACAATGAAGAGACCGCGCGGGTGTTCGCCAATCTCCAGGCGATCCGCGAATCCGCCGACGCGACCGGACAGGGTCACGCCTTCGATTATTTCGTGCTCTCGGATTCAACCCGGCCCGACGCATGGATCGCGGAAGAGCGCGCCTTCCTCGCCATGCGCGCGCGTCTCGGCGAGGATCATCGCTTCTATTATCGCCACCGTCCGAAGAACACCCATCGCAAGGCCGGCAATATCGCCGATTTCGTGCGGCGCTGGGGCGGCGCCTACGAACACATGGTCGTGCTCGACGCCGACAGCCTGATGACCGGCGAATGCATATTGAGGTTGACGCGCGCGATGGAGGCCGATCCCGACTCCGGCATCGTCCAGTCGTTGCCGCTCATCATCAACCGCAACACCCTGTTCGCGCGTCTGCAGCAGTTCGCCGCGAAGGTGTACGGCCCCGTCATCGCCACTGGCCTGTCCATGTGGAGCGGCCGCGACGGCAATTATTGGGGCCATAACGCGATCATCCGCGTGAAGGCGTTCGCCGCCCATGCCGGACTTCCCGATCTCTCGGGCAAGCCGCCCTTCGGCGGTCATATCCTCAGCCATGACTTTGTTGAGGCGGCGCTGATCCTGCGCGCCGGCTGGACCGTTTACATGCTGCCGGACGCGACGGGCTCCTACGAGGAAAGCCCGCCGACTCTGATCGATCTCGCCGTGCGCGATCGCCGCTGGTGTCAGGGCAATCTCCAGCATTCCCGCGTCATCGGCGCGAAGGGGCTGACCTTGCCGACGCGGCAGCATTTCGCGACGGGCATCATGTCCTACCTCGCCTCGCCTTTCTGGCTTGGCCAGTTGCTCGTCGGCGTCGTGCTGGTGCTGCAGACGCAATATGTGCGTCCGGAATATTTCACGACGGAATTCACACTGTTTCCGGCATGGCCGCGGTTCGACCCCGAGCGCGCGCTGTCGCTGTTCGAACTGACGATGGCGATCCTGATTGCGCCGAAGATTTTCGGGCTATTGCTGACGATGTTCGACGGCCGCATGAGGCGCACCTGCGGCGGCTCGTTTCGCCTTCTCATTTCGGGCGTGATCGAGATCATCCTGTCGGCGCTGATCGCGCCGCTGATGATGCTCATCCAATCGGAGTCGGTGTTCCAGATTCTGCTTGGACGCGATTCCGGCTGGAATCCGCAGCGCCGCGGCGACGGCACCATCCCGTTCAAGGACATCGTGCGCCGCCATCGCATGCATATGGCGCTTGGCTTCGTGACGGCGATCGCCGCCTTCATGATCTCGACCTCGCTGTTTCTCTGGATGTCGCCGACAATTCTCGGACTGGTGCTCGCGATTCCACTGTCGTTCATCAGCGGCACATTGACCGCGGGCCTCGCATTGCGACGTCTTGGACTGCTGCGCACGCCGGAGGAGAGCAATCCGCCCGAGATCGTCATTCGCGCCAACGCGCTGGCGCGCGAGCTCGCTCGCGACGAATTCGACGATGCCGACGGGCTGGCGGCGCTCCATGCCGATCGCGCTCTCATGGCGGCGCATGAGGCGATGCTGCCGAAGGGCGCGCCGCGCAAGCGCGGCGACATTCAGGCCGACCGCGCCGTCGCCATCGCCAAGCTCACCGATGCGCATACGCTGCAGGAAGCGCTGTCCTGGCTCAAACCGCAGGAGCGCATGATCGTGCTCAACGATCGCGCGCTGTTGGCGCTGATCGGCTCCCTGCCCGATCAGAGCGAGCATCAGGCGGCGTGAGGACGCCTGGAGCAACGTGCGGAAAAGTGGGAACCGGTTTTCCGCAAAACGTTGCGACAAAAAAGATGGAGCGGCGCTGCGATTCTATTCGAATGCGCGCTGCTTTGAGCTGATCTGAGAGGCGCGTCATGGCGCGATCGGAACGCCTCCTCGATCTGCTGCAGGTCCTGCGCCGACATCGGCGTCCGGTGAGCGGCCAGTCGCTCGCCGAAGAACTCGGGATCAGCATCCGCACGCTTTATCGCGACATCGCGACGCTTCAGGCGCAGGGCGCCGGGATCGAAGGCGAGCCCGGCGTCGGCTATGTCTTGAAGCCCGGCTTCATGCTGCCGCCTCTCATGTTCGCCGAGGAGGAGCTGGAAGCGCTGGTGCTCGGCTCGCGCTGGGTCGCCGATCGCGCCGACGAACGCCTCGGTCTCGCGGCCCGCAACGCGCTGGCGAAGATCGCGGCCGTGCTGCCGCCCGATCTGCGCGCCGACCTCGACGCGTCAACGCTGCTCGTCGGTCCCGGAGAGCGCCTCGTCCCCGACAGCGTTGACCTCGCTGTCGTCCGCAAGTCGATCCGCTCCGAGCGCAAGCTCCGGATCAGCTATCGCGACCGCGACGGCGCGCCGACGGAACGGGCGATCTGGCCTTTCGCGCTTGGCTATTTCGATCGCGTGCGCGTGGTCGTCGCCTGGTGCGAATTGCGGCAGGGTTTCCGCAATTTCCGCGCCGACCGGATAAATATCCTTGAAGCGACCGACATCCGCTATCCCCGCCGGCGGCAGGCGTTGCTGAAGGAATGGCGCGAAGCCGAGAACATCCCGCCGCCTCCGGATTGATGCTGCCAGAATCTGACAGCAGCGGCGCGTAGGGTCTCTTCATCAACGAAGGAGATCCGAAATGCCAAACCCGAATTTCCTGCTGCTCTTTGTCGACAGCCCCAAGGCCAGCGCCGATTTCTACGCCGGCCTGTTCGACCGGCCGCCGGTCGAATCCTCGCCGACCTTCGCGATGTTCGCCCTCGAGTCCGGCCTGATGCTCGGCCTCTGGTCGCGCCATACGGCCGAGCCCAGGCCGGCCGCTCTGGCCGGTGGCGGGGAGCTTGGCCTCACCGTCGCGGACGCGGGGGCTGTCGACGCGACGTTCTCGAACTGGAAGGCGCGCGGCGTCTCGATGCTGCAGCAGCCGACCGACATGGATTTCGGCCGCACCTTCGTCGCGCTCGACCCTGACGGTCATCGGCTGCGCGTCTTCTCCGCTCCCCAGGGATGAGAGGTCGCGATGACAAGGTTCTGGATCGGCGTCGCGTCGGCCGCGCATGTCCGGATCGGGCGCGCGCAGGGCTTCATGCAGGTGAATCACGGGAAGGCCGCGCCGCTCCGGCGCGTCCGTCCCGGCGACGGCATCGTCTATTACTCGCCGACCGTGACGCTGCGCGGCGAGGATCGCCTGCAAGCGTTCACGGCGATCGGAACGGTTCGGGATCGCGAGCCCTATCGCGGCGAGATGGGCGGCGGCTTCGAGCCGTTTCGCCGCGACGTCGACTGGGCTGGGGCGGAGGAAGCGCCGATCAAGCCGCTGCTCGAGGAGCTCGAATTCACGAAAGGCAAATCGAACTGGGGTTATCAGTTGCGATTTGGGTTGTTCGAGATTTCCGAGCAGGATTTCGCGGCGATCGCGCGCGCGATGAAGGCGCGCATCGCTTTATGAAGGCGGCCTCATCGCCGCCAGTCTCCGGAAGACAAGCCAGGCGAAGCACGCGGCGCAGAGAAAAGCGCGGCGACGTCACCAGAACACCGGGATAAGCGACAGCACGAGCAAGCTGGCCATCGACCAGTTGAATATCCTGTGAGCGCATGGATCACCGAGGAGCTGCGCGATCGCCGCGCCAAATCCGCCCCAGAACGCGGCCGATGCAAAGCAGGCCGCAACAAGCACGCTCGTGATCAGCGACGTCTCGCGTATAGCGTCGCCGCCAACCGTCGTGTAGGTCGCAAGGGCGCCAATGGCCGTCATCCACCCCTTGGGATTGACCCATTGGAAAAGCGTTGCTTCGACGAAATTGATCGGCCTGCCCCGCGCTTTGTCGCCGCTAGCCGCGTCAGCGCGCGCGATGCGCCAGGCAAGATAAAGCAGATAAGCGGCGCCAGCATATTTCAGCAGCGCATGCAGACGCGGCTCCGCATGAAGAAGGCTGGCGACACCGAGGCCAGCGGCCATGACGATCACGGCGAAGCCAAATGTGACGCCAAGAATATGCGGGATCGCGCGGCGAAAGCCGAACGTCGCAGCCGACGCCGTGACCATGACGACGTTCGGTCCTGGCGTCAGGCACATCGCCGCTGCGAACAGGATCAAGGGACCGAGCATCACGCCGCCATTCATCTCAAAACGTCCCCTGTCCGTCGCTCATCAGTCGTGGCAGCATGCGGCCCGAACGCAGCGCCGCAACTACCTCAAAGGTGCTCATGACGCATGAGACGAATTTCGCGGCAAAGCTCAGATGGTGGCGAGAGCGCCGCTCGCTCTCGCAACTCGCGCTCGCCGCGCGCGCTGGAATCTCACAGAAGCATTTGAGCTTTCTCGAGCTTGAGCGCGCGGCGCCGAGCCGCGAGATGATTGATCGGCTGGCGCAAGCGCTCGATCTTCCGCTCAGACCGTACAACGCCTTGCTGCTTGCCGCGGGCTTCGCGCCGGAATGGCGCGAACGCGATCTCGCATCCCCGGACATGGCGCAGATCGCAGGCGCCCTCGACTATATGCTGGCGCAGCAGGAGCCTTATCCCGCCCTTGTCGTCGATCGCTGCTGGAATCTGCTCAAGAGCAACGGAGCGGCCGTGCGAATGGTCGAATTCCTTGTCGGCCCGATCGCGCCGGGAACCGCCATTAATCTCGCCGACGCGCTTGTCGCGCCCGATGTCCTGCGGCCGCATCTCGTGAACTGGCCGCAGGTCGTGCGTCATTTCATCCGCAGCGTCGAGGCGGACGCCGCGGCGGACGAAGCGCCCGAGATGACGGCGCTGCTCGATCGATTGCTGAGCTACAAGGGCGTTCGCGCCGCGCTCGATCAAGACTCGATCCGGAGCGATTCAAGCCCGGTGCTCGCGATGCACTTTCGCAAGCGCGATGCGTCGCTGCGTCTCTTCACCACCATCGCGACGCTTGGCACGCCGCAGGATATCACTTTGCAAGGCTTGCGGATCGAATGCTTCTTCCCGATGGACGAAGCGACGGCCGAGATTTTCCGGAGTTGGGCGAAGGCGCCGCTTACGCCATCTCGACCGTCAGTCCGTTCTCGATCGTGATGCGGCGGTCGAGCCGCGCCGCGAAATCCATGTTGTGGGTCGCGATCAGCGCCGCGAGATTGGTGGCGCGCGCGAGTTCGACAAGCGTCACGAACACATGGTCCGCGGTCTTGGGATCGAGATTGCCTGTCGGCTCGTCCGCCAGCAGCACGCGCGGCGCGTTGGCGACGGCGCGCGCGAGCGCGACGCGCTGCTGCTCGCCGCCCGACAGTTCCGCGGGGCGATGGGTGAGGCGCTTGCCGAGCCCGAGATAGTCGAGCAGTTCCTTGGCGCGCGCGTCCGCCTGCCTTTGGCTCAGGCCCGCAATCATCTGCGGGATCGCGACATTTTCGAGCGCGGTGAATTCCGGCAGCAGGTGATGAAACTGATAGACAAAGCCGATGTCGTGGCGGCGCATCGCGGTGCGCCTGGCGTCATCGAGCGCGACTGTCGGCGCGCCGCCGACGAAGACCTCGCCTTCATCAGGCTTGTCGAGCAGCCCCGCCACATGCAGCAGCGTTGATTTGCCCGCGCCCGACGGCGCAACCAGCGCCACCGCTTCGCCGGGCCAGAGCGCGAGATCGGCGCCTCTCAGGATTTCAAGCGAGCCCTCGCCTTCGCGATAGCGGCGCGCGACCTGCGACAGGAACAGCGCCGGCTCGGCCTGCTTCTGCGCCGCCGATGGCGATTGCTGCGGACCGGCGTCAGCCATAACGCAGCGCCTCGACCGGGTCCGTCTTCGCGGCCTTCCATGAGGGATAAAGCGTCGCGAGCAACGACAGCACCATCGTCACGACAACGACGGCTGCGATCTCGCGCGGATTCATCTCCGCCGGAATCTCCGTGAGAAATCGGACTGTCGGGTCCCATAATTGCGTGCCCGTCACCCAGGACAGGAAGCGCTGGATCGCCTGGATGCGCCAGCAGAAGACGACGCCGAGAAGAAAGCCCGCGAAGGTGCCGGCGGCGCCGATCGCGCAACCGGTCATGAGGAAAATCCGCAGGATCGCGCCGCGCGTCGCGCCCATCGTACGCAGCACCGCGATGTCCTGCGCCTTGTCGCGCACGAGGATGATCAACCCTGAAATAACATTGAGCGTTGCGACCAGCACGATCAGCGTCAGGATCAGGAACATCACATTGCGCTCGACTTCGAGCGCCGAGAAATAGCTGCGGTTGCGCTGGCGCCAGTCGGCGACGACGCCGGGCCGGCCGATCGCCTCTTCGATGACGGGACGATAGCGGTCCATGCGATCGGGATCATCGACATAGATCTCGATCGAGGACGCGTCGTCGTCGCGGTTGAAGAAGGTCTGCGCCTCCTCGAACGGCATGAACAGCAGCAGCGTGTCATACTCCGACATGCCGATCTCGAAGATCGCGACGACGGGATAGGATTTCACGCGCGGAGCGACGCCGAACGGCGTCGAGGTTCCGCGCGGGCTGATGAGAGTCAGCGAATCCCCGACATAGAGGCCAAGCTGGTCGGCGAGACGCCGCCCGATCGCGACGCCCTTCTCCGCATCGAAATTCGCCAACGATCCGCTGCGCACATTATTGGCGATATAGGGTATGCGGACGATGTCCTGCTCGCGCACGCCGCGCGCATAGACGCCGCTGCCGCCCTGGCTCACCCCTGAGGCGAAAGCCTGTCCCTCGACCACGGGCAAGGCGAGCGTGACGCCCGGCGTCTTCGACAATCGCGCCGCGACTTCGGAATAATCGGTGAGCGGGCGGTCGATAGGCGTCACGAAGGCGTGGCCGTTGACGCCGATGATCTTCGACAGAAGCTCCTTGCGGAATCCGTTCATGACGGAGAGCACGACGATCAGCGTCGCGACGCCCAGCATGATCCCTATGAACGAGAACAGCGCGACGACCGACAGCGATCCGCCCTGCCGGCGCGCGCGCAGATAGCGGCCGGCGAAGACAAGCTCGAACGGCGCGAAAGCGCGCGTGTCGAGCGGCGCGGCGGCCTGAGCCATTTAGATCGAGATCGCCGCGACGGCGTCGGCGAGCGGAACCAGCGTGCGTTCGCCGGTGGCGCGCCGCTTGATCTCGACCTTGCCGTCGGCGAGCCCGCGCGGGCCGACCATGATCTGCCAGGGAATGCCGATGAGATCAGCGGTCGCGAACTTCGCGCCCGGCCGCTCGTCGCGATCGTCATAGAGCACGTCGAACCCCTTCGCCGTCAGCGATTGGTAGAGGCTGGCGCAGGCGCCGTCGGTGGCGGAATCGCCCTGCTTCAGGTTGAGCAACGCAACCGAGAAAGGCGCCGCCGCGTCTGGCCAGATGATGCCGGCGTCGTCATGGCTCGCCTCGATGAGCGCCGCGGTCAGACGCGACGGACCAATGCCGTAGGAGCCGCCATGGATCGGAACCTGCTGACCGTCGGGCGTCGCGACGTTGGCTTTCATCGGCTCGGAATACTTCGTGCCGAAGTAGAAAATATGACCGACCTCGATGCCGCGCGCCGAGGCGCGACGGTCCTCGGGGATCGCATTGAACGCCGCTTCGTCATGCATCTCCGATGTCGCGGCGTAGAGCGACGTCCATTTGTCGACGATCTCCTGCACGCGGCCGATCTCATCGAACGGCGTATCCTCGGCGGGCGTCCCGAAATCGAGATAATCCTTATGGCAGAAGACTTCGCTCTCGCCGGTCGAGGCGAGGATGATGAATTCGTGGCTCAGATCGCCGCCGATCGGGCCGGTGTCGGCGCGCATGGGAATCGCCTTCAGACCGAGACGCGCGAAGGTCCGGAGATAGGCGATGAACATCTTGTTGTAGGAGTGGCGCGCGCCGGCCTGATCGAGATCGAAGGAATAGGCGTCCTTCATCAGGAATTCGCGCGAGCGCATCACACCGAAGCGCGGCCTCACCTCGTCCCGGAACTTCCACTGGATATGATAGAGATTGAGCGGCAGATCCTTGTAGCTCTTCACATAGGCCCGCAGGATGTCGGTGATCATCTCCTCGTTGGTCGGCCCGTACAGCATCTCGCGATCATGGCGATCGCGGATGCGCAGCATCTCCTTGCCATAAGCTTCATAGCGGCCCGACTCGCGCCAGAGATCGGCGGACTGAATCGTCGGCATCAGAAGCTCGATCGCGCCCGAACGATTCTGCTCTTCGCGGATCACGCGGTTGATCTTGTCGAGCACGCGCAGGCCGAGCGGCAGCCAGGAATAGCTGCCCGCCGCCTGCTGTCGGATCATGCCCGCGCGCAGCATCAGCCGATGCGAGACGATCTCCGCCTCCTTGGGAGTCTCGCGCAGGATCGGCAGGAAATATCGGGTCAGACGCATGGGGAAACCGGCGAACTCTCAAGATTCGGGCGAGGCGAAGAGGCGGCAAAGAACAGGATTGATCCAGTGGACGCAAGCGATGGCTGAACTGACATGTTGCTGGTATGCCACATCCGGGGAAAAATGATGGCAATTTTCATTTGACTTCGTTCGCCGAGTGCGGTCCTTTCCCTCCGCGTCGACAAGCCGCACTCGGAAGTCGTCGCGGTCCAGGTGTCGGGAGGAAAGGTCGCCGGGCAAATAAAAACCAACGCCCATTATTCGCGACCAGATGATCTGGCAGGCTTGAGGTAGGACAGGGTTATGCCCTGTCCTTCTCTTTTTTCGACCCCTTTCAGCGCGCCGCCGCGAGCATCCGCGCCGCCTGCCCGCCCATGCTCATCTGCGGATTCGAGGGGATCTGGCCGTCGCGACGCTCCCAGGCGGTGACCGTCTGCCGGGCGATGGCGAAGGCCGAGCGCAGATCGCGCGCCCGTGGCATCGCCTCGCTGAACAAGGCTTCGCCGAACCAGGTGTAGTTGCGGTCGTTCTGGCATCCGAACGAAGGATGCGCGGCATCAGATGCGGTGATCACGGCGCTCGTCGGTCCCGACAGCGGCCCGATGAACTGGCCGGAATAGCAGGCGGAAATCACCACGACGCGATTCTTCACGCCGGCTTCGGCAAGGAAACTCCTGAGCTGACCGGGCGTCAGCACCTGCAGCAGGCCCGGCCCGCGCAGCACGACGCCGCGCCCTTTGACGCCATGCGAGGTCACCAGCAGGAACAGGATGTCGCGCTCGCGATCCATCCGTCCGGCGGCCTCGAAGATCGCGTTGCGAATGCCGGCAAGATCGGCTCCCACGCCGAAGCCGTTCGAGATCGTGGCGCTCGACGCCAGCGGATATTTCTGCGCCAGCACGCTTGCGGCGCCGTTCGCCTCGTTGATGAACACATTCTGCTCGTTCGAGGCGGCGACGCCGAGATAATGGACGCGCTGGGCGCTCGCATCGCCGCCGGCGCAGAAGAGCAACGCCGCAAACAGAAAAGCGCAGACGCGTTCAAGCATGAGGAAGTCCTTCACCGCCGCGGCAAGTCCTAGCAATCGAGGCCGGGCGCGGCGAGCTTAATGAATGAGCGCTTGAGAAGCCCCGCGGGCTCTCGCTCAGGCCGCCCAATCGAGAAGCTGGCCGCCATACAGCGCGATCACGGCCGTCGCGGCGAGCGCCACGATGCTCGTCCAGATCGCTTTCCTCACGAGCTGCGGCGCGACCGGCGCGCCCGGTTCGGTTCCCGGCGCAATTTCACCGGCCTCGGCCTGGCTGCGCACGCCGAACGGCAGCACGGCGAACAGCAGCACCCACCAGACGACGAAATAGATCGCGATGAGGCTGCCCCATGGAATCGAGATCGACATTGCTCAGGCCTGCTCGAGCTCGACGAGCGTTCCGTTGAAGTCCTTCGGGTGCAGAAATAGAACCGGCTTGCCATGGGCGCCGATGCGCGGCTCGCCGGAGCCCAGCACGCGCGCCCCGCCCGCCTTCAACCGATCGCGCGCCGCGATGATGTCGTCCACCTCGTAGCAAATGTGGTGGATGCCGCCATCGGCGTTGCGTTCGAGGAACTTCGCGATCGGCGAGTCCGCGCCGAGCGGTTCGAGCAGCTCGACCTTGGTGTTGGGAAGCTCGACGAAGATGACTGTGACGCCATGCTCGGGCTGCGGCAGCGGCGCCGACACTTTCGCCCCGAGAAGGTCGCGATAGGTCGCGGTCGCGGCGGCGAGATCCCGCACAGCGATCGCCACATGGTTAAGACGGCCGATCATCGGGCGGCTCTATCAGCGGCGGCGGATCGCGTCCATGCGCCCTTCCGCCACTCTACTTTGTTGGAGGCGTTCCGCCGCTTCCGCCGCCAAGCTGTTCTGCGGCTTCCAGAAAAACGGCGATGAGTTTCTTGCCCCCGACCCCTGCGACACCGAGCAGCGCCAGGGCGACGAAAGCCGTCACCAGCGCCTCTTCCAGCGCGGTCGCGCCGGCCTCGTCCGTCAGGAACCTCTTGAACATCGCCGCACAACCTGTCCGCGATTGCGGTGGCGGAGCCAAACATCAGCGCGATTGCCGCGGCCAGCGAAACCTTTTGTTTACCCTAAGATCGCGATCAGGCGATTTTCGCCTCACCGGCGGGCGCGCTCGCCACGCGCAGCGCCGGAAGCCGTCCAACCACCCGCGCGAGCTGCTTCAGCCGGTTGAACAGCCGGTCGCTCGCCAGAGGAGCAAGATCGGCCGGCAGATCGAGCGCGACCTGTCCGCCCTCCACCTGCAGCGGCGTCCGGGCCAACACGTCGGGCATGGCCGCCGAGACGAGATAGGCGACGCGCATCAGCGCGCCGAGGATGCGGGCGCGGTCGATCATCCTTGTGCTGCAAAGCTCGCGGATGCGCGGCGACACCTCATCGTCGAGACCCATATGCCTGTGGAAGATCGAGAGCGCGATATAGGCCCGGCCGGGATGGTCCACTCCGACGAAGGCCGCATGGGCGATGATGTTGAGGCTCTGTTCGCCGCGATAGTCCGGATGCGCGCGCCAGCCGATGTCGGCCAGCAGGCAGGCGGCGTGGCGCAACCGCTTCTCCTCCGCCGTCTCTTCGAGCCTCGACGAGCGCATGAAATGATCGGTCCAGGCGATCAGATCTTCGCCATGGCGCGGGGCGCGCGAGCGCAGGATGTTCAGTTCACGCGCCGCCGACAGAAGCGGATCGAGTTCGCGGGTCTGCTCGTCGAGAAATTCAAACAGCAGCCCCTCGCGCACGCCCATCGCCGACATGATCACCTGCGAAGGCTTCGCGCGCTTGATCACTTCTTCCAGCACCACGGCGCCATAGGCGAGCAGCGGGCGCCGCGCGGCGGAGATCTTCTCGATCGAGTCCAGCATATCAGGTTCGACGCGCTGCACGAGATCGGCGAAATCAACCGCGTCCTGCGCCTGCATGACATAGCCGTGGGTCACATGCAGGGGATAACCGAGCTGATGGATATGCAGCGTGGTCAGCGACCGCCAGGTGCCGCCGACCATGTAGAAAGCGCGGCCCTTGCCGGAGTCCAGCGCATCGACGCCTTCCAGCGCCTTGCGCACGATCTTGCGCGCTTCCTTGATGGAGTCGCGAGATGCGTCCTGCAGCGCAAGGCCGCCGAGCGGCGTGGTCTTGCCGGCGCCGACGCGATGTCCCTTCACGTCGATCAGTTCGAGGCTGCCGCCGCCGAGATCGCCGACGATTCCGTCGGCCCTGTAGAAGCCCGAAGCGACGCCGAGCGCCGACAACTGCGCCTCGCGCTTGCCCGACAGCAACTCGATCCGCTGGCCGAGCACCGCTTCGGCGCGCGCGATGAATTCAGGGCCGTTCGAGGCGTCGCGCGCTGCGGCGGTCGCGACGACGTGCAGATGCTTGACCTGCATCGTGTCGCATAGCACGCGATAGCGAGCGAGCGCCGCCAAGGCTTTTTCGATCGCCTGATCATTGAGGCGACCGGTGATCGCGACGCCCTTGCCGAGCGCGCACATCGCCTTTTCGTTGAAGATCGATGTCGGCGCGCGCGTCAGCCCCTCATAGGCGACCAGGCGCACCGAGTTCGAGCCGATATCGATGATCGCAACAGGATCTCCGACATCGAGTCGTCCCTGCGCTCCAGGCGTTTTAGCCATCGCGTCGCCGCTTTCCTAACCTCTCTGACAACCGCCGCGGCGTCGAGACCGCAAGCGACTTTCCGCGCCCCGACAGGCTTGGATTGGTCATGAAATAATTATGCGCGTTGAACGGCTCCTCGTTCTCGCCGCGCTCGATGCGGGTGGACGAGCCGTCGCTGTTCACCCGCCAGCTCTGCTCGTTGTCGAGGAGATTCGCCACGAGGATCTGATTCAGGACCTGCTCATGCACCGTCGGATTTTCAATCCGCAGAAGCGCTTCCACGCGCCGGTCGAGATTCCGCTGCATCATGTCGGCTGACGCGATGTAGAGCGCCGCCTTCGCATGCGGCAGGCCATGGCCCTGCCCGAACGCATAGATGCGGCTGTGTTCGAGAAAGCGGCCGATGATCGATTTCACGCGGATATGCTCCGACAGGCCCGGCACGCCGGGCCTGAGCCCGCAGACTCCACGAATCACGAGATCGATTTCGACGCCTGCATTGCTGGCGCGATAGAGCGCATCGATGATGTCAGGATCGATCAGGGCGTTGCATTTGAGCCAGATGGCGCCGGGCCGACCTTGCTGAACGAAGGCGATCTCCTCGTCGATATGCTTGAGGATGCGCTGCTTCAACGAGAGGGGCGACACCGCCATACGCTCGAGCTCCGCCGGTTCGGCGTAGCCGGTGATGAAGTTGAAGATGCGCGCCACGTCGCGCGCGATCGCGGGATCGGCGGTGAAATAAGACAGATCGGTGTAGATGCGCGCGGTGATCGGATGATAGTTGCCGGTGCCGACATGGCAATAGGTGACAAGCTGTCCGCCTTCGCGCCTCACCACCATCGACAGCTTGGCGTGCGTCTTCAGTTCGAGGAAGCCGAACACCACCTGCACGCCGGCGCGTTCGAGATCGCGCGACCAGCGGATATTCGCCTCTTCGTCGAAGCGCGCCTTGAGTTCGACGAGCGCCGTGACTGACTTGCCGGCTTCCGCCGCCTCCGACAGCGCCTTGACGATGGGGCTGTCGTTTGAGGTGCGATAGAGAGTCTGCTTGATGGCGACGACGTTCGGATCGCGCGCCGCCTGCGTGAGGAACTGCACGACGACGTCGAAGGATTCGTAAGGATGATGGACGACGAGATCCTTCTGGCGGATCGCCGCAAAGCAGTCGCCGCCATGATCGCGGATGCGCTCGGGGAAACGCGCATTGTAGGGCGTGAATTTGAGATCGGCGCGATCAAGCGAGACGAGCTGCGACAATTCGTTGAGCGCCAGCATGCCGTCGATGAGGAACACCTCGTCCGGCCTGACGTCCAGCTCTCCAACGACGAACTGCTGCAGCGACTCCGGCATCTTCGATTCGATTTCAAGACGGATCACCGATCCACGGCGTCGGCGCTTGATCGCGGTCTCGAACTGAAGAACAAGATCTTCGGCCTCTTCCTCGATGAAAATATCGCTGTCGCGCACCACCCGGAAGGCGCCGAGGCCGCTCGCCGAATAACCCGGGAAGAGCCTGTCGACGAAAATCGCGATCGTCTGTTCGAGCGCAATGAAGCGCGAGCCGCCGGTCTGCGCGAAATCGGGCAGCCTGATCAGGCGCTCGACCTTCGGCGGCACGCGGATCAGCGCGTCGAGCGCGCGGCCGTCTGACTGCCGCGACAGCGCCAGCGCCAGCGTGAATCCAAGATTGGGGATGAACGGGAAGGGATGCGCCGGATCGATCGCGAGCGGCGTCAGCACCGGGAAGATGTGATGGATGAAATGCTCGGAGAGCCACTGCTGCTCATGCTTGGTGAGATCAGGCGCCTCGACGAGCACGATGCCGACTTCGAGAAGCTGGTCGCGCAATTTCAGCCAGCGCGTCTGCTGGTCGCGCACGAGCGACTCCGCCTCGGCGCGAATGCGGATGAGCTGTTCGGCCGGCGTCAGCCCGTCTTCCGAGACGAGTTCCGCCTGCGAGCGGATCTGCCCGCGCAGGCCAGCGACGCGAACCATGAAGAATTCGTCGAGATTGTTCGCAGAGATCGACAGAAAGCGGAGCTGTTCGAGCAGCGGATGATGGGGGTTCGAGGCTTCCTCGAGCACGCGCCTGTTGAAGCGCAGCCAGGAGAGCTCGCGATTGATGAAGCGCTCCGGCGATGTCAGCAGCGCCGCAGGATCAGATTTCGCAGGCGGGGCGTCGACCGTCGCCGCTGTCACGCCATTCGCCGCCACAGTCTTGACCGCCGCCGCTCTCGCCACTTCGCCCTCCTCCATCACCCCGGGCGGGCCCTCCCTGGACGCGCGAACCGGCTGCCGAGCCATGGGCCGGGGCTGTGACGGTTCGATGACGCTCATCGCGCGGTCTCCTGCGCGGCGGAGAGCCGCGCGATCGTCTCCTGGGCCATGGCCCGCGTGATACGACGGCCGGCCGCGAGCGCTTCCTGGTCCAGCGCATCAACGATGGAACGCGCCGCGGCGAAACTGCGCTCGCCGCGGGAGATGATGGTTTCGATGACGCGCGTGTCAACCGTGAGCTGCCGGTCCATGAACAGCTTGACCAGCAGGGCCCGCAGGAGCCCGTCATCCGGCGCCTCAATGGCGGCGACAGGCGCCCGGCGCAGGCGCGAGACAAGATCGGGCGTCGAAAGCCCCCAGCTCCCCGGCTCCGTCCGCGCGGTCATGAGAACAAAGCCGCCCCTTTCCCGCATGACGTTGATGAGATGGAAGAGTTCAGCCTCGTCGAGACGCGCCCGGTCGGCGTCCTCGATCAGCAAGGCGCCATTGGAGACGAGATGCGGAACATCGCCCGCGCGGAGAACCGCCGGCGCTCGCCAGGCGTGCGCGCGCTCGGCCCAGATCGCGGCGAGATGCGATTTCCCCGCCCCCTCCGGTCCCACAAGAACGAGAAGAGCATCGGTCCATCCGTCAGGCCAGCTTTCGATCGCAGCGTAGGCCGCCTCGTTGCTGGCGCTGACGAAGAAGTCCTCGGCGCCGCGCTTCTCCTCGAACGGCAGTTCCAGCGGAAGTTGCGTCATGGTTTAGGTTGCGCTGTCGGGCGCATCGGCGAGATAGATGTCGCTGGCGAGATAGGCGCGCAGCGCGTGCCGCGCGAGCACGCCGGTCGCGGCCGCCATCGGCAACGCGAGAAGGACGCCGGCGAAGCCAAACAGCGAGCCAAAGGCGAACACCGCGAACATCAGCCAGAGGGGATGGAGGCCGACCGCTTCGCCGACCACCTTCGGCGTCAGCACATAGCCCTCAAGAAACTGGCCGGTGACGAACACCAGCACCACAAGCCCGACCGACGTCCACACCGGCCAGAACTGGACGATGGCGACGAGCAGCGCGAGCGCAAAGGCGATAATGGCGCCGAGATAGGGAATGATGGTGAGCAGCCCGCCGATCGCGCCAATGACGAAACCGAAATTAAGCCCGACCAGCATCAACCCCACGCCATACCAGATCGCGAGAAACAGGCAGACCGTCGCCTGCCCTCGCAACGCCGCCGCGACCGCATTGTTGGCCTCGCGCGCGATGCGCCGGACGCGCGCGCGATCCGCCAGCGGCGTCCAGCCGTCGAGCGCAGCGATCATGCGACGCCAATCGATCAGCAGATAGATCGCGACGATTGGGGCGACGACGACGAGCGACGCGAAGCTCGTCAACGCCTGGCCTCCGCTCGCGAGCGATCGGGCGAAGCCGACAAGCCATCCGACCACGGGCCCAATGAGGTCGCCGGCCGACTGGTCGCCGCTGCCGGGGGGATTGATCCCGAACCGCTCCCAGCCGCCGAGTTTCGTCACCCAACCGCCAACGGTCGCATTGATCAGTCTTTGCAGCTGGGCCGCGTAGTCGGGCAGCCGGTCGAGCAGCGAGGCGAACTGTCCAGCGAGCGGCGGCGCAATGATCGCGAAAAGCAGCACCAGCAAGAACAGGGCGAGCGCGACGATCAGCAGAGTCGCGGCCCATCGCCTCACGCCCAACCGTTCCAGACGATGCACCACGGGATCGAGTAGATACGCCAGCACGAAAGCGGCGATGAAAGGCGGAAGCGCGCTCTGCAGCAACCAGAGCAGCGTGACCAGCGCCGCGAACAAGACAGCCCAGAAGGCGCGCCGGCGCCCGGCGGCCGCGCTTTCAGGCGGCGTCACTCGGCCATGTGTCGTGTCCACACCGCGAAATAGGCGGCTCCTGACGCCAGGGTCAAGGCGGCGACGACCAGCACGCCGCCATCGATGAGCGGTCCCTGGGGAAGCTGGAACGCGCGTGTTCCCAACACGCAGGCGGCGAAGGCGATTTGCGCCACCGTGTTCAGCTTGCTCACCTTGAGCGGTCTGATCTCCAGCGGGCGATCCATGATCCAGGCGACGATCACTGCGCCAAGGATGATGACGTCGCGGAAGACCACCAGGATCGCCAGCCACGCGGGAAGCACGTCGACCACAGCCAGCGAGACATAGAGCGAGACGAGCAACGCCTTGTCCGCCAGCGGATCGATGAAGGCGCCGAGCTCGGTCGTCATGTTGAAGCGCTTGGCGATGAAGCCGTCGACAGCGTCCGATACGCCGGCGATGACGAACAGCGCGAACGCCCACTGCCAATTGCGCGCGACAATCATCGCGATCACCAACGGCACGAGAATGATTCGGCCGAGTGTGATGAAATTCGGCAGACTCATGCGCGCTCACCGACCCCTGCCTCGACATTAAGCAGCGTCATGAACTGTATGCAACGCGACCACGCCGGGCCGGCTGTGCTTGCGCTCCCCCTTTTTCGCGTCTACGGCGAGTCACACCCATGAGATGGAGCCGATGAGCGAAGCGCGCCGGAACGGCCTGACCTATGCCGATGCGGGCGTCGATATCGATGCAGGCGCGGCGATGGTCGAAGCTATCAAGCCGTACGTTCGCGACACGCGCAGGCCAGGCGCCGATGCGGAACTCGGCGGCTTCGGCGGCCTCTTCGATCTCAAGGCAGCCGGTTTCAAGGATCCGATTCTGGTCGCGGCCAACGATGGCGTCGGCACCAAGGTCAAGATCGCGATCGAGTCAGGCTTGCACGACACGATCGGGATCGATCTCGTCGCCATGTGCGTGAACGATCTCGTCGTGCAGGGCGCCGAGCCGCTGTTCTTCCTCGACTACTACGCGACGGGAAAGCTCGATCCGGCCGCCGGCGCAGCGGTCGTCAAAGGCGTCGCGCTCGGCTGCAAGGAGGCGGGTTGCGCTCTGATCGGCGGCGAGACCGCGGAGATGCCGGGCCTCTACGCCAGGGGCGACTATGACCTCGCTGGCTTCGCCGTCGGCGCCGTCGAGCGCGACGGCGTGCTGCCGCGCAAGGATGTCGGCGAGGGCGACGTTATCCTTGGCCTGCCGTCGTCGGGCGTTCATTCCAACGGCTATTCGCTCGTCCGCCGCATTGTGTCCGATGCAGGCCTCGAATGGTCGACCCCGTCGCCCTTCGCGGCCGGCCAGAGCCTGGCTCAGGCGCTGCTGACGCCGACCCGCATCTATGTCCGCTCGGTTCTGGCGGCGCAGCGCAAGACGGGGGCGCTCAAGGCGCTCGCCCATATCACCGGCGGCGGCTTCTGGGAGAACATCCCGCGCGTGCTGCCGGCCGACAAGGCCGCGCGAATCGACCTGAATAAAGTTTCCGTTCCACCTGTTTTCGCTTGGCTTTCCAGGATGGGTGGGGTGACCGAACACGAGATGCTACGCGCTTTTAACTGCGGCGTGGGCATGATCATCGTCGTCGCTGCGGCCGACGCCGCGGCGGTCGCTGAAGCGTTGCGCGAAGCAGGCGAGTCTCCGGTTGAGCTTGGCCATATGGTCGAGCGCGGCGACGGCGCAGCCGTGCAGGTGACGGGGCGGCTGGCGATTGGCTGAGGGGTGAGCATGGGCAGGGTCAGGACCGGCGTTCTCATTTCCGGCCGCGGCTCGAACATGAGCGCGCTCATCGAGGCCGCGAAGAACGACGCCTTTCCTGCTGAAATCGTTGTCGTTCTCGCCAACAACATTGACGCGCCCGGCCTCAACGCCGCGCGCGAGGCCGGCGTCAAGAACGCCGGCATTATCAGCAGCTCCTTCCCCGATCGGCAGAGCTTCGATCGGGTGCTCGATGAGTCTCTGAGGACCGCCAACGTGTCCCTCGTTTGCCTCGCCGGTTACATGCAGATCCTGTCGCCCTGGTTCGTGGGACGCTGGCTCGGCAAGCTGATCAATATCCACCCGTCCCTGCTGCCGGCTTATCGGGGCCTGCACACCCACAGGAAAGCGATCGCCGACGGCGCGCGCATCCATGGCTGCACGACGCATTTCGTGACGCCCGAACTCGACGCCGGCCCGATCATCATGCAGGCGGCGGTGGCGGTGGCTCCGTCCGACACGGAGGCGAGCCTCGCCGCGCGCGTGCTGGAACAGGAGCATGTGATTTATCCGCGCACCCTCGCCCTCGTCGCATCCGGCCTCGCGCGGCTCAAGGATGGTCGCTGCGTGCTCGACGGCATGGGCGAGCCGCGAGGGTCAATCATCAGCCCCTCGATCTGAGCTGATTTCACATCGCCGGCGCGAGCGATGCCCGCTTGCAACGCTCGTCGCCTTCCTGCGCGCTATCGCGCCATCCCGGATTGTGTTTCCGGCTATTCAGGGTTCATTCAGCGCCCTCGGATCATATGCGTCGTACTTTCAGCGGCCATGAATGAAGGCCGCCGCGACGGTTTACCGACGGTCCGCCGCACCAGAAATCCCGCGAACCGCCAGCGCGGGGTAAGAGGCGACAGGAGCGTCGAGGGGTTGGGCAATGAATCAGCTTCTCTCTGAGCCGACGACGACAATGCTGTTTGGCGGCGCGCGTCCGGACATTATTCGCACGGAAACGCTGGCGGACATCTTCCGTGAGACCGCCGGCCGTCTTGGCGACAAGATCGCGATCACCCTGATCGGCACGGACGAAAAGCTCACTTACGCCGAGCTCGACCGCCGTTCGTCGAAGGTGGCGGCGGCGCTCGCCGCGCGCGGCGTGAAACGCGGCGACTTCGTCGGACTCTGGTTCAGGCGCTCGATCGACCTGCATGTCGCGATGATCGGCATCGCGAAGTCAGGCGCGGCTTTCATCCCCTTCGACGCTGACGCGCCGGCCGAGCGCATCGCCACAAGCCTTTACGATTGCGGCGCAACCATCCTCGTCTCGCATGAGGCGCTCGCCTCCGAGACCCGCAAGCTGCCGGTGACGGTGCTCGAACTCGACATGCTGCTCGCGGCGCCGGCGAATGGCGTCGTGCCGGAAGGGCCGAAATCCGACAGCGCGGCCTACGCGATCTACACCTCGGGCTCGACGGGCAAGCCCAAGGGCATCGTCATCACCCATCGCAACATCACGCACTATCTCCGCTCGGGGAATGTCGCCATCGACATGCGCGAGGAGGACATCGTCTTCCAGGGCGCGTCGGTCGCGTTCGATCTCTCGATGGAGGAGATCTGGATTCCCTACCTCGTCGGCGCGACGCTGAAGGTGGCGTCGTCGACGGTGCTGAAGGACACCGACAATCTCCCCGAGACGATCGTGCGCGAAGGGATCAGCGTGCTCGACGTCGTGCCGACCATGCTCACCATGCTCGATCGCGACATGGAGACGGTGCGGCTGATCATCACCGGCGGCGAAGCGATGACGTCGGCGCTCGTCGACCGCTGGTCGCGTCCGGGCCGCCGCATCCTCAACACCTATGGCCCGACCGAGACGACCGTCGTCGCCACCTTCGCCGAATGCGTCAAAGGCGAGCCCGTGACGATCGGCGTGCCGATCCCGAACTACAGCGCCTATGTCGTCAACGAGCAGCTCCAACCGGTCGGCCCGAACGAGGTCGGCGAATTGCTTGTCGGCGGTCCGGGAGTTGCGCAGGG
This sequence comes from Terrirubrum flagellatum, assembly GCF_022059845.1. GTDB lineage: Bacteria > Pseudomonadota > Alphaproteobacteria > Rhizobiales > Beijerinckiaceae > Terrirubrum > Terrirubrum flagellatum. Next base: position 1,743,216 of record NZ_CP091851.1, on the reverse strand, counting down.
CTACATCAACCTGCCTGAGATGACGGCGAAGAAATTCGTCGCCAATCCCTTCGGCTCCGCTGCGGCTGGCGACCCCATCCTCTATCGCACCGGCGACGCGGTCAGCGTCGACGCCTATGGCCGCATCATTTTCCATGGCCGCATCGACGATCAGGTGAAGATCCGCGGCTATCGCATCGAGCTTGGCGAGATCGAATCCCTTATCGCCGACGAGCCCGGCGTGAAGGCCGCCGCCGTCGCGGTTCACAAGGATGGCGCGGGCGGCGACGTGCTCGTCGCGCATGTGGTGCCGGCGAGCGCTTCCTTCGATCCGCAGGCGACGAAGAAGGCGCTGGTCGCAAAGCTGCCGCCCTACATGGTGCCGCCGCTATGGCGCACGCACGCCGAATTGCCGCGCATGATCTCCGGCAAGGTCGACCGCAAGGCGCTCGCCGCCATGCTGCTCGACATGAGCGCCGCGTCCGAGCCGCAGGAAGAGGCCCGCACGCCGACTGAAGCCGCCCTGCTCGCGTCGGCGCAGAAGGTCTTCACCGGCATGGCCATCCCGTTCGAGGCGGATTTCTTCACCGAGCTCGGCGGCCATTCGCTGATTGCGGCGCGATTCATTTCCGCCGTGCGCGAAACGCCATCGCTGGCGAGCATCACGCTTCAGGACGTCTATCAGCAGCGCACGCTGCGCAAACTCGCAGCCGTCCTCGACGAGCGCCGCGGCGATGGCCGCGAGCCGCCGCCCGATCTCGGCTTCGCCCCGCCGCCCTTTGCGCGCCGCTTCTGGTGCGCAGTCGCGCAGACCGCCGCGCTGCCGCTGATCCTCGGCCTCTCGACCGCGCAATGGCTTGGCGTGTTCCTGACCTACATGATGTTCCTGCAGGGCGCGAACTACAGCTTCCTGCAAATGGCGCTGGTGCTGTCGGCCGCCTATGGCGGCATCAAGTTCGGCTCGGTGTTCCTGGTCATCGCGCTGAAATGGCTGATCATCGGCAAGGTGAAGCCGGGCCGCTATCCGCTCTGGGGCGCTTACTATTATCGCTGGTGGCTGGTATCCCGCCTGTATGCGCTGGGCAATCCCTCCTATCTCGCGAATTCGCCGATCATGCGCTTCTATCTGCGCGCGCTTGGCGCGAAGGTCGGCAATGACGCCATGATCGCGCATGCGGAATTCGGCGCGCCCGACCTCGTCGAGATCGGCGCCTGGGCCTCGATCGGCCACAAGGCAGTCATCGCCAACGCCGAGATTGATGGCAATGAGCTTGTCATCGGCCGCGTCGTCATCGGCGACAACTCCTATATCGGCAACCAGTCGATCATCGCGTCGGACTGCGTCATCGGACATGACGCGCGACTCGATGATCTCACCGCCCTTTTGCCGGGAACAGTCGTCGCGCCCTACGAGACCTGGGAAGGATCGCCCGCGCGCAAGACCGGCGTGCTCGATCCCGCCGAACTCGCCACCAACCCGACGGTGTCGAAGACGCGCAAGAACCTGCTCTTCGCGATCTACGCCACGCTCATTCTTGTGGTGCAGGTGATCGGCCTTCTGCCGATCTTCCCGGCCTTCTTCGTGTTCGACAAGGCGGAGAGCTTCCTGCTCGACACGCTGCCTTCGGTCGAATGGTATCACGCGCTGTTCCCGCTCGCCTGGCTGATGAGCGCAGCGCTGGTGATCTTCACGCTGGCGATCGTCATCGCGTTGCGCTGGATCATCATGCCGACGCGCCTGAAGGAAGGCACTTATTCCATTCACTCCCTGATGCATCTCAGGCAGTGGACGATGAATCTCATCAGCGAAGTCTCGCTCGACACGCTGTCTTCGCTCTACGCCACGACTTATATGCGCGCCTGGTATCGGCTGATGGGCGCGAAGATCGGCAAGGGCGCGGAAATCTCGACCAATCTCGGCGGCCGCTACGATCTCGTCGAGATTGGCGCGAACAGCTTCATGGCGGACGAATGCGTGCTCGGCGACGAGGACGTGCAGCGCGGATGGATGACGCTGCGCCGCACGATCATCAAGGACCACGTCTTCGTCGGCAACAACGCGGTCATTCCGCACGGCTCACATCTTGCCGAAGGCACGCTGATCGGCGTCAAATCGATGGTTCCGGCGTCGGGCGAAACCCAACCGGGCGAAACCTGGTTCGGCTCGCCGCCGATCAAATTCCCGGTGCGCCAGAAATTCGGCGAGCCCGGCGCGAACTGGACCTACGAGCCCTCGTTCGGGAAGAAGCTTACGCGCGCTTTGTTTGAGGCGCTGCACACGACCTTCCCCAATGCGCTGTTCATCACGCTCGGCTCACTGTCCGTCGAATTCATCGAACCCTACTACGCCAATGGCGACTATCTCGGCGCGCTTGGCGTGTTTCTTGTGGTGAGTTGCCTGCTGCCAGTCTCCATGACGCTCGCGGTCGCGGCGATCAAATGGGCGACGATGGGCGTCTACAAGCCGGTCGCGAAGCCGATGTGGTCATTCTGGGCGATGCGCACGGAGGCCGTCGCGGTGCTCTACTGGGGTCTCGCTGGACGCGTTCTACTTGACCATCTCAAGGGCACGTTCTGGCTGCCGATGGCGTTGCGGCTGTTCGGCACGAAGGTCGGCAAAGGCGTCTATCTCAACACGACCGACCTGACCGAGTTCGACTGCTGCACGATCGGCGACTACGCCGTGATGAATGATCTCTCCTGCCTGCAGACGCATCTCTATGAGGATCGCATCATGAAGGTCGGCCGCGTGGAGATCGGCAAGGGCGTGACCATCGGCGCCTTTTCGACCGTGCTTTACGACACCAAAATCGGCGACTTCGCGCAGATCGGAAATCTCTCGCTGATCATGAAGGGCGAAAACCTACCGCCGCATACGCGCTGGGCGGGCGCTCCCGCCGAGCCTATCCGCGAGCATGCGGCGCAAGCCGCGCACACGCCGGCGCTCGCCGCGGCGGCGTAGCGTTCGCGATTCACATGGCCGAATTCAAGGGCGCGCCGCCGATCCTCGCGATCGACGGCGCGGCCGCGTGGCTGATTCCGAACGCGCCGCGCGGCGGCCGGGCGCATTATCAACTCGCTTCTGAAAAGCTGTCGGCGACCCTGGGACGAAGCGTCGTCGTTTCGCAACGCCCGAGCGGTCGCCCGCGTCTCGATGCGCCGGACCTCGAACTCGGCGTCTCGCTCTCCTATCGCGATGGATCTCTGCTCGTCGGCTATTCCGCGCACCACGCGGTCGGCGCCGATATCGAGCCTGACGATCCCGGTCTCGACCCCATCGCGCTGGCGAAAGATCATTTCGCGGCAGCCGAAGCGCTGGCGATCGCAAACGAGCGGGATGTGACGGCGCAGCGCGATCTCTTCTTTCGCCTCTGGGTGGCGAAAGAGGCCGTGCTGAAAGCGACAGGCCGCGGAATCTATGACGGGCTCGACCAGCCCGATTTTTCCGGCGCGCTTGCGACGTTGCAACAGGATGGCGCCGAGCTTCGCTTTGCCACCGCCTCGCGCGCCCCGCCGGGACGCGCCGCAGTTTCGACAATCAAACAGGCCGGCGCGCCGGCGCTCTATCTCGGGCTTGCTCGGCTCGACGTCTAGGTCGCCTGCTTCACGCGCCTGGCGGGCGCTTCAACTGGCACTTGTCGAGATTTTCCAGCGCCCGCGGGCGAACGGCGTCGGGGAAGTAGCCGTTGTTCCGGAGGAAATCGAGTTCGTCCTTGTTCATGCCGGCGATCGTGGCCTTGGCGTAGCAGGAGCAGGGCGAATGCACCGCCTCCTGCGTCGTGCTCATCAGGCGCGACTGCACAAACAGGCACTGGTCGAAAACCTTGAGCGACAGGAGGTAAGGCGTCGCATTTTTCATCTGCGGATCGACGCGCGCGTCGCCTGCCGGAGGCGGCGCCGCGCCGGCGAAAGCGGCCGTCGCCGCGGACAGGAAAAGCGCAGCAAGCGCAAAACGACTGGCAATGGCCATCAGAAACCCCGCAATGAATCGAACGCTCCGGCCTTACTGGATCGGCGCGACCTTGCGAAGTGCGACACGATTGTCGTGGAAAGCCGCCCCGCCAAAGGGCGCGACCGCATCGGCGCCAGTCAGCGAGTTGATTCCCCTGCCCTCGTGATGCGCCCCGTTCGGCCAGATGCCCTCCGCGATCAGCACGCCGCGGCGCACGCCGTCGAACAGCTTCGCATGGAGCCTGACCGTTCCGCGCTCGTTGGAAAGATCGACCTGATCGCCATCAACGAGCCCGGCCGCCGCCGCGTCGTCAGGATGGATCATCACCTCGGGCCGCTTCTCGCGCGCGATCCCGCTCGGCGTCTCCGCGAAGGTCGAATTGAGGAACGAGCGCGACGGCGAGGTCGCGAGCCGGAACGGATGCTCTTCGGTCGCTTCCTCGATCACGCCCCAATGGTCGGGCAGCGAAGGCATCTCGGCCCAAGGCCCCATCGGCCCTTCATTGGCGTAAGGCGTCTTCGGCCAGTCCGGCTTGAATTTGAACTTGCCGTCGCGGTAGCCGAACCCGTTGATGAAATGCGCGCGCTCGAGCGAGGGCTGCACGTCGAGCCACTTCGCCCGTTCGAGATCGGCGAGGCTTCCGTAACCTGAGTCCTGAAGCGTCCGCTCGATCAGTTCGCGCGGGCTCATGTCGAAGCCGGGATGTTCGGCCCCGACGCGCTTCGCCAGCGCGACCACAACCTCGTGATTGTTGCGGCAGCCTTCCGGCGGATCGACGATCTTCGGACCCAGCATCACATGCTGATGGCCGCCGCCCTGATAGATGTCGTCATGTTCAAGGAACATTGTCGCCGGCAACACGATGTCCGCCATGGCGGCGGTGTCGGTCATGAACTGCTCATGCACACAGGTGAAGAGATCCTCGCGCGCGAAGCCACGTTTCACTTTCTCCTGCTCCGGCGCGACATTCACCGGATTGGTGTTCTGGATGAAGAGCGCCTTCACCGGGCCGCCGCCGCGCAACGCTTCCGCATCGCCCGTCAGAACGCGTCCGATCTGCGACTGGTCAAGAACCCGGATTTTCGGATCGATGACGTCGAGACCTTCGATCACGCTCTTGCGCCAGGTGTAGATGGCGCGGTTGTTGTGGAACGCGCCGCCGCCTTCATATTGCCAGCAGCCGGTGACGCAGGCGATCGACAGCGCCGCATGCATGTTGACGGCGCCGTTGCGCTGCCGGCCGAAACCATAGCCGAGCCGGAAGTAAGTGCGCTTCGTCTCGCCGACGAGCTTCGCGAACGCCTCGATCTCCGCGACGGGCAGCCCCGTGATATCAGACGCCCATTCCGGCGTGCGGCTCTTCACATGCGCTTCGAGTTCGCGCGGATGATCCGTGTATGTCTCGAGATAATCCCAATCGGCGTAACCGTCGCGGAAGAGGATATGCATCACGGCGCAGGCGAGCGCGCCGTCGGTGCCCGGCCGCAGGCAGAGCGCCATATCGGCCTGCTGCATCGTCGCATTGTTATAGACGTCGATGGCGACGATCTTGGCGCCGCGCTCCTTCCGCGCCCGCACCGCATGGGTCATGACGTTGACCTGCGTCGCAACCGCATTGGTGCCCCAGATCACGACGCAATCAGCCTTCGCCATCTCGCGCGGATCGGGCCCCATCAATTTGCCCGTGCCTGCGATGAAGCCGACCCAGGCCATGTTGACGCAGATCGTCCCGTAGAAGCCCGAATATTTCTTGGCGTGACGCAGGCGGTTGATGCCGTCGCGCATCACGAAGCCCATGGTGCCGGCGTAGTAGTAGGGCCAGACCGATTCAGAGCCATGCTCGCGCTCGGCCTTCAGCAGCGCCTCCGCCGTGCGATCGAGCGCCTCGTCCCACGAGATTTCGCGGAACTGCTTCGAGCCCTTGGGGCCGACGCGCAACAGCGGTTTCGTCAGACGGTCGGGATGATTGATGCGCTCGGAATAGCGCGCGACCTTCGCGCAGATGACGCCGGCGGTGTAGCTGTTGTCCTTCGCGCCATGCAGGCGGCCGATCGTCTTGCCGTCGATGACCTCGACGTCGAGCGCGCAGGTCGACGGGCAGTCATGCGGGCAGGCGGAATGGCCGATGGTCTTGCGGACGGGCGCGTTCATTCCGGGGACTCTCGCGAAACCGGCAAATTGCCGGAGCCGCCGGCAAACTCAAGCGGAAATGAAAACGGCGGGCTTATCGCCCGCCGCTGTTTAGAGTCAGGCGTCGGCCGTTCAGCCGACGATCTCGTTGCCCGAGAAGAACTGGGCGATCTCGATCGCCGCCGTCTCCGGCGCGTCCGAGCCGTGCACCGAATTCTCGCCGACCGACAGGGCGTAGAGCTTGCGGATCGTGCCCTCGGCGGCGTTCGCCGGGTTCGTCGCGCCCATCACTTCGCGATACTTCGCGATGGCGTTGTCGCCCTCGAGCACCTGCACGACCACCGGCTCGGAGATCATGAAATCGACGAGCTCGCCGAAGAAGGGACGCTCCTTGTGGACGGCGTAGAACGCCTGCGCCTGCTCTTTGGTCATCTGGATGCGCTTCTGCGCCACGATGCGCAGGCCCGCCTTCTCGATGACCGCATTGATCGCGCCCGTGAGGTTACGCTTGGTCGCGTCGGGCTTGATGATCGAAAAAGTGCGCTGCGCGGCCATCGCGGGTCCTGTCTGAAACGGAAAGTGCGCGGCTTATATCGGCGCGTCCCCGGACCGACAAGGCGTTCGCAGATGCGAAAAAGGGCCCTCGCGGGCCCTTTCCGATGACAGGCTTAAGCCGGATCAGGCTTCCAGCGTCTTCGTCTTGAACAGCAGGCCGGCGACATAGCCGCCGATCAGCGGGGCGACGATGAACAGCCAGAGCTGGGCGATGGCGGTCCCGCCGACGAACAGGGCAGGCCCGATCGAACGGGCCGGATTGAGCGAATTGCCGCTGATCGGAACATTGACCAGATGCAACGCCGCGAGCGTCAGGCCAATCGCCAGTCCGGCCGCAACACCCCCGCCCGACTTGGAGGTCGCGCCGAGAATGCAGACCAGAAACAGAAACGTGCCGACCGCTTCAGCGATGAAGGCTGAAACCATCGAGTAGCCTTTCGCGGCGTCCCAACCGGTCTGGCCGAGGCCGGCGGCGGCTACGTCATAGCCGCCCGCCTTGCCGCTGAGAATGATGTACAGGACCGCCGCGCCGACGATCGCGCCCGCGACCTGCGCAACGATATAGCCAGGCACCTCCGACGTCTCCATGCGGCCGGCCGCCCAGACCCCGACTGTCACGGCCGGATTGATATGGCAGCCGGACACCGGGCCGATGCCGTAGGCCATCGCTGTCACAGCCAGACCAAACGCCAGACCAATCGGCAGAACAGCGAGAAAACCCGCGCCCCCACCGCCAAGGACGCCGCCAAGACCGCCAGCCGTCACCGCGCCACAACCAATCAACACGAGCGCCGCCGAGCCGATGAATTCGGCGATGTATTTTTTCATGAGAGGCCCCCTAGGCGAATCCAGCTCTGCGTGGCTGGGACTCGAACCTAGTTCCCGATTCGACAAAAGTATACGACGTTGGGGAAGACGAGCTTTGCATCACGCGCCGCGACCAATAACGACCGCGACCACCGCTGTCGCGATGCCAAACAGTAGACAGATAATCGCCAGCGCTGGCAGCGCGCGAATTCCGAGCGGCTTCCAGATGAACATGTCGAATCGCCTCGTCTCCCCTTCGCCGGCTGTGGAAAGTCGAGCGGGCTGCGGAAGGGCCGATTTGCGGCGCGATTATGTCGGCTCCGTAACGTGTCTTGCGCGCATCATGCGGCTGCGCGAGAAGCGCCGCGCCATGCTGCACGTCAACGACCTGACTTACCGGATCGGCTCGCGCCTTCTCTTCGACAAGGCGACTGTCGCTCTTCCGCCGAACGCGAAAGTCGGCTTCGTCGGCCGCAACGGCACGGGCAAGACGACCTTGTTCCGCATCGCGCTTGGCGAATTGCACACCGAGACCGGCGGCGCCTCGATCCCGAAGAATGCGCGCATCGGCAGCGTGGCGCAGGAAGTTCCATCGGGTCCCGAGACGCTGATGGAGGTCGTGCTCGCGGCCGATCGCGAACGCGCCGCGCTGATGGCGGAACGCGAGCATGCCGCCGATCCCGCGCGCATCGCCGACATCGAGACGCGGCTCGCTGATATCGGCGCCTATTCCGCCGAAGCGCGCGCCGGCGCGATCCTGCATGGCCTCGGCTTCGATGCTGAGGCGCAGCAGCGCCCCTGCTCCGATTTCTCCGGCGGCTGGCGCATGCGCGTCGCGCTTGCGGCAGTGCTGTTCTCCGAGCCCGATCTCTTGCTGCTCGACGAGCCCACCAACTATCTCGATCTCGAAGGCACGCTCTGGCTGTACGACTATCTCGCGCGCTATCCGCGCACGGCGATCATCATCAGCCACGATCGCGAACTGCTCGACACCGCGGTCGATCACATCCTGCATCTCGATCAGGGAAAGCTGACGCTCTATCGCGGCGACTACACCTCGTTCGATCGCCAGCGCCGCGAGAAGATGGTTCTGCAGGTGAAGGCGCGCGACAAGCAGGAGGCCGAGCGAAAACATCTCCAGGCTTTCGTCGATCGCTTCCGCGCCAAGGCGAGCAAGGCGCGTCAGGCGCAGTCGCGCATCAAACGGCTGGAAAAAATGGAGCCGGTGGCCGCCATCGTCGACAGCGAGGTCGCGCCCTTCTATCTCCCGGCGCCGCAGAAGCCGCTCGCGCCGCCGCTCATCACCTTCGAGAAAGTCAGCGCCGGCTATGGTGAACGCGTCGTGCTGCGCGGTCTTGATCTGACGCTCGCGCCTGACGATCGCATCGCGCTGCTCGGCGCGAACGGCAACGGCAAGTCGACCTTCTCGAAACTGCTGGCGCGCCGGCTCGATCCGCTTGGCGGCGAAATCCGCCAGTCGAAGAAGCTCGACGTCGCCTATTTCGCCCAGCATCAGGTCGACGAACTCGACGTCAAACGCACGGCGCTCGATCATGTCGCCGATCTCATTCCCGACGCCTATGAATCCGTGAAGCGCGCAAGAGCGGCGCAGCTTGGTTTTCCCGCGAGCAAGGTCGAGACCCCCGTCGCGAACTTGTCAGGCGGCGAGAAGGCGCGGCTGCAGTTGGGTCTCGCGGCCTTTCACGGTCCGCACATGCTGGTGCTGGACGAGCCTACCAACCATCTCGACATCGACAGCCGCGCCGCGCTTGCCGAAGCGATCAACGACTATCCCGGCGCGGTGATCCTCGTCAGCCACGATCGCTATCTCATCGAAGCGACCTGCGAACGTCTCTGGCTCGTCGCCAATGGGACGGTGAAGCCGTTCGACGGCGATCTCGACGATTACCGCAAACTTATTCTGTCGGGCGATCTCGATAGCGCGTCTGCCTCGAAGAAAGAGCGCGCGCGGGAGGCGGCCGAACGCGCGTCCACGGAAAAGCCGCAGGCGGAAAAGCGCTCCTCGCTGTCAGGTCTGCGCAAGCGTGTCGACGCGACGGAGACACGCATGGCGAAGCTGCACGATCTCATGGCGCGCGTCGACACGGCGCTTGCCGACAGCGATCTCTATGCGAAGCAGCCGGACAGAGTGGCGGAACTCACGCGCCAGCGCGGCGAACTCGAAAGCGCGCTTGTCGCGGCCGAGAACGAATGGCTGGAGTTGACGACCGCGCTGGAGGCCTGATTTCGCCGCGCTTTCAGCGCGGATTCTTGCGCTGGACCCCGGACACGGTTCCGCTTCACTTCGTTTCGCTTCACCGTTCCGGGGACGGCGACAGCTTCAACGTTTCAAATTGACGCTCCCTCCGTCCCCGGTTTCATGAAGTGAGCGAAGCGAACGGAATGAAGACCGGGGCCCAGCGAAAGACTCGCGAGCGGCTTGCTACGTCGAAGCAAAGCCAATGGCTTTGCGAAGACGAAAGCGAGCGCATCACTTCACTTTGTAGCGCGCTCTCGCTTCCTTCTCCGCGGCCGCCTTCGTCAACAGTCGCGTGCCCGCAAAAACGACTTCCTTCGCCTTGCCGCCGCGGCCCATCACAAGGCTCGCAGGTTCGCCATAGCTGCTGTAACCCTCGCCTGCGGTGATCACGCCGCGGCCGCGCCCTGTCACTGAAATCTGCGGCGCATCGGTGAACGGGTTGGGAAAAGCCGGCGTCGCCACGAACACCTTGTCGCCCATCGGCACCATGTCGAGCACGCCCCACAAACTCCACCAGCGGCCGGCCCATGCTCTGTGAGCGCGCGGCGGCGCGCCATTCTTTTCGAACGCCTGCAGGATATGGAGCACGCCATCGCCAAGACCCGCCGCGAGGCGATCGGCGCTGTTCGTCAGCAACGACACGGTCAGCTCCTTCGACGGGATCATCGTCGTGCGCGTGATCACGCCGGGGAAACCGCCGCTATGGCCGAACCAGTCCCAGCCGCCGGTCCGTCCGCCGATAATGCCAAGTCCGTAATAGCCTTCGATCGAGGCCTGCGGATTGCGCCACAGCCGCCGCGTCATCTCGCGCCGGCTCGCTGGCGACAGGACGCTCCGCTTCGCCTGCGGCGAGAGCTGCCCAAAGAAGCGTGCGAGATCGCGCGCCGTGCTGACAAAGCCGGTCGCCGACGCCATCGCGAAGGTCGAGTAATTCGCCGGGATGACATAGCGCTTGCCGAAGAGAGTCTTCGTCGCATGGCCCGACGCCAGCGGAACGCCGCGTGGGACCGGCGCGTCGGGATAGGTTTCCCTGAGGCCCGCCGCCGCCACGACCTCGCGCGCGATGAAGTCGTTCCAGGTCTCTCCCGTGATCGACTCGATGATCAATCCGAGCAGTCCGAAACCGTGATTGGAATATTTGAAGCGCGTGCTCGCTTCCAGAGTTGGCGGAAGCGTCAAGTCCGCGCGCAGCTCCGCATAGTTGAGAAAGGCGCGGCGATGCGCCCATTGCCCCGTATCCGGGCCGTCGCGCACGATGCCGGCGCCATGCGAAACCAGTTGCGCGATCGTCGCCGACGCCACCCTGGGATGAAGCCCCGTGACATATTTTCCGGCGGGATCGTCGAGCGTGAGTTTGCCGCGCTCGCGCAGCAGCATGATTCCGGTCGCCGTGAAACTCTTGGAGTGCGACGCGACGCGGAAGCGATGCGCCGGCGTCAGCGCCGTCTTCGCCTTGATGTCTGCGAGGCCGAGGGCTTTCTCATAGATGATCTTGTCGCGATGGGCGATGGCGAGCGAGCAGCCCGGCGCCTCCGCCTGCTCGAGCTGGAACGACAGCCATTGCGGGACATAGTCGAGCGCGGCCCCCAGCCACTTCTCCATGGTGATTACTCCGCGAGAGGTTCGAGGCCGCACCAGTCGGCGATGAAAAGCGCGAGCGTGCGCGTGCAGCGACGGATCGATTCCACGTCGCATCTTTCGTCGATGCCATGCACTTCAAGCCCCGTGGGGCCATAGACCAGCACCGGCATCTCGCCATAGAGCGCCGGCACGCGCGCATCGAGATAGGCCGGCATCACGCGCGAATGGAGCGGCTTATTGTTGGCGGCGACGCTCGCTTCGCGAAGCGCATTCTCGGCGTCGCTGCCGGGCTTCAATTCGAACCCTTCGCAGAAGAAGCCGTGCCACACCACTTTCGGCGGATTGTTGGCGAGCGCGGTATCCTTCTTCGCCGCCGCGGCGACGCAAGCCTCGACGTCGCGCTTCACCTCCTCGGCGCTGATCCCGGGATACATGGCGAAGCGGAATTCGATCTCGCACCAGGCAGGCACCATCGACGTCCAGTCGCCGCCCCTGATCTGTCCGAGGTTGAGATTGATCGGATGGGGATCGTTGGCGAACAGCGGATGATTGACGCGCTCGGCGTTGTATTTCGCCTCAAGCTCACGCAACGCGCCGGCGAGGCGATAGGCGGCGTCGATCGCGTTGAAGCCCGACTGCATCTCGCGCGTGTGCGCCGGCCGCCCGCGCACCTCGATCATGAACCAGACCACGCCGGCGTTGGCGCGCGTGATCGTCTCATTCGACGGCTCCGGGCAGAACCAGGCGTCGGCCTTGTAGCCGCGCACGAGCGAAGACAGCGCGCCATTGCCGGTGGATTCCTCGTCCATCACGGTTTCGAGATGCACAGTGCCCGCCGGCTGGAATCCGGCGGCGCGGATCGCATCCATGGCGAAGATGTTGATCGCGGTTCCCGCCTTCATATCGGCGCCGCCGCGGCCATAGAGCCAGCCGTCCTTCACTTTGGGATCGAATGGCGGATCGGCCCACATGTCGACGGGCCCTGAGGGCACCACGTCGATATGCGAATTGAGGATCAGCGACCTGCCCTTCTCCGCGCGCGGCCGATGCGAGCCGACGACGCACCAGGCCTGCTCATAGCTGACCGCAATCGGCGAGAAGCCGGGATGATGCCTGATGTCTTCCTCGCGCACGCGCCAGCGATCCATGGCGTAGCCGCGCTTCGTCAGCGCCGCATGGATGAAGTCCTGCACCGGCGCTTCATTGCCGCGCAGCGACGGAAATCGGACGAGGTCCTTCGTGAACTCGATCTGGGCATCGAACGCTGCCTCGACGGCGGCCAGAATTTTCTCGCGGGCGTTGGAGATGACGGCATCATTCATAGGCATGCTCGAACTGGACATCATCAGTTTATCGCCGCGTCCGGACTTGTCCCATCCTCCACGTCTTTTAACCTATGAAAGGAAGACATGGATGGTCGGCGTTTTCCCTTCTCCCTCTTTTGGAGGAAGCTGTCCTCGTTCCTGGAACGGTGGAGCGACGCGCAGCGGAGCGGAACTGTGTCCGGGACCCAGCGGAAAGACTCTGCGCCGAAGGCGCGACGAGATTCCGTCGCGGAAAAATACAATGACGATGAGCTCGCTTCGCTCGCGATTTTCTCGCTGGGCCCCGGCCTTCATTCTGCTCGCATGCGCTCGCTCCATGAAGCCGGGGACGGAGAGAGCTTACACCCCCGCCTCTCCGAACGCCTTCATCGCCGCCTGCACGGCCGCACCCGCCGGCAGCTTGAAGCCGACTGCAAGCAGCATCGCCTCAAGCGCGCCCAAACAGATCAGCACATTCTCCTTGCGCGCGGTGTAGCCCATCGTGCCGATGCGCCAGATCTTGCCGTGCAGCGGACCGAAGGAGGTGCCGATCTCGATGCCGAAATGCGCAAGCATGCCCTTGCGCACCGCATCGCCGTCGACGCCTTCGGGGATGTGGACGCCCGTCACGTTCGGCATCTTCGCGGCGCGATCGCCGAAAACCTTCAGGCCCATGGCTTCGAGGCCATCGCAGAGCGCGTCGCCCACAACGCGGTGGCGCGCGAATACGGCCTCGTGTCCCTCATCGAGGAAGATGCGGCCGCACTCATGCGCCGCATAGATCATGCTCGTCGCTTCGGTGTGATGATTGAGGTGATCGTCGCCCCAATAATCCATCAGCATGGAGAGATCGAAATAGTTCGAGCGGATGCGCGGCCCTTGCCCGGCCACATAATTCGCCGGCCTGACTCCGGCCTCGACATGCCTGCGGTTGCGGATACGGGCAACAGCGCGCTCGCTCACCGTGACCGGCGACATGCCCGGCGGGCCTGAAAGCCCCTTCTGCAGGCCAGCAGAAATCCCGTCGATCTGCCATTCGTCGGCGCGGATATCGATGCAGCCGATGCTGGCGCAGGCGTCGACATAGAGATAGGCGCCATGCGCCCGGCAGAGCGCGCCGATGTCTTCCAGCGGCTGCGCGACCGTCGTCGAGGTGTCGGCGTGAACAAGCGCGATAATCTTGGGCTGATGCTGTTTCAGCGCTTTTTCGATTTCATCGGGCGTGAATACCTCTCCCCACGGGCGCTCGATCGTGACGACATCGCCGCCGCAGCGCTCGCAGATCTCGACGAGCAGATGGCCGAAACGACCGAACATCGGCACGAGCACCTTGTCGCCGGGTTCGATGAGCGAAACCAGGATCGCCTCGATGCCGGCCCGCGCCGAGCCGTCGATCATCAAGGTCTGCTTGTTCCCCGTCCGATAGATCTCGCGGAAGAACTGCTGGACCCGGGCCATGATGTCGAGGAAGGCGGGATCGAACTGACCCAGCATCGGCGTCGCCATGGAGCGCAGCACGCGCGGATCGGCCATGAGCGGCCCCGGCCCCATGATCAGCCGCGGCGGCGGATTGAGCTCAGCCGCTCCAATGTTCGACGCCATGCCGCCGTTTCTCCTGCGCAAAAGCCCGCGAAGCGCGCGCTTCGCGGGACTTATGCAAGATAGCGGCCCGACGGCGAGGTCAAGCCTGTCGAGTCAGGATGCGCAGGTCAGGCGACGACGCGCGCCACCGCGATCACCACGATAGCGCCAATCGCCGCCACGAGGATCTGGGAAATCAGCGGGTTGCCAAGGCTGATATTGACGCCGAGCGCATGCAACAGCAGCGAGCCCACGACCGAGCCGATCAGGCCCGTGATGATGTAGCGGATCAGCCCGCCGCCGCCCATGACAAGGCTGGCGAGCCAGCCGGCCACAAGGCCGATGACGACCATGATGATCAATCCACGCGCGTCCATGGCGGTTCTCCAGATGTTGCCTCGCCATTTAACGCGCGAGGGCCGGGAATGTGCCCGAGCCCATTTCGCGCGTCACTAGCCTTCCCGGCCCGGACGCTGTGCGGCCGTTCCGCCGTAGCCCCTCAGATGTTCAGCGCGCGGCCATAGGCGTCGAGCACGCTCTCCTTCATGGTCTCGGAGAGGGTCGGGTGCGGGAAGACCGTCGCCATGAGCTCTTCCTCGGTCGTCTCCAGATTCATCGCCACGACGAAGCCTTGTATGAGCTCGGTCACCTCCGCGCCGATGAGATGGGCGCCGAGAAGCTGGCCTGTCTTGGCGTCGAAGACCGTCTTCACGAGACCATCGGGTTCGCCGAGCGCCACCGCCTTGCCGTTGCCGACAAACGGGAACCGGCCGACCTTGATCTCCTTGCCAAGCTCCTTCGCCTTCTTCTCGGTCAGGCCGACGCTCGCCACCTGCGGATGGCAATAGGTGCAGCCGGGGATCATGAGCTTGTCCATGGCGTGCGGATGCAGGCCCTTGATCGCCTCGACGCAGATCACGCCTTCATGCTCGGCCTTGTGGGCTAGCATCGGCGGGCCCGCCACGTCGCCGATCGCATAGATTCCCGCGACGTTCGTCTTGCCGACAGCATCGACGACGATGCAGCCGCGATCGGTTTTCACGCCGAGCTTCTCAAGCCCGAGATTCTCGATGTTGCCGACGACGCCGACTGCGGAAATGAGCCTGTCGGCCTTCAGCGTCTGCGTCTTGCCGTCAGCCGTCTCGATCGTCGCAGTCACGTCGTCAGCGCCCTTCGCAACCTTCGTCACTTTGGCGCCAATCAGGAACTTCATGCCCTGCTTCTCGAAGCGCTTCTGCGCGAGGCCGGCGATCTCATGGTCTTCGACCGGCAGGATCTGCGGCAGCACCTCGACCACAGTCACCTCGGCGCCCATCGTGCGATAGAAGCTCGCGAACTCGATGCCGATCGCGCCTGATCCCATCACCAGCAGCGACTTCGGCATGGCCGGCGCCGACATCGCTTCGAAATAAGTCCAGATCAGCTTGCCGTCGGGCTCGATGCCGGGAAGGGCGCGCGGCCGCGCGCCGGTCGCCAAGATGATGTGCTTGGCCTGATAGGTTCCTGGCCCCAGCACATTCTTCGGCGGAGGAGTCTGCGGCAGCATCGGCGGCTTCTTCGTCGGCCCGACCGTGATCTGGCCCGGCTTGTCGATGACGGCCTCGCCCCAGATCACATCGACCTTGTTCTTCTTCATGAGGAAGCCCACGCCATTGTTCATGCGCGTCGCGATCGCGCGCGAGCGCGCGATCACGGCGGCGTGGTCGGCTGTCATTTGCCCCTCGAGCTTGAGGCCGTAATCCTTCGCATGCTGCGCGTAGTGCAGGATTTCAGCCGAGCGAAGCAGCGCCTTCGTCGGAATGCAGCCCCAGTTCGAGCAGATGCCGGCGAGATGCTCGCGCTCGACGATCGCGGTCTTCAGTCCAAGCTGCGCCGAACGGATCGCGGCGACATAACCGCCGGGACCAGAGCCGATGATGATGACGTCGTAAGAGGACATTGCTCTTGCTCCAGATGAACCGCGCCAAAGCGTGGTTTGAATTTATGCAGCGAGATGGCGCAGCACGCGCCATCGCACGAACGCCCATTGCGTGAGGATCGCGACGAGGCCGGGGATCGCCAATTCCGTGATCAGTTGCCCGTCATACGAGGTCAGTTTGATCTCGCCCGAAGCGTAGAAGAAGGCGACCAGCAGAGCTGCAATCGCGACGATGAGGATCGCCAGCAGGATGTAGCCGGCGTTTCGCACAGCGCGCGGAGCATCGGCCCTGAAACGCGCAACGCCGAAAATGAGCGCCGCGATCGTGGCGACGATGATCAGCATCAAAAACGCCAGGATAAACTCCTCACGCGCTCTGACGATCTCGGCGATCTGCACCGCAGCCATTCCGCCCGTGAACAAGGACAGCGTCAGCGCGAGGATCATGGAGAGAACGACGCGCATGACGCTTTGGGCGTCACACCAGCATGCCCATGGGATTGTCGATGAGCTGCTTCACCGCCGAGATGAGCTGGGCGCCGAGCGCGCCGTCGACCGCGCGATGATCACACGACATGCAGATGCTCATCACGGTCGCGACGCCGAGCGTGCCGTCCTTCTTCACGACAGGCCGTTTCTCGCCGCCGCCGACCGCGAGGATGGTCGAATGCGGCGGATTGATCACGGCCGTGAAATCCTTGATGCCGAACATGCCGAGATTGGACACGGCCGTCGTGCCGCCCTGATATTCCTCGGGCTTGAGCTTGCGATCCTTCGCGCGTTGGGCGAAATCCTTCATCTCGCCAGCGATCGCTGACAGCGACTTCAGTTCGGCGCTGCGGATGATCGGCGTGATCAGGCCGTTGCCCGGCAGCGCCACCGCAACACCAACGTCCGCATGCTTGTGCTTGAGCATCGCGCCTTCGGTCCAGGTGACGTTCGCATCGGGCACGCGGATGAGCGCCAACGCCAGCGCCTTGATCACCATGTCATTGACCGAGATTTTCCAGGCCGGCTTGCCATCCTTGTCCTTCGGCGCGGCCGCATTCGCCTGTTCGCGCAGCGCCAGCAGCGCATCGATCTCGCAATCGACGTTGAGATAGAATTGCGGGATCGTCTGCCGCGCTTCGGTCAGGCGGCGCGCAATCGTCTTGCGCATGCCGTCATGCGGAATCTCCTGGAAGGAGCCCGGTGCGAACAGCTTCTTGACCTGCTCATCTGACATGGAGGGCGCAGGCGCAGCCTTGGGCGCGGACGGAGCAGACGGCGCGGCGGCGGGAGCAGTCTTCGGCGCGGGCTTGGCGGTTCCGCCCGCCTTCGCCTGTTCGACGTCGGCCGCGACGACGCGGCCATGCGGACCGGAACCCGCGATGCTCTTGATGTCGACGCCTGCGTCCTTCGCGATGCGGCGCGCGAGCGGCGACGCGAACACGCGATCGCCAGAGGCATGACCATTCGCTTTCGCCGCGGCAGGCTGAGCGGCTGGCGCCGGAGCAGCGCCTGCAGGCTGCGCGGCGGGAGCCGAAGGCGCGGCCGGCGCAGGCGACGCCGCGGGAGCTGGAGCGGAGCCGCCCGACGCGCCGACGCTCTTCGCGTCCTCGCCCTCGCCCGCGATCAGCGCGATGAGCTGGTTGACCGGCACATCCTGCGCGCCCTCGGGCACGAGGATTTTCGCCAGCACGCCCTCATCGACCGCCTCGACCTCCATGGTCGCCTTGTCGGTCTCGATCTCGGCGATTACGTCGCCCGACTTGATTGTGTCGCCTTCCTTCTTGAGCCACTTGGCGAGATTGCCCTTCTCCATCGTGGGAGACAGCGCGGGCATCAGGATGTTGATCGGCATGGCGGCGTTTCCGGATTATTTCGTTGATGCGATGTCAGCGATACATCACGGCTTTCGCCGCCTGCACCACGTCGGGCACGGTCGGCAGCGCAAGCTTTTCGAGGTTGGCGGCGTAAGGCATCGGCACATCCTTGCCGCAGACGCGCGCGACCGGCGCATCGAGATAGTCGAAGCCGAGCTCCATGATCCGCATCGCGACTTCTGACGCGACGCCGGACTGCGGCCAGCCTTCCTCGACCACGACGCAGCGATTGGTCTTCTGCACCGACGCGACGACCGTCTCCGCATCCATCGGACGGATCGTGCGCAGGTCGATCACTTCGGCCTCGACGCCCTCTTTCGCGAGCTCATCGGCCGCCTTGAGCGCGTAGCTCATGCCGATGCCGAAGGAGACGATGGTGACGTCCTTGCCCGGCCGCGCGACGCGCGCCTTGCCGATCGGCACGATGAAATCCTCGATCTCAGGCACATCGAACTGCTGGCCGTAGAGGATTTCGTTTTCGAGGAAGACGACGGGATTGGGATCACGGATCGCCGACTTGATCAGGCCCTTATAATCGGCCGCGGTGTAGGGCATCACGACCTTGAGGCCGGGAATGTTCGAATACCAGGCGGCGTAATCCTGGCTGTGCTGGGCGGCGACGCGCGCCGCTGCGCCGTTCGGGCCGCGGAACACGATCGGGCAACCAAGCTGGCCGCCGGACATATAGAGCGTCTTCGCCGCCGAGTTGATGATCTGATCCATCGCCTGCATGGCGAAATTGAAAGTCATGAATTCGACGATCGGGCGCAGGCCCGTCATCGCGGCGCCAACGCCGAGGCCCGCAAAGCCATGCTCGGTGATCGGCGTGTCGACCACGCGCTTGGCGCCGAATTCCTGCAGCAACCCCTGAGTGATCTTGTAGGCGCCCTGATATTCCGCAACCTCTTCGCCCATCACGAAAACATTGGTGTCGCGACGCATTTCCTCCGCCATGCCATCGCGCAGCGCTTCGCGCACAGTCATGCGCTTCATCGCCGTTCCCGCGGGAATTTCAGCCGAGGAATCGTAGGCGTGAGAGATCGCGGGCGCAGCGGGCGCGGATGCAGGTTTCGCCTGCGGCGCAGGCGCTTCCGCAGCAGCTTCGGCCTTGGGAGCTGCCGGAGCTGAAGCCGCTGCGCCGCCGGCTGCGGCGCTGACATCCTCGCCGTCGCTCGCGAGCACGGCGATCCTGGTGTTGACCTTCACATTCTCGGCGCCGGCCTCGATGAGGATTTTCGCCAGCGTCCCTTCGTCGATCGCCTCGACCTCCATGGTCGCCTTGTCGGTCTCGATCTCGGCGATGACATCGCCGGGCTTTACCTTGTCGCCTTCATGTTTGAGCCATTTCGCGAGCTTGCCCTCTTCCATCGTGGGCGAAAGCGCGGGCATGAGAATGTCGATGGGCATGGGAGAAATCCCCGAACTCAGGATTGCGTGAGAAAGTGGTAGCCGAAGCCGACGGCCAGCCAGAGGGCGAGCCCGAGCAGAGCGGCGTGATGGAGTTGCGCTGCGGCGCTGCCTTTGAGCGCCCGCGCCGTGATCTCGCGGAACAGGGTCGCGGTCGCTCCGAGGGTGGATGCGATCCTTCCCTGTTTGCGGAGTTGCCGGAGGACCATCTGCTCGTACAGAACCATCGCGAGAACCACAGCGACGAGAACGAATTTGGCGATCACATCAGTGACGCCGTCAGAGCGTGATGTCCGTATAAAGTTCGGAAACGTCGGGCTCCGCGTCATGGGTGGCGAAATCCGCGGCCTCATTGACGCGATCGCGCACGGAGGAGTCGATCTTCTTGAGTTCGTCTTCCGACATCTTCCACTGTTCGAGAAGACGCCGCCTCACCTGCTCGATTGGATCGCGCTCCTCGCGCATCTTCTGCACTTCTTCCTTCGAGCGGTACTTCGCGGGATCAGACATCGAGTGTCCGCGATAGCGATAGGTCTGCATCTCCAAGATGTATGGGCCCTTGCCTGAGCGCGCATGCGAGATCGCGCGTTCGCCCGCCGCTTTCACCGCGCGCACATCCATGCCGTCGACGGATTCGCCGGGAATGTTGAAGGAGACGCCGCGCTTGGAGAAATCGGTCTGCGCCGAGGCGCGGCTGACCGACGTGCCCATGGCGTATTTATTGTTCTCGATCACATAGATCACGGGCAGTCGCCAGAGCTCGGCCATGTTGAAGCTCTCATAGACCTGGCCCTGATTGGCCGCGCCGTCGCCGAAATAGACGAGGCTGACATTGCCATTCTCGCGATAGCGGTTGGCGAAGGCGAGGCCTGTGCCGAGCGAAACTTGCGCGCCGACGATGCCGTGGCCGCCGTAGAAATGCTTCTCCTTCGAAAACATATGCATCGAGCCGCCCTTGCCGCGCGAAAATCCGCCGCGGCGGCCGGTGAGCTCGGCCATGATGCCCTTGGGGTCCATGCCGGTGACCAGCATGTGGCCGTGATCGCGATAGCCCGTGATGACCTGATCGCCTTCCGTCGTGGCCATCTGCATGCCGACGACGACCGCTTCCTGGCCAATATAGAGATGGCAGAAGCCGCCGATCAGCCCCATGCCGTACATCTGTCCCGCCTTCTCCTCGAAGCGGCGGATCAGCAGCATTTCGCGGTAGGCGTGTTGGTCCTGCTCTTTCGTGAAAGTCGCCGGAGCATCTTCTTTTTTGGGCGCGGAATCTTTGCGTGCGGGCGCAGATTTGCGCGCGGCGGCGACGGCCATGAGCTTCTCCCTAAGCGTCTTTCGCCGGACCCTAGCTTAGCCCAAGGAGTTTGGCGAGCCGTCGAACGGCCGGCCGTTTCGCGTGAAACTTGTTATAAGATATTGATTTATAGCAAAAATCAGAAATGAACCGGAATTTGGTTCAAGCGCCTCGCGGCCGCTTCAGCGCGTGAAGATCACGACATCGTGCCGATGGACGCGATTGAGCACGCGGCGGACGCGCTCGTCGAGCAGGTCCTTGTCGAGCGCGTCGGCGCGGAACATCGCGACCTTCCGCTCCCAGGTCTCGCGCTCGGCGCGCAAGCCGTCGAGTTCGGCCGTGATCTTCTTTTCCTGCTCGCTGAGTTCGCGCTTGGCTTCGAGCCCGCGCTGGCCCTGCTCGGCCTGGGTGACGAAAAATCCGACCACCGCAAATGCAACGCCATACAACGCAACCGGAATCAGAAAGGCCCGAAAGCCCTTACGCACGACCATGACGCAACCCGACACAACTTCGACGTCTGATGGTGCGCCGCCATGGCTAACTTTTCGTGAAGATCAGAAAAGTCGCGGCTCCTGCGGCGTCACGACGCGCCCGACATCGGCGTCATTCCGGCCTGCGGCCGAAGCTGCGCCAGCGCGATGCAAAGCAGACCAACGGCGACGCCGGCGATGCCCACCCATTGAAAGGGCAGCGGCCATTCCCCGAGAAGCGGAATGCCCGACAGCACGCCCGACACCGGAATGAGCGGCGCGAAGAAACCCATCTTCACCGGTCCGAGTTCGCGCGCGGCGAAGGCCCAGAGCAGAAATGCGATGGTGTAATTCACGAAACCCTGGAAGACGCCGTGAAGGAGAATGTCAGACCAGGGCGCGGTCCCGAGCTTGACCGGCAAGACGAACAGAAGCGGCGCAAGCAGGACCATCGAGAGGATCGCGGCCCAGGCGGTCGACACCGCCGGCGACGCCTTCCACCGCGCCAGCAGGATCGTATAGCTCGCCCACATGACGCCGCAGACAATGAGGATAGCGTCGCCGACAGGCGTCATCGGCCCCGTGCCGACGCCGCCCGCGCCGCCGAAGGCCACTCCGGCGAGGCCCGCGACCGCGATGATCACCCCTGCCGGTATGAGCCAGTTCTTGCGCACCCCTGATGTCAGCATCAGAACCAGCGTCGAGACCACAGCGACGGTGCCGGGCTGCAAACAGGCCGCGTGATTGGCGGGCGCCATTTCGAGCGCGAAATTCGAGAGCAGCACCAAGGGCGCGCCGCCGAGCACGGTCAGCGCCGCGGCCTTGGGCAGGCTGATGCGCTCCTCCGGCCGCCGCCCGTAAATCCAGAGGATCGGGATCATGGTCGGCAGCGCGAAGAGATAGCGAAGCACGACGATGTCGGTCGCGCTGAGCGTCGTCGTGACCGCGAGCCGGATCATGACGAATTGCACGCCCCACAGCACGACCGCGAACAGGATCGCGGCGATGGCGAGGCGGCGTCTGCGTTGGTCAGGGAGAGGCGCGGCGAAACTGTCCGGCGCCAGGGCGGTGCTCATGCCGCCTTGTGCAATGCGGCAGGCATGCGCGCCAGACGCGACCGCGCACGCCTCCCAAGCGTGGCGGGAATATGCGCCGGCTATGCCGAAATATGACGCCCGCAGCGCGCGGTCAGGAAAAGAATTCGACCCGCCCCGTCGCGACATCGTGCATCGCGCCGGCGATTTTCAACTGACCGGCATTGACCATCTCCTTGAGCACAGGGCTGCGGTCGAGCAGCTTCGCAGTCGACAGGCGGACATTGGCGTCGGCGACTTTCTGCACCAGCTTCTTGTTATGGGAGTTCTGCTCGCCTTCGACGCCTTTGCTGGCTTGCACTGCGGGCTTCAGATTTTCGAGCATGGCGGTCAGGTTGCCGAGCTTCACATCGTCAACGACGCCCTTGATCGCGCCGCATTCGGAATGGCCAAGCACCACGATCACGCGCGCGCCGACCACTTTCGCCGAATATTCGAGACTGCCGATAATATCCGTGTTGACGAAGTTGCCGGCAACGCGGGCCACGAACATGCCGCCGATCCGCTGATCGAAAACCAGCTCCGGCGGCACGCGGGAATCGATGCAGCCGACGACAGCCGCGAACGGCGCCTGTCCGGACGAGGTCGCCTTGACCTGCGCCATGAGATCGCAATTGATGCTTTTGCCGGCGAGGAAGCGCGCATTGCCCTCTTTCAGCGTCGCGAGCGCATCGTCGGGCGTCAGAGCCTTCTGGCGTTCGGGCGTGAAAACCGCGCATTCCAGCCCTTGCGCGCTCGCGGGAACAGCCGAGAATCCAGCGGATGCGGCGACGCAGCCGCAGAACAGACGCCTCGTGAACATGAGTTCCTCCCCACGGCCATCGCTTTCTGGGCCGCGGTCGGAATCTAGCAGAATTCTCCGCGATTGCACATGCGGAGAATGTCGAATCCTTAGCCGGTATTTCGCAAACCCGCAGCCACGCCGTTGATGGAGATCAGGATGCCGCGCCGCGTCTTGTCGTCCTGAACGCCGCTGCGCCAGCGCCTGATCAGCTCGACCTGGAGATAGTTCAACGGCGCGATGTAGGGGAAGCGATGTCTGATCGAGCGCGCCAGCGTTGGATTCTCCGCGAGTCTTTCCGTCAATCCCGTGATCGTTTCGAGCGCCCGCGCCGCGCGGTCCCATTCGGCGGTGATCAAGCCGAATATCCGTTTGGCGACAATTTGATCCGGCGCCAGAGCCGCATAGGCGCTCGCGATATCGCGCTCGGTTTTCGCCAACACCATGTCGAGATTGGAGAGAATAGCGCGGAAAAACGGCCATTCCCGATTCATGCGGCGCAACAGTTCCGCCCGCCGGCCGCCATCTTCTCCAAGAAAGGCTTCGACGGCCGATCCCACGCCGTACCAGCCTGGCAGCGCGATGCGCGCCTGTCCCCACGAGAAACCCCAGGGAATGGCGCGCAAATCCTCGATGCTGCGCGAGGCTTTGCGCGACGCCGGGCGCGAACCGATATTGAGCTCGGCGATTTCCGCGATCGGTGTGACCGAGAAGAAGAAGTCGACGAATTCGGGATCGTCATACACGAGCGCGCGATAGGTCCTCATGCTTTCCGCAGACAGTTCGGCCGCCGTGTCGAGGAATTCCTGCGGCGCGCGCTCCGTCGGCGTGAGCATCGTCGCCTCGATCATCGCCGCAGCAAGGGTTTCGAGGTTACGCCGGCCGATGGACGCATCGGCGTACTTGCTGGCGATCACCTCGCCCTGTTCGGTCAGCCTGATCTGGCCTTTCACCGTGCCGGGCGGCTGCGCGAGGATCGCCTGGTAGCTGGGGCCGCCGCCGCGGCCGACTGTGCCGCCGCGGCCATGGAACAGGCGCATGCGCACGTCGGGCATCGATGCGAACAGCTCTTCAAGCGCGGTCGACGCGCCATAGAGCTCCCAGTTGCTGGTGAAGTAGCCGCCATCCTTGTTGCTGTCGGAATAGCCGAGCATGACGTCCTGCACGCCGCCGGACTCGACGACAAGCGCGCGGATTCCTGGAAGGCTGTAGAATTCTTTCATGATCGGCCGCGCATTGCGCAGATCCGGGATCGTCTCGAACAGAGGCGCGACGATGAGGTCCGCGACAGGCGCCGGCGACGCATCGCCGAGCACGCCCCGCATCATCCCCGCCTCCTTCTGCAGCAGCAGAACTTCGAGGAGATCGCTGACGCTTTCGGTATGGCTGATGATGTAGTGGCGAATGGCGTCCGGGCCGAACAGCTCGCGCATGCGCCGCGCGGTCTCGAAGATGGCGAGCTCATCCGTCGCGAGTTTGGAATAAGCGTGCTGCGGCGCCTTCACGCTGCGCGGATCGCGCAGGAGGTCGAGCAGGAGCTTCTGTCTCGCCGCCTCGTCGAGCGAGGCGTAGTCGGCGCAGATGCGCGCCGCGGCCAGCAACTCGACAATGACAGCTTCATGCTTGTCCGAACTCTGCCTGAGATCGAGCGTGGCGAGATGGAAGCCGAATACCTCCGCCGCGCGCATCAGTGGCGCAAGGCGCGGGGCAACCAGCGCGCCGCCATGATGGGCGCGCAGCGACGACGCGACAGTAAGCAGGTCGGCGCGGAATTCCGCCGGCGACTCGTAGGGTGTCGATGGCGCGACCGCATGACGAAGCGCTTCGCCGCCGGTCAACTTGCGCAACGTGCCGGCAAGCCTGGCGTAAACGCCAACGAGCGCGCGCCGATAGGGCTCGTCGTCGCGGTGGGGATTGTCGTCGCCCGCGCGCGCGGCGAGCTCCTTGAGATCGGGCGTGCTGCTGACCAGCGTCGCCGACATCGACAATTCGGCGCCAAGCAGATGCGTTTCGGTGAGATAATGGCGCAGCGCCACTTCAGATTGGCGGCGGAGCGCGACTTGCATCGTCTCCGCCGTGACGTTGGGATTGCCGTCGCGATCGCCGCCGATCCAGCTCCCCATGCGCAGGAACGGCCCGATATGACGGCCGCCAAGCCGACGCTCCAGCGAGTCATAGACGTTCGGAATCTCGCGCAGGAAGGTCGCGTGATAATAGCTCAGCGCATTTTCGATTTCGTCGGCGACGGTGAGCTTCGTCTGGCGCAGAAGGCGCGTCTGCCAGAGCTGCGCGACGCGGGCGCGGATCAGCGCCGCGTTCGCCGCGAGATCATCCTCGACGACAAGGCGCTCGCGCTCCGCCAACAGCTCCGCGATAGCGCGCTCGGCGTCGAGCTGGCTCTTGCGCTGCACTTCGGTCGGATGGGCGGTCAGCACCGGCGACAGCCAGGCCTGCTCCAGCATCCGCGCGACCTTCGCCTCCTCGACGCCCGCGGCGCGCAGCCGCTCCGCCGTGTAGGTCAGATCACCGGGCTCCGGCGGCGCATTCGCAAGACGGCGTGCGGCGCGAATGCGCTGGTCGTGCCGGTCTTCGGCGATATTCGCGAGATGGGAGAAATAGGCGAAGGCGCGAACAACCGAAACGGCCTGGGCGGGCGTCAGCCCGCGCAGCAGCTCGGTGAGCGCGGCGCCGGACTGTTCTTTCGCGCCACGTCCGGCGGAGACGCTGAGGCGCCGGATCGTCTCGATCAATTCAAAGGTCGCGGCGCCTTCCTGCTCGCGAACCGTGTCGCCAAGAATCTGGCCAAGAAACCGGATGTCCTCGATGAGCGCTTCATCCCTGACATCCGGTTTCATTGCGCTCTCCTCAGCCTGACTTCAGCGCGCTGCGCCCGGCATAGATCGCCGTCGATCCCAACTCTTCCTCGATGCGGATGAGCTGGTTGAACTTCGCCGTCCGGTCGGAGCGGGAGAGCGAGCCGGTCTTGATCTGTCCGCAATTGGTCGCGACCGCGAGATCGGCGATCGTCGAATCCTCGGTTTCTCCGGAACGGTGCGACATCACCGCCCGGTAGGCTGCGCGATGAGCCATGTCGACCGCCGCCAGGGTTTCAGTCAGCGTGCCGATCTGGTTGACCTTGATCAGGATCGCGTTGGCGATGTCCTTGTCGATGCCTTCCGAGAGGCGCGCCACGTTGGTGACGAAGAGATCGTCGCCGACAAGCTGACACTTCTCGCCGACCGCAAGCGTCAGCTTCTTCCAGCCGTCCCAATCATCTTCGGACATGCCGTCCTCGATCGAGACGATGGGATAATTCGCGACGAGCTTGGCGAGGTAGGCGACCTGCTCGTCGATCGTGCGCGATTTCTTCTCACCTTCATATTCGTATTTGCCGTTCTTGAAGAACTCGGTCGCCGCGCAATCGAGCGCGAGATAGACGTCCTTGCCGGGCTTGAAACCAGCCGTCTCGACAGCCTTCATGACGAAATCCAGCGCCGCCTCGGCCGATTCAAGATTGGGCGCGAAGCCGCCCTCATCGCCGACATTGGTGCTGTGGCCGGCCGCTTTAAGCGCGGCCTTGAGGGTGTGGAAGATCTCCGATCCCCAGCGCACCGCGTCGGCGAACGTCGGCGCGCCGAACGGCATGACCATGAACTCCTGGAAGTCGATCGGGTTATCGGCATGGGCGCCGCCATTGACGATATTCATCATCGGCACAGGCAAGACGCGTGCCTGCGTTCCGCCGACATAGCGATAGAGCGGCAGCGAACGCGCATCGGCCGCCGCCTTCGCATTCGCCAGCGACACGCCGAGAATGGCGTTGGCGCCCAGCTTCTTCTTGTTGGGCGTGCCGTCGAGCTTGATCAGCGCCTGATCGATCGAGACCTGATCCTCGGCGTCCATGCCGACGAGCTCCTCGGCGATGATGTCGTTGACCGCCGCGACGGCCTTGAGCACGCCCTTGCCGAGATACTTTTTCTTGTCGCCGTCGCGGAGTTCGACCGCCTCATGGGCGCCCGTCGAGGCGCCCGAGGGCACGGCCGCCCGGCCGAGCGAACCGTCATCCAGAATGACGTCGACCTCGACCGTCGGGTTGCCGCGCGAATCCAGGATCTGGCGGGCGTGAACGTCGATGATCTCGGTCATGAAAGGCTCCCTGCGACTTTGGCCGCGCCCGCTTTAATGGCCGGCTGGCGAAAGGGAAAGGCGTGAAGCAAGCGCCCCGCGGAAGAGTTATTGCAGGCGGAAACAACCGGCCTTTGACCCCGACGACAAACGGTATTACTTTAGAAGTAAGAATGGAGTGCGAAATGCGCATCACCTCGAAGGGGCAGGTCACAATCCCCATCGCCGTGCGCGAGAGGCTGGGGCTCAAGCCAGGCGGAGAAATTGAGTTCGCGATCGACAGCGACGGCGCCCGCATCGTGCCGCTGAACAGCACGGCGGCGGCTGCGCGCGCGCGGGCCAAGCGGATTGCAAAGCGCATGCAAAAGCTGACGCCGCGCGGCGGGCTGTCTACCGACGAGTTGATGAAGCTGATGCGCGGCGATGACTGGCCCGACCTTCGTTGACACCAACATCATCCTCGACATCGCGACGAAGGACCCGGACTGGTTCGACTGGTCATTCGAACAATTGTCGCAAACGCGCGGCGCCCTGATCATCAATCCGATCATCTATGCCGAGGTCAGCGCGCGCTATCGCGCGAAAGAGACGGTGGATGAACTGCTGCAAGAGCTGGAGCGAGAGGACATCCCATGGGATGCGGCTTTCCTCGCCGGGCAGGCGCACGCCGCGTACAGGGCGCGCGGCGGCGGACGCGAAACGATCCTCGCAGATTTCTTGATTGGCGCGCATGCGGCGGTTCGTGGCTATCGGCTGCTGACGCGCGACGGGCGACGCTACCGCTATGCGTTTCCGGCGTTGACCGTGATCGCGCCGGAGGGAGCTTGAAACAATCGATATCCGCTACCGCCAAGCAGAAAAGCTTTGCCCCTGTGCCTGCGCGAGCCGCCCTGCTATGAGCGCCGCCATGACGAAACGACCGAAAGCAAAGCCGTCGGCGCTCCAGCTTGGCCAGCCGACCGCCCTGCCCCAGTCGCCGGAGGAAGCCCGGCTCGATCGCGTTCCAAACCCGCATCCCGGGACGCTCTATCTCGCCCGTTTCACCGCGCCTGAATTCACTTCGATCTGCCCGGTCACCGGCCAGCCCGACTTCGGCATTCTCGTGATCGATTATGTGCCCGGCGACTGGCTCATCGAATCCAAATCGCTGAAACTCTATCTCGGCAGCTTCCGCAATCACGGCGCGTTCCATGAGGACTGCACGGTCGGCATCGCGAAGAAACTGGTCGAGCTTCTGAAGCCGAAATGGCTTCGCATCGGCGGCTACTGGTATCCGCGCGGCGGCATGCCGATCGACGTGTTCTGGCAGACGGGATCAGCGCCGAAGGATCTCTGGCTGCCGGATCAGGGCGTCGCGCCCTATCGCGGGCGCTGAGCGCCGAACGCTTCGCGAACCACCGCGCGTGGTGCGCCGCCGCACCGAATGGAGGCGCTGTCTGTTCCCGCGGGTACTTCTGCGCACATAAACCCGTTCTACGCTCGTTTATTTCTTCCCCGTCGACGCGATGACGCGGCGATGCACGGGGCCGGGACGGCCTCCGAATTTCGGAGAGCGGTTATGTCGAAGATCAATTTCGTCAAGGTCGCGCTGCTTGCCGCGACGATCATGTCTGGTTCGGCGATTGCGCCCGCTTTGGCGCATGATGGCGGCAGCGACGGCGGTTCGACCGTCATCATGATCCCGCAGCCAAAGAAGGGCGGCGCGACAGGATGGACCTATGACTCCGCGACCGGCGTCACCAGATCTGTTGTCTCCAACCCGAGGTCCGGCGTCGACATCGTGGAATATGGCGTCGATGGCCGCGAACTTACGCACGGCCGCAAGCCGCCGAAGGCCAAGCCTGCGCCTAAGGCGAAGCGCCCCATCCTCGTCAACGACAAGCCCGTCGGCGGCGGCTATCATGTCGCCACCTATTTCGATCCCTCGAACCGCACGGTCACGAACGTCACCATCGACGGCGACGGCAATCGCGTGGGATCGACGGTTTTCACTGGAGACGCCGCCGAGCGCGTGCTCGATCAGGCGATCACCGACTCCAACCGCGTCACGACGATCATTCGCTGAAGATCAATGCCTCCGGCCCGCCGCTCTCACCGGGAGCGGCGGGCCGGATTTGATCATCTGACGCGCAAACGAGATCGCATCAGTTGGCCCGATCCTCTTTCAGCATGATCGGCGCGATATAGCCGAGGAACAGCGCCAGCGCGGCATAGATCAGCAACGCGACCGCGTCGCCGCCGATCGCCATCAGCAGCCCGACAAGCGGCGGGCCGCACGCCACGCCGCCGAACAGCGCGCACGCGAACAATGCGACGGAAGAACCTCGCGCCGTCTCCGACAAAGTCGTCGCCTGCGCCTGCAGATTATTGTGCAGATTGTAGAAGCCGAAACCGATGCCGATGAAGATCGCAATCGCGCTCCACCACGGCCCCTTGATCGCAAACAGCGCGAAGCTGATCGCAATGATATCGCCGCCGACGCGCATCATGTTGGCCGAGCCGAGGCGCTCGACGATCTTCGGAGCGAAGATCGCGAAAATCAGCCCGCCGATCGCGAAGCCCGTGACAACGACGCCCGACTCGAATGAGCCGGCGCCATCGCGCGCTTTCAGAATTCCGGCGACATAGGGGAAGAAGCCGAACACCGTCGCGCCTTCGATCGCCACCAGCACGTAAAGGCCGATGGCGCGCGGATGCTGGAGAATGGCGCGATAATTCGCGATCGCCTGATTGAAGCTGAAAGGCGCGCGCGGCGCATTGGCGCGCGGCTTCACCGCGATCCAGGACCCGACGCCGGCGGCGAGCGCGACGCAGGCCGCGACCGCGACGACGCCCCGCCAGCCGATGAAAGGCGCGAGCGCGCCCGAAACCAGGCCGCCGGCGATCTGGCCCGTCAGCGTCGTCATCATGAAGCGCGCGAGGACGATCTGGCGCTGATGCAGCGGCGCGCGGTCGCCGATCATCGCGATTGCGAGCGGAATGACGCCGCCGGACGCGATGCCCGTCAGCCCCCGCGCCAGCGAGAACAGCCCGAACGAGGTCGCGGCGGCGCCGATCGCGCCGCAGGCCGCGA
This sequence comes from Terrirubrum flagellatum, assembly GCF_022059845.1. Lineage (GTDB taxonomy): Bacteria > Pseudomonadota > Alphaproteobacteria > Rhizobiales > Beijerinckiaceae > Terrirubrum > Terrirubrum flagellatum. Next base: position 1,713,037 of record NZ_CP091851.1, on the reverse strand, counting down.
CCACCATGAGCGCGATGCTCATCAGCCGCGCCTTGCCGAAGCTGTCGCCGACGGGCCCCAGCACAGGCTGCCCGAACGCGTAGGAAAAGGTGAACCAGGTCGAGAGCATCGCCACCTCGACCATGGTGCGGTCGAAGTCATGGGCGAGCAACGGCATCACCGGATCGAGAATCCGCATGGTCAGCGAACTCGCGAAGCCGCAGACGCCGACGATCACGAGGAAGCGGACGGTGACGCCCTGCGGCGGGACGGCGGGCTCTGGCGCAACGGAGGGATGGGACGGCATAGCCTGCTATGTCACCCCGCCGCCGGTTCGGAAACTGCGCCGGGCGCAGCCCTCGCCTTCCCGGCCCGTCGAAGCGAGGCGGCCAAGTGTCGTCAGGCGTGCGGCGGCAACTGACGTTCGGCGAAGGCGACGATGCGCTCCTGCGCTTCCGTCGGGCCGCCATGCAGGGCTGCGACTTTGCGAAGCATGAGGAAGAGCTGGTTGAACTCGGCCTTGGTCAGCGAGTTCTGCAGCAGATCGCGAAGATCAAGCACGACGCTGTCGGGCGAGGCGGCGACGCCGATCGCATGACGCGCGGCGATCAGCCTGGCTTCGAGATCATCGCCATAGCCAAGCACATCGCGCATCTCCTCCTTGATGGACGCGAGTTGTTCGGGCGTCGGCTCGCCACGCACATGCGCGACCAGCGCCATGAGCGCCGTGGCGCCGTCGCGGCTCTCCTTTAACGCGCGAATGGGCGCGCTCTGCGCTTCGGCGATCGCCGCCGTGCGGCGCTTTATATTTCGCTTGTTGTAAAGCCATTGGTCGAGATGGCTCATGCCGTTGCCCCATACGAACCAGTACATCAGACCAGTCGTGATGGCGCCGACGATCGCAGCGATGACAGGCATGCGCGTCCCCCATGCGGCCGCTTCGGATCAGATCGCGCGGCCAAGCATATCCAGCCCGATTGATGCTTGGGCGGCCTATGTCTCGATGTGCTTTGCCGCACGGTCGAAGCGCATGAGTTGCCGCATCAAGGCCGGCATTTCCGCGAGCGGCACCATATTCGGCCCGTCTGACGGCGCCGTGTCAGGGGCTTCATGCGTCTCGATGAAGACGCCTGCAACGCCGACCGCAACCGCCGCGCGGGCCAGCACCGGCACGAACTCACGCTGACCGCCCGACGAGGCGCCCTGTCCGCCCGGCTGCTGCACCGAATGGGTGGCGTCGAAAATCACCGGAGCGCCTGTCTGCTGCGCCATGATCGGCAGCGCGCGCATATCGGTCACCAGCGTATTGTAGCCGAAGGACGCGCCGCGTTCGGTGACGAGCACATTGGGGTTGCCTGCGCCGGTGACTTTCGCGGCGACATTCTTCATGTCCCACGGCGCGAGGAATTGTCCCTTCTTCACATTGACCACACGACCCGTCCTGGCCGCGGCGACAACGAGATCGGTCTGCCGGCACAGGAACGCCGGGATCTGCAGGATATCGACGACTTCAGCGACCGGCGCGCATTGCCCGATTTCATGGATGTCGGTGAGAAGCGGCAGACCAAGCTTTTCCCTGATCTCGGCGAAGGCGGGCAAGGCGGCATCAAGACCCACACCGCGCGCGCCCGAGGCGGAGGTGCGGTTCGCCTTGTCGAACGACGTCTTGAAGACCAGCGGCGCGCCAAGTTTTCCCGCGATCTCCTTCAGCGCCGACGCCATTTCGAGCGCATGCGCGCGGCTTTCCATCTGGCAAGGGCCAGCGATGAATGCGAGCGGCAGAGCATTGCCGAAGCGCACTGGGCCAACGGAGACGACAGCGTTCGCCTGCATCTTCAGCCTCTTCTTCCAGGTGCAAGAAGGGGCCGTTATGGTCGGCGTCGCCGCGGCGGGCAAGCCTCGTCATTCCCTAGCGGCAACCTCAGCGGCTCTTGGTCGGATCAGACGACAGGCTCGACCTTTGCGACGCGACCGCTTGAATCGCGCGTCACGCAATAGCTGACGGGTTTGGCGGTCCAGCCGTTCTTGTTGTTGCGCTCGCAGATCTGGAATTGTCCGCGGCACGCGATCTCGGTCGGAAAGCTCGCCGGCGCGCGCAGGATCGCGTCTTCCTGTCGATCAAAAAGGCCGCCGCAGAAAGCAGGCTCGAAACCCGCGTTGCGGACGCATTGCCATGAATTCTTGACGATCTTGCCGTCGCAGTCGGAGCCCAGGACCAGCCAGCCGACAAAGCCCGCAACCGCGATGGCGCACGTCACCATGCTCGCTCGAAGCATGACGACACCCTCAAATTTCCCCGACTTTTAATTTACCCGATTATCGCATGTGGAAGGAAACGCGATGTATTCTTGGTTATTGGACTCTTATCTTCGCGAACTCCCATGCCGCAGGGAGAGTCGCCAACGATCCAGGCGCCGATGACGGGATAGTTCCCATCAAACAGCGGCAGCGGAGCAAGCTGCTGTCGCACGGAGCCTTCGGCGCCATAGGGCCCGCGATCGCCCTCGATCATGCGCATCGAATCCACCAGCGTGATATTGGCGCCTTCACGCGAATAGATCGGTTTGATGACATATTCCGCGCCGATCTCGCCGCGGCGCGGATCATCCTCGAAGAAGGCGGGCAAGAGATTGGGGTGGCCGGGCGCCATCTCCCATAACAGTGGCAGAATTCCCTTGTTCGACAGGATCGCTTTCCAGGGCGGCTCGACAAATCGCGTCGAGGCGCGCGGCAGCGCCTTGCCGAACTGATCGCGAAACATCCACTCCCAGGGATACAACTTGAAAAGAAGTCTGATCTCGCCCTCGTCGAGATCGACGAAGTCGCCCTCTGAATCGAGTCCGATGTCGCCGATCGCGATGAACCTCGTGCGCAAGCCGGCCTGTCTCGCACAGTCTTCGAGATAGGCGACCGTCCCGCGATCCTCCATATCGTCGGGATAGCTTGCGAAATGCGCGGAGACGCCGCCCGCGATCTCACGCCAGCGCGCCACCAGCGCCTCATGCAGCGAGTTGAACTGGTCGGAGGATCGCGTCAGCGTGCCGTTGGCGACACAGTCCTCGTACCAGTACCACTGGAACACCGCGGCTTCGTAGATCGAAGTCGGCGTGTCCGCGTTATATTCGAGGAGTTTCGCCGGCCCTCTTCCGTCAAAACTGAAATCGAAGCGGCCATAAAGCGAAGGGTCTTTTCGCCGCCAGCTCTCGGCGATGAAACTCCAGGCGAATTGCGGAATCGCCAGTCTGCGCAACAGCCGTTCGTCGCGCACGACGCGATCGACGAGCTCGAGGCAGAGCTTATGCAGATCGCCTGCCGCCTGTTCGATTCCGAGTTCGATCTCGCGCAACGTGAAACCGTAGAACGCGCTTTCGTCCCAGTAGGGCTCGCCGCCTGGAGAGTGGAAGGAGAAGCCGAGCTCCGCCGCCTTGTCGCGCCAGTTCGGCCGCTCGCGGGAGATGATGCGCCGCACGAATGATCCGTCAGCTCGACGAATGCGAAGCGAAAGAGCCGGACGAGCCGAAGCCGCCGCGCGCCGTCAGATGCGTCGCCGAACTTGAACTGCTTGAGCTCGAACTGCCCCAGCTTGAGCCCGAACTGCTTGAACTCCACCAGGATCGCCCGGAAGACCCGCCGTGGGAGCTGGACGAGGATGAGCTTCTTGAGGCGCAGCTATTGCGATACGGGTCCATGATCGAACCTGCGGCGCTGCGCCATTTGGGATCGCCAGGTGCGCGCGTCACCTGTTCGGCGGTCGGGAGGCCGTTGGGGCTCATCCGCAGAAAGGCCGCGCGATCCACGACATCCAATCGCTCTTGCGCCGGCGCCACAGTAAAGGCGGCGTCGCAGATGCGCGCGCCCTCAATGCCGGCAAGCGCCTTGCATTGCGCAACCGACTCGACCACGCGCCCCTCGGCGCAAGTCGTGCGCGAGCCGATGAATCCGGCGCTGCCAAGCGTCGCCGCCCCGATGCCGAGGCCGACGACCGGCGCCATCAGCGAGCGTTTCATCGCCGCGACTCAGTAGGACATCGCCGCCGCATTAAGAATGCCCGCGGCGAGCGACGCAGAACCGACAAACAGCGCCGCGGGAATTTCATTCGCCTCAATGCGCTTGGCGAGATCAGGGAATACGATCTGGGAGAGAAAAAACACCATGATCTGCACGATGAGCGCGATCACGCCCCAGATGATCATGTCCCAGATATTCGCGGCGTAGCGCATGGCGCTCGACAGCGGGATGGAGAAGCCGATCAGCGACATGCCCATGCTGACGCCGGCCGCCGTGACGTTTGAGCGGATCAGCGCGAATTCGTCATGCGGCGTGATCCACATATAGACGTAGAGATAGAGCGCAACGAGCGCGAGCGCGGCGATGACATAGGCGAGAAAGGCCGGCAGTCCGGCGACCGAGGCGAGCATGCGACCCTCCAGCTCGCATCCATTCAATCAAAGCGGGCGGCTTTCGCAATGTGCGCTGCCGCACGGCGACTTCACGCGGCGCACGCGCGCCGAGCGCCATTGAAATCGCCGCGAGGCGGGAGCAAGAGATGCGCCCGCCTCGCCGGAACAGGGATCGCCGCCATGTGGCCCGACACGCGCCTTCTCGAACTTCTGGGAATCGAGCTGCCGATCATCCAGGCGCCGATGGCCGGCTCGAACGGCGCCGAACTGGTGATCGCCGTGTCGGAAGCTGGCGGGCTCGGCTCCCTGCCCTGCGCAATGCTGACGCCGGAGACGGCGCGGGCGCAGCTCGGCGTCATCAGGCAACGCACTGCGAAACCGATCAATCTCAACTTCTTCTGTCATGAGCCGCCGAAGTCGGACCCGCAGCGCGAACAGCTCTGGAAGGAGCGGCTGAGCGGCTATTATCGCGAACTCGGTCTTGATCCGGCTGCGCCGGTCGCCGCCGCCTCCCGCGCGCCCTTCGATGAGGCGATGTGCGGGATTGTCGAGGAATTCGAGCCGGAGGTGGTGAGCTTCCATTTCGGCCTGCCGAAACCGCCGCTGGTCGAACGCGTGCGGGTCGCCGGCGCGAAAATTCTCTCTTCCGCGACGACTCCTATTGAAGCGCGCTGGCTCGAAGATAATGGCTGCGACGCCATCATCGCCCAGGGCTTCGAGGCCGGCGGCCATCGCGGCATGTTTCTGACCGCCGACATCGGCGCGCAGATCGGCACCATGGCGCTGACGCCTCTCATCGTTGATGCGGTGAAGGTTCCCGTGATCGCATCGGGCGGGATCAGCGACGCCCGCGGCGTCGCCGCGGCCTTCCATCTCGGCGCAGCGGCCGTACAGATCGGCACAGCCTACCTCTTCACGCCGGAGGCGACTCTCAGCGCGATCCATCGCGGCGTGCTCAGGGAAGCGCGCTCGCGCGAATCGACCCTGACGAACCTTTTCTCCGGCCGTCCAGCGCGTGGCTTCTACAACAGGCTGATGCGCGACCTTGGCCCGATCTCCGATCTCGCGCCGCAATTCCCGAATGCGTCTGGCGCGTTGGCGCCATTGCGCGCGGCTGCGGAGAAGGCGGGCTCCGGCGATTTCTCGCCCCTCTGGACGGGACAAGCGGCTGCTCTGGCGCGCGAAGAGTCCGCCGGCGCGCTCACCACGCGGCTTGCGAAGGAAGCCTTGCAGAGACTGGCGGGCCAGCGCGCTGTTTGAGGCGCTTCAGCGAGATTGGCTCGTCGGCGCGGAGCGGTTGCACCAGCAAATGGGCGAGTTTGGGGCGGGCGGACGCGGCCGAAAGCCGCCTTATCCCCGCGGCCGCTTCGTGAAAGGACGGATCGGCTGACAAGGCCGGACGCCACGGCGTCCGGCGGGGCTCAACTCCGAAGGGAGAACCCGAATGTCGATCACCAGAACTTTGCTCACCACTGCGATTTTCGCCGCCTCACTCGCCGGAGCGGCCTACGCGCAGACCAGCCCGACGCCTGCGGCGCCGTCCACTGCGTCGCCTCCGGCCGCGACAACGACCGCTCCGGCCGCGTCAACGAAAGCCGCCGCCAAGCCGGCGAAGGCTCAGCAGACCGCGAAGTCCAAGGACTGCTCAGCCCAGGCCGACGCCAAGAGCCTGCACGGCAAGGAGCGCAAGAAATTCCGCAGCGATTGCATGAAAGGCGCGTGACGCGCCGCGGGCTGGACAAGCGGACCTTCGCTTCTCCAGCCCGCCGGAAATCAAAGCTTGCAGGTCCTCCGCGTCGCCTTAATCTACGTTCGCCAGCCGTTCAAAGGCGCAACGAGCAGTACAAGGGGGAAACAATGAAATCAGGCCGACGATTCATTTTTGCACTCATCGCGCTGCCTCTTCTGTCCGCCTCCGCTCTTGCACTCGACGGATGGCGACTTCAGGAAGCGATCAAGATTCCGGGGAAAGGCTCCGCGTGGGACTATCTCGCGCTCGATGGCGCGCGAAATCGCCTCTTCATTGGTCATCGTAAGGAAGGGCTGCAGGTTTTCGACCTCGGCTCGAAGTCGGTGATCAAAACCATAGCGGGCACTGAAAACGCCTCGTCGAATGGCGCCACGCTCGTCCCCGAATTCGACCTCGGCGTTTCCAACAATGAGAACGGGACAATCACGCCGTTCAAGCTGTCGACGCTGGAGGCCGGCGAGCCGATCAAGCTCGGCGAAGAACTCGACACCAGCCACTATGATCCCACCAGCAAACGCATCATCGTCAATATGGCGGCTGGCGCTGACGGCACCGATCTGATTGTGCTCGAACTTCCCTCGCTCAAGCGGGTCGGCGTCATCAAGGTTCCGACCAAGAAGCCGGAGCACGCGGAGGCCGACGGCGCAGGCAATTTCTATCTTGCCGCCCGCGACACCGAGATGGTTTATCGCCTCGACACCAAAGAGCTGAAGGTCACGGCGTCGTGGCCGACGCCCGGCTGCGGCCAGACCAACAGCGTTGCGCTCGACGCCGCCGGCAAACGTTTGATGCTGGGCTGCCGCGGCAATGCGAAGGTGAAGCCGTCATTTGCAGTCATGAACGTCGAAAACGGGGCCATCGTTTTCTCGGAAGAGGTCGGCGGCGGCAATGACGGCGTCGCCTATGACGCAGAACTCAAGCGCATTTTCCTGACCAACGGCGTCAACGCGATCATGAACGTGTTCGAGCAGAAGGATGCTGATCACTACGCGCAGGTCGAGGCTTTGGGCACGAACGCCGGCGTCCGCTCTCTGGCCTTCGACTCGAAATCCAAGAAAATCTACGCGGTCACCGCTGAGGGAACAGCCGATTACGCCAAGAAGATCACGACGAGCGTATCGCCTTATTACGCCAACACTTTCTATCCCGACACCTTCAGCGTGCTGATCTACGGGAAGAAATAAAGCGAAGTTCGAACGTGGGCGCGCCGACTTGCGTCGGCGCGTCGCTTACACCAGCCGGCTCTGTGTTTTCGCGGCGTCGATGAAACTCGCAAAGAGTGGATGGGGCTCGAACGGCCGCGATTTCAGTTCGGGGTGATACTGCACGCCTATGAACCAAGGATGGTCGGCGTATTCCACCGTCTCCGGCAACAGGCCATCCGGCGACATGCCGCAGAATTTCAACCCCTTCTCCTCCAGCCGCTCGCGGTACGCCGTGTTCACCTCGTAACGATGGCGATGGCGCTCGGAGATTTCGGTCGAGCCGTAGATTTCGGCGATGCGCGACCCCGGTTTCAGCGTCGACTTGTAGGCGCCGAGTCGCATCGTGCCGCCGAGATCGCCGCCGGCCTTGCGCATTTCAAGTTCGTTGCCGCGCATCCATTCCGTCATCATGCCGACGACGGGTTCGCTGGTCTCGCCGAATTCGGTCGAGCCTGCATTCGACACGCCGGCGAGATTCCGCGCCGCCTCGATGCACGCCATCTGCATGCCGAAGCAGATGCCGAAGTAAGGCACCTTGCGCTCGCGTGCGAAGGTCGCTGCGCGAATCTTTCCTTCCGAGCCGCGCTGACCGAATCCGCCCGGCACGAGAATGCCATGCACATGTTCAAGATGCGGCGTCGGATCGTCCTTCTCGAAGATCTCGCTCTCGATCCAGTCGAGATTGACCTTCACGCCATTGGCGATGCCGCCATGGCTGAGCGCCTCGATCAACGATTTATAGGCGTCCTTCAGGCCGGTGTATTTGCCGACGATGGCGATCGTGACTTCGCCCTGCGGATTGTGGATCGCGGTCGAAATCTTCTTCCAGCGCGAGACGTCAGGCTTCGTCTCGGCATCAAGGCCAAAGGCGGCGAGTACTTCCGTATCGAGCCCTTCGGCGTGATAGGACAGCGGCACGTCATAGATCGAACCGACATCGCGCGCCTCGATCACCGCGCTCTCGCGGACGTTGCAGAACAAAGCGAGCTTGCGACGCTCCTCCTTCGGGATCTCGCGATCCGTGCGGCAAAGCAGGATGTCAGGCTGGATGCCGATCGAGCGCAGTTCGGCGACGGAGTGCTGCGTCGGTTTCGTCTTCAGTTCGCCGGCGCTGGGGATGTAGGGCAACAGCGTCAGGTGCAGGTAGATCGCACTGTTGCGCGGCAATTCGTTCTTGAGCTGACGGATGGCCTCGAAGAATGGCAGGCCTTCGATGTCGCCGACCGTGCCGCCGATCTCGACCAGCACGAAATCGAAATCGTCATTGCCGGAGACGACGAAGTCCTTGATCGCGTTGGTGACGTGCGGAATGACCTGGATGGTCGCGCCGAGATAGTCGCCGCGCCGCTCTTTCGTAATGATGTCGAGATAGAGCCGGCCTGTGGTGATGTTGTCGTCGCGCGTCGCCGAACGCCCCGTGAAGCGCTCATAGTGACCGAGATCGAGGTCTGTCTCGGCGCCGTCGTCTGTGACGAAGACTTCGCCATGCTGATACGGGCTCATCGTGCCCGGATCGACGTTGAGATAGGGGTCGAGCTTCCTCAGCCTGACCTTGTAGCCGCGCGCCTGCAGAAGCGCGCCGAGAGCGGCTGAAGCGAGACCCTTGCCAAGCGAGGAGACCACGCCGCCGGTGATGAATACGTACCGCGTCATGGGAGCCGATCCTTAGACTGCGCATTTCGATTCGGATAGCGCCTGTCGACGCCATCCACATTTTCGCGTGGGGCTACCGCGCTTCGCGCTGCTTGAGCCCCACACCCTGTTCTCCTCGCCCCTTAAAAAGCGAAGGGCCGGCAAGCCGGCCCTTGGCGATTACTTCGATTGCGGAACCTGGGGTCCCGAGGGCGGCGGAGGCGCCGCGGGCGCCCCGCCCTGCAACTGGTTGAGCTGGTTGAGGACGCCGCCTCCAGGGCCGCCGATCGGCGCGCTCTGGGGCGCGGCCGGGATCGATTCCGACGCCGGCGTCGCGGCTCCGTCGAGGATCGAGCGCTGGGTGCGGTTGTGGCTCGCCAGAACCGAAAGAACGAGGCTGGTGAGGAAGAAGCCGCCGGCCAGCACCGCGGTCGCGCGGGTCAGGGCGTTGGCCTGGCCGCGGCCTGTCATGAAGCCCTGCACGCCGCCGCCGCCCAGACCCAGCCCACCGCCCTCCGAGCGCTGGAGCAGGATCAGGCCGACGAGCGCGACCACGATCAGGAGATGGACGACAATCAGAACCGCTTGCATGGAAATTCCGCTTCACGCGCCTCAAAGGGCGCGCTCGAACGGCGGGGAGATAGCCCCGGGGGCGGCCGATTGCAAGGAAGGGCTGGGGCGCGACGAGCGCGCCCCGACAAGGTCGCTACGTCAGCCGCCGACGCGCTTGATGCTGAGGGCGATCGACTTCAGATCTTCGAGGTTCTTCTCCTCGCCCGCGGCGGTGGCCCAATAGGTCATGATCAGCACGTTCTTGGGATCGACGATGATGATCGAGACGCTGACATTGTTGGCCTCGCCCTCGTAGGTGCCGCTATAGGCGAGATCGAGCCCGTCCATGCCGTTGATCTTGAATTCGCGACGCTTCTCGGTCGCCGGATCGATCTTCATACCGTTGTCGATCAGGTATTTCAGCGCTTCTTCGGTCGCCTTGACGACGTTGTCGATCGCCTTCACCTCGATCGAGAGATCGATCTCCTCGTCCGCCGAGGTCGATTCGACGCCGTCGGTGGTCTTGTCCGTGTCCCACGTATCCGGGATCGTGATGACGGCGACGGCATTGCTTTCCGGCAGGGTGTAGGATTTCGCGCTCGCGAGCGCCGGTGCGAACATTAGCGCGAAAATAGCCAGCAAAACAGACTTCATGGTTTCCCCCAAGGGCATAGATTTCACCGGCGTAGCCATGCGCCTCGGGAGCCGCCAACAACTTTTTTGCGTTCTGCGCTCAATGATAGGTCGAGGGCGCGATCGTCCGATAGACGGCTGCGATTCCCAGGAAATCCTCGGCTTTCAGCGATGCGCCGCCGACCAGCGCGCCATCGACATCGGCGATCGCCATGAGTTCGGCCGCGTTCGACGGCTTCACGGACCCGCCATAGAGGATGCGCACGGCGTCGCCGTCGCTCCCAAGCTTCTTCCGGAGCTCGCCCCGGATGAACTGATGCACCGCCTTCACATCTCCCGCGGTCGGCGTGAGCCCGGTGCCGATCGCCCAGACCGGCTCGTAGGCGACCACGATCCCCTCGCCTGTCGCGCCCGCCGGAAGCGATCCGGCGACCTGCGCGCCGACCACATCGAGCGTCTTGCCGGCGTCGCGCTCGGCCCGCGTCTCCCCGACGCAGATGATCGGCGTCACCCCCGCGCGGAGGGCGGCGGCGGCCTTGGCGCGCACAATGTCGTTGCTCTCGGCATGCAGCGTGCGGCGTTCGGAATGGCCAACGATGACGTAGCAGCAGCCGCTCTCGGCGATCATCTCGGCGGAGACGTCGCCGGTGAAGGCGCCCGACGCCTCGGCGTGGCAGTCCTGGGCGCCGACGGCGATCCTGGTTCCGATCGACGCCGCTGAAGCCAGGTAGAGGTAAGGCGCCGGCGGGCAGACCGCGAGATCGATGGTCCGCCAGAGCGCCCCGTCAGCCAGCCCGGCCGCCATCTTCGCAAGTTCGGCCAAAGCGAGCTTCGACCCGTTCATCTTCCAGTTTCCGGCGACGAGCGGGCGGCGAACATGAGCCATGGCGATCTCCTGATTTCAGGGCGGAGCTATCAAAGCCCTCGCCCGGTCGCAAACCGCCCGGTCAGCCGGCTCGCCTTTGCATTGCCGCCGTTTCGGGCTATCCCCCGCCCCGATCAAGACCAAAGGACCATTTTCGCCCATGATGATGCAGGGCCTGCGCAATGCCGGACAGACCTGGCTCGGTAAGCTGGTCATCACCGTCCTGTTCGGCATGCTGATCTTCAGCTTCGCCATCTGGGGCATCGCGGACATCTTCCGCAATTATGGCCGCTCGACCGCGGCGACGGTCGGCTCAACCGAGATTCCGGTCGACCAGCTTCGCTTCGCCTATCAGAACGAGTTGCAGCGCCTCGCGCGCCAGTCGCGCGGCGCGATCACGCCGCAGCTTGCGCGGCAATATGGCCTCGATCGCGCGCTCCTCTCGCGCATGATCTCCGAAGCCGCGATGGACGCGCGCGTTGCGCAGCTCGGCCTCGGCATCTCCGACGACACCATCGCAGCCGCCATCGTCGCCGATCCCAACTACAAGGGTCCCGACGGCAAGTTCAGCCGCACCCTGTTCGACGCCGCGATCCGCGACGCCAATTTCACCGAGGCGCGTTTCATCGCCGAGCAGCGCAAAGTCTATCTGCGCCAGCATCTCACTGAAGGCGTCGCCGGCGGCATCGCGGCGCCGGTCGCTCTGCGCGAGGCGATGCATCGTCTCGCCAACGAGACGCGCGCGGTCGAATATCTCATCGTCCCCGCCGCGAAGGTGACGGCGGCGACGCCCGACGACGCAGCGCTGCAGAAATTCTTTGACGAACGCAAGGCGTCGTTCCGCGCGCCGGAATATCGTTCACTCAACGTGCTGGCGCTGAACGCGTCCTCACTCGCCAAGCCTGAGTCGGTCAGCGACGATGACGCGCGCAAGCGCTACGAAGAGGTGAAGACGACGCGCTTCGGAACGCCGGAGCGTCGCGTTGTCAGGCAGATCAGGTTCCCGACGATCGAGGAAGCCAAGGCTGCGTCAGACAAAATCAAGGGCGGCGCGAGTTTCGCCGACGTGATGGCGGACCGGAAGCTGACCGACAAGGATGTCGATCTCGGCAAATTGTCGAAGCGCGAAATGGTCGATGTCGCCGTCGCCGAAGCCGCCTTTGCGCTCGCTAAAGAAGCAGTAAGCGAACCAATCAGCGGCCAGTTTGGCCCGACCCTGGTCATGGTGACCGAGATCGAGCCGGAGAATGTCCGCCCCTACGATCAGGTCGCCGCTGAGCTGAAGCAGGAGATCGCGCGCGAACGCGCCCAAGCGCAGATTTCGGCGGCGCATGACAAGATCGAGGATCAGCGCGCGAGCGCAAAACCCCTTGCCGAAGTTGCGTCAGGCATGGGCCTGCAAGTACTGACGATCGACGCTGTAGATCCGCAGGGTCAGGGCCGCGACGGCAAGGCGGTCACCAATCTGCCCGAGCCGGCGGCGCTCCTGCGCGCCGCGTTCGCATCCGACATCGGCGCTGACAATGAGGCGATCTCCACGCGCGATGGCGGCTATGTCTGGTTCGAGGTGACGAAGGTCGATCCGGCGCGCGACCGCACGCTGCAGGAAGTGCGAGACCAGGTGATCGCGCGCTTCAAGGACGATGACGTCGCCCGCCAGCTCGCCGACAAGGCGGCGGCGCTCGCCAGGCGCGCTGAAGGCGGCGAAGCGCTCTCCGCGATCGCGACGGCGGAATCGCTCGACGCGCCCAAGACGGCCACGGGCTTGAAGCGCGACGCCGCATCGGGCGACATCTCGCGCGCCGCGGCGATCCAGATTTTCGCAACCCCTGTCGGCAAGACGATTTCCGCCGCGGCTGCGAACGGTTCCGATCGGCTTGTCGTGAAGATCACCGATGCGACAGTTCCGCCCTTCGTCGCCACGACGCAGGACGCGACGCAGGCCGACGAGAGACTCCGCACCCAGCTCGCACAGGACGTCTTCACGACCTACATCGCCAAGGTTCAGCAGGATATCGGCGTCACCATCAATCCCGAGGCGGTGCAGCTCGCCATCGGCGGCGAAACGCAATAGATGCGCCTCGATCCCGGCGAACAGGAAGCGCTGGCGCGGCTGGCGGCGGGCCGCGCGGGCATGCTGCGGGCGACGCTCGTCGCTGATCTCGAAACGCCCGTCGCAGCCTATCTCAAGCTGACGCGCGCCTTCGGCCATCCCTCCTTCCTGCTGGAATCCGTGGAAGGCGGCGCCCAGCGCGGCCGCTACACCATGATGGGATTTGCGCCCGATCTCATCTGGCGCTGCGATGGCGCGAAGGCGTCGATCAACCGCAATCCCGGCGCCGGCGGCGAGTTCGTTGCGGATGAACGCCCGGCGCTGGAGAGCCTGCGCGCGCTGATCGCGGAAAGCGCGATCCCCGACGCGGGCGATGAGCTGCCGCCGATGGCCGCCGGCCTCTTCGGCGCCATGGGCTATGACATGGTCAGGCTGATGGAGCGTCTGCCGCCGGCCAAGCCCGACGTGATCGGCGCGCCTGATGGAATTTTCATGCGCCCGACCATCATGCTCGTCTTCGACAATGTGAAGGACGAGCTGTCGATCATCACGCCTCTACGCGCGAAGTCCGGCGCGACGGCGAAGGCGATCTATGAGTCTGGGCTCGACCGCATCGATCGCGTGCTCGCGGCGCTTGAGGCACCTGTCCATCACGAGGATCGCGTCGCGATCGACGCCGTCCCTCCGCAGATGGAGTCGAACACGCCGGAGCCTGAATTCCTGGCGATGGTCGACAGGGCAAAAGAATATATCCGCGCCGGCGACATCTTCCAGGTCGTGCTCTCGCAGCGCTTCTCGACGAAGTTCGAGCTGCCGGCGTTCCAGCTCTACCGGGCGCTGAGGCGCGTGAATCCCGCGCCGTTCCTTTGCTATCTCGATTTCGCCGATTTCCAGATCGTCTGTTCGAGCCCGGAAATCCTTGTGCGCATGCGCGACGGCAAGGTGACGATCCGGCCGATCGCCGGCACGCGCTGGCGCGGCGCGACGCCGGCCGAGGACGAAAGGCTGGCGCAGGAGTTGCTCGCCGATCCCAAGGAGCGCGCCGAGCATCTCATGTTGCTCGATCTCGGCCGCAACGACGTCGGCCGCGTGGCGAAGATCGGCGAAGTCACGGTCACCGACCAGTTCTTCATCGAGCGCTACAGCCACGTCATGCACATCGTTTCGAACGTCGAGGGGACGCTCGATTCATCGAAGCATGACGCGGTTGATGCGCTGATCGCCGGCTTTCCCGCCGGCACCGTGTCAGGCGCGCCGAAGATCCGCGCCATGGAGATCATCGACGAGCTCGAGCGCGACAAGCGCGGCATCTATGGCGGCTGCATCGGCTATTTCGGCTGGAACGGCGACATGGACACCTGCATCGTGCTGCGCACGGCCGTCGTGAAAGACGGCATGATGCATATCCAGGCGGGCGCCGGCGTGGTCTACGATTCAGATCCCGCCTACGAGCATCGCGAATGCGTCAACAAGGCGAAGGCGCTGGTGCGCGCCGCGGAGGAAGCTGTGCGCACGGCCGCCGCGGCGCGACGGGGACAATAGAGCTCAGGTCGCCTTTTCCGCCGGCTTTGTCATCGGCGCGAATTGCAGGCCGACGGCGATGCGGTTCCAGCTATTGATCACGCTGATCGCGACCGTCAGAAACATGATCTCGCTCTCGCTGAAATGACGCGCGAGTTCGGCGTAGGCGTCGTCGGGGCCACCCGCCTTCGACACATGAGTGAGCGCATCCGTCCAGGCGAGCGCCGCGCGTTCGCGGGCGCTGAACACGTTCGCTTCTTTCCAGACATTCACGAGATCGAGCTTGTCCGCAGCGACGTTCATCTTGCGCGCATCGGCGAGATGCATGTGAACGCAGAAGGCGCAACCATTGATATGCGAGGCGCGCAGTTTCACGAGTTCGATCAATTCCTTTTCGAGCCCCGAATCCACAACCGCCTTGTCCGCGGCGGCGAGACCGGCGCGGGCGGCGCCTGCGATGTCGCGGAACTGCTGATAAGGGATGCGGACATGCGACATGGCTGGTCCTTTCAGGCGGCTTTGATAATATCAGGGTGCTGACAACATATAAGAGCCCTGATATCTTGCGCAAGCGCGCCGCAATTCCAAAGGTCCCCTCGCCCGGCGAAGGCATGCGTGGCGTCGACGGACATATCGGCTACCTCCTGAGGCAGGCGGCCGCATCGCATCGGCTGCGCATGGAGCGCGCACTCGCCGATCTCGGTGTCACGCCGCCGCAATTCGTCGTCATGACGATGATCAACGCCTATCCCGGCGCGTCGAGCGCCGATCTCGCCCGCCTCGCTTTTCTCACGCCGCAGACCCTGTCGGTGATCATCGCCAATCTCGAGCGCGACGGCGCAATCGCGCGCGAAGCGCACGCTTCGCATGGGCGCATCCTGCAGGTCGCGCTCACCGACAAAGGCCGCAAGCTTCTCGCGCGCTGCCGCAAACGCGCGCACGAGATCGAGCAACGGCTCAACAGCGAACTCTCCGGCGAGCAGGAGCGCGTCGTCAGAGCCTGGCTTGTAAAAGCCGCGATGATGGAAGACGCGCCCGCCTGAAACGCGATCGGGCGGTCTGGCGTCTCACCCTTCAGGGTCGGGAGGAACGAAGCAGAACGGCTCCTTCGCGTTCTTCGCTGCGCAGATATGCGCGACGCCGTCGGGAGAGCGCTCGGTAAGGATGCGATCCGCCGGGATCGACATCCATCGCCCCTCGAACAGCGCCTCCCAGTGCCCTTCGACATAGCGCGCCCGCGTCACGCCGCAGTCGATATCGCTGCAGCAGGACACGCCCGATCCAGGCCTCTTCAGGGTCTGATACCACCAGTGGTTCTCGGCGTGCTTGTGACCATGCGCGCCCATCTCCTGCGCCGCGACGTTCCAATTCAGGCTGGCCGCGAGGGCCGGGATCGCAATCCCGGCGATAAACCGATTCAGTCGAATTCTCGCCTCCTGGACTTGAGCCTGAGCGTTCCGCTGACACGGCCAAGCCACGCTTTCGCACGGCCTCGCTGAGGCTCCGTCCAGACGCCGGGGTCGACCAGGAACGCCGTCGGCAAATCCAGCGCCGGGGCGGGCTGCGCCACGGCTGCTCTGCGCGGTCAGCCAAGCAACGTCGGCGCCATTTCTGCTGCGCCGCAACATGACGTTTCGTCGCCGTTACATTCTTGACACAGCGGCGACCGCAGCGGCTGAATGAGCCTGCCGATTGAATCGTTCCGCGCGATCAAGTTGACCGCCGCCCCGCCCTGCCTCAATAGACCCGCCCAAGGGGAAACGCTTCGGCCATGCGCCTTCTGCTGATCGACAATTACGACAGCTTCACCTTCAATCTCGTGCATCTCATCGGCTCGGTGGGCGCGGAGGCGGAGGTCGTGCGCAACGACGCCATGAGCGTCGATGAAATCGCGCGGGCCGGTTACGAAGCGATCATCCTGTCGCCCGGCCCCTGCACGCCTGATCAGGCCGGCGTGTGCCTCGGCGTCGTCGACCGCCTCGGCGCGACCACGCCAATGTTCGGCGTCTGTCTCGGTTTGCAGGCGATGGGCCAGGCCTATGGCGGCGACGTCGTGCGCGCCCCCATCCCCATGCATGGAAAGATTTCCCAGATCCGCCATGGCGGCAAGGGCCTGTTCCGCGGTGTGAACGGTCCGATCGAAGCGACGCGCTATCACTCGCTGGTGGTGAAGCGCGACACCTGCCCGACCGATTTCGATATTGCGGCCGACACAGAGGATGGGCTCATCATGGCCCTCTCTCACCGCCATCACCCGGTGCATGGCGTCCAGTTCCATCCCGAAAGCATCGCCTCGCAGCACGGCGCGACGATCATCCGGAATTTTCTCGACATGGCCCGCGACTGGAACGGTCAGGCCCGCCGCGTCGCCGCCTGAAGGATTGCTCCCGTGGATGATTTCAAGCCCCTGATCGCCAAGGTCGCGACCGGCGCGTCTCTCACCCGCGCCGAGGCGCAGACCGCATTCGACTCGCTGCTGTCAGGCGAAGTGACGGCGGCGCAGGCGGGCGCTTTTCTCATGGCGCTGCGCGTGCGCGGCGAAACCGTCGACGAGATCGCCGGCGCCGTTTCCGCGATGCGCGCGAAAATGCTGCGCGTCGAAGCGCCCGCCGACGCCGTCGACATCGTCGGCACGGGCGGCGACGCGTCCGGCAGTTACAACGTCTCCACGCTCGCCGCGATCATCGCCGCCGCCTGCGGTGCGAAAGTCGCGAAACATGGCAATCGCGCGGCCTCGTCGAGGTCGGGCGCCGCCGACGTCCTCACCGCGCTGGGCGTCAAGGTCGGCATCGAACCGGAAGGCGTGTCGCGCTGCATCGAGGAGGCCGGCGTCGGTTTCATGTTCGCGCCGACGCATCACGCCTCGATGCGCCATGTCGGCCCCGTGCGCGTCGAGATGGGCACGCGCACGATCTTCAATATTCTCGGACCACTGTCCAATCCGGCGGGAGCGAAACGCCAGATGATCGGCGTGTTCGCCGAGAGTTGGCTGGAGCCGATGGCCGAGGTGCTGAGATCGCTCGGCTCCGAGCACATCTGGGTCGTTCACGGCTCGGACGGTCTCGATGAGATCACGACGACAGGTCCGACCAAGGCCGTCGAACTGAAGAACGGTGAGATTCGCCGCTTCACGATCGAACCGGAATCGCTTGGGCTCGCGCGAGCAAAGCTCAACGATCTCAAGGGCGCCGACGCCGCCCACAATGCCGAGGCGCTGCGCGCCGTGCTCGCCGGCGCGAAGACGCCCTATCGCGACATCGCGCTGCTCAACGCCGCCGCCGGCCTTGTTGTCGCCGGCATGGCGACCGATCTTAAGGATGGTCTGGGGCTGGCCGCGAAAGCCGTCGACTCCGGCGCCGCATCGCAGACGCTGAACAAGCTTGTCGCCGCATCGAACGCCTGAGATGACCGACATTCTCAAGAAGATCGAGGACTACAAGCGGCGCGAGATCGCCGAAGCAAAAACGCGCGTCGGTGAAGCAGAGATGCGCGAGCGCGCCAATCGCGCCGACGCGCCGCGTGGTTTCGCCCGCGCGCTCCGCGACAAGATCGTCGAAGGCAGGACAGCGCTCATCGCAGAGATCAAAAAGGCGAGTCCCTCGAAGGGCCTGATCCGGCCGGACTTCGATCCGCCTCGCCTCGCGAAGGAATATGAAACGGGCGGCGCAGCCTGCCTCTCAGTGTTGACCGATGCGCCGTCCTTTCAGGGCGCGCCTGAATTTCTGACCAGGGCGCGGACTGCAACGAAACTCCCAGCGATCCGCAAGGATTTCATGTTCGAGCCCTATCAGGTTTACGAGGCCAGGGCGCTCGAAGCCGACTGCATCTTGATCATCATGGCGTCGGTGACCGACGCTGAAGCAAAGGCGCTCGTCGCCGCCGCAAAAGAGACCGGCATGGATGCGCTGATCGAGGTGCATGATGACGATGAGCTCGATCGCGCGCTTGCGCTCGATTCCGAATTGATCGGCATCAACAACCGCGATCTCCGAACCTTCGAAGTTTCGCTTGCGACCTGCGAGAGGTTGGCGCCGCGCATCCCAAGGGATCGTCTCATCATCGGCGAAAGCGGTGTCTTCACGCCGGCCGATGTGGCGCGTCTTGCGCGCGCCGGCATCCATGCGCTGCTGGTCGGCGAAAGCCTGATGCGCCAGTCCGACGTGACGGCCGCGACGCGCGCGCTTCTCGCCGCCTGAGAGCCGCCATGGCGCGTCTCACTCATCTCGACGCGTCCGGGCAGGCCGACATGGTCGACGTGTCGGACAAGGATTCGACCGAGCGCGTCGCCATCGCTGAAGGCTGCGTGGCGATGAGCGCCGAAACACTCGCGCTCATCCGCGAAGGAAATGCGAAGAAGGGCGACGTGATCGGCGTCGCGCGCATCGCTGGCATCATGGCGGCGAAGAAGACGCATGAGCTGATCCCGCTTTGTCATCCTCTGATGCTGACCAAGGTCGCCGTCGACTGCGAACTGGATGATGCGTTGCCCGGCGTGCGCATCACCGCGACGACCAAAGTGAAAGGTCAGACCGGCGTCGAGATGGAGGCGTTGACCGCCGTTTCCGTGGCCTGCCTCACCATTTACGACATGGTGAAGGCGGCCGATCGCGGCATGCGCATCGAGGGCGTGCGCCTCATCGAAAAGACCGGCGGCAAATCAGGCGCGTGGCGCGCCTCGCAGGAAGACTGATCATGGCTTTGCTGCCTGTCGCCGATGCGCTCGCGCAGATCCTAGGGGACGTGAAGCCCGTCGACAGCGAGATGGTCCCGATCGCCGATGCCGCAGGACGCACGCTCGCTGCGCCGCTCGCGGCGACGCGCACGCAGCCGCCCTTCCCCGCGTCAGCGATGGACGGCTACGCCGTTCGCTCCGCCGACGTCGCGACTGTTCCGGCGCAGCTCCGGCTTATCGGGATGAGCGCCGCCGGCCACGGCTTTTCCGGAACCGTCGGACCGGGCGAGACGGTGCGCATCTTCACCGGCGCGCCGGTTCCCGCCGGCGCCGACGCGATCGTCATTCAGGAGGATGTCGACGCGGATGGCGAGCGCATCGTCGCGAAAGAAAGCTCCAGGAGCGGCCGGCATATCAGGCGCGCGGGACTCGATTTCGAGACGGGACAGATTCTCCTCGAAACCGGCCGACGCCTCGACGCGCGCGCCGTGGGCCTCGCAGCGGCGATGGGCCACGCGACGGTCTCGGTGCGGCGTAAGCCGCGGGTCGCTATTCTCGCCACCGGCGATGAGCTCGTGCCGCCCGACGTCACGCCCGGCCCCGACCAGATCGTCGTCTCCAACACCTATGCGGTCGCGACGCTCGTCCACGCCGCCGGCGGCGAGGCGATCGATCTCGGCGTCGCCGCCGATAATTTCGCCGCGCTCGAAAATGCGATCCACAAGGCGCGGGAAGCGAAGGTCGACATCCTCGTGACGACGGGCGGCGCGTCGGTCGGCGATCACGACCTCGTCCAGTCGGCGCTGACTAAAGAAGGCATGGCGCTCGGCTTCTGGCAGATCGCCATGCGGCCGGGAAAGCCGTTGATGTCAGGCGCGCTTGGCGCAATGCGCATTCTCGGCCTGCCGGGAAATCCCGTCTCTTCCTATGTCTGCTGCCTGCTTTTCGTGACGCCGCTGATCCGCGCCCTTCAAGGCGATCCACGCGCCGGCGAAGATTCTTCAGAAGCCGCCACGCTTGCCGCCGACATGCCGGCGAACGACAAGCGCCAGGAATATGCGCGCGCGCTTCTTTCACGCGATGCGCTTGGCCGCCTCATCGCGACGCCAGTGAATACGCAGGATTCCTCGATCACGCGGCTGCTGTCGGACGCCGGCGCGCTGATCATCCGCGCGCCCTTCGCGCCGCCTGCGAAATCAGGCGACGCGTGCCGCGTCATTCGTCTTCTGGATTAGCTTTCGGCGCGCTCACATCGGGTGGCGCGTGACGCGGTGATAGCGCGGCGCCGTGTCGTCGAGCCAGTCGAGCGCCGCCTGCCCATCGACATAGATGTCGACATAGCCGCCGGCGTTGCGCTTGCTCTGCCTGAGATTGCAGGTCTTGGTGTCGAAATTGTCCGCCTTCGCCACGATCGTATCGAGATCGAACTCGAAGTCGCGCCAATGGCCGGCCGGGATCGGTCGATGAAGCTCGGTGCGCATCGCCTCCAGCGGCGCGTTGGACACGGGGCGACCCCAGCACCGAATCTGACTGTCGCCGCAGGCCTGTCTGAGAGCCTGCAGGAAATCCA
The DNA here is from genome assembly GCF_022059845.1 of Terrirubrum flagellatum. Classification (GTDB taxonomy): domain Bacteria; phylum Pseudomonadota; class Alphaproteobacteria; order Rhizobiales; family Beijerinckiaceae; genus Terrirubrum; species Terrirubrum flagellatum. Next base: position 1,692,205 of record NZ_CP091851.1, on the reverse strand, counting down.
TGATCTCGATGCTCTTGCCCGTGATGTCCCAGCCTTTGCGCGCGGCGCGGTTGATGAGTTCGAGCAGCGGCATGCGCTGCGACGACCGCTCAAGCGCCTGGGTGGCGCGCTCGGCGTCGCGGGCCAGCGCGTCCGCTGCGCCGCGCCGCGAAGCCTGCAACAGCCGGAAGCCGAGAAACAGCGCGGTCAGGACGAGCAGCCCCAGCCAGACGAAACCGAGGACGCTGCCCCATCCGCCCAACCCGAAGGACGCCAGCACGCCCGGTCCGCTTGTCGCGGCCTCTCCCATCCCCCGCCTCCAGTTTGGCGCCTGCAAGCGCCATCGCCTCTTTCCGCAATCATCGCAGCGGCGAAAATGCAAGGCCAGCCAAGGACGTGCATAGCAGCCGCTTGCGGAACACAGCAAGAACGCGTATCCTGTTCGTGATTTGTTTCGATGATTCCTGGATGATTGTCGAAACGGCCAGACGGGACCTTTGCGATGCTGACGCGCAAACAGATTGAACTGCTTCGCTTCATTGATGTGAGGCTGCGCGAATCAGGCGTGCCTCCATCCTTCGACGAAATGAAGGAGGCGCTCGATCTGAAGTCCAAGTCGGGCATCCACCGGTTGATCCTCGCTCTGGAGGAGCGCGGCTTCATCCGCCGCCTGCCGAACCGGGCCCGCGCGCTGGAGGTGCTCAGGCTGCCGGAGGCGACGACCCCGCACAACGCCCCGCGCGGCTTCAAGCCCAGCGTCATCGAGGGCAATCTCGGCAAGGTGAAGCCAAAGGCGGCGGAATCGCCGCGTGGCGCCGACATCGTCTCGATCCCGATCATGGGCCGCATCGCCGCGGGCACGCCGATCTCGGCCATCCAGACGCGCAGCAGCACGATCGGCATGCCGGCCGATATGCTGGGCCTTGGCGAGCATTTCGCGCTTGAGGTGCGCGGCGACTCCATGATCGAGGCCGGCATCAATGACGGCGACACCGTGATCATCAAGAAGCAGGACACGGCCGACAATGGCGACATCGTCGTTGCGCTGATCGACGACGAGGAAGCGACGCTGAAACGCCTGCGCAAGCGTGGTTCCTCGATCGCGCTGGAGGCGGCGAATCCGGCTTACGAGACGCGCGTTCTCGGACCCGACCGGGTGCGCATCCAGGGCCGTCTCGTCACGCTCATGCGTCGCTACTGATCGGGATCGCCGTCTTCGGGATGTTCGGGCGTCGGATCGCGTGAGCGCGGTCGCGGCGTCGTTGCAGGTCGCTGCGGCGTTTCAACTGCTGCAGGCGGCGGAGCGGGCGCGGCGTTGGCGGTTCGTAGCGGCGCCTGCCATGGCCGTCGCGTATCCGGCGAGCGCACGCCAATAACGTCAGGCTCATCGCCTCTGAACTTCACCACCATCGCGCCATAATCGTCGCTGGTCTTGCGATCGGCGATCAGCGGATCATTGCACCAGCCGGGCGCAGCAAGCCTGGTGATGATGAAATGCGCGCGCCGGCAATCCTCGGGAAATGCGCGCTCATCCTTGATCCAGACGATGGTGCGGCCGGCGCGATCCGCACCGGTGCAGCCGAGCCGATCGCATTTCACGCCTGTTTTGAGCGAAGGCTCGGAGGCGCCGCGCAGATCGCCGTCCGCCTGCAGCCAGAAGCCGACATCGAAACGCGAGGCGTCGCCAAGAATGACGAGCCTGTTGTCAGCGCCGCGGAAGGCCGCGCCCTGCCCGCCGCGCGCAATGAAGAAATCGACCGGCTCGCCGCGCGTCATCAGAATCGCGCCAACCAGCGCGGGCGCGATCGCGGCCCAACGCAAGGGCGTGCGCCAAATAACGAACCAGACAAGCGCGAGCGTCGTCAGCAACACCGCAGCGGGACCGAACGCGCGCAACGCGGTGACCGATCCCTGCAGATTGGCGACCGCCTGCGAGACCGTGATCACGGGAGCTGTTCCCCAACCCATCAGGGTCCATACCCAGCCATCAAGACCGAACGGCCAGAGCAGCACGCCCACGACCGCCGCCGGCATCACGATGAAGGAGACGAAGGGCAGCGCGAGCGTGTTGCCGATCAGTCCCCATGGATTCAAACGTTGAAAATGAAATGCGGAATAGGGCGCTGTCGCGAGCGTCGCCACGATGGTGGTGACAAACAATCCCGCGAGCCAGAGCCAGACATGGCTGCTCAATGTCGCGAAAGCGCTCTGCTTGTCGCGCTCGTCGCTCGACGCGCGATCGCGTTGCCATTCCGCCAGCGCGACGAGGCCGGCGACGGCGGCGTAGGACATCTGGAAGCTCGGCCCCGTCAGCGTCTCGGGCTCGCGCGCCAATGTGATCAGCGCCGAGACCGCAAGATTGCGCATGGCGAGCGCGGGACGATCGGCGAGCACAGCGCCGAGCATCACGAGGATCATGATCAGCGAGCGTTCGGTCGCGACCTCGGAGCCCGTGAACAGGCAATAGGCCGTCGCCCCGATCATCGCGAGAACAGCGCCGATTTTCTTCACCGGCCAGGCGAGCGCGATCGCCGGGATCAAGGCGAGGATCGCGCGCGCGGCCCAGAAGAAGGCGCCGGCGGCGAGCACCATATGCAGGCCCGACACCGAGACGATGTGATAGACGCCCGCCGCGCGCAGCGCGTCGTTGGTCTGATCAGAAATCAGATCGCGCTTGCCGGTGACAAGCGCCGCGGCGAGCGCGCCTGCCTGTCCGCCGATGGCGCGGACCATGCGATCGGTGAGTTCATTGCGCTTGCGATCGATCGCCGCGAAGACCACGACATCCCAAGGCGGAGGCGGCCCCGCGATCGCAGGGCCAACGGCGCCCGGCGCGCTGCCGACGCCTCCGATTCCTTTGAAATAGGCGTCGCGCCCGAAATCATAGGCGCCGGGGCGCGGCGGCTCAGGAGGCGGCAAGAGGCGCGCGCCGAATTTCACGAGATCGCCCGGCTGCGCCGTCGGCGGCTGCTTCGTGGTGACGCGGATTCGATAGGGCGCCTGCTCTGGCTTCAACCCCTCGATCGATGAGACGCGCAGGAGAATTCGCGCGCCATCCGGCCTTCGATCGAGCACCTCGATATAGCCGGTCACCGCTGCGGTCGTTATGCGCTCGATGCGCGGCGCGGCGACCCGCGCGGCGCGCCACGAGGCCGAGAGAAAGCCTGCGAAAACCGCTGCAAGGCCGACGCAAACCGGAAACGCGACCGGCTGACCCCGGACCACAAAGGCGATGGTCGCGAAGATCGCGCAGCCGATGACAGGCGCGACCATCGCGGGTTCGCCATCGGCGGCGAAATAGAGGATGACGCCAGCGCCCATCGCCACCGGCAACCACAGAAACAGCCGTCTCTCGGCGGCGTCCGCCGCCAGCCAGCCGACGAGCGCGCTCCATCCGTCCGCGAGAAGCCCAAGCAGGAACGGCCAGAGCACGCCGTCGCGGCGCGCGCGGCCCGCCGCCGCAGCGATCGCTTTCGCCTGCGCCCGCCCCTTCATCGCCCGCCGGTTCCCGCCGGTCCCCAAAGCGCCACGTTCTTCCGCTTAACGCGGCGGCGCAAGCGTGCTAACCGCGCCGCTCCTTATCCATGCGCGCCTGTCGCGCCGTTCGCCGTCAGCCCATGTCGTCTTCCGTCGTCACCCGTTTTGCCCCGTCCCCCACCGGTTTTCTCCATATCGGCGGCGCGCGCACGGCCCTCTTCAACTGGCTCTACGCCCGCCACACCGGCGGCAAGATGCTGCTGCGCATCGAGGACACCGATCGCGAACGTTCGACCGACGCCGCCATCGAGGCGATCATCGACGGGCTGAAATGGCTCGGCCTCGACTGGGACGGCGACGTGATCTTTCAGTTCGCGCGCGCGGCGCGGCATCGCGAGATCGCCAAGGAGCTGCTGAAAAGCGGCGGCGCCTATTACTGCTACGCGTCGCCGCAGGAGCTGGAGGAGATGCGCGAGACCGCGCGCCGCGAGGGCCGGCCGATGCGCTATGACGGCCGCTGGCGCGACCGTGATCCGGCTGAGGCGCCGGCGGGCGTGAAGCCGGTCATTCGTCTGCGCGCGCCGGTCGACGGCGAAACGGCCGTCGAGGACGAGGTGCAGGGCCGCGTCGTCTGGGACAACAAGAATCTCGACGATCTCGTGCTGCTGCGTTCAGACGGCACGCCGACCTACATGCTCGCCGTGGTGGTCGATGATCACGATATGGGCGTCACGCACATCATTCGCGGCGACGACCATCTCACCAACGCGGCGCGGCAGACGCAGATCTATCAGGGCCTCGGCTGGAGCGTGCCCTCGATGTCGCACATCCCGCTGATCCACGGGCCCGACGGCGCCAAGCTGTCGAAGCGTCACGGCGCGCTCGGCGTCGAGGCCTATCGCGAGATGGGCTACCGGCCGCCAGCGCTGCGCAACTATCTCGTCCGTCTCGGCTGGGCCTCGGGCGATCGCGAGATCTTCTCGACCGACGAGATGATCGAGGCGTTCGATGTGAAAGGCATTGGCCGTTCGCCGTCGCGCTTTGATTTCGCCAAGCTCGAGAATCTCAACGGCCTCTACATCAGGCAGGCCGGCGACGAAGAACTCGTCGGGGAGATCGAAAAGCTCTTGCCTTATCTTCCCGAGAAGGTCGGCGCGCCGAAGTCGCTTTCGCCTGATCTGCGGGCGAAACTTGTCGCCGCGATGCCCGGCCTGAAAGAGCGCGCCAAGACATTGGTGGAGCTCATCCAGTCGGCCTACTACCTCTACGCTGCGCGGCCGCTGCAGATCGAGGACAAGGCGCGCGCCCTGCTCGACGAGACCGGGCGCGCCCGCATCGCCGCGATCCATCCCCGCCTGTCGGCGCTGAATGACTGGTCGAACGCGGGCACCGAGTCGGTCGTGCGAACCTACGCCGAGGAGGCCGGCGTGAAACTCGGCCAGGCGGCCCAGCCGCTGCGCGCCGCGCTCACCGGCCGCTCGACCTCGCCGGGCCTGTTCGATGTCATGTCGGTGCTTGGCCGCGAGGAAACGCTGGCGCGGCTTGGGGATCAGCTCCCGTCGGCGTGATCGGCGGGCCCACCCCGCATGCTTGAACCCCCCTCGCCTTCGCGCTAGCTTGCGGCGCTGCACAATCGCCGCGCGGAGGCCTGCTTTTCGCGGCTTCTTCTGCTTGATTTTATCTCAAAGAAAGCACCCGCCATGTCTGCTCCCGTGACTTCGGTGAAATTCGGCGACAACTCACTCGATCTGCCGGTGAAGAGCGGGAGCGTCGGGCCGTCTGTCATCGATATCGGCAAGCTCTACGCCCAGTCGGGCATGTTCACCTACGATCCCGGTTTCACCTCGACCGCAGCGTGCGAGTCGAAGATCACCTACATCGATGGCGACGAAGGCATTCTGCTCTATCGCGGCTTTCCCATTGAACAGCTCGCCGAGCATGGCGACTTTCTCGAGACCTGTTACCTCCTGCTCTACGGCGAACTGCCGACCGCCGCGCAGAAGGCTGACTTCGATTATCGCGTCACGCGCCACACCATGGTGCACGACCAGATGCAGCGCTTCTTCCAGGGCTTCCGCCGCGACGCCCATCCCATGGCGGTGATGGTCGCCGCCGTCGGCGCGCTGTCGGCCTTCTATCACGACTCCACCGACATCACCGACGAGACGCAGCGCATGGTCGCGTCGATGCGGATGATCGCGAAAGTGCCGACGCTGGCGGCCATGGCGTTCAAATATTCGATCGGCCAGCCCTTCGTTTATCCGCTCAACTCGCTCGACTACACCTCGAACTTCCTGCGCATGTGTTTCGCCGTTCCGGCGGAGGAATATCAGGTCAACAAGGTGCTTTCGCGCGCGCTCGACCGCATCTTCATCCTCCACGCCGATCACGAGCAGAACGCATCGACCTCGACGGTGCGTCTCGCGGGTTCGTCAGGCGCCAACCCCTTCGCCTGCATCGCGGCTGGCATCGCCTGCCTCTGGGGTCCCGCTCACGGCGGCGCGAACGAAGCGGCGCTCAAGATGCTCGAGGAGATCGGGCATGTCGAAAACATCCCGAAATATATCGCCAAGGCGAAGGACAAGAACGATCCGTTCCGCCTGATGGGCTTCGGCCATCGCGTCTACAAGAACTACGATCCGCGCGCCAAGATCATGCAGAAGACGACGCATGAGGTGCTCGCCGAACTCGGCGTCAAGGATGACCCATTGCTCGACATCGCGATCGAGCTCGAGCGCATCGCGCTGCACGATGAATATTTCATCGAGAAGAAGCTCTATCCCAACGTCGATTTCTATTCCGGCATCACGCTGAAGGCGATGGGCTTCCCGACCACGATGTTCACCGTGCTGTTCGCGCTGGCGCGCACCGTCGGCTGGATCGCGCAGTGGAAAGAGATGATCGAGGATCCGAGCCAGAAGATCGGCCGTCCGCGTCAGCTCTACACCGGCTCCGCGCGCCGCGAATATTCGCCAATGGCGCAGCGCCGCTAAGCAGCGCGCGTTTTTACAATATGATAAGAACGCCGCGCTCAGCGCGGCGTTTTTATTTTCGCGATCATGCCAAGGATTTCGTCCGCGACATGCGCGCTCGGGCTCGCGCCGTCGCTTCGCATCTTCGCTTCGATCCTGTCGAAGGCCGCGAGTTGCGCCGCGCGCGCAGAAGACTCCCCAATCAACGGCGACAGCACCGCCATGATCGCGTCGGGCGTGCAGTTTTCCTGCAACAGTTCGGGAACCGCATTCTCGCCGAGCACGAGATTGGACATGAGAACGGAGTGAACACGCAACAGACGGCGCGCGATCATCGCTTCCCATTCCGCCAGCCGATAGACGCCAACGGTCGGAATCTTCGCCAGCGCAAGCTCCAGCGTCACCGTGCCTGACGCGGCGAGCGCGACGCGCGCACGACGGAATGCGGCGAGCTTCGCCTGCTCCCCATCGAGAAGGGAAACCGGCGTCGACCAGGTCCGAACGCCATTCGCGACCAGCTCGCGAACATGCGGCGCGACCGGAAGCGAGAAGCGCGCCTGCGGAAAGTCTCGCGCAATTCTCGCCGTGACCTCGCCGAAAATGGAGATCAATCGCGAGACCTCGGAGCGGCGGCTGCCCGGCAGCAACAGGATTTCCGGCGCCGACGCATCAGCGCGCGCCACACGCTCTTCGTCGGTCTGCGGCCTGAAATCCGAGAGGCGTTCGATCAGGGGATGGCCGACATAGACGCCCGGCGGGCCGTCGAGCTTGCGCAATTCTTCGGGCTCGAACGGCAGGAAGCACAGCACGCGATCGACGTGCGGCTTCATTCGCCGCGCGCGCTTCGGCCGCCAGGCCCAGACCGTCGGACAGATCCAATGCGCGATCGGAATCCCAGGCGCACGCGCGCGCACCTTCTTCGCGACGCGCAGGCAGAAATCGGGCGCGTCGATCGTCAGCAGCAGATCGGGCTTCGCATCTGCAATCGTACGCGCGGTTTCCGAAATGCGTCGCAGCAGCAGCGGCAGGCGCTGCAGGACTGCGGCGACGCCCATGATCGCGATATCGGTCTGCGGGAAGAAGCTCTTCAGCCCTTCCGTTTCGAGCGCCGCGCCGCCGACGCCGATGAGTTCGAACGCGACCCCGCGCCCGTGCAGCTCGCGCACGAGACTCGCAGCAAGCGCGTCCCCCGAAGCTTCGCCCGAGATGAGCGCGAGCCTGAGCGGGCGCGCTTCACCACTCATGCCGTCATTCACGCGCGCGAAAGTCCGACGACCGCGATGCCGGCGCGATCCGCTGTCGCCAGGCAGTTCTCACGATCGGCGATCAACGATTTCCCGGATTCGACGGCGACTCCAGCCAACTGCGCCGCCAGCGCATTCTCAATCGTGCGCGGACCGATGGTCGGCAAATCGACACGCAGATCCTGTCCCTTCTTAGCAGCCTTCACCAGCACCCCACATCGGCCTTGCAGCCGCAGCCTGCCGTTGGCGCGCATTTCCGCTACACGCGCGATCATGGCGTCAGTGCCTTCCGCGCCCTCGATCGCGACAGGCCGCCCATCGATCACGACGCAAGCCTGGCCGGCGTCGAATGGCGACAGAGCGTCGAGAACGGCAAGACCGATCGCGGCGTTGGCGCGCTCGTCTTCGCTCAGCCGGACGGAGCCAAGATCGCCCGCTGCGGCGAGCAATTCAGGAGCGATCTCGGAAATGCCCAGCACGGTCAGGCCATTCTCCTCGAAATAGGCGATGATTGCTCTCAACGCATTATCGTCGCCGCCGCCGCGCAACATCCGCACGATGCGCGGAATATCCCATACGCCTCGCCAATCCAGGCTGAGATCGCGCAACGCCGGCCGCGTGATTGCGCCGACAATGATGATGCGACGTATCGCATGCTGGCGCACAAGGCGAAAGAAGCGGCCGATCTGGCCGAGCTTCACCCAGGCGTGCGGAAAGCGCTCGATCTCCGAGCCGGCATGGCCGCGAAAGCCGATGGTGAAGACGTCGCGTCCGCGCGCGCGCGTCGCCTCTGCGACCGCAAGCGGAAGATCGCCGCCGAAACACAGAACGCCGATCGGCCCTTCACGGCCCGATTCAGCGCTCGGCCGGCCGAAGATCACAAGGAGGACTCGTCCGGCCTCGGCAGCGTGAAGGAGCGATCGCCGCCGGCGCGCATGAAGCCGATAATCTCGCTCACCACGGGGTGATCGGCGAATTCGCCCGCCACGTCTTCGATGCGCTCCTGCAGCGTGCCCTCCTCGGCGAACAGCAATCGATAGGCGCGGCGAAGATCATGAATGGCCTCGCGTGAAAAATTCCGCCGCTTGATCCCGACCAGATTGAGGCCGTTGAGATGCGCCGGCGCTCCGATGACGGAGCCGTAGGGGATGAGATCACGCACCACGCCGGCAAGGCCGGACACGAAGGCGTAGGCGCCGATGCGGACATATTGATGCACCGCGCAGCCGCCGCTCAGGATCGCATACTGACCGACAACGCAATGGCCCGCGAGCATCACATTGTTTGAAAAGACCACATTGTTGGCCACGATGGAGTCGTGACCGACATGGCTGTTCGCGAGAAAGAGGCAGGAATCTCCGACCGCCGTCTTCATGTGCCCATTCTCGGTGCCCGGATTCATGGTGACGCCCTCGCGGATGACGCAGTTCGCGCCGATCTCAAGCGTCGAGGGCTCGCCGTGATATTTGAGGTCCTGCGGCGGATGCCCGAGCGAGGCGAAGGGAAACACGCGCGTGCCCGCTCCGATGCTCGTCCGGCCGGCGACCACCACATGGCTGATGAGTTCGACGTTGTCGCCGATCGAAACGTCAGGGCCGACATGGCAGAAGGGCCCAATCTTCACGCCCTCGCCAAGCCGGGCGCGCGAGTCGACCACGGCCATCGCGTGAATCGATACAGTCATACTGTCTCTCTTGTCTCTTAGATCACGCCGCACTTTTATTGCATCAATCAAAGTGCGGGAACGTGATCGATTCTAAAGATTTAGAGCATGGCTTTTGCGAAAAACCGGTTCCCACTTTTTCGCGCCATGCTCTAGGAGGTTAGCATCAACTCATCAGCACCATGGCCGACAGCTCCGCCTCGGCGACGAGTTTGCCGTCAACCTTCGCCTCCCCCCGATACCACCAGATGTTCCGCTTGTTCGCGATCCGCGTCATTTCGTAGCGCAACACGTCGCCCGGCGTGACGGGCTTGCGGAACTTGCACTTGTCGACCGTGGAGAACAGGACGCTCTTCGGTCGGGCGCCGGCGCCGAACGCGCCAAGCGTGACGAGACAGCCTGCGGTCTGCGCCATCCCCTCGATGATTAGCACTCCCGGAAAGATCGGACGCCCGGGAAAGTGTCCCGTGAACTGAGGCTCATTGATGGTGACGTTCTTGACCCCGACGCCATATTCGGCGCCCCGCATCTCGACGATGCGGTCGACGAGAAGAAAGGGATAGCGGTGCGGCAGCACCTCGAGGATCGTTTGAATGTCCGCGCTGTCCAGCGTCTGGGCCTGTTCATTGCTCACGGCTGCGCCTCCCATCAGCCATCGTTGCGCCCACCCCGCTTCGAGGCAAGGTCGGTCAGAACCGCTGTCTCACGCAACCATTGGCGCGCGGGCCTGGCGGGATAGCCGCCATAGCGCGCGCCTGGCGGGATATCGGTCATGACGCCCGCTTGCGCGCCGACCTGCGCGCCCGCGCCGATCCTGAGATGGCCGGCGACGCCGACCTGACCGGCGAGCACGGCGTAGTCTTGAATCTCCGTCGAGCCCGAAATGCCGACCTGTCCCACAATCACGCAGCGCCGCCCGATGACGACGTTGTGCGCGATCATCACGAGGTTATCGATCTTGGTCCCCTCGCCGATCACGGTGTCCTTGTTGGCGCCGCGATCGATCGCCGTATTGGCGCCGATCTCGACATCGTCCTGAACGACGACCCGGCCGATTTGCGGCACTTTCAGATGCCCCGCCGGCCCCATCGCGAAGCCGAAACCGTCCTGGCCGATGCGGGCGCCAGGATGGATGATCACGCGATTGCCGATCAGCGCATGCTGGATCGACGCGTTCGCGCCGATGGCGCTGTCACGGCCAATGCGCACCGACGGCCCGATGACCGCGCCGGCGCAGATGACTGTGCCGGAACCGATCTCAGCGCCCGGGCCGATCAGCGCCAGCGGATCGACAATCACGTCCGCTTCGAGCCGCGCCGTCGGATGCACGACGGCGCCGGGAGCGACGCCAACGGCGCCGAACAGGCTCTGCGGACGCGCCGCTGAAGGATAGAGCGTCGCCAACGTCCTGGCGAAAGCGTGATAGGGCTGCGGCGTCACAAGCGCGACCGTGCCGGCGGGGACTTCGGCCGCATATTTCGGCGACACCAGACAGGCCGTCGCGCGCGTCTTCGGGAGATCGCCGGCGTATCGCGGATTTTCGAGAAAGACGAGATCGCCGGGCGCGCCACGATCAATCGGCTGAACGCCAGCCACGGTCAGGCTGAGATCGGCCGCGCCGGATGGAGCGGCGCCTGTGAGTTCAACAATCCGCGCCAGCGAGAGAGGAGCCGGCGCGGCGAAAAAGACCGGATTGGACATCAATTTCAGATCAAGACTCCGGCGCGCGAAAAACGCGCGCCGGAAGCGATATCAGAAGCGGGTGCCGCCGGAGAAGCGGAAAGCCTGCGTGCGGTCGCCCTTATCCTTCGACAAGGCGTAGGCGTAGTCGAACCGGATCGGGCCCAGCGGCGAGTTCCACAGCAAGCTCGCGCCAACCGAAGAACGCATCGTGTGCGAGTCGCGGATACAGCTCGTCACTGACTGGCCGCCGATCGTGTACACGCGCGTCGTGCCGGTCAGGCCGTTAGCCGAACAGGACACGCCCGTCGACGTGCCGCTGTCATTGCCAAACACCGTGCCAGCGTCAGCGAAGACCGCGCCCTTGATGCCGACTTCACGCGGGATGCCGAGGATCGGGAACTGGAGTTCCGCCGAGCCGCCGAAGTAGGTCTTGCCGCCAATCGCGCCCGACGCCGGGTCGATCGAAATGTCGCGCGGGCCAAGACCGCTCGGCGCGAAGCCGCGCACCAGCGTCGGCCCGAGGAAGTAGTGATCAAGGATGCGCAGATCGCCGCCGAAGCCGATGATATGACCGCCCTGCGCGCGCAGCAGGCCGACGATGTCCTCATAGACTTCGTAGTAGAACTTCGCATCGAAGGACGAGCGCATGAACTTCGAGTCGCCGCCGAGGCCGGCGAAGTCCTGTTTGATTTCGGCGTACAGGCCGTTGCGCGGGTCCTTGACGTTGTCGAGCGAGTTATAGGCGAGCGTATAACCGGCGAGCGACGTGATCGTCGTGCCCTGCGCCTGCTTGATCGCGTTCGACGCTTCGCCGTTGTTGAAGGCGTCATACGGATTTGAAGTTCCGCTCGTGCCCAGATTGGCGGTCGCGGGGCAATTCGCGGTCGCGATCGTGAATCCCGGAATTGGATTCTGACAGTCGAAATACGGCTTGCTCGTATCGTTCGGAATGATGATCTTCGACTGGTACAGCGAATAACGCAGACCAAGCGTAACCTCTTCCGTGATCGGAATGCCGAGGCGCAGCGTGCCGCCCGTCACTTCGCTCTTGAAGCGCGAATAATCGGTCTCGTCGTTGTCCTTGCGGTAGACGTCGAAACCCGCGGCCAGACGCCGGTCCATGAAGAACGGCTCGGTGAACGAAAATTCGATGCCCTTGGATTTCTGGCCATAGGTGCCGGCGAGGCGGACATACTGGCCGCGGCCGAGGAAGTTTGTCTCGGTCAGCGCGACTTCGCCGATCACGCCGTCCGACGTCGAGTAGCCGGCCGCGACGGAGAACGATCCGGTCGCCTGATCTTCGACCTCGACATTGAGGATTACGCGATCGGGAGTGGAGCCTGGCTCGGCGACGATGCGGACTTTCTTGAAATGTCCGAGATTGGTGAGACGGCGCTCGGCGCGGTCGATCAACACCTTGTTGTAGGCGTCTCCCTCGACGACATCGAACTCGCGACGGATGATGTAATCCAGCGTGCGCGTGTTGCCGCGAATGTTGATGCGCTCGATGTAGACGCGCGGACCTTCGTCAACGATATAAGCGAGATCGATAGTGCGCGACGCGGGATCGCGATTGCCCTGCGGCCGCACCTGCGTGAAGGCCATGCCGCGGCGCGACGCTTCCATCGTCATGCCGACGAGCGACTTCTCTACTGCCTCGGCGTTGTAGACATCGCCTGTCCTGGTGCGCATCTGGCCGGCCAGCGCGTCCGGCGGAACGTTCGCCACGCGCGAGTCGAGCCTGACATTGCCAAGACGATATTGCGGGCCTTCGCTCACCGTGATGTTGACGATGTAGCCGCCGCGGCCGCTGTCGAAACGAACGTCGGTGTTGACGACCTGGAAATCGGCGTAGCCGTTCTTGAGATAGTAGCGGCGGATCAACTCGAGATCGGCGTTGATCTTGTCGGGATCATAGACGTCCGAGGTCTTGAGGAAGCTGAGGAAGTTTCCTTCCGTCGTGTTCATCTGGTTCCGCAGGCGGTAACCCGAGATGCTGTTGTTGCCGACGAAGTTGATTTCCAGCACCGGCGTCTTGGAGCCTTCGCTGATGACGAAGACAACGTCGACGCGATTGTTGTCGAGCGGCACCGTGCGCAGGCTGACCTGGGCGAGGCCGCGGCCGGTGCGGCGGTAGATTTCGGAGATGCGCGCAACGTCGCCCTGCGCCGTCGCCTCGTTGTAGGCGAATCCGACCTTGGTCTGCATTTCCGGACGAAGATTGTCGCCCTTGATCTTGCTGTTGCCGTCGAAAGCGACCCGGTTGACGATCAACTGCTGGACCGGCGCGGCGCGCGCGGTTCGCGCCCTCTGCGCGTAAGCCTCTGACGTGACGCCGGGAATCGAAACCGCAGCGAACGCAACGACTGCAACCGCCATAACGATGCGACCGGCGAGAGGGCGGATCACGTCGGAAATAATCATCGGGTACGCCTGCCCTGTTGTCGGTTGGGACCGCGCGAAGGTCCGGAATCTGAACGTTCAGTTACCGGGCTTCTAGCGATTTTCGCAACCCTTGCAAACGCCTAGGAACCGCAACGGCGCCTGTTTTGCGGTTAACGTGGCCGAACTGCCACGCAGCTTGGTTGCCGGCGGGTTAACCCGCCCGGATCGCGACGATATCGTTCCAGGTCACGAACAGCATGAGCATCAGGACGAGGGCTAGTCCGATCCTGAAGCCGTATTCCTGAATTCGCTCGCTGAGCGGCCGCCCCCGCGCCCATTCGACGAGGTAAAACATGAGGTGACCGCCATCAAGCATCGGAATCGGCACGAGATTCACGAGTCCGATCGAGACTGACAGGATGGCCGCGAGAGTAATCAGCGGCACGAAACCCGCCTTCGCCGCCTGACCGGACACCATCGCGATTCGCGGCAGCCCGGCCATCTGGTCGATCGATTCTTTCCCGGCGAACAATCCTGCGAAATAGGCGCCCGACCGCTCGACGATCTGCCAGGTTTCGGAGGCTCCCACGCCGATGGCTTCGAGCGGCCCGTAATGCCTGACGCGAAGGTCGGCCGGGTCCGCCGAAGCCTGCAAGCCCAGCATGCCGATCCGCTGCGTTCCGAGCGGCGTTTTCTGCGTCTTGAGGGTTGGAGTCGCCGTCAGTTGCAGGCTTGATCCGGACCTGTTGACGACAATGGCGAGCGGGATTTCAGCCTTCTGGCTGACAATCCGTTGAATATCCGAGAAGCCGGCGATGGGCTGGCCGTCGATTGATTCGATGACGTCGCCAACCTGGATTCCGGCGGCCGCCGCCGCGCTATCGGGCAATACGGCCGCAACGCGGGGCGCGAGCATGGCGCTGCCGACGAAGTAGGCGGTCGCCGCAAAGATGACGATCGCGAGCAGGAAGTTGGCGATTGGACCCGCGGCGACAATCGCTGCGCGCTGACCGATGGATTTCTCGGGAAAGCTTCGCGCTCGCTGCTCAGCCGGCATCGCCGCGACGGCGTCCGCATCAGGGGCGCTCGCTGCGTTGGCGTCGCCGAGGAATTTCACATATCCGCCAAGCGGAACCGCGGCGACACGCCAGCGGGTGCCCTGTTTATCGGTCCAGCCGAAAAGCTCCGGGCCGAAGCCGATCGAGAAGGTCGTCACTTCGACCCCGCACCACCGACCTACGATGTAGTGGCCGAATTCGTGGACGATCACCACGACTGCCAGCACGAAGAGGAAGCCGAGGGCGGTGAAAAGGAAAGTCGACATGATTCCCGATATGGGCTGCGACGGCAGGCGTTGCGAGCCGGCGATCCATCAAATTGTTTAGGTGACAGCGTTCGCCCCGCCGGGCAAGGGCGCCAGGGGGGGAACGCGCCAGATGGTCAATGGCGCTTCAACCGCCTTCGACCAGGAGGATTGTCGCGCCGAGCAACACGCAGGCGGCCCAGAACCCGTCGAGCCGGTCCATCAGGCCGCCATGGCCGGGGATCAGATGGCTCGAATCCTTGACGTCGAATCGCCTTTTCATGGCGGACTCGCCGAGATCGCCCGCCTGCGACACGATGGACGCCGCGAGCGTGAAGACCGCGACGCCGAAGACCGACCAGGAGGCAAAGAGCGGAGGACGCCCGAAGACGGTAATGATCGCCAACCCGGCCGCAACTCCGGCCGCGGTTCCGCCGATCGCGCCTGACCAGGTCTTCTTCGGACTGACCGCTGGCCAGAGTTTCGGCCCGCCGATCGCGCGTCCTGCGAAGTAGGCTGCGATGTCGGTCAGCCAGACCGTGGCGAACAGCCAGAGGACGAGCGAAAGACCGCCGATATATTCGCCCCGCGCGACGACGGGCGTCGCGGCCAGCACTGACGCGTAGGGCGCGGCCCAGAAGGCCCAGAGCCGCGCTCCACTGCGAGCCGCCATGGCCGTCAGCAATCCACAGGCGATCGGCAAGAGCGTGAGAAGCGCGTGCGGCGCGCCGGCGCCAAGACCCGCAGCGCCCTGCGCCATATCGTGCGCCCACAATCCCGTCAGCAGCGCGCCAACGAGCGAAACCAGCATCGTCACGTAGGAACGCGCGCCCGCCATGGTCAGGAATTCGTGGACGACCAGGCTTGAGCCAATCAACCAGACGATCGTGAAGGCCCAGCCGCCCACCCAGGTCGCCGCCAGCACCGCGACGCCGAGCACGAGCGCCGAAAGGACGCGCAATCTGAGATCTGAAACAGGCTTGCCCGCGGGGGCCGGCGCGTCGGTCACCCGACCTTGGCCTCCGCCGACGACAGCGCGCCGAAACGACGGTCGCGCCTGCCATACTCACGGATTGCGTCTTCAAGAGTCGATCTGTCGAAGTCCGGCCAATGCTGTTCGACAAAGACGAACTCGGTGTAGGCGAGCTGCCAGAGCAGGAAATTCGACACGCGCTGCTCTCCTGACGTCCGGATCAGCAGATCGGGATCGGGAATGCCTGTCGTATCGAGATGGCGCGCAAACAGATTCTCGTCGATCGAGGACGGCGCGATCACGCCTTCCATGACGCCAAGCGCAATCCGCCGTGCGGCGCGGACGATCTCGGCGCGCGCGCCGTAGTTGAAGGCGATCACCAGAGTCAGCGCGGTGTTGCCGCGCGTCGTCGTCTCGGCCTCGTCGAGCAGCGCGCGAATATCGGGCGAAAGATCGTCACGGCCGCCAATGACGCGGATGCGCACATTGGAATCGTGCAGCGTCGCGAGATCGCGCCGGATGAACAGCTTGAGAAGCCCCATGAGATCGGAGACTTCCTGCGCCGGCCGCCGCCAGTTTTCGGAGGAGAAGCTGAAGAAGGTGAGATATTCGACGCCGAGATCGGTCGCGGCGCGCACGGTCCGGCGCAACGCCTCGACGCCGCGGCGATGGCCTTCCAGCCGCGGCAATCCGCGTCCGGCCGCCCAGCGTCCGTTGCCATCCATGATGATCGCGACGTGACGCGGAATGCTGCGCGCTTCCGTCGCCACGGGCTGCCCTCCGCTCACGAATGTCCTCCCGCAGATCCGCGCATCAGCGCCTAGACCTGCATGATTTCCTTTTCCTTGACAGCCAGCATCTTGTCGATCTCGGCGACATGCTGATCGGTCGCCTTCTGCACGAGGTCCTGATCGCGCGCCGAATCGTCTTTCGACAGATGCGCGTCCTTCTCGAGCTTCTTGACGACATCGATGCCGTCGCGGCGCAGATGCCTGACCGCGACCTTGGCGTCCTCGGCGTATTTGTGCGCGACCTTCACCAGCTCCTTGCGGCGCTGTTCGGTCATGTCGGGCATCCTGAGACGGATAACTTGGCCTTCCGTGTTGGGATTGAGGCCGAGATTGGAATCGCGAATCGCCTTCTCAACCGGCGTCACCATGGAGCGATCCCAGACCTGCACGCTGATCATGCGCGCCTCCGGAACGGTCACGGTGGCGAGCTGCGTCAGCGGCATCATGGCGCCGTAGGCGTCGACCTGAATCGGATCGAGCAGGTTCGGATTGGCGCGGCCGGTGCGAAGCGATTGCAGGTTATGCTGGAAGGCGCCGATCGCCGACTGCATGCGGCGCTTGAGGTCGGCGAGATCGAAGGGCTGCGGGGCGGCCATGATATTCAACTCCCATTCTACTTTGCCGGGCGGCGCGCTGCGGCCCAGTCAGGGAACGACCGCGGTAAAGCGGCCCTTGCCGGTCAACACCGCGGTGATCGCGCCGGGTTCCTGAATCGAAAAGACGAGTATTGGCAAGCGGCTCTCCCGGGCAAGCGCGAAAGCCGCGGTATCCATCACCTTGAGGTCCTTCGCGATGGCCTCGTCATGGGTCAGGCGCTCATAGCGCGTCGCGGTCCGATCGAGTTTGGGGTCTGCCGTGTAGACCCCATCCACATTGGTCGCCTTCAACAGCGCGTCGCAGGACAGTTCAACCGCGCGCAGAGCGGCGGCCGTGTCGGTGGTGAAGAGCGGATTGCCGGTCCCGCCGCCGAGGACGACCACCCTGCCCGCCTCAATATGACGGCGAGCCATATTGCGCTCATAGGTGTCGCAGAGCGTCGGCATGGCGACCGCGCTCATGGCGCGCGCTTCGCAGCCATGACCAACGAGCGCCCCTTCGATCGCGAGCGCATTCATCACGGTGCCGAGCATGCCGATGGAGTCGCCGCGAACGCGGTCGATGCCCTGCGCCGTGCCTTTGACGCCACGGAAGAAATTGCCGCCGCCGACCACCACAGCGACTTCAAAGCCGGCCCGGCGCGCCTCAGCGATATCGTTGGAGATCGCCACCAGAGTCGGGCCGTGAAGCCCCGCTTCGCCGGGCCCCTGCAAGGCCTCGCCCGAGAGCTTCACAAGAACGCGACGATAGGCTGGATTCGGCATGGGCGGCTATACGCCCCGATTTGCCGGGAATGGCAAGGCCCGCCGCCCCGGGGGACGGCGGACCCTGCCGCTTCACGCAGCGACGCCTTTCGCGAGCTCCAGCGCCTGCCGTTCGAACAGGCTGCGATAGATCCCGCGCTCGCGGCGGACGAGCGTCAGGTGATCGCCCTCCTCCACGATCCGGCCGCGGTCGAACACCAGGATGCGGTCCATCGCCCGCACCGTGGACAGTCGATGCGCCACAACAACAGTGGTGCGCCCGACCATCAGCCGCTCCATCGCCTCCTGGATCAGCGCTTCCGACTCCGAGTCGAGACTCGAGGTCGCCTCATCGAGGATGAGGATTGGGGCGTCCGCGAGGAAGGCGCGCGCCAGCGCAATGCGCTGACGTTCGCCGCCCGAGAGCTTCACGCCGCGCTCGCCGACCAATGTCGCGTAGCCTTTCGGCAGCCGCGTCACGAAGGCGTGCGCGTTGGCGAGCCTCGCGGCGCGTTCGATCTCGGCCTGCGTCGCGCCGGGACGACCATAGGCGATGTTCTCCGACAGCGAGCGATGGAACAGGATCGGCTCCTGCTGCACGATCGCGATCTGCGCGCGCAGGCTCGCCTGCGTCGCATGAGCCACATCCTGCCCGTCGATCGTCAGGCGGCCGTCGGACACATCGTACAGCCGCTGCACGAGCTTGACGAAGGTCGTCTTGCCCGAGCCCGACCGGCCGACGAGGCCGACCTTCTCGCCTGCGCGGATCTTCAGTGAGAAGTCGCGATAGAGCGGCTCGACGTGACCGCCATAATGGAAGGTCACATTCTCAAGCGCGATCTCGCCACGGCTCACCTCGATCGGCTCGGCATCAGGCTTGTCAGCGACGCCGAACGGCTCGGTGTGCATCACAACCATCTCCTCCATCTCGTTCACCGAACGCTGGAGGTTATGGATGTGCATGCCGATGTCGCGGAGATAGCCGTGCACAACCTGATAGGAGGTCAGCACGAACGCGACGTCGCCAGCGCTCGCCGCGCCGCGCGACCAGATCCACAGCACGCCGCCCAGCACCGAACCGCGCAGCGTCAGCAGCATCACGTTTTGCGCCGTGCCAGCGTTGGTGCCGCGCAGCCAGGCCCGCTTGGTGCGCCGCCGCCACTTGCCGAGAACGCCTGCGAGGCGCGCGTCTTCGCGCGCTTCCGCGCCGAACGCCTTCACAACAGGATTGCACGACACCGCGTCCGCGAGCGCGCCGCCAAGCCGCGTGTCCCAACCATTCGCCAGCCGCGACGCGGGCGCGACGCAGGACAGCGACAGCACCAGCGTCACGACGACGTAGACGATCGATCCCGCAAGCACGATGACGCCAAGCAGCGGCCAGTAAATTCCGAGCATGATCGTCGTGCCCGCAAGCACGATCAGCGACGGCAGGATCGCCATCAGGATCGTGTCGTGCAGCAGATCGAGCGCCCACATGCCGCGCGTTACTTTTCGCACGGTGGAGCCCGCGAAATGATTGGCGTGCCAGTCGGTGGAGAAGCGCTGCACGCGCGCGAACGTCTCCTGCGCGACTTCCGTCATCACCTTCAGGGTCATGAAGGTGACGCCGACGAAACCAAGGTGCCGGAACAGCAGCCATGTGAAGCTCAAAGCGAGCATCGCCGCGAGCGCATGCAACGCCGCGTCGAACGCAGCGGCGCGATCGAGCGAAGTCGCGACCGCATCGATCATGCGTCCCGCGAAAAGCGGGATGAACACATCAGCCGCCGTTGTCGCGATGACGGTCAACGCAACGAGCGCGACAGTGATTTTCTGTCGGCCCCAATGGCCGAAGGTGAATCGGAGCGCCGCCGCAAAGGGATTGGCGCGCCCCGATAGGGGACGAGAAGACATGAGGATGAACCTGGCGCTGCAATGAGCGGCCAGCTCCCGAACATGATGAGAGTCGGCGACGCGCATGCGCGTCAGCGCAGACTCGACTAATGATGGAATGGAAACTGAGTTTCCGGCTGCGCGGCCTGCTTGGCGGGCCGCGAATAATCCCGTTCTAAAGTCGGGACATATCCACGGCCGGCGCGGTAAAGCAGATGACTGTCATCATGCAATCCTCCCGGCGTTGAGCGTAAAGCCGAATAACTGGCTTCTATCAGCGGTGATTCGAAATGGCAAGCCGTAGCGTCAATGCGGCGCGCGTATCGTTGTTCTCTGATCTTCTGTGGCGCCGCCGCATCACGCGTTCATATCGATAGCGTCAACATCATTCATTGGAATGCGCGCAACGCATCGCCTGTAGTGCGTCTCGTTTCAGATATTCAAACAGCGCAACGCTGCGGAGGAACCTATCGATGTCATCAATTGTCATCCGCCCTGTTGAAGCAGGCGACCGCGCGAAATGGGAGCCGCTCTGGGCTGGATATATCGCCTTCTACGAAAAGACCGTGCCGGCCGAAGCAACCGAATTCACATGGACGCGGCTGATCGCCGGCGACGAAATCAGAGGCTTCATCGCGATCGACGAGAACGGCGATGCGCTTGGCCTCGTGCAGTATTTCTTCCATCAGTCGACATGGTCGATGGGCGGCAACTGCTATCTTCAGGATCTCTTCGTCATTCCCGAAGCGCGCGGCAAACGGATTGGACGTCGGCTGATCGCCGCTGTCACCGAGGCGTCGAAGAAGCATGGCGCGGCTGTGCTCTATTGGCAGACGGAGGAATTCAACGGCACGGCGCGACGGCTCTATGAACGCGTCGCCAAGCGCGCGCCCTTCATCCGCTATCAGATCGATTTGTGAAGCCGTCGCAAGTTCGGCCACGACGGCTTCACACTCTCAGTAGCCGATCGTGAAACGCTTGCGCTCGTGCTTCGGCGTCTCGAGCTCATCGACGAGCGCGACAGCGTAATCTTCCGCGGAGATGCGGCTGTCGCCCTTCTCGTTGGCGACGAGTTGATCGCCGCCAAGGCGGAATTTGCCGGTGCGTTCGCCGGGCTCGATCATCGCCGCCGGCGAAAAGAAGGTCCAGTTGAGGTCCTTCTCGTCGCGCAACAGGTCAAGGAATTCGCCGCCCTTCTTCGCCTCGGCGAGATACATCGCCGGAAATTCCGGGATATCGAACAGCTTCTTGCCCGGCGCGACTTCGAGGCTGCCGGCGCCGCCGACGACGAGGTAGCGCTTCGCGCCTGACGCCTTCGCCGCCGCGATCAGCGCCTTGGGATCGCTGGCGCTGAAATGCACCGCGCTGATCACCACGTCATGGCCCTTCAGCAGCGCGCCGAGAGAAGCAGCGTCGAACACGTCGCCTTTCTTCGCGACGACCTTCGGGCCCGCAGGGACCTTCTCCGGATTGCGAACGATGGCGGTGACGTCATGGCCGCGCGAGGTCAGTTCGGCCAGCAGGCGCGAACCGATGAAGCCGGTGGCGCCGATCAAAGCGACTTTCATTGAGGTCTCCATTGCAGTAGTAACTTATGGAAACCAGATGTCGTTTATGACTACAGGTGTAAAGAAGGCACTATTTCTTCACCTGGTCACTTCGAGGAAACCGATGCGCGACGGCGACGTGTTCGATGTGAATTGCCCGACCCGGCAGGTGCTCGATCGCATCGCCGACAAATGGGCGACCCTTGTCCTCCTGATGCTGGCCGAGCGGCCGCGCCGCTTCAACGAATTGCGCCGCTGCATCAGCGGCTTGTCCCAGAAGATGCTGTCCCAGACCCTGAAGAGCCTGGAGCGCGACGGGCTCGTCAGCCGGGCCGCGTTCGCAACTGTCCCGGTCACTGTCGAATATGCGATCACGCCGCTCGGCCAGACGTTGGTTGCCACGGTCGACGCCCTGCGTATCTGGGCCGAGACTCATATCGGCGCGGTGCAGGCCGCCCAGGCGGCCTATGACGGCCGCATGGCCGCCTGAGTCCCCATCGCCATCAATCGGCCGGAAATCCTGACGATTTCCCGCTTCCGCCGCTGGACGAGTCGGCGCTGGAGACCCCGGATTTGAAGCGCGTCTTATCGGCTGCGGCCCTTTGGCTCGGCCTCGCCGGAGCGGCCGTCGCCGCCCCCGTTTGCACCCTGATCGCTGACGCCGGCTCCGGTGAAATTCTGTCCCGCAGCGGCGAGCAATGTGGAACGCCGACCAGCCCCGCCTCCACCTTCAAGGTCGCTCTCGCCCTGATGGGCTTCGATTCCGGCGTGCTCGTCGACGCCAATGCGCCGGCATGGCCCTATCGCGAGGACTACGCGACCTGGAACGCGAGCTGGAAGAAGACGACCGACCCGACGATCTGGATGCGCGACTCCGTCGTCTGGTATTCGCAGGTTCTGACGCGAACGCTAGGCGCTGAAAAATTCCGCCACTACGTCAACAAGTTCAAATACGGAAACCGCGACATCTCAGGCAATCCGGGGCGGGATGACGGGCTCACGCGTGCCTGGCTGAGCTCCTCGCTCAAGATCACGCCGGAGCAGCAGATCATCTTCCTGACGAAGTTGTGGAACCGACAACTTCCCGTCTCGTCCGAAGCCGTCGACAAGACCTTTGCCGTCATGCCGCGATTTCCCCTGGCGGACGGATGGAAAGCCTATGGCAAGACCGGCTCCGGCTTTCAGGAAGGCGCGAATGGCGGCGTCGATCGCACCAAGCAGTTCGGCTGGTTCATCGGCTGGGCGATCAAGGGCGATCGCTCCATCCTGTTCGCGCGCCTGATCAAGGATGACGGGCCAGACGAGTCGCCCGCTGGCGTGCGCGCCCGCGACGGCATGCTCGCCGACCTGCCGGGATTGCTTGCGGCGCACTGATCGCTTCAGTTCGCCCTTCTGAATTTTCCCGGCGTGACGCCATGCGCGGCGCGGAACGCGCGAGAGAGATGACTCTGGTCGGCGAAGCCCGCAGCGAACGCAGCGTCCGCCAGACCGGCGCCGCCTTCAATGAGATGCTGCGCGCGCCGCAATCTGCGATCCCTGATGAAGGCGGCCGGCGTGACGCCAATCATTTTCGTGAAGTCGCGGATCACCTGAAATCGCGTCACGCCTGCGACCCGCGCCAGACGCTGGAGATCAAGCGCGTCGCCAAGATTGTCTTCGATCGTCTGCTCATAGAGCGACAGCCTGTATCGCGATCCTGCGCGATCATATTGTTCGCGCCGCCCGCTCCAGTCGCCAAAGCGAACAATGAGATGACGAAGCGCCGACAGCATCGTCGTCTCCGCGCTGAGGGCGTCGCCTGAAACGGAATCGCGATGAGCCAGCGCGAGCCTTTGCGCAAGTTCAGCATCATGCAACGCCGCGCGCGGGAACAGCGGCGCGCCGTCATGGCCGAGCTCCGCTGCAATGTCCGTCAGTAGCTCGACCGTGGGATAGAACGTCCGATAGGCCCAGCCTTCTTCGCCTCCGGCCTCGCCGTCATGCCATTCCTCGGGATTAACGATCAGCGTCGCTCCCGCCGGCGCCAGCACGCTCTCCCTGCCGATGCGAACGCGTTCGCAGCCCTCCGTGATGAGCGCAATCACATAGGTCGGATGCGTGTGCAGCTCGTAGCGATGGCGCGTGAAGCGCGCTTTCAGCATCGCGAGATCGGGGAAGCAGGCATGTCGCCAGAATTCCGACGTCTCGGGCTCTCCGCTCCGGTCAATCCTGTTCAAGACGCTCGCCAGATCCCTCTCCTATTCAAGCAGCGAACCCGAAGCCGAAACATCGGCGCATGAGATAACTCGATGCTGCATAATGATCCCATCGCCGCCGTCGCGCCAGAGGTCGTCGGCTGGCGCCATCACATTCACGCCCATCCCGAGCTTGGCTTTCAGGAAACGGAGACGGCGCGCTTCGTCGCCGACAAGTTGCGATCCTTCGGCCTCGAGGTTCACGAAGGCGTTGGCGGAACAGGCGTCGTTGGCGTGCTGCGCAACGGAACAAGCGCGCGCGCGATCGGCCTGCGCGCCGAACTCGACGCGCTGCCCGTCATTGAAAACACCGGCCTCCCCTACGCGTCGACCAAGCATGGCGTGATGCACGCCTGCGGCCATGACGGCCACACCGCGATGCTGCTCGGCGCGGCGAAGCTGCTGAGCGCGAACCCGACGTTCGATGGAACCGTCTATTTCATCTTCCAGCCCGCCGAGGAGAACGAGGGCGGCGGGATGCGCATGATCGGAGACCGCCTGTTCGAGCGTTTTCCGGTCGAGGCGGTGTACGCCGTCCATAACTGGCCGGGCGTTCCGCAGGGAATGATCGCCGCGCGCATCGGACCGCAGATGGCGGCCGTCGATAATTTCGAAATCAGATTCTCCGGCGTCGGCGCCCATGTCGCGATGCCGCATCTCGGCGATGATCCCATTCTCGCCGCCGGCGCATTCGTCGGCGCCGTGCAGCGCATCGTCAGCCGCGCGGTCGATCCGCAAACGCCTGTCGTTGTGAGTCTCACGCAGATCCATGGCGGCAATGTCGGCAACATCGTGCCCAAGGAAGTCTGGCTTCAGGGCACATGCCGCTTCTTCGACCCGGCGCTGTCCGACAAATGCGAGAAGCTCCTGCGCGACATCGCGAACGGCGTCGCCGCAACTCATGGCGTGAGCGCAAAGCTCGACTATGTCAGGGGCTATCCCCCCGTCATCAACGCCGCCGACGCAACACGGCTTGCGGTCGAAGCCGCGACATCAGCAGTCGGCGCGGACAACGTGCTCACCGAATTCGCGCCAAGCCTCGGCTGCGAGGATTTCGCCTTCATGATCCGCGCTGCCGGCGGCTGCTACGCCTGGATCGGCGCCGGCGAGGCCGGTCCCGGCGAAGGCCTGCATGGCGACGCTTACGTCTTCAACGACGCGATCGTGCCGAACGTGCTGCGCTACTGGACGAGCCTCGTCGAAAAGGCGTTGCCGCGCGCCTGAAACGCGGCTTCGGATCAGGCCGCGCGGGCGGCCTTTCTCGGCTCCACCGCGGGCGCAGAGAGATCGAGCGCCGATTGCGGCCGGAGCGACGCGCCGGCGAGCAGGCTGGTCGCGGCGAGACGGCTGACCGCGCGCGAATAATAGAAGCCCTGCCCGAAATGGCAGCCAAGCGCGCGCAGCTGTCGCGCCTGGTCTTCCGACTCGATCCCTTCCGCCACGACCTCGCAGCCGAGTTTCTCCGCGATCGACAGCAGGCCCTCGACGATCGCGGCGCTGCCGCTGCCCGGCGACAGCCGGTCGACGAAGGATTTGTCGATCTTGATGATGTCGACGGGCACAGTGAGCAGATGCGTCAGCGACGCGAAGCCGGTGCCGAAATCATCGAGCGCGACGCGCACGCCTCTGGCGCGCAACGCCTGAATCTCGCGCGCGATCGAGCGGTCGCGATGGCCGAGATAGACCGTCTCCGTCACTTCAAGAATGACATGCTTCAGCGACACGCCGACATTCTCGAACGCCTTCGTCAGATTTTCTTCGAGATGTCCGCTGAGAAAATCCGCCGATGACACGTTGAAGGTCACGTATCTGAAGGGAACGCCGAGATCGAGCCAGCCGCGCGCATCGGCCGCGACGCGCGCGAGCATGCGCTGGGTCAGTCTTGATCCGACCTTCACGTCCGACGTGGCTTCATAGAATTCGGCTGCGCGCACGAGTTCGCCATTCTTCTTCGTCAAACGGCAGAGCGCTTCGAGCCCGACGATCTCCTGCGTCTCCAGCCGCACGATCGGCTGGTAATGCGCGTCGACGCGATCATCGTCGAGCGCCTCGGACACGTCGCGGATGGCGCGGAAACGATCGGCGATCTTGGTTCCGAGGCCAGGCGTATGGCGCACAAGCTGGCTGCGCGCGGTTTCCTTGGCGTGATAGAGCGCGAAATCGGCGTCCTGCAGCACCGCTTCCGCCGTCGCATGGCGCTCGCAGACAGTCGCTTCGCCGATCGTGGCGGTCGAGGGCACGATATGGCTGTCGCATTCGACCGGCTCGGCGAGCGCTTCGAGAATATCGGCGGCGATCTTTTCGACATCGCCTGAATTCGCTCCGTCGAGGATGACGGCGAACTCATCGCCGCCGAGGCGGAACGCGCGGTTCGGCGCGCAGACTTGGCCAAGACGCGCGGCGGCCGATTTCAGCAGCCTGTCGCCGATGCGATGGCCGAACGTGTCATTGATGATCTTGAGATTGTCGATGTCGACGACGAGCAGGCTCCAAGCGCCGGGGCGCGCGCAGGACAATTCCAGCATCGCATTGTTGAAGCTGGCGCGATTGCCGAGCCCGGTCAGCGCATCGGTATAGGCGAGCCGCTGGCGTTCGAGCACGCGCTCATTGCGCTCCAGCGCGATGGCGCAGAGATGCACGCAGGTCTTGACGATGCTTTCTTCGAGAGGCGTTGGCCCCCGCGGCGTCCGGTAGTAGAAGGCGAAGGTGCCGATGACGCGGCCCTGGCCGTTGCAGATCGGGCTCGACCAGCAGGCGCGCAGGCCCAACGGCAGCGCGAGCCCTTTGAAGTCGGCCCACAAGGGATCGGTCTCGATATCGACGACGGTGATCGGCCTGCAGAGATAGGCCGCGGTTCCGCACGAGCCGACATTCGGCCCGATCAGGATGCCGTCCAGCGCGTCGGAATAGGCGTCCGGCAGGCTCGGGCCCGCGAGCGGATGCACATGGCCCTTCTCGTCGACCGTCAGGACGGAGCAGATCACGCCGGGCGCGAGCGCCTCCACTTCCAGACAAAGCCGGTCGGTTGTCGCCTGGAGCGAGACGCCCTTGGCGATCATCTCAAGAACGACATTCTGCAAATGAAGCAGCATCGGGGGGCTACGCGGACGGAAATCTGGGGCAGCGTAGCAAGCAACCGTGAACGGAAAGTCAGTCCCGATCGTTCGAGGTTTAATGATTGGCGGAAGCGCGGGCTCGACCTCCTCGTCATCCCGGACGCGGCGTTCGGGAGTTGCGGCCACCCTCCCCTTGAGGGGGAGGGTCGGCGGAGCGAAGCGACGCCGGGGTGGGGTGTATCGATGGGGCTTGAAATTCACCCCACCCCGATCCTCGCTGGCGCTCGGATCGACCCTCCCCCTCAAGGGGAGGGTGGCGCGCCAATTCCCGGCGCGATGCGCAAGCATCATCGCCGGCGCGACGCAACGCGTCGTCGCCCGCGCCTCTCGCACGGCTTCAATTTCCTCTCCGCTTTGATCTTCTCTTCGTCCTCTTCGCTTGCCTGCCCCTCAGAGGGAGCGCGGGGCGGTTTGGCTCGCGCGACGCTGACGGCTCGCGCGAAAGAGTGGTGTTTGAGGTGTCAGCCCGCCAGATCAGCGAACCGACCGCCCCGCGCGCGGCGTTTTCAGGCTTGCTCCGCGAGGCGCGGGAGGGCGGACATTTTGGCCTTCCCTTTCTCCCGCGCGGCGTTCCCTTCACATGAGGCCTCCTTGAGGAGCCTCCCGGATAGGAGAGCTGCGCTTGGCGATCTGTCCTGGGACCGCTTCACAACCTCGCGTCTTGGGCCCGGCATAGCCGCTCAGGGGGCGTTACTCCCGCCTCGCAGCCGCCGCCGCTCCCCTCCCGCATCCCGAAACGCTCGCGAGACGCCCCGTGTGGGAGAGGATGAGCACAGCATAGGACTATAATCAGTAGGCGTCAAGTCCTATTCACACAGCTCGCTCGCTGGCGATGAGGCCCCTCTTTGGCGCTGCGCGCAGCGTTGGCGAGCGATTGAAGTCGGCGCTCAACAACCCGCCGAGAAGCCCGTCCCCCGGCAGCGTTTAAACGGTCAGCACGACCTTCCCCTTTGGCCGCCCGGCCAGGAAGCGATGGGCGTCCGCCGCCTGTTCGAGTGGAAAGGTCTGCTCCACATGCGGCTTCAGCTTGCCAGCCTCGACGAGCTTGATCAGTTCTGCGAGGCCCTGTGCATCCGGCTCGACGGCCACGCCGGCGAAGCGCACGCCAAGCTCTTTCGCTCTCACAGGCAACGTCTGGCTCATCCGATCGACAATCGTCACCAGCAAGCCATTCGGACGCAACGTCGCGAATGAACGCTCGGCATAATCGCCGCCGACCGTTTCGAGAACGACGTCAATATCGCGCACGGCCTTATCGAATGGCGTCGTCCGGTAATCGATAACTTCATCGGCTCCGAGGCCGCGCACGAAATCGCGCTTTTCCGCGCTCGCCGTAGCGATCACATGCGCGCCCAAAGCCTTGGCGATCTGCACGGCGACGTGCCCAACGCCTCCGGCGGCCGCGTGGATCAACACGCGATCGCCCCTCTTCACGCCGGCTGTGTCGACAAGACTCTGCCAGGCGGTCAGGCCCACGAGCGGAAGCGCTGCGGCTTCGGCGAAGCTCAGAGCTTTCGGCTTGCGCACGAAATGGCGCGAAGGCGCCGCGACGAGCTCGGCATAAGCGCCAGCGGCCCGCGGAAATAACGGCATGCCCAGGACTTCGTCGCCGACGGCGAAGCGGTTGACGCCGGGAACGACTGTTTCGACGACGCCGGCAACGTCCCAGCCGAGGATGAACGGCGGTTGGCCGAGCAGCGGGAATTGGCCGCCGCGGATATAAGCCTCAACGGGATTGATCCCGACGGCCCTCGCGCCAACCACGATCTCGGTCGGCAGCGGTTTCGGCGGCGGCGCATCCTTGAGCTGAAGAACCTCGGGCCCGCCGAACTGATCTTGAACAATCGCGCGCATGAACGCCTCCTGAGGATAGGAGCCGTATACATTGGATAGTCAATATCGATTGTCGAGTAATCACCTTTTTGATATATAGTCACCTCATGGATAGAAAGATCTTCAGCTACAACGTGTTCAGCCGGACCTGCCCGTCTCACACGGTGCTCGAAGTGCTGGCGAACAAGTGGACCTACCTGGTCGTATGCTCGCTCCGCGGGGGGCCGCAGCGTTTCGGAGAGCTCACACGCAAGCTCGAAGGCGTCACGCCCAAGATGCTCACCCAGACGCTTCGATTGCTCGAACGGGACGGCCTGGTGAGCCGCGCGATCTTTCCCGTGATCCCGCCGCGCGTCGACTATGAACTCACGCCGCTGGGTCGGGATCTCGTCCACCTTCTCGATCAGATTCTGCAATGGTCCGAGCAACATGTGCCGGAGATTCTGAAAGCGCGGGCGAAAGCAGGAGCGAACGCGCCGGAATTCGCCCCAGAGCCGGCCTGACTCTCCTTGAAAAACAAAAGAGCGGCCGCGCGGCCGCTCTTTCATTCGTTGAGCTTATCAGCTCAACCGATTCAATTCGTTTCCGAATCAATCCTTCTTGAGGCCGGCCTGCTGGGCCACCTCGGCGGCGAAGTCGGTTTCTTCCTTCTCGATGCCCTCGCCGAGCGCAAAGCGCGCGAAGGACGCGACCTTGACGGATGAGCCGACCTTGCCTTCGCTCTCCTTGACAGCCTGCGCGACCGTCTTGCCCGCATGCTCGGCATGGATCGAGACCTGCTCCAGCAGGCAGTTCTCCTTGGCGAAGCTCTTCAGGCCCGACTCCGCGATCTTCTCGATCACATGGGCCGGCTTGCCCGCGTTCTTTTCGGCGAGAATGGCCTTCTCGCGCGCGACTACGTCGGCCGGCACACCGGCGAGATCGAGCGCGACCGGATTGGTCGCCGCCACATGCATGGCGATGAGCCGGCCGAGCGCCTGGAGCTGCGTCTTGTCGCCTGATGATTCGAGCGCGACGAGCACGCCGATCTTGCCGAGGCCCTCGCCGACCGCGTTGTGGAGATAGGCGCCGATCACGCCGTCAGCGACCGTCAGCACGCGCGCGCGGCGCAGCGTCATGTTCTCGCCGATGGTCGCGATCGCCGACGCAATCGCATCGCCGATCGTGCCGTCGCCGGCCTTCGCCGCCTTGATCGCTTCGACATCCTCGCCGGTCTTCCAGGCGGCGTGCGCCACCATCTTCACCAGGCCCTGGAAATGATCGTTGCGGGCGACGAAGTCGGTCTCGGAATTGACCTCGACGATCGCGGCCTTGACGCCCTCGTTCCAGATGCCGATCAGGCCCTCGGCGGCGATGCGGCCGGACTTCTTGGCGGCCTTCGACAGGCCCTTCTTGCGCAGCCAGTCGATCGCCGCCTCGATGTCGCCATTGGTCTCGTTGAGCGCGGCCTTGCAGTCCATCATGCCCGCGCCGGTCTTCTCGCGCAGGTCCTTCACCATCGCTGCGGTGATGTTCGCCATCGGAATGTCCTCGTATCGTTTGAAATCAAAAGCCCGGCAGGGGGAAAACCGCCGGGCCTTGTCGCGGAGATGTGTGATCTCCGTGTGATCAGCGGAGCTGGAGCAACGTGCGGAAAAGTGGGAACCGGTTTTCCGCGATAACGTTGCGACCAACAACAAGATAGAGCGGCGCGGCAACTCCGTTTGAGCGCGCGCCGCTCCAGACTCTTAGGCCTCGATGAGCTTTTTCGCCTGGTCGATCCAGCCGTCGCGGGCGATGCGGCCGTTGAGCTTGAGGTCGGCGTCGACCTTGGCTTCGTCGGCCGGGGTCATGGCGGCGAGCTGCCAGTAGTGGAAGATGCCGCCCTCATTCAGCTTCTTCTCAAGCTGCGGGCCAACGCCCGTGAGGTTGGTGAGATCGTCAGGCGCGCCACGCGGCGCGGCGAGAGTCTCGAACGCCTCGGCCGGCGTCTCCGCCGCTTCCGCGGCAGGCGCAGGCGCGGCGTCGTTGGCCGCCGGCAGCGCTTCGATAACAGGGGCCTCGGAAGCGCCGAGGTCGACGCCCGAGGAGCCCTGGCCGCGGCCGATGCCGTCGATCGCGGCGCGCGCGATCAGGTCGCAATAGAGCGCGATGGCGCGACCGGCGTCATCGTTCGCCGGAATCGGGAAGGTGATGCCATCGGGATCGCTGTTGGTGTCGACGATCGCCACGACCGGGATGTTGAGGCGGCGCGCTTCCTTGATCGCGAGCTGCTCCTTGTTGGTGTCGATGACGAAGATCAGCTCGGGCACGCCGCCCATGTCCTTGATGCCGCCGAGCGCGCGCTCAAGCTTGGTCTTCTCGCGCGAGAGCATCAGGAGCTCTTTCTTGGTCAGGCCGGCCGCTCCGGCGCCGCCGGCGAGCAGCTCGTCGACCTTGCGCAGACGCGCGATCGAGGCCGACACCGTCTTCCAGTTGGTCAGCGTGCCGCCGAGCCAGCGCGAATTGACGAAATACTGGGCCGAACGCTTCGCCGCTTCAGCGATCGCCTCGGAGGCGCCGCGCTTGGTGCCGACGAACAGCACGCGGCCGCCGCCGGACACGGTGTCGGACACCTGCTGCAGGGCGCGATGAAGCATCGGCACGGTCTGCGCGAGGTCGATGATGTGGATGTTGTTGCGGACGCCGAAGATGTACTGGGCCATCTTCGGGTTCCAGCGGTGGGACTGGTGACCGAAATGCGCGCCGGCTTCCAGAAGCGAGCGCATGGAAAAATCAGGAAGAGCCATATCTGCCTTCTCCGGTTGGAACGTCGACGGAGGCTGGCTGGGCTTTTGGCCCGGCCACCGGATGGAATTCCCAAGGGGAACCCCGATCTCCGTCTGAGGGATGGGCGGGCCGTTACAGGACGCTTGCCGATTTGGCAAGCGCTGGAAGCGTCGCGGACGTCGGCGCGCGGCTATTTGAGCAGGAGCGTCCGGGCGGCGGAATCCAGCACATAGGTTCCGGCGTCGAGGACGATGCCGCGGCCGCGCCCGCCGCTCGCGGCGATCTGGGCGAGCACCGGCACCGACGTCACATAGCGGTTGTGATTGAGCGGCGTGTCGGACGCGCTTGAGCTGATGTCGATGATCCGGACGCCGTAGCGCCGGGCCGTCTCGCGCACGCGGGGATCCTCGACCGAGACCGCGCCCACCCGATCGACATCGCCGCCGATCCGCCGCGAAAACGCCAGCGCCTGATCGTCGGGCGAGGCGAGCACGGTGATCGGCTCCCTGAGCTTGCCGATCGCCTCGAGCTGCGACCGGAATACGTCGATATCGATGTCAGGCGCGGCGAGCACGACATCGCCGAGCTTCGACACGCCAGCCCCGCCATTGAGCCGCGATTGCCGCAGCGCCTCCATCGCCAGCCAGCACCCCATGCTGTGGGCGGCGAGAATGACCTTTCGCACATGGGGCAGCCGGTTGACGTCGCTCAGCACGCTTTCGAGATAGTCGCGCGAATAGGCCGCGCTTTCGCGATCCGCCACATAGCCCATGAGGTCGGCCTTCGACGGCCAGGCGAACAGCACCGGCGTGATCGCGAGCCCGCTGTCATGCTGCACCTGCGCGAAACGGAACAGCGCCTCCTCGAAACTCATGTTGTAGCCATGGACGAAGATCACCACCTCGCCGCGCGTCGTCGCGGCCGCCTTGTCGAGCTGCGCGAGGAAATTTGGCCGGTCGAGCGCCGACTGGTCCGTCACGGCGAAAGACTGGCTGGGATCGGCGGGCCGCTGCATCGGCCACTCGACCATCGACGGCGTGTGGTTGGGCGGGATGGAGACGACGAAGCGGGCGAAATTCGCCGCCGGCGCGCGCGCCGAGGTGAACACGTTGCGGCCCGCCTCCTCGCGCCCGCGGCTGGTCGCGACGAAGACGCCGACTGTCCTGGCGTCCGCGACGGCGGCGACAGGGTTCAGCGCGGAGCTGTCGGGCCGCGACACGCAGCCGCCGGCCATGGCCGCGATCAGCGTCGCCGCCAGCGCCGGAGCGAGATACGCGCGCCGCCGGTGTCCAAGGCCCGATATTGCAGGCATCATCCCCCACGCGTCCCGAAACGCCCCGCGAGCCGACCGCTTCCACAAACAGATAGTCGAAATCGTGGCGCGCATCGCCAATCTGCGACTGCCTCCACCGTGCGCAAGCAACCGCTTCCTCGCAAGGCCGCCGTGCGCGCCCGCACAGCGCGATCTCTCAAACTGTCGTCTCCTGGAGGCAAGGGGGTGAGACGCCCCGGCGAGCCTCTGCCGCTCGCCGCGGCCACGGACATACGCAGGAAAAGGAGGACGCCATGCCGGATGGAGGCGTCATCAGGGTCAGCTTCGCCGATATCGAGAAGCACTACCCGAAATACGACAAGTTGCCGCGCCCCATCCAGAACTACATGGATGAGCTCAACAAGGACCTGAAGCCCGGCGATCCCAAGAACACGCCCTGCTGCATCCAGGTGAGCCACGCGCTGAACGCGGTCGGCCAGGAGGTCTATCCCAACAGCCAGCGGCGCAAAAATCCGAAGATCTATGGCGGCAACGGCTATTATCTCGGCGCCGTCGACGAGCTCGAACATTATCTGGCGCAGCGCTATGGCGCGGGCGAACTCGTCACGAAGGATTCCTCCGGCGCGGCGCGCAACGAACGCCAGATGAAGGATTATCTGAAGGACCGCACTGGCCTGCTCGCCTTTCGCGACAGGGGCTTGGGCTTCCACACCGAGTTCTGGAACGGAACGAGCATCCTTCAGTCCGGCAGCATTCCCGGCGCGACCGCGGTCATGAACGAACACGCGATCTTCGGCCAGCACCGCATCCTGTTCTGGGACATCTATGATCACGCCGACATGCGGCCGATCCCCGACTGGCTGCCGGGATGGTGGGACGTGAACGACGGCAACCAGTATTACTATTATTTCTCCGATCAGCACGGCGTGACCTACACCAAGGAAAAGCCGAAGAACCTCGCCCTGCCGCCGATCAAGATGCCGCTCAACGAGGGCACGGTTGAAGCCTGGACCGATCCCACGAAGTTCATCATCAACTGGAATCCGGCCGATGGCGGCGTGACGATCGAAACCTTCTCGCCGGAGCCGCTGACCAGCACGACGCGGATGCGCGGCCTGTCCAATCGCTACGGGCCGCTGACCGCGACCAAGATGAGCTGAGCGGGCAGCGCTTCGCGCGGACGCTTTCACCGCGGACGACGCGTCGCCTCGCCGTCTCTGCATCATGCAATCCCTGCATGATGCAGAATTTGCATTGGCTCGGAGCGGCCCGCTCGGCCAGTCTTGGCGCCATGACGGGCGTTCCCAGACGAGGACTGATCGGCGTGCTGGGCGGCATGGGGCCGCTGGCGACGGTCGATTTCATGGCCAAGGTCGCGCGGCTGACGCCGGCCGAGCGCGATCAGGACCATGTGCCCATGATCGTCCATCATGTGCCGCAGATTCCGGACCGCAGCGCCGCCATCGTCGCCAATGATGACGGGCCATTCCTGCCGCTGGCGGCCGGACTTCGCCTGCTCGCGGGCGCCGGCGCCGAAGCGATCGTCATTCCCTGCAACACCGCCCATCACTGGTTCGACCGTTTGGCGAACCTGACCGCCGTCGAGATGATCCATATCGCCGACGCCGTGGCGGACGAGATCGCGCGGCGTCCGCGTCGCGACATTATGCTGCTTGCGACCTCGGGCGCGGTCGCCGCGCGCATCTATCAGGACCGCATCCCGCCAGACGTCGCTGATGTCCGCGCGCCTGACGCGGCGACGCAGGAGAAAATCGACGCGGTGATCCGCCTCGTCAAAGCCGGCGCGATCGATGAAGCGCGCATCGCAGCCGACGCCGCGCTCGAACATCTCGCAGACAGCGACGATGATTTCCTGCTCGCCTGCACCGAGCTGCCGCTCGCTCTCGCCGGAAGCCGCTGGCAGGCGCGCTTGATCGACGCCACCGATGCGCTGGCGCGGGCCTGCGTCGCGCGCTCGCTCGACGCCGCCGCGCGTCTCAACTGAGCCCGACATGGACGTCCGCTGGATGCAGGATTTTCTGGCGGTCGCCGAGAGCGGCAATTTCACCGCCGCCGCCGCCAGCCGCAACGTGTCGCAGGCGGCGTTCAGCCGCCGCATCCAGTCGCTCGAACATTGGGTCGGCGCGACCTTGATCGATCGCAGCGTGTTTCCGACGCGCCTTACTCCCGAGGGCGAACGCTTTCGCGAACACGCGGCCGAGATCGTGCGACAGATCGTCGATGCGCGCGCCGATCTCCAGGGCGAGTTGACGAGCCGGCGCGATCACATCCGCGTGGCGTTGCCGCACGCGCTCGCCACCGGACATTTCGCGACATGGTGGTCGGCCTGGGACGCGGGAAAACGCCTCTCCTGTCAGGCCATCCCCAGCAATGTGCATGACGCGGTGACCTCTTTCGTCGCCGGCGCCGCCGATCTCCTCATCTGCTATCACACGGCGTCGCAGCCGATCGATCTCAATCCCGATCAGTATGAGCGCGCGCCGCTCGGCGCCGAAGCATTGAGGCCCTGCGCCGCCATGAAGCTCGCATCGCGCATGCGCAACATCTGGCCGGGCTCGGCCGAACAGGCGCTGCCGCTGCTGATGTATTCGCGCGGCACCTATCTCGGCCGCATGGTCGATCTGCTCATCGACAACGCCAACCGGCCGTTGCGCGGCCAGCGCATGTTCGAAAGCGACATGTCCGACACGCTCTGCCGCATGGCGATTGCGGGCCATGGCGTCGCCTGGCTGCCCGATTGCATCGCTGAGCCGGAAATCGAGGCGGGGCGTCTTGGCGTCGTCGCCGACGATCCCTGGAATTTGACCCTGCACATCGTCGCCTATCGCGATCGTTCGCGCGCCAGTCCGGCCGTCGACCGGCTCTGGAGTCGCATCACGCGCGCGCCAGCCGCGAGCGCCGAGACAAGGAAAGGAAAAAGCGGATGACCCATCTTCTTCATCGCACGATCGGACGCCCCTACCCCGTCGCCGCGACCGCGAGCGGCCTCACGATCACCGATCGCGACGGAAAAACCTATATCGACGGCTCCGGCGGCGCGGCCGTCTCCTGTCTCGGCCATGGCCATCCCGACGTGCTCGCGGCGATGCGTCGCCAGATCGACAGCCTCGACTACGCCCACACCGGCTTCTTCACGACCGAAGTCGCGGAAGAGCTCGCCGATCATCTCGTCGCGCATGCGCCAAAGGGCATGACTCATGTCTATCTCGTGTCAGGAGGATCGGAGGCGATCGAAACGTCGCTGAAGCTTGCGCGGCAATATTTCGTCGAGAAGGGCGAGAAAGCGCGCAAACATTTCATCGCGCGGCGCCAGAGCTATCACGGCAACACGCTCGGCGCGCTCGCCGTCGGCGGCAACGCGTGGCGGCGCGAGCAGTTCGCGCCGCTGCTCATTCCAACGCACCATGTCTCGCCCTGTTACGAATATCGCGACCGCGCTGCAGACGAGACGCCGGAGCAATATGGCGAGCGGCTGGCGCAGGAGCTCGAAGCGAAGATCACGGAGCTCGGCCCCGAGACAGTGATCGCCTTCGTCGCGGAAACTATCGTCGGCGCGACGGCAGGCGCCGTGACGCCGGTTCCTGGTTATTTCCGGCGCGTGCGCGAGGTCTGCGACCGCCATGGCGTGCTGCTGATCCTTGACGAGGTCATGTGCGGCATGGGCCGCACGGGAACGCTGCACGCGTGCGAGCAGGAAGGCGTGTCGCCCGATTTGATGACGATCGCGAAGGGCCTTGGCGGCGGCTTCGCGCCGATCGGCGGCGTGCTGATCGGCGAGAAGATATTCCGCGCCTTCGAGCAGGGCTCGAAGATGTTCCAGCATGGGCACACCTATCTCGCACACCCCCTCTCCTGCGCCGCCGCGCTCGCGGTGCAGCAGGTGATCCAGCGCGACAGGTTGCTCGACAACGTCGTCGCCATGGGCGCGCGGCTGCGGCAGCGCCTCAACGAGCGCTTCGGCAATCATCACCATGTCGGCGACATCAGGGGCCGCGGCCTCTTCATGGGCGTCGAATTCGTCGCCGACCGCAGCACGAAGGCGCCGTTCGATCCCGCGCGGAAGCTCGACGCGCGCGTCAAGGACGAGGCGATGGCGCGTGGCCTCATGGTCTATCCCATGGGCGGAACGAGCGATGGCGTCAGGGGCGATCATGTGCTCGTCGCGCCGCCCTTCATCACCGACGCCGCCACGATCGACACGATTGTCGAACGGCTTGGCGACGCGGTCGATGCGGCGATAGCCGCGTAAACAAACAACAGGTTCAAAACAAAGAGGGGAAAATCATGCGCATTACATCGACAAGACGAAAATTGTTCGCGCTCGCTACGCTCGCAGGCGCGGCGTTGTCATTCACAGCGCCCACGAAAGCCGGCATGCTCGACATCATCAAGCAGCGCGGCCAGCTCGTCTGCGGCGTGCATCTCGGCCTGCCCGGCTTCGGCTACGCCGACGACAAGGGCGTCTGGCGCGGCCTCGACATCGATTATTGCCGCGCCATCTCGGCCGCGATCTTCAATGATCCCACCAAGATCATCTTCAAGCCGACGGCGCCGAAGGATCGCTTCATCGTCGTGCAGGCTGGCGAGGTCGACATCCTCGCGCGCAACGCCACCTACACCCTGTCGCGCGACACTTCGCTTGGCATGAACTGGCCGGCGATCAACTTCTTCGACGGCCAGGGCTTCATAGTGCGCAAGTCGCTCAACCTGAAGAGCGCGAAGGAGCTGAATGGCGCGTCCGTCTGCGTCGCGCAGGGCACCACGACGGAAATGAATCTCGCCGATTTCGCCCGCTCGAACGGCATCAAGATCGAGACTATCGCCTACGCCACCAACGAGGAAGGCGTGAAGGCGTTCGAGTCAGGCCGCTGCGACTCCTTCACGACAGACACGTCAGGCCTCGCCGCCGAGCGGCTGAAATTCGCCAAGCCCGACGATTTCGTCGTGCTGCCCGATGTGATCTCGAAGGAGCCGCTGGGGCCGGCCGTGCGCCATGGCGACGAGCAATGGACCGACATCGTGCGCTGGGTTCACTACGCCATGCTCAACGCCGAGGAATATGGCGTGACGCAGGCCAATGTCGACGAAATGCTGAAATCGACCAACCCGGAAATCCGCCGCCTGCTTGGCGTCGAAGGCAAGTTCGGCGAAGGCATGGGGCTGACCAACGATTGGGCCTATCGCATCATCAAGCATGTCGGCAATTACGGCGAAGCGTTCGAGCGCAATGTCGGGCCGGCTTCGCCATTGAAGATCCAGCGCGGCATGAACGCGCTCTACACCAAGGGCGGCCTGCAATACGCCTATCCGATCCGCTGATCGCGGCCGGCGCGCCGTCGCGGATCAACTGCGGCGGCGCTATTTGTTCTCCAGCGATTTGCTGGTGACGTCGAGCACATAGATGCCGGGCGCGAGATCGCCCGGCGGCGGGCCGCCCTCGCCTGCGCCTCCCATCAGCAATTTCGCCAGCACGGGAACCGACGAAACATAGCGGTCGTGGTTGACGCTGCTCTGCGCAGGCGCCGACGTCACGTCGATCAGACGCACGCCGAATTTCTTCACCGCTTCGGCGACGCGCGGCTCGTTGATCGCGGCAAGCCCGACCCTGTCGACATTGCCGCCAATGCGCCTGGAGAAAGCGAGCGCTCCATCGTCCTGCGCCGTCAGCAGCGTGATGGGATGGTGGAGCTTGCCGATCGCCGCGAGTTGCGTCTGGAACAGTTCGACGTCGATATCGGCGGCCGCGAGGATCACGTCGTTAAGCTTGGGCAGTTGCCGGCCGCGAATGCGGCTCTGGCGCAGCGCCTCGATGGCAAGCCAGCTTCCGAGACTGTGAGCGGCCAGCGTCACGCTGCGCACATGCGGCAGGCGTTCGACATCGCCGAGCAGTTTCTCGAGATAGTCGCGGGAATAGGCGGCGCTGTCGCGATCCGCGACATAGCCTGTGAGCTCGCCTTTCGACGGCCAGGCGAACAGCACCGAGACGACTGACACGCCGCGATCATGGTCAAGCTGCGCCACGCGAAACAGCGCCTCCGCAAATCCCGTATTGTAGCCATGGACGAAAATCATCGCCTGGCCGCCTTTCGCCGCCGCCGCCCGATCCACCGCGGCAAGGAAACTCTTCTCGTCGAAATTCGAGCGGTCGATCGCAGCGAAAGACGTTTTCGCATCGGCCGGCGTCGCTGACGGCCATTCGATCGCGGCCGGCGTGTGGTTCGGCGGGATCGATATCTTGTAGCGGCCGAAATTGAGGCCGGGCGCGCGCATCGACGTGAAAGCCTCGCCGTCGGCCGCGCGCGCCCGCGTCGTCGCCA
Organism: Terrirubrum flagellatum; assembly: GCF_022059845.1. Lineage (GTDB taxonomy): Bacteria > Pseudomonadota > Alphaproteobacteria > Rhizobiales > Beijerinckiaceae > Terrirubrum > Terrirubrum flagellatum. Next base: position 1,653,431 of record NZ_CP091851.1, on the reverse strand, counting down.
CGAACACGTCGGCGGTCGAAGCTTCAGGCGCCGCGTTCACGATCGCCAGCGCGCCGCTGTCTGGCCGCGAGATACAGCCGGCGGCGGCGAGACACGCGAATATCGCCACGGCCCGCAACAACAAAGCCGGCTTGCAAATTCGATCGCGCTGTCGCGCGAAATCTCCTGCGGCGCCCATGCGCCTCCCCGTCCCTGCGACGGGCGAAATAGGCGCTCGCGGACGCCTCGCTGTCAACGTGTCGTGGGCGACGCCTCAGGGGCCGGAGACGGCGTCGTTGATTTCGATCCAGTGGCCGTCCGGGTCCTGAAAATAGGTCTGTCGGACGCCATCGGCGCGGACATGCACGCCGCCGGGCTTTCGCGCGAGATCGATATGGACGACGCCATGCTCGGCGAGTCGCGCGAGAAACTCATCGAAGCGCTTCGTCGCCAGCGCGAAATGCGTCGAGAACTGGCGCTCGCGCGCAACCTGTTCGCCGCCGATCAGATGGATCGAGCGCAGCCCGTCGAGATCGAACCAGCGGATGTGCGATCGGCCAACGCGGTTCGGAATCTCGGTCAGGCCGAGCACGCGCGCATAGAATTCGGCGCTGCGATCGACGTCCGCGACGTAGATCGAATTGTGGTGAAGCGTGAAAAAGCTCTCGGTCATGGCCGCTCCCGTTTCCCCCGCCCGAGACTTTCACGCCACGGGCAGGGTCGCAACCAAGAGCGCCGCAATCAGTGCGGCACGAAGCGGGGATGGCCGGCAATGCCCTCGAACTGATAGCGCGGCGGATGATACTGCGCTTCCGCCGTGAACGGGCCAACGAATTGCGCGTCGACCAACTCCTTCGCCACGAAGAAGCTGTTGACGCCGTGCCAGTCGCAGCCGACGAGCGTCATGCCGCGATCTTCGCCGATGCGCTCAAGCGCCTTCAGGCTCGCGCCGAAGCGATTGCTCTTGTCCCACATGCGGGTCGCGTCATAGCGCTCTTCATAACAGAGGCTCGGCGGATAGGACGCGTTATATTCGATGCAGGCGACGCGATAGCGGAACGACCGGATCGCGCGCCAGACGTGATGGGTGTTGTAGTCGACGTCGACCGAGAGGAAATCGATCTCTTCGGGGACGCCCGCGTCGCGCATGAGCTGCTCGACATTGTCGCGGTCGATCATCGCATGCACGACGGTCAGATCGCCGGCCGCGATCTCGGCCGCGAAGCGCTTCTGGATGCGCCTGACGAGCGCGGGATCGCCCTCCATCCACACGCCGCGCCAACCCGTTTCAAGCAGCAGGCGCGTGTTGTTCTCAAGCCCGTCGCCAACGCCGATCTCGACGAAGAAGCGATCCTTCGTTCCAATGCGCCGGAAGATTTCCTGGATGATGCCGTCCTCGAAATTCTGGCTGTAGACCTGTCCCGACAGGCGGCAAAGATGACGAGGATCGGCGTAGCGCGCGTCCGACGCCATCGAAAGCTCGCGCGACAATTGCCCGAGCTGCTGCCGGATCAGGCGCAGGTCGCGCGGGAACCGGAAATAGCGCAGCGCTTTCGAAGAAGCGTCATGCAGCTGGCTGATGAAGTTGGACATGGCGGTCCTCAGGCGATGAAGGGGGCGCAGCGCCGATTGATAAAATTTGAATGAATTTGGAACGGGGTCGGTGAAAGTCCGGCTCGCGCCATGCGCGCGAAAGTGGGCGCCTCGCGCGAAATCAGGCGCGGTCTCGCGCTCCTTTCGCGCCAATAAGCCTTTTGCCGGCACAATCTATCCCGCTTCGTTGAGCAACGTCGCGCCGTCTTGAAGATCGGACTTACGAACCATCGCCGTGTGTCGCATCCGCCGGCTTGAAAACCGGCTGGGGAAGCCCCGCGCCTGTCCGCGTGCGCTTGGCCAATGGTTAACAAAATGTGCAGATGCGGGACGAAGTCAAGCGCTCACGAGCGCGCGAAACACAACAACGGCGCTGATATCGCGCCGTTGTTTCAGGATGGGACAGAACTGTCAGAAAATGACGCGGCTCAGGCGTCGAGGCCGCCGAGCAGCATATATTTCATCTCGACGAATTCATCCATGCCGTGCTTCGAGCCTTCGCGGCCGAGGCCCGATTCCTTCACGCCGCCGAACGGCGCGACCTCGGTGCCGAGGATCGGCGCATTGATTCCAACCATGCCATATTCGAGCGCTTCGGCGACGCGAAACGCGCGGCCGAGATCCCTGGTGTAGAAATAGCTCGCGAGGCCGTACTGCGTCGCGTTCGCCATCTCGACGACTTCGTTCTCCTCCTTGAATTTGTAGACCGCGGCGACGGGACCAAACACCTCTTCGCGCGTGATCAGCATCTTCGTCGTCACGCCCGAGAGAACCGTAGGTTCATAGAAGGTGCGGCCGAGCGCATGGCGATGGCCGCCGACGACGAGTTTCGCGCCGTTCGCGACCGCGTCAGCGACATGCCGCTCCACCTTCTCGACAGCCTTCGCGTTGATCAGCGGCCCCTGCGCGACGCCGACCTCGGCGCCATTGCCGACCTTCATCTTGATCACTTCCGACGCGAATTTCTCGACGAAGCGATCATGGATTCCTTCCTGCACATAGAGACGGTTCGTGCAGACGCAGGTCTGACCCATGTTGCGATATTTCGCGATGATCGCGCCTTCGACCGCCTTGTCGAGATCGGCGTCGTCGAAGACGATGAAGGGCGCGTTGCCTCCGAGCTCGAGCCCGACCTTCTTCACCGTCGACGCGGCCTGCTGCATCAGCAGCTTGCCGACCGGCGTCGAGCCGGTGAAGCCGATGAAACGCACGGCCGGATGCGAGGTCATCACGCCGCCGATCGCAGCGGCGTCGCCGGTGACGATGTTGAGCACGCCCTTCGGCAGGCCGGCGCGCTCGGCGAGTTCGGCGAGCGCGAGCGCGGTCAGCGGCGTATCCGGCGCAGGCTTGACGACGAAGGCGCAGCCGGCGGCGAGACCCGGCGAGCACTTGCGCGTGATCATCGCGGCCGGAAAATTCCACGGCGTGATCGCGGCGCAAACGCCGATCGCCTGCTTCTGCACGATGATGCGCGAGCCGGGAAATGGCGACGGGATCGTCTCGCCATAGATGCGCTTGGCTTCCTCGGCGTAGAATTCGACGAAGGAGGCGGCGTAGGCGACTTCGCCGCGCGATTCCGACAGCGGCTTGCCCTGCTCGGCCGTCATGATCTGGGCGATGTCTTCCTGGTTCGCCATGATCAGATCGAACCATTTGCGCAGGACGATCGAGCGCTCCTTCGCGGTCTTGCGCGACCAGAGCCTGAACGCCTTCTCCGCGGCTTCGACCGCCTTCGTGGTCTCGTCGGCGCCGAAGCGCGGGACTTTTGCGAGAATCTCCCCCGTGGCGGGATTGTCGATGGGGTCGACGCCCTCGCCGATCCAGGCGCCATCGACATAGCATTGCGATTTGAGAAGCGAGGCGTCCTTGAGCTGCATGGAATTCTCCGTGGGTTGGCGCCCGTTTATCACGCTCCCGCTGAGGCTCGAAACCCCGCCCTGCCGCGACGCCGTAGCGCAAAATGCTGCAATCGCCCGCCCGAACGCCGCACAATGGTGTGGCGTCGCAGTTTTGCGCCCCGCCTCGCAAAGGCCGCCCGCCTTTCCCGCCGCCGGCCGTCACGCTACGACTGGGCATTGCCGCCTGAAGCCATTGCAGACCATCATGCGCGCTTTGCCGTCCCGCCTGATCATCGCCGGGTTCGCGATGACTCTCTCGTCCCTGGGCTCCGCCTCCGGCCAGACTTTCGACTGGGAAATGCGCCACAGGTTCCGGCTCATCATCAACGAGCAGGACCATGACCGGCTGCTCGCCGGCCTCTTCAGCAAGAACCTTCACGCGAACGTGCTGGCCGATATCTTCGGCGTCCGCCGCAACGACGCGGCTCAGCAGGCGAGTTTCAGCGTCGCGACCGCCTGGGACCAGAGCGCGGCGCAGTATCGCAGCGCCTGGTTCCACGATCAGGCGCGACGCATCCGGGTGCGCGTGCGCGGAACGAAAGCCGCCGATCTCTGCGAATATCAGAAGGATGGCGGCGCGATCCTGGAGCGGAAATGCGGCGACTGGCTCGATCTCGACGCAAGGCTCGGATCATCCGCGATCAAGTGGCGGATCAGGAACAAGCCCGACTGGACCGACGCGAATATCGAGGCGCGCGACGTCAAGATCGCATCGCTCGGCGATTCCTACTCGTCAGGCGAAGGCAATCCGCACTCGCTGTTCAGCGTTTTCTCGGAACAGTTCGGCGTCGGAGCCGCCGCGCGATGGAAAGACGAACGCTGCCATCGTTCGCTGATTTCGGGGCCGGCCATCGGCGCCATGCGGCTTGCGCTCGCCGATCCTCATGCGTCCGTGACCTTCGTCAGCTTCGCCTGCTCCGGCGCGGAGGTCGATGACGGAATCCTCAGCCGCTATTTCGGCCGCGAGTCCGTGTTTCAGGTCGGGCGCCGCTACGAGGACGCGCATCGCTCGCCGCCGACGGTGTTTCAGGAGACGAAATTGCAGACGCAGCTTTCGCGACTGCAGGCGCTTCTCTGCAAGGACCAGCCGGCCTGCGCCGCGCGCGAAACGCTCGACGCGCTGATCGTCGGCACCGGCGGCAATGAAGTGGGCTTCGGCGCAATCGTGCGCCTCGCCTATGCCGGCCAGATCGATCGCACCCGGGCCGCCGTGCGCAGAAGGATCGATGAGGAGTTCCGCCGCCTCAAGCCGCAATTCGCGGAGCTCGCGCAGAAAATCACGGAGCTTGCGCCGCGGCGCACGCTGTTGATGACCTATCTCGATCCGACCAAGAACGAAGCGGGCCAACCCTGCCGGACGACGGTCGCCCATCCCGGCCTCAATCCCTTGCTCGAACTGTTCGGCGTCGGCGCAATCAGCGCGTCAGAATCCGATTTCGCCGCCAAGGAGGTGCTGTTCCGGCTGGAGGATTTCCACCGCAGCGTCGCGAAGGAACATGGCTGGGCGTTTGTCGGCGACTTCTCGCGACGCCACGGCTTCTGCACGCAGAGTTCCTTTTTCCGAAGCTTCAACGAGGCGGGCGCCCTCCAAGGCTATCTGCCGCGCGACGACGCGGCTGGCGTGAAGTTCCCCTTCCCCACGGGAGTGATGCATCCCAATCTCTATGGCCATCTGCATGTCAGCGGCCGCATCTATGACGCTCTGAAATAGCCCAGCGCGGACGCGGCGGCGCACGCGGTTGGTAAGTTAACGCCCGCCGGTGTATGTCGCGGCATGCGATGGCGTGAGCAGACCGAGAAGCGCGGCTACCACCACGGCAACCTGCGCGAGGCGCTGGTCGCCGCCGCGCTCGACTTGATCTCCAGCAAGGGGCCTGCCGGCTTCACATTCGCGGAGGCGGCGCGTCAGGCCGGCGTCAGCGCCGCGGCGCCTTACCGTCACTTCCGCGATCGCGACACGTTGATCGCCGACGTGGCGCGGCGCGGCTTCGATCTCTTCGCCGAGCGCCTCGCCGGCGCCTGGAACGAGGGCAAGCCGTCCGCCTTCGAAGCGCTGATGAGGCTTTGCCGCGCCTATCTCGAATTCGCCGGCAATGAGCCGGCCTATTACGCCGCCATGTTCGAGGCCGGCCTGCCGCTCGAAAGCCACGCTGATTGCCGCGAGGCGTCGGAGCGCGCTTTCAACGTGCTGCGATCCGCATGCGATGTGATCGCCGCCGCAATTCCGCAGGGCTCACGGCCGCCGCCCATGATGATGGCGCTGCATGTCTGGTCGATGTCGCACGGCGTTGCGAGCCTGTTCGCCCGCGGCGACGCCGCCAGACGGCCCCTGCCGATGCCGCCGGAGCAACTGCTGGAGGCCGGCGTGATGATCTATCTCGACGGATTGGGCGCGCGCCGGTCGTAAAGCTCATGCGAATGGCGCCGGCTTGCCGCCGGCGCCATCGCCCCCTAGAGCATGGCGCGAAAAAGTGGAAACCGGTTTTTCGCCGAAGCCATGCTCTAATCTTTGAAATCGATCACGTTTCCGCACTTTGATTGAGTCAATCAAAGTGCGGCGTGATCTGTCGCCAGAATGGCTCAAGCCGCGACGGGCGCCGATCCCGGTCCCTGACTTTGGCCGCTGCGGGCGGATTTCAGCGCCTGCTGAAGCTGCGCGCGCTCCTTGCGGTCGGCTTCGAGCGCGCCTTCGGCCAGCGCCTTCAACACCTTCTCGCGCTCGAAATTCTCGGTCAGCGCCTTGATGGCCTCGTCGGCGCGTTCGCGATCGGCGTTGAAGCGCTCGCTCTCCACGACGATGCGCGCCTGCAGGGATTCGATCTGCTGCTGCAGCTTGTTGCGGTCCGCCTCCTTCTCGCGCAGCGCGTGGATCAGCGGCTTCATGCGGCGCACCACCTTCGAACGCGAATGGCCGAGTTCGCCGATGCGGTCCGAAAGCGCCTTCGAGGCCGCCTCCAGCGCCTGCTGCTGCTGCTCCATGGTGGCGACGCGGGCGAGCGCCTCCTGCGTGCGGCGCTCTTCCTGGCGCAGTTCGTCGACTTTCGTCTGCAATTCCGCGCGGCTTTCGCCGAGCAGACGCTCATTCACCTCGGCGCGCGTCTTCAGCGCCTCAAGCTGGGTCTGCAAGGCGGCCGTATCGCTGGTATGGGTGTCGGTCGCCTGCTGCCAAAGCGTGCGCATCCGCGCATGCTCGTCCTGGAACTTGGCGGCCTCCGCCTGGCTGGCGGAGAGGTCGCGCAGCGCGTTGTCCCAGGCGATATTGGCGTCGTCGAGATCGGTCTTGTGCCGCGCCGCGGTCTGCTGCGCTTCGCCAAGAGCAAGTTCAAGCGACAGGTTGTTTTGCTCGATCAATGCGAGCCGATCACGCCCGGCGCTCAGCTCTGACTGCAATGTCGAGATCAGCGCGTCCGAATCATGCACGCTCTTCTGCGCCGTCTGCAGTTCGCTGACGAGATAGGCGAGCCGCGCCTCCATCTCCTGCTTCTGCACATCGTGAACGGCGAGCTTGGCCGAGGCTTCCAGCGCCTCGTTCTCGTAGGTCTCGATGCGCGCATCGGCGCTGCTGACGATCTCGCGCAGCCGTTCGAGTTCGAGCTGGAACAGCTCGTTGTCGGACTTGTGCGCCTCATTCTCGTCGTGAACCGCCTGGAAACGCGCCTTGAGTTCGGCATGCGCGTCGCGCTCGATCGCAAAGATCGCGTTGCGCTGCATGAGTTCCGACTTGGTGTGCTCGAGCTCCGTCATCAGCGCGTCGACCTGCGCGAACACCTCGGCGACTTCCTCGCGCACCGACATGAACTGATTGATCTTCGTCGTGATGTCGATGCAGCGATTGCGGATCACTTCGTTGGCGCGGCCGACGCCGTCGAGTTCATCGGCGGAGGGCTGCGGCGCTTCGATGGCGGGCTGTTCCGCAACGATGGAAAGCGGCGGCTCGCCGACTTCCCCAACGGGGACCATGGGGCGCATCGCACCGACAGCGGCGAGCGCGGTCGCCTTTCCGATGAGGCTGAACATCTCTGTCCTCATTTCTGCGCAATCCGACAAATATGATCGTTACGCTTTAACCGCCCCGATCAGACGCTCCGGTCAGCGGCGGGTTCTTATAGCTGGCGAAGTTGCAAGCGAGCTTCAATCTTTAGAGATAATTAACCCTAAGAACGAGGCTTAACGCGGCGCGACCTCGCCGCGCGCGTCGCCCCGAACAGCGTGACGGCGACCGGCCGGCGAATCAATCCGTCCAAATGGCGACGTTGCCAAATCTTCATCCAATCGCCCTTGACCGTCACAGAAGCTGGCTCTATGTAAATGTTATTAACATTGACATCGAGGGATCGAATGTCTGACTTCTCGTCCACTGCGAACGGCTACGGCCCGCGGTTCGATCATTACGCTCCGCGACCGGATCACTTCTTCGGCAGGGCGGCGTGGATCGCGCTGATCGTCCTCGCCTTCATCGTGTTCTGGCCGCTCGGCCTTGCCCTGCTCATCATCACCCTAAGGAGAGGACCCATGTCATGCGGATACGGGCGCCATGGCGCCTGGAATGAAGACCGTCGCGCCCATTGGGAGCGCAAGATGCAGCGCATCCAGGAGAAAATGGCGCGCTGGGGCGGCCCCGGCGGCGGCTTCAGGTCGCGTGGCTTCGCGCCGACCGGCAATCGCGCCTTCGATGAATATCGCGACCAGATGATGCAGCGTCTGGAGGACGAGGCGAAGGAATTCCAGGATTTCCTGTCGCGTCTCCGCGCAGCCCGCGACAAGCAGGAATTCGATCAGTACATGGCCGATCGCCAGCGGCGGAATGACGCCCCTCCTCCGGGATCGCAGGAGCCGCCGCAGCAGCCTTCGCCGCCGACGAATTGAACAAAGCCGCAGCCGACGCATTCAACGCAAAGGCCGGGGGAGAAATCTCCCGGCCTTTGTCTTTTGACGTTGCAGCGGCGAAGGAACTTCTGCGGCGCCGCTCCGTTTGTCGATTGCTGATCTTTTTCAATTCACTCCACAGGAGCGCGTGATGGGAAGCACCACCGACAAGATCAAGGGCATGGCCAACCAAGCCGCCGGCAAGGCGAAGGAAGGCGTCGGCAAGGCGATCGACGACAAGCAGATGCAGGCCGAAGGCGCAGCCCAGCAGATGAAGGGCCAGGGCCAGGAGGCGCTTGGCAAAGCCAAGGACGCGGTGAAGGACGCCGCGAACAAGGCGACTGACACGATCAATCGCAAGCTCTGACGCTTGCTGCGATCGACGAAATGAAAAGACCGGCTGCAAAGCCGGTCTTTTTGCTTTTGAGTTGAGTTTGACGAGCGTTCAGCGACCGCGACGACGCGGAGCCGCGTCGCCCGAGCGTTTCTCACGGAAATCGCCGTCACGCCATTTCGGGCCGGCTTGAGCCGGTCGCGTATCGGAACGCCCGCGCGTCTCCGCGCTCCTCACCTTGTGCGACTCATGCGAGCGGCGCGCATCATGCGGGCGGGCGTCATGAGCGCGCGCCTCGTGAGAGCGCCCTTCGGACGAACGCATACGATCGCCATTCGCCGCGCGATCATCGCGACGGCTTTCATTGCGCCCATGCGGGCGCGAATCCTGGCGCGCATCGCCGTGGCTCCGGCGCGCATCCCCATCGTGTTCGGGCCGACGCGACGGACCCGACGGGCGTCCTCGCCCGCGTCCGCGCTCATCGCGGCCGCCGCGACGCGACTCGCCTTCTTCGCGCGCGGGCGAGGTTGCGCCTGCGCCAGAGGGCTTCTTGAGATCGAGGCCCGGGATGACCATGACCGGAATCGGACGCTTGATCAGGCGCTCGACGGCGCGCAGCTTGTCGCGCTCCGAAGAGTCGCACAGCGTGATCGCAACGCCTTCCTTGCCGGCGCGCGCCGTGCGGCCGATGCGATGGACGTAAGCTTCCGGCTCGTCGGGCAGTTCGGCGTTCACGACATGCGACACGTCGGCGACGTCGATGCCGCGCGCGGCGATGTCGGTCGCGACAAGGATCTTGATCTCGCCGGACTTGAATCCCGCCAGCGCGCGCTGGCGCGCGCCCTGGCTCTTGTTGCCATGGATGACGTCGACCTTGCAGCCGAAGTCGTCGAGATAGGTGGTCAGCCGGTTCGCGCCATGTTTCGTGCGGGCGAACACGATCGCGCGCGTCACGTCGGCGGATGAGAGCAGATGCAGCAGCGCTTCGCGCTTCGCATTCTGCGGAAGATGGACGAGGTGCTGGACGATGCGATCGACGGGCACCACCTCGGTGCGGACCTCGACGCGCGCGGGATCGCGCAGGAGGCCGCCGGCGATCTCGTCGATCGTCTGCGGCATGGTCGCGGAAAAGAGCATCGACTGACGCTCTTTCGGCAGCAGCGGCAGGATGCGCTTGATGTCGCGGATGAAGCCCATGTCGAGCATGCGATCGGCTTCATCGAGCACGAAATAGCGCGTCGCCGAAAGCGTCACGCACTTCTGCTTGATGAGATCGACGAGGCGGCCCGGCGTCGCGACAAGGATGTCGACGCCGCGCTGAAGTGTCGCAATCTGCGGATTGATGCTGACGCCGCCGAAGATCGCGGCGTGCGAGAAATGCTGGCCCTTGGCGAGCGTGCGGATCGTCTCGTGGATCTGGATCGCGAGTTCCCGCGTCGGCGCGAGAATCAACGCGCGCGCCGTCCTGGGCTCGGCCTTTGAGCCAAGAGACCGCAGCGCCTGCAGGATGGGCAACACGAAAGCTGCGGTCTTGCCGGTGCCGGTCTGGGCGAGGCCGAGCAGGTCGCGGCCCTGCAACAGGAAGGGAATCGCCTGCGCCTGGATCGGCGTCGGCGTCACAAAGCCCGCGCTATCAAGAGCGCGAGCGAGCGGAGCGGCGAGGCCGAGCTCCGCGAACGAGGATGTCATTGAGTCTTTCCTAAATGTCCGCACTCCGGGCGGACGTCATGAGGGCGTCGGGTTCGACTGCGCCCTTCTCGATCTTTTGGCGGAATGCGGCCGATCCCGGGGACCGGCGCAAAGGGCGCTGACCAAAAGTAAAGCGCCGCGCTTCATTGTGCGGCGCAACATCTATGACGATTCAAGCGGCCTACGTCAACTGCACGCGCCAAACGTCGATAGAATCTTGGAAATTCTGGCGCCGGACCAACGGTCCGGCGCGTCTGCGCCTCAGCGACGGCCTTTTCCGGCCGCGCGCATCGCGGCGTACATGGCCGCCTGACGGATGCTGTCGGCAGGACGGGCCGCCAAAGCTGCAGCCTCCTCGGCCTTGCGACGCTCTTCGGCGGCGATCATTTCGGCGAGACGCACGGCCTCGGCGGCCGCCTTCTCCGCGGCTTCCTTCTCGGCCTTGGCGCGGCGCGCGGCTTCCTTTTCGGCCTCGCGCTGCTTGCGGGCCTCGACAATCGCCTGCCGCTCCGCGCGGCGCGCGAGCACCGCGGGATCCTCACTGTTGAGACTGGCCTTGAATTTCTCTAGCTGCGCTTTCCTGGCCTCGGCGGCGGAATTGCGACGGTCTGTGAATCCGTTGTCTGTGTAACTCATTCTTCCCTGTGGGTTCGAAGCTGGTGGCGGCGCTTGCGGCGCGCTGCGATCACGTCAACAAACAGGATGATCGTGACGGGCGTATAACCGAAGGGCGCGCCGCCTGCCAATACGCCATATGGGGCGGAAAAGACTGTGGGACAAGCGCTGGACGCAGATCAGCCCGGCCGCGGGCTTCGCCGCCCGCGAAATCGGCGACAGCAACCGGCGCCTTGGAAGCGGGCGGCGCGCGGCGCCTGGCGCGAGGGCCGTCAGTTTTTCCGAGACGCCGCGCCTTGCGCGGAAGCGATATTCGCCGCCGCATCGGCCGGCGTCGTCTGGCTCTGCTGAATGGGCGCGGCTTTCGCCGGCGGCGTGCAGACCACGCGCTCGTCGAAGACGTAACAGACGCTGATCTCGCCGGAGCGCTGGTTGACGCGAAAAATACCGCCTTCGCGCTGGTGATGGGAGGCGACGAGGCTGTAGTCGCCGCCAGCCTGAACGCCTGCGCCCTCGCCGGCCCCGTAGCACAGCGTGACGCCGATCGAACCTTCCCTGAGGCCATATTGACAGGCCGTCACTTCGCCGGAAAACCGGTCAACGCGATAGATGCGGTTGAGATCCGTCTGCGGAGCCGGCGTGAATTCATATTGCGCGGCCTGGGCGGCGGAGGCGGCTGCTGTCGCCGCGAGGATGAGAGCGAGTCGGCGCATGGCGGTTGGCCCCGAATGGCGCATATGCGTCGACCCATGGGACTATCTTAGGGTTGACGAAGCCTTAAGGCCGGCGGCCCCATAAGGGCAGAAATCGGGGGAAAGCCGGCTATGGGTGTGCGCTCATATTCCGAAGGCTCAGCGCGCGAGTCGAAAAGCGTTCAGGGCGGGTTTCGCGGCCGAAGGCCGTGGTTATCCCACGGTCGAGGACGCGAGACCCGATCATGGGCGCTTTTCGCCGCGCCCTTTGGGTTCGCTGAAGGGCCGCCGATCGCGGCGGACACGTCGCTCGATGGTGGACAACACCATCTTCGCGCCGTCTCCTTGCCCTCGACAGCCCTTGAGCGAACGCTGAGCCCTCCGAATATGAGCGCACACCCATGACCCAACCGACCATTGTCTTCGACCTCGACGGCACGCTGGCGGATAGCGCGCGCGACCTCGTCGCCACGCTGAACGTCGTGCTCGCCATGGATGGGCTTCCGCCGACGCGGTTCGAGCAGGCGCGCGACCTGATCGGCGCCGGCGCCCGGCCGCTGATCGAGCGCGGCTTCGCGCTGCATGGCCGGACGGTCGCGCCGGCGCGGCTCGATGAGCTCTACGCAGCGTTCCTCGACCACTATCACGCCAACATCGCCAACGAGACCGTGCTGTTCGAAGGCGTGCGGACCGCGCTCGACGAATTCGTCGCCGATGGCTGGATCATGGCGGTTTGCACCAACAAGATCGAGGCGCATGCGCGGACGCTCTTGAAGGCGCTGGGCGTCGACACGCTCTTCGCCGCGATCTCGGGCAAGGACACCTTCGCCTGGTTCAAGCCCGATCCGCGCCATCTCCTGTCGACGATCGAGGCGGCCGGCGGCTCGCCGAATTCCGCGGTCATGGTCGGCGATTCCCAGACAGACATCGACACGGCGCGCGCGGCGCGCATCCCCTGCGTCGCGGTCAGCTTCGGCTACACCCAGATTCCCGTTCACGACCTCGGACCAGACGTCGTCATCGACCATTTCCGGGATCTGTGGGCCGCGACCAGACCTTACGCGCCGCGCCGTCTGATGGCTTGAGGGCCACGCACCCGACAGGGTCATCCGCGCTTGTTCCTTGACGCGGTCGCCGCGGCTCGCCTATGAGCCACGCGGCGATGGGCGCGTAGCTCAGCGGCAGAGCACTCCCTTCACACGGGAGGGGTCACAGGTTCAATCCCTGTCGCGCCCACCATCCAGCCCGACAAAATCCGGACAATCTTCCGAAAATGACAGGCCGCCGCTCAGGCGGCGTGGATCGAGAAAGGCCGCGAGGACGCGCGCGCCGACGGCGGAATCATGGGCCGCGAGGACCGGATGAGGGTCGGTACGACCCGCTTCGGGGCGGCGCCGAACAGGCGCTCGCGCTCCGCCGCGGTCGAGGCCATGAACGGATGGCGGGCGATGACCTTCTCGCGCGTCTCGCGATAATCGAACCGCAAAAGAGCGATCGGCTTGGTCAGCGGCGGATAGGGCCGCGGCTCGCCATCCTGATGGAGGAAGAACATCCTCTTGTAGAAAGCGCGATGCTCTTCGCGGCAGGCCGCGAGGCCGATATCGGCGTTGAAATGTTCGCATGCGAGGAACGGCAGGCGAACGGTCGCCTGCGGCAGATAGGGATATTCGCGAGCCAGCAAAGGATCGGCCACGAAGCGCGTCGGATCAATTAACACTTTTCCGGTGTCGATTTCCGGTCCGAGAATGTCGCTGAACACCGACACCGACGGCGTGACCGGATGCCGCGGCGAGCCCACATGCAATCGGAGAGAACTGACCATGACGCCGTCGAAATAGCACCCGAAATTATAGGCGTTCGGCAGGTCGTCATAGCGGTCCTTGAACAATTTGCTCTTGTTCGGCTCGATCGTCCCCTCGCGCACATAGGCGTCGTAGCGCAGTCGGAAAATCGCTTCCCTCTCGTCGAGAGTGCGCGCCAACCGGCAGTCCAGCCGCTCAACGAAGTCCCTCACCCGCACCGAGAATTCGGTGCTTTTTCCTGCTGCTGCGACGCTCACGACGAACCCCTGATCTGACGGCGCGCGGATCATTAATAGAACCTTAACGCCCGTAAAGAAATCCCTTTAAACTTCGTTAACGGGCCGGGAAATACGTGTGATTGCGCATGAACGCGCGCGTTCAACGCCTGAAAATTAATCTTGAGCGTGGGTGTTGGGGGCCGCGATGCGGCCGGCTTACGCGACGCGCGCGAGGATGCGCGGCGGATCGCCGAGGATGCTGCGAATATCCTTCGCCGAGAGCGCCGGGCTGAACAGGAAGCCCTGCACTTCGTCGACGAAGCCGTCATTCGCGAGAATATAGAGCTGCTGGAGAGTCTCGACGCCTTCGACGACGACGGACAATCCAAGCTCCGAACTCAGCCTCAACACGCCGCGCAACAGGCTGAGAGAATTCTGGTCGTGTTCAATGTCGCGCAGGAAGGAGCGATCGATCTTCACCTTGTCCAAAGGGAAGGTTCGCAAATAGCTCAGGCTTGAATAGCCCGTGCCAAAATCATCGAGCGACACGCGCACGCCCATCGCGCGCAGCTTTCGCAGCACGATCAGCGTCTGCTCGCTTTCCGATAGGAACGCCGACTCCGTGATCTCGAGTTCGAGACGGCGCGGATCAAGACCGGACTGGCGCAGCGCGTGCTCGACGGATTCGACAATGTCGCCGCGGTGAATCTGAATTGACGAAACATTGACGGCGACGCGCTGTCCGCTCTGCCAGCTCGCGCATTCCTTGCACGCCTTCAGCAGCGTTTGCGCGCCGATCTCGATGATGAGCCCCATTTCCTCGGCGACGGGAATGAACTCCGCCGGCGAGATGAAGCCGCGCTCGGGATGGTTCCAGCGCAGCAGGGCCTCGCAGCTCGTCACCATGTCTTCGCGAATATTGTACAGCGGCTGATAGTAAGGCGTCAGTTCGCCATTCATCATCGCCTTGCGCAAATCCGTTTCGAGTTGCCGCCGCGCTTGCGCGCGCGTGTCCATGTCGCGCTCGAAGAAGCTGAAATCGCCGCGTCCGTTGGCTTTCGCGCGATAGAGCGCCATGTCGGCGTTCTTGAGAAGCTGGTCGGTGCTCAGCCCGTCATGCGGCGCCATCGCGATGCCGACCGACGCGCCCGCCACGACCTGACTGCCGTCGATGTCGTAGGGTTCCGCGAGCGCCTGGATGATGCGCGAGGCGACGGCAGCCGCTTCCTTGTGATCGCGACAGGGATGCTGCAGCACCACGAATTCGTCGGCCCCGAAGCGCGCAACGGTGTCGATGTCGCGCAACACGCCGCGCAGGCGTCCGGCCGCCTCGAACAGCAGCGTATCGCCTGCGGCATGGCCCATCGTGTCGTTGATCTGCTTGAAGCGATCGATATCGACGAACATCACGCAGACCGCGTCGTCCTGACGGCGGCCCGCGAGCACGGCTTCGAGCCGCTCCTGGAATTGCGCGCGGTTCGGCAGGCCGGTCAACACATCGTAGCGCGCCATATGGGCGAGCCGCGCCTCGGCGACTTTCTTGGCCGTCACATCTTCAAGCAGCGCGACGCAACCGCCGCCGCGCATCGGCTGGAATGTCAGATCGAGGCTGCGATCGAAATTCTCAAGCGGCAGCCGCAAAGGTTCGGAAGCGCGAAAGGCGCGCTGAAACGCGCGCGTGAGCACGGCGACTTCATCGGCGCTGGCGGCGCCGGACCCGCCGGCCTCGGTCATGAGATCGTCGACCGACCAATCGTCGCGGCCGACGGCCTTGTCGAGGCCGAAGATTTCGATCCAGCGACGATTGATGACGAGCAGGCGGCCTTTCACGTCGAACATCGCAAGGCCATGCGGCATGTTGTTGAGCGCGGTGTCGAAGCGATCGGCGAGAAGCTGCACGTCGCGGGTCGCGATCACCGCATTGAACAGCGTGTCGCGCAGCCGGTCGCAGACGCGCTTCGAACCATGCAGGAAGGGGATGAGGAACAGCGCGATGCTCACGCTCGCGATGTCGCGCACCAGCAGCAGGCCGAGCACCATGGGGACGCCCATGAGCACGAGCTGCAACACGACGAGCCGCTTGCTGCCGTAGTTGCGGCCGGTCACGCCGACGATATAGGCGAGCGACACCGCAAGGCTGATCAGGCTCGCGCGCGCGTCGCCAACGACCGAGAAGGTGATGAAGCACCAGACGCCGAGAACGAGCACATAGGCGCTGGTGCCGATCTCGTAGGCGCGCTCCCAGCGGCGGGCGTCGGCCCGGTCCGCCGGCATCTGGCGACGGCGGCGATAGGACAGGATATGGGCGCCGCGAAGCGCTCCGATCGCAATGATCGCAAACGCACAGGCATAAAGCACGCCTGCGCCGGTGAGCATCGCCCCGACGAACGCGCCTGCGAAGGCGACGAGGACCCCCATCGTGAAGAAAGGGAAGTCCGAATAAAGCGAATCGACAAGCGCGATATAGACTTCTGTCGGAATCTCGCGCGCCGTGCGATCCTTGGGGTCGAACATCTTTTCGGCCGGCGATCCCTGGCTGCCCCTTGAGCAATCTACAACTAGGCGGCCGAAGTTGAGTTTCGCTTAACCCGCATGGCTAATCGCCGTGGAAAAAAATCCGCGCTTTTCGGGGACGAACGCCGCCCCGGTGAAAGCTCTTCCTTTGCGATCGCCTGCAACCGCCTCGAAAGATTCGCGAATGCGGCAATCTGGTCCCGATGTGGCGGCGCCCGCCCGCTGGAAAGGGCTCACAACTCGCTGAGAAGGATGCTTGTTTCGGTATGGGCCACGCCCTTGACGGCGCGGATCGCAGCCAGCGCCCGATCCAGCGTCGCCAGATCGTCGGCGCGGACCTCGGCGACCATGTCCCAGCGCCCGTTGGTTGAATAGAGCCGCTCGACCTCCGGCAGCCGCTTCAACCCGGCTCCGACCGCCTTTTCATCGCCGGATCTGATCTCAAGCGACGTCAGCGCGCGGACGCCGCTCTCGATTTCCGAGCGCATCCTTGCGGTGAAGCCGATGATGACCCCCTGCCCCATCAGCCTGTCGATGCGGTTCTGGACCGTGCCGCGCGAGACGCCGAGGGAGCGCGCAAGCGTCGCCGTGGACGCCCGGGCGTTCGCCCGCAACAGCGCGATGAGTCGATGATCGAGGGTGTCGAGCGCAGAAGCCATTGCCGTTTCGCCAGAATACTCTGCCGAAACGGCAGATTTGGCCGTCATTCTGACAGAGTTCCGGCTTTCTGTTGAGCGTCCAAAGCGCGAAAATCCACCTTCTCTTCATCAGGGAAAGGCGGACTCGATGCGAAAACCGGGCGACATCGCCATCATCGGCGCCCCCATCGACGCGGGCGCCAGCGTCCGCGGCGCGTCGCTCGGACCGGCGGCCTTGCGCATCTCCGGCCTCGCAGACGAGTTGGCGCGGCTGGGGCGCAAGGTCGTCGACCAGGGCGATGTTTCCGCTCCCTCCGGCGGCGCCCGCGGCGAGGCGCCTCGCCTCCCCGGCTGCGCCAACGCCGACGCGGTCGCGGGCTGGGCGCGCGCGCTGCACGATGCGACGCTGGACGCTCTGCGCGCCGGCCAGACGCCGATGATCCTTGGCGGCGACCACAGCCTGTCCATGGGCAGCGTCAGCGCCGCCGCCCGCCACGCCCGCGCGGAAGGCAAGCGACTCGTCCTGCTCTGGCTCGACGCCCACGCCGATTACAATACGCCCGCGACGACGCCCTCAGGCAATATGCACGGCATGCCGGTCGCATTCCTGACCGGCGATCCCGCGCTTCGACCTCTCCTTGGCGATCGCGAATTCGCGTCGCTGAATCCATCCAACGTGCATCTCTTCGGACTGCGCTCGGTCGATCGCGACGAGCGAGCGGCGCTGGCGGCGAAAGGCATCGACTGCGTCGACATGCGCCGCATCGACGAGTTCGGCGTCTTCGCGCTGATGCGCGATCTTCTCGGCGCGCTCGATCCCGCAACGACGCATCTCCATGTCAGCCTCGATCTCGATCTTGTCGATCCTGCATTGGCGCCAGGCGTCGGCACGCCTGTCGAAGGCGGACTGACCTGGCGCGAGGCGCATCTCATCATGGAGCTGATCCATGAGAGCGGGCTGATGCGCTCGCTCGATCTCGTCGAGCTCAACCCGCTGCTCGACGAGCGCGGCCGCACCGCGCGCCTCGCGATCGAACTCGTCGCCAGCCTGTTCGGAAAATCGGTGCTCGGCCGCGCCGAAACGCCGGCCGCGCGCGCCGCCTGAGCGATGGAGAATGTGATGACCGTCCAAAGCGCTGACCTCATCGCGCTCGAACAGCAGCTCGGCGCGAACAACTACAAGCCGCTCGACGTCGTGCTGTCGCGCGGCCAGGGCGTCTGGGTCTGGGACGTCGAGGGCCGCCGCTATCTCGACGGCCTCGCCGCCTATTCCGCGATCAATCAGGGCCATTGTCATCCCAGGATCGCCGCGGCGATGATAGAGCAGATGGGCAAGCTGACGCTGACCTCGCGCGCCTTCCGCAACGATCAGCTCGCGCTCTTCTATCGCGATATCGCCGAACTCACGGGATCACATCGCGTGCTGCCGATGAACAGCGGCGCCGAGGCGGTCGAGACCGCGATCAAGGCGGTGCGCAAATGGGGCTACGAGGTGAAGGGCGTGCCAGCTGGACAGGCGGAGATCATCG
This sequence comes from Terrirubrum flagellatum, assembly GCF_022059845.1. Classification (GTDB taxonomy): domain Bacteria; phylum Pseudomonadota; class Alphaproteobacteria; order Rhizobiales; family Beijerinckiaceae; genus Terrirubrum; species Terrirubrum flagellatum. The sequence continues at coordinate 1,635,064 of NZ_CP091851.1, read as the reverse complement.
TCTGCGCCGATAATTTCCATGGCCGCACGCTCGCCGTCGTCGGCTTCTCCAGCGATCCGGAATCGCGCGGCGGCTTTGGCCCGTTCGCGCCGGGATTCCGCATGGTCCCATTCGGCGACGCCGACGCGCTTGAAAAGGCGATCACGCCGAACACCGTCGCGTTCCTCGTGGAACCGATTCAGGGCGAGGCCGGCGTGATCATTCCGCCTGCCGGCTATCTCAAGCGCGCGCGCGAACTCTGCACGCAGCACGGCGTGACGCTGATTTTCGACGAGATCCAGACCGGTCTCGGCCGCACCGGAAAACTGCTCGCCGAAGAGCATGAAGGCGTCGAGGCCGATGTGACGCTTGTGGGAAAGGCGCTGTCGGGCGGCTTCTATCCTGTCTCTGCGGTGCTTTCGAACAGCGAAGTGCTCGGCGTCTTGAAGCCCGGCCAGCACGGCTCGACGTTCGGCGGCAATCCCCTCGCCTGCGCCGTCGCGCGCGCGGCGCTGCGCGTGCTCGTCGAGGAAGGGATGATCGAGAACGCCGCCATTCAGGGCGAACGGCTGCTTCAGGGCTTGCGCGCGATCCGCAGCAACATTGTGCGCGACGTGCGCGGCCGCGGCTTGATGACGGCGGTCGAACTCGCGCCGGAGGCCGGCGGCGCGCGCGGCTATTGCGAGGCGCTGAAGACGCGCGGCGTGCTCGTGAAGGAGACGCATGAGCATACGATCCGCGTCTCGCCGCCGCTGGTGATCAAGCCGGAGGAGATCGACTGGCTGGTCGAGCAGTTCGATGCAGTGCTTTCGTCCGGAAATTGAGCAGCCGCGGGAACGAAGCCGGCGCAAGCGGGTTTGACCTCCGGACGACAAGCGCGGAGATTCGGCATGGATTCGCCAGCCAGCAAGCGATCCAAACAGGAAAAGGCGGAAGAGCTGCTTGAGCAGGGGCTTGAGGACACGTTCCCGGCCAGCGATCCGCCGGCGGCCACAGTTCCCGCGGCTGAAGACATCATTCCGCCGGGCGCAGGCGCGCCGCCGAAACCGCGTGAGGACAAGAAGCTGACCGATCGCGACGAGGGCGAGCCTCCGAAGCGCAAGACTCCCTCCTGGGTCTGAAACGAATCTGGCGACGATTGAGGATTGAGCCGCGTTCGTCGCGACGTCGCGAAATTCGTCATCGCGTCGCGTAAAGTTCGCCGCGGACAAGTTCGTCTGGAGAAAAACGCTCCTTCAAAAATATCTCACGCGCGCAATTGTGCGGCGCAATAGCCGCGCGCCTGAAATCAAGGCGCCCTCATCCCTTTGAAGCCCTTGGCGGCGCGCGACGAATTGCTCTAGCCTTGCCTCGACCATCGAGGTCGAGGCTCGCGATCCCAACGGACACGGGAGACCTCAGTCAGGAAGGCGGCCGCCAGAGCCGCCCCGCTATTGGAGGAATGCCGATGTCGACGTCACGACGGAAAATATTGCTTGGCGGCGCGGGCCTCATTGCGGCGCCGCATCTCATTTCCAGCGAAACATGGGCGCAAAGCGGTTCGAAATTCACGCCCGAGAAAGGCGCGACGCTGCGCGTGCTGCGCCCGACGAAATTCGTCGATCCCGACGAGACCATCTTCAAGGAGAATTCCGAAGCCTTCACCAAAGCGACCGGCGTGCCGGTGCGCGTCGATTTCGCGGGCTGGGAGGATTTGCGGCCGCAAACCGCCGTGTCCGCCAACACCGGCGCCGGCCCCGACGTCATCGTCGGCTGGACCGATGATCCCCATGTCTACGCCGACAAGCTGCTCGATATGACCGAACTCGCCGGCTATCTCGGCGATAAATATGGCGGCTGGTATCCGCTCGCCGAGCGCTACGGCAAGAAGCATGGCACCAACCAGTGGATCTGCATTCCCATGGGCGGATCTGGCGGTCCCGCCGTCTATCGCGAGAGCTGGGTCAAGGAAGCCGGCTTCGAAAAATTCCCGACCAATGTCGATGACTATCTCAAGCTCTGCCAGAATCTGAAGAAGATCGGACACCCCGCGGGCTTTGCGTTGGGCAATGCGGTCGGCGACGGCAATTCATTCACTCATTGGCTCGTCTGGTCGCATGGCGGCTACATGGTCGACGAGAATCTGAAGGTCGCGATTAACAGCAAGGAAACCATCGCGGCGCTGAAATATGCGAAGGAGCTCTACCAGACGCTCATTCCCGGCACGCTCTCCTGGCTCGATCCCAGCAACAACAAGGCGCTGACGGCGGGCGAAATCGGGCTCACGCAGAATGGCGTTTCGCTCTATTTCTCGATCAAGAATTCGAAGGACCCGGAGATCGCCAAGATCGGGCCCGATCTCAATCACGCGCGCATGCCGATCGGCCCTGTCGGCCGCCCGACGGAGACGGCGCTTGTCGTGAACGCGATGGCGTTCAAGCACACCAAATATCCGAACGCGGCGAAGGCCTATCTCCAGTTCATGATGGAGCAGGAGCAATACGACAAATGGCTGACCGGCTGCTACGGCTACTGGGCGCAGCCGTTGAAAGCCTACGCGAAGAGCAAGGTGTGGGAGAGCGATCCCAAGATCACGCTCTATCGCGATACGATCGAGAACGCGCTCTGGTACGGCTACAAGGGGCCGATCACCGAAGCCGCGAGCGCGGTCAACGCCGAATATGTGATGGTGCAGATGGTGGCCTCCGTCTGCTCCGGCCAGGCGACGCCCGAACAGGCGGCGGCTGAAGCGGAGCGTCGCGCGAAGCGTTATTATCGCTCGTAAGCAGACATGTCAGATGAGCTCGCCTGGACGATCAGCGCGAGTAACACATGACCACGATATTTGCCCCTCACCCGGCTCGCCGCGATGCGGCTCGCCACCCTCTCCCCGCTTGCGGGGAGAGGGAAAGCATCGGCGCGCGCCAGCGCGTCGATGCAGGGTGAGGGGCAAGCGTCATCGCTAGGAGAAAGCTGAAAGCATGGCGGTCGCCGCAGACATATGGACAGAAGGCGAGGAGAAACAGAACTGGCTCGTCCGCCTGTTCGACTGGAAGCCGTTTCTCGTCGCGATCTGTCTCGCGCCAGCGCTCGGCCTGCTGCTTGTCTTTCTGACCTATCCACTCGGGCTCGGCGTCTGGCTCGCCTTCACCGACACGCGCATCGGCCGCAGCGGCGTTTTCATCGGGCTCGAGAATTTCGAGTCGCTGCTGCAGGATCAGGTGTTTCTGATGTCGGTCGGCAACACCATCCTTTACACGGTGGTGGCGACGATCGGGAAATTCGCGCTCGGCCTCTGGCTTGCGCTGCTGCTCAATCATCATCTCCCTTTCAAGGCGTTGCTGCGCGCGATCATCCTCGTGCCCTGGATCACGCCGACGGTGCTGTCCGCCATCGCGTTCTGGTGGATCTATGATCCCCAGTTCTCAATCATCTCCTATGTGCTGGTGGACGTGCTCGGCTGGAAATCGACCTATATCGATTTTCTCGGCACGCCATGGCATGCGCGCTGGTCGCTCATCGCAGCCAATATCTGGCGCGGCATTCCCTTCGTCGCGATCTGCCTGCTCGCCGGCCTTCAGACGATTTCACCCTCGCTCTACGAAGCGGCGATGCTCGACGGCGCGAGCGCCTGGCAGCGCTTCCGCCATGTCACCATGCCGATGCTGATGCCGATCCTCGCGGTCGTGCTGACGTTTTCGGTGCTGTTCACCTTCACCGATTTCCAGCTTGTCTACGCCATCACGCGCGGCGGCCCGGTGAATTCGACCCATCTCATGGCCACGCTCGCCTTCCAGCGCGGCATTCCCGGCGGCCAGCTCGGCGAAGGCGCAGCGATCGCCGTCGCCATGATCCCGTTCCTCGTCTTCGCCACCTTGTTCAGCTATTTTGCGCTGGCGCGGCGCAAATGGCAGCAGGGAGAGAGCAATGACTGATCTCGCCGCGACCGCGGATCAGCCGGTCGAGTCCGCGCGCGCGCCGGCGGAGATGGCGTCATGGGATTCCGCGCTGAAGCGCTGGATCACGGTCTATCTGCCGCTGATGCTGTTCGTGTTCGTGCTGCTGTTCCCGTTCTACTGGATGGCGATCACGACGTTCAAACCGAACGCAGAACTCTACAATTACAAGCAATACAACCCGTTCTGGGTGAAGTCGCCGACGCTGGCGAATGTGAAGAAGCTGCTGTTCGACACCGATTATCCCCAATGGCTCTTCACCACCATGATGGTCGCAGTGGTGGCGACGGCGATCTCGCTCATCTGCAGCGTGCTCGCGGCCTATGCGATCCAGCGCCTGCGCTTCAAGGGCTCGGCCTATGTCGGGCTGGCGATCTATCTCGCCTATCTCGTGCCGCCCTCGATCCTGTTCATTCCGCTGGCGACGATGATCTTCAAGTTCGGGCTGTTCGACAGCCCGATGGCGCTGATCCTGACTTATCCCACCTTCCTCATTCCCTTCTGCACCTGGCTGCTGATCGGCTATTTCAAGTCGATCCCCTACGAGCTTGAGGAATGCGCCATGATCGACGGCGCGACGCGCCTGCAGATTTTGAGGCGCATCACCATGCCGCTCGCCGTGCCCGGCCTCATCTCCGCCGGCATCTTCGCCTTCACGCTGTCCTGGAACGAATTCATCTATGCGCTGGCCTTCATCCAGTCCGCGGAGAAGAAAACCGTTCCGGTCGCGGTGCTGACGCAGCTCGTCGAGGGCGACGTCTATCACTGGGGCTCGCTCATGGCGGGAGCGCTGTTCGGCTCGATCCCCGTCGCCCTGCTCTATTCCTTCTTCGTCGAATATTACGTCTCGTCGCTCACGGGGGCCGTGAAGGAATAGCGTCGGCGCTTGCATGCGGAGTTGGGCGCTGGTTCCCTGCCCGACAAATGAATTGAGATTCTGAACTGATGCCATCAGAAACACCCGTCCGCCTCGCCTCGACAATCATGGTGGTGCGCGACAATCCCCATCTCGAAGTGCTGATGGTGCAACGCCATCATGAGATCGACTTCATGCCGGGCGCGCTCGTGTTTCCCGGCGGCAAGGTCGATCCCGATGATTCACATCCGGACTGGGCGGCGCATGCGCTCGGCTGGAACGATTATTCGCATGAGGAAAGAGCGGCGAAAATCGCCGCGGCGCGCGAGGCCTTCGAGGAATCAGGGCTGCTTTTCGGAGAGGGCGGCGAACTCCCTGACATGAAGGAGAGCATCGCTTTGCGGCAGTCTGTGGCGAAGGGCGGCTTTCCCTTCTCGCGCGTGGTCGCCGATTGCGAGATGAAGATCGACCTCTCGCAGATGGTTCTCTTCGCGCGCTGGGTTACGCCCGAATTCATGGCGAAGCGCTTCGACACTTTCTTCTATATCGCCCGCGCGCCGGCCGATCAGATCGCTGAACAGGATGGCTGGGAAACTGTCGACGCGGAATGGATGCGCCCGAACGCGGCGCTGGAGCTTGGCGCGTCCGGCCGCAAGACGCTCGTCTTCCCCACGCGCGTCAACCTCGAACTGCTGGCGCACAGCAACAGCGTCGAGGAAGCCTTGAATGCGGCCCGCAAGCGCGTGATCCAGACGATCACGCCGTGGCTCGAAACGCGCGCCGACGGCACCTTCCTGACCATCTCGGGCGATACGGTTTACGGCGAGGCGCGCGAGCGCTTCGCCGCGCCGACGTCATAGGCCGGAAAGAAACGGCCGGAGCGGGACTCCGGCCGACAGGCGCTCATTTCCGATCGAGGAACTTACGGATCGCGGCGATGGTCGCGACGGGCTCTTCCTCCATCAGCCAATGGCCGGATTTCGGAATCACGACCTCGGTCACATCAGTCGCCGCATTGCGCATCACGACCGCTTCCATGGCGCCGAACGACTTCTCGCCGCCGATCGCGAGCACAGGCATCGCGAGCTTGTTCGCGACTTCGGGCTTGTTCTCCTCGGCGTCTCTGGGAAAGGCGAGGAATTGCGCGAAGGCCGAATGCATCGCGCCCGGCCGCGCATAGAGCGCGGCGTAGTGTCGGCGCGCTTCTTCGTCGATCTTCGCGCGGTCGCCGGCGAATTCGTTCCAGAAGCGATCGAGATAGATGCGCTCGCGGCCCTTCACGAGACGCTCGGCGTCAGGTCCGCCGAACGAGAAATGCCAGAGCAGTGGATTGCGCAGGATTTCATCCCACGGCGGCACGCCGGGAACCGGCGCATCCATCACGACGAGCTTCTCCGTCTTGTCGCGGTAGCGCGCGGCGTAGGCGTAGGCGACCATGGTGCCGATGTCGTGCCCAATGATGACGGCGCGATCGACGCCGAGTTTTTCGAGCACGCCCCTGATGTCGGCGGCCTGATTCCGCTTCTCGTATCCGCCTGCGGGATAAGAGGAGAGGCCCATGCCGCGCAGGTCGGGCGCGATGACAGTGTGATCGCGCGCGAGATCGGCGGCGAGCGGCGCCCACATGTCGCCGGTATCGCCGAAACCATGGATCAGCACGACGGCCGGACCCTTGCCGCCCGAGCGAACATGGATGGTCGCGCCGTTGCTCTCGATGTTCTGGATGCGGAAGCCTGCGGGAAACGGCTTCACCTCGGCGGCCGCCGGCTGCGCCAGCAGCAACACGCCCAACGCGGCGGCAATCACTTTCAACATGACGCTCTCCTCTTCATTCGAATAGCCGCAGCGGGGGTCGCCCGGCGCTTTCGGTCGCCGCCAAGATGATTGCCCCGGATTGTCCTGAAGGAGGCGTTCGGCGATCCACACTATTGGGAAGTCGCGTAACGATAAAAGCGGAGAAATGAAAAGGCCGGTTCAGACCAGCGCTTGCCTCACGCGCTCGCCCCAGGCTTCGAGATAGGCCTTACGCGCGGCGTCATCGACGCGCGGCGCGCCATAGGCGACGAAGGGCTCGAACACTTTCATGCCCATATATTCAAGCGCCAGCCGCTGCACCGGCCACAGCACCTTCTCGATCGGGCCATAGACGCCCTCGTCGGAGAAACGCTGCGGCGTGCCGCCGGTCGCGACGCAGAACAGGCCGCGCTTGTCCTTGAACAGGCCGCTGTCGAAACGCGCGCCATCGACATATGCGAAGCCATAGGCGAGCACGCGCTCGAGCCAGCCCTTCAGGATCGCCGGCGGCCCGCCCCACCACAGCGGAAACGCGAACATGATGAGGTCGGCGCGGCTCACGCGATCCTGCTCGCGCTTGAGCTCATCGGCGAACGCCTTCTGCTCCGCCGCCTTCGCCTGCTCATTCTGGTAATGGAAGCGCGAGGCGTCGGCGACGCTGGTGAAGTCATGCCGCCCGGCGACGGGATTGAAGCCGGAGCCATAGAGATCGGACACCTCGACGCTGTGGCCGACCGCCTCGATCGTCTCGACAGCCTTGTCCTTGAGAGCCGCCGTGAACGAGGTCGGCTCCATATGGGCGTAAACGATCAGCGCGTGCATGTGCCTATTACTGTCCAGACCTAGAATTCGACGCGATCGCCGCCTTTGAGCTGCAGGATCTCGCGCGCGTCTTCCGGCGTCGCAATTTCAAGGCCCAGCCCTTCGAGGATCTGGCGCGCGCGCTTCACCTGCGCAGCGTTCGATTTCGCCAGTTGGCCTGGACCGTCCCACAGCGAGTCTTCGAGGCCGACGCGCACATTGCCGCCCATCGACGCCGCCATGGTGATGATGGGCATCTGGTTCCGGCCGGCGCCGAGCACCGACCAGCGATAAGAGTCGCCGAACAGCCGGTCCGCCGTGCGCTTCATATGCATCACGTCTTCCGGATGTGGGCCGATGCCGCCAAGGATGCCGAACACGCTCTGCACGAAGAAGGGCGGCTTGACGAGGCCGCGATCGACGAAATGGGCCAGCGTGTAGAGATGGCCGATATCATAGCATTCGATCTCGAAGCGCGTGCCGTTCTCGGCGCAGGTCGTCAGGATGCCTTCGATATCCTTGAATGTGTTCTTGAAGACGCGGTCGCGCGAAGCTTCCAGCGCCGGCTTCTCCCAATCGTGCTCGAATTCCTTGTAGCGGGCCAGCATCGGGAACAGACCGAAATTCATCGAGCCCATATTGAGCGAGGCGACCTCCGGCTTGAACACAGCGCAGGGCTTCAGCCGCTCCTCGATCGTCATGCCAGGCGCGCCGCCCGTGGTGATGTTCACCACGCAGTTCGAGCGCTGCTTGATCACCTTGAGGAACGGCAGGAAGGCTTCCGGACTCTGATCAGGCCGCCCGTCCTTTGGATCGCGCGCATGGAGATGCACGATCGACGCGCCCGCCTCGGCTGCGCCGATCGCAGCGTCTGCGATTTCCTGCGCCGTGACGGGCAGATGGGGCGACATCGACGGGGTATGGATCGAACCCGTCACCGCGCAGGTGATGATGACTTTGCGCGCCATGAATAACGCCTCGCTTGATGGAAATCGGAGCGGCGATCTTCTCACATCGCCGCGCCGGCGCCAGAGGTTGTCTCAGGCGGCGGCGCGCGCCGGGAGATCGCTCTCGATCCCGAGCACATGGGCGACGTTCGTCGAGAACATCTTGCGGATGTCAGCGTCGGAATAGCCGAGATCCATGCACATCCTGATGCCGCGCCGCATGCCGTCGACGGGATGGAAGACGCCGACCTGGCCGAGATCCGAGCACATGATGGTTTTTTCGACGCCGGCGGCGTCGATCATCTCCTTGAGGTAGCTCGCCTCGTGATGCTTGAACTTGCAGCCGTCGAGAAACATGCACAGCGAGTGCTCGACATAGGCGCCGATCGCAACCGCCTCGCGCACATCCTCCAGCGTCGCATAGACCATATCCTCGGGGTGGGTGAAGATCATACGCTTGACGCCGCGCTTCTTCGCTTCCGCGAAGACCGTCAGCGTCTCCTTCGCATGGAGATGGCCGCTGGCGAGCGCCATGCCGGTCTTCGCCACCACATCGAGGATTTCCTTGGCGTCGTCGCGCACCGCGCCGTCGCTGTTGGTGACAGGCACCACGCTCGCCGGCCTGATCTTCGATGTCGAAGCGGGATGGGAGCGCCCGGATTCCTTTTCCCAGTTGAGATGATTGGCGGCGGCGAGCGTCGGCAGCCAGACGATCTTGCCGCCCATCGCCGCGGTGTGCTCGACCCCGTAGGGATTGAGGCCGCCAACGACATTGTTGAGCACGATGCTGGAATAGACCTTCGTCGTCAGCTCGGGATGATGCTTGTTGATCAGCGCCGCCGTCATCACGCCGGCATAATCGTGATCCTTGGTCACGATCGCCGCCATTCCCGCCTTCGACGCCTCGCGCGCAAGCTCGAGATGGTCGATGGCGCGCGGCGCGATCGAGGGACCGCTATGCACATGCGGGTCGACGGCGCCAACCATGAGCGCGTCGATGCGCTTCTCGATCGATTTCGGATCGCCTGTCGCTGCCATGTTCAACTCCTTGATGTAAGGGCGCGCCGACGTCACGCCGTCTTGCGCAGCGCCATGAAATCGCCGGCGACCTTGGTCGCCGCCTGCCGCATCAGCCCCTGATCCGACGAGACAATGAAGGCGCTCGCACCAATCTCCGTGAATTTCGCCGCGTCCGCCGCGCCGCCGACCATCATGCAGATCGGCTTCTTCGCCTTGCGCGCCGCCGCCGCGATCTTCTCGGTCGCAGCAAGGGTCTGCGGCGAGTCCATGCCGGGAGCGCCGAGCGCGACGGTGAGGTCGCCGCGTCCGACGAAGATGCCATCAAGCCCGTCCACCGCGAGGATTTCGTCGAGATGATCGAGCGCCTCAGGGTCTTCGATCATGGCGATGACGGTGACCGTCGCGTCCTGCGCGTCGACATGGGCCCATACTCCCGCGCCGCCATAATCTCCCGCGCGCGGCGAATTGGAAAAGCCGCGCTTGCCGCCGCGATAGCGGCAAGCCGCGACCATCTCGCGCGCCTTCTCCGGCGTCGACACATGGGGAACGAGCACGCCGATGGCGCCGTCATCGAGCACGGCGAGCAATTTGGCCGGCGTCGGTTCTGCGACGCGGACGATGCCCGCCGTGCCAGCGGCGCGCGCCGCCAGGAGAGTCTGATCGATGGTGACGCGATCGAAGGGCGCGTGCTCCTCATCGATGACGACGAAGTCGAAGCCGACGCCGCCGAGGATTTCGGTCGCATGTCCGGTCGGCGTCTTGATGAAGGAGCCGAGCAGGGTCTCGCCCGCGAGAAAGCGGCGGCGGAACTCCATCGGCGACGGCTTGCGCGCTGCACTTGACATTTCCAGCGTTTCCTCGCATTTTGTATCGTACATCAGAACGATGTGCTGTATTTCAGCACAAACAACGCCCGCCGCCAGCGACTGTCAAGCGCTTTGTCGCCGCCGGCCGACATGTTGAGGAGGGTGATACATGCCGCGCATCGCCGGCCAGGTCGACGACGGCGTCCAGGCGGTCGCGCTCACCTTGCGCATTCTCGAACATATCTCGCATGAGCGAAAAGCGGTTGGCGTGACGGCGCTGGCGCAAGCGCTCGGCACCACCAAGAGCCGCATCTTCCGCCATCTGCAGACGCTCACTTTGCACGGCTATCTCGCACAGGAGCCGGAAACCGAGCGCTATCACGTCGGGTCGAAACTGATCTCGCTCGGCCGGCAGGTCAGCGACAGCCTCGACATCGTCGACATCGCCACGCCCGTGCTCAGGAATCTGCGCGACACGCTCGGGCATTACAGCGTTCTCTCGCAGGTCGAGCATGACGGCGTGCGCGTGCTCGCTGCGATTTCAGGCCGGTCCCTCGTCGAGATCGGCGTGAAACGCGGCTCTCTTCTGCTCTATCACGCCTCGGCGCAGGGCAAAGTCGCGCTCGCCTATGTGAATGAGGAGAAGCGTCGGCAGGTGCTGCGATCGCGGCTTGAAATGCTGACGCCCTACACGATCGTCAGCGCCGTTGCGCTCGAGCAGGAGCTTGAGCGCGTCAGGACGCGCGGCTGGGCCGGCGGTTACAACGAGTCGCTCATTGGCCTCAATACACTCGCCGCTCCCGTCTTCGACGCGACCGGCGCCATCGTCGCAACTGTCGGCATCGTCGATTCCATCCAGTTCATCGAGGAAACGCCGTCGGACGATCAGATCCGCGAGACGACCGGCGCCGCCGCGCGAATTTCCGAGTTGCTGGGCTATCGCGCGCGCGCCTGAATGGAATGAATTCGCGCGCGTTCGCATCGAGCGCGCTTGACAGCGATAGACCCCGCCCGCATTATTTCAAAAACAGAACGTTGTTTCGAATAACGAAACATGGGAGGAAGGCATGAAATTTCGCTTCGGGGCGATCGGCGCCGCGTGTTTTGCGTTTGGCGTTTCGCACGCCGCGCTCGCCCAGCAGACCTACAAGATCGGCACGGCCGTCGGCCTCACGGGCTACGCCGCCGCGAGCGATCGCGCCTGGCGCGACGGTCAGCAGCTCGCTGTCGACGTTCTCAATGCGAAGGGCGGTCTCGCGGGCAAGAAGGTCGAGCTCATCGTCGAGGACAACCGCTCGGAGCCGCAGGAAGCGGTCGTTGTCTATCGGAAGATGATGTCGAACGACAATGTGCAGGCGTTCGCGAGCGGCTGCGTCTCCGCCGGCAATTTCGCCGCCGCCGGCGCGGTCGTGCGCGCGAAGCTGCCGATGGTGCTCTGCTCGATCCTGCCGCCGCGGCCGGAAGAACAGAAATGGGCCTTTAGCGTGCTGCCGCCGCCGCGTTTCGAGATCGAGGCGCGCTATCGCTACATCAAGGAGAAGACCGACATCAGGAAGATCGGCATTCTCCATGACCCGACACCTTACGCCACGCTGATGAAGGATCTCGGCGTGAAGCTCGCGGCCGAGTTCGGTCTCGAGGTCGTCGCGGTCGAATCCTACAAGCCCGACGACGCCGACTACAGCGTGCAGATCGGCCGCATCAATGGCGGCGGCGGCGGCGCTGTCGTGAAAATGGGACAGGGCGGCTCGACCGTCACGGTCGCAAAAAACATCAGGCAGCTCGGCCTCGACAAGATGCTGCTGCTCGCAAGTCTCGATGACGGCGCGCCTTTGAAGCAGGCCGGCGAAATTCTCGGCGAGCGCTTCATGTTCCCTGCTCCCGGCGTGCAGATTCCGGAATCCATCCCCGCCGGTCCTGCGCGTGAGGCGGCCGACGCCTTCCTCAAGGTGTGGCGCGAAAAGTATGGCGATCGTGATCCGAACGCCGGCGCGCGCGGCTGGGACGCCATCCAGGTGCTCGCGAAGGCGATCGAGATTTCCAAGAATACCGACGGCTCGGAAGTGCGCGACGCGATCGAGAAGGTCACGGGTTTCCAGGGCGCCTTCACCAAGCTCAACTTCTCCGCTGACCAGCATGTCGGCGTCACTGAAAACCCCTATGTGATCGGCGTTCTGCGCAACGGCGCCTTCGCCGTGAAGTGATCGCGCAGAACTGATGCCTGACGCTTCCGCAGCGCTTCTGGAGGCGCATGAACTCTCAGCCTTCTACGGCCGGGTTCATGCGCTGAAGCCGACAAGTCTCACCGTGGCCGAGGGCGAACTCGTCACGGTGCTCGGCCCGAACGGCGCCGGCAAAACGACGATGCTCCGCGCCATGACACGGCTCACGCCGTCGACCGGACGCATCCTGTTCAAGGGCCGCGACATCACCGCGTTGCCGACTCATGGGCGCGCGCGCGAAGGCATCATCATGGTGCAGGAAGGACGCGGGCTCTTCGGCCAGATGTCGGTGCGGGAGAATCTGATCCTCGGCGCCTACACCATGGATGCGTCGACGGAGACGGTGGAGCAGCGGCTAGAAGATGTGTTCGCGCTCTTTCCTCGCCTGAAGGAGCGCTACGAGCAAGTCTCCGCCTCGCTCTCCGGCGGCGAGCAGCAGATGCTGGCGATCGGCCGCGCGCTGATGGCGAGGCCGAAGCTCCTCATGCTCGATGAGCCGTCGCTCGGGCTCGCGCCGCGCGTCGCCTCCGAAATTCTGGAGACGCTCGGCCAGCTCAATCGCAAGGGCCTCGGCATCCTGCTCGTCGAGCAGAAGGCGCCGCTCGCGCTGAAACTCGCCAAGCGCGTCTATGTCCTCTCGCTCGGCGGCATCGTCGCCGAACTACCTGCTCACGAGATCAAGTCGCATCATGACCTCTCGCGCTACTACCTCCACTAGACGGATCGCGGTCGCCGCCCTCCCCGTCGCGCTGGTGCTGGCGGTGCTCGGTTTTGCGCTGACCTCGAACGGCTATGTCGTCACCGTGATCGGCTTCGCCGCGATCTATGGAATCTTCTGCACCGGCCTCAATTTCTTCATGGGCTACACCGGCCAGGCTTCGTTCGGGCAGAACGCCTTCGCCGCGCTCGGCGGCTATGGCACCGCCATTCTGACCGCGACTTACAACTGGGACCCGGTCGCCGCCTTCTTCGCTTCGATGCTGTTTGCGGGCGTGATCGCCGCCATCGTCGGCTATCCCACGTTGAAGCTGCGCGGCCACTATCTCGCCATGGCGACCTTCGCGCTTGGCCTCATCACCTATGAGATCAGCATCGAATGGATTGGTCTGACCCAGGGCTATATGGGTTATTCCGGCATTCCGGCGATCGGCGTCGCGGGCTTCGAGCTCGCGACCGAAAAGCAGCAGCTCGTCGCGCTTGCGATCCTGCTTCTGCTCGGCGTGTGGATATCGACAAGGCTGCGCGACTCCCGCTTCGGCCGCGCGCTGCGCGCCATCGCCGGCAGCGAGCCGGCGGCGCAGGCGCTTGGGATCAATGTCGCGCGCTACAAGCTCGCGGCCTTCGTCATCGCCGCGATGTATGCGTCGGCCGCTGGCTCTTTGTTCGCGCACTTCGTCGGCTTCATCAGCCCCGAGGTGTTCGGCGGCGCCATGGTGATCCAGAGCTTCACCATGCTGTTCCTCGGCGGCGTCGGCACGACCTGGGGACCCGTGATCGGCGCGCTCATCGTCGCGATGCTGCCGGAATTCCTGCGCGGCCTGAAGGAGCTGCAGGACGTCGCCTACTGCATCATCCTCGTCTCGATCCTGATCTTCGCGCCGAAGGGAATCTTCGCGCTCATCGGACAGGGCTTCTCCGCCCTCACCGGTCGCAAGGCCGACGCGTCGCAGCTCGCGACGCTCCAGCCGGCGGCGCGCGCGTCATGACCATGCTCTCCATCCGGCAGGTGACGAAACGCTTCGGCGGGCTCGTCGCAAACGACAATATCAGCTTCGACATCGCCGACGGCGCGCTCTTCGCCGTCATCGGTCCGAACGGCGCCGGCAAGACCACGCTGTTCAACATGATCTCCGGCTTCTTCGCGCCGACCGCGGGCTCCGTGCATTTCGCCGGCGAGGACGTCACGGGAAAGCCGCAGCACGAGATTTCGAGCCGCGGCCTCGTGCGCACCTATCAGCTCGTGCAGCTCTTCAAGGACCTCTCGGTCGCCGACAATGTGCGCGCCGGATTCCATCGCGTGACGCGCGGCGGCGTGGCGTCCGCCCTCATCAGACCGCGCTGGATGCGTGAGCAGGAAGAGATGATTGCGACGAAGACCGAGGAGCTGCTCGCTTTCGTCGGCCTTGGGGGACGCGGCGAGGTGCTCGCGGACAAGCTGCCTTACGGCCAGCAGCGCCTGCTCGAAGTCGCGCGCGCGCTTGCGGCCGAACCGAAACTTTTGCTGCTCGATGAACCCGCCGCCGGCCTCAACATGCAGGAGACGGCGGCGCTCGCCGACGTCATCGAACGCGTCAACCAGCGCGGCGTCACCGTGCTGCTCGTCGAGCACGACATGGGCCTCGTGATGCGCGTCGCGCAGCGCATCGTCGTGATCGATTTCGGCCGCAAGATCGCCGAGGGCTCCCCCGCCGAAATCAAGACGCACCCTGATGTGCTCGCCGCCTATCTCGGCGGAACGGAGGCCGTGAATGGCTGACATGACGCAATTGCTGCAGAGCCTCGTCACCGGCGTCGGCGTCGGGCTGATCTACGGGCTCGTCGGCATCGGCTTCTGCGTGATCTATAACGCCAGCGGCATCGTGAATTTCGCCCAGGGCGTGTTCGTGATGCTCGGCGGCATGATCTGCCACACGCTGCTGACGCGGCTTGGCCTGCCGATCTGGCTCGCCGCGATCCTCACCATTCCGCTTGTCGCGCTGTCCGGCATCCTGATCGAATTCGCAGTCGTCCGTCCCATGTGGAACCGCGGCGCGGCGCTGTTCGCGATCATCCTGGCGACGCTCGCGACGCAGATCATGATCGAGCGCATCACCATCCTGACCCTTGGCGACCAGCCGCGCACCTTCGATGAATTCACCTCGGGCGGTCCGCTGAAGATCGGCCAGATCGCGATCGGTTACCAGATCTTCTGGATTCTCGGCTGCGGCGCGCTGATGGTCGGGCTGCTCTGGCTGTTCTTCACGCGCACCACGGCGGGGCGCGCGCTGCGCGCCTGCTCGCAGAACCGCGAAGCCGCAGCGCTTCTCGGCATTCCCGTCAGCCGCATGCTGATGCTGTCATTTGCGCTGTCGGCCGCGCTCGGCGCCGTCGCCGGCATCCTCGTCACGCCGACGCAGGTGACGGCCTACAATATCGGCACGCCGTTTGGCGTGAACGGCTTCATCGCCGCGATCATCGGCGGCTTCGGCAGCGCGGCGGGCGCGCTCGCCGGCGGCGTGCTGCTTGGCGTGCTGCAGGCGGTGGCGATCGTGATCTTCGGCGCCGGCTTCAAGAATGTCGCGGCGCTCTCCGTGCTGCTGCTCGTCCTCTTCATCTTCCCCGCCGGCATTTTCGCCGGCGTGCAGGGAAAGGCGCACTGACCAGCGTCAACGCCCCGCCGCCGCCTCTCAAAATGACAGGCGCCTGCCTCACAGGCGAAGGAGACCATGATGTACGACAAGTCCGATCCGCGAGCCGCCCTCGCCTCCACGGCCTCCGCATCGGCGCCGCCGCCATCGACCTACGCCGGCGCCGAATATGGCCTCTTCTATCAGGAGACGCCGCAGGAGGATGACGCCAACGGCAGGACCTGGTGGCATCGCGGCCAGAACTATGTGCTCGCCTGGACCGATGCCAAACCCGGCGCAACGTTCAAACGCGACAACCAGCTCGACGAATATGTCGTGATCGTCCCGGACAAAAATACGCCGGTCACGGCGACGGCGAAGGGCCAGACCGAGACGATCGACGGCTATTCCCTCATCATCATGCCGCCGGGCGAAGGCTCAATCACGCTCGCGAAAGGCGGCCGCGCGTGCCGGCTCTTTTCCGCGCAGTCGCCCGACCTCAACGCGAAATGCTCGAATGCGAAATCCTACGCGACGCCGCATCCGAACCTGCCGCCCTACAAGATGTGGCCGGCGCCGAAGGGCGGCTTCAAGATCAGGACCTATTCGCTCGACGTGCCCGACGAGCCCGGCCGCTTCGGCCGCATCTGGCGCTGCACGACCGTGATGGTGAACTATCTCGCGCCGCAGATGGGGCCGCGCGACATCCACAAGCTGTCGCCGCATCATCACGACGATTTCGAACAATGCTCGCTCGCGGTCGACGGCTCCTTCATCCACCATCTGCGCTGGCCCTGGACCGTCGACATGACGCAGTGGCGCGAGGATACGCATGAGCATGTGAAATCGCCGTCGGTGACGGTGATCCCGCCGCCGGCGATCCACACGACGCGCGGCATGGAGCCAGGCCTCAACCAGCTCGTCGACATCTTCTCGCCGCCGCGGCTGGATTTCTCGGAGAAGAAGGGCTGGGTGCTGAACGCGGACGATTATCCGATGCCGTGAGGGGGGCGCGATCGACGCTAGGATCCTGGGGTTAAGTTAGTCGCGGCACCAGAAGCCCTTGTCGAAGTTTGGAGCAGCAATAGGCGAAGGTGACACCGCGGCCTTATAGCCGATGTTGATGCACGTCGTATTCGCGCTGATCTTGCAAGACTCGGGACCAGAATCACAAGCATAGGGAACGAAGATTGGCGTGATCCTGCGCGCCGCCTGCTCGGCGCGGATAGCCTTGAGCTCAGCGAGTATTTGTTCGAGGACGCCCGGCGAGGCAACCACCGCCGGTGCAGCCGGAATAAGAACTGTCTGCGCCACGGCTCCGACAGCAGTCGCAACTAAGATGGTGCCCGCAATAAATACACGCAAAGCTTCCTCCAGCGTTCTAATGAACGACGCCAACCTGCTCTTGCGTCATCGTGGAGTCATCTTCGGAAAAATACTTAGTAAGACTTCGGCAGCTTCTTCAGACTAAGCTTCGCGCAGACGCATCCGCTCGAGCTCTAGACCTCATCGTTGCCAATTCGTTTTCAGATAAAGGTCCAAATAAATCATTGCTCGCGGATGAGTCGTTTTCAGCAGCCACGAAGGCTTCAACGTCGAGACCTTGTTCTTTTAGGAAAGGTGCATCCGCCAACTTCGATCGCAAATTCAGCATGCGGCTTTCTGCGCGGCGCAAAAACATGCTGAATGTGAAAGGATGAACGCGAACCATTTCATTATAGTGCGTTGTGACCGAGTTCTCTGTTGGATCAATCGAAGAGCCCAAGACAAAGCAATTTACTTCGCAGCTTCCATCAATCATTCCTCGATCGATCAATTCCTTCACGTACTTCCAAGCCTGACCTTTTTCTTCCGTGCTAATTACTTTTCCTGGTTTTTTTAGTTCTACAATCACAAGGCTTGCTACTCGGCTAGCTTCATGATCTGCGCCGAATCCATCCCTTGAATAGAAGCCGAGACTGCTATCTGGCAAAATCACGAAGTCTGGACGATTTCTTGAGCCCACATCCTGCTTGCCAAAGATGCGACGAATGACCTCTGACATTCCGCGATTTGAGGTAAATTCAATACTCTCGAACTGAGGACCAAAAATCCAAAGACCTCTTTCAAACAGCGGCTGGAGATCATGCAATTCATCCGCCTTTAGGTCACGAATTTTTGCGTCAAGTTCTGCAATTAATTTTAGGCGCGTCTGAATTTCATCAAGCGCCGCTTTCGCCGTCTGAACTGTCCAATCGCTCAGCAACTGATGAAGTCTATCCAAGTCGTCTAAAGGCATCGCATGCAATTGCGATATTAAGCCATATTTCGATGATGACTGCTCTAGCTTTGCCAGTATTTCCGCAAGGTCTGTCACTTCATCTGTTGAAATTGAAGGACACGATTCGATCACTTCATCTACGAAAGCGTTCCATCGATCGCGGCCAGCGGGTGGAACCAATTTAAGCCGAGTACCAACGCGCGACTTCACCAGTGCTTTCGAATTGCTCTTCTCTTCGCTCTCATAAGCTCTTAGAAGTGCTTTGATATGATCTTGAACGGCAGTTCGAGCTAGATGCCAGCCGACATGGTTTGGATCGAATCCTGACCAGTCGGGTTTCACTGCGTAAGAAAGAAAATCCGCAAAAACGAGAAATGTATAGCGCTTTGCTTCGCGCGTTCTACCATCGAGAATGCGTTCATAGTCGCTGCCGCCCCAGCCCGGCTTGCCGACAAGGCGATTTAGAACGCGCCACGCAATACCGTGGTGCTTGGTTGTGCGATCGGACTTTAAAGAGTCTATCATCAATATTCGTGCAGTCCCCTGCAACGGCACTTCGCAAATACTTTCCTTCACGTGCTTAGGTATATCCTCGAACGATACCTCTGTCCCATTCACAGCTACAACGAAATTGGGATCAAGCAAGAAACGCATACCAATCGCCTCCCGCACCTGATCTTGCGAGACATTTATTTGCGACGGCTTGATCGCCACTATTTCTGTTCCGTGACCCGCGTGTTTGCCGGAGTTGATTAAGCGCCAAGAAATCGGTTGCGTGATCGTCTGTTCAACAAGGTAGCGTTGGTACTCGCCGTCACGCCACGTCGTCAGTTGATAGGATTCGCCAAAACAGAACGCCGCGTGTCTGCCCCTTCCGTTTCTCCCATACACCTGTCGAGGCGGCATGCCAGCTAGGTCAGCGGGCGGCGTGGATTGGGCGCCGTCATGCTTGAGCCGATCGTAGTCCAACGTGGACCAACGAGCCTCAAATTCTGCGGCAGACATCCCTTTGCCGTTGTCTTGAATCGTGAAAGGCTGAGTCGTTCCGCGATAAGGCCAACTAATCGAGACCTGAGTAGCGTAAGCGTCCCATGCGTTGGCGACCAACTCCACCACGGCAGTTGTGGGGTCAGTTATTATCGTTCCCGCATGTTTCGTGAGGAAGCGTTGGTCGAAAAAGAGATTGCCTGTTGTCATCAAGACCGCCCCCTATCCTGCGACGCCGCTCTACCTGCGAGGCGTCTGGGTAGCTGAGAGATCGCGATTGCGCGCCCTAAGCCGTACGTCGCCATAGCCCTTGCCGGCTGCGCGCGCCGCATGCCCTCGGATCGCGTCGAGCGCCTGCCCGTCCATCCCAGCCTCATTCCCCAGTGATTTGAAACGATGCCGCCAGCCGTGATGTGACGCAACGTCTGTGCGGCCCTTATCCACTTCCCGACGCGAGCGAAGTCGAGTCAGCCCGCCAACTGTCTTAGGATGGCGAGCGAGCGCAACACCCACAGACCATTGCGAGAGCACCCGCAATCGCCGGCAGATTTCTCTTATTTCACAAAGGGAAGGGCCGGATTGGCTGGGGGACTAGGATTCGAACCTAGACAGGCAGAGTCAGAGTCTGCAGTCCTACCGTTAGACGATCCCCCAACAGGAGGCTCAGCGCTGTGGCCGGGCCCGGATCGCGCCGGGGAGATAGCGAAGCATCGCGGCGATGACAAGGCCGCAGCGGCAGGAACTTCGGCAAGGCTTTCCGGCGCGAAACCCTCAGCGGGAAAGCCCGGCAGGCCCGCGCCGCCCTCAGGCGGCGCTGAGGCCAGTCTGGAAAGGCCGTCAGGCGCTTAGTGCAGCGTCAGCCACTGGCGCGCGGCGCGCTGGGCCTGGGCGATCTCTTCGGCCGACATCTCGATGGCGACCTCGCCACGACGCGCCGCCGCCTCGCGGCAGCCGCGGATCGCCGCGATGTTGAACCACTTGTGCGCCTCGACGCGATCCGGCTCGCCATCGCGGCCCGAGATCGACGCCATGCCAAGCGCCAGATAGGTCTCCGCCGGCGTCGCCGCGGTTTCGAGCTGTTCGCTCCGGAATTCAAAACGTCCCATGATGCTGTCCCCGTGTTTTCTTGGACGACGTCAGGGAACCCCATCCCCGCCGTCTTGGGAGTATGCTGGCGCACAGGCTCAAACGAGCGCTTAAGCCGCGTCGTAAACCGGCGGTGAAGGGCGGCGCAGAAACAGCGGGGTCTCCCGCGCGCCGTGGAAAAATCGTGTCATTTCAACTCAATCCGGCCGATTCCATTGGGTTTGGGTTCACCATTTCCGGGAAATCGCCCTGACCGGCGATAAAGCTGCGCCTGCACGCGCGGTGCGGGCCAGCACATCGGCGATGGCGGCCGCTCCGGCTGATGAAGGCGAGAGGTCGACGCCGCGCGCCGGCCGGGACGGAATCGCCCATGAGGGTCTTCAAGACGGCCTTTGACAGGCGCAGCCTCGCCCCGGCGATCGCGGCGGGACTTCTCGCCGCAACCTTCCAGCAAGCCCGCGCGCAGGACAATCAGGCGGGCTTCGAGGCCTGGGTCGTCAGGCTCTACGGGGACGAGATCGCGCGGAACAAGAGCCCCGCATCCCCCTCTGGAGACGCGACGCTCGACCTGTTCACGCCTGAAGTGCGCGCGCTCATCGTCGAGAGCCGGAAGCATACGCTACCGGCGAGCGAGCCCGACGGTCCGATCCTGCATCTCGTCCTCGGCTGGGGCGCGCTGCCCAATCGCGAGATCATCCTCAATCGCGTCGCCTCGACGCCGGCGCCCGATGGCGAGCGTCGCGCGACGGTTGATCTCGGCATCGCGGGGAATGCGCGCCGGCTCATCGTCACCGGCGTCTTCGACAGCCAGGCGAAGCGCTGGCGCATCGCCGACATCGACTATGGCTCAGGCTCGCTCGACGCCACGCTGATTGGCCGCATGCGCCGCATGGCGAGCTGGCCGCTGCGATGACGAACGCCCGGCGCGCAGTCGTCGCCGCAGCGCATGGTTCACCACGGCCATCCGATATGGAAGGATCGCCGAAAATTCGGGAGGAGTCTCAGATGCGATATCGAATTCTTGCAGCGGCGGGCCTGCTGCTCGCGGGCGCAGCGCAGGCTTACGCTGACGACGCGACGGGCGTCTGGGCGCGCGACACGGGCGAATCCCGCGTGCGCATCGCGCCTTGCGGCGGCGCGCTCTGCGGCACGATCACCTGGCTGAAATCGGCCGACAGCCCCGCCAAGGTCGGACAGCGCGTCTTCTTCGACATGAAGCCCGCCGGCGCCAATGCGTGGGAAGGCAAGGCCTTCAATCCCGAAGACGGCAAGACCTACACCGGCAAGATGACGCTCGCCGGCGACAAGCTCACCACGCGCGGCTGCGCGCTCGCGGGCCTTATCTGCAAGTCGGTGACCTGGTCGCGCGTGAACTGATAAGGCGCCTGCCCGACACCGTATTTATTCGGCCGGTTTTCGCGACTGCAGTGCGGCGCCGCACTATTCGCACGCCGAAGCGCGCGCACTCTCCCTGATGAGTTTGCGCGCGATCCCCTGCATGAAGGGCAATATCAATGAAAACAAGAATGGCGGCGGCCCGCAATGGGGCGGCATGCTCACGGTGACTATCCCGATCAAGTGAAATATCGAGCGCGGGGCGGATAGCGCCGCGCGCGATCAACACACCGAAGCGCTCAGGCGCGCGCCCGCTGGCCGAAGAGGATCTTCTGCGCCTCCTTGTCGGTCGCGAGATTGCTCTGCGCGCGCGCTTCCGCCGCGACAGCCAGTCCGCGCTGCACGGCGGGCCTTGCCTGCACCGCGTCGAGCCAGCGCTTCAGATGCGGGAACTCGTTGATGTCCTGTCCCTGCCGCTCATGGCCGCGCGTCCAGCCGATGCAGGCCATATCAGCGATCGAATACTCGCCGGCGAGGAACTCATGCTGCGCGAGCCGCTTGTCCATCACGCCATAGAGGCGGTTCACCTCGTCGGTGTAGCGGTTCGTGGCATAGGGAATGCGCTCCGGCGCATAGTGCCGGAAATGATTGTTCTGCCCCGACATCGGGCCGAGCCCGCCCATCTGCCAGTAGAGCCATTCCTCGACCTGCACGCGCTTGCGCTCGTCCGACGGATAGAATTTTCCGGTCTTGCGTCCGAGATATTGCAGGATGGCGCCGGACTCGAACACCGAGATCGGCTCCCCGCCAGGGCCATCGGGATCGACGATCGCAGGCATGCGATTATTCGGCGAGATGGCGAGAAATTCAGGTTTGAACTGCTCGCCCTTGCCGATGTTGACGAGCTTCACATCATAGGGGAGCGCACATTCCTCGAGCATGATGGAGATCTTCCAGCCGTTCGGCGTCGGCCAGTAATGGAGTTCGATGAGCTTCTGCGCCATGGGAGCGGATCCTGTGCGGGTGGGATGGCGGCACGATTGCGCTGGCGTGACGCCTTGCCAAGTGCGCCTCACGCAGATGTAAGCTGCGGCGTCCTGATGGCGACGGGCCGGGGCGACGCCGAACGGATGATCCCAGCAAGGAGAATATCCGTCATGAAGACCCTAGCAGCCGCGCTCCTTCTCGCGGCTTCCGCTGCCGCCGCCTTCGCGCAGACAAATCCGTTGCGACGCCCTGCAGCGACGCCCACGCCCGCCGCGACAACCGCGCAGCCATCGACATCAACAGCTGCGACAGCGCCCGCGACGACGCCCGATGAGCCGAAAACGAAGGCGAAGGGGCGGGCGAAATCGACTGGCGTCTTCGCCGAAAGACGCAAGCGCTGCAGCGCTGAATGGGCGAACGCGAAGTCCGCCAACGCCACCAACGGACAGAAATGGCCGCAGTTCTGGTCAGCCTGCAACACGCGGCTCAAGGCCGCCGGCGTCTGACGCGCGCTTGCGCGAGACGCCCGCACGCGGCGATCGCCATCCGCAAACGGTCGTCGCGTCAGGACAAAGAAAAAGCCCCGGCCGTGAGACCGGGGCTTTTTTGTGCGCGGCGATGGCACGATGCCCAGCGCCGCACGATGTCAGGAGTTAGGCGGACGGCATAGCCGGCGCAGCGGCCTTGGCCTTGCGCGGACGACCCACTTTGCGCTTGGCCTTCTTGGTCTTCTTCGCCTTCTTCTTGGCGACCTTCTTGGCCTTCTTCTTGGCTACCTTCTTCTTGGCAACCTTCTTGGTCTTCTTCACGACCTTCTTCGTCTTTTTGGCCTTCTTCGCCTTCTTTGCCTTCTTCGCCTTCTTCACTGCTTTCGCCATAGATGGAGCCCTCCCTCGGTTGGCGCAGGAAATTCATACAACGTGATCGACGAAATCGCGAGTCGGAATATTCGCAAGGTCGATCGCCTGAATATTTGGTCTCAACAGTTTACGTTTTGGTTGACGAGTGAAGCGGCCCTCTCCGCCCCTGTTCCACCGCCGTCTGCAAGGGATCGCATGACGCATTTTCGATCCTCGTCTCGCTATTCTTCGCGAACGAATAATTGCTGCGGCGCAAGCATTTTTCTGACTTGACACAATTTTGGAGAACGCTGCCTGCGACGCCTTGCCAAGGTTCTCGACGGCCATCCGACAGAGGCCGCCGGACAAGAAACGACGGCGCCTATAGCCTCCGAATCCGGTCCCGAATCTTGTGAGTTACAGGCGACTAGCTTGCCCGCGAACGGCTCGTCTTGGCGGCGCGAACCTCGGGAATCGACGAATCGATCCGAATCAATCGGCCTTCGTCGACGCCTTCGGGAGCCTGCGAATGACGCGCGAAGCAGGTTCGGAACAGCCCTCAACCGCCTCGCGCGAAGCGCTCAGCGCGCCTTCAGATCGAGTTTGAAACCGGCGTGCGACTGGCTGAATCCGAGCCGCTCATAGAAGCGATGCGCGTCTTTCCGGGAGAGATTGGAGGTGAGCTGAACGACGTCCGCGCCACGTCGACGCGCTTCGGCGACGGCGAAATCCATCATCCTTGCGCCGACGCCGCGGCCGCGCAGATCGGCGCGGGTCCGCACGGATTCAATCGTCGCGCGGATCACGCCGCGCTGCGAAACGCCCGGCGTGATCGTCAGTTGGAATGTTCCGACAAGCGCGCCATCCGTCTCCGCCACGTACACCGTCGTCGACGGATCGGATGCGACGCGATCAAACGCCGCAACGTAGAGCGCCTGATCTTCGCCATCGTCAGCTTCGCGCGCGCGGCCGAGAACGTCATCGCGATAGAGCGCGACCAGCGCATCAAGGTCGGCGCGCGCCATGGGACGAAGAAGGATATCGTCGAGTTTCATGATGCGCGCTCCCGCCGAAATGTTCCGCGCGCCTGTTGAAACCTGCCGTCGCGCAACGTCAAGCGCGCGGCGGCGAAGAGAGTTCGAGGATCGCTGAAATCAGCGATAAGCGCAGCAATTCAACGATTTTCCGGCAGGCTTACGGAGCGCGAAGCTACTCGATCCCGAGCTTCGTCTTGAGAAGCTGGTTGACCGCTTGCGGGTTCGCCTTGCCGCCAGATGACTTCATCACCTGCCCAACAAACCAGCCGATCAGCGTCGGCTTCGCCTTCGCTTCCGCCACCTTGTCCGGGTTCGCGGCCATCACCTCATCGATCACCTTCTCGATCGCCGACATGTCCGTGACCTGCGTCATGCCGCGCTTCTCGACGATGGCGGCGGGATCGCCGCCTTCCGTCCAGACGATCTCGAACAGGTCCTTGGCGATCTTTCCGGAGATCACCTTCTTCTCCAGAAGATCGAGGATCGCGCCAAGCTGACCGGCGTTGACGGGTGAATTCTCGACGTCGCGGCCTTCCTTATTGAGGCGGCCGAAGAGCTCGTTGATCACCCAGTTCGCAGCCTGCTTGCCGTCGCGTCCCCTGGCGACCTCTTCGAAGAAATCAGCGTTCGCCTTCTCGCCGACGAGCACGGAGCCGTCATAGGGCGTCAGGCCATAGTCGGCGATGAAACGCGCGCGCTTGGCGTCCGGCAGTTCGGGGAGATGCGCCGCGAGCCTATCGACATAAGCCTGATCGAACTCCAGCGGCAGCAGATCGGGATCGGGGAAATAGCGGTAATCATGCGCCTCTTCCTTGCTGCGCATCGACCGCGTCTCACCCTTCGCCGGATCATAGAGCCGGGTTTCCTGCTCGATCGTTCCACCATCCTCGATGATGCCGATCTGGCGGCGCGCCTCGACCTCGATCGCATGACCGATGAAGCGGATCGAATTCATGTTCTTGATTTCGCAGCGCGTGCCGAGCGGCTCTCCCGGCCGGCGCACCGACACGTTCACGTCAGCGCGCAGGTTTCCCTTCTCCATGTCGCCATCGCAGGTGCCGAGATAACGCAGGATCGTCCTGAGCTTCGTGACATAGGCGCGCGCCTGTTCGGCCGAGCGCAGATCGGGGCGCGACACGATCTCCATCAGCGCGACGCCAGACCGGTTGAGGTCGACATAGCTCATCGTCGGATGCTGATCATGCAGCGATTTTCCGGCGTCCTGTTCGAGATGCAGCCGCTCGACGCCGACCGTGATCTGCTCCGTCGGCGACACATCGACGATGATTTCGCCCTCTCCCACGATGGGACTCTTGTACTGGCTGATCTGATAGCCTTGCGGCAGATCGGGATAGAAATAATTCTTCCGATCGAAGATCGATTTCAGATTGATCCTGGCGTTGAGGCCCAGTCCGGTGCGGATCGCCTGCCGCACGCATTCCTCGTTGATGACCGGCAGCATGCCCGGCATCGCCGCATCGACGAGCGACACATGGGAATTGGGTTCGCCGCCGAATGCGGTCGAGGCGCCTGAAAACAGCTTCGCCTGCGACGTCACCTGCGCATGGATCTCCATGCCGATGATCACTTCCCAATCTCCGGTCGCGCCCTTGATCAGGTTCTTCGGCGCGGCTGTTCGGCCTGCGGACATCTCGATCTTCCCGCTCTTGCAATCCTCGAATTGTCCTAGCCGCCCGGCCGCATTGTCTGCAAGTCCGACGCGTTTTCCGGTCATTGCGGCGGAGGTCGTCAGGCGCGCGGCTCTGTCCTAGGATGGCGTCACGAAACAATCGCGGAGACCGGCGGATGCGCATCGCCACCTGGAACGTCAACTCGGTGCGGCAGCGCGTGGAGCATCTCGCGGCGTGGCTGAAGGAGCGCGCCCCCGACGTCGTCTGCCTGCAGGAGATCAAATGCGTCGATGACGCCTTCCCCCGCGAGGCGATCGAAAGCCTTGGCTATAATGTAGCGACGCATGGGCAGAAGACGTTCAACGGCGTCGCTCTCCTCTCGAAGTTCCCGCTTGCCGATATCAGGCGCGGCCTGCCCGGCGCCGACGATGATGAACAGGCGCGCTATATCGAAGCGCTCATCGAGGCGCCCGGCGGCGTCGTGCGCGTCGCCTCGATCTATCTGCCCAACGGCAATCCGATCGGCACGGACAAGTTCCGCTACAAGCTCGCCTGGATGGATCGCCTCATAGCCCATGCGCGCGAACTTCTCACGCTTGAGGAAGCGGTCGTGCTCGCCGGCGACTATAATGTGATCCCGCAACCGATCGACGCGAAGAACCCCTCGCTGTGGCTCGGCGACGCTTTGTTCCAGCCGGAAAGCCGCGGCGCCTTGCGCAAGCTCTGCGCGCTTGGATTCACCGAGGCGGTGCGCGCCGCGACCGATGAGGAAGGCGTCTACAGCTTCTGGGATTATCAGGCCGGCGCCTGGCAGAAGAACAACGGCATCCGCATCGACCATCTCCTGATGTCGCCGATCGCCGCCGATCGTTTCCTGAATGCGTCGGTCGACAAATATGTCCGAGGCTGGGAGAAATCGTCAGATCATGTGCCCGTGGTGATCGATCTCGCGGCCTGACGCGCGAAATCGAACGGAAATCGGAAGTCAGGGAACGCCTGCGCCGCAGGGCGTTCAGCGATTGTTGCGGCCGCCTGAATCGCCGCCGCCGCGGCCGCCCCCATCGCCGATGCCGCCGGTGTCGCCTCCGCCCGTGAGATCGCGACCATTGAAGCCGCCGGCGAGCGTGATTTCGCCAAGCGACGTCACGACGATGACCTGTCCTGGCGCGCCCGCGTCAAGGCATGTGCGCCGGCCGACGCGGGCGCAAACGGTGATCGCGCCGCGCTGCAGCGTGATGCGCGAGACGGAAGACGACACCTCGAACTCGACGATCGTGCCGCGAATGCCGATCACCGCCTGCGGCGTCTGCAGCGTGAAGGCTCTCGGATTGGACACGCCGGTCGCGAAGCGGAATACGCCGCGCGTCATGTTCACCACCGCCTGCCGCGCCGTCGCGTCGGGGTTGTAGACGAACTTGTCGAGACGCACGCTCGAAGACGGACCGACCGACAGACGGGTCGAATCCTCGAAGGAAAGCATCGCGCCGCCAGCGGCCGTGGTCTGCACGAGTTCGTTCTGATGCACGGAATCTCCTGAGGAGATCACCGCCCGCCGCGCGCCGAGGGTGCCGGTCACGTTGGGCGCCGCCTGAGCGGCTTCGCCAATCACGACCTGCGCCGCAACGCGTTCGCCGCCCGCGGCCAGCATCGCGAGAATCGCCGGGACGAACAGGGCCTTGCGCATGCCAATCTCCCGCGTGATGGCGACGGACCTTGACCGCCATGGCCTTGCGTCAGACCCTCGCGACGGTCTCGTCCAATTGTCATGTCGCAGAATCCAGTTGTCTCATCAGTGCGGCGGCGCACACGATCCTCCCTCTGGAATTGGGCGGCTGCGATCGTCTGGGCTTTGCCGCCGGCCGTACTATGCGCGGCGTTGATCCTCGCCGAGCCGACTCCGGTGCGAGCGATCAAGAATCTGATCTTTGACAGTTTCGTCACCTGGAAGCCACGCGCCTATGACCCGCAAACTCCCGTTCGCGTGGTCGATATCGACGAGGAATCGCTGGCGCGCATCGGGCAGTGGCCGTGGCCGCGCACCACTCTCGCGCGGCTGGTCAAGACATTGGGCGACGCCGGCGCCGCAGTAGTCGCACTCGACATCCTGCTCTCGGAGCCCGACCGCACCTCTCTCGAACAGGTGCTCGCGACCATGCCGCCGTCGCCGGTGCGTGACGAACTCGAAAAGTCCTGGCGCGAGAAGGGCGTTTCGAACGACGCAGCGCTCGCCGACATCGTCGGCCAGACGCCCGTTGTGATCGGACTCGTGGCGACATCTGAAGGCGGAGCCGCGCCGCCGATGAAATATGGGCTTGCATGGGCCGGCGATCCCGCCATCGATTTCCTGCGCCCGCCTTTTTCAGGCTCCACCCTGCCGCTTACGCCGCTCGTTGAAGCCGCTGCGGGCGTGGGCGCGCTGAACTTCCTTCCTGATCGCGACACCATCGTGCGCCGCGCCCCGACCTTCGTCCGCATCGGCGATAAGATCGTTCCGTCGCTATCCATGGAAGCGCTGCGGATCGCGCAGCAGGCTTCGACCTATGTGATCAAGTCGTCGAATGCGAACAGCGCGGAGGCGTTCGGCGCGCATACCGGCATCGTCTCCGCGCGCAACGGAGACGCGATCATTGATACAGAGTCCGACGGATCGATCCGAATCTATTATTCCGGTTATCAGGCGGCGCGCCGCATTCCCGCATGGAAGGTGCTGACCTCGGAATTCAATCCCGAAGATGCGCGCAACCGCATCGTATTCGTCGGTGCTTCCGCTGCGGCGCTTTCCGACGTTCGGGCAACTCCCATCGATGCCATCGCGCCGGGCGTGGAGGTGCATGCGGAAGCCGTCGAACATATCGTTTCCGGCGCTCATCTCGTTCGGCCAGATTATGCTCGCGGCGCTGAGGCGGTTGCAATCATCGCCGCCGGCCTGCTCGCCGCCATTATCAGCATCGCCTTCTCCGCAACCGTCGGCGCCGCGCTCGCCATGCTTCTCGCAATCGCGCTGGCGCTCGGCTCCTGGTTTCTTTTCTCCCACAATGGATTGCTGTTTGACGCTGTATTCCCGCCATTGTCGGCGCTGGCGAGCTTCGCTTCCGTCACCATCGCCTCCTATCGCCGCAGCGAGCAGGACAAGGCGCAAATCCGCAGCGCGTTCGGCCGTTATGTCTCGCCGGCGGTGATCGAGCGGCTGATCGCCGACCCGTCGCAGCTTCAGCTCGGCGGCGAGATGCGCGATCTCACCGTGATGTTCAGCGACATCAGGAATTTCACCTCGCGCTCGGAGCGCCTGCCGGCGACGGAGGTCGTTCGCTTTCTGAATGCAGTGCACACGCCAATGTCGGACATCGTCATGCGCTCGGGCGGCACGCTCGACAAATACATCGGCGACGGGATGATGGCGTTCTGGAATGCGCCGCTCGACGATCCCGACCATGTGCGCAATGCTTTGCGCGCCGCGCTCGCCATGATCGAAGCGCTGCCGTCGATCGCCGGGAGCCTACCGGCAGACGAGTCGCAGCCTCCTCAGCCCCCTCTCGGTCTCGGCGTCGGGCTTCACACCGGGCCGGCCTGCGTCGGCAATCTCGGCTCGACCCATCGCTTCAACTATTCGATCGTCGGCGACACCGTGAACAGCGCCGCGCGCATCGAGCCTTTGTGCAAGGACTATGGAACGCCCGTCATTGTCTCCGAGGCGATCGTCGAGGCGGCGCCGGAATTCGCCTATCTCGAAATCGACGAAGTGGCGCTGCGCGGACGGCAGGGGCTGACCCGCATCTTCGCGTTGCAAGGGGACGCGAAACGGGCGGCGAGCGAGGAGTTTCAGGCTCTCAAGCGCCAGCATGACGAGGCGCTGGCGGCGGTCCGCTCAAATGCGACCGATGCGCTTGCGCGCATCGCGGAGTGCGAAACATCGCCCGCGGCCCGACCGCTGCTCAAAGTCTATGGAAAATGGCGCGCCAGATCCGGTGCGTCGGTTGTTAGCGACGCTTGAGCCTGCGCTCGACGAACGCGCGCGCCGCGTCGTGATCCTGCTCGCTGGTCGCCGCGAAGGCGTGACCATGCAGTTCGATGATCCAGGCGTCGCGGGCGGGATCGGCGGCCTCGCGCGCCATCTGCAGCAGACCGAGGCCGCGCGCCGTCTGGCGCGGCACGCCGTCGGCGCCGTTGATCAGGAGATTGCCAAGCATCGCCTGCGCGGCCGGATGCCCCTTGTCGGCGGCGAGGTTCAGCCAACGGGCCGCCTGCTTCGAATCCTTCGGCCCGCCATTTCCATCGATCAGCATGCGCGCCAGATTATACTGCGCGTCGGGATCGCCGAAGTAGGACGCCGCGTAATAGAACATCTCGCGCGCCCGTTCCGGATCGGCCTTCACATAGGTCTTGGGAATGCCGTCGAGATAATAAGCGCCAAGCGACACGAAGGCGTTCGAGATGAAGCGGGCATTCGGCGAATCCGCCGGTTCGTCCGCATGCTCGTCGGCGATTCGCGAGAAATATTCGAACGCCTTCAGAGGATCCTGGGGCACGCCGTCGCCTGACGCGAACATCTTGCCGAGCTTCCACAACGCGCCGGGATGCCCCTGATCGGCGGCGTAGCTCAGCGCCTTCACCGCGCCCGGCATGTCGCCTGAATTGTAGCCGCGCACGCCGGCGCGCAGCGCATCGCGCATTGAGGCGAAGGGGCTGCGCGGCGCAACCAGAGGCGCCTGAAGCGCGCCGACCGCCGGCGCCGCCGCGCTGGCGGAGGGAGCCGGCGCCGGAGCGAGAATCGCCGGCGGAATCGCTGCGAGAGGCTGGGGGCCAGCCGGAATGCTGCCCGGCGGGCGCGGGACGACGACGCCGGGAGCGATCATCGGCTCGCTCTGCTGGGCGAACGCCGACGACGCGACGATAAACGCCGCGGACGCGACCGCCCATCTCATGACGTCAGAGATCCGCATAACAGCGTACTTCACCTTTGCCGCCCGGATGGGTGACGGCGCCATCGCGCGCTGAACCCACCGTTTGCGCATATTTCCAGATCGCGCCTGAGCCGTAGTCGGTCTCACGCGGTTTCCATTCCGCGCGGCGCGCCTTGAGCTCGTCATCAGAGAGATCGACGTCGATGGCGCCCGTGATCGCATTAAGCGTAATGATGTCGCCATTTCTAAGGAGAGCGATGGGCCCTCCTGTGGCGGCTTCGGGGCCGACATGGCCGACGCAGAAACCGCGCGTCGCGCCGGAGAACCGCCCGTCGGTGATCAAGGCGACCTTGTCGCCCATTCCCTGCCCGTAGAGCGCGGCGGTCGTCGCGAGCATTTCGCGCATGCCCGGCCCGCCTTTCGGGCCTTCGTAGCGGATGACGAGCACTTCGCCCTCGACGTAGTCGCGCTTCTTTACGGCCTGGAAGCAGTCTTCCTCATTGTCGAAAACCCGCGCCGGGCCTGAGAAAACCTGCTTCTCCGGCGCCATGCCGGCGACCTTCACGATCGCGCCCTCAGGCGCGAGATTGCCCTTGAGACCGACCACGCCGCCGGTTTTCGTGATCGGCCTGTCGGCGGGATAGACCACATCCTGATGCGGGTTCCATTTCACGCTCGCCATGTTCTCGGCGATCGTGCGGCCCGTGACCGTGATGCAGTCGCCATGGAGATAGCCATGGTCGAGCAGCGTCTTCATGAGCAGCGGAATGCCGCCGGCCTCGAACATGTCCTTGGCGAGATATTTTCCGCCCGGCTTCAAATCGGCGATGTAAGGCGTCTTCCGGAAAATCTCGGCGACGTCGAACAGGTCGAACTTGATGCCGCATTCATGCGCGATCGCCGGCAGATGCAGCGCCGCGTTGGTCGAGCCGCCTGACGCGGCCACCACGGTCGCCGCATTCTCCAGCGCCTTGCGGGTGACGATGTCGCGCGGCCGGATGTTGCGCGCGATCAGCTCCATGACGATCTCGCCGGACGCGGCGCAGAACTTGTCGCGAATCTCGTAGGGCGCCGGCGCGCCGGCCGAATAGGGCAGCGCGAGCCCGATCGCTTCCGAGACGGTCGCCATGGTGTTGGCGGTGAATTGGGCGCCGCAGGCCCCCGCCGACGGACAGGCGACTTCCTCGATCTCGGCGAGGTCCTCGTCCGACATCGCGCCGACCGAATGCTTGCCGACGGCCTCGAACATATCCTGCACGGTGACCTGCTGGCCGCGGAAGACGCCGGGCAGGATCGAACCGCCATAGACGAACACGGAGGGCACGTTGAGGCGCACCATCGCCATCATCATGCCCGGCAGCGACTTGTCGCAGCCGGCGAGCCCGACGAGCGCGTCATAGCAATGGCCGCGCATGGTGAGCTCGACCGAATCGGCGATCACCTCGCGCGACACAAGCGACGCCTTCATGCCCTGATGGCCCATGGCGATGCCGTCGGTGACGGTGATGGTGCAGAATTCGCGCGGCGTGCCGCCGGCGGCGGCGACGCCTTTCTTCACCGCCTGCGCCTGACGCATCAGCGAGATGTTGCAGGGGGCGGCCTCATTCCAGCAAGAGGCCACGCCAACCAGCGGCTGGTTGATCTGCTCGCGCGTAAGCCCCATGGCGAAGAGATAGGAGCGATGCGGCGCACGCTCCGGCCCTTCGGTCACATGGCGGCTTGGCAGCTTCCCCTTCTGGAAAACGCGCACGTCCATCAAGCTTCGTTCCGTCGCCTCGACATTCACCCCAACCCCGGGGGCGGGCCGATCTATGGCGAACGCGCAACACCGGTTTCGTCAGCCTTGTCCAACGGCGGAGCAGGCCCGGATGCGGCGCGTGACATGGAAGGCACGCGGTCAAACTTGTGACAATTCACTGGCTTGTCACAGCTTCACGCTGCAAGCCGATTTTGGCGGGATCGCGGCAAATGCGGCCAATCCAGCCTTGATAGAACGAGTTCGGGTTAATCTGTTGCAGTGATGCAACATCGCGGAAACAACTCCTGACGTTAGGCGACGACGCTTCGACGCGGATCGAAACAAGCCGTTTGCGAGGCTGCTAACGCGGATCGCAACGGACGAAAGTGATCATGGATTTCCATCTCCTACCGCTCATCGCCGTCGCCGCGATCTTCATCCTTGCCGGTTTCGTCAAAGGCATGATCGGGCTAGGCCTGCCGACGATCGCGATCGGCCTGCTGAGCCTCTTCATGCCGCCGGCGCAGGCGGCGTCTTTGCTGATCGCGCCCTCGCTGATCACCAATCTCTGGCAATTGTCGGGACCGCGCCTGCTCGAACTCTCGCGCCGCCTCTGGCCGATGCTCACCGGCGTCTGCGTGGGCGCCTGGCTCGGCGGCGGCATCCTGACCGGCGCCAATGCCGGCAGGGCTGTCATGGCGCTGGGCGTCGCTCTGATCGTCTACGCGCTCGTCGGCCTGTCGGCGATCAAGTTGTCGGTTCCGCGAAACGCTGAGGTCTGGGCAGCGCCTCTCGTCGGCATCGCGACCGGCTTCATCACCGCGGCGACCGGCGTCTTCGTGCTGCCGGCCGTGCCCTATCTCCAGGCCATCGGCCTCGACAAGGACGACCTGATCCAGGCGCTCGGCCTGTCCTTCACCGTGTCGACGATCGCGCTTGGCGCCGGTCTTCTGCATGACGGCGCGTTCGAGACGCGCGCCGCCCTCGCCTCCATCGCCGTCCTCATTCCCACTTTCATCGGCATGTACGCCGGCCAGTTCGCGCGCGAGCGCGTCAGCCCGGCGACATTCCGCCGCTGGTTCTTTTTGGGCCTGCTCGCGCTAGGCTTCTATCTCGCGGCGCGCGCTGTGAGCTGATCGACGCCGCTGAAAGGCGGAGTGATCGCTGTCATGACGCATCGCAAACCTCCATGGTCGAGCTGGGAATCCTGGACCGAGGCGCAGATTCGCGTCGCCATGGAAAAGGGAGCCCTCGATAACCTGCCAGGCGCCGGCAAGCCCCTTCCCGATCTTGACCGGGAATATGATCCGCTCTGGTGGGTGAAGCAGCTCGTGAAGCGCGAGCAGATTTCGCAACTGCCGCCCTCGCTCGAATTGCTCCGCAAGGTCGAGAAGGAGCTCGCCGCGATCGAGAGGCTTCCCGATGAAGCGACCGTCCGTCGTCGCATCGCCGCGCTCAACGCCGAAATCGTGAAGATCAACGCGACCGTGGTGGATGGTCCGCCGACGCGCGTCGGCGCGCTGGATGTCGATCAGGTCGTGGCGCGATGGGAGCGAAACCGCGCCGCCGTTTCGCAGTAGCTGGCGATCGAACCGGAATTTTCGTCGGGATTTCGCCGCGCGCCTGATCGCGTGCGGCGGCCCTGACGTTTGGCTTTACGCGTCCGCGAGAACAGTCTTTCCCGCCTCGACCACAAAAGACTTCCGCGTCTTCACCGGCGCGCCGGCGACCGACACGCGGTCGAGCACGCGATAGTCCGCCTGCCAACGCTCGGGCGTGAGGATATGGCGCATATAGCCGCGCTGATTGTTGAAGAAGCGCATATGCGGGTTCTTCGACAGCATCACCTCGCCGCCCCTCGTTATGTCGGCGCCGTCGCCGCCCGACGTAATTGAGGTCGCCACAAACTCGACGCCGAGCGTTTTCGACGACGCCTTGTCGAAATCGGCTTTCAGTTCGCCCGCCCAGTTCTGGTGGATGTCGCCGGTCAGCACGACGGGATTGGCGAGCTTCGACTCCTCGATCGCCTTGAACAGCCGCTCGCGCGCCGCGACGGCGCCGTCCCATTTGTCCATGCTGTAGCCGATCTTGTCAGGCGACGGATCGCGATCATGGCGCATGAGCATCACCTGCTGCGCCAGCACGTTCCAGCGCGCGCCTGACGATCTGAAGCCGTCATAGAGCCAGGCTTCCTGGCTCGCGCCCATCATCGTGTTGTCAGGCTTCAGCGCATCGGCGCAGGCGGCGTGCGAACCGTCGCCGCATGGCTGCGTCGTGCGATGCTGGCGCGTGTCGAGCACATTGAACTGCGCCAGAGTTCCGAAGTCGAACCGACGATGGGCGTCGATGAAAGCGCCGCGCGGCATCGCGCTCGGACGCAGCGGCATATGCTCATACCAGGCCTGGAACGCCGCGACGCGCCGCAGCGCGAAGATTTCCGGCGGCACGCCCGGTTTTTCCGAATGCATGTCCGCCCAATTGTTCTCGACCTCGTGATCGTCGAACGAGACGAGCCATGGCGCCGAGGCGTGCGCGAGTTGAAGATCGGGGTCGCTCTTGTAGATCGCGTAGCGCAGGCGATAGTCGCTCAGCGTGTAAGTGACATCGGGTTCAGTCGGCATCACCCGCGCGACGGCGAGAGGCCGTTCGCCCGGCCGCACGACGCGATACTCGTAGATATAGTCGCCATAGTGGAAGACGACGTCGAAACGCTCCTCCGCCACATGGCGATAGGCGGTGAAATATCCGTCGTCGTAGCGCTGGCAGCCGACGACGCCGACGCTGAGCCTGTCGAGCGGCGCGCCCGGCGGAGGCGAAGTCCGCGCCCGGCCGGTGATCGTCCGCTCGCCGCCGACGCTGAAACGATAGAAATAGTCGCGATTGGCCTGCAGTCCCGCGATCTCGACATGGACCGCGTGCCCGAGTTCCGGGCGCGCGACCGCGACGCCGCGCTGGAGAATGGTCCGCATGTTCTGTTCGGAGCCGATCTCCCAGGCGACCTCGACCGGCTTCATCGGCATGCCGCCATTGCGCTCGAACGGCTTCGGCGCAAGCTTCGTCCAGATGACGAAGCCATCAGGCGCGGGCTCGCCCGAGGCGACGCCGAGCGAGAAGGGATAGGCTGCGAAAACCGGATCGGCCCAGGCGCGCTGATCGAAAATCGCGCCTGAAGTCAGCAGCAGTCCGGAACCGGCCGCAGCGCGCAGAAACCCGCGCCGCGATGGCGTCAGATCGAGTGTCGAGAAATCGCCGAGATCATACCGGCCGAACGCGTCGCGACGGAACATGAGCGCCCTCCTTCGCTGTCTCGCGACGATGGAGCGTCAAGCTGACAGCCAGGTGACAGCTATCCCGCCAATCGCTTCAAAGCGTCCCCGATCTTCGTCATGCGCGCCAGCGCTTCGTCCTTGCGATCGCGCTGCTCCTCGACAACCTCTTCCGGCGCGCGGGCGATGAAGTCCCGATTGCCGAGCTTGGCGTCGATCTTCGCCACATCCTGCTGGAGCTTGGCGATCTCCTTGGTCAGGCGCGCGCTCTCGGCGCCGAGATCGACGACGCCTTCGAGCGGCAGCGCCGCCGTCGCGCCGCGCACGATGATCTGCGCCGACTGCGCCGGCGCGGCGCTCGCAAACGAGATGTCGGACAGGCGCGCCAGCCGCGCGATCATCGGCTTCCAGCGCGCGATCGCATCCTCGACCGAAACGCCGGCGCCGACCATGACGAGGCCGACCTGCGCGCCCGCGGGCACATTCGTCTCGACGCGCACCGAGCGGATCTCGGAAATCAAATCGACGACGAAGCCGATCTCTTGTTCCGCTGCCTCATTTTCGAGGCCGGCGAGATCTGGCCATTCGGTCAGCGCGAGCATCTGCGGGCGTCCGGCCGCGCCGCCCTTGATCGCCCAGAGCTCTTCGGTGAGGAACGGCATGAAGGGATGCAGGAGCTTGCAAATCTCGTCGATCAGAAACGCGACGGTTGCGCGCGTTTCCTGCTTCGCCGCTCCCTCTTCACCCGACAGCACCGGCTTCGACAGTTCGAGATACCAGTCGCAGAAGATGTTCCAGGTGAAGCGGTAGATCGCCGCCGCCGCGTCGTTGAAGCGATAGGCCTCGATCGCGCTCGTCACCTCGGCCGCCGCCTCGGCGCATTCGCCGATCGCCCAGACGTTCAGCGTCTCCTTCGCCGCGCGCGGATTGAAGGAGGCGACGCGCTCGCAGCCATTCATCTCGGCGAAGCGCGCCGCGTTCCACAGCTTCGTTGCGAAGGATTTGTAGCCGTCGACACGGTTGATCGAGAGCTTGATGTCGCGCCCCTGCGCCGCCATGGCGGTCAGGGTGAAGCGCAACGCGTCGGCGCCGTAGTCGTCGATGAGCTTCAGGGGATCGATGACGTTGCCCTTCGACTTCGACATCTTCGCGCCCTTCTCGTCGCGGACGAGCGCGTGGATATAGACATCCCTGAACGGGACCTCCTCCATGAAGTGGAGGCCCATCATCATCATGCGGGCGACCCAGAAGAAGATGATGTCGAAGCCGGTGACGAGCGCGTTGGTGGGATAATAGCGCGCGACTTCAGGCGTCTCGTCAGGCCAGCCGAGCGTCGAGAACGGCCACAACGCTGACGAAAACCAGGTGTCGAGCACGTCCTCGTCGCGGGTCAGGAAATTCGCGAGCTTCTCGGGATCGCGCGCGAGATCGGCGCCGCCGAAATCATCGATCACGCCCTCTTCGACATAATAGGCGAGCGCGGCTGCGATCGCATGCTCCTCGCTCTCCGCGACGAAGACGCGTCCATCGGGACCGTACCACGCCGGGATCTGATGGCCCCACCAGAGCTGGCGCGACACGCACCAGGGCTCGATATTTTCGAGCCACTGAAAGTAAGTCTTCTCCCAATTCTCCGGCACGATGCGCGTCCTGCCTTCGCGCACCGCCTCCATCGCCTTCTCCGCCAGCGGCTTGACGTTCACGTACCACTGGTCGGTCAGATAAGGCTCGATCGGCGCATTCGAGCGGTCGCCATGCGGAACCATATGAACATGCGGCTCAACCTTCTGAAGGAAGCCGCGCGCCTCCATCATCGCGACGATCTGCTTGCGCGCGTAGACGCGGTCCTGCCCGTTGAGCGCCAGCACCTCGTCGAGGTCGGGCGACGCCTGCGCGCCGGCAAGGAAGTCCTCATTGTCGCGCAGCAGCATCTGCGCTTCCGCATCGAAGATATTGACAAGCGGCAGCTTGTGACGACGGCCGACATCGAAATCATTGAAGTCGTGCGCCGGCGTGATCTTCACCGCACCCGATCCCTTCTCGGGATCGGAATATTCATCGCCAACGATCGGGATGAGACGACCGACGAGCGGCAGCCGCACCATTTTGCCGATCAGCGGCTTCCAGCGCTCGTCCTCGGGATGCACGGCGACCGCGGTGTCGCCCAGCATCGTCTCCGGCCGCGTCGTCGCGACGGTGATGTAGGTCGAGGGATCGCTCGCGTTGTAGGTCTTGTCGGCGAGCGGATAGTTGAAATGCCAGAGATGGCCTTTGACCTCGATCTGCTCGACTTCGAGATCGGAAATCGCGCTCTGGAATTTCGGGTCCCAGTTCACCAGCCTTTTGTCGCGATAGATCAACCCGTCATTATAGAGATCGACAAAGACCTTGAGCACGGCCTTGCTCAGGCCCTCGTCCATGGTGAAGCGCGTGCGCGACCAGTCGCAGCTCGCGCCGAGACGGCGAAGCTGGCCGAGGATGATCGATTCCGATTCCGCCTTCTGCTCCCACACCTTCTCCACGAATTTCTCGCGGCCGAGATCGCGGCGGCCGGGCTGCTGCGTTTCCATCAGCCTGCGTTCGACCACCATCTGCGTCGCGATGCCGGCATGGTCGGTGCCGGGCTGCCACAGCACGTCCCTGCCGCGCATGCGCTCGAAGCGGCAGAGCACGTCCTGCAAGGTGTTGTTGAGCGCGTGCCCCATATGGAGCGAGCCGGTGACGTTCGGCGGCGGAATGACGATCGTGTAGGGCTCCGCCCCGGCGCGGTCAGGCCGGCCGGCCTTGAAGCATTCCCGGGCTTCCCACTGAGCCGCGACGCGCGCTTCCACCGCCGCCGGCTCGAAAGTCTTGTCCATCGTCATGATCGCATCCGGGAGCCGACCACGCTCTGCGGCCGGCGACAGGCGGCTGTTCAAAAAGGATGGCCCGCCATCCGTCAACGCCAGAATGGCGCGGATCGGCCCTGCGTGACGTCCGTCAGCGGCCGCCGCGGGCCACGCGCTCGATCTCGGCCCTTACGAGCCGCTCGACGAT
Source organism: Terrirubrum flagellatum (assembly GCF_022059845.1). Classification (GTDB taxonomy): domain Bacteria; phylum Pseudomonadota; class Alphaproteobacteria; order Rhizobiales; family Beijerinckiaceae; genus Terrirubrum; species Terrirubrum flagellatum. The sequence goes on along the minus strand of NZ_CP091851.1, from coordinate 1,596,275 downwards.
CCCCGGCAGGTTGTCGTCGAGCCATTCCTTCAACATCGGCCGCAAAAGCTCGCGGACCACGTCATCGAGGGTCTTTTGGGAGCCAGCGAGAATCGAGCCTGCAAGCGAATGGAACGCCTGTCCGACCGCCGCGCCCGCCTGCTGCGAAATCAGCGGATCAAGCGCCGGTTCAGGTCGCGTCCATTCCGGCTCCGGCTGGCGCATCACCGGTCGGGGCGCGGGAGGCGGCGGCGGAGGAGCGGCCTCGAACTCGGGCTCCGGTTCGGGCGCGGACTCCGGCTCGGGCTCCGGATCGGGAGCATCGGCGAAGACGATTTCGTCGGTCTCCGCCTGCTCCGGCTCATCCTCGAGATCGAGGATGTCGTCTTCGAGCGGCTGCGGCTCGGGCGCTGGAGGCTCGGCGGGCGGCGCGGCTTTCGCAGGCTGATCATCGGCGATGATCCGGCGGATGGAGGCGAGAATCTCCTCCATCGACGGTTCACTGCTTTTGGGACTCGCGCTGCTCATGCCATTTTCCAATCGCCCGCCCGACGATCGAGACGTCGAATCAATTCCCCGCCTCGAACGTTGATTATTGGCGCAAGCGAACAGCGCGCAAGCGGCGCGGACGCCGAGTCCACGGCGAACTTGCCGCGAATATCAGTGACGTTCCGGAAGAAATTGGCGATGCGCGAGACGACGGAGCCGCTGATCGCTCAGCGACCGCCCGGCGTGTCGAGGCCGATGAACTTGTTGCGCACCTGATCGAAATGCACGCGCGCGTCATAGCGCTCCGAGCGCAAGCCGAGAGTAGCCGCGGAGAGACGCCCAGTCGCCGACAGCAACGTATAGGTCGCGACGACGCGATCGCGCTGCGCCGTGACGAGCGCGACGCGGCCGGACGCCACCGTCTGCTGCGCATTGAGAACATCGAGCGTCGTGCGCTGCCCGACCTTCGCCTCTTCACGCACGCCCGCGAGCGCGACTTCAGCGGCCTGCACCTGCGCCTGCGCTGCAGTGACCTGCAGCTTCGTCGCTTCGACCAGCGCCCAGCCGGCGAAAATCGCCTGACGCACCTGATCGCGCACCACATCGACGCTGATCCGCTGCTGGCCAAGCTGCTCTTTCGCCTGACGCACGCGCGAATAGACGATGCCGCCTTCGTAGATCGGAATGCTGACCTGAGCGACCACGGACATGGACGTCCGATCGATGTCGCGGCCCTGCAGATCCCAGCGCCGGGTCAGGGTGCCGACGGCCGACAATGATGGAAACAGATCGGCCTCGACGACGCGGACGTTAAGTTCGGCGGCGTCCACGCCATGTTGCGAGGCCTGGATGGCCGGATGTTCGAGAAAGGCCGACTTGACGGCGCCCTCGGCCGATTTCGGCATCAATCGATCGAGCGGTTTCGCCGGCGCGAGTTGTTTGGCGTCGACGCCGATGCGCTGACGATAGGTCGCAAGCGACGAGCGAAGATTGGATTCCGCCACCGCCGCGTCCGAACGGCCCTGAGCAAGCGACGCCTCGGTCTGCGCGACGTCGGTGCGCGTGACCTCGCCGACATTGAAGCGATCGCGGACCTGCCGCAATTGCTCTTCCAGCACTTCGACGTTGCTGCGACGCACGCCGAGAATGGCGGTGTCGCGCATCACGTTCATGTACGCCGTGACGCCGTCCAGCAGCACCTGCAATTCAGTGTTGCGCAGCGTTTCGCGCGCCGCGAGGACGTTCGACTCCGCCTGGGAGATGCCGTTCGCGATGCGATTGCCGTTCCAGATCGTCTGGTTGACCGTCAACGAGGCGCCGCGCGGAAGGTAATCCTGCACCACCCGTCCGTTTGCCGGCGTTCTGTTGACGTCCTCCTGCGCGCCGACATCGGCTGTGCCGGTCACACGGGGACGATAGGCGCCGACCGCCTGGGACACCGTCTCATCAGTCGCGCGCACCGACGCGCGCTGGGCGTTCAATGTGGGGTTGTTGACGTAAGCGCGCGCCAGAGCGCCCTCGAGCGTTTCCGCCATCACTGACGCGCTGAACGCGAGCATCGCGCCAGCAGCCAGAGCGACGGCCGCCACTCCCCTCCGGAAATGATCCGACATTCACCGATCCTGCACAGGCCGCACAACCATGCGGCGCACCATGGCGTTTTGACACGCCGACTCTTGCCGGAAAGGTAGTGCGGCCGTGAAGCCGACGCAAAGGGTCGACACGCCGCAGCCGCAAAGTTCCCAAAGCTGACGCAAAAAAGCGACACTCGCCGAGAGAAAGCGCGACAAGGCGGCGCAGTATTTGACGATTTTCGTCAGCGCGTCAGCGCCGGGCGAATCAGAATGCGAATTCGACGGGGCGCGCGAACTCGGGAAGGGCTGGCGCGGACGCGTCCAGCAGGACGCGCTCCGCCAGCGCGCCGCCGATCTTGGTGGCGAGCGCCGCCCGCCCCGGCTGATCGGCGCGGATGAAAGCGATCCGTCCGCCCTCTTTCAGAGCCGACGCCCAGGCGGCGGGAATGACGTCCACGGCGCCATTGATGAGGATCGCGTCGACAGGCCCAGGCAGGGACGGCGGCTGGCCGAGCGCGCTTTGAACGACCGTCGCGTTGGTGACGCCCGAGGCGGCGAGCCTCGCCGAGGCGCCCTGCGCCAGGGTCGCGCTGCTCTCCACCCCGGTGACCTTCTCCGCAAGTCGCGCGAGCACAGCCGTGGAATAGCCAAGACCACAGGCGACATCGACGACCTGCTCCGTTCCCTTGAGCGCCAGCGCCTGGATCAGCCGGGCGAGCGTCATCGGCGTCAGGAGCCTCCGGCCCTCGCCGACATCGACCAGCCGGTCGAGATAGGCGACCGCCCTCGCCTCGTCGGGCAGAAAGCGCTCGCGCTCGACCTCATCGAAGGCGGCGAGCAAACGATGGTCGGTGATGTCGAAAGGCCGGAGCTGGCAATCGACCATGTAGCGGCGCGCCTTGGCGAAGTCAGTCATGGCCGTCGTCCCCAACCCGTCCGCGCCGCGGCGCGCTGTCCGCCAGAAGGAATTGGAGGCCTCGGAGGGAATCGAACCCCCGTAGAAGGATTTGCAGTCCTCTGCGTAACCACTCCGCCACGAGGCCTCGCGCTGGCGCGGCGTTCCATATCAGAGATTCCCCATCCGGCAACCGCCGGCGGCCGCCAATCCGGCGATCCGGGGACGACGTCCAAAGCGCTTGCCATGGGGGCCGCATCAGATTATTTGCCGGCCGCGATCCCGGATAGCTCAGCGGTAGAGCAATCGACTGTTAATCGATTGGTCGCAGGTTCGAATCCTGCTCCGGGAGCCATTTTTTTTAAATCAAAGGCTTAGCCGACCTTCAATATCGGCGAAAATCACCGAAAGGTACGAAATAGGTACTTCCGGCCATCTGGGGGAATCGGATGCCGTTGACGCCTGAAGAGCTTCACGCGCGCTGGACGCATCTGATCAAATCCGAGCCGCCCGGCCCTCGACAACACTTCGGCGTGCGATCACCCGCATTCTTGAAATGGGCGGGCGACATCGTCGCTCTTGCTGAGGCGTCGGGACACCCGATGAATCTATCGACGTTGACGATCGCGGTAGACCAAATGCTTGGTCCAGAAACTACTATCAACGATCCAGAGATGGCGCATCAGCAGGTCATCGCGATCCTCTACCGGATGCTTGCGAGAGCTGAGCTGGCGTTACCGCTTAGAGCTCAGGGCGCGTTCATCCCCGCCCGTTCGTCTTTCGAAGCTCACGTCGCGATTTCAAAGGTATTGGGTGAGGCTAGCAATGAAGTGCTGGTCGTTGATCCGTATCTTGATGGGAACGCCCTGGCGGAATTCGTCGTGACCGCGCCCGAAGGCATCTCTGTCCGGCTGCTCGCCGACGCGCAGCACCACAAGGCGAGTCTTCGGCCCGCAATCGTAGCATGGCAGGCGCAGTACGCAGCTACCCGCCCCCTAGAGGCGCGACTCGCACCTGCGAGGACGCTCCATGATCGTCTCATTATAGTAGACGGTCGGGACGCCTACCTCCTGACTCAGTCATTGAACGCCTTCGCGGCCCGCGCGCCGGCGAGCGTTGAACGCTCCAGTCCTGACAACGCAGCACTCAAGGTCGAGGCCTACGAGCAGATTTGGCAAACCGCGACGCCGCTGCCCTAACCGCGTTGGTAGCGCATCTGCTTAGGCGCGGCCGCGACGGCGACAACATTGCGATCACGCCCCGCCTCGCGGATGCGGCGGCGAACGCGCTCGCGAGCACATTTTTCCATTATGACGAAAGCGCCCGCGTTGCGCTGCATGCAAGCGCGTCAGCGACGACGCTCGCCAGTCGGAGCGGATAGCGGTCTCGACCGGAGCGGGGGAAATGGTCGGAGCGGCGGGATTCGAACCCACGACCCCTTGTCCCCCAGACAAGTGCGCTAACCGGGCTGCGCTACGCTCCGACGGCGCGCTCTATAGGCTGTGACCGCCGGAAGCGCAAATGCTTCGAGCTCCTAATATCGAGCGTCAAATCTAAGAATATTGGCTCCCGGAGCAGGATTCGAACCCACGCCCCCTTGTCCCCCAGACAAGTGCGCCAATCGGCCGCCCCGTATTCCGAAGGCGGGCTGCACGCACAGGCCTGTCAGCCCTCTCCGCGCGCCGCAGCGATCATTCGCCGGCAGTCGGACAACTCCTTGAGCGCGCTTTCGAGCTTCGCCCGCGATTCGCGGTTGAGCGCGGCGATGTGAACGACTGAAGGCTCATCTGCGCCGTCGATCGAGTCCTCCCCGGCGACGTCCTCCTCGACCTCGTCGTCCTGCAGATCCTCATGGATCGCGCGCGCGGCCTCGGCGGCGACGGCGGGCGGCGGCGCGCCCGGTCCCGGCGACGATGCCGGCGCGCGGGCAAGCGCCTGCACCTGTTTGACGCCCTGGTCCTTCAGGATGCGCTGCACGCCCTTGATCGTGTAGCCCTGCCCGTAGAGCAGCGCGCGAATACCCTTGATCAACGCGACGTCGTCGGGTCGATAATAGCGACGACCGCCGCCGCGCTTCAGCGGCCTGATCTGCGAGAAGCGCGTTTCCCAGAAGCGCAGCACATGCTGCGGAATATCGAGATCCTCTGCGACCTCGCTGATGGTGCGATAGGCGTCCGGCGCCTTCTCGAATGTGTCCGCCGGCATATTCAACGCGCGCCCGATCTCCATCTCCGCATCGCCGGCGCAAGAAGCGCAGCGTCGCCTTGCGGATCAGCGCCGGACAAACCCGTCCGACTCAATCCTCATCCGGAACGGTCTCACCATTGATGCGCGCCTTCAAGACATTCGACGCCTTGAACACCATGACCCGACGCGGACTGATCGGCACCTCGACGCCGGTCTTCGGATTGCGGCCGACGCGCTCATTCTTCGATCTGACGATGAAGGAGCCGAACGACGACAACTTCACATTCTCGCCGCGTTCGAGGCTGTCGCAGATTTCCTTCAGCACCTGTTCGACAAGTTGCGCCGATTCCGCGCGCGAAAGCCCGAGGCGTTGATAGACAGCCTCGCTCAGGTCGGCCCGTGTTTTTGTTCGGCCCGCCATTCGTCACCTCGCAACCGCAGCCCCCACCGCGGCCGATAAAGATCAGCCTATGAAGGAGTTGTCTCTTGTCAACCCGATAGGCGGCTCAACGCCGCCAGTTCACGCCCTCACCAGCGAATCAGCGCCGATCCCCAGGTGAAGCCCCCTCCCATCGCCTCGATGAGCACGAGATCGCCGTCCTTGATCCGGCCATCGCCGCGCGCCGTCGCGAGCGCAAGCGGAATCGACGCGGCCGACGTATTGCCATGCTTGTCGACGGTCAGCACCACGCGGGCCGGATCGATGCCGAGCTTGTGCGACGTGGCGTCGATGATGCGCCGGTTCGCCTGATGCGGCACGAACCAGTCGATATCAGTCGCGGCGTAGCCTGTGGCGCGCAGCGTTTCCTGGATCGTCTCGGCGAGATTGATCACCGCGTGGCGGAACACTTCGCGTCCTTCCATGCGCAAATGACCCACGGTCTTCGTCGTCGAGGGTCCGCCATCGACATAGAGCTTGTCGCGATAGCGGCCGTCGGAACGCAGATGCGAACTCAGCACGCCACGATCGTTACGACCGCCCGACGAAGGCTGCGCCTCGAGAAGCAACGCGCCTGCGCCGTCGCCGAAGAGCACGCAGGTCGTGCGATCGGTCCAGTCGAGAATGCGCGAGAAAGTTTCAGCGCCGATGACGAGCGCGCGCTTGTAGTCGCCGGAGCGAAGAAACTTGTCGGCCGTGGACAGGCCATAGACGAATCCCGAGCACACCGCGTTCACGTCGAAAGCCGCGCCATGCGTGATGCCGAGTTCGTGCTGCACTTCGGTCGCCGTCGCGGGAAAGGTGTGATCAGGCGTCGAGGTCGCGAGCACGATCAGATCGATGTCGTTAGGCTCGAGCTTCGCTTCGGCAAGCGCCGCGCGCGCCGCCGCCGTGGCGAGGCTTCCCGTGGTTTCGCCCTCGCCCGCGATATGCCGCGACTTGATGCCGGTGCGCTGCGTGATCCAGTCGTCGGAGGTGTCGACCAACGTCGCCATCTCGGCGTTGTCGATGATGCGTTTGGGCAGCGCGGCTCCGCTTCCGCGCACCACAGACCTCAGCTTGTTCATGCGTCGCTCGGTTCCGCGTCGGGGGCGAAGGACAGGCTCATGCGCTGCGCCTCCGTCGCTGCAAGACTGTCTCGGATCATCGTCCGAAGATCATAGTGCGCCATGTCATAGGCGACATCGATGGCGCTGGCGATGCCGCGCGCGTCGGCGCCGCCGTGGCTTTTGACCGCAATGCCTTCGAGGCCGAGAAACACCGCGCCGTTGGCCCGCGACGGGTCCATCTTCTCGCGCAAGGCGGTGAAGGCGCTGCGGGCGAAGAGGTAGCCGATCTTCGCCATGAAGGAGGACGTCATCGCGCCGCGCAGATAGGCGCCGATCTGCTTGGCCGTGCCCTCCGCCGTCTTGAGCGCGATGTTGCCGGTGAAGCCCTCGGTGACGACCACATCGGTCGCGCCCTTGCCAATATCGTCGCCCTCGACGAAGCCGTGATAGGTCATTCCGGGAAGGTTGGCTTCGCGCAGGAACTTGCCGGCCTCCTTCACATCCTCGATGCCCTTCACCTCCTCGACGCCGACATTGAGGAGGCCGACGCTGGGGCGTTCGATGCCTAACACGATGCGGGCCATGGCGGCGCCCATCACGGCGAGCGAGACGAGATGCTTTGAATCCGCGCCGATCGTCGCGCCGACATCGAGCACGATGCTTTCGCTGCGCAGCGTCGGCCACAGGCCGGCCATGGCGGGCCGCTCGATGCCGGACATCAGCTTGAGGCAGAACATCGCCATCGCCATCAGCGCGCCGGTGTTGCCGGCGGAGACCGCGACGTCGGCGTCGCCCTTCTTCACCGCCTCCAGCGCCTGCCACATCGACGAGACGCGCCGCCCCTTGCGCAGCGCCTGGCTCGGCTTGTCGGTCATCGACACCGCGACATCCGTGTGCCTGATATCGACAGCCGCACGCAGCGCGGGATGGGCGTCGAGCGCCGCCTCGATCCGCGCCTTGTCGCCGAACAGCAGGAAACGCAGGCCGGGATGCCGCTCAAGCGCGAGCGCCGCGCCTGGAATGATCACCTCCGGCCCGTGATCGCCGCCCATGGCGTCGATCGAAATGCGCACGATCCTGTCTGACATCTGGAAGACTGGAGAAGGGTCCCGGGGGGAGCGAAGGGCGCGGACCATAGCCATTGTCGGCCCCGCCGCAAGGCCTTGACGGAACGCCATTCCTGGCGGGCGGAGGCGCCGGTGCGGCGCCTATTTCAGGACGAAAGGCTCGCCGGCGGCCGGCGCGATCACTTTCGCCTTCGCGCCCCGCGCCGCCCTGATGAAGGCCTTGGCGTCCGGCGCGAGCGGGGGAAACGACGCGTAGTGGGTGGGCGCGACGGTCTTCACGCCGGGCATGAATTTCTTCACCGCCATAGCCGCGGTCGCCACGCCCATGGTGAAGCGATCCCCGATCGGAACCAAAGCGACCTTCGGTTTGTGGATCTGGCAGATCAGCTTCATGTCGGAGAAGATGTCGGTGTCGCCGCAATGCCAGACGACAGGCTCGCCCTTGATCTTCGGCGTGATCACGATCCCATTGGCGCTGCCGAGAGGGACGTTGACGCCGGCCTCGCCCATGCCCGCGGAATGATCGGCGCGCACCAGTGTGACCGAGAATTCGCCCTGGTCGGTGGTTCCGCCGGTGTTCATGGGATCGAAGCTCTTGAGACCCTGGCTCGCAAGCCACATGCTGAGGTCGTAATTGGTGACGACCTTGGCGCCCGTGTCGGCGGCGATCTTCAAGGCGTCGCCGACGTGATCGCCATGGCCGTGCGTGATCAGGATATGGGTCGCGCCGGCGCTCGCCTCGCCGACATCGCCCTTGAAGGATGGATTGCCGGTCAGGAACGGATCGATCAGCACGACGCTCGATCCGAACTCCAGACGAAAGGCCGAATGGCCGAACCAGATCGCTTTCATGCAACGCCCCGTGCTGTTCGCAACCGCACAGGGACATTGGAGCCGGCCGCAGCAAGGAGCAAGTGCGGCGGCTTGCCCTCGTAACCCCGCTTCGCTAACGCGTCCACGACATGCCAGCCGCTGTTTTCGATGAGGTTGAAGCCTTCGCCCGCGCCCTGCCCGCGCGCGGCGCGCTTGTCGGCCTCGATCTCGGAACGAAGACCATTGGCGTCGCCGTCAGCGACGTCACGCGTCTCGTCGCGACGCCGCTCGAAACCATCCGCCGCGTGAAATTCACGCCTGACGTAGAGAGGCTGGAATCAATCATGGCGGAGCGCGACATCGTCGGCGTCGTGATCGGCCTGCCGCTCAATATGGATGACAGCGAAGGCCCGCGCGCGCAGTCGACGCGCGCCTTCGTCAGGGAATTCGCGAAACGGATTTCAGCGCCGTTCTGTTTTTGGGACGAGCGGCTGTCCACTGACTGGTCGCACGACCATCTGATCGCGCAAGGCATGAAATCGCCCACCGCGCGCGCCGAAGTGATCGATCGCGTCGCGGCGAGCCATATTCTTCAGGGCGCGCTCGACAGGATGCGCGCCCTGAAAGTCTGATTAAAACTACTTGCCGCCGCCGGGGTCGCTCATGCGTTCGTTCGAGACGCCGCCGTCCGGTCGGAAGCCCGGTCCGTAACCGCGACCTCCCCATTGACGGCCGCCCCAGTTGCGCGGGCCGTTGTAGGCGTAGGGCTGCGGACGCGGCTGATATTGCGGCTGGTAATATTGGCGCTGCGGCGCGTAGTAGCCGGGATCGCGATAATATCCGCCGCCGTAATAGCCGTACGCGGGCGCCGGGGCGTAATAGCCGTCGTCATCGTAACGATCACGGCGGCTGCTCGCGATCGCGGCGCCGGCCGCAAGACCCAGCACGCCGAGCGCGATGGCGGCCGCAGCCCGATTGCCGCCGCGGCGCGCATAATAGCGCTTGCGATAGCGGACATCGTTCAGCAGCGACGGGGTCGACTGCTCCACGCCGGCCTGCGTCAACGGCATGGCCTGCGCGCCCGAAGCGAAAGAGCCGGCGGTCAGCGACGCGGCAAGAGCCGCAGCGACAAACGCGCGCGACTTGCGATTGACATTCATGGCGATCTCCTCTGTCCCGCAGGCTGTTCTCAGCCAGCGACCCGGTTTCACCGTGTGCAGGATGATTAACAAAGCCCGCTTGAAGGGCGGATGAACGCCGAACGCGCCACAGCGCGAAAATCTCCGCTTTGCATTCGGCTTTTCCGCGTGCAAACGCCGCCTTGCGCAAGAAAGTTCCAAGAAAGTTCCATGTCTTCCCTCGCCGCCAGCCTCGTCCCCGTCTTTCTCGTCATTCTCGTGGGCTGCGCGACCAAGCTGATCGGCGTCCTCGACCGGGCCGCCTGGGACGGCTTTGAGCGGGTCACTTATTACATCCTCTTCCCCGCCCTGCTCGGCGGCACGCTCGCCATGACCGACCTGCGCAGCGTGCCGGCTCTGTCGCTCGGCGCGACACTCTCGGCCTCGGTGCTGACCATGGCGGCGCTGCTCCTCGCCGCCGCGCCGCTCTTGCGCCAATGGGCCAAGATCGACGGGCCGGCCTTCTGCTCGCTGTTTCAGGGCGCGACGCGCTGGAACAGTTTCGTCGCCATCGCCATGGCGCTCAATCTCTATGGCAAGGAAGGCGTCGCGCTCGCCGCGGTCGCCGCCGTCGCCATGGTGCCGCTGCTCAATATCTGCGCCACGCTCGTGCATTCCTATTACGGCGCTGGAAAACGACTGAACGGCGCGGCTTTCCTGCGCTCGCTCGCCGCCAATCCCTTCATCTGGGCGCCGCTCCTCGGCCTCGCCTGGAGCCTGAGCGGAGTGACGATGCCCGGCGTGTTCGCGACCTCGATCGACGTCATGGGTCGCGCGGCGCTCGCGGCGGGATTGCTCTGCGTCGGCGCCGGTCTCGAAATCTCGGGCCTGCACAGGCCGCGTCCCGCCCTGTTGATCAGCCTCGCCCTGAAGCTGCTGATCATGCCGCTGTTCGCGCTGTTCTGGGCGCGGACCTTCGGCGTGCAGGGGACGGCTCTCGCCATCGCCATGTTGAGCGCGAGCGTGCCGACCGCCAGCGGCTCCTATCTGCTGGCCCGCCAGCTCGGCGGCGATGCGCCGCTGATGGCGGAAATCCTGACGGTCCAGACGCTTGTCGCCATGGTGACGATGCCGCTGATGATGCAGTTGGGCGTCTGACTTCAACATTTCCGTTGAGGCGTTAAAATGATTTTGGTCCTACATTCTTGAGTTGTGCAGCTTGAACACACGCTGAATGCGAGTATATTTCAACTTATATGAGCATTTTTAGCGGACTACTCGCAATGATTACAAGGCTGGCGCCGAAGCCCGGACAGCACGAAATCTTGCCCCACGCGCCCGAGGAGAATGCGTCCGGCTTCAACGCCGGAACTCAACAGTCCGAACGGGATATCGCCATCTATGTCGCGCACATGACGGCGGAAATGGCGGCCATGGCGCGCACGGCGAAGTTCGATCTGCTCGCCTATTTCCTCGACATGGCGCGCATCGAGGCGCGCATCCAGGCCGATCAGAGTCGCTAAGGTCCGGACTCAATCAGGTCCAGCAATTGATGGCGGCGGCGAGAACGACGGCTGAGAGGAAGTTTCGGGCGAGCTTGTCATATCGGGTCGCGACGCGCCGCCAGTCTTTCAAGCGGCAGAACATTCGCTCGATCAGATTGCGCTTGCGATAAGCCTTGCGGTCGAATGGCAGCAGATCTGTTCTGGTCGGATTGTTGGGAATGATGGGCCTGGTTCCGCGCGCGATGAGAAAGCGGCGCAATTCGTTTGAGTCGTAGGCGGTGTCGGCGGCGCATAGCCTCGCTGGCGGCAACAGGTTCAAAAGCGTCGGCGCCAGAGGCGCATCGCCGCGCTGGCCCGGCGTTATCTCGATCGCGATGGCGCGCCCGTGCGTATCGCAGACGGCGTGGATCTTCGTCGTTCGGCCGCCGCGCGAGCGACCGATCGCCTGAGTGTCCGCCCCCCTTTTCCGCCGGCCGCCGAGCGGTGCGCCTTGGCTGTGGTGGAGTCGATGGCCTGGAACTGGTTCGGGCTTAAATGGCGCAGCGCCTCAAACAAATCTCGCCAGATCATACGCCGCGACCAGCGGTTCCAGCGATTATACACCGTTGTGTAGGGACCATAGATCGACGGGCAGTCACGCCACCGGCAGCCCGACTGCAAGACATGAATAATCCCGCTCAGCACGCGGCGATCGTCAACGCGCCGCGCACCCGGCTGGTTTTTCGGCAGGTGCGGCTCGATCGCCGTCCACTGCGCATCGCTCAACCAGAATTCCTGCGCCATGATCCAAACTCCAACATCCTGCTTGAATCACAGCGCAAAGAAAAATCAAATGGATGATTGAGTACGGACCTTAGAGCAACGTGCGGAAAAGTGGGAACCGGTTTTCCGCAAATACGTTGCGACAAACAAAAGACTAAACCGGCCTGAGCGAGACGCGATCGGCGCCATGCCGTTCGATGCGGCCAGCTAGGTCGAGTTCCGCGAGCATCGCCCTCACCTGCCTCACCGGCAGCGCCGCGATGCGCGACAGCTCATCCACTTCGATCGGGCTCGACGACATCAGCCCGAGCAAGCGGCTGTCCGGCGGCACAAGATCGAGCTGTTCGCCGTCGCCGGAATTTTCCCAACCCTCCGGCGCGGTCGGCGCGGCTACGAGACTAAGCTCGGGCCAATCGAGCTCGTCCCAGAGCGGTCGCTGACGCTCCGGCGGCGCGCTGTTCGCCAATAACCCGCCTTCCGCCTGCGGCGGCAGAAGCGGCGTCAGCACGTCGGTCACATGCGAAGGCTCCGAGACCAAGGTCGCGCCCTGCCTGATGAGATCATTCGTCCCCTCCGCGCGCGGATCGAGCGGCGAGCCCGGCACGGCGAACACTTCACGCCCCTGCTCCAGCGCAAAGCGCGCGGTGATCAGCGAGCCTGATTTGCGCGCCGCCTCGACGACGATGGTCGCGAGCGCCAGCCCCGAGATGATGCGATTGCGCCGGGGAAAATCGCGCCCGCGCGGCGTCCATCCGAACGGCATCTCGCTGACCACGGCGCCGCCATTCGCGATGATCTCTTCCGAGAGCGGCTTGTGCTCGCTGGGATAGATGCGGTCATGCCCGCCGGCGAGCACGGCGACGGCACCCGCTTTCAATGACGTCTCATGCGCTTTCGCGTCGATGCCGCGCGCAAGGCCCGACACGATGACATAGCCATGCGCGCCAACGCCCTGCGCCAGCAACTCTGTCATGCGCAGCCCCGCAGCGGAGGCGTTGCGCGAACCGACGATCGCGACCGCCGGACGCGCCAGCGCGCGAAGATCGCCGCGCACGGCGATGAGCGGCGGCGGATCGGCGATCTGCGACAATGCGAAGGGATAGCCTTCCTCGCCCATGGCGACGAAACGCGCTTCAAGCCGCGCCGCCGCAGCGAGTTCCGCCTCCGCTTCCGCGACTGAACAAACCACGACGGTCTTGCCGGCGCGCGCCGCCATGTCGGGCAGCGCGTCGAGCGCCGCGCGCGCGCCGCCATGGCGATTGATCAAGGCGCGAAAGGTGCGCGGACCCACGCCTTCGGAACGGAACAGCCGAAGCCAGTCGAGGCGTTGCGCGTCGGAGAGCAGGATGCGTCGGGCCCCCTGCATCGCCGTTCAACCTTTCTTGCCGATCTTGCTTTCGGTCCCGGCGATCAGGCGGCTGATATTCTCGTGGTGCATGATCACGACGAGCAACCCCATCATCGCAAACAACTGCGCAGCCGCGCCTGCGCCGAGCATCCACAACATGAGGGGCGTCACGATGGTCGCGGCAAGCGCCGCCAGCGAGGAGTAGCGCGAGAGCCAGGCGACCGCGAGCCAGATCGCGATGAAGGCGAGCGCCGCCTTCCAGGCGACGCCGAACAGACAGCCGATGAAGGTCGCGACGCCCTTGCCGCCCTTGAAGCCGAGCCAGACCGGGAAGCAGTGTCCCAACAGCGCGCCGAGACAGCCGAGCAGCGCCAATTGCGGCCCGCCCCACCAATATCCGACCAGCGCGGCGGCCGTGCCTTTCAGCCCGTCGAGCAGCAGCGTCGCGGCGGCGAGCTTCTTGTTGCCGGTGCGCAGCACATTGGTCGCGCCGATATTGCCGGAGCCGATCGTGCGGATGTCGGGCCCGCCCGCAAGCTTCGTCAGCAGCAGGCCGAACGGGATGGAGCCGAGGAGATAGCCTGCGATGAAGATCAGCAGCATCTGCGGCGCGTCCGCCGCCCAGTTCGCCGACTGCAAAAACCAGAAACGCTGCACGAAACCTTGGCCCTTCCCGTTTTGATCAACGGTAGTCGTAGACCACGCGGCCGGCAACGATGGTCTTCACCGCGCGCCCGGTGAGCCGCGCCTCGTCGAACGGCGAATTCTTCGAACGCGATTTCAGCTTCTCGCGATCGACGACCCAGGGAAGATCAGGATCGAGCAGGATGACGTCGCCGGGCGCGCCGGGCGCAAGACGGCCGCCGGGCAATCCCAGCAGTTCCGCCGGCCGCGTCGACATCGCATGCAGCACGCGGCTGAGCGATACGGAGCCGTCATGCACGAGTCTCAGCGCCGCCGACAGCATGGTCTCGACGCCGATCGCGCCATCGGCGCATTCCGCGAAAGGCAGGCGCTTCGTCTCGACATCCTGCGGATTGTGATCCGACACGATCACGTCGATCGTGCCGTCCTCCAGCGCGTCGACGCAGGCGAGCCGGTCGTCCTCATGGCGCAGCGGCGGCGCCACCTTGCAGAAGGAGCGATACTGGCCAACGTCATTTTCGTTCAGCGTGAGATGATTGATCGACACGCCGCAGGTGACGGAGAGCCCGTCCGCCTTGGCGCGCCTGATGATGTCGAGCGACGCGGCGCAGGACACGATGGCGGCGTGATAGCGGCCGCCCGTGAGATGCAGCAGGCGAATGTCGCGCTCCAGCATGATCGTCTCGGCTTCGCGCGGAATGCCGGTGAGACCGAGCCGCGAGCAGAACTCGCCCTCGTTCATCACGCCGTCGCCGATGAGATCGGGATCCTCGACGTGATGGATGACGAGCGAATGGGTCTCCTGCGCATAAACGAGAATGCGCCGCATCACCTGCGCGTTGACGACCGACTTCGGCCCCTCGGCGAAAGCGACGGCGCCGGCCTCCCTGAGAAGCCCGATCTCCGTCATTTCCTCGCCCTTGCGACCCTTGGTCAGCGCCGCCAAGGGATAGACGCGCACGACGGCGCGATCGCGCGCGCGGCGCAGCAGGAAATCGACGATCGCGGGATCATCGACCGGCGGATCGGTGTTCGGCAGGCAGACGAGCGACGTGACGCCGCCGCCGGCCGCGGCTTCGCTCAAGGTGCGCAGCGTCTCGCGATGTTCGGCGCCCGGCTCGCCGGCGAAGGCCTGCATGTCGATCAAGCCCGGCGCAACAATCAGCCCGCGGCATTCCACGATCTCGGCGCCGTCAGGCGCGGACGAGGCGACGACAGAGGGCCCGATCTCGCGGATGACGCCATTCTGGATGAAAAGGCCGCCCTTCTCGTCGCGACCGCTTGCGGGATCGACGAGGCGCGCATTGACGAGCAGCAGCGGGCGCGGATCGGTCTGCGGCACGTCAACGGACTCCCGGAATGTCGTGTTCGCTCGTGAACACGAGCTTGGCATGCTCGCGCGCGAGCGCGACCATCTCGTCGGCGCCCGCCGACGGGCCGCCGATGCGCAGCACCGCATCGCATTTCGCGACAAGGCGCCGCGAAACCGGATGGAAGATTTCGTCGAATGCAGCGTCGCCAACGCGTTGCGAGCCCGCATGTTCGATCAGCGGCAGCGCATACCATTCGCCCATCACGGGGAGATGGCCGGCGCGAAACAGACGCAGCGACGCCTCCGTCATCGCATCCACGTTGGCCTTGATCTTGACGGGATCATCGCCCGTGCCGGATCGATAGGGCCCGGCGACGAGGATCATCAGCGGGCCGCCTGGTTCGCTCGCCATCTGCGCCTCAATGGTTCGGCAGGTTGCGCGCGAGCGCTTCCATGACGGCCATGCGCACCGCGACGCCCATCTCCACCTGCTCGCGGATGAGCGATTGCGCGCCGTCCGCGACCTCGGATGAAATCTCGACGCCTCTGTTCATCGGTCCCGGATGCATCACCAGCGCATCCCCTTTCGCGAAGGCGAGCTTTTCCGCGTCGAGGCCCCAATAGCGGAAATATTCCTTCGAGGACGGCACGAAGCCGCCATTCATGCGCTCGCGCTGCAATCTCAGCATCATGACGATGTCGGCGCCGTTGAGCGCCTTCTTGAGGTCGGTGTGGACCTCGACGCCCATGCGCTCGATGCCGATCGGCAACAGCGTGCGCGGCCCGCAGACTCGCACGCGCGCGCCGAGCGCCTGCAAAAGGATGATGTTCGAGCGCGCAACGCGACTGTGCATGATGTCGCCGCAGATCGTGATCACGAGCCCTTCAATCCGGCCCTTGTTGCGGCGGATGGTGAGCGCGTCGAGCAGCGCCTGCGTCGGATGCTCATGCTGGCCGTCGCCGGCGTTCACGACGGAGCAGTCCACTTTCCGCGAGAGCAGATGCACCGCGCCCGCCGCGTGATGGCGCACGACGATGATGTCAGGCCGCATCGCATTCAGCGTCGCCGCCGTGTCGATCAGCGTCTCGCCCTTCTTCACCGAGGAGGACGACACCGACATGTTCATGACGTCGGCGCCGAGCCGCTTGCCCGCGAGTTCGAACGAGGACTGCGTGCGCGTCGACGGCTCGAAGAACAGGTTGATCTGGGTGCGGCCGCGCAAGGTGGATTTCTTCTTCTCCACCTGGCGCGACAGCGCGACGTAATCCTCGGCCATGTCGAGCAAGGCGACGATGTCAGGACGGGAAAGCCCCTCGATGCCCAGAAGGTGGCGATGGGGGAAGCTCGAAAGCGAATTATGCGCGCTCATCGAAGGCGACCGCTTAGGGCGTCGCCGCCTTCCCGGCAAGCGCCGATCGTCGCCTCAGCAGGATTGATCACAGCTTCGCAGCCGACGCGCTTGACAGAGCCGGTCCGGCGGCGCTACTTAACCTATAAGTTAAATGACGATTTCGGACCGGACGCATTCGCGTTCGATCCGGCAGCCGGGAGTCAGGCGATGAACTGGCTCAATCGCTATGCGCGCTTCTGGTCGACGAAGCTCGACCGTCTCGCCGCCCTTGTGGAGGAGAAGAAGAAATGTCCGCCCAGCTCGCCGGAGACCAACGCCCCCACCTCACCCTCCAACGTCGTTTCCATGCCACGCCGGCGCAAATCTTCGGAGCCTGGACCGACCCGAAACAGCTGATCCGCTGGTTCGGCCCCGACGAGGGCAAGGTCGAGAGCGCGAAGACCGATCTGCGTGTCGGCGGCCGCTACCACATCGTCTTCTTCACCGAGGACGGCGAGATGCATGACGTCAGCGGCGTCTATCAGGAGGTGGTGACGAACGAGAAGCTGAAATTCACCTGGCGCTGGATCACGCTGCCGGAGCGCGAGTCGCTCGTGACCGTCACGCTGAAAGCGGACGGCGATCACACCATCATGACGCTGCTGCACGAACAGTTCTTCGACGAGAATGCGCGCGACGGCCATCGCGAAGGCTGGACCGGCGCGTTCGACAAGCTGGAGAAACTGTTCGCCTCCGCGTGAGTTGAACGGTCTGCGCAAACAAAACTTGGAGGAAAACGTGACTTACGTCGACGGCTTCGTCGTGCCGGTGCCGAAGAAGAAACTGCCTGACTATCTCAAGCTGGCGCGGCGCGCCCGCAAGGTCTGGATGGAGCATGGCGCGCTGAGCTATGTCGAGGCGGTCGCCGACGACGCGCCTGTCGGAGAGATCACGTCCTTTCCGCGCAGCGTGAAGCTGAAGCCTGATGAGACCGTGATCTTTTCCTGGATCACTTACATCTCGCGCAAGCATCGCGACCGCGTGATGGCGAAGGTGATGAAGGATCCGCGGCTCATGGCCGGCATGGATCCGAAAACCATGCCGTTCGACGCCAAGCGGATGATCTATGGCGGCTTCAAGATCGCGGTCGCCGCTGAACGCGCTTCGCAATGATTTCAACGGCTCAAAGGAGAAACGCCATGCAGCATCAAATCGTCTCGCGCGAGGAATGGATCGCAGCGCGCAAAGCCCATCTCGCCAACGAGAAGAAGTTCACGCAGATGCGTGACGAATTGAGCGCCGAACGCCGCGCCCTTCCCTGGACGAAGATCGACAAGAACTACATGTTCGATGGTCCCGACGGGAAGGAGACGCTGGCCGAGCTGTTCGATGGCAAGAGCCAGCTCATTATCTATCACTTCATGTTCGCGCCCGGCGCGACGGAAGGCTGCCCCGGCTGCTCGTTCCTCGCCGATCATATCGATGGCGCGAATCTGCATCTCGCCCATCACGACATCGCCTTCGTCGTCGTATCACGCGGGAAGCGCGAGGAGTTTGAGCCCTACAAGAAGCGCATGGGCTGGAATTTCAAATGGGTGTCGTCGAACGGCTCGGACTTCAACTACGATTTCGACGTCTCGCACACCAAAGAGCAGCTCGCAAAAGGCGAAGCCGTCTATAATTTCGCGGCCATGGAAGGCGACTATGACGGCGAGCTGCCGGGAGTCAGCGTCTTCTACAGGGATGAGAAAGGCGACATCTTCCGCACCTATTCCGCTTACGCCCGCGGCGGCGACATTCTCATCGGCGCCTACAACTATCTCGACCTGATGCCGAAGGGCCGCAATGAAAGTTCGACCATGAACTGGATGAAGCGGCACGACGAATATGAGGGCGTGAAGAAGGCGAAGGGCGCGCCGAGCTGCTGCGGCTAAGAAACGGCGCAGCGGGCGAGGCTACGCGTTCTCATCGCGATCTGGCGGAGGACATCGCCAAGTCCTCCGCGATCTCATCAACAGGAAACCATCGATGTCCCGAATGATCACCGTTAGCCTGCCGGTCGCCGACCTGAAAGCGTCGAAGGCTTTTTACGCCGCCCTGGGCTTCGTCAATAATTCGCAATTCACGGACGACACCGCGGCGTTGATGGTGTGGAGCAAGTCAATCAGCGTCATGCTTTTGACCCACAAGAAATGGCGCACATTTACGACACGCCCGATTCCACCGAACACATCGAGCGAGGTCGCGCTCAATATCTCCTGCGATTCACGCGAACATGTCGATGCAATGAACATATCGGCCGCGAAAAACGGCGGAATCGCCGACATCAATCCGGTTCAGGATCACGGGTCCATGTATGGTCGCGACTTCACTGATCCCGACGGTCACGTCTGGGGCGCGATGTGGATGGACGAGACGGCGATGAATGCTCCGCAATGCGCTGGGTGACGCCCATCATAGTATTAGCGCGCGGAGTGAGGGTGGCCTCGTTCTCCCTCCAGATGTCATGGCTGGGCTTGACCCGGCCATCCAGCAGATTGGCGCATCGGTCTGGATCGCCGGCTCAAGGCCGGCGATGACGGCTGGAAGGGAGAAGAGCGCTTAATTGGTGAACCACGCGGTCTGGCGCTTGACATTTCATGACTAAATTCCTATTATTGATCTTGCCTCTGCTCTTCTCGGGGCCGTCCGGGTCAGGACCGAACGGGAGCAGAGGGCGGACCTGCGGGTTCTGATCGCGACCTGGCTTTCAGGACTCCCGGGAGCTTCCGACAGCACGTCCGCCCGACAATACGATCGGGCCGCCCCATGAGGGCCTTAAGCGGTACGCCGCGGAGAGCGTGCGGCGGGAGGCTGTAAAATCCGCGCCGGGAGCGCCGGAAGGCGAAATCCCACCATTCATTTTGGCCGCGCCTATCAGGCGCTCCCGGCCTCCCCTGGAGGCGAGGATGAAGGGAAGAGAGCAAAGCGGAGAGGACATGGAGCCGCGCTTCGCAGGCGAGAATTTCGCGCGCCACCCTCCCCTTGAGGGGGGAGGGTCGATCCGAGCGCCAGCGAGGATCGGGGTGGGGTGAACTGCAATCACGCTATTACACCCCACCCCGCTCGTCGCCGCGCTCCGCGCGCCGCCGTGCGACCCTCCCCCTCAAGGGGAGGGTGAATGCAAATCCCGAAGCGCCGCACCCGATGACGAACCTTCGCGTCGCGCTGGAATGACAAGCTGGATGGACGAAAGCGCGCCTCCTATATGAAGGACGTCGCTTTGTGTGCACCGTCACGAATCCATGTCCGACCGCCCTACCCCGCGCATCGTCATCCGCTACTGCACCCAGTGCCAATGGCTTCTGCGCGCCGGCTGGATGGCGCAGGAACTCCTCTCCACCTTCGGGACCGATCTCGGCGAGGTCGCGCTGGAGCCGGGAACGGGCGGCGTGTTCGAGGTGACCTATGACGGCGAGACCATCTGGGAGCGGAAGGCGGACGGCGGATTTCCCGACGCCAAGGCGCTGAAGCAAAGGGTGCGCGACCGGCTCGATCCCGGCCGGGACCTCGGCCATATCGACCGGCATGCGCGGCCGGCGGAGGGGTGAGCCGCACCGGGCGGATTCGAGCGATTTGAGCCGCCAGGGCCGCCTTCCCGGCTAGATCGAGAAATATAATACATTGATTTATAATAAGAAAATGCCGACATGAACAAGTCACGCGGCTTGCTCATTTGACACGCCGCAGCCTTTCAACCAGTTTCCGGCCGCCTCCGGGACCCCAGTTTGTGCGGCTCCCGGCTCCCCACATGACCCCAGGTTTCATGAAAGTTCTCGTCGTCGAATCGCCCGCCAAGGCGAAGACAATCAACAAATATTTGGGCCGCGACTTCGAGGTCGTGGCGTCCTTCGGCCATATCCGCGACCTCCCCTCCAAGGACGGATCGGTCGACCCCGACGACGATTTCAGGATGAAGTGGGAGCTCGACGCCCGCGGCGCGAAGCAGGTCGCCGAGATCGCCAAAGCGGTCAAAGGCGCCGAGAAGCTGATCCTCGCCACCGACCCCGATCGCGAGGGCGAAGCGATCTCCTGGCATCTGCTCGAAACGCTGCGCGACAAGAAGGCGCTCAAGGGCATGCCGGTCGAGCGCGTCACCTTCAACGCCATCACCAAGCAGTCGGTCGAGGAGGCGCTGAAGGCGCCGCGCCAGATCGACCAGGCGCTCGTCGACGCCTATCTCGCGCGCCGCGCGCTCGACTATCTCGTCGGCTTCAATCTCTCGCCGGTGCTGTGGCGCAAATTGCCGGGCGCCCGTTCGGCCGGCCGCGTTCAGTCCGTCGCGCTGCGCATTGTCTCGGATCGCGAGCGCGAGATCGAGATGTTCGTCCCGCGCGAATACTGGTCGATCGTCGCGACGCTGAAGACGAAGGACAACGCCTCCTTCGAGGCGCGCCTCGTTGGCGCCGACGGCAAGCGCATCCAGCGGCTCGATGTCGGCACGGCGGCGGAGGCGGAAGCCTTCAAGCATGCGCTTGAGTCAGCGGTGTTCACCGTCGCGTCGGTCGAGGCGAAGCCGGCCAAGCGCAACCCCGCCCCGCCCTTCACCACCTCGACGCTGCAGCAGGAGGCGTCGCGCAAGCTCGGCTTCGCGCCGGCGCGCACCATGCAGCTCGCGCAGCGCCTCTATGAAGGCGTCGATATCGGCGGCGAGACCGTCGGCCTCATCACCTATATGCGTACGGACGGCGTCGACATGGACCCGAGCGCCGTCACCGGCGTGCGCAAGGTGATCGAGAAAGAGTTCGGCGGAAAATACCTACCCGATGCTCCGCGCAAATATACGACCAAGGCGAAGAACGCGCAGGAAGCGCACGAGGCGATCCGCCCGACCGACGCCTCTCGCCTCCCCGCGCATCTGCGCAAGAAGCTCGATGACGATCAGTGGCGCCTTTACGAGCTGATCTGGACGCGCACCGTTGCGAGCCAGATGCCATCGGCCGATCTCATGCGCACCACGGTCGACATCGACGCCAAGGCGAACAAGCGCATCATCAATCTGCGCGCCACCGGACAGGTGATCATGTTCGACGGCTTCCTGACGCTCTATCAGGAAGGCAAGGACGACGAAGGCGACGACGAGGATGCAAACCGCCTGCCGCCGATGAGCGAAGGCGATCCGCTGAAGCGCGAGACAATCGACATCGCCCAGCATTTCACCGAGCCGCCGCCGCGCTACAGCGAGGCGAGCCTGGTGAAGCGCATGGAGGAGCTTGGCATCGGTCGCCCCTCGACCTATGCCTCGATCATCTCGGTGCTGAAGGATCGCGACTATGTCGCGCTCGACAAGAAGCGCCTCGTGCCCCAGGACAAGGGCCGCATCGTCACCGCGTTCCTCGAGCATTTCTTCCCGAAATACGTCGAGTACGACTTCACCGCTGGTCTTGAGGAAGAACTCGACAAGATTTCGGCCGACGAGCTGAACTGGCAGGAGTTCCTGCGCCGATTCTGGAAGGATTTCTCGTCCGCCGTCGGCGAGACGAAGGAATTGCGCACGACCGAAGTGCTCGATGCGCTCAATGATTATCTCGGCGCTTATATCTTCCCGAAGCGCGCCGACGGCGTCGATCCCCGCGCCTGCCCGAACTGCGGCAACGGTCAACTCTCGCTCAAGATGGGCAAGTTCGGCGCCTTCATCGGTTGCTCGAACTATCCCGAATGCCGCTTCACGCGTCAGCTCACCGCGAGCGCGGCCGGCGACGAGGTCGGAACGGGAGAGAACGGCCAGAACGGCGTGCGCAAGCTCGGCGTCGATCCCGAGTCAGGTCTTGAAGTCACCGTGCGCGACGGCCGTTTCGGCCCTTATCTCCAGCTTGGCGAAGGCGGCGGCAAGGACGAGAAGCCGAAACGCTCGTCGCTGCCGAAGGGAATTACGCCCGACACAATCGATCTCGAACGCGCGCTGAAACTGCTGTCGCTGCCGCGCGAGGTCGCGAAACATCCGGAGTCGGGCAAGCCCATTCTCGCCGGCATCGGCCGTTACGGGCCTTACGTCCAGCACGAGAAGACCTACGCCAATATCGGCAAGGACGATGATATTCTGGAGATCGGCGACAACCGCGCGATCGATCTGATCATCACCAAGGAGCAGATCGGCGCGTCGCGTCCGGGTCGCGGCGGCGCTGGGCGCCCGCTCGGCGAGGCGCCGGGGCTCGGCCAGATTTCGGCGAAGGCCGGCCGCTATGGCCCCTATGTCACCAACGGCAAGATCAACGCTACCTTGCCGAAGGAGATGACGGCGGAAGCCGTGACGCTCGAAGAAGCGATCGCGGTCCTGAAAGCCCGCGCCGAGAATGGCGGCGGCAAAGAGAAGGGCGTCAGCGTCGGCCCGAACGATCGCCTGCTTGGCAACGACGACGTGCTGGGCACGCTTGTGGTGAAGGCCGGCCGCTTCGGCGCCTATGTCACCAACGGCAAGGTCAACGCCACGATCCCGAAATCGATGGCGCCGGATCAGGTGTCGCTTCAGGACGCGATCGATCTCGTTCGCGCGAGAGAGGCGAGCGCTCCAGCGAAGAAGCCCGCGAAAGCCGCGAAGAAGGCGAAAGCCGGCGACGCCGACGAGAAACCCGCGGCGAAGGCTCCGGCGAAGAAAGCGCCCGCATCGCGCGCGCCAGCGAAAACTGCGAAGACAAGCGCTGCAAAGAAGCCACCGGCAAAAAAAGCCGCGGCCAAGAAAGTTGCGAAGAAGTAGCTTTCCATTTCTATTGTCGTCCCGGGGCGCGTTGAAAGCGCGAACCCCGGACCCCAAAAATATTGCGACTGACGCAATGGGTTCCGGGCTCGCGGTTGAAGCTGCGCCCCGGAATGACGAACCTCAAAAACTGATCCACAAAAAGCACGCGCCAGAAATCGCGCGTGAAGAATTCTAAAAAGTGTCAAAGCAACCGAAAATCACAAAACCCACCCGCCAGCGGGCGCTGAAAAAGCAGCGCGCCGCAGAAGCCGCGCAAGGCGGCGCGACAGACGACCGCTCCCTTACCCGCGAGAATGTGCTGGCCTTCCTCGCCGAGCATGGCGCTGAAGCCGGCAAGCGCGATCTGGTCAAGCATTTCCGCCTCAAGGGCGCCGAGCGCATCAAGCTCAAGCGCCTCCTGAAGGAGATCGAAAGCGAAGGCCTGATCGAGAAACGGCGCGGCCGTTTCCACCAGCCCGGACATATGCCGTCCGTGATGCTGTGCGACATCACCGGCCGCGACGAGGATGGCGAACTCATCGCCGAGCCCGTCGAATGGGACGAGGAGCATGGCGAGGCACCGCGCATCGTTGTCGCCATGCCGGCGAAGGCGCGTCCCGGCGAACCCGTTCCCGGCGTCGGCGACCGCGTGCTCCTCCGCATCGACGACAAGGGCGAGGGCGAGGACTCCCACACCGGCCGCGTCATCAGGCTGATCGCAAAAAAGCCGCGCCAGACGCTCGGCATCCTGCGCGTCATGCAGGACGGCACGGCGCGTCTCGTGCCCGTCGACAAGAAAGCGCAGGGCCGCGAACTCTTCATCTCGAAGGACCACATCCGCAATGCGACCGACGGCGATCTCGTCGCCGTCACCGTGCTGCGCGAAGGCCGTTTCGCGCGTCCGTCCGCGCGCGTCACCGAACGATTGGGTTCGCTCACGTCGGAACGCACGATCAGCATGGTCGCGATCCATGCGCACGGCCTGCCGCATATCTTTCCGGACACCGTCCTGAAAGAAGCCGAGAGCGCGACGCCCGCGACGATGCGGGATCGCGAGGACTGGCGCGATCTACCGCTGGTGACGATCGATCCCGCTGACGCCAAGGATCACGACGACGCCGTGCATGCGCGGCCCGACGATGATCCGAAAAATAAAGACGGGCATATCGTCACCGTCGCGATCGCCGATGTCGCCGCCTATGTGCGTGCAGGAACGGCGCTCGATCGCGAGGCGCTGATCCGCGGCAACTCCGTCTATTTCCCCGATCGCGTCGTGCCGATGCTGCCGGAGCGATTGTCGAATGATCTCTGTTCGCTCAGGCCCGATGGCGATCGACCGGCGCTCGCCGTGCGCATGACGCTCGACGCGCATGGCCGCAAGCTGCGCCACAGCTTTCATCGAATCATGATGCGCTCGCACGGCAAGCTCGCCTATGAGCAGGCGCAGAGCGCGATCGATGGACGCCCTGATGAGACGACGGGACCGCTGCTCGCCCCCGTGTTGCAGCCGCTCTGGCGCGCCTACGAAACCGCGAAGAAAGCGCGCGATCAGCGCCAGCCGCTCGATCTCGATCTGCCCGAACGCAAGCTCGTCCTGAAGAAGGATGGAACGATCGATCGCGTCATCGTTCCGCAGCGGCTCGAAGCGCATCGCCTCATCGAGGAATTCATGATCCTCGCCAACGTCGCCGCAGCGGAGACGCTGGAGCGCGCCGGCATGCCGCTGATCTATCGCGTGCATGACGAGCCGTCGCTGGAGAAGATGCGCGCGCTCGGAGAGGTGCTTGCGAGTATCGGCATGAAATTGCCGCGCACCGGCGCGCTCAAACCCGAACTGTTCAACGACATCCTCGCTCAGGTGAAAGGCACCGGCAACGCGCCGCTCGTGAACGAGATCGTGCTGCGCAGCCAGGCGCAGGCGGAATACGCCGCCGAGAATTACGGTCACTTCGGCCTGAACCTGCGGCGTTACGCGCATTTCACGTCGCCGATCCGCCGTTACGCCGACCTCATCGTCCATCGCGGACTTCTGACGACACTCGGCGCGCGCGAAGACGGTTTGCCGAAGGATGCGCCACGCGCGCAGCTCGCGGAGATCGCGGCGTCGATCTCCGCGGCGGAACGTCGCGCCGCCGCAGCCGAGCGGGAAACTGTCGATCGACTCATCGCCCATTTCCTCGCCGACCGCATCGGCGCGACCTTCGAGGGACGCATCGGCGGCGTCACGCGCGCCGGCCTGTTCGTGAAGCTCGACGACACCGGCGCTGACGGATTCGTGCCTGCATCCACGCTGGGCGCGGATTTCTACGCCTATGACGAGCAGCGCCATGCGCTCGTCGGCCGCCGCACCGGCGAGAGCTATCGCCTCGGCGATGCGGTTACCGTCAAGCTGGTCGAGGCGCAGCCGGTCGCCGGCGCGCTCCGCTTCGAGATGATCTCGGAGGGGCGGCGTGGAGTCGCGTTGCCCGCCGGCAAGAAACGGATCACAAGCGCGAAGGCCGAAACGCGCAGACCCCAGCGGGCGCGACGCCACGGCCCCACATAAGCGATCGGCGCGACAGGTTCGTCGCGAGAGCCGATCGGGAGCGAACGGCCATGCCGATCACGACGAGTTTTGAATCTGTCGCCGCCGAACCGGCGCGCGATACGCGACGCGCCATGTGGCGCGGCTTCACGGGGCGTTGCCCGAAATGCGGCGAGGGCCGGCTGTTCGGACGCTTCCTCAAGGTCGTGCCCGCCTGCGCGCGCTGCGGCGAGGATATGCATCACCACCGCGCCGACGACTTTCCCGCCTATCTCACCATCGTCATCGTCGGCCACATTGCCGTTGGCGGCCTTGTGTTCGCCGAGACCGAGGCCAACTGGCCCCTCTGGCTGCATGTCGCGCTGTGGCCGACGCTGGCGCTCATCCTCAGCATCGGGCTCCTGCAGCCGATCAAGGGCGCCGTGGTTGGTTTGCAGTGGGCCTTGCGCATGCACGGCTTTGGGCGAAAGAACGTCCTCGACGAAGGACGATAGATTGCACCCATGAGCGTCAGCGCCGCGCCTGTAATGACGGAAACGCCTCAGGAGCGGAGCTGGCCCTATGTCAGGCCGAAGAACGCGGCGACGCTCATTCTCATCGACAGGACGAAGAAGACGCCGACCGTCCTCATGGGCAAGCGCCATGGCGGCCACAAATTCATGCCGGGCAAATTCGTTTTCCCCGGCGGCCGTCTTGAACCGGGCGACCGCAGGATGCCGGCGTCCGGCGCGCTGCATGAGATCGATGAGCGCCGCCTGAGCCAGCATGTGACGAAGCCGAGCGTGACGCTCGCCCGCGCGCTTGCCATGGCGGCGATCCGCGAGACCTTCGAGGAGACAGGCCTGCTGATCGGCGAGAAGGAGTATGGCGCGCCGGAAGCCGTCCCCGAAGGCCCCTGGGAGAAGTTTCGGGAGCTTGGCGTGTTTCCGACGCTGGAGCCGCTGCATTTCGTCTCACGCGCGATCACCCCGACCAATCGCCCGAAGCGCTTCGACACGCGATTCTTCGCCGTCGACGCCGAAGCCATCTGCGAGCGGATCGAAGGCGTCGTCGGCCCCGATTCGGAACTGACGGAACTCGTCTGGATTCCGCTCCCCGAGGCGAAGACCCTCGACCTGCCGCCGATCACCCAAGTCGTGCTGAAGGAGCTTGGCGCGCGGATCGACGCCGGTTTCGGCCGCCATCTGCCCGTTCCCTTCCGTCAGAAACTGAACGGGAAGTGGAAACAGGTGATGCTCTGATGGGTCTCGGGAGCCCGTTTCCCTTGACGCCGCGGCCGTTCTAGAGCACAGGACAGCCAGATTTTGGCCGGTCCCACGACCGGCCTTTTGTCATGATGGCGCGGGTTCGCCCCGCCCCTGCCCGGAGCTGAGAACCATGGCCAAGGCCGTCACCCTCAAGATCAAGCTCGTGTCGAGCGCCGACACTGGCTTCTACTACGTCGCCAAGAAGAACTCGCGCACGATGACCGACAAGATGGTCAAGAAGAAGTACGACCCGGTCGCGCGCAAGCACGTCGAATTCCGCGAAGCCAAGATCAAGTAAGGCTTCGGGCGATCGAAGGATCGCGCTGTCGGAAAGAAAAAGGCGCTCCCCTGAGCGCCTTTTTTATTGCCTCGTTTTGGATTGCGGAGATGGCGGACCCGGGCGGGTCAAGGAGGCCACCTCAACCTCGCCCGGGCCGCCGGCCTCACGAAACAGTCAGGAGATGCGGCGGACCTGAGCATTCCGTTCGGCGATCTGCGCGGTCAATCCCGCACCGCAACCGAACAATCAGGCTAAGCTGAGTCGCCGGAGAAGCAAATGCGCCCGGCGGCGGCTCAGCGGACGGCCGCAACATCAGGCGATTCCTTGAGAAAATCGATGAAGGCGCGCAGCGCCGGCGGGGTCTGCCGGCGGCTGGGATAATAGAGATGGAAGCCCGCGAAAGGCGGCGACCAGTCCTCCAGGAGACGCACGAGCCTGCCCGCCTCGACCCATCGTTTCGTGGCGTCATCGAAGAGATAGGCGAGCCCGACCCCGTCCAGCGCGGCGCGCAGCGCCACCTCCGCCTCGTTGACGATCAGCGGCCCCTCGACCGCCGCCTCCAACTTCTCCTCGCCGCGCTCAAACTCCCAGCGATAGAAGCTGCCGTCCGTCGGCCAGCGGAAATTGATGCAGCGATGCCGGCGCAGATCGCGCGGCGTCTCGGGCGCGCCGTGCGTGGCGAGATAAGCCGGCGATGCGACGACGGTCATCCTGAGATCGCCGCCGACCCTGGTCACCACCATGTCCTTCTCGACCATCTCGCCAAGGCGGATGCCTGCGTCGAAGCGTCCGGCGACGATGTCGATGAGCCGGTCGTCGACCACAAGATCGAGCGTGATGTCGGGATAAGCTCGGTGGAACGGCCCGATCAGCGGCGCGAGATAATGGATCGCGGCAAGCCGCGACGCGCTGATCCTCAGCGTCCCCGAGGGAACGCCGCCAGAGCTTCTGACATCGGCGACGGCCGCATCGAGATCGGCGAAAGCCGGCAGCAGCCGTTCGAGAAGCCGCGCCCCGGCCTCGGTCGGCGCGACGCTGCGCGTGGTGCGATTGAGCAGCCGGACGCCGAGCCGCTCCTCCAGCGCCCGAATGGTCTGGCTCAGCGCGGAGGGCGACACGCCGAGTTGGGCGGCGGCGCGGGCGAATCCGCCATGCTCGGTGATCGCCGCGAAAGCCCTGAGTTCGGCATGTTCGCTGCCGCGCATTCTATATCCCTGGCTTAATGACGCATGCAGATCATAGCAGATTATCTCAACAGCGGCGGCGGCTCATGTGGTGTCCAACGGAGGACAGACATGACCC
Source organism: Terrirubrum flagellatum (assembly GCF_022059845.1). GTDB lineage: Bacteria > Pseudomonadota > Alphaproteobacteria > Rhizobiales > Beijerinckiaceae > Terrirubrum > Terrirubrum flagellatum. Next base: position 1,567,694 of record NZ_CP091851.1, on the reverse strand, counting down.
GCACGACTTCTCTTGATCACTACCGCCTGCTTGGCCGCTCCGGCCTGCGCGTCTCCCCGCTCGCTCTCGGCGCGATGACTTTCGGCGCCGACTGGGGCTGGGGCGCGGAGGCCGACGAGGCTCGCCGCATCTTCGATGCCTATGTCGATCGCGGCGGCAATTTCATCGACACCGCCAACCAGTACACCAACGGCTCATCGGAGCGCCTGCTCGGCGAATTTCTCGGCGAGAAGCGCGATCGGCTTGTCGTCGCGACGAAATACACACTGGCGACGCGCGAGCGCGATCCGAATTCGGGGGGCAATCACCGCCGCAGCATGGTGCGCTCCGTCGAGGACAGCCTGAAGCGTCTTCGCACCGACTATATCGACCTGCTCTATCTCCACGCCTGGGACTTCACGACGCCCGTCGATGAAGTGCTGCGCGCGATGGACGACCTCGTGCGCGCCGGCAAGCTCGTCTATGTCGGCGTGTCCGACATCCCGGCCTGGCAGGTCTCGCGCATGCAGACCATCGCCGATCTGCGCGGCTGGTCGCCGCTCATTGCGCTGCAGATCGAATATAATCTGATCGAGCGCACCGTCGAACGCGATCTCATCCCGATGGCGCGCGAGATGGGTCTTGGCGTCATCCCGTGGTCTCCGCTCGCGAGCGGCGTGCTCACGGGCAAATATTCGCGCGCCGATCTCGACGCCGGCTCCGGCGTCGGCGAACCGACCGGAACGCGCAAGAATGTCGCCGCGGCGCAGAACTCCTTGCACGCGCGCGGTCTCGCCATCGCTGATGTGGTGAAGGAGGTCGCGGCGGAAATGGGCAAGACGCCGGCGCAGACGGCGCTCGCCTGGACGCTGCGCAATCCCGCCGTCACGGCGCCGATCATCGGCGCGCGCACGCTGAAGCAGCTTGAAGACAATCTCGGCGCGCTGGACGTCGAATTCAGCGACGCGCAGGCGAAGAAGCTCGATCAGACGAGCGCGATCGAACTCGGCTTCCCCCATGAGATGCTGATGCGTCCGATGACGCAGGCCGTCGTATTCGGCGGCATGAAGATCGAGCAGCGATTGTAAAAAGTCGGAGCGCGAAAACGCGTCCTCAGGCGGCCGCGCGGATCACCCGGTTGCGGCCGTCGCTTTTCGCCCTGTAGAGCGCCTCGTCGGCGCGCTTCAGGAGATCGGTCGGCGTCTCGTCATAGCGCGAGAGATGCGCGACGCCGATCGACACCGTCACCGGAATCTGGCGCGCGCCGCGATTGACAGCGAATGGACCGCTTTCCACCTTCTGGCGGATGCGCTCCGCCACCAAGGCCGCGACCTCGTCGCTCGTCTCAGGGGAGACGATCACGACCTCCTCGCCGCCGAAACGCACCAGCACGTCATCGCCGCGCACGCAGGAGCGCACGCGCTTGGCGAAGGCCTTCAACACTTCATCGCCGGCGTCATGGCCGAAGGTGTCGTTGATCGACTTGAAGCGATCGATGTCGAGCACCAGCACGGACATCGGCTTCGCCTCCATCCGCGCCTGATCGAACAGCTTCGGCATCTGGCGGTCGAAATAGCGGCGATTGTGCAGGCCCGTGAGCTGATCGAGCACCGCGGCTTCCATAGAGGTCGCGACGGTCGAGCGCAGCCGTTCGGCATAGCGCGTATTGCGGATCTGCGTGCGCGTGCGCGCGAGCAATTCGTTGCGATCGATCGGGCGCAGCAGAAAATCCTGCACGCCGATGTCGAGACCTCGCAACAGGCGCTGACGATCCTCGGGCTCGCCGATCATCAGTGTGCCCATATGGCGCGTGCGCTCCAGCGACAGGAACTGGCTGAGCAGCCGCAGACCGTCGAAATTCGACAGGCCGAGGCTCACAATCGCGAGATCGAATCCTTCCTCGACGGCGCGGAACACCGCCTGCTGCGGATTGCTCTCGACGACCACCTCATAGCGCGCCGACAGCGTGGTCGAGATGCGCTCCGCAGCCGAGGCGCGGTCCTCGACGACAAGCACGCGGCCGGACAATCCGGTCTCCGCCGCAGCCGCCGACAGCGGATCGCCGAGGCCATAGCTCTGGGTCATCTGCGCGCGGTTGCGCAATTCGTCCACCGACTGCTTCAGGCGCGCAAGGCTGCGCACGCGCGCCAGCAGCGCGATTTCGTCGATTGGCTTGGTGAGAAAATCATCAGCGCCGGCGTCGAGCCCGCGCACCCGATCGCTCGGCTGGTCGAGCGCCGTCACCATGACGATCGGAATATGCGTTGTGGCGGGATCAGATTTCAGCCGCGAGCAGGCCTGGAATCCGTCCATGCCCGGCATCATCACGTCGAGCAGCACGACGTCGCACTGGCCCTTCTCGCAGATCGCAAGCGCATCGAGCGCGTTGGTCGCGGTCAGGACCTCGTAATATTCGGCGCTGAGCCTCGCCTCGAGCAGGCGCAAATTCGGAAAGAGATCATCAACGACCAGCACGCGGCCCGTCATCACGCAACTCCACCCACTACGATCCCCTGGGCCTAACGCCCCCGAAAAACACTGCGCCCGGAAAACTCAACGCCCCAAGAAATTCCGCACCACTTCGACGAACTTCACCACCGAGATCGGCTTGGAGAGGTAGGCTTCGCAACCGCCCTCGCGAATCCGCTCCTCGTCGCCTTTCATTGCGAACGCCGTGATGGCGATCACGGGAATCTTCTTCAACTCTTCATCCGCCTTCAGCCACCGGGTCACTTCGAGCCCGGAAACCTCCGGCAACTGGATGTCCATGAGAATCAGATCGGGCTTCTTTGATCGCGCGATCTCCACCGCCTCGACGCCATTCGCCGTCTTCAGCGTCTGATACCCATGCGCTTCCAGCAGATCGTTGAAGAGCTTCATATTGAGCTCGTTGTCCTCAACGATCAGAACGGTCTTGGCCATCACCTTAGAGCCTGTTTGGGAATTCGGATGGGGCTGCGCTGCAGCCGATTTTCGTCGCTCCGGCAGGAGCCCGATCGAAGGGCGTACAGGCCGCACGGCCGAGATCGGCGACGAACCGGGGGGCGAAAAGCGGCGCAGCCCTTCGGGTTGAGCGGCGAGCGGCGGCTGATGCGTCAGAAGGCTCGCCAATGTCGAAAGACATTGGCTGCGCCTCCCTCCTGTCATCCGCTCGCTCGTCGCTCAACGCAGCCTCCATCCCAATTCCCAAACAGGCTCTGACCCTCGGCAAAAGGCCAACGCCGCTTGCCCGCCACCTCTAGCAACGACATCTTGATGAATAGCAAACCGCATCGCAGAAACTCCGTTGTCGATTTATAAACCATCCCGACCCGACGCCGAAGCGCTGGCCATCGTGGCGCTCGGCTGGCTCGCCGCCGACGGCGAGCGTCTCGGCCGTTTTCTCGCGCTGACCGGTCTCGAACCCTCTGAAATCAGGCAGATTGCCGGCGAACCCGGCTTTCTCGGCGCCGTGCTCGACCATCTCCTGAAAGACGAAACCGAGCTCCAGGCTTTCGCCGCCGACCAGGGGATCGATCCTGCGACGGTCGCACAGGCGCGGTCCCGCCTGCCCGGCGCTTCCGATATCCACAGCTGATTCCCCGCCGGCCGGCCAGTTGACGCCCGTGGAAAGCGGCGCGACCGATGGGCGGGGACGACTCGTGATGCGCTTCCTCTGCCGCGACTGCCTGACCGATGCCGAAGCCGCGTCGCTTCGGCGCTGCCCGTCCTGCGGCGGACCCCGGCTCATTTCACATGCGGAGCGCGACCAGCTCGCGATCGCCCATATCGATTGCGACGCTTTCTACGCCACGATCGAGAAGCGCGACGATCCGGGCCTGCGCAACAAGCCCGTGATCGTCGGCGGCGGCAAGCGCGGCGTCGTCTCGACCTGCTGCTACATCGCCCGCACGTTTGGCGTCCGCTCGGCCATGCCGATGTTCAAAGCGCTCGCCGCCTGCCCCGACGCCATCGTCATCAAACCCAACATGGAGAAGTATGTCGCGGTCGGCCGCGAGGTGCGCCGCCTGATGCTTGAGCTGACGCCGATGGTGCAGCCGTTGTCCATCGACGAGGCTTTCCTCGATCTCGAAGGCACGCAGGAGCTGCACAAGGCGCCGCCGGCCCGCGTGCTCGCCGCCTTCGCGCGGCGCGTCGAGAAGGAGCTGGCGATCACCATTTCGGTCGGCCTGTCCCACAACAAGTTCCTCGCCAAGATCGCCTCCGACCTCGACAAGCCGCGCGGCTTCTCGATCATCGGCCGCGCCGAAACGCTGGATTTCCTCGGGCCGAAGCCGGTCACGATTCTGCCCGGCGTCGGCGCCGCCGCAGCGAAACGGCTTGAACGCGCGGGCGTGAGAAAGATCGCCGATCTGCGCGAACGCGACACGGCGACGCTTCTGCGCGATGTCGGCAATGACGGCTTGAGACTGCGCGCGCTCGCGATGGGGATCGACGAGCGCGTCGTCTCCCCCGAGCGCGACACCAAGACGATCTCGGCCGAAACCACCTTCAACGAGGATATTTCCGATCTCGCGACTTTGAGCCCGATCCTGATGAGGCTGTCGGAGAAAGTGGCGTCGCGCCTGCGCAAGCAGGAATTCGCCGCGCGTTCGGTGACGCTCAAACTGAAGACGGCGCAATTCGATTTGCGCACGCGCACGCGCGGCGGCCTTCCGCCGACGCAGCTGTCGATGCGCATCTATGAAGCGGCGCGCGATCTTCTCGCGCGCGAAATTGACGGCGAGAAATTCCGCCTGATCGGCGTCGGCGCGAGCGATCTTGCGCCTGCGGCGGACGCTGACAAGGGCGATCTCGTCGACACGCAGGTCGGCCGCGAGATCGCGCGCGAGACCGCGATCGACAAGCTTAGAGAGAAATTCGGCAGCGCAGCAATCCAGCGCGGCGCGGTGTTCGACGCGAGGAAGCGCTAACGGCTTACTTGCACTCAGCCGCCGGCTTGCTGAAATCGAGCCGCGCGAGGTCGCCTTTGAGAACCAGGCTGCCATAGTCGAGCTTGAGGTTCCTGCTGACGCCGTTCTCGTAAAGCTCCATCGAGATCACATAAGCCGGATTCTGGTCGGGATTGCCGATCTTGTAATAGCTGATCGTCACCGGCCAGCTTCGCGCCTGCTGCAGCGCCGGAACACGCGCGCTGTCCTCGATCGTTTCGTCAGGCTTATGCGTGATCGGCGCGCCGATGACGGCGAAAGTGTCGTAGATCGCCTGGCCCTCGTCGGAGCCGTCATAGGTGCGGACGGACAGCGTGTTCTGTCCGGCTTCCGCGGCCTCGATCAGCGCGCGCGTATGGAAGGTCGGGAACATCACCTTCTCCGGCAGCTTGACGCTGTCGGTCTTGGGCTTGGTGAGTTGCACCGCGAGCACGCCGTCGCGCGTCTGCGTCCGGCCGGCCGCGCTCGGCTGATCCTCGCGATTGACGCTGCGATCGATCTGGAAACGATAGCCCTTTCCTTCCGCCTCCTCGAAGCTGGAGGAGCGAACATCGAGAAGGCGCGAACCGGCTTCGCTCGACTGCATCTCGACCACCTGCCGGAAGCTTGACGAATATCCTTCGCAGACCGAGCCATTGACCTCGAACACGATGCGGCCACGCGCATCGTCAACGCCCTTCATGTCTCCGGCTTTGACCAGACTGAGATCGTACACTGCGCGATGGGGCGCAAGCACGATCGGCGTCGCGGCGAAAGCGGGAGTGGCGAGCGCGCAGGCGAGCGCGGCGGCGGAGAAAGAGCGAAGCAGCATGGGCAAATAAGATGACGACGGGTTTCCGCCGTCAATTGCCCGATTAAATCCGTCCGAACGATGGCTGAACCGCGGCGCCCCGCGGGAGCGCTTGCCTCGGCCTGCCGATCCGGGCGATGAAGCGCCGCATCCGCCCCCTTCCGCGAGAACATCCCATGAGCGCCGTCGAAGACAATCTGGCCCGAGAGGGCGTGATCCTGCCGACCCCCGCCGCGGCCGTCGCCAACTATGTCGCCGCCGTGATCACCGGCCAGCTTCTCGTGATTTCAGGCCAACTCGCCTTCGGCCCCGGCATGAAGATCGCCGACGCCCACAAGGGCAAGCTCGGCGAGAGCGTGTCGATCGAGGACGGCCAGGCGGCCGCGCGCGCCTGCGCCATCAATGTGCTGGCGCAGGCGAAGGCGGCGCTCGGCGGCGATCTCGACCGCATCAAGCGCTGCGTGCGTCTCGGCGGCTTCATCAACGCCCTGCCCGACTTCAATTCGCTGCCGCAGGTGATGAACGGCGCGTCCGATCTCATGGTGATGGCGCTCGGCGAGGCCGGTCGCCATGCGCGCACCACGGTCGGCGTGGCGCAGCTCCCGATGGATTGCGCTGTCGAGGTCGAGGCGATGTTCGAGATCGTGCGATGACGGCGGCAGCGGCGCTCGTCGCGCAGCCGGTCGCCCATCGCGGCCTGCATGATCGCGCCGCCGGCGTCATCGAGAACACGCTGGGCGCGGCCAAGGCGGCGATCGCGAAAGGTTTCGCCATCGAATGCGACGTGCAGTGGACTGCGGACGGCGAAAGCGTCGTCTTCCATGACTTCGCGCTCGACAGGCTGACTGAAGCCAAGGGCAAGGTCGCGGAGAAAACCGCCGCCGAACTCGCCGGCGTTGTCATGAAGGACACGAGCGATCGCATCCCGAAGCTGCAGGACCTGCTCGACCTCATCGCAGGCAAGGTCCCGCTGGTCTGCGAGATCAAGAGCGCATTCACGGGCGATCCCAGGCTGACGCGCCGCACGGCGGAGGTTCTGCTCGGATATTCCGGCCCGGTCGGGATCAAGTCGTTCGATCCGGCCGTGGTGATCGAGGCGAAGAAGCTCGTTGGCGGGCGCATCCCCTGCGGCGTCATCGCCATGCAGGAATACAATTACGCCGACTATGATGGCCTCGACGCGACGGAAAAGCGCGCCCTGGCGAACCTCCTCCATTTCGAGCAGTCGCGTCCGGACTTCATCTCATGGAAGGTGAACGATCTCCCCTCGGCCGCGCCATTCCTGTGTCGCAAGGCGCTGGGCCTGCCCGTGATGACCTGGACCGTCCGGACGCCCGAGGAGCGCGCGCTTGCAGCTGCCCACGCTGATCAGATGGTTTTCGAGGGCTTTGTCCCCTGAGCAGAATCGCCGCGTTGCACAATCGCGCGGCGACCTTATTCTATCCCGCGTGCTTCGCGATCCTGCGGCTCCAGCCCTTTCCGACCTGACGATCAAGATCGCCTCCTCGCTGAAGGCGGTCGATGCGGCGGTGTGGGACGCCTGCGCCAACCCCGCGCCGCTTGAATCAAAATCTGAACAAGCGGATTCCGTTTGTGAGCCGAACGAATACAACCCCTTCGTCTCGCACGCCTTTCTCTCCTCGCTTGAAGACTCGCGTTCGGCTGTGGCGCGGACCGGCTGGAAGCCAGCGCATGTCCTGGTCGAGGATCACGCTGGCGCGCTGATCGCAGCCTGCCCGGCCTACCTCAAGTCGCACAGCCAGGGCGAATATGTCTTCGACCATGGCTGGGCGGACGCCTTCGCCAACGCCGGCGGCGAATATTATCCGAAGCTGCAGGTCAGCGTGCCCTTCACGCCGGCGACCGGCCGGCGGCTGCTGGTGAAGCCCGGCGCGACGGCGCCTGTCGCGCGCGATGCGCTGGTCGCCGGTCTGCGCGCGGCGCGCGAGCAGCTTGGCGCGTCATCGATCCATGTCACTTTCCTGACGAAGGGCGAATGGGACGATCTCGGCGCGCACAATTTCCTGCTGCGCACCCACCAGCAATTCCACTGGACCAACGCCGGCTATCGGACCTTCGATGAATTCCTCGCCGCGCTCGCCTCGCGCAAGCGCAAGGCGATCAATCGCGAGCGGCGCGACGCGGTCGCCAACGGAATCACCATCGAGCGGCTGACCGGGGCCGATCTCACCGAACGCGTCTGGGACGATTTCTTCCGCTTCTACATGGACACCGGCGGACGCAAATGGGGCCGCCCCTATCTCACGCGCGAATTCTATTCCCTCGTCGGCGTGCGCATGGCGAAAGATATTGTGCTGGTGATGGCGAAGCGCGCCGGCCGATACATCGCCGGCGCCATCAACTTCGTTGGCTCGGATGCGCTTTACGGGCGGCACTGGGGCTGCATCGAGCATCACCCGTTCCTGCATTTCGAGGTCTGCTACTATCAGGCCATCGACGAGGCGATCGCCCGCGGGCTGCGACGCGTCGAGGCCGGCGCGCAAGGCGAACACAAGCTGGCGCGCGGCTATCTCCCTGTCGAAACCTATTCCGCCCACGACATCGCCCATCCCGGTCTGCGTCGCGCAGTGGCCGACTATCTCGCGCGCGAGCGCCGGCATGTCTCCGCGGCGATCGAGGAATACGGCGAGTACGCGCCGTTCCGCCGCGACGGCGGCGCAACGGCGCAGCCTGTCGACGAAGACTGAGACAGGGCGCCGCACTTTCTTCCGCAAGGGAACAAATGACATCTGGGCGCCTTAATTGGCGCCGACGTTTGTGGCCGGGGCCGGCGGAGACCGGGCGCCGCGCATGTCCGGTCGCTCAGAAGTGGGAAGGAAGCTCAATGCAGAGAAGAGATTTCATCAAACTCTTCGGCCTTGCGGCCGCCGCGATGGGAACAGCCGGCCTCGTCATGTCGCCTGCGCAAGCCGCAACCGTGGTCGCCGATGCGCCACTCGGTGCGAAGCAGCCCGCCGACGAAGTTCTGGCGGAGATGATCAAGAGCGAATCCGGCGAAGGCGTATTCGCCCGTTACTGGCGTCGCCGACGTTATTGGCGCCGCAGGCGCTATTGGCGTCGCAGGGTCTGGCGCCGCCGCCGCTGGTGAGGCGAACGACTTGAGCACTCCGGTCCGCCATGCGGGCCGGAGTTTTCGTCTGGAGCAGCAAGGCGCCAACCATGTGCGCGCGCGCACTTCCAACGGACGCGCCGCAGAGAAAGATCGAAGTTGCGGAGTTGTCCGCGGAGGAGCAACCTCGCCTCGCGCGGACCGGTCACCAACAGCGTTAACGCATGAAAGGATTGCGACATGGAACGACGTGAGTTCCTCAAGATGTTCGGCCTCGGGGCCGTTGCGGTCGGCGCCGCCGCCGTAACGATGTCGCCGGCGCAGGCCGCATCCGCGCTGACGAACGCGCCGGCTTCGGGCGCCGAGCCCGTGTCGGTCGACAGCTTCATCAAGGATCTCGCCGAAGCGAATGGCGACAAGGGCGAGTTCGCTCAGTACTATTTCTATCGCCGCCGCTACTATCGCCCGCGCTACTACGTGCGCCGTCGCCGTTGCTGGCTGCGCGCGACCCCCTGGGGCTGGCGCCGCGTCTGCTCCTGGTGATTTCGGCGTTTCGGCTGATAGCTTGACCCTGCGCATCCGGCTTGCCAGATCAATCCCGGCAAGCCGGAGCGCGAAATGACCGCCTACGATCCCCAGAACGTCTTCGCGAAAATCCTGCGCGGCGAACTGCCCTGCGAAAAGCTTTACGAAGACGATCACACCTTCGCTTTCATGGACATCATGCCGCGCGGCGACGGGCATTGCCTCGTCATTCCGAAGTCGCCGGCGCGCACCATCATCGACATCGGCGCGGACTCGCTCGGACATCTCGCGCGCAGCGTGCAGATCGTCGCGCGCGCCGCGAAATCAGGCATGCAGGCCGATGGCCTGACCATCCTGCAGTTCAATGAAAGCGCTGGCGGACAGGTGGTCTTTCACATCCATGTCCATATCATTCCGCGCTGGACGGGCGTCGAGCTGAAGCCGCACACGGGCGACATGGCGCCGAAGGAAACGCTCGTCGCGCACGCCGCGAAAATCCGCGCCGCGCTTTCCGCCTAATCGCTACACCAACGCCGCGCCGATCATCAGCGCGGCGACGCCCGCCATCCAGCCGACAAGCACGCGCGCGCCGCTGATTTTCCACACGATGGCGGCGAACAAGAGCGCGCCAAATCTCAGCGCGATTGGCGCGCTCGCGAGAACGCCTGACGGCGAAATGAGAAGCTGCGCCACGACGCCGGCGACGAGGCATGTCGCGACATGGCGAATCCAGGCGAAGAAAGGCGAGCCGTCATCGAGCCGCGACGTCGCGAACACCGCGATCCAGCGCCACACGCCGTTCGGAATCACCGCCGCCACGATCATCGCGCCGAGGAAGCCAAGATTTGCGATCGCCGCGTTCATGCCGCGGCCTTCCGCGCATATTCGCGCCGCTCCCACAGGAACGCGATGGTGCCGCCAATCACGCCGGTGAGAAACAGCGCCGCCGCTGATCCGAGAAACAGGCCAAGTGCGGCGGTGAGCGCAAAGCCGCAACCGATCGCGATCCAATCGGCGCGCAGGCGCGCGCCTGCGATCAGCGACAGGGTGAAGAAGACCGGCGTCATGAACAGCAGCCCAGCGCCGATCGCCTTCGGCGCCTCGCCGGCGAGCAGGTAACCAAGCGCAGTCGTTAACGATGCGGTCGCGCAGCAGGCGAAAGCCAGTCCGAAGAAATAGGGCCGCCTCTTCTCCGCCGGCAGATTGGGAAGCCGCCGCATCGATTCCACCCACACCGTCACCGCGATGAAGTGCGAGGCGAGCAGCAGCGTCGCGCGCGATGGATTTCCCGCGCGCAACTGCGGCATCAGCGCCGCCGTCATCGGCAACAACCGCACCGCCGACAAAGTCACGGCGATCGCCGTCGCGGGAAGCGATGCGCCGGCGCCGATCATGCCGAAGAACACCACCTGCGCCGGCCCCGCCCAAACGAGCACCGTCGACAACACCGCGCCGATCAGGGGATAGCCGACATCGCGCGCGAGCGGGCCGACGCCCATCATCGACAGGCCAAGCAGCCAGGCCGGCAATCGCCACGCATCGATCGCGCCGTCGCGAAAGGCGCGCGCCCCGCTTTCGCTCTCCGCCATATCAGCTCACGCTTGCGCCGGCCGGCGCAGCGCCGTGGCGGTGCTGCGGCTTAGCCGAGCCCTCGCGCCGGCTTCAACCGGCGACGGCCGCAGACCTCTCATGCGACCTGCGCTGCGGAGGCAGACAGCCGAGACCGGAAAGCGTCGCGCTCACGGCGTCATCGAGAGGCGTATGCGGCTCGGCACCCAGCGCCGCGACGAGCCTGCGGTTGTCGAGCCGCAGCGGCTCGCGCCAGAGGTAGCGCATCTCGCGCATCTCCCTGAACAGCGTCACGAAGGGCGACGCCAGCGTCAGCAGCTGCCAGGGAAAACGCTTTACCGGCAGCGTCGGATCGCCGGCGACGCGGCGGATCGCGCCGATCATCTCCCGCCCGTCCGCGTCCCAATGCCCAGCGAAATGAAAGCGCGCGAAGGGCTCGAAAGTCTCCTCACGATCGGCGAGCTGCGCCATGGTCTCCGCCACATCGGGCAGATAGGCCCAGGCGTGGCCAACGCCCGCTGCGCCGGGATATGAAATCGAAGTGACCGGCTTGCCGGGTTTCACCAGCCCCTGCGAGAACCAGTTGTTGCCGGGAACGGGACCGAAGAAATCGCCGGCGCGCAGGATGATGGACCGCACGCCCTCTCCTTGCGCCTCGCGCAGCCTCTGTTCCATCTCGACCCGAATGCGGCCTTTGACCGTCATGGGATTCTGCGGCGCGCTTTCCCTCAGCACGGGGAAAGCGTCCGGCCCGTAATTATAGATCGTCCCCGGCAGCAGAATGCGCGCGCCGGTGCGTTTCGCCGCGGCGATCGTGTTCTCGAGCATGGGCAGGACGAGCTTGTCCCAGTCGCGATAGCCCGGAGGATTGACCGCATGGGCGATGAGCGACGCGCCCCGCGCCGCCCGCAGAACGTCATCGGCGTTCATGGCGTCGCCGGCGACCCATTCGATGCGGTCTGATTTCGCCGGCTTCGTCGAGGTCGCGCGGCGCAAGCCGCGAACGGCCCAGCCATGGCGCAGGAGCGCCTGCGCCAGCTCGCCGCCGATTCCGCCTGTCGCGCCAAGGACAAGGGCCAGTTTGTTCGCGCTCATGACTGCGTCTCCAATTTCGATGGGTCGCAATCTGGAGCCGCGCGAGCGCAAAGAAAATTGTCTAATTGAGAACCTATGATATACATATATGTATGGCAGACGCAGCGCCCGGCTGGGAGCTCTATCGGACGCTCCTTGGCGTCCTTCGCGAAGGATCGCTCTCAGGCGCGGCGCGCGCGCTCGGCCTGACCCAGCCCACGGTCGGCCGCCATCTCGATGCGCTGGAGGCGTCGCTCGGCGCGCCTCTCTTCGTCCGCTCCCAGCACGGCGTCGCCCCGACCGATCTCGCGCTGGAGCTCAGGCCCTATGCCGAAGCGCTTCAGGCGAACGCCGACGCGCTCCTGCGCGCCGCCGGCGGGCATGGCGAGGGCGTGCGCGGAACCGTGCGCATCACCGCGAGCGAGATCATCGGCGCCGAAGTGCTGCCGCCGATTATCGCGGCGATGCAGCGGCGATATCCCGATCTCACGGTCGAACTCGTGCTGTCGAACCGCCTCGATGATCTGCTCCAGCGCGAGGCCGACGTCGCCGTGCGCATGACCCCGCCGACGCAGCAGGCGCTCGTCGCGAAGCGCATCGGGGCCATCGAACTCGGCCTCCACGCGCGCCGCGATTATCTCGATCGGCGCGGGACGCCGACAGGTATCGAGGATCTGCGAAACCATCTCGTGCTCGGTTTCGATACCGAGACCGCGTTCATTCGCAGCCTGCGCGAGCGCGGCGTTCCCCTTGATCGCACGATGTTTTCACTCAGAACCGACAGCGATCTCGCGCAGCTCGCCTCGATCCGGGCCGGCTGCGGTATCGGGGTTTGTCAGGTCCCCATCGCCAGACGCGATCCCGCGCTTGTCCGCATTCTCGCGGACGCGTTCACGATCCCGCTCGAAACCTGGATCGTCATGCATGAGAATCTGAGATCAAGCGCGCGCTGCCGGGCGGCCTTCGATGCTCTGGTCGCGGGCCTCGCGGCCCATATCGCCACTCAGGCGGACGAACGCCTTTGAGCATGGCGCGAAAAAGTGGGAACCGGTTTTTCGCAGGAGCCATGCTCAAGTTTTGGAATCGATCACGTTCCCGCACTTTGATTGATTCAATCAAAGTGCGGCGTGATCTAACGCCTGACCTTCTCCTGCAGCGACTTCAGGTCGGCGATGCTTGGCAGCGACTCGCGCAGGTTCGTATAGGCGACGGCGCCGATGAAATAGACCACCACGACGATGATCGGCAGGACGACCCACGCCATCACCTCTTCGTGTCGCCGGCGTCGCAGCCGGCGCTCATATCGTGTGAGAGCCATCTCAGGCTTTCCGCTTCCTTTTCGAACCAGATTCGCCCGTTATTCCCGGACGAGCGGAACCTTCGGCACGGTTCGCACGGGAAGTCCAGACTTCGGCTCCGATGCGGACGCCGGCTTCTTGCGGCCTGACGTCGCGCTCTCGGGCTTCGCCGCTTTCGGCTTGCGGCTCGCCGCCTGGGCGACGTCCTTTTCAGGCTTCGGCGTCGGCGGTCCCGACGGGAAGTCGAAACCGAGCACCTTCGTTCCCTTGATCTCGTCCAGCGTGACCATGACCTTGACCGCGCCGCCATTCTTCAGGCGCCCGAAGAGCACCTCATCGGCGAGCGGCGTCTTGATCGTCTGCTGGATGAGCCGGGCCATCGGCCGCGCGCCCATCGACGCGTCGTAACCGTTGTCGACGAGCCATTCGCGCGCCTCGTCGGTCAGCTCAATCGTCACGTTGCGATCGGCGAGCTGCGCCTCGAGCTGCATGACGAACTTGTCGACCACCTTGGCGACGACCTCGCGCGGCAACTGGCCGAACGAGATCACGGCGTCGAGACGGTTGCGGAACTCCGGCGCGAACAGCCGGTTGATCGCCTCGATGTCGTCGCCCTCCCGCTTCTGCCGCGTGAAGCCGTAAGCGGCCTTGGCGAGATCGGACGCGCCCGCATTCGTCGTCATCACGATGATCACATTGCGGAAATCGACCTGCTTGCCATTATGGTCGGTCAGCTTCCCGTGATCCATGATCTGCAACAGGATGTTGTAGAGATCGGGATGCGCTTTCTCGATTTCGTCGAGCAGCAGCACGCAATGCGGATGCTGGTCGACGCCATCGGTGAGCAGACCGCCCTGATCGAAGCCGACATAGCCGGGCGGCGCGCCGATCAGACGACTGACCGTGTGCCGCTCCATATATTCCGACATGTCGAAGCGGATCAGCTCGACGCCCAGCGCCTTGGCGAGCTGGCGCGCGACCTCGGTCTTGCCGACGCCGGTCGGACCCGCGAACAGATAGGAGCCGATCGGCTTCTCCTGATCGCGCAGGCCGGCGCGCGCGAGCTTGATCGCGGCGCTGATCTTCGAGATCGCGTCATCCTGGCCGTAGACCACGCGCTCCAGCGTCTGCTCGAGGTGCTGCAGCACCTCGGCGTCGTCCTTCGACACGGTCTTCGGAGGAATGCGCGCCATCGTCGCGATGGTGATTTCGATCTCCTTGATGCCGATCGTCTTCTTGCGACGGTTCTCCGGCACCAGCATCTGCGACGCGCCGGTCTCGTCGATCACGTCGATCGCCTTGTCCGGCAGCTTGCGGTCATGGATGTAGCGGGCCGACAATTCCACCGCCGCCTTCACCGCCTCGTTGGTGTAGCGCAGCTTGTGGAATTTCTCGAAGTACGGCTTCAGCCCCTTCATGATCTCGATCGTGTCGGGGATCGAGGGCTCGTTCACATCGATCTTCTGGAAGCGGCGGACGAGCGCCCGGTCCTTCTCGAAGAACTGCCGGAACTCCTTGTAGGTGGTTGAGCCGATGCAGCGCAGCGTTCCCTGCGCCAGCGCCGGCTTGAGCAGGTTCGACGCGTCCATCGCGCCTCCGGAGGTCGCCCCGGCGCCGATCACCGTATGGATCTCGTCGATGAACATGATCGCCTTGGGATGCTGCTCGATCTCCTTCATCACCTGCTTCAGGCGCTCCTCGAAGTCGCCGCGATAGCGGGTGCCGGCGAGCAGCGTGCCCATGTCGAGCGCAAACACTGTCGCGTCCGCGAGCACTTCGGGAACCTCGCCGCGGATGATCTTGCGCGCGAGACCTTCGGCGATGGCGGTCTTGCCGACGCCGGGATCGCCGACCAGCAGCGGATTGTTCTTCTGCCGGCGGCACAGAACCTGGATGACGCGCTGCACCTCGGATTCGCGGCCGATCAGCGGATCGATCTTCCCGGTGCGCGCCTTCTTGTTCAGGTTGACGCAATAGGCGTCGAGCGCGCTTTCCTTCTTCTTCTCCTTGTCATTGTCGCCGGGCGCGTTCTGCCGGTTCTCGCGCTCCTCGTCGGAACCGCGGGGCGTGCGCGGTTCGCTCATGTCGGCGCGCTTGGCGATGCCGTGGCTGATGTAATTCACAGCGTCGTACCGCGTCATCTCCTGCTCCTGCAGGAAGTAGGCGGCGTGGCTTTCGCGCTCGGCGAAGATCGCCACCAGCACATTGGCGCCGGTGACTTCCTCGCGGCCGGACGATTGCACATGGATCACGGCGCGCTGGATCACGCGCTGGAATCCCGCCGTCGGCTTTGAATCGTCGCGACCGTCGGTGACAAGGTTGGCCAATTCCTTGTCGACATATTCGATCAGACTGCGACGCAACGCCTCGATATCGACGTTGCACGCCCGCATCACGGCGGCGGCGTCCTGGTCGTCGATCAGAGCAAGGAGGAGATGTTCGAGCGTCGCATATTCATGCTTTCGCTCATTGGCGAGCGCGAGCGCGCGATGCAGGGCCTGTTCGAGATGTCGGGAAAAAGAAGGCAATGGGTTCTCCGGGGATGAGTTACTTCTTCTCCATGACGCATTGGAGAGGATGCTGGTTGCGCCGCGCGAGATCCATCACCTGGGTGACCTTGGTCTCCGCGACCTCGTAAGTGAACACGCCGCACTCGCCGACGCCGTGCTGGTGCACATGGAGCATAATGCGGACCGCCTCGTCGTGGTTCTTGGCGAAGAACTTCTCCAGGACGTGGACCACGAACTCCATGGGCGTGTAGTCGTCGTTCAGGAGCAGGACGCGATAAACGTTCGGCCGCTTGGTGCGGGTCTTGGTGCGCGTGATGACCGCGGTCCCGGCGCCGTTGCCGCCGTCGCCCGGTCGTCCCTCCTTCGCGCCCCCTGCGGCGCGCGGCGCAGGATCGATGCGCGCAATTCCCGCCAAGTCAGTCTCCATCCCGGCGCAGCCTGTCGAGTCCGTGCGCCCGCAATCAGCAATGTATAACCGCTCGGCCTGCTTCGCCAGAGTCGCCAGGCGTCAATCCAAGCGCCAATCAACGATATGCAATTCCCATACGAAAAAGCCCGGCGCTGAGGCCGGGCTTCAATCGCTTGTGATTTTTTGAAAAATTACTTGGCCGGATTACTTGGCCGGCTTGGCGGCTGCAAACGCCGCCTCGAACGGCTTCACCGCGTCGCGCGCAGCGGCCTGATAGAGGTCGCCGAGCTTGGCGGCGTAGGCGACGAAGCCTTCATAGGCCGACTTGGCGTAGTCGGTCTGGATCTCGAAAGCCTTGTCGAGGCTCTTGGCGCCGAGAACCTTCTCGGTCACGGCCGAAGCGCCCTCGAGCGACTTCTTGGAATAGTCGGCGGTCTCGGCGGCGATCGCCTGAGCGGTCTTGGAGAACGAGCCGAAAGTCTTGCTGGCGTTTTCGAAAGCCTCTTTGCCGGCCTTCTGGAAGTCTTCCATCTGCGTGAACATCATGAATCTCCTGCCCGGGGCGCAGGACGACCGTGCGCCGAATGGTCAATTCCGCCTCATTTACGCCGAGGCTGCGCCCTTCTTATGTGCATTGCACAAAAAATGTCAAGCATCTTTGTGCAACGCAACATCACGCCGGCTAATCGGCTAGGCAATGATACGGACGCGCGGGCTTAACGGGTCCGTAACCGCATCAATTTTATCGTTTGGATCGTGCTGCGGAAGCCACAGGCCTTCGCAGCGGGCGTAGTGGCGTTCTGAGCGGGGACGAAGAGTATGCGTCTAGGTGGCGTTGGTCGGCCAGTAGGCCTGATTGCAGGAGCGGTCGCCATCGGCGCCGGGCTCCTCGTGGCGACCACCGACACCGCGGAAGCGGGCCGTCGCCGGCATCATTACCGTCGCCACGCGGTCTACAACTACGCCCCTCCGACCGCATCGATGGTCGTCGACGGCAAGACCGGCCGCATTCTCCAGGCGAGCAATCCCGACGCGCCGCGCATTCCCGCCTCCATCACCAAGGTGATGACGCTCTATATGCTATTCGAGCAGCTTGAGCGGGGCCGCTACTCGCTCAATTCCGAACTCCGCGTCTCCGCCAACGCCGCCGCCCAGCCGCCGACGAAGCTTGGACTCCAGCCCGGCGACACGATCACCGTCGAGGACGCCATCAAGGGCATGGTGACCAAATCCGCCAACGACGCGGCCATGGTCGTCGCCGAGAACATCTCGGGGTCCGAGGACGCCTTCGCCGAGGCGATGACCGGCAAGGCGCGCGCCATCGGCATGTCGCGCACCAGCTTCTACAATCCCCACGGCCTGCCGAACGACCCGCCGAACATCACCACGGCGCGCGATCTGGTCACACTCGGTCGCGCCATCCAAGATCGCTTTCCAAAGTATTATCATTACTTTGCGACGCGTTCTTTTGAATTCAATGGAAGCATCGTCGCCGGCCATAACCGCCTTCTCGGACGCATCGAAGGCGTCGACGGCATCAAGACCGGCTATACCCGCGCCTCCGGTTTCAACCTTCTGACCTCCGCCAGGCTCGATGGACGCCATGTGGTCGGCGTCGTGCTTGGCGGCCGTTCCGGCCGTTCGCGCGACGCGCAGATGGCCGCCATGATCTCGTCGGGCATGGAGCGCGCCTATGCCGGCGCCCGCATTGCGCCGCCGATTGGCGAAACCGCGATCGCCGCCGCAGAGCGTCCGGCGGAGCCGGTGCGCGTCGCCTCGGCTGAGCCGCCGCGCCCGCCGGCTCGCGCCGTCGTCGCCGACAACGACACAAGCGATCTCCGCCCGGCCCCGGCGACGACGGCCTCGATCTCGCCGCCGCGCCCTGTCGCTCGCCCGCTCGATCTCGCCAATGTGCGCCCCGTCGTAGCCAGCGCCGCGACGCCGCCGACGGTCACGCCGTCGATCACCTCGGCCGCGACCCGCGCGCTGACGCCGGTCGCGCCGATCCCGCAGGCGAAGATTGGCCGCGAAACCCCTGAGCCCGTCGAGCCGAAGATCGTCGCGGCCTATGCGCCCGTTCGCCAGACCGCGTCTGATGCGCCGCGCCCGCCGAGCGATATCCGCCAGGCCGCGCAGCCCGCGCCTCGCCCCGTTGCCGCGGCGGCCGCACGCCCGGCCGCGCTTCCCGCGCCCATTCCGGTCGCCGCCGCAACCGCGATCCCGAAGCAGACCTCGCCGTCCGGCTGGGTGATCCAGCTCGGCGCCACGGATGATCAGGCGAAAGCGAACGCCATGCTGGCGCAGGCCAAGACCAAGGCGCGCGGCGCGCTCGCCAAGGCTTCGCCTTTCACCGAGAAGATTTCGAAGGATGGCGCAACCCTCTGGCGCGCCCGCTTCGCCGGCTTCGACGCAGACGAAGCCCAGGCCGCCTGCAAGGCGCTGAAGCGCGACGGCTTCGCCTGCTTCGCGGCGCGCGGCTGAGGGAGGGCGCGATGTCGATCACCGATCTCCTCGACGCGCCTGCCGAAGGCCTGCAATCGCGGCTCAAGATGAACGCCCAGGATCTCCTGAACTCTCTGCTTGGCATGCGCGGCCGCACCCGCGCGCTCAAGGCGCCGCGGGCGCGGATCAGGATCAGCGTCTATTCCCCGAATGGGCGTTCGGCGGTCGCGATCCGTTTGGGGCCAGTGAAGGGCTGAAAATCAGTGGCGCGTCGGAAGAGGCCGCGCCGCAATGTCCCAGGAATCGGCCTCGGCGGCGCAATCGCCGCGCTCCAGGGCCAGCGTCTCATAGGCGTCGTCAAGACGCCGCCAGATCTCGAAAAGCTCGGCGGAATCCTCACGCCGTTCGCGCGAGGCGAGATAGCATTCAAGCGCTGCGGTCGCGTCGGCGTAAGCCAGCGCCACGTCGCGCCGGCGATGGATGACTGCTTCATCAGGGCCGAGACCATCGCTCGACAGCCGATGCACGCGCCAGCCTTCGCCATCAGGTGCGACAAGATAGTTGGCCCGCACCGAAGCCGCCTCGTGAAGAATCTCCGCCGTCGCCGCGCTCATGCGATCCTCAGTGGTAGACGCAGGGCGGCCTCGTCTGTTGCGGCGGGGCCGGGTATCCGCAGCCCTGATCGTTGAGGCGTTCCTGAAGCGCGCGAAGTGTGGCTTCGCACCTCTCGGCTTCAAACTGCTCCGAACTTGCATCCTGCATGTCGAGAACGGTGGCCGCGAAACGGTCGATGGCCGCCATGGCCTGGGCATGCGCGAAGGCGACGCGCGCCGTCTTGAAGATACGCGCCTCGTTCGGCTCGATCGCGCCGGTGTCCATATCGCGCATCTGCACGACATAGCCGTCGGTGAGCGCCACGACCTCGTAGCGATATCCGATGCCTTCCGCTCCGCCGATCCACATGGCGACCTCCAATTCGATGGAGAGAAGATGCCGCGGCGCGGGAGAGCTGTGGGTGAGAAATCGCACACGTCTGTCCGGACGCGTGCCGCGGGTTACAGCAGGCCGAGTCCCACAAGCTCGCGCCGGAGCGCCTCCGGCATCTCGGCGAGTTGGCCGGCGGTGCGCGCATTGATGTCGCGCGGCGCGTCCTTGTCCTCGAGATAGCGCCAGCCCTGGAAGGGCCGCATCGGGCGCGGCTCGACCGCCGTCACCACAGGCTCCATCACGAGATGGCAGCGCCCGATCCCCTGATCATCGGTGAAGGGGCGGACGGCGATAAGCTTCTGGCGCGCCGAGACCTGTCCCTTGATGACCCAATAGAGCGATCCGCCGGGCGCCGCGAGATCGAGCCGCTTCGGCACCATGCGCGTCGTATGGAGCTGCTCCTGCGGCTGCCTCAGGCGCTTTTTCTCGGCCATCCGTTCGGCAATCCACTCTTCGAGATCGGCGATGGATTCCGCCCCGACGCAAAGCTTGATGAGGTGCAGCGGCATGGCCGAGGGATTAGCACGGACGAGCGCGGCCATGCGAGCCGATCGGCCGCCATCATCCACAGCGGCGCAAGCCCCGCAGCGATTACGCAGAGCTCAACCCGGAACGTATCGCCGGGGCCGGAAAAGCTGCCGCCCCACCCAGAACAGCGGAATGAACAGCAGCGCCGTCCAGAAGAAGCCGAGGCCGTTCACAAGCATGAGATGCATGGTGCGATCCTCGATGCGCTTGCCCTGCGAGTCGAGGCAGGCCTCCCACGTATGTGGACCCGAGGCGCGGCGCGACTGCCAGTAACGCGGCGCGAACTTGCCGGTCTCGGGACAGATCAGGCGCGCGAGCGGCGTGATCCGGTCGATGACGCCGCCCTGCAATGTGAGCGGCGTGAAGAAGGCGAAGCCGATGACGAGCGAAATGAATAGCGCGAAGGCGCAGGCCTTCATCCTGTTGAAGCGCGACATCGCGCTCAGCCGCAGGAATCTTCGGCCAGCATACTCTGATGGACCCAGCCGACGCCATTGGCCGGATCATAACCTGCTTCGCGCTGGACTTTGAAGCGGCCGCCTTTCCACCACGTCGCCTTGATCCAGCGACCGCGGCTTTCGCTATGCACCATGATCTCGTCGCCGACGCGCATGCGGCCGACGATCCGCGCGTCGAGGCTCGGATCCGCCCGCAACGCCACGAACCCGTCGCGGGTCGGCTTGATCTCGCAAAATGTCGTGGCCTGCGCGCCGGTCGCGCAAGCAGCCGTCAGAAGAAGCGCGACGAGCGCCGCGCGCGATAGAAGGATCATGTCAGCCGCCATGAAGCGCGCATTTCAGCGCGCGTCGCCTCATGGTCTCACTGACCTCTCAGCGCGGCGCGCTCCGTGCGGCGGAGCACATCGGGCTCAGGGCTCAGGCCATGCCTTCTGCTCCGGCCGCAATTTCTCGATCGCATGGGACAGCCGCATCACGCCGAGATCGTCGAAGCGCTGGCCCACGACCTGTACGCCGAGCGGCATGCCCTCCTTCGTGAAGCTCCAGTTGATCGAAGACGCCGGCTGCTCCGACATGTTGTAAGCGACCGTGAAGCCGATATGCGCGAGCGCCGCGTGCGGATCATTCGTAGGCGAGAAGGCTTCCGCGGGATAGGACACGACGGGCGTCGTCGGCGAGATCACGAAATCGAACGCGCCGACTGCTTGAACGGCCGCTTCGCGCATCGCCATCACCTGCCCATAGGCGGCCATCACGTCGGCGCCGCTGAAGCCGCCGGCGCGCCACGTCGCCCACTCCACGATGTAGGGCAGGATTTTTGCGCGCGTCGCATCATCGAGCGCGACGATATCGTTGTAGGAGCGCGCCTCGAAGAAACGCTCCATGCCGTCGAGCATCGCCTCGGTCATGTAGGGCTTCATCTCGCTGATGATCGCGCCCTCGTCGCTCAACGCCTTGGCGCATTGCTTCGCAGCTTTCGCGATCGCGGGCTCCGGCGGAATGCCGACGCCGGCGTCGGGGAGATAGCCGATGCGCAGGCCCTTCAGCTTCAGCCCCTTCAGCTTGCCGGCATAGTCGATGTCGGATTTGGGCAGGCTCATGAAGTCGCGCGCATCGGGCTTCGCCAGCGCGTTCAACAGCAGCGCCGAATCCATTACAGTGCGTGTCATCGGTCCGGCGATGCGGCCCATATAGGGCGGATAGGTCGGAATGCGCCCGCCGGACGGCTTCAAACCGAACAGCCCGTTATGCGCCGCCGGCAGGCGCACGGAGCCGCCGATGTCGGTGCCGACATGCAAAGGCCCGTAGCCCGCCGCGCCCGCGGCGCCGGCGCCCGAGGAGGAGCCCGACGTGTTGCAGGCGGTGTTCCAGGGATTGCGCGTGACGCCGTGGATCGACGACATGCCCGACGAGAGCATGCCGTAATCCGGCATCGTCGTTTTACCGAGAATAATAGCGCCGGATTCGCGCGTGCGCGCGCCGACAGGCGAATCGTCGGCCTTCGGAACGAGCGGATTCGCCGCAGTCCCCACGGGCATGGCGACGCCCTTCGTCGCCAGATTCTCCTTGAGCGTGATGGGAACGCCGTCGATCGGCGACAGCGGCTTGCCCTTGCCCCAGCGCTTCTCCGCCGCCTTCGCTGCGGCGAGCGCCTCATCGCGATGAATGACGTACATCGCATTGAGCTTCGGCTCCCAGGAGTCGATGCGATCGAGCGCCGCCTTCGTGGCTTCGACGGGCGAAAGCTTCTTCCTGGCGTAGAGCGAGGCGAGCTGAACCGCTGTGAGGTGATGAATGTCGGTCATGGGAGAGTGCGAGAGAAGGGACGCGCATCGTTTCAAGAACGGCGCCAGCGGGCAAGCGAGCGCGCGCATGGAGCTCCGCGCGCAAGAGAGGATCGGCCCTTGCCGATCTACGCGCCGCACGATCCAATCGCGGGATGACCGAAAAGGCCGAGGCGCGCGCCTACACCATCACCATCTGGGCGATCGCGCTTGGCATCCTCCTGTTCGGCGCCGCAACCGTCGCGGTCGCGCTGGTCGTCGGCAACAGGCAACTTCTGAAAGACGGGATCGACTGGATCTATGACGTCGTCTTCTACGGCCTCGCAGCAGCGGTGTTCGGCCGCGGCGAGACGGCCGAAAGGCTGGCGGCGCTTTGCCTCGCCGGCGTGATGGCGGTCGCCGGCGCGTCCGGCGTTTATGATCTCTGGGACAAGATCGAAAATCCGCGCCCGATCGATCTCTGGTTTCTCGGCTTCTCCGCCGGCAGCGCCATCGGCATCGCCCTGCTGGTCGCGGCGTCGCTCATTCGCTTCCGCCGCACCTCAAATCCGCTGATCAAGGCGACGTGGCTGTCGAGCCGCAACGACATCGTCTCGACCACGGGCTATGCGGTCGCGGGCTTCGCCGCCCGCGGCGCGCCGATCCGCTGGCCGGAATATGCTCTCGACCTGCTTGGGATCGCCCTCGCCTTCCAGGCGGCGTGGGCGATCTGGCGAACGGCCTCCCCAGAGGCTAACGATCAGCAATCCGTCCCCGGAGCCATGCAATGAGCGGAGCGAATGGAATGGCGTCCGGGGCCCAGATAAGCAACTTGCGAGCGCAGCGAGCTCTGCTCTTGCAAGGTGACGCGCCTGATGGCGCGAAATGTTGCGCTGGGCCCCGGACACGGTTCCGCTGCGCTGCACCGTTCCGGGGACGGCGCCCGCCACAACGATCAGGCAATCCATGAGTACCGACCTCGCGACGAAGCTCCCCTCCGTCCTCATCGCCAATCGCGGCGAGATCGCCTGCCGCGTGATCCGCACGGCGCTGCGCCTCGGGATCAGGACGATCGCCGTCTATTCCGAAGCCGACGCCAACGCGCCGCATGTCGCGATGGCCGACGAGGCGCATCTCATTGGCCCCGCCCCCGCGCGCGAAAGCTATCTCGTCGCGAGCCGCATCATCGAGACCGCGAAGAAGACGGGCGCCGCCTGCATCCATCCCGGCTATGGCTTTCTCTCGGAGAACGCCGACTTCTCCGAAGCCTGCGCGGCGAACGGCATCATCTTCGTCGGGCCGCCGGCCTCTGCGATCCGCGCCATGGGTTTGAAGGACGCGGCGAAGGCGCTGGTCGAGAAAGCCCATGTGCCTGTGGTGCCCGGTTATCACGGGGAGAAGCAGGACGCGGGGTTTCTGTCGGGCGAGGCCGAACGCATCGGCTATCCCGTATTGATCAAGGCGGTCGCCGGCGGCGGCGGCAAGGGCATGAAGCGCGTCGAGAATTCCGGCGAATTCGCCGCAGCGCTTGAAAGCGCGCAGCGCGAGGCGCAGAACGCGTTCGGCGACGCGCGCGTGCTGGTCGAGAAATATGTGCTGTCGCCACGCCACATCGAATTGCAGGTGTTCGCGGATAGCCACGGCAACGTCGTGCATCTCTTCGAGCGCGACTGTTCGCTGCAACGCCGTCACCAGAAGGTGATCGAGGAAGCGCCCGCGCCATCGATGCCGCCAGAAGTGCGCGCGGCCATGGGCAAGGCCGCCGTCGAAGCCGCGCGCGCGGTGGGTTATGTCGGCGCGGGAACGGTCGAGTTCATCGCCGACGGGCGCAACGGGCTGAAACCCGATGGCTTCTTCTTCATGGAGATGAATACGCGCCTGCAGGTCGAGCATCCCGTGACGGAGGCGATCACCGGGCTTGATCTCGTCGAACTGCAGTTCCGCGTCGCCGCTGGCGAGAAACTGCCCTTCGCGCAGGGCGATCTGAAAATCGACGGCCATGCGGTCGAGGCGCGCGTCTACGCCGAAGATCCCGAAAACGGCTTCCTGCCTTCGACGGGAAAATTATGGGCGCTGAAGCTGCCCAAGGGCGACGGCGTGCGCGTCGACTCCGGCGTCGAACAGGGCGACGAGGTCACCCCCTATTACGACCCCATGATTGCGAAAGTGATCGCGCATGCCCCGACGCGCCGCGAAGCGTTGGCGAAACTTGCGGCGGCGCTCGGCGAAACTGTTGTCGCCGGCCCGAAATCGAATGTCGCGTTTTTGAAGGCGCTATGCGAGGCCGATGAATTCGTCGCGGAAAAGTTCGACACCGGATTCATCGATCGCAATCTGGAGAAGCTTGGCGCGGTGAAGCGCGCCCCGACGAAGGAGAGCGTCGCCGCCGGCATGTCCGCGCTCATCGAGGCCGAGCAGGATCGCCTCGAATATGCGCACTACAAACGTTCGAACGAGGCGTTCTCGCCATGGCTCGTCAACGACGCGTTCCAGCTCGCGGGCCCGCGCGAAACTGTGGCGCGGATCACGATCGATGGCGCGCCGTCGCGCGTGCGCCTGCGCGAGGATTCAAACGAATTGTCGGTGTCGATGAATGGCGCTGCCGTCGCGGCCTGGGGAGTGGATGACGCGGAGGTCACGGGCGGCGATGACGGCTTCTATGTCGTGCGTCAGGGCCGACAGACCCATGTCGCGATGGAGGACCTGTTCGCGATCGATCTCGAGGAAGCCGACGGCGACGCGATCGTGAAGTCGCCGATGCATGGCAAGCTCGTCGCGCTCTTCGTCGAGAAGGATCAGAAGGTCGAGAAGGGCGCGCGCGTCGCCATCGTCGAGGCGATGAAGATGGAGCATGTGCTTGTCGCGCCGCGCGATGGCGTCGTGTCGGAGATATCAGCGCAGGCGGGACAGCAGGTTGCGCAGGGCGCGAAGCTCGTCGTGGTGCATGGGGAGTGAGGAGCGTCATCCCGGACGCGGCGCAGCATGCAATGATGCGCCGCTGATCCGGGATCGCTTTGTGAGTGGCTAATCCCTCAGAGGTCCCGGGTCTGCGCCGCACCGCCATAGGCCGCCTTCGGCGGCCGTCTTTTGACGCCGACGCATTCGCGTCGGCTATGGCGCTGCGTCGCGCCCGGGATGACGCTCAATTATCCCCTTCCCACAAACGGCATCTTCGTCGCCATCACATTCATGAACAGCACATTGGCTTCGAGCGGCAGGCTCGCCATGTGCAGCACGGATCGCGCGACATTCTCCACATCCATCACAGGCTCGATCTTCATCGTGCCGTCCGCCTGCGGCACGCCCTTGGTCATCTTCGCCGCCATTTCGGTCAGCGCATTGCCGATATCGATCTGGCCGCAGGCGATGTCGTATTTGCGCCCGTCGAGCGCGGTCGATTTCGTCAGGCCGCTGATCGCATGCTTGGTCGCGGTGTAGGGCGACGAGCCCGGACGCGGCGCCGTCGCCGACACCGAGCCATTGTTGATGATGCGCCCTCCCCGCGGCTCCTGCGCCTTCATCAGACGGAAGGCTTCCTGCGTGCAGTAGAACGGGCCGGAAAGATTGGTGGCGAGCGTCGCCTGCCAGTCCTCGACCGAGATGTCTTCGAGCGATCCGCCCTTCGACACGCCGGCATTGTTAAACAGCACGTCGAGCCGGCCGAACTTCTCCTTGCAGGCGGCGAACAGCGCCGCGACCGATTTTGGATCGGTGACGTCACAGGTCACCGCGAACCCCTTCGCGGCATCGACGCCCGACAGCTTGATCGTTTCGTCGAGCGCATCCTTGCGCCGGCCCGTGAGCACGACGCGATAACCGTCTTTCAGAAAGGCGATCGCGGTTGCGCGTCCGACGCCCGATCCCGCGCCCGTGATCAGCGCCACCTTGTCATGCCCGGCCATCGCGTTTCCCCGCTTCGGTTGGATTGTCCGCCGGAGCCTTAGCAGCAACCGGCGGAGCAACCAATCCGCGAAACGAGGCCCTATTTGCCGCCGCCGAGACTCAACAGAACCTTGGCGAACTCCAGAATCGAGGGTGCGAGCACCGGCGCAAGCAGCGAGAGAATGCTGGTGATGAGCGAGGCCGGCAAAATGTCGAGTTCCTTGTCATCGGCGCCGCCTGTCGCGACGGCGAGCTTGTCCCTGTCGGCTTTCGGCAAGGCGCGATACTCCTCGCGATCGAGCAGCCAAGCCGCAAAGGCCGGCCCGAACGCCGTCAGCAGCACGAGCGAATAGGCCGTCGCCCACACGCCGAGCAGCGAGTCCGTCAACAGCTTCAGCGAATTCTGCGACAGCGGCTCCAGCAATGTGGAAGGCCAGTCCAGCAACGTCTTGCTGGTCAGCACGCTGGTCGCGAGAACCGCGGCGGCGCCATAGAGCAGGACGCGCAATCGCCATCCCTGCTCGCGTTGATTCACGGGTGCGAGCCAGGGTTTCGACGCATCGTCCGCGACGCCGGCCGGCTTCGGCGCTTTCGATAGGGTTGTCGCGCAAAGCGCAAAGAGGATCATCCATACGGCGGTCAAGCCGACAACGGTGTTGATGCGCACGAGCAATTTCACGCTGTCGAGGCCGCCCTTGAAGAGGTCGCCGCCCTGCAGCGTCAGGCAGGGTTTCGGATCGCATGCGCCCGCAGGATCAGGCGCGCCATAGCTTGGCTGCGCATCCGCCCGTTCGAGAATCTTGTCGACCCATCTTTCGCGCAGATTGTCGTTTTTGCCATCGTAGGCGGCGACGATCAGGGACAGAATTCCGGAGACGACCAGGAGGAGCGCGATCCAGCGACGCCTGTAGATCGCCGCGAGAACCGCGATCGCCAGTCCCGCGGCGAAGGCGCAAGCGGCGAAATGAAACGACGTCATCACCGCGTAGCTCTGGCGCGCCGTGATCTGCCGGACCAGCGGACGCAGCGCCGGATCATCCTGCTTGTCGGCCTTGGCGCCTCCGGCGGATTTGGTCTTATCCTTGTCCGCGTCGTTTGACGCGTTAGTCGGAGCCGGCGGCGCGGCCTTGGGAGCGGGCGCGCTCTTCGGCTTCAGGATTTCAACGGGCAGAATGATCTTTTGGATCTCCGAACCCAGCATCAATGAAGACGCATAGCTGAGACCGATCAATGCAAAGAGAAGCGGCGCAACAATGCTCGCCAGTCCCAGCACGATGCGGGACGGCCGAAAATCCCATTCCAGAAGCATGGCTCCCCCAATCCCCCGGCGTCGCCAACACTTGAAAAGATCAATCCGCAAAAATGGCGCGATCTCCGGCGCGCCTCCCGTCAAATCTTTCCGATACGCCGCAATCCGTCATCCGGAAATTGCGGCGTGCCATAGGTTTGGAACAGCGCAATCACCTTGTCCATCTCGCGCTTCGCAAGAAGCCGAGGCTTTTTGATCTGGCAGGCCGAGAGATACATCGCCGCGAGCGCCTCCACTTCAACAGCGAGATCGAGCGCCTTCTCCGGCGTCGCGCCGATGACGATCAGGCCGTGATGGGCGAGCAGGCAGGCCTTGCGGCCCTTGAGCGCCGCGAGCGCAGCGTCGGACAATTCCTGGCTGCCGAATGTCGCATAGGGCGCGCAGCGAATGTCAGCGCCTCCCGCCGCCGCCACCATGTAGTGGAAGGCCGGAATTTTCAGGCCGAGGCAGGCGAGCGCCGTGGCGTGGCGCGAATGCGTGTGCAGCACGGCGCCGGCGTCAGGACGATTGGCGAAGATGTCGCGATGGAAGCGCCATTCGCTGGATGGCCTCGTGGGACCGCTCCAGCGCCCGTCGAAATGCAGCGTCGCCATGTCGGCCGGCTTCATCGTCTCATAGGCGACGCCTGACGGCGTGATCAGACAACTCGCGCCATCGAGCCGCGCGCTGAGATTGCCTGATTTGCCCTGATTGAGTCCGAGCGCATTCATGCGCAGGCAGACGCCGATCATCCGCGCGCGCAGATCACGCTGCGCCGCAGGCGTTTTCGTCATGCAGCCGCTTTCTCGCCGAAGAGCTTCTTCATGCCGGCGTTCGAGGCCTCGGCGACGCCGCGTTCGGTGATGAGGCCGGTCACGAGCCGCGGCGGCGTCACATCGAAGCCGGGATTGCGCGCCTGCGTTCCCTCCGGCGCAAGCGCGACCTCGATAACGCCGCCGTCGCTGCCGCGCCCTGAAATATGTGTGACCTCGCGCGCGCCGCGATCCTCGATCGGCACATCGCTTCCGCGCGCCGTCGCCCAGTCGATCGTCGGCGACGGCAGCGCGACATAGAACGGCACCTTGTTGTCATGCGCGGCGAGCGCCTTCAGATAGGTGCCGATCTTGTTGCACACCGATCCGTCCGCGGTGACGCGATCGGTTCCGACGATGCAGACATCGACGTCGCCATGCTGCATGAGATGGCCGCCGGCGTTGTCGACGATCAATGTGAAGGGAACGCCGTGGGATTTCAGCTCCCATGCGGTCAGGCTCGCGCCCTGATTGCGCGGCCGCGTCTCGTCGACGAACACATGCACGGGAACGCCTGCGTCATAGAGCTTGTAGATCGGCGCAATCGCGGTGCCCCAGTCGACGGTGGCGAGCCAGCCGGCGTTGCAATGAGTCAGGATATTGAGCGGACGTTTGGCTCCGAGTTCGCGCCAGCGCGTAGCGAAGACCTCGGCGCCGACGCGCCCGATCGCTTCATTGATCGCGACGTCCTCGTCGCAAATCTCGGCCGCGAGACGATAGGCCAGCGCGGCGCGCTCGTTCACAGGCGCGCGCGTCAAGGGTTCGCGCACCCGCTCGATCGCCCAGCGCAGATTGATCGCGGTCGGCCGCGTCGCCTGCAGCGCCGACGCCGCGCTGGCGAGATGGGCGTCCGACGCGTCCTCGCGCATGGCGAGCGCAAGTCCGTAGGCGGCAGTCGCGCCAATGAGAGGCGCCCCGCGCACGAGCATCGAGCGGATCGCATGCGCCGCGTCCGCCGACGATCTGAGCGGGCGCGTCGCGAATTCATGCGGGAGCTTCGTCTGATCGATGATCTCGACCGACCAGTTGTCATCGTTCAGCCAGATCGTGCGGTAATGCTTGTCGCCAATCTTCATTCCATCGCTCCGCTTCCGCGCCGGCGGAAGATGTGAAAGCCTTTGATCACGAACGCGCAACGCACGGGGAGATCGTCGATGCTCAGGTTAGACCGCCGCCTCGCCATCGCCAACGGCCTCGCCCTTATCGCCGCGCCGGCCGCCGCCCAGCATGCGGGCCATGGGCAATATGAAAAGCTCACCGCGCCCGGCCGGATCGAGCGGCCGGAGATCGCAACCGTCCAGAGCGTCTATGACAGCGTCGCGCCGAAGGCCGCCAATCCCGGCCGCTGGATTGCGAAGGCCGATCTGCCGCTCCCGCGCAGCGAGATGGCCTGGGCGACCGCGTTCGAAGGCAAGATGCATATCGTCGGCGGCTATGGCGAACAGCGCGTCGACCGGCCCTATCACCATGTCTATGACGCCGCTTCCGATCGCTGGTCGTCGGCGGCGGCCATTCCGCGCGGCGCCAACCATGTCGGCGTCGCCTTTCTCGACGGCAGGCTCTACGCCATCGGCGGCTTCATCGAGCAGAACCGCAAGCCGCATGCGGAATGCTACGTCTGGGAGGCCAATCTCGATTCATGGACGGCGATCGCGTCGCTGCCGCGCCCGGCCGGTTCGATCGCCGTCGTCGGCTTCGCCGGCAGGCTGCACGCCATCGGCGGCGCCGTCGGCGACAGCTTCGATGCGAAGAAATCGATCGACACGCATCTCGTCTACGATCCCAAGAGCGATAGCTGGAGCGGCCGCGCGCCTCTGCCGACTGGCCGCGATCATACGGGAACGGTGGTCGTCGGCGACCGCATCCATGTCACGGGCGGCCGCGTCGATTCCTTCCACACCAATTCGAACCTGCATCACGCCTATGTTCCCGCGACGGACAAATGGGAGATGCGCTATCCCCTGCCGACCGCCCGTTCTGGCCATGGCGCCGTGCTCTATCGCGGCAAGATTTTCGCGATGGGCGGCGAAGGCGCGAACCGGGTCTTCGCGCAGAACGAGGCCTACGATCCCGCGACGGATAGTTGGGAGCTGTATGCGCCGATGATGACGCCCCGCCATGGGCTGGGCGCCGCAACCGTGGGCGATTCGATCTATGTCGCGGGCGGCGGTCCGATCAATGGCGGCGGCGTGCAGAGCGCCGTCAATGAAGCGTTTACACTTACCTGAATTAACCACGAGCGCGTGTGCGCGCGCACTCCGTTTTAAAGCCTTTCTAGGTATTCAAACGAATGTCACCCGCGATCAGCGTGACGTATGGTGCGCTGGTCGAGAGGGGAAACGGAAGTACGGGTCTAGAAGGACTTCGGAGAAGCGCCATGACCATCCATCGCAACCGCGCACAGGCCAAGGCAATCGCCCTCTCCAGCGATCGCTGCTGGATCGCCGCTCGCCGCCTCTATTGCGGCTTCTGCGTCGCGGTCACCGGCTACTTCGCTTTCGTCGCGACCTGGGTGATGATGCATCCCGGCGCCTGACGCGCCGGGCGCTTCGCAAAATCTCCCTGAAGCCTGCCAACTCTACAATCTTCACTCCCGCGCCAGCCGCGCTAAAGCTCCCGGCGACGCCTCGCCAACAGGCCCTCGCCGCCTCCACCGACCGCTCTGACGGCCGCCTCTCAAAATCCCTGGAAATCCGTGAATTGCGCGCCCGCTGAGTGACGCAACGTCGCTCGCGCGAACTTTTCGCCGTGGCCTCTTGCTATTGTGGACCGCCATCGTCAGCTTTATACAAACGACTGAGAACACACAGTTTTTAGTCGTTCTAAACTGGAATCTGGCGGTGATTGTCTGTTCCTGCAACGTACTGACCGACGCGCAGATATTGGCGACGCTGGATGACGAGCATCTGGCCGGTCCGCGCTCGCCCGTGCAGGCCTATCGCTGTCTGGGATGCGCACCGCAATGCGGCCGCTGCCTGACCACCGTGCGCAAACTGCTGTCAGAGGCGCGGGCCCAGTCCTGCGCCATCGACTGCCCGGCCTGCCCGGCTCATGAACATCCCGCCGGCAACGAGAATCGCCCGCTGCCGGCCGTCGCGCTCATCGCTGCGGAATAGGGCCTTCCCTCCGCCCCGCGTCCGCCGGGGGGGCGGCGCGCTTTTCATTTCATAGCGATTCCAAACGATGCTAGGTCCTGAACGTTGGGTCAGAGCATCAAGGGATCAGGCTATGAAGGGCGACAAGAAAGTCATCGAGTATCTCAACAAAGGCCTTCGCAGCGAACTGACCGCGATCAATCAGTACTGGCTGCATTACCGCCTGCTGGACAATTGGGGCCTCAACGCCATGGCCAAGAAGTGGCGCGAGGAATCGATTGAGGAGATGCATCACGCCGACAGATTCGTGGATCGCATCCTATTCCTTGAAGGCTTCCCCAACTTGCAGGTTCTTGATCCCCTGCGCATCGGCCAGGATGTGAAAGAAATTCTGGAATGCGATCTCAAGGCGGAGGTCGAGGCGCGCGCCGCTTATCAGGAGGCGGCGGAATATTGCATGAAGGTGAAGGACTATCCCTCAAAGGACCTGTTCGAGGAGTTGATGGCCGATGAGGAAGGCCACATCGACTTCCTCGAGAAGCAGCTTGATCTCGTGAAGCGCATCGGCATCGAACGCTACATGCAGACCCATGTCGGCGGTTTCGGCGATGGCGGCACGCCGGGCTTCGGCAAGGAAGAGTGAGCCCACGTCATTCCGCGCAAATGCGAAGCGCAAACATGAAAAGGCCGGCATGAAGCCGGCCTTTTGATTCGTCGGGTTAAGTAGCTGCGCTCAGTCGCAGCGACGCATCTTGCGCACGACGACGTCGCCGTTCGGACGTTCGCTGCGCACCGTCACGACGCGGCATCCGGTGCTGCCGGTGACGTAGACGTCGCGATCGCGATGACGCCAGCGATCGGCGCGGCGCTCGCGCCAGTCGCGACGTTCGCGCCATCCGTCATGATCATCCGAGCGAACAGTCACGCCACGCTCGCCGACGCCGACGGACACTCCCTGCGCAACAGCCGGCGCAGCCGCGAAAAGGCCCACGGCCGCAGCCGCGAGAATGAGATGTCTCATGCCAATCTCCCGTTCAAATTGTTGCGAGATAACCGACGGGAGAATGAATAGTTCCGCTTCGCGCACGACCCAGCACGCACGCGCAGGTCACGAAATCTGACTGAATCTATCCGCTTGCGCGCCGCAACGGCGGGTCAGCGGCGCGACAGGCGCCAGCCTTTGCCAACGATCACCGTGTCGTCATCGATATGATTGTCGCGATGGAGGAACAACGACTCGCGACGGCCGAGTTTGCGCAAACCTTCGCCCACGCTTTTCGCTTCCTCCGCATCAACCGCGCCGGCGCAGGGAATGAAGATCGCGCGGCTGACGATATGAGCCGAAAAGCCCTGCGCCGTGCGCGTAATTTTCAGCGCCACGCCCGCGCCGCCATCGCCCGCCAGCGGAAAGACAAGACGCCCGCCTTCCTTCAAAGCGTCAAGCCAGGCGGCTGCAGGCCGCGATGCGCCAGCCGAAACATAGATCAGATCAGCGGGCGGCAATGATGCAATCGCGGCGGAAGACGGAATGCGGATCGCGCTGCCATTCTCGATTTGCGAACTCTCCGCCGCGCCGGAGCCGCTGGCGATCATGACGTCCGCATTCTCCCAGGGTTTCAGCGCCTGTTTCGCGCGACCAGCCAGATCTTCAAGAATTTCGTAGCCGCTGACGCGTCCGCCCGGCGCAATCAAGGTCGCGAGAATGGCGGTGTAGTAGCCTGTGCCGCAACCGATATGCAGCGCGCGATCGCCGCTTTGGGGAGCGAGCGCCGCGATCATCTGCCCGTGCAGGAAGGGCTCGCCATTATTGACGCCGCGCGCGCGATCGAGAGACACGAGCACATTCTGGTAGAGATGGATGGGATCGTCCGTCTGCGCCGCGCCAAACGGCCCGCCGGTGTGGATCATCCATGGCGGCCGGCCCATGAAATGCTCGCGCGGAACCAGCGCGAAGGCGCGCTCGATGCGCTCGCGCAATTCCGGCGACGCGCCGGACTGGCCTGCGACCAGCGAGGCGTAGATCGCGCGGGCGGAGTCAAGGCGGCGGTCGGTCAAGGGCGGCTCCGGGGCTGCGGGGCCAGAACAAATCACGCCGCAGTCAAAGTTGAAAGCGCAGCTCCAGATTTCCGGTTATGCTGTCTCCGTCCCCGGAACGGTGCAGCGAGGCGCGAGCCGGGCGGAACCGTGTCCGGGGCCCAGCGAAAGACTCCGCGCCGAAGGCGCGACCTCTCCTGTGGATTGAGACGAAAGAACGCCGCTTTGAAAAACAACGTCATCCCCAACCCTCACGCGGGAGACATTCTGCTTGAGGATTTCCTCAAGCCTTTGGAGCTGAGCCAAACCGCCTTGGCGCAGGCGATTGGCGTGCCGCCGCGCCGCATCAACGAGATCGTGCTCGGCAAGCGCGCGGTGACGGCTGACATCGATCTGCGGCTGGCGCGCTATTTCGGAATGCCTGAAGGATTCTTTCTCGGCTTGCAGATGGATTATGAATTGATGGAAAGGAAGCGGAGGTTAGGCTGAATGCAATCTCAGCTTCGCATACGCATCTATGGCGCGGACAATTGTTATTCCTGCTGAGGTGGTGGCGGAAATTTCTTGTTTGCTTCGGCCGCTTGATACTGAAAAACCGGCAATGCCCTGCGCCCGCTCAGCAAGTCGATCGCAAGGAGCCTGAACTGGCGTAGCTGAGTTTCATCATTGTTCCAACCTTGAGGGGCATACGAAAACTTATGCAACTCTCGCCTATCCAGGACAAACCCCAATACGTTTCCAATTTCATGCAGAAGCTCGAACAGCAAGTCATCTCTATCGTCGAAAAACTTTTCTAAAGGCCCCTGCTCCTTAGGAACTTCCGTGGACAAGTTCTCCAAATATCTCTTGTAAGCATTTACGATACGCTCCTGACCATAGAACTCGATCTGCACTAAGTTGAGCGCCATTACGTGCTCAGGCGAGAGCGTTACTCTTCTCGTTTTCATCAGACTATGAAATATCTCATACTGCCTGCGGCGCTTCTCCCGCTCGTCTTCCAGCCGCCGAGTAATCTTTACGGCCCAAATAGGACCATACAAAATTGCGACGATCGTTGTTCCCAAAATCAAGGTATTGATTAGGTCCTTCAGTTGGAAGCACCAAAATCCATTCGAACAATCCATCGTCATGGCAAGTCACGCAGCTTTTCGAAGCGGACGTTCACCGGTCCGGCCGGCGTTTCAATTCGGATAACTTGACCGTCCGCGAAATTCGACGGCAAGTGGATGGGCACGGGCACGCGCGTCTCTTGAGCCCCTCCCGAGATACCTGTGATTAAGGTCGCACCCGGCGGCATAATGAATTCGACGACACCTTCGAGCGCTCCGCCCTTCTTAGAAGTCTTGAAACTTCCGTCATAGCGAATTCCGCCCACATCGACGCCTGCAATTATCCCGTCGCCAATAAAAAACAGTCCTATGCTGCTACCAGCAGCCCCTGTAAAATAAGCTGCATAAAATGACTTCATGGCACGATCTTTCCGCCATCGATAACCTGTATTGATCTCACATCCAGCGGCCGCGCAAAATGTCCGCGCGCCGCCGCTACGTCACAATCCCCAAGAAAAATTTACCCATTGCCATCTCACCCCTCACATCCTGAACACCCCAAACCCCGTCTCCTCCACCGGCGCGTTGAGCGTCGCGGAGAAGGCGAGCGCCAGCACGCGCCGCGTTTCCGAAGGCAAAATGATGCCGTCGTCCCATAGCCGCGCCGTCGCGTGATAGGGCGAGCCTTCATCCTCATATTTCGCGCGGATCGGCGCCTTGAATTTCTCTTCCTCTTCGACAGGCCATTTCTGTCCGCTCGCCTCGATATTGTCGCGTCGCACCGTCGCGAGCACGCTCGCCGCCTGCTCGCCGCCCATCACTGAGATGCGTGAGTTCGGCCAGGTGAAGAGGAAGCGCGGCGAATAGGCCCGGCCGCACATGCCATAATTTCCGGCGCCAAATGAGCCGCCGACAATCAATGTGATCTTCGGCACGCGCGCGCAGGCGACGGCGGTGACGAGCTTCGCGCCATCTTTCGCAATGCCGCGGCTCTCGAATTCGCGGCCCACCATGAAGCCGGTGATGTTCTGCAGGAACAGCAAGGGAATGCGGCGTTGGCAGCACAGCTCGATGAAATGCGCGCCCTTCAGCGCGCTCTCCGAGAACAGGATGCCATTGTTGGCGATGACGCCGACCGGCATGCCGTGCAGCCGCGCGAAGCCGGTGATCAGCGTCGTCCCATACAGCGCCTTGAACTCGTCGAACTCGCTGTCGTCGACGATCCGCGCGATCACCTCGCGGATGTCGTACTGTTTCTTGAGATCGGTCGGCACGATGGTTTCAAGCTCGGCCGGATCGTAGCGCGGCTCTTTCGGCTCGGAGAGCGCAATGTCGACATCCTTGCGCGTGTTGAGATTGGCGACGATGCGGCGCGCGATGGCGAGCGCGTGGTGATCATCAAGCGCGTAGTGATCGGCGACGCCGGAGAGCCGCGCATGCACGTCGGCGCCGCCGAGATCCTCCGCGCTCACCACTTCGCCGGTCGCGGCCTTCACCAGAGGCGGGCCGCCGAGAAAGATCGTGCCCTGCTTGCGCACGATCACGGTCTCATCAGACATCGCCGGCACATAGGCGCCGCCGGCGGTGCAGCTTCCCATCACGACAGCGATCTGCGGAATCTTCAGCGACGAGAGAGTCGCCTGATTGTAGAAGATGCGGCCGAAATGCTCGCGGTCGGGAAAGACATCGGCCTGATGCGGCAGATTCGCGCCGCCGGAATCGACGAGATAGACGCAAGGCAGACGGTTCTCGCGCGCGATCTCCTGCGCGCGCAGATGCTTCTTCACCGTCATGGGATAATAGGCGCCGCCCTTGATGGTCGGATCGTTGCAGACGATCATCGCCTCGCGGCCTTCCACGCGCCCGACGCCGGCGATCATGCCGGCCGCATGCACGTCGCTCTCATACATGCCGTTGGCCGCGAGCAGCCCGATCTCGAGGAAGGGCGAACCGGGATCGATGAGCCGCGCCACGCGCTCGCGCGGCAGGAGCTTGCCGCGCGCCACATGGCGCTCGCGCGACTTTTCCGGCCCGCCCTCGGCGGCGGCGGCGCGCTTCGCCAGAAGCTCCTCGCGCAGCCGGGTCCAGTCCGCCGCATTGGCTGACAGGCTGGAATCCTTCGCATTGACGCCCGATTTAAGGATGGCCACGCGTTTCGCCCCTTGTGCAAGTTGGGCGTTTTATCGCAAGGCCATGCCAGCCCGGCAATCGGGCCGCCCTCCCCCGCGCTTCTCAGGCGGCCGGCAGGGCGAAATGAGAGGGACGCATCATGGCCACCCGCACCGAGACCGACAGCTTCGGCCCGATCGAAGTCCCGGCCGATCGTTACTGGGGCGCGCAGACGCAGCGTTCACTGGAGAATTTCCGCATCGGCGGCCCGGCCGAGCGCATGCCGCGCGCGCTCATCCACGCGCTGGCGCTGGTGAAGAAAGCCGCCGCCATCGCCAATCGCGATCTGCATGTGCTCGACATCGCAACCGCGAACGCGATCATCGCCGCCGCCGACGAAGCGCTCGAAGGCCGCTTCGACGAGGATTTCCCGCTCGTCGTCTGGCAGACCGGGTCGGGCACGCAGACCAACATGAACGTCAACGAGGTGCTGGCGAGCCGCGCCAACGAGATGATGACGGGAACGCGCGGCGGCAAGTCGCCGGTGCATCCGAACGACCATGTCAATCGCGGCCAGTCCTCGAACGATTCATTTCCGACCGCGATGCATATCGCCGTCGCGCTGCAGATTCACGATCGACTGCTGCCGTCGCTCGCGACCTTGCACAAGGCGCTCGATCTCAAGGCGCAGGTGTTCGCCGACGTGATCAAGATCGGCCGCACCCATCTGCAGGATGCGACGCCTGTCACGCTCGGCCAGGAGTTTTCGGGCTACGCCGCGCAGGTCTGGCAGGCGATCATCAATCTCCGACTGACTCAGTCGAACCTGCTGGAGCTGGCGCAAGGCGGCACCGCTGTCGGCACCGGCCTCAATACCCATCCCGAATTCTCCGCCCGCTTCGCCGCGGCGGTGACGCAACTGACCGGCCTCACTTTCAAGCCCGCGACGAACATGTTCGCGGCGCTGGCAGGCCATGACGCCATCGTCTTCGCCCATGGCGCGCTCGACGCCGCGGCGACCTCTCTGTTCAAGATCGCGAACGACATCAGGCTGATGGGGTCGGGGCCGCGCTCCGGCCTCGGCGAGTTGCTGCTGCCTGAGAACGAACCTGGCTCGTCCATCATGCCGGGCAAGGTCAATCCCACGCAGGCCGAGGCGATGACGATGGTTTGCGCGCGCGTGCATGGCAATCACACGACGATCTCGTTCGCCGCGTCGCAGGGGCATTTCGAACTCAACGTGTTCAAGCCGGTGATCATCCAGGCGGCCCTGCAATCGATCCTGCTGCTGGCTGACGCCTCGACGAGCTTCGCCGAACATTGCGTCGACGGGTTGCGCGCCAATCGCCCGCGCATCGAGGAACTGCTGCAACGCTCGCTGATGCTGGTGACGGCGCTCGCGCCCGCAATCGGCTATGACGCGGCTGCTGCGATCGCGAAGACCGCGCACAAGAATGGCACCACATTGCGCGAGGAGGCGCTGGCGTCAGGCGTCGACGCCGCGACCTTCGACCGGCTGGTGCGGCCGGAGAAGATGCTCGCGCCCGGCGGCGAAGGATGAGCGTTCGTCGCGTGGCGACGAATCCCCTCACTGTCTGGTACAACACGAAATGCCCGGTCTGCGACGCCGGAATCAATCGCCAGCGTAATCGCCTCATCGATGCGGTGCGCTCCGGCGCGATCGCATTTCGCGACATCAATCTCGAACCGCAAGCGCTCGCCCCTTTCGGCGTCGACGTGAACGATGTCAGGCGGCGACTGCATGCGACCGACGAAACGGGAAAGCTCATTGTCGGCGCCGATGTCGCGATCGAGGTCTGGCGGCGAACGCCCGGCGAAGGCTGGCTCGCCGCCATCCTCGGCGCGCCGGGCGTGATCCATCTCACCCGTTTCGCCTATGACCGCTTCGCGGATGTCCTCTACGCCTGGAACCGTCGCAACGGCCGCTGGTGAGCGGCTGGCTAGCGGGAGGATGGATTGGCTGGAGATCGACGCACCCTTCTCATCACCGGCGCATCCTCGGGGATCGGCAAGGCGACGGCGAAACTGTTCGCGGCGCGCGGCTGGAACGTCGCCGCCACCATGCGGCGGCCTGAAGACGCGGATGATCTTTCGAGCGATCCAAACATCCTTGTCGCGCGGCTCGATGTGGAGGATCGCGCCAGCATCGAGGAAGCAATCGCCGCGACGCTGGCGCGCTTCGGCTCTATCGATGCGCTCGTCAATAACGCCGGCTATGGCCAGTATGGGCTGTTCGAGGCGCTGCCGCGCGAGGCGATCCTGCGGCAGTTCAACGTCAATCTCTTCGGCGTCATGGATGTCACGCGCGCGCTCCTGCCGCACATGCGCGCGCGCCGCTGCGGCGTCATCATCAATATCGGCTCCGGCGCGGGGATTTTCACATTGCCCATGGCGACGATGTATTGCGCCAGCAAATTTGCGCTGGAGGGCTTTTCGGAATCGCTCTCCTACGAACTCGCCTCGCAAAACATCGCGGTGAAGATGGTCGTCCCCTTCAGCGGCGTCACCGCGACGCGCTTCGCCGAGACGACGCGCGATCGCAAGGCGAGCGACAGCGCGCTCAGCGACTACGACGCATTCATACAGCAGACAGGTGAGAGCTTTGCGCGCCTGCGCACGGGCCTCGCCATCAGCGCCGATGACGTCGCGAGAGTGATTTTCGAAGCCGCGACCGACGGATCGGACCGCCTGCGCTACCTCATCGGCGACGACTTCAATGGCTTCGTGCGCGCCCGCCGCGAAATGGCGGAGGAGGACTACATCGCCTTCATGCGAAAACGCTTCTCGGAAGGGAACCAGGCGCCGCTGAGTCGGGGCGCCTGATCCTGCCGCAGAGTCAACGGCCCCGCCCGGCGCCGAACTTAAAAATCTGGCAGTCTGTGAACAGCGGGTGATTCGGCGCGCGGGCGCGGATTCCCGGGCCGCCCCATGTTAGGCCGAATCCCCGCATTTGAGCCAAATTGCCGAGACCGATGTCCGTAGCCCCCATCATCCGCCACGAGCCCGCCCCGGAGACTTTCCGGACGCAACCGCACAATCTCGATGCGGAACAGGCTCTGCTGGGTGCGGTGCTGGTCAACAATGACGCCTATTACCGCGTCTCCGACTTTCTCAAGCCTGAGCATTTCTTCGAGGACATCCATCGCCGCATCTTCCAGGTGACGGCCGACCTGATCCGCACCGGTAAGCTCGCGACGCCGATCACGCTCAAGACCTTCCTCGGCGACGCCGATCTCGGCGGCATGACCATTCCGCAATATCTGGCGCGGCTCGCGGCGGAAGCGACGACGATCATCAACGCCGAGCAGTATGGCCGCACGATCTATGATCTCGCCATGCGCCGCTCGCTGATCGGCATCGGCGAGGAGATCGTCAACGTCGCCTATGACGCGCCGGTCGAGATGAATCCGCGCGCGCAGATCGAGGAGGCCGAGCGCAAGCTCTATCAGATCGCCGAGACCGGCCGCTATGATGGCGGCTTCCAGCGCTTCGAGATCGCGGCGAAGCTTGCGATCGACATGGCGGCCAACGCCTATCAGCGCGACGGAAAACTGTCCGGCGTCGCGACCGGCCTGTCAGATGTCGACCGCAAAATGGGCGGCCTGCAGCCTTCCGACTTGATCATCGTCGCGGGACGCCCGGGCATGGGCAAGACCTCGCTTGCGACCAACATCGCCTTTAATATCGCCAAAGCCTGGGAGGGCGAGCGCGAGGCCGGCGGCCATATCAAGACCACCAATGGCGGCATCGTCGGCTTCTTCTCGCTGGAAATGTCGGCGGAGCAGCTCGCCACGCGCGTCATCGCCGAACAGTCCGGCGTGTCGTCATCGCGCATTCGTCGCGGCGACATCCGCGAGGATGAATTCACGCGCATCGCCGATGTCGCCCGCGATCTCCAGACCTTGCCCTTCTATATCGACCAGACCGGCGGCATCACCATCGCGCAGCTCACCGCGCGCGCGCGGCGCCTCAAGCGCCAGAAGGGGCTCGATCTCCTGGTGATCGATTACATCCAGCTTCTCTCGGGCTCCTCGAAGCGCGGCGACAACCGCGTGCAGGAGATCACCGAGATCACCACGGGCCTGAAAGCGCTGGCGAAGGAGTTGAACGTTCCCATCATCGCGCTGTCGCAGCTTTCGCGTCAGGTCGAAAGCCGCGACGACAAGCGGCCGCAGCTTTCCGACCTTCGCGAGTCCGGCTCGATCGAGCAGGACGCCGACGTCGTCGTGTTCGTCTATCGCGAGGAATATTACCTCGCGAACAAGAAGCCGCGCGAAGGCACCGAGGAGTTCTTCAAGTGGGAGGCCGACATGAACGCCGCCCACGGCAAGGCCGAGATCATCATTGGCAAGCAGCGCCATGGCCCGACGGGCACGGTCGACGTGCAGTTCGACGCGGAAGTCACGCGCTTCACCAACCTCGCCAGCGAGGACAATCTGCCGGAACGATTCGAATAGGCTCGCTGACGCCGGCCTGTCCGGCTGGCAAAGGGCTTGCTATGCCAAGAGCCTGTTTGGGAATTGGGATGCGGCTGCGTTGAGCGACGAGCGAGCGGATGACAGGAGGGAGGCGCAGCCAATGTCTGGCGACATTGGCGAGCCTTCCGACGCATCAGCCGTCGTTCATCGCTCAACCCTCGCAAGTCGGGTTTACCCGACTTGCGCAGATGACGCTGATATCGGGCAAGCCCGATATCAGTGGGCTGCGTCGCTTTTCGCCGCCCGGTTCGTCGCCGATCTCGGCCGTGCGGCCTGCACGCCCTTCGATCGCCTCCTGCCGGAGCGACGAAAATCGGCTGCAGCGCAGCCCCATCCGAATTCCCAAACAGGCTCTGAGGCATGATCGACGATCCGTTCCTCGCCCACGGCGCCACGCTCACCATCGATCTCGGCGCGCTCG
This sequence comes from Terrirubrum flagellatum, assembly GCF_022059845.1. Classification (GTDB taxonomy): domain Bacteria; phylum Pseudomonadota; class Alphaproteobacteria; order Rhizobiales; family Beijerinckiaceae; genus Terrirubrum; species Terrirubrum flagellatum. The sequence continues at coordinate 1,526,172 of NZ_CP091851.1, read as the reverse complement.
CCGCGAACTGGCGCCTGATGAAACAGCGCGCGGGCGAGGCCGAAGCCGGCGCGGTGGTGAAGGCCGACGCTTACGGAACGGGAATCGAGAAAGCGGTTCCCGCACTCGCGGCGGCGGGCTGCAGGACATTCTTCGTCGCCCATCTCTCCGAGGCGAAGCGCGTGCGGAGCGCTGCGCCGAACGCGACGATTTTCGTGCTCAACGGCTTTCCGCCCGGCGCCGCCGAACTCTATCGCGCCGTCGATGCGCGACCGGCGATCGGCGGCATCGACGAAGCGCGCGAATGGTCGCAGCAAGGCGTTGGCGCCTGCGCTCTCCACATCGACACCGGCATGAACCGGCTTGGATTTCCGTTCGACAGTCTCGATGACGCTGGCGTCGCCGATGCGATCGCGCGGCTCAATGTCGATGTCGTGATGACCCATTTCGTCGCGTCGGAGGTTCCCGACGATCCCGTCAACGCCACGCAGATCGCGCGCTTCCGCGATGTCATGCGGCGCTTTCCGGACGTCAGGCATTCGCTGTTGAATTCGTCAGGACATTTTCTCGACGACGCGCCACGCGGCCATCTCACGCGCCCCGGCTATGCGCTCTATGGCGGCAATCCGACGCCGGGCAAGCCGAACCCGATGAGACAGGTTGTGGGCCTCGAAGCCCGCATCGTCGCGTTGAGCGAAGTGAAAGACGGCGAGCGCGCCGGCTATAACGGGTTGTGGACCGCGAAAGGCCCGCGCAAGCTCGCGACGCTCTCGCTCGGCTATGCCGATGGCATCCCGCGCAACGCGGGCGGCATCGTCGACTGGAACGGCGGCTTGGGCCTGGTTGGCGGCGTCCCGTGCCCGTTCGTCGGCACGGTCTCCATGGATCTGATCATCATCGATGTCAGCGATGTTCCCGTTGCGGACGCGAGACGCGGCGCGCCGGCGACCATCATCGGCGGGCCGTTGACGCTCGAGGCGGTGGGCGCCGGCGGGCGCACCATCGGCTACGAAATCCTGACCTCGCTCGGGCGGCGCTATCAGCGCGTCTATCGCGACTGAGCGTTCCTACTTCTTCCGCATTTCGAGCCAGCTCTTCAGCGCAACCGCATTGTTGCGCTCTTCATTCTTCGCCGCGAACAGCAGCGTCACCGGCCCCTTGCGCGCGAATTCGCGCAACTGCGCCGCTGCCGTCGCCGCCGGCTCTTTCGCGAGTTCCGCGGCATAGGCCATGACGAACCGGTCCCAACCGTCGGGATCGCCGTGGACTTCTTTTCTCAGCGCATCGCTCGGCGAAACGTCCTTCAGCCAGAGATCGACCTTGTCCTTGCTGATCCCGCGCGGCCAGAGCCGATCGACCAGCACGCGCAAGCCGTCCTCCCGGTCCGCAGGCTCGTAGATGCGCTTGGTCCGAAACCGGCCTGATGCGATCATCGCACGCCCTCTCGACATTCCCCCACCAACGGTCATATGCATAGCGGAACTTGAACAAATAAAGAACATCCGCTAGAGTGATAATAGTTGATAATGGAGGACGCCATGCCGTCCAGCTATTCTCTCGGCAAGTACAACGACGACTGGATCAAGCGGCAAGTCGCTTCCGGTCGCTACAATAACGCGAGCGAAGTCATCCGCGACGCCCTTCGGCACCTTCAGGATCGCGAGATGACCCGCTCATGGACCCTTGAAGAAATTCGCGAGGCGGTGCGCCTGAGTGATGAGAGCGGTCCGGGCGTTCCCGCAGACAAAGTATGGGCGATCGTTGATGCAGATCTTGATGAAATAGATCGTGCTGATGCGCCCAAAGCGGCCGAATAAACGGCAGCCGTGGCCTATGTCGTCGCCCCTGCCGCACTCGGCGAAATTCAACGCATCATCGCCTTTATTGGCCGCGACAACAGGATTGCCGCACGCAATTTCCGTCGCGAATTAGAGGCAAAATTCGTCACTCTCGCCGCAAGACCTGAGGCGTTTCGGCTGCGGGAGGAATTCGGACGACAGATACGCGTCGCGCATCACGGCAGCTATCTGATTTTGTTCCGGGCTGTATCGGTGAAGACGGTCCGCATTGTCCGCATCATCCACGGCTCTCGCGATCTCATGAAACTTCTGAAAGACGATCCCGCCTGATGGCCCGCCAGCTTTCCTCCTATGTCTGCCAATCCTGCGGCGCGGCCTATGGCCGTTGGCAGGGCAAATGCGAAGCTTGCGGCGGCTGGAACACGATCTCGCTTGAAACCGCCGCGGCGCCCTTGCCCGGCGGCGGCGCGCCGTCCCGCAGCGCAGGGCGCGGCAAGGGACGTCCGCTCGCGCTTGAAGGGCTGTCCGGCGCGGCTCAGGAGCCGCCGCGCGTCGCGTCCGGCATCGGCGAGCTCGACCGCGTCACCGGCGGCGGCTTCGTGAAGGGGTCGGTGATCCTGATCGGCGGCGATCCCGGCATCGGCAAATCGACGCTGCTGACGCAGGCCTGCGCCGCCCTCGCCCGCCGCGGCGAGCGCGTGCTTTATATCTCCGGCGAAGAGGCCGTCGGCCAGGTCCGGTTGCGCGCCGAGCGGCTGGGGCTCGCCGATGCGCCCGTCGAACTCGCCGCCGCCACCAATGTCGAGGACATCGTCGCGACCATGGCGGCCGGGCCGCCGGTCCGCCTCGTCGTGATCGATTCCATCCAGACGATGTGGTCAAGCGCGGTCGAAAGCGCGCCGGGCACCGTGACGCAGGTTCGCGGCAGCGCACAGATTCTGATCCGGCAGGCCAAGGATTCCGGCGCCTGCGTGATTCTCGTTGGGCACGTCACCAAGGACGGGCAGATCGCCGGCCCGCGCGTCGTCGAGCACATGGTCGACGCCGTGGTGTCGTTCGAAGGCGATGGCGGCCACCATTTCCGCATCCTGCGGGCGGTGAAAAACCGCTTCGGCCCGACCGACGAGATCGGCGTGTTCGAGATGACAGGCGGAGGCCTGAGCGAGGTCGCGAATCCCTCTGCGCTCTTCCTTGCCGGCCGCGACGCCGGCGCGGCCGGCGCCGCCGTCTTCGCGGGAATCGAAGGCACGCGTCCGGTTCTTGTGGAAATCCAGGCGCTCGTCGCGCCCTCTTCGCTCGGCACGCCGCGCCGCGCAGTGGTCGGCTGGGACCCCGCGCGGCTTTCCATGGTGCTCGCCGTTCTGGAGGCGCGCGCCGGGCTGAAATTCGGCCTATCCGACGTCTATCTCAACGTCGCCGGCGGCCTGCGCATCAACGAGCCGGCGGCTGATCTCGCCGCCGCAGCGGCGCTGATTTCCTCGCTGGCGGGCTCGCCTTTGCCGCCTGACGCCGTCTATTTCGGCGAAATCGGCCTCTCTGGCGCGGTCCGGCCGGTGTCGCTCGCCAACGCCAGGATGAAGGAGGCGGCGAAGCTCGGCTTCCGCGCCGCCCACCTGCCGGCGCCGACGCGCGACGCGGAAAAGGACCCGCCGATGACGCTCCGTCCCGTCGCCGATATCGGCGATTTGACGGCCATGATCGCCTCACGCCGGAGGCCCGCTCCGCGCCCTGTCGCCGCGGACGCCGACGGGTGACGAGCGCCGCCGATATAGCTATAGAGGCCGCGATATGGCGCACCGTTTGCTCGTCGCCAGACCATTGCGGACAACCAAAACATGCCGGTGAGTTATCTCGATCTCGTCGTTCTCGGCGTCGTCTTCGTGTCAGCCGTGCTCGCCATGATGCGCGGCTTCACCCGCGAAGTGCTGGCGATCGCGAGCTGGGTCGCAGCGGCCATCGTCGCCTATCTCTTTCACAAGCCGCTGCTGCCCTATGTGCAGCAGTATATTTCCCATCCGATGATCTCACTGGCGATCGCGATCGGCGCGGTCTTCATCGTCACCCTGATCGTCGTTTCGCTGATCACGGTGCGGATTTCCGACTTCATCCTTGATTCGCGCATCGGCGCGCTCGACCGCACGCTCGGCTTCCTCTTCGGCGCGGCGCGCGGCGCTCTCATCTGCGTGATCGGATTTGTGTTCTTCACCTGGCTGGTTCCGGCCGACAAGCAGCCGGAATGGGTTAAATCCTCGAAGGCGCGTCCCTATCTGGAGAGCAGCGGCAACTCGCTCCGGGCGATGCTGCCGGATGATCCGGAGAAGATGATCAATGATATGCGCAATCGCGCCAAGGCGGGCGACGGGTCTGTCCCTCCGGCCGAATCGCCTGCGCCGCGCCTCACGCCAGGCCAGCCCCAACAGAAATCCGGCCTCGACACATCGCGGCCGGCTCAGTCCAACGGCTGACGCCAGCGCCAAACTGGAGATCCGCGCATGACCTTCCCCACCTCCCCTCGCGCAGATCAGGTTGAAAGCGAGGGGGATGACGGCGAGGCGCTGCGCGAGAAGTGCGGCGTCTTCGGCATTTATGGGCACCCCGACGCGGCGGCGATCACGGCGCTCGGCCTGCACGCTCTCCAGCATCGCGGCCAGGAAGCCGCGGGCATCGTCTCCTATGACGGCAAGCGCTTTCATTCCGAGCGCCGCATGGGCCTCGTCGGCGACAACTTCTCGCAAGGCGACGTGATCGCGCGCCTGCAGGGCCATTCCTCCATCGGCCATACGCGCTACGCCACGACAGGCGAGACCATCCTGCGGAATGTGCAACCGCTGTTCGCCGAGCTCGACGGCGGCGGCTTCGCGCTCGCCCACAATGGCAATCTCACCAACGGCCTGACGCTGCGCCGACAGATCATCCGCGACGGCGCCATCTGCCAGTCGACGTCGGACACCGAGGTCATCCTTCATCTCGTGGCGAAGAGCCGCCGCAACCGCTTCGTAGACCGCTTCATCGACGCGCTGCAGCAGATCGAGGGCGCCTACGCGCTCGTTGCGCTCACCAACAAGAAGCTGATCGGCGCGCGAGACCCCCTTGGCATCCGCCCGCTGGTGCTCGGCGATCTCGACGGCCGGCCGATCCTGGCGTCTGAAACCTGCGCGCTTGATCTCATTGGCGCGCGCTATGTCCGCGACATCGAGAATGGCGAGATCGTCGTCATCTCCGAGGACGGCATCGAGTCGATCAAGCCATTCGGCGTGCGGCCCGCCCGCCCCTGCATCTTCGAATATGTCTATTTCGCGCGGCCCGACTCCATCGTCGCCGGCAAGAACATCTACAATATCCGCAAGAATATCGGCGCGAACCTGGCCCAGGAATCCCCCGCGCCGGCGGATGTTGTGATTCCGGTGCCCGATTCCGGCGTGCCGGCCGCGCTCGGCTACGCGCAGGCCGCGAACATTCCCTACGAACTCGGCATCATCCGCAATCACTATGTCGGCCGCACCTTCATCCAGCCGACGCAGTCCGTGCGCGAGCTCGGCGTGCGCATGAAGCACTCCGCCAACCGCGCGGTGATCGAGGGCAAGCGCATCGTGCTCGTCGATGATTCCATCGTGCGCGGCACCACATCGCGCAAGATCGTGCGCATGATGCGCGACGCGGGCGCGAGCGAGGTGCATTTCCGCATCGCCAGCCCGCCGATCAAGTACCCCGACTATTACGGCATCGACATGCCGGATCGCGACAAGCTGATCGCGGCGAATATGAGCGTCGAGGAGATGGCCACCTATCTCGGCGTCGACTCGCTCGCCTTCATCAGCATCAACGGGCTCTATCAGGCGCTCGGCGAGAAGGGCCGCAACGACGCCTTCCCGCAATACACCGATCATTATTTCACCGGCGATTATCCCATTCCGGTGCTCGACATCATGGGCGAGAGCGTGAAGCAGCTTTCGCTGCTCGCCGAGGCGAGCTGATATCCGGCTGCGCCTCCGGCGACGCCACGGAGGCATGGACGGCCGCGTCGCGAGCGGGCATGACGCTCGCAACCACGCGTCAGAGAGTTTGTCATGTCAGACCTGAAAGACCGCATCGCCGTCGTCACCGGCGCTTCGCGCGGCATCGGCCGCGCCGTCGCGCTCGAACTGGCGAGGAAAGGCGCGCATGTGATCGCGCTGGCGCGCACGGTCGGCGGCCTCGAAGAGCTTGACGATGAGATCAAGCAGGCGGGATCGAGCGCGACGCTCGTTCCCGTCGACGTGAAAGATTACGCCGCGATCGACCGTCTCGGCGCCGCGATCAACGAGCGCTGGGGCAAGCTCGATATTCTCGTCGGCAACGCCGGCATGCTGGGACCGCTGACGCCGCTCGGGCATGTCGATCCGAAGCAATGGGACGAGGTGATGGCGGTCAATGTGACGGCCAACTGGCGTCTCATCCGCTCACTCGATCCGCTGTTGCAACTGTCGGATGCCGGCCGCGTGGTGATGATGTCGTCAGGCGCCGCGCGCAATCTGCGCGCCTATTGGGGTCCCTACTCCGTCTCCAAGGCGGCGCTCGAAGCCATGACGCGCGTCTACGCCGCCGAAACGCGCGAGACGACGAAGATCAAGGTGATGCTCGTCAATCCCGGCCCGCTGCGCACGCGCATGCGCGCCGCCGCGATGCCCGGCGAAGACCCGATGACTCTGAAGACGCCGGAGGATTTGACGCCGAAGGTGATCGAGCTTTGCCTGCCCTCATGGAGCGAAACCGGCGCGCTCTATGATTTTCCGACTGATGCGGTGAAGAGTTTTAGCTGAGTTGAGGAAGAGCGCCTGCGGCGCGGATTCTTTCGCTGGGCCCCGGACACGGTTCCGCTTCACTTCGTTTCGCTTCACCGTTCCGGGGACGGAAACAGCTTCACCGTTTTAAATTGAAGCTCTCTCCGTCCCCGGATTCATGAAGCGAGGCTAGGCCGAGCAGAATGAAGTCCGGGGTCCAGCGAAAGACTCGCGAGCGACTTGCTACGCCGAAGCGAAGCCGAAGGCTTTGCAAAGGCGAGAGCGAGCGCGATCTCTATTCTACTTATCAAACGGATTATCGCTCGTGCGCATCGAGAGACGGATCGGCGCGCCCTGCAGATCGAAAGCCTCGCGCAGCCCGTTCGTGAGATAACGCGTGTAAGAGGTCGGCAGCGCGTCGAGCTGATTGCCGAAGATCGCGAACAAAGGCGGCCGCGCTTTCGCCTGCGTCATGTAGCGGATCTTGATGCGACGGCCCGACACCGCCGGCGGCGGATGGCTCGACAGCGCCGAGGTCAGCCAGCGATTGAGCTGCGCGGTCGGAATGCGCTTGCTCCAGACGTCGCTCGCGGCGAACGCCGCCTCCATCAGGGGATCAAGCCCCTTCGACGAAAGTCCCGACACGGGAATGACGGAGACGCCGCGCATCTGCGGCAGAAGACGCTCCGCGTCCTCGCGCAACTTCTTCAAAAGCCCATGGTCCTGCGAGACGAGGTCCCATTTGTTGACGCCAATCACCATCGCGCGGCCCTCGCGCTCGACGAGATCGGCGATCGACAGATCCTGCTTCTCGAACGGGATGGTCGCGTCGAGCAGCAGAATCACAACCTCGGCGAAGCGGATCGCGCGCAGCGCATCAGCGACGGAGAGTTTCTCGAGCTTGCCTTCGACGCGCGCCTTGCGCCGCAACCCGGCGGTGTCGAACAGACGCACCGGCTTGTCGCGCCAGCTCCAGTCGATCGAGATCGAATCGCGCGTGATGCCGGCTTCCGGCCCGGTGAGTAGGCGCTCCTCGCCAATCAGCGTGTTGATCAGCGTCGATTTGCCCGCATTCGGACGACCAACGATCGCGATTTTCAGCGCGTGCGGGCCGCTCTCTTCTGCGTTTTCCGATTCATCTTCGCTTGCGTCCGAATCCTCTTCGCGCTCCTGATCGACGAAGGCGGCGCGCAGCGCGTCATAGAGATCGGCTTGTCCTTCGCCATGCTCGGCGGAGAATGGAATCGGTTCGCCCAGTCCAAGCTCGTAAGCGTCGCCAAGAGCGTCGCGGCCGGCGCGTCCCTCCGCCTTGTTGGCGAGCAGGATCACCGGCTTGTCGGATTTGCGCACGAGCTGTGCGAAAGATTTGTCGCTCGGCGTCACGCCGGCGCGCGCATCGATGAGGAACAGCAGCGCCTGCGCATTGCGGATCGCGGCCTCCGTCTGCGCGCGCATGCGCGCTTCGAGCGTGCCGCTCTTCGCTTCTTCGAGGCCTGCGGTGTCGATGACGCGGAAGGAGAGATCGGCGAGCGAGGCGTCGCCCTCGCGCCGATCGCGCGTCACGCCGGGCTGATCGTCGACGAGCGCGAGCTTCTTGCCGACCAGCCGGTTGAACAAAGTCGACTTGCCGACGTTCGGACGCCCGACGATCGCCAGCGTGAACGACGCCGGCGCCTGCCGCTTCCTGCGCATCAGGGCATGATCCCGAAAAACTACTGCGTCCGCGCGGGACCGCCGGCGACAAAGCCGAGGAAGGCTTCGGCGCGCTGACGGATGCCGGGCGGCGCATCGCGATCGGACACGATCTGGTCGAACCACTTGCCCGCGTTGGCGAGATCGCTGGCCTTCAGCGCCGATGCGCCGAGGATTTCGCGCGCCTCGTTGCGCCAGGGATTGGAGGGAACAGCGATCGGCTCCATCTCCTTGGCGAGATCGGCGTAGGCCGCCTTGTCGAGCAGGAGATAGCCGACGCGCACGCGCGCGAGATCCTGCGTCACAGCGCCGACTCCTGAATCAGCAGCGATCGCGCGCCAGGCCGCGATTCCTGAATCAGGATCGATCTTCGACAGCTCGGCCGCGCCACGCAGGCGGGCGAGGATGCGATAGCCGGCGGGCGCGTCGGCCGAGATCGTGACGAACGCCTTCTCGGCCTCGGAATCCTTGCCGTCGCGCGAAAGCTCCAGCGCTTTCTCGAAGCGGCCGCCCGCCTCCTGAGCCTGCTTGCCCTGCCAATATTGCCAGCCGCGCCATCCGGCGGTGGCGAGCACAAGCAGGAAGGCCGCCCCGACGATCAGGCCGCCATATTTCTTCCACATCAGGCCCATGCGCTCGCGGCGCAGGTCCTCGTCGATCTCGCGGAAAATATCGCTCATTTCAGTTCCTGCCCCGCCAAACCGGGGCGAATGCCCTTGAAAGTCGGCCGGCCTCTAGCATGGGGCCGGAGCGGAGGCCACCAGCCGCCTCACCCCAGCGCGGACACGCCAAACAGGATCGGATGCAGCCAGACGAGGATCAGCGCATAGATCGCGAGCCCGACGACGAGAGCGATCAGATCGTTACGGGTCGCAGCCGTTGCGTCAGCGGGCTGGGCCATTGTGATGGCCGATTGCTCCGCCCGGCGCTTCACGCTGATCCGGCAGGCGACGGCCCAGGCGAGCACCGACCCGAACAGCAGGATCGATCCGAGATCGCCATTGGCGATGAGATGCGCCGTCGCCCAGATCTTCACCGCGAGCAGCATGGGGTGCTTCGCCGCCTGCTTGATGCGGCCGGGAATATAGGCGGCCACGAGCAACGGAAACACCGGCAGCATCAGCGTCCATGCCAGATGACGCGTCCAGCGCGGCGGCTCCCAGACCGGGATGTAGCCGCCAGCGCGATAGGAGACGTAGCCCCAGACGATGAGAATGAGGCCGGCGAAGGATGCGAGCGCGTAGAGACCCTTGAACGGGCCTTCGCCCACTCCAGCGATCAGTGCGGCGCGCTGTTCGCGCATCATGGTCAGCGTGTGAACGCCGATGAACAGGATCAGTCCGAGGACAAGGAGGAGCATTGCGCTCTTCCAGCGATCCCGACGGACCCTAAGCTGGAATGACTACAAACGCGAAACGGCGCCGACAAATCGCTCGCGCGCTTCCGGCGCGTGAAGGCCGCGCGGCTCGAAGACGAGACGGGTGAGAAAATGCTGCGTCAGCCGGAACGCTGCAACGAGATCGCCGGCGGGCGGAGCCTGTGCTGACGCGTCAGCCATGAGAAACCGAGGCAGCGGCAGCAGCCGATCGCCATAGGGCTTGCCCGCGTCGCGCGACACGGCGCGGCCCGATTTCGGCGAGACATAGATGAGGTCTTCCCGCGCGCCGCTCGCTGCGCATTCCGTGAGATCGAGGCCGAAGCCGAGTTCCGCCAGCAGCATCAGTTCGAAGCGCGCCACGAGCGATGCCGCGAGCGGAAGATCATCGAGATGCTGCACGATCGCGAGCAGCGCCTCATAGAGATTGGGATGCGGGTCGCGCTCGGGCAGAAGTTTGAGCAACCCGCCGAGATGCACGAGCGCCGCGAGCGCGGCGGCGTTGTCGATGAGATGGCCGGCGCGCAGCGACAGGCCTTCGACGGAATAATTGCCGAGATGCTCTTCGAGCCGTGCGCGCCAGACGAGGCGCACGCTGTTGCCGGGCTGCAGAACAGGCTGGAGTTTTTGCGACCGGCCGCCACGCACGAGTCCGGCATGCCGTCCGCGCGTCGGCGTCATCGCTTCGAGGATGACCGCGCTTTCGCCGTGACGGCGAACGCCGATCACAACAGCGTCGTCAGTCCATTCCAATCTATTTCACCACGTCATTCCGGCGCGAGGCAAAGCTTCGTCGCCGGCGCGAGCCCGGAATCCAGAGATCGAACAAACGGAGCCATTTCCTGGGTTCCGGGCTCGTCGCTTCGCGACGCCCCGGAATGACATCCTTGGAAATAGCCGAAACAGTCACGCGTCCGACAGCTTCATGTCGGATCTGTATTCGCCCTCGATCTCCTTGGTGATCGACTGGCCGCAGATCACGCGTCCCTGCACGGGATCGAAGGTCAGCGTCGGCGAGCCATAGAGCACCCATCCCTTGCTCAAGGCGTCGCTGACGCGATGGCAGAATGACGCGTCATCAGGGCCGGTGAGCATGCGGTAAAGCGTCGTGCGCCTCACCTTGATCGAAGGCAGATTGATCGACATCGGAAGCCCCAACGATTCAGGATTCGAATTCCAGACCCATGTTGCGATAGCGCTCGGGATCATCAGACCAGTTCTCGCGCACCTTCACGAACAGGAAGAGATGCACGGGCGCTTCCGCGATCTCGGAAATCTCGCGGCGCGCGGCGGCGCCGATTGCCTTGATCGTCTGGCCGCCCTTGCCCAGCACGATCTTCCTCTGGCTTTCGCGCTCAACGAAAATCGTCTGCTCGACGCGCGCCGATCCGTCGGGCCGCTGCTGCCAGGAATCCGTCTCGACCATGGATTGATAGGGCAGTTCCTCATGCAGCCGGTCGAACAGTTTCTCGCGCGTGATCTCCGCGGCGAGCACGCGCAGCGGCGCGTCCGAAATCTGGTCTTCGGGATAGAGCCACGGTCCCGGCGTCATCTTTTCCGCGAGCCATGATGTCAGCGCTTGCACGCCGTCGCCCTTCATCGCCGAGATCATGAAGGTCGCTTCGAACGGCAGGCGCTTGTTGAGATCGGCGGCAAGCGCCAGCAGCGTCTCGCGCGGGATGAGGTCGATCTTGTTGAGAACAAGAATTTTCGGCTGCCGCACATCGGGAAGCTTCTTCAGGATCGCCTCGACCTCTTCATCGACGCCCCTCTTCGCATCAACGAGAAGCCCGACGAGATCGGCGTCCGCCGCGCCGCTCCAGGCGCCCGCCACCATGGCGCGATCGAGCCTGCGCTTCGGCGCGAAGATGCCGGGCGTATCGACGAAGATGATCTGCGACGGCCCATGCAAGGCGATGCCGCGCACCAGGCTGCGCGTCGTCTGCACCTTGCGCGAGACGATCGACACCTTCGATCCCACGAGCATGTTGAGCAGCGTCGACTTGCCCGCGTTTGGCGCGCCGATGAGCGCGACGAAGCCGCAGCGCGTGTTGGTCTCTGTCTCAGGCATCGACTTGCTCCGTAACGATGCCTTCCCGTTGCATCATGGCCCGCGCCGCCGCCTGCTCGGCGTCGCGCTTCGAGGCGCCCTCGCCCCGCGCGCGCTCGACAGCTTCGACATCAACCTCGATGACGAAGCGCGGCGCGTGATCGGGACCGCTGCGCTCGACAGTGCGATAGGTCGGCGCCGGCTTGCCGCGCGCCTGCGCCCATTCCTGCAGTTGCGTTTTCGCATCGCGCAGCGGCCGGCGCGGCGCATGCAGACGCGGCCCGAAAGCCCGCTCGACCACTTCGCGCGCCGCCGGCAGCCCGGCGTCGAGATAAGCGGCTCCGACGATGGATTCGCAGACGTCGGCGAGGATCGCAGCGTTCCGGCGCACGCCCGCCGCCGCTTCGCCGCCGCCGATCCGGAGATAGGCGCCGACGCCCCATTGCGTCGCGACGTCGGTGCAGCTTTCGCGCCGCACGAGTTCGGCGAGCCGGCGCGACAACTCGCCCTCGGGCGCATCAGGAAATGCAGCCATCAGCATGTCGGCGACGATCAACCCGAGAACGCGATCGCCGAGAAATTCGAGCCTCTGATAGCTGTCCCGCTTCAGACGGCTCGCAGGCGCGGCGCTGATGTGAGTCAGCGCGCGCGTCAGGAGTTCGCGGTCGGTGAAGGCGTGCCCGACGCGGGCTTCAAGATCGGCGAGATCCGGCTTCGCTCTGGTCATTTCACCAGATTGAAGAAGCGGCCCAATCTGAGCTGCGTGGGCCAGGTCCAGACCTGCCAGGCCGAATATTCGAAAATAGGCCGGTTGGCGGAGTCGTAGCGCAGCACCTTGCCGTAATCGAACGAGAAGAAGATGATCTCGCCGCGCCCGACGAAATTCTCGAACGGCACGAAGCCGACGCCGCTCGGCGACTGGTCGCGCGAGTCGAGCGAGTTGTCGCGGTTGTCGCCCATCATGAAGAAATGGCCGGGCGGCACGACGAACACCTTCGTGTTGTCGAAGATGCTGGAATCGCCCTGCGCTTCGATGACGGTGTAGCTCACGCCCTCCGGCAGCGTTTCCTTGTAGGCCGGCACCGGCTGCGGGCGCGCGAAGCCGTCATTGACGAGATAGTCCGCGACGCGCTCTTTCTTCACCGCCTTGCCGTTAATGTGCAGCACGCCGTCGAGCATCTGGATGCGGTCGCCGGGCAGGCCGATGACGCGCTTGATGTAGTCGGTCTCATTGTCGGACGGCAGCTTGAACACGGCGATGTCGCCGCGCTTCGGCTCCGAGCCCATGATGCGGCCGGAGAAGATCGGCGGCGAGAACGGGAAGGAGTGCTTGGAGTAGCCGTAGGTGTATTTCGAAACGAAGAGATAGTCGCCGACCAGCAAGGTCGGGATCAGCGATCCCGAGGGAATGTTGAAGGGCTGGAAGAGGAAGGTGCGAATGACCAGCGCGATCAGCAGCGCCTGCAGGATGACGCTGATCGTTTCGCCAATGCCGCCTTCCGAGGAGCGGGTCGCCCGTCGTTCCAATTGATCCGCCATGATGTCTCCGGGGCTTCGCCGCCCGGACCAGGCGACATCCATCGCAGGGATCGATGGATGTCGTCTGATCCTTTGAACTCAGCGCACAGTCGCGCGCGATATAGAGGGTTGGTCCCTGTGGCGCAACGAAGGCGGCCGCAAGCTCAAGGATGCATGGCTGGCGCGCCGCCGGCGGGGAGCGCCTCGATGATCACGAACGCCATCGCCATGGGCGGCTCATCCGTCAGGCTGACATGCACGAACGGCTCGAAACCAGCGGGCAGGATCGCGGCGAGCCGCGCCGCCGCCCCGCCATGGAGCCGCATGGTCGGCTTGCCGCCGGGCAGGTTCACGACTTCGAGATCGCGCCAGAAGACGCCCCTGCGGAAGCCGGTGCCCAGCGCCTTCGAGCAGGCTTCCTTGGCGGCGAATCGCCTGGCATAGGATGCGGCGCGGATGCCCGGCCGCCGGTCGGAGCGCGCCTGCTCTCCCGGCGTGAACAGGCGATTGATGAAGCGGTCGCCAAACCGCGCGATCGATTGCTCGATGCGGCTGATGTCGCAGAGATCGGAACCGATCCCGATAATCAACGCGCTACGCCGTCTTGGCGGCGCTGAGCCCGCGGCTGCCGGGCTTCACCGCCGGGATCGCCGCCATCTCCGGCGGCAGCGCGTCCGGCGAATAATTGGGAATGTCGAGGGTGACGAGCGACACCAGCGGCGCGCCGATGTCGGCTTTGCCGCCCGAGCGGTCGATCAGGCAGGCGGCGCCGACAAGATTGCCGGGATGGGTTCGGATCGCCGCGATGCATTCGCGCGACGACAGGCCCGTCGTGATGATGTCCTCGACCATCAGCACGCGCGCGCCTTCGGGGATCTGGAAGCCGCGGCGCAGCACGAACTCGCCATTCTCGCGCTCGACGAAGATCGCTTTCGCGCCGAGCTGACGCGCCGTCTCGTAGCCCGGCACGATGCCGCCGACGGCGGGCGACACGACAATGTCGATCTGTCCGAAAGCCGCGCGCGCCTTCTCCGCCAGCGCGCGGCAGAGCTTCTCCGTCCGCGGCGGATCCATGAAAATGAACATCTTCTGCAGGAAGACCGGGCTGCGCAGGCCGGACGACAGGATGAAATGGCCTTCGAGCAAGGCCCCCGCGTCGCGGAATTCGGCGAGCACGTCGTCTTCTGTCATGAAGCAGCGATCCTTGTCCGGCGATCGTTTGATCGCGCCCGTCTGTCACAGCCGACGCGGCTGCGCAAACGATCAGTTCCAGACGCGATAAGCGGGGATGGCGCCTGGAATGTCGCTCGGCGGATAGGCGCCGCGCGCCCGCGTCGCGCCGCCGCGGGGCAGGACATAACCGGGCGGCAGACCATCATCGCTGTAGCGTCGTTGACCGCCCGCCGGCCGGCGCGCCTGACGCCGGCGCGGTTCGCGCGGCGCAGCGGCGGGCGGCTCGACCGCCGCGGTGTTGCGCGTCGCCCGCCATTGCAGCCAGCGATCCTGGGTTCTGATCTTGAGCAGATCGAGCTGCGGCCGCGTGAAGAAGCCGGAGGGCTCGAGTCCCACCGCGCCCTGCCAGGATTTGATCGCGGCGCGCGTCGCCTGATTCATCCAGCCGCTGACGACGACCGAACCGCCGATCGAGGCCAGACGCTCCTGCACGTCGACAATCTGCGTGCGGTCGAGCTTTAGATCGCGCTCGCCGCTTTCGGTGCCGGGAGCCTTGAGCTCATCATCCGTCGGCGTCGGCGGCAGAGCCGCCTCGACTGGCGCGACGGTTTGCGAATTCGGCGCGACGGACGCGACCTGCTGATCGATGCCGCTCGCGGCGCGATAGGCCTTTACGCGCCCCGCCAGTTCTTCCGCCGTGCGCTTGTCGGTCGCGACCGCCTGCAGCTCATCGCGCAACTTGGCGACGCCATTTTCGCCAAGCGTCTTGGGATTGGCCGTGAACAAAGGCTCCATCACCTCAAGACGGCGAACCGCGACCGGCACGAGATCGACGCGTCCCGAGGACCGCAGGCAGGCAGGCGCGAATTTGAGATGATAGGCTTCCCACGCGCGATTGAGGCCAGCGTTTTCGGCGCCGATGAGATATTCGCGTTTGCCGTCGCCATAATAGGCGGCGATGAATTTCGTCACCTCGCCGCAATAGCCGTCGGCGTCGCCCCAGGCGGAGAGCATGTCGCGCAGTCCGCAGAAGCGCGGATCGGTCGGGCAATAATCGGCGAACAGCGCGCGATAGCTTTTCACCAGCTCCGTATGGCCGTCATAGAGACCGTCGAAATGCTGGAAATTCGCTTCGACGGCGGCTTTCGCGGCCGCCGCCTGATCGGCCGCGGTCGGCGTCTTCAGGAGATTGCGGTCATCGAGGAAGCGCGCCAGCGTGCGCATGCCGCCGCCGCCCGCCGCCGTGTTGAATAGCTTGCGTCCCGCCTCCCAGGCGCGGCGCGGATCGAAATCCTTCGCCGTCTGCGGCGCGTCGCAGGGCGCGACCGCGTAATCCCTGATGGCGGAGCGGAACGGCTCCGGCGTCTTGCCGTCGACTTTCAGCGCCGCCAGCGCCGCAGCCTGTTGCCTGAACTCCGGCCGCTGGACGAAGGCCGCGAAACAGCCGGCCCGCGTCGCGATCGCCGTCGCGCTGAGATCGAGCGCATCATTGACGGCGCCGATCGCCGGCGGCCTGCCCTCGCGCAGGCCGGCGTCGATACGCTTCTCGGCCTCGGCGAGCGTCTGCTGCTCGCTCCAGAGGTCTTCGAACGCGGCGTCGAGCTTCGACTTCGCCTGCGCATTGGTCTCGGCGAGCACGCTCCTGAGCGATCCGAGCCAGGGGCGCTTCTTCAGCGTGTCGAGCGCCATCTGCTGCGCCACGGGCGCTGCCGCGGGCGGGGTCTGGGCCTGCGCCGCCGCGGGCAGCCAAATGGCGAACAGCGCCGCCATTCCCGCCGTCAACGCCCCCCTCGCCAAACCGGCCGATGTCATCCGCTTTGTTTCCAAACCTGTCCGAGGGTCAGCCTCTATGCGCCTGACCCGCCCGGATGCAAGCGCCTTCCGACCTTCCGCGCAGCCGGCCTGAGCATTTGATTGCCGGCTTCGATCAATTTGCGGCGCCGGACGGCGTGAAACCTCACCCGTTCACCCGCTCCGCCCGGTTGATCACCGGCCGGGCGCGCAATTGTGAAATGATCGCGTTGAGATGCTTCAGGTCCCAGACCGCAAGGTCGATCGCGAGTTCGGTGAAGTCGGGCGCCGGCCGCCGCATCTCGATATTGTCGATATTGCCGTCATGCTCGGCGATGATCGAGGTGATTTGGGCGAGCGTGCCGGGCTCGTTCACGCTGCGCAGGGCGATGCGCGCGGGAAAACGCCGGTTGCGCGCCGCCTCCTCGTCCCAGCGCACGTCGACCCAGCGATCCGGCTCATTGTCGAACGCGGCGAGCGCCGGCGACTGAATGGGGTAGATCGTGATGCCCTCGCCGGGCGTCAGGATGCCGACGATGCGGTCGCCCGGCACTGCACCTCCATCAGGCGCGAAGCGCACCGGCAGATCGTGATCGAGCCCGGTGATCGGGATCGCCGCGCCGTCGTCCGGCTTGCGCTTCTGCGCCTTCACCTTGACGTTCTTGTCCTTCTTCAGCCCGACCCAGTCCGGATCCTGCGGCGCGGTCGGCGCCGGCGCCTTCGGGTCGATCGTCGCGCCGGGATAGACAGCCTTCAGCACGTCGCTCGACGCCATCTCGCCGCGCCCAACCGAAGCGAAGAGATCGTCGAGCGAAGCGCGCGCGAGGCGCGGCAGCACGGCCTTCACCTTGTCGTCCGCATAGGTCTTCTCGGCGCGGGCGAAGGCGCGCTCGACGATCTGGCGGCCGAGGCCGGCATATTGCCGGCGCGTCGCCGCGCGGGTGGCGCGGCGGATGGCGGCCCGCGCCTTGCCGGTGACGACGAGCGATTCCCACGCCGCCGGCGGCGTCTGGCCGGGCGCGCTGATGATCTCGACCTCGTCGCCATTGGCGAGTTCCGAGATCAGCGGCGCCGTGCGGCCATTGACCTTGCAACCGACCGCCGAATTGCCGATGCCGGTATGCACAGCATAGGCGAAATCGATCGGCGTCGCGCCGCGCGGCAACGCGATCAACCGGCCCTTCGGCGTGAAGCAGAACACCTGGTCGTGGAACAGTTCGAGCTTGGTGTGCTCGAGGAATTCGTCGGGATTGTCCTCTTCGGTCAGCAGCGCGACCGTGCGCTTCAGCCACTGATAGGCGAGGCTTTCCTGTTCGAGCGCGCCGCCAACGAGGGTGTCGAATCCTTCCTTGTAGAGCGCGTGCGCGGCGATGCCGTATTCCGCCAGCTTGTGCATCGTTTGCGTGCGGATCTGCAGTTCGACGCGCTGCGATCCCGGACCGATAACCGTGGTGTGCAGCGAACGATAGTCGTTCTGCTTCGGCGTCGAGATGTAGTCCTTGAAACGTCCCGGCACCATCGGCCAAGTCGTATGAACGACGCCGAGCGCGAGATAGCAATCCTCGATCTTGTCCACGAGCACGCGGAATCCGAAGATGTCGGAGAGCTGCTCGAACGAGATGTTCTTGCGCTCCATCTTGCGCCAGATCGAATAGCCATGCTTGCGCCGGCCCTTGACGTCGCATTGCAGGCCGCGCGCCCTGAGCTGACGCAGAAGGTCTCTCTCAATCGTCTGGATCGCCTTGCCGCTGCGCTCCGTCAGCTCCGCCAGGCGCTTGCTGATCATGGCGTAGGCGTCGGGCAGAAGATGCTTGAAGGAAAGATCTTCAAGCTCGTCGCGCATGCCCTGCATGCCCATGCGGCCCGCAAGCGGCGCGTAGATGTCGAGCGTTTCCTCGGCGATGCGCTTGCGCTTCTCCTCCGGCACATAGTGCAGCGTGCGCATGTTGTGCAGGCGGTCGGCGAGCTTGACCAGCAGCACGCGCACGTCCTGCGCCACCGCGAGCAGGAGCTTGCGGAAATTCTCGCCCTGCTTCGCCTTGGTCGAGACGAAGTCGAGCTTCTTGATCTTGGTCAGTCCCTCGACGAGCGCCGCGATCTTGTGGCCGAAAAGCTTCTCGATCTCCTCGCGGGTCGCGGCCGTGTCCTCGATCGTGTCGTGCAGCACAGCGGCGACGATGGTCGCGTCGTCGAGCTTGAGGTCGGTGAGGATCGCCGCGACTTCGAGCGGATGGGCGAAATAGGGATCGCCGGAGGCGCGCTTCTGCGCGCCATGAGCCTTCATCGCATAGACATAGGCGCGATTGAGCAGCTCCTCGTCGGCGTCCGGGTTATAGCTTTTCACCCGTTCGACGAGTTCGTACTGGCGCATCATGGGGCGCCGATCGGAAATGGCTGCGACCGCGTTCATCGCAGCTAATATTGTCGGTCAAACGCGCGGCGCCAAGCGAAGCTGGGATTTCAGCCTTTCCGAAATGCAAAAGCCGACCCGAAGGCCGGCTTTCCCAGGACGCGAGAGCGTCGTGGAGACTTATTCTTCGTCCGTATCGGTGTCAGACGGCGGCACGAGGCCTTCGAGGCCACGCAGCAGGTCTTCCTCGGTCATGCGGTCGAACTGGACCTCCGAATCATCGC
Source organism: Terrirubrum flagellatum (assembly GCF_022059845.1). GTDB lineage: Bacteria > Pseudomonadota > Alphaproteobacteria > Rhizobiales > Beijerinckiaceae > Terrirubrum > Terrirubrum flagellatum. Next base: position 1,507,401 of record NZ_CP091851.1, on the reverse strand, counting down.
CAGACGAGACAACGGCCGCCGCGGCCGGCGCGGCGCCGATCAGCGGCACGGCTTCCGCCTCGGGCTCGTCGACCTCGACATACTTCTGCAGCGAGTGGATCAGTTCTTCCTTGAGATCGTCGGGAGTGACCGTCTCGTCCGCGATCTCGCGCAGCGCGACGACCGGATTCTTGTCGTTGTCGCGCGGAACCGTGATCGAGGCGCCCTGCGAGATCATCCGGGCGCGATGGCTCGCGAGCAGCACGAGCTCGAAACGGTTGTCGACCTTGTCGACGCAATCTTCAACGGTGACGCGGGCCATCAGGCGACCTCGACTCTGGTATCCGGGATCATGAAGGGAGCTGCGGCCGCATACACCCGATCGGCGCCCGGCGCAAGGAAAGGCGAAAGCCCTTGTTAGAACAAGATTTAAGGCGGTGGCAAGGCCATTTACAACAGGGAAACGCGTTTCGTCTTGACTTCGTCTGTGCGCGGGCGTTCAACGAGGCTTGTTGACAGCGCCGGGGGGCGGACGGCTGCGGACAGAAGACGCTCCAAGGGCGACTTTGGCGTGTGCAGGTCCGGGTGTCGTCGTCGGATCAGCAACGGATATCATGAACCAGTCAGACCGAATCGCACTTTTCATTGACGGCGCAAATCTTTACGCGACCACGAAGACCCTCGGCTTCGATATCGACTACAAGAGACTGCTGAACGAGTTCCGGTCGCGAGGAACTTTGATCCGCGCCTATTACTACACCGCCCTGATCGAGGATCAGGAGTATTCGTCCATCCGTCCGCTCGTCGATTGGCTCGACTATAACGGCTATCGGGTCGTGACGAAGCCGGCGAAGGAATTCGTCGATTCGATGGGGCGACGCAAGGTCAAGGGCAATATGGATATCGAGATCGCGGTCGACGCGCTCGAGCTCGCTCCCTTCATGACCAACATGGTGCTCTTCTCCGGCGACGGCGATTTCACGCCTTTGGTCGAAGCGGTGCAGCGCAAGGGCGTGCGGGTGTCGGTCGTTTCGACGATCACGACGCAGCCGCCGATGGTCTCCGACGATCTGCGTCGTCAGGCCGACGAATTCATCGACATCGCCCGCCTGATCGAGCGTATCGGTCGCGACCCGCAGGAGCGGGCCGAGCGCGGCGAGCGCCTCCCCCGCTTCATCCAGGGCGAGAATGGCGAAGAGCAGCGGGGCGAACGCCCGGTCAGATTCCAGCGCTTCGAGCGCTCGGAGCGCCTGTCGGTCGGCGGGCGCAATGCCGTGACGCCTGGTTCGTCGGGCGGATCGAACGATTCCTGAGCGACAGCCCGGGGCGGCAGTCGCCTTGGGCCATCTGCGCCGCATCCACGACGCCTTTCCCGGTGTATAACCTAGGGTCTGTACTCACTCTCGGAGTGCTCAGCGCGCGAGTCGAAAAGCGTTCAGGGCGGGTTTCGCGGACGAAGGCCGTGGTTATCCCACGGTCGAGGACGCGAAGCCTTGACATGAGCGCTTTTCGCCGCGCCCTTTGGGTTCGCTGAAGGGCCGCCGATGGCGGCGGACACGTCGCTCGATGGTGGACAACACCATCTTCGCGCCGTCTCCTTGCCCTCGACGGCCCTTGAGCGAACGCTGAGCGCTCCGAGAGCGAGTACAGACCCTAAGGGAACTCCGCCCTCCGGCGGAGCCGTTCCGGGAGAAAGAGTATGGATCGACGGCAGATCATCAGGGCGTTGGGCGCAGCCGGCGCCGGAACGGTGTTCGCGCAGACTGTGCGCGCCCAGACCGAGCCGCCATTCAAGCTGCCGCCGCTGGGCTACGCCTATGAAGCGCTGGAGCCGCATATCGACACGGCGACCATGCGCATCCATCACACGAATCATCACGCGGCCTATGTCGCGAATCTCAACAACATTGCGGGCCAGCTCGGCGACGTCGCCAAGGCTCCGATGGAGCAGACGCTCGCCAATCTCTCTTCCGTGCCGGAGGCGATTCGCGGCGTCGTGCGCAACAATCTCGGCGGCCACTGGAATCACACCTACTTCTGGGAGCTGATGACGCCTGGCGGGCCTAAGGAGCCGACAGGCGATCTCGAGGCGGCGATCGACGGCGCCTTCGGCGATCTCGCCAAATTCCAGGAGCGGCTGGCGGCCGCCGCGCTCGGGCGCTTCGGCTCGGGCTGGGCTTGGCTCGCAGTCGACAAGGACAAGAAGCTCGCGGTCTTCAACACGCCCTATCAGGACACGCCGCATATGGAGATGCAGGCGAAAGGCGCCGTGATCGGCATCGATGTCTGGGAGCACGCCTACTATCTCAAGCACCAGTCGCGCCGCGCCGATTATGTGAAGGCGTGGTGGAACGTGGTGAACTGGGACAAGGCCTCGGCAAATTTCAAGAAGGCGACGGCCTGACGAGCAAAGACATTCTCGACAAAAAGCCCGGCCTAGAGCATGGCGCGAAAAAGTGGAAACCGGTTTTTCCGCGACGAACGCGAGCGTTCGCGCTGCGAGAGCCATGCTCTAAAATTTGGAATCGATCACGCCGCACTTTGATTGATTCAATCAAAGTGCGGCGTGATCTAGCCGGGCTTTTTCAATTCGGCAGGACGCCGGCGTCGCGCGCGGTCTTTACCATCGCGCCGGGAATGGCGCCGTCATCGACGGCGTCGGTCAGTTTGTTCAGCGCATCGCTGAAAGCGCGTCCCTGCCCTAGCATGAAGTCTCGCCGCTCCTTCAGCGCGCGGGGATAGGGCTTCGGAAACATCGCGACGCCGCGCCTCACCGCGTCGGCGTGTTTGTTCAATCCCATCGCGTCAAGCGCGTCGGCGACATCGGGCGCGAGCCCGCCGGAGGAATTGAAGAAGAACTGCTCGACGGCGCCGTTCAGCATCTCGGCGTTGAAGATAAAGACGACAATGATCCGCCCGTAAGGCGCGGGCAGGCTCGCAAGCCGCGCAGCGACCTTGTCGGGTTCGTCATAGTGATTGAGGCATTTCCAGAGACCGCCCGCGAGAAAGGCGAGCTTTCTGTCATCCGGCGCTTCGGCGCGCAGGGGTTCGTAGATCGCAGTCAACTCGCGCGAGCGCGCGATTTCCTCCGCGGCCGCATCAAGCAGCGACGGCAGCGCCCGGAAGCGCGTCGAAAGCCGCCGCAGCGCGAAATCCAGCGAATGGTCGCGGATATGTCCATGACCATCGCTCCAGCGATCGTAACGCTCGCGTTGCGTTCCGTAGTCGGGGCCGAAAGTCGCGCTTCCCTCGCGAAGAAGCGTGGCGTGGAATTCATAGCCGGCGGCGTCGAGCGTTTGAAGCGCCTCATTCAGAAGGACGCTGTTACGCGAGACGAAGAAGCCGAGAAGACCGTCGGGAAAACCGGTCCAGCCGGCGATCGCAGCCAGCATGAGGACAGACCGCCCCGCCGGCGGAAACGTCGCAAGCCCTCTCGCCAGCGCCGCCCGCAGTTTCGCCGCGCCCTTTTCGTCGAGCTGATAGTCGGAGCGGAAATCGAAGGCTTCATCCGGAGCCGCGAAAAAAATGTCGGGCATGCCAAGCGGAACGGCGCGATTTTTCAGCGCGTCCGTCACGGGATAGCGCCGCAGCGCGTCGAGATCGCACGCTGGCCTATCCGCCGCGAACGCAGCGGACGCCGTCGCGGCGATGATGAGCAAGCCCGCGATCGCCAATCCGAACCGCCACGGCATAGCTTCGCTCTCCAAGCGTCCGGCCTGGCGGCGCTGTCAGCGAACAACTCGCCGAGGCCCGCCGCATCAGGATCGTGATCGGCGATCGGCGCGACGGGCTGTGCTCTCCCGCACACTGCGGCCGGCGTAGCCCGTCACATTCGTTATCCCTGCGCCACAACCGCTTTCGGAAGACGCAATGCTTCCCACCAAAGCCTACGACTTCGAAATGCTCGCGGCCTCGATCGCGGAGACTGGCCCGCGCGGCCAGGGCTGGTGCTTCGGATTGCCGCCCGGCATCGATCCCGATGAATGGCCGCTCGATCTCCACAACGGATTTCCGCTCAGGCACAGCTTCACCCTGCTGCTGCCGGAGGATTATCGCTGCCATGGGCAGGCGATTGTCGCCGTGAGCTTCTTCGGCGTCTCGCTGGAGCATCATGACGGCGGAGCCGAAATCAGCGAACCGGTTGCGGACGCGCTGCGGAGCGAGCAAGCGCCGTCCGATCCGCTTCTGCGCCGGCTTTGGCAGGTCGAGCGTTCGTCGCACCATCGACTGGCCCGGATGAATGACATTCTCGATTGCGGCTACGCTGCGATCCTTCTCACACAGGCGGAATTCGAAGGCCCTTTCTGCCCGCCGCCGCGCCACAATTACCCCGCGCATTTCCACGGCGCGCCAAGGCCGCGCTGGCTCGAAGTTGGAACGGCGCGCGACTATTGGGACAGCCAGCACTTCCCGGGCGACAGACCGTTGGCGGAATTCGGCCTCTACAAGATTTTCGGCCAGATTCCCGACGAGAATCCCGCTTTCAATCGCGCTATCAGCTGGTCGCCGCGCGCCGAGGACCCGAACGCCGGCAAGGCGCCGCAGGAAGACTATGGGCTGGGGGCGCCCGCAAGCGGCTATCAGGCGCCGCACTACTGGAAGGACGGCGTCGTCAAGGTCGAGAACTGGCGCGAGCACGAATGGGCGAAGGGGCACGCGGCCCAGCATATCGGCGGGACGATGCGACCGATCCAGGCCATCCCCGCAGGCTTCAGCCCCTACTACATCGAATTCGATGAAGCGTTCGGCGGTTTCAATTTCGGCGGCGGCAACGCGCAGCTCGATTTTCAGACCATGAAGTTCGACTGGGCCTGCGGCTAAGCAGCGACGCTGCTTCGCTCAGTCGACGTCGCCGCTCGCATTGGCGCCGAGCCATTCCACCACATCGATCGCGTTCCGGTCGGGCGGAAAGACGGGATAGAACACCTTCTCGATCACGCCGTCGTCGATGACGAGCGCGAGCCGCTTGATCAGCGTTACGCCGGCGACGTCCATCGTTGGCAGGTTCAGCGCCTTCGTCAGTTCGAGCTTTTCATCCGATAGCAGCGGGAACGGCAGATGCAGTCGCTCCGCCGCTTCCTTCTGATAGGGCGTGTCCTGCGTCGACAGGCCGAACAGATTGGCGACGCCGAGCGCCCTGATGTCGGCGGCGTGATCGCGGAAGGCGCAGGATTGCGGCGTGCAGCCGCGCGCGCCGGGGATCATGTCCCAATCGTCGACGAGCGCGATCTGTCCGGGCTGGCCGGTGCGGGGATAGGCGTAGAGCACGGTGCGGCCCGCAAGCGCGCCAAGCGAGACAAGCGAACCGTCAGTCGCCGGCAAATCGAGATCGGGGATGCGCATGCCAGCGAGATGATCGGCGGCGCCGTCATCCTCCGGCGCAGGAATTTTCGACCAGTCCACGTCGAGAAGGCCGGGTTGATTGGACATCGCCCTACCCCTTGTCTCCGCGCATCAGCCGCGCCTTGTCGCGCTGCCAGTCGCGTTTTTTCTCGCTGTCGCGCTTGTCATGCAGCTTCTTGCCGCGCGCCAGCGCGAGGTCGAGCTTCGCCCTGCCCTTGTCGTTGAAATAAATCTTAAGCGGGATGAGCGTAAGACCCTCGCGCTCGACCGCCGAAAGCAATTTGTTGATCTGCCGGCGATGCAGCAGCAGACGCCGCGGCCGGCGCGGCGAATGGTTCCAGCGGTTCGCTTCGAGATATTCCGGGATATTCGCGTTGATGAGAAAGATGTCAGTTCCCTGCGGGCCGGCGTAGCTTTCCGCAATCGTCGCCTTGCCGCCGCGCAGCGACTTCACCTCGGTGCCCGTCAGTTCGAGGCCCGCTTCGAAGGTCTCGAGAATCTCGTAATTGTAACGCGCCTTGCGATTATCGGCCGCAACGCGCTGCGTCGGTTTCTTTTCAGCCATTCGTTATGAATTAATCAGACCGGCATGCACCATGGCCTGCCGGATGGCCGCGCCGGTCGGCGGCGTCACCGGGATCAGGGGCAGACGGATCTCTTCCGACATGCGGCCGAGGATCGAGAGGCCACGCTTGGCGCCGGCGAGGCCAGGCTCCTTGAAGATCGCGTCATGCAGCGGGACGAGACGATCCTGAATCTTCAGCGCGCCGACGTAATCGCCGCGCAGCGACGCCTCCTGCATGTCCGAGCACAGGCGCGGCGCGACATTGGCCACGACCGAGATGCAGCCATGTCCGCCGGCGGCGTTGAAGGCGAGCGCCGTCATGTCCTCGCCCGAGAGCTGGATGAATTCAGCGCCCATCGCGTGACGCTGCTGCGAGACGCGCCCGACATTCGCCGTCGCATCCTTCACGCCGACGATGTTCTTCAGTTCGAAGAGGCGCGTCATGGTCTCGACCGACATGTCGATCACCGAACGCGGCGGAATGTTGTAGATGAAGATCGGAATGCCGATGGCGTCATTGATCGCCTTGAAGTGGCGATAGAGGCCTTCCTGCGTCGGCTTGTTGTAGTAGGGCGTGACCACGAGCACCGCGTCCGCGCCGGCCTTCTCGGCATGGACCGCAAGTTCGATCGCCTCGGTCGTATTGTTCGAGCCTGCGCCGGCGATCACGGGCACGCGGCCCTTCGCCTCCTGAACGCACCACTCGACGACATGGCCATGCTCCTTGTGGCTCAGCGTCGGGCTCTCGCCCGTGGTGCCGACGGGAACCAGCGCCTTGGTGCCGTTCTCGATCTGCCAGTTGACCAGCGCGCGGAACGCCGCCTCGTCGAGCTTGCCGTCCTTGAACGGGGTGACGAGCGCCGTCATCGATCCGCGAAAACGCTCTGTGAGGCCCATGACCGACTCCCGGCGGCGTCGCGCCGCGTCCTTAAAGGAAGCGTGACATAGAGCGCCTGTGGGTCAAGGGAAAGCCCGGTAAGTGCTCCGGAGAACAGACCGACCCGCAAAAATGCCGGATTTCCTTGCGAGGGGCGGTCGACGCCGCGGGGGGCCGGCTTAACGTTTCGCCAACCATCGCGGGCGACCATTGGCCCTTGCGATGATAGGATGGCGCGTCCGGAGAGGTCATGCCCCGCACGATCCTTGTCTCGACCCTTGTTGTGGCCGCTTTCGGGGTCGGATTTGGCGCGCGCAGTCTTGGCCCCTGGACGCACCCTGCATCTCCCGAAACGCCTAAGAACGTGCTCGGTTCCTCCCCGGCGTTGAGCGGAGACGAGAAGCTTGGCGCAGTCGAGGCTTCGCTTGGCGATGTCAGCCGCCCGGCCTCCGCTGCGCCGGCGCCCACAAAGCTCGCGCCTTCGAGCCCCACGGCGGCCGCCGCGCCGACCACGCCTCCAGCCCTTCCCGCCCCGTCGACCGGCATGTCGCAGTTGGCCTACGCGCCCATCCTGCCCGACGTGCCCGACCCCTTCCCGCCCCCGGTCGCCAAACCGTCGGAGCAGGCCGCGCTGCCGCCCATCGCGCCGCCTCCTGTTGTTCCGACGCCTGCGCCGCAACCGCCGGTCGCGCCGCCGAAGCTGACGGCCTTTCCGCAAGCCGACATCGACGCCATGCGCGAGATGATCGCGCAGATGCGCAAGGGCGAAGTCGCGGGCGTCGACGCAGCCATCAAGAAGATGACCGACCCGGTCGCGCGCACGCTGGCGGAATGGACGCTCATTCGCGGCGGCGGCAAGCTTGCGCCCTACACGCGCATCCTGAGCTTCCTCGAGAAAGAGCCGGACTGGCCGACGCAGCCGCTGCTGCAGCGCCGCGCCGAAGAAGCGCTCGCCTTTGAAGCCAAGCCGACGCCCGTCGTGCGCGCCTTCTTCGCCAACCGCAAGCCCCTCTCCGCTTCCGGCAAGATCGTGCTGGCGCGCGCGCTTCTCGCCGACAAGCAGCGCGACGAAGCCTTCGCGCTGATCCGCAGCGTCTGGCGCGAGGAGACAATCTCGGACGAGACCGAAGGCCGGCTCGCCGCCGAATTCGCCGATGGTCTGCGGCGCGAAGATCATCGCGCGCGCATGGAGCGTTTCATCTTCAAGGACGAAATGGGCAAGGCGCTGCGCTCGGCGCAGCGCATTGGCGCCGATTTCGTCGCGCTGGTGAAGGCGCGCGAAGCCGTCGAGAACAAAACGGCGAACGCAAAGGCGTTGCTTGAAGCGGTGCCGAAGCCGTTGCGCGCTGACAGCTCCTACATGTTCGCCCGCGCGCAGTTCGCGCGCCGCGGCGATCGCGCCGCCGACGCTGTCAAGGAAATGGAAGGCGTGTCGCGCGATCCCGCCGTGCTCGTCGATGGCGACGAGTGGTGGGCGGAGCGCCGCATGATCGCGCGCAAACTGCTCGACGCCGGCGACGCGAAGCTCGCCTACAAGGCGGCCGCCGAACATGGCGCTTCGTCGGACGCCATGCGCGTCGAGGCGGAATTCCACGCCGGCTGGATCGCGCTGCGCTATCTGCGCGACGCCAAACTTGCTCAGACGCATTTCGACAAGGCGGCGGATGCGGCGCGCATGCCGATGTCGGTGTCGCGCACGGCCTACTGGCAGGGACGCGCTGCGGAAGCGCGCGGCGATGCGCCGGCCGCGCAGGCGTTTTATCGCAAAGCTGCGGCCTTCAATGGTTTCTTCTATGGTCAGCTCGCGCGCGCGAAACTGCCTGCCGACGCCGACTCCAATCTCGTCACCGGCGCGATCAACGCGTCTCCGACCGAGAAATTCGACACCGCCAATGATCGCGCGCTGCGCGCCATCGATCTCCTGCTGACGCTGAACGAGCGCGATTTCGCGATCAGCTTCGTCTTTGACCTTGCCGTGCGCTCAGGCTCGCAGCCGCAGCTTGAAGCGCTCGGCGACATGCTCACCGCCCGCGGCGACGCGCGCGCCGTGCTGATGATGGGCAAGCTCGCCTTGCAGCGCGGCGTCGCCATCGATCGCCACGCCTTCCCGACGTTCGGCATCCCGACCTATCAGGCGCTGACCGACAATGTGGAGCCGTCGATCGTGCTCGCGATCGCGCGTCAGGAAAGCGCATTCGACCCCAGGGTTGTCTCGCACGCAGGCGCGCGCGGGCTCATGCAGCTCATGCCGGCGACGGCGCGCGTCACGGCGACGCGCTACAACACGCCCTTCGATGTCGGCCGCCTCACCAGCGACGCTCCCTACAATGCGCAGATCGGTTCGGCACATCTCGGCGATCTGCTGAACGACTGGCGCGGCTCCTATATCCTCGTCTTCGCCGCCTACAACGCCGGCTCGCACAATGTGAAGAAATGGATCGACGCCAATGGCGATCCGCGCAATCCCGATGTCGATCCGATCGACTGGATCGAGCGCATTCCCTACAACGAGACGCGCAACTATGTTCAGCGCGTGATGGAGAATCTCGAAGCCTATCGCAGCCGGCTCATGCCCGGCACGCCGCTTCTGATCGAAGCGGACATGAAGCGCGGCGCGCCCGGCGCTCCCGTTGCGCCGATCCGCAATGCGACCATCGCTGGCGATCCGCCGGCGGCGGCGCGCGCCTCGCGGTGAATTCGACGCCTGCGCCCGACGGCGCCTGGCAAAGCCGATTCATTTCAGCGTCAGACGGGCTCAGGCTTCACGGCCGAATCTATGGGCCGCGATTCAGCGATATCGCGCCGCTCGTTTGTCTTCCCGGCCTGACGCGCAACAGCGCCGATTTCCATTCGCTTGCGCTCTCTCTCACGCGCGATGCGACGCGGCGCGTGATCGCGCTCGATTATCGCGGACGCGGAGAGAGCGGCTACGACGCCGACTGGCGGCGTTACGATCCGCTGGTCGAGGCCGAGGACGCCCTCGCCTTTCTCACTGCGATCGGCGTCGATGAAGCGACGTTTCTCGGCACGTCGCGCGGCGGCCTCGTTCTTTTCGTCCTCGCCGCGATGCGGCCGACGCTCATCCGCGCCGCCATCCTCAATGACATCGGCCCCGTGATCGATGCGCAAGGATTGATCCGCATCCGCTCGCAGGTCGGCAAGTTGCCGGCGCCGCGAAACTACGATGAAGCCGCTGACGTGCTGCGAAGCATGATGGGGGCGCATTTCACCAATCAGCCGCAGGAGGAATGGCTTGATCAGGCGCGCGCCACATGGCGCGAGGCGGAGGGCGGCCTGACGCCGCGCTATGATCGCGCGCTGATGAATGGGCTCGCGCTGCTCGATCTGGAAAAACCGCTGCCGAATCTCTGGCCGCATTTCATGGCGCTGCGCCATGTTCCGCTGCTCGCGATCCGCGGCGCGAATTCCGATCTCTTCACAGCCGGGACTCTCGCGGAGATGGCGGCGCGTCATCCCGATTGCGAGACGCTCACCGTGCCCGATCAGGGACATGCGCCGCTGCTGACAGACGCGCCGACCCAGGCGGCGATCGAAGCCTTTCTCACGCGCGTCGATGCGCGCCTCAACCGCGCCGCTTAGGTCGAATTCTTTTAAAGATCGCGAAAACCGTTGCGGCGCAGCGGGAATCGCGCTCTATGTTGCTTCGGCCATGAAGCGCTCGAAAGAGTCCTTGTATCGGGGATGCCAGCGCGACAGCGCCGGACGATTGAGAATGATGTCGTCGACCGCCCATTGCATGCGCCGCTCATCCATCTTCCTGTTAACCGCATTGTCGGGACAGAGAATATAGAAGTCGCCGCGGGCGAGACTGTCGAACATGAAATCGACGACCTGCTCCGGCAGCCAGGCGGACGCCGGCTTTTCTCTCGCCTCGGTGATGCCGGTGAAGGTGTGGCCGGGAATGAGAAGATGCGCGGAGATCCTGTCGCCGCACGCTTTGAGCAGCGCGTCCGCAAGAGACTCCGTGTAATTCTTCAGCGCCGCTTTCGACATGTTGTAGGCGGCGTTCCCCGGCGGGCTGGTGATGCCCTGCTTCGATCCCGTGTTGATGATCACGCCCGGTCTGTCGCTCGCGATCATCGCAGGCGCGAACGCCTCGACGCCATGGATGACGCCCCAGAGATTGACGTCGATCAGCGATTTCCAGTCATCGCTGTTCTCCCAGGGCAAACCGGGATTCCGGCCGACGCCGGCATTGTTCATTAAAATCGAGACCGCGCCGAAGCGGGATTTCACCTCGTTCGCCAGACGCGCGAGATCATCGCGCCGCGCGACATCAACGGCGACAGCGAGCACATCGGTCGCGCCGTTCGCAGAAGCCGACGCGACGTCCTTCGCCGCCTTGTCGAGCGTCGCGCCGGCAAGATCGGCGAGCGCGATTTTCAATCCCATGCCGGCGAAGCGACGCGCGGCGGCAAGGCCAATGCCGCTGGCTGCGCCGGTCACGACGGCGACGTCGCCTGGGGCGAATGCGGCGGGAAGCGAGCGCTGATCAGTCATCTGACATTCTCCGGGTTGGCGCCTAAGAGCATGGCGCGAAAAAGTGGGAACCGGTTTTTCCGAGACGAACGCAGAGCGTTCGCTCTGCAAAAGCATGCTCTCAATTTTTGGAATCGATCACGTTCCCGCACTTTGATTGATTCAATCAAAGTGCGGCGTGATCTTGAGCAACGCCGCGCGATCCGGATGTCAAATTCAAAAGAAAAAGCCCCGGATCGAAATCCGGGGCCTCGCAGGATTGTGTGACGATTGAGCGTCAGCCCTTGCGCACCACGTTCTTCAGCACCGGCGCAGGATCGCTGCCCCACTTCGTGGTGAAGCCAAGCGAGAAGATATCGGCGTGCGACTTCGCCTGACCGGTATAGACGGCGCCGAATGGCGCAGCTTCACGAATGTCGGCGCTGCGAATGATGACGCGAGAATAGGACGCGTTGACGGTGATCCGATCAGTAACGGCGTAGGACAGGCCGGTCGAGAGCCAGATGCGATCATTGTCAGGCAGGCGCGTCGTGCGCACTGCCGTGTCGATCGGCGAGATCTCGTAGGCGACGCCGGCGCGCAGGGTCAGATTGGGATCCCAGCGATATTCGCCGCCAAGGGCGAACATCCAGCCATCCTTATATTCAAGCGGCAGCACGCGCAGCGGGAACAACGGATTGGCGAGCGCCGGGCCTGTGAAGGCCGACGTGCCGATGCGGCTCCAGTTGAGCCATTCGGCCGACGCGAGCAGGTCGAACTGCGGCACGATCGTCTGCCGCAAGCTGACATTCACGCGATCAGGCAGGCGCACCGTCGTGCTGGCGCTGGTGAAACCGGCCGGCAACGGGAAGCCGAGGAAGTCGCCATCGAGCTTCTGGTCGATGCGCGAGCGATAGCCGACGCCGATCGACGTGCCCATAAATGGCTTCCAGGTGAGGCCGGCGGTCACGCCGACGTTCCAGCCATCGCCCTTCACCCCGACGACAGGCGGGGTCGGGCCCGCGCCGCCCGCGGCTTCGAGGCTCACCTTCATATACTGGATCTGCAGCCCGACGCCGACCGAAAGCTGCGGATTGATCTCGTAGGCCAGTGACGGGGTGAAAGTGTAGGTCTTCAGCTTCGTCGTCAGCGAATCGAGTTGTCCGCCCCATGGAGTCGCAGGCTTCGTGATGGAACCGTAAGGCACATTGAAGGACACGCCGGCGGTGAAGCCGTAGCCGAGCGGCACGATGAGATAGGACGCAGGCACGAGCACGTCCTGGCCGATGTCGCCCGACGGGAGCGTGCCGCCAAAGGCGCCCGGAATGACGCCGCTGACGCCGCGAATGCGCGTCTCGGGCTGAACCACCGAGAAGTTGCCTTCGTAGGTGATCTTGTTGAACTCGGTCATCAGAGCCGGGTTGATGTACATCCCCGACGGCGACGTCGAGCCGGGCGCGGCGAAGCCCGCATAGGCCAGGCCGTTGAAGACCGCGCTTTGCTCATTGTTGATGAAGCCGCCCGCCTGCGCGGCGCCGCCGGTCAGGATCGCAGCGGTGGCGGACGCTGCGAGAAGGCCGGAGCGCAAAGTTGACTTCATCTTCATCGTGTTTCCTCGCCCGAGGTGTTTTGTTGTGCGGGCGAGTGTGGCGGGCGCCGCGAAATGGGGCAATGCCGAACAATGAAGAGGCGGCGCCGAAAATCTTGAATCGAATTCTCAACCCAGTCCGAATTCATCTGAATATTCAGCTCGTTAGTGAGGGAGTCAGATTCAACGCGCGAGCACGCCGGCAGCTCCCGTGTGTCGAAATTGTGTCATGCGTTGCCGCCGCGCCACAGATCGGCAACTCGCGGAAATACGAAACTCACAGGCTTGGCGAAGCGATGCGAGCGGATCGCTCGAGAGGCTGCGAATCAAAAAACCCTCCGGCTTTCGCCGGAGGGTCTGATTTCGGATCGAACGAAGCCGATCAGAAGGTGCGCTGCACGCGGAAGCGAACCGTCCAGGCGCCGTCCTTCTGCTTCGAAGGCTGGCCGTTCGTCGTCACGCCCGTCTGGGCGACAACGCCCGGAACGTACAGAGCCGTCGAGCCCTTGCCTTCGATGCGCTGGTAGGCGCCTTCGATGCCGATGTCGAGCGCCCGAACCGGCGACCACATCAGGTTCGCGCCAGCAGCCCAGTAGTTCCAATCCGCGATGTTGCCGGGATTGTTGAACTGCGAGTAGCCGCCGAAGAAGCCCGACCGCAGGGTCGGAGCCCAGAAGTGCTGCAGCGCAGCCACGACGCCCCAGGTCTTCGACTTGGCGACACCGTTGGTCAGCGGGTTGATGTAGGCGTCAGAGCCATAGTACGCGAACGAGTTGCCGAGGCCCTGGTTGTTCAGGGTCGCGGAGAACCAGTTCGAGTGGACATAGGACATCGCGCCATCGGCGTAAGCCGCGTTCACCCAGAGGTAATCGCCCGGAGCGAGCATCGGCAGGTTGATCATCACGCCACCCTGCACAGCCCAGCCGTACTTGGAGTTGACGTTCGCGCCACCGATACCGACGACCGGGATCTGGTGAACAGCGGCCGACACCTGCGCGGCGCCCCAGCTCTGCTCGACGCCGAGAGCGGCGACGATGTCAGGCATGCGCGAGCCGCCATAGTACGACACAGCCGAACCGCCAGCGAGATCGTTGCCCGCGCCGCCGACAGCGCCATTGACGCCGACGCCGGCGTTCGACAGGGCCTGACGACGCCAGATCGCGTCTTCAGCCGACACGCTCGCATAGAAGCCCGAGCCAAAGGTCGCGATGTAGCCGAGAACGTTGGTCGTTCCCAAGCTGGACATCGGGATCGTGCCGATGATTTCAGGCGACTTGTTGAAGTCAAACAGCGACGTCGTACGACCGGCGACGAAACCGCCCCACTGCACGAACGCCTTGTCGAGGATCACCTGCGTCTGCGAGCGGCCGGCCCAGCCGGAGTCGTTCGCCGCGGCGTAGTTGGCGCCGCCCGTGGTGTTGCCGTTACCGACGACGTCGATCGCGTAGCCCTGACGGAACGCCGAGCCCGAACGCTCGTTGCCCGTGCGGACCGCAACGTCGACGCGGACGAACGCGCGGAGCGTGCCGTACGCAGTCGGGTTACGCGCATCGAGTTCGAGGCGGCCCTGAGCGCGCGTGCCGAACGGGCTGGCGTGCGCCGCGAAGGGCTGCGAATACTGCATCTGGTAGCGGGCGAAGCCGCCGACCTTCAAGCAGACATCCGTGCCCGGGATATAGAAAAAGCCTGCGCCATACGCGGAGCAGACCTTCACGTACTCAGCCGGAGCCGCCTTGCGGGAAGGCAGATCGGCGGCCGAGGCGCTCGCAACGGCAGCAATACCAGCTGCCGATCCGAGGAGAAGGCTCTTCACGAGCTTCATTCTTGACCTCCAAAGTTATCGAGACCCTGGGAGCGTATTCTTCCTCTTCAGGCCTTCCCCGGAGCAAACCCCGGATCGACTCTTTGTGAGTTAGAACCCTGTCCCCTACCTTCGCCCCCCAGCCGGCGAACCGGCCCTGAACCAAAGGCAAGCGACAGGACGCTCCCGTCGCTGAAGGCACCATACGGATAGCCGCTCCCGGTTCAACCGAACTTGTCACGCCAAGGCCCTGTTTTGGCCATTTTGGGAGGGGGTGTTGCAGCGCCGCCACGGTCGCGAAAGCAGCCCGAAGGCGCTCTGCAAAGCAACGTAAGATATTGAATAATATGGTATATTATCCATTTTTGAATCAATCCACGGAAACTCGTAGTTAAAGGATTGTTTCCGCCGGGGCCGTTCGCCTCCGCTGGCGGAGGCCTCCGCCACAGTTGTGGCGGCGCTTGCATCCGGATCGATTCGATTCCCGCGAAGTTTCTGCGAAGAAACGCGACCTTACCTTGCAGGACCCGGATTGATCGCCGCCGGAGCGAGACCAGCGCGCCAACGGGCGATCATTTCGCCATAGGCCGCCTCGAGCGATCGCCGCAGCCTGTCCGGATCGAACAACGGCGCCTGATCGCGCGCAGCGGCGAGCCTTGCGCGCAACGCCGCCAGAGCCCCGGCGTCCCGCGCAAGCGCGATCGCCGTCCGTTCATAGGCGGCGAGATCGGGGGCGATTAATTCCGGCAAGCCGACTGCGGCGACAAGACTGGCGCAGACGCGGGCGGTGAAGCTGCGGCCGGGAACCGTCAGCACGGGCAGCCCGGCCCAGAGCGCGTCGCTCGCCGTCGTGTGCGCATTGCAGGGCACGCCGTCGAGAAACAGATCCGCCAGTCGATGACGCGCCAGATGCTGGTCGAGCGGCAGCCGGCCAGCGAAGGCAAGGCGGACGGAATCGACGCCCCTCGCCTCGGCTTCACGCCGAAGATTGTCCTTGCACCTGTTATCGCCGGCATAGAGCCAGAGAACCGAACCCGGGACCGCCTGAAGGATTCGCATCCAGACCTCGAACATCGGCGGCGTCAGTTTGTAATTATGGTTGAACGAGCAGAACACGAAACCCCGTTCGGGCAGGCCGCATTCGGCGCGGGCCGGCGTCTCGTCCGCAATCGCGCGCTTGCGATCATTGGCCTGATAGCAACCGGGCAGCCGCACGATTTTTTCGCTGTAGAATTTTTCCTCTTCCGGCGGGATGATGGTCTCGTCGGCGATGAGATAATCGATAAAATCCGCGCCTGATGTGCAGGGAAAACCGAGATAGGCGACTTGCACAGGCGCAGGGCGATGCGCGAACACGCCAAGCCGGCCGTGTTGCGTATGGCCCTTGAGATCGACCGCGATATGGACGCCCATGTCGCGCATGCGCTGCGCGATCGCCGCGTCGCTCATTCCGCGCGCATCGATGAAATGATCGAACGCCGCGACGAGTCGCTTGCGCATGTCGCTGCCATCATCTGCTCCTGTCGAGATCGCGATCGTCTCGAACCGCGCGCGATCATGCAGCTCGAACAGCTCCGCCATCAGAAACGCCGTCGCGTGCGCATGGAAATCCGCCGAGACGTAAGCGACGCGAATCTTGCTCCCGACAGGCGGCGACGGCGACGCGACGGCCGGCGGAAATTTGCGCGAAGCCGCGCGCGCCGAGCGCAACTGTAGCTCGGGATCATCGATGATGGACAGGGTCTGGAATGGATGGGCGTCGAAATCCTGCTGCGCCGCAAGGGCTTTCAACACCGCGACATGCTCGCGCCAGCCCGTCCACAGACTCATTTTCTGCGCCGCCGAAATCAGCGAAGCGCGCGCCGGAATCGATCTGGGATCAGCCGCGACCGCGCGCGCGAGCATCGCGTGAGCTTCTTCGAGGCGATCCGCATCATGCAGGAGATTGCCGAGATTGATCAGCGCATAGGGATTGTTCGGCTCGATCTTCAGCGCATTGCGATAGCAGGCGGCCGCCTCCTCGCGACGGCCCCGCTCGTCGAGCAAATTGCCGAGGTTGTAATGCGCCTCGAACAGATTTCCCTGGGCGCGGATCGCCTGCCGATAGGATTTCTCCGCCGCCTTCTCGTCGCCGAGCGCGCGCTGCGCCGCGCCAAGCCTGAGCAGAACGACCGCGTGGCCCGGCCGCTCCTTCAGCGCCCGCTCAAGCAGCGGAATGGCGTCCATCGAACGCCCCTGCTGGAACAGCGCTGTTCCCAGAAGATTGAGCGCGTCGAACTGCCTCTCATCGCGCGCCAGCACGTCGCGATAAAGCGTCTCCGCTTCCGCAAGCCGGTTCTGACGATGCGCCTCGACGGCGCGCTGCAGGAGATTCGGAATCATCTGGCGGCAAGGCGGACGGCGATCATGGCCGCCCATAAACCATCTACGCCCGGACGGGGACTCGTCTCCCGAAAATCCGGGGCGGCGGTTGCATTCGCGTCCGCTATAGCCGACACGACGCCGCCGTCCGGCGACCTGCCCGATCTCTCAAGTGAGCCGAAACCTCCTCTATGTCGTTACGGAAGACTGGTTCTTCCGCTCGCATTTCGTCCCCATGGCGGAGGCCGCGCGCGCGGCCGGATTCAAGATCTGGATCGCCTGCCGCTGGGGCGAGGCGCGCGCCGACCTCGAATCCCGGGGCTTTCGGCTTCTCCCGCTCGACGGCGACAGGAAGAAGGTGTCGCTCGGATCGGCGCTGGCCGAATTCGCCGCGATCCGGCGCGCGATCCGCGACCACGACATGGACATCGTCCATTTCATCGCGCTTCGGCCGATTCTGATCGGCTTTGCGCTGGCGCTTACGGAATGGCGGCATCGTTCCGTCTATGCGCTCACCGGGCGCGGCTGGTTGGGGATTTCTCCGAAATGGCCGGCGCGCCTGCTGCGCGCGGCGCTCAAAGCGACAATTCCGCTGCTGTTCGCCGGCCGCCGAAGCTGGTTCCTGTTCGAGAATCGCGACGACCCCGCTTTTTTCGGGCTTGATCTCACGCGAAACGCCAACATCTCGATCCTCGGCGGCGCCGGCGTCGACGCCGGGCAGTGGAAGCCCCTCCCCCTGCCTCCGCTGGATCGTCTGCGCTGCGCCTTCGTCGGCCGCATGCTGCGCTCGAAGGGCGTCGAGGACGCGGTCGAGGCTATCAGGATCGCGCGGGCGGCCGGAGTCCCGGTCGAATTGTCGCTGTTCGGCGACCCCGACCCGCAGAATCCTGCGAGCCTCACCCGCGCGCAGCTCGAAAGCTGGACCGGCGCCGACGGCGCGGCCTGGCGCGGGCGGACGCGGGACATCGCCGGCGTATGGACTTCCCATCACCTTTGTCTGCAACCGTCCCTTGCGGCGGAAGGACTGCCCCGATCGATGCTGGAGGCCGCGGCGTCAGGGCGCGGCTTCATCACCACGGACACGCCGGGTTGCCGCGAATTCGTCCGAAATGGCGTCGAAGGACGGGTCGTCGCGCCGGAACGGCCTGACGAGATCGCCGCGGCGATCGCGCAGGTCTGGAGCGATCCTTCGCAACTGGAAACATGGGGCGAGAATGCGCGCCGGCGCGTGCTCGACGGCTTCACCGTCGAAGCCGTGACTTCCGACGTGCTGTTGGCCTACAACAGCTTATTGCGATAGGAACCCGTGAAATCCGGCCGCTGGCGGCCTTGTCCCGATGCGGCGACCTGCCTGATGGTCGCCGCCTGGCAGTTTGAGGACCAATCGAATAGATGCCACGCCTGCGGAAATATTCAGTCCTGATCGCGCTGCATGATTTCGTCGCGTCGCTCGTCGCGTTCGTGGCGGCATTCGCGGCGCGGCTGGGAACGACCGATTTCCTGCGCAGTTCCGACGACCTGATCTATTCGGGCCTCACTTTCGCGGTCATCTGCGTCATCGTCTATCAGATCATCGGGCTGTCTTCGGCCTACTGGCGCTACACCTCGATCGCCGACGTTCGCCTCATCGTCGTCGCCACGGCCGTCTCGATTCTGATCTGGACCACGCTCACCTTCACCATCACGCGACTCGAATCGACGCCGCGCTCCCTGCCCTTCATCCTGTTCCTTGCAGAAGTCGCCGCGCTCACCGGGCCGCGCATCTGTTACCGCATGCTTCGCGACTATCGGGACCGGCGCAAATCAAGGAGCGCCAATCGCCGCGTGACGCGCCTGCTGCTCGTCGGCGGGCCGAGCGACGTTTTCAAGGTGATCAACTGGGCGGCCGCCTATCCGCATCAGCTCGAAGTGATCGGCATTCTCGGCGACAAGCAGCGCCATGTCGGGCTTTCGATCCAGGGCATTCGCATTCTTGGCGTCATCCGCGACCTTTCATCGGTGCTGGACAAGCTTCAGCGGGAAGATCGCTTTCCCGACAGCGCGCTGATCTGCGCCTCGCTGCAACGGCTCAATTCCGACGAGCAGGACATTCTCGCGACGGTGACCGGTTTGCGCGGCGTGCGCCTGCATAAAGAGTTCCGCCCCGACCAGATTCTCGGTCAGACGATCGGCTCGCTGCCGCCGCTTGCGCGACTGCTCGGCCGCGCCGAGACCGGCGCGATGCCGGCCGCGACGCAGGAAAAGCTCGTCGGCGGCAAGAAGATCCTGATCACCGGCGCCGGCGGCACGATCGGCGCCGAGGTCGCGCGCTATGTCGCGGCGGCGACGCCAGCGCGGCTCGGCCTTCTCGATGTCAGCGAATTCAATCTCTATCAGATCAGGCGCGAGCTGCAGGACGAGTTCCCCGATCTCGATATCGACCCGATCCTCTGCAACATCCGCGATCAGGATATCGTGCGCAGCGTGATCCGCGATTTCGCGCCCGACATCGTCATCCACGCCGCGGCGCTGAAGCATGTCGACATGGTCGAGGAGACGCCGCGCGAGGGCGTGCTCACCAACATCATCGGCACGATCAATGTGGCGGAGGCGACCGCGGAATCGGGCGCAGCGATCTTCGTGCAGGTGTCGACCGACAAGGCGGTGGACCCATCGAGCGTGATGGGCCTCACGAAGCGCCTGTGCGAGCTTTATGTCTCCTCGCTCGACAGCCGGCGGCTCGAAAACGGCGAGACCGGCACACGCTTCATGTCGGTGCGCTTCGGGAACGTCATCGGTTCATCAGGTTCGGTGGTGCCGCTGTTCCGACAGCAGATCGAGCGCGGCGGCCCTGTCACCGTGACGCATCCTGATATGGACCGCTATTTCATGACCGTCCGCGAGGCGGCCGGCCTGATCTTCCAGGCCGCGCATGACGGCATCCAGAATGATCGCCGCCGCGGCCGCGTGTTCGTTCTCGAGATGGGCAAGCCGGTGAAGATCGTCGATCTCGCCAAGCAGCTCATCGCATCGCTCGAACTGTCGCCGGACCAGAAGATCGACATTGTTTTCACCGGCCTGAGACCCGGCGAGAAGTTGAGCGAGAAGCTGTTCTGCGACGATGAAACCTGCTTCCACACCGCCCACCCCGGCGTGCTCTACGCCGAGCCGCGCAGCGCCGCGCCGGAATTCTCCCCCGAAGCGATCAGGCAGTTGCGCGAGGCGGCCTACGCCAATGATCGACCGGCTCTCATCAAGCTGCTGCGCGATCTCGCGACGAGCAGCGGCGTGGTGATGACCGATCCGGAATCGCTTGAACTGTCGGCGCTCGCAGAGCGGAAGACGCCGGAATCGACGGCCGACAACGTGCTGCCGCTGAAACTGAAGCGCCCGCGCTGAGCGGCGCTCTGATATCCTTGAGTTCCGCGTCGCGTCACTGATGGACCGCACCTATCTGTCTCCGGGGAGACGCGACGCGCTGATTGTCGCATGCGATCATGCCGCGCGTGCCGCGATCCTCTACGGCCTGCCGCTCGCCACCGCCTTCGCCAACAAGGCAGCCCTGCCTGCGGTTTGCGTCGCCGCCATTTTCTGCGTGATCAGCCAGTCACTGCGAAACGGCTCCTTGATCTCGGGCCTTTTCGCGCTGCGGCCGCGCTACTCTCCTGAATTCGCGATCGTCGCCCTTTTTGTGGCGTACGCGGTGCTGTCGCTGACATGGACGTTGAATATACGGGAATCGGCTTTTGCTCTGGGCGAGACCCTCATTGCCGTGATCGCAAGCGCAATCGTTACGAAAGGCCTCGCCGAATATCCGCGCGAAGCCCTTGTCCGCCATCTCTGCCTGTCGCTGATCATCTGCTCCGCGCTGGTCGCGTTCGAGCTGACATTCAACATGCCGCTGCGCCGGATGATCGGCTCGCGTGTTGAGTTGCTGCAATATAATCGCGCCGTTGAAGCGATGTCGCTGATGGCGCCATATCTGATCTCGCGGCTGTTCGATCGCAGCGAGCGACGATTCGTATGGCTGGCGGTCGCAGTGCTCGCCGCGACTGCTCTGAAATCGCAAACCGGCTCCGGCATGAGCGCGATATTCGCTGGTATTGTGGTGATGTTGCTTGCGCGCATGAACCTGACCGTCGTGCGCCGATGCGGCCTCGTCTGCACCCTGCTCGCGCTGGCGGCCGCGCCTTTCGTCGGCGAATTCCTCCATCAGTATATGCCCGTGCGCCTGGAAAAGATGCTGGCGAGCGTGCATGCGCCCGAGCGCATCGAAATCTGGCGCATCTACGGACACTCGCTGCGTCACGCGCCGCTCTTCGGAACTGGATTCGGCTCCTCGGCCTCGGTGACGTCATCGAATCTCGTCGCCGACGCGCCGGAGGACATCCGCGCGCTGGTCGCGATGCATCCCCACGACATATTCCTGCAGATATGGA
The DNA here is from genome assembly GCF_022059845.1 of Terrirubrum flagellatum. Lineage (GTDB taxonomy): Bacteria > Pseudomonadota > Alphaproteobacteria > Rhizobiales > Beijerinckiaceae > Terrirubrum > Terrirubrum flagellatum. The sequence continues at coordinate 1,485,990 of NZ_CP091851.1, read as the reverse complement.
CCGAGATGGGCGCGATCGGGGCGCTGCTGATGGCGGCGCTGATCTGGCGCGTCTATCGCATCATCGGCGAGCAGCCGCGCGAGCAGCAGATATCATCACTGACTTTCATGGCCTCGTCGGGCGCGCTCGCGCTCGTCGCCCATGGCGCATGGCAAGGCTGGCTCATCGCGTCGATAGGCGCGGGCGTCGCGATTCTCTCGCTGATGTCGCGCTCGCGCGCAGCGTGAAGCGCTTACCAGCCGCCCGTGTCGACCGGCGGATCGATCATGCGCGCGAGGCCTTTTTCGCTGGGCTCGACCGGTTTCCAGCCCAACGCTGTTAGCGCCGGACATTCCACGATGAAATCGCGATCGAGACGTTCGATCATGTCGCCGAGACGCGGCAGCCGCGCGGCGATCGCAATCGCAAAGCGCGGCAAGGGCGCGATATTGGGCCTTGCGCCGCGCGCAGCGCGCAGCGCCACGATGAAATCCTCGGCGGTGAAAGGCCGCGGCTCCGCCACGAGAAATCGCCCGCCGGCCGCGCGCTCTTCCACGAGCAGCGCCCGCGCCGCGTCGGCGAGATTGCGGTCGGTGACGAACGAACGTCGGCCTCTCAAGCCGCGCGCCGGGATCGGCATGGGCGCCTGCGCCATTTGCGCCATCAGCGCGAAGGCGCCGCGCGCGCTCGCGCCGCAGACGGCTGTCGGACGCAGAATCGCCGTGGGAACGCCGCTCGCGAGCGCAGTCGCCTCGCCTTCGAGTTTCGAGCGGCCATAGGCGTCGGTCGGCGCCCAGGGCGAGTGATCGTCGATCACGACGTCGGACGACGCGCCAGCGATGGCGCGCACCGACGAGATAAACACGAAACGCGTGATACCTGCGCTGCGCGCCGCGCGCGCCAGCGCGCCGGTCGCTTCAGCATTGATGCGGAACATCTCGCTGTCGGCGACGCCGCGCGGCTGATGCGCGAGACCCGCGGCATGCACAACGGCGTCGCAGCCTTCGAGCGCGGCGGCCCAGTCAACAGCCTCGCGCAGGTCGCCCACAGCGACCTCCTCCATGATCCGGCGAAAATGAGTCGGGCGACGCGCCGCAACGCGCACGCGCCAGCCGGAATGATGGAGATGGCGCGCGATCGCGCCGCCGACGAATCCGCTCGCGCCGGTGACGAGCACGCGCCGAGTCGGAGATTCCTGGTCGCGCCGGTCCGTCCCATCCATCATCGGGCGAATTCTCGCCGCGATTGGCTGCGCGATGTCCGCTCCGAAGCGACTTCCACTTGTCCCCGTCTCGTTCTAGAGCGCCCGATCATCTGACCCGGCCGTGACTTCGACCATGTATGAGAGATTCGGAAAGCGCGCACTCGATCTCGCGCTGTCCGCCGTCTGCCTGACCCTTCTTTCGCCCCTGCTGCTGATCGTGGCCGGCGCCATCCTACTCATGGACGGCGCGCCCACGCTTTTCCGTCAGGTGCGGGACGGCCGCGACGGCGCCACTTTCGTCATCTTCAAGTTCCGGACCTACCCCGTGGGCACGCCGGAATTGTCGTCCGCCGACGCCGCGGCGCTGAAGCCGACGCGGCTCGGCGCCTTCCTGCGCCGCACGAATCTCGACGAGCTGCCCCAGCTCTTCAATATCCTGATCGGCGACATGAGTTTCGTCGGACCGCGGCCGGGCCTGCCGTCCCAACACCTCCAGGCCCGCATACGACGCGAGAACGGCGCGGATCGCATCAGGCCGGGCCTCACCGGTCTGGCCCAGATCCGCGGCGTCACCGGCATGACGGAGGCCGAGAAGGCTGAAAACGACGGCGAATATGCCCGCAAGATCACCTTTCTCGGCGATCTCTGGATCATGGCCCGCACGGCGATTTTCATCCTGAAGCGGCCGCCGGTCTATTGAACCGGAGCGGCTTCGAATGTCCGGCGCTTGACAATAGGATTAAAAGCACATATATGGGACTATAGATCACTCAGGAGCGCGCCATGCCCGCCACCGGCCATCTCCAGCTTCCCCTCCTCTCCGCCGCCCAGGCGCAGAAGCATGTCACCCACAATGAAGCGCTGCTGATGCTCGACGGGCTCGTCCAGCTCTCCGTTCTCGACCGCACGCATGCCGCACCACCCTCCTCGCCTGCCGACGGCGCGCGCTATCTCATCGCGGCCTCCGCGACCGGCGCATGGGCAGGCAAGGACGGCCAGATCGCCTTCTTGCAGGACGCCGCCTGGCGCTATCTCGTCCCTGACGAAGGCTGGCTCGTCTTCGTCGCCGCCGAGCGGCACATGCTGGTCTTCCACAGCGGCGCCTGGACCGATCTCAAGGTGCGCAGCGCCGAGACGCTCGGGATCAATGCGACGCCCGATTCCGGCCATCCTCTTGCGGTCGCCGGCGACGGAACTTTGCTCACCGCTGCGACAAGCGATCATCGCCTCACCGTGAACAAGGCTTCGACCGGCGCGACCGCAAGTCTGCTTTTCCAGAAGGCCTATTCCGGTCGCGCCGAAATCGGCCTCGCCGGCGACGATGATCTCAGCGTAAAGACAAGCAGCGATGGTTCAAGCTGGAGCGAGACGATGCGCTTCGCGACGGATCGCATCATCGCGGGCGCGCCGATCAGGCTGAGGAATTCGACGGTCGCCGCCCTGCCTTCCGCCAGCGGCGCAGGCGCCGGCGCGCTGATCTATGTCAGCGACGCCTCCGGCGGGGCCGTGCCCGCTTTCTCCGATGGATCGTCATGGCGCAGCGTCGCCGATCGCGCGGTGATAAGCTGATGATCGCCCTCGCTGCGATCATCAGCGATTGGTTGTTGCTGATTTTGACGGCGGCGTTTCGCGCTTTCAGCGCGATTGCGCTTTTCTCAAAGTCCGATCCCGCGCGCCGCATTGAGATAGGCGGGGATCAGCAGCATGGCGTAGGGCGCGACGAGCGCCAGCGACTTCTCGTCATAGGCGTTCGCGACGTCGAGAATGTTCATCGTGCCGATGGTCGCGGCGTTATAGACGATCGGGATGTTGATGCAGCTCGCGCATCCCAGGCTCTCGATCAGCGCGTGGTCGGGAAAAGCCCAGCGGATGTCCTCCATCGTGCGGCCGAGCCATGGTGTGCGTTTTCTGATGACGAGATCGCCCCATGGCGTCGGCCCCATGCGCTTGCGGCCCGCGAGCTTGTAGGAGTCGGGCTGCGAGGAGTAGACGCGCGCCACCTCCTCGCCATCGACGTAAAGCAGCGTGAACAGCTTGTGGCCGACAAGCGATTTCGTCTTCTCGTCGAGCCAGCGATAAAGCGTCTGCGGTTGGCCGACTTCACCAAGCAGAGCGGCGGCTTCTTCGAGCATCATGCAGCGTCTCCAACGCGGGGAACGGGTCGCGACTGCTCCGGCAGCAGCCCTTGCGGCCTGAGCCGCAGGATCAGGATGAGCGCCGCTCCGATCAGCATCTCGCGCGTGGCCGCGACCTGCACCGGCCCGAGTCCCGGAATAAGTTCGACGATGAAGCGCGTGCCTTCGAGAAACGCGATGACGAGATAGGCGCCGATCACGGGGCCGATCGGCCGGCCAAGTCCACCCGCCGTCACCGCGAGAAAAATATAGATCGTGATCAGCGGCTGGAAGAGATCGGGCGCGATATAGGAGGTGTAGTGGCCATAGATCGCGCCCGCGAGTCCAGCGACTGCCGCCGACAGCGCGAATGCCTCGATCTTGAAGCGCATCACCTTCTTGCCGGCGAAGGCGGCGAGTTCGGGATCTTCGCGGATCGCCTTCAGCGTTCGCCCATAGGGCGCATCATCGAGACGTTTCGTGAGGAGATAAACGATCGCGACGATGATGAAGACGAAGACGCAATAGAAGGGATGGAAATTTGGGCCAAGCTCCGCGCGCCAGGGGCCGGGAATGCCTGAGATGCCGTCCGATCCACGCGTGAGCCAAGCCTCGTTGAGGGCGATGAGCCGCACCGTTTCGGCGAAGCCAAGCGTCACGATCGCGAGATAGTCGTCGCGCAAACGCGCCGTCGAAATCGTGACGATGAATCCTGCCACTGCGCCAGCCGCGAGTGACGCGATAAGCCCGATCGCGATCGGCAGGCCGAAGCCTTTTGTCAGAATGGCGGAGGCGTAAGCGCCGACAGCGAAGAATCCGGCGAGGCCGAGATTGACCATGCCCGCGCCGCCCCAGATGAGATTGAGGCTTTGCGCGAGCAGCGCATAGACGCCGCCGATGGTGAGGATGAAGAAGAGATAGCTCGTCATGGCGCCATCACGCGAACCTGTCGCCCATGAGGCCGCGCGGCTTCACCGACAGCATCACGAGAATGACGAGAAAGCCGATCGCCGAACGATAGGTCGGCGCGACGATGAACAGCGACAGTTCCTCGGCGATGCCGAGAGCAAACGCGCCGACGACAGCGCCGGGAAGGCTCCCCAGCCCGCCGAGCACCGCAGCGGCGAACACGGCGAGCAGCACGCGGAATCCCGTGAGTGGATCGATCGACGTGTCGAGCCCGATGAGCACGCCGCCGACGCCGCAGAGGCCGCAGCCGATCAGCACCGCGACGAGCTCGACCTGCGCCGGCACGATGCCTTTCAGCCGCGCGAGATCAGCGTTGTCGGCGACCGCGCGCATCGCGCGGCCAAGCCGCGTGAATTTCAGGAAGGCGAAGGCGGCGAGCATCACGCCGATGCCGATCAATGCATTCTCAGCCTGCTGCGGTCCGATCCTGATGTCGCCGAACCTGATATCGCGCACAATCGGCAGATCATAGGCCTTGAGGTCGTTGCCGAAGATGAAGCGCACGACATTTTCGAGCACGACTCCTAACGCGATCGAAGCGATCGCAGCAGGCAAGGCGCCAGCGGGTCGTAAGGGCGTCATCGCCAGCCATTCGCAGATGGCGCCGACGATTGCGGCGACAATAAAAGCGAGCGCAATCGACAGCGCGACTCCGGCGCCGAATTTCGTGTTGATCACCCAGGCGGCGAAAGCGCCGATCGTCGCATAGGACGCGATGGCGAAATTGGGATAGCGCAGCACCGCGAACATCGCGGAAAAGCCGACGGCCGGGACGGCGAGCAGCGCCCCGGTCATCAACCCATTGAGAATGGCTTGGAGAAGCAGCGCCATCAGGCGATGCGCATCAGCGCGATCTTGCCGCCCTTCACCTGCTCATAGCGGAACTTGCAATCGATGATGTCGCCGGCCTCGGTGAAGTCGCAGGGGCCGGAGGCGCCTTCGTAATCAACCTTCGTCCCCGCTGCGATCGCCTTCAGTCCTTCGATCGCGTTCGTCACTTTCGTCCCGCCGCCCTGCGCGACTTTGCGCACATTCTCGCGAATGCCGGCGCCGCTCGCGTCCTTGCCCTGCGCGATCGCCATCAGGATCAGGTTGACGTGATCATAGACCTGGCAGGTGTAGGGATCGGGATTGGCCGCCTTGGAGAGTTCGACCGCATGCTGATAGGCGGGCGAACCTTCGGCGGTCGACGGCGCAAGCGTATAGACCCCTTCGGTCACATCGGCCGGATTCTCCGTCACCACCTTCTGGTTCACGGCGTAGGCGAAGGTGATGAGCTTGCCCTTGAAGCCGGCGCGGAACAGATCCTTCATCAACACCGTCGTGTCGGGCGCATAGCCGCCCATGAAGAGCACATCGGGATTATAGCGCAGCGCCTGATCGACCTCGCTGCGCAGTGACGGCTTCTTGTCGTCATAGATGAGCATCTCTGAACCGCCGCCGGCTTTCTCCATCGCAGCTTTCACGAGAGCCGCCGTCGCCTGCGTGAAGGGCGTTTGCGGCGCCATGTAGAACAGTTTCTTTGCGCCGAGCTCCAGCGCGAACTCGCCGAACTTCTTGCTCTGCAGCGTCGTGTTGGGCTGGGTGCGGATGAGATAGCCCTGATGCGGCAGCGCGGTGATGGAATCGGCGCCTGACACCGTTGCGAGGAACGTCTTCGATTCCCAACAGAGCGGCGCGACCGCCGTCGTCACCGCCGACGCCCATGTGCCCATGATCGCGACCGCCTTGTCGACATCGATCAGCTTGCGCGCCGCGCGCACGCCGGCTTCGGGATTGGTCTGGTCGTCTTCCGACACGATCACAACTTCGCGGCCAAGCACGCCGCCGGCCTTGTTCACTTCTTCCGCGACGGCCTTCGCCACGGTCGCCATGACGGGACCATAGGGGCCGCCGGCGCCGGTCAACGGCGTCAGAGTCGCAAGCTTGATCGGACCCGACGGCTGTGCGCGAACAACGGCCGGCGCGGCGACGCTGGCCGCAAGTCCCGTAGCAAGCGCGCGACGATCGATGCTGAAATTCGTCATGATCTCCTCCTCCAAAACTATCCCCCGAGAAACAGGCGGCGAATATCCGGATCTTCCGCGAGCGCCCTGCCCGCGCCTTCGCGCGCCACCGCGCCATTGACGAGGACGTAACCGCGCGTCGAGGCGTTGAGCGCTTCAAGCGCGTTCTGCTCCACCATGAGCACGGATGCGCCAGTGGCGGGCAAGCCGGCGATGATGTCGAAGATTTCGTCCGCCGCCTTCGGCGAGAGGCCAGCCGTCGGCTCGTCCAGCATCAGCAGCGAAGGCCGCGTCATCAGCCCCATCGCCATTGCAAGAATTTGCCGCTGGCCGCCGGAGAGAGTGCGCGCGAGCTGGCGGCGCTTTTCCGCCAGCATGGGAAAACGCGTCATCAATTCTTCGGCCCGCGCTTTCGCCTCGCGCGGCGCGGTGAAAGCGCCCATCAACAGATTTTCATAGACGCCGAGCGTCGCGAACACGTTGCGCTCCTGCGGCACGAGCGACAGTCCGGTGCCGACGCGTTGCAATGGCGCTGCGCGCGTGAGATCGGCGGTGGCGTAGGTCACGCTCCCCTCGCGCGGCAGCAGAAGACCGGCGATGGTCTTCATCAACGTTGACTTGCCCGCGCCGTTCGGGCCGATGAGCGACACGATTTCGCCGGGCGCCACCGAAATGCTCGCGCCCTTCAGCACCATCTCGGCCGCGCCATAGCCGGCGACGACGTTTTCAACGACGAGCGCGCTCATCGCCGCCGCCCGAGATAGGCGTCCTGCACATCAGGATTCGCCGCGATCTCAGCAAACGCGCCTTCAGCCAACTTGCGGCCTTCCGCCATGACATAGACCTTGTCGCAGAGCCGCGCGACGAGGCCCATATCGTGCTCGATCAGAGCGATGGTGACGCCGTCGGCCCGGATCGATTGCAGATGCTCGGCGATGGCGCCCGCAAGCGTTGGATTGACGCCGGCCATGGGCTCGTCGAGCAGGATCAGTTTCGGCTCCGCCATCAGTGCGCGCCCGATTTCGAGCAGCTTCTTCTGGCCGCCGGAGAGCGCGGTGACGGGATTGGCGAGCACCGCATCGAGCTTCAATCGACGGGCCAGCGTGAGCGCTTTGTCGGAAAGCTCGCTCTCGCGCCGCCGCGCGTCCGTCGATCCGAAGAGACCGGCCGCGAACCGCTCGCCCGGCTGCGCGGGACCATAGAGCATGAGATGATCGAAGACAGTGAGCTTGGGAAAGCCGCGCGCGAGCTGGAACGTGCGCACGAGGCCTGCGGCGACAAGCGCGTCCGGCGCATGTCCGGTGATGTCGGCGCCTGCGAAACGCACCTCGCCTGCGTCAGGCTTCATCAAACCTGAGACGACATTGAACAAGGTGCTCTTGCCCGCGCCATTCGGCCCGATGAGCCCGGTGATCGTGCCCTGCGCGATGGCGATATCGGCACCGTTCAGCGCCTTCAGCCCGCCGAACCGCCGCGACAGATTCGCAATCTCAAGAAGCGGCGACTGGCCCTGCATACGCCCGGACTGTTGGAGGGGAGCTGAAGCCGTCTGGTCAAGCCGGCGCCGGCCTTGTTAACGTGGAGAATATCTTTCCCGTGACGCGCCGCAACAGAGAGTTCGATGAGCCTGACGCTGTTCCAGAATTTCAAACTTCTCGATCCGCATGTCGCTGATGAGACCGTCGAAGGCTATCAGCTCCTCGTCGAGGACGGCCGCGTGAAGGAGCTGTCGGACAAGCCGATCAAAGCGTCGACTGCGCGTTCGATCAATTGCGGCGGCCGCACGCTGATGCCGGGCCTGATCGACTGCCATGTCCATGTCATCGCGGTGATGGTCAATATCGGCCAGAACGCGCAGCTTCCCGACGCGACAGTCGCCTATCGCGCCGCGCGCGTGATGAAGGGCATGCTCGATCGCGGCTTCACCACCGTGCGCGATCTCGGCGGCGCCACCTATCCCCTCGTCGAAGCGCAGGAGCAGGGGCTGATCGAGGCGCCGCGCCTGATCATTCCCGGCAAGGCCCTGTCGCAGACCGGCGGCCATGGCGATTCACGTTCGCGCTATGACGCGCGCGACCCCGCCACATGGAATTTCAAGCTCGGCTCGCTCGGCCGCCTCGTCGACGGCGTCGCCGAAGTGCGCAAGGCATGCCGCGAGGAGCTGAAGCAAGGCGCGCATTTCATCAAGATCATGGCGAATGGCGGCGTCGCCTCGCCGAATGATCCCATTCATTTCCTCGGCTTCTCGCGCGAAGAGGTGACCGCCGCCGTCGAGGAGGCCGAGAATGCAGGCGCCTATGTCGCGGCGCATCTCTACACCGACGCTGCGATCCGTCGCGCCGTCGAATGCGGCGTCCACAGCCTCGAACATTGCAATCTGATCCAGGCGGACACGGCGAAATTCGCGGCGGAAAAAGGCGCGATCGCCTGCCCGACGCTCGTCACTTACGAATATCTCGGCGTCGAGGGGCCGCAGCTCGGCCTTGCGCCGGAATCGATCGCCAAGGTCGACACCGTGCGGATCTCCGGCATGAAGTCGCTGGAGATCATGAAGCAGGCTGGGCTGACCATGGCCTATGGCTCCGACCTGCTCGGCGAAATGCATCGCCATCAGTCGGAGGAGTTTGTCATTCGCGGCCGCGTGCTGCCGGCGATCGAGGTCATTCGCTCCGCGACCGTGCATGCGGCGAAGCTGCTGCGGCAGGAAGGCCATCTCGGCACGCTGCGCGCCGGCGCCCATGCCGACATCGTGCTCGTCGACGGCGATCCGCTGAAGGATCTCGCACTGCTGATCGGGCAGGGCAAGCATCTGGCCCTGATCATGCAAGGCGGCCGCATGCACAAGAACACGCTGAATTGAGAAATGCCTCGGCGAAAGGCTCGCTCCGTCCCCGGAGCCATGTAATGAGACCAAACTCTCCTCGTCCCCGGATTCGTGAAGCGAACGCAGTGAGCGGAATGAAGTCCGGGGTCCAGCGCAAGACCTGCGAGCGAAGCGAGTCTTCGAATCATTTTCGGAGAAGTGCGCTTTCGCGCAAGTTTTTCGCTGGTCCCCGGACACGGTTCCGTTCGACTCGTCGCCTCACTTCACCGTTCCGGGGATGAGGGGCATGACTCCCTCCAGCGACTCCCGCGCGCTCGGCCGCTTCGCGCTGAACGGCATAGCTGCGCTGACGCTCGCCTTCATCTCGCTGCCGCTGTTCTTCGTGACGTGGCTCGCCTTCTTCCGGCAGGAAATCCCCTCATTTCCGCCCGAGGGCTACACGCTGAAATGGTTCGGCGCGATCGCCGGCAATAGCAACTTCACCTCGGGCTTCGTCACCAGTCTCGAAGTGGGTGTGGCCGCAACTTTGCTCGGCCTCGCGCTCGGCGTGCCCGCAAGCCTCATCCTCGCGCGCCGCGAATTCCTCGGCCGCGCGGCGCTCAATCAGCTTCTGCTGCTGCCGCTCATCGTGCCCGGCGTGGTGATGGGAACATCGCTCTATGTCTTCCACATCGAGGTCGAGATCGCGACGGAGCTGCCGATCCTCGGCTCGATCGCCGGCCTCATCGCCGGCCATACGCTCGTCGTCATTCCCTGGACAGCGCGCCTTGTAACCGCGAGCCTTGCAGGCGCCGATCGCGCCGTCGAGGAAGCGGCGCAGAGTCTCGGGGCCGATCGTTTGACGACCTTCTTTCGCGTCACGCTGCCGACGATCCGGCCCGGTGTGGTCGCGGCGGCTCTGTTCGGATTCGTGATGTCGTTCGGCAATCTCGAAATGAGCCTGTTCCTCGTCGGTCCCGGACGCATCACGCTGCCGATCGCGATCCTTCAATATCTGGAATGGAAGATCGATCCGACCGTCGCCGCCGTCTCGGTGCTCCAGATCGCGCTGATCGGCGTGGCGATGATTGTCACCGATCGATACGTCAAACTCTCGCGCGTGGTGTAATGGCGTCGCTCTCGCTTTCAAATCTGACCAAGCGCTATGGCGATCACGCCGTGGTCAATTCGGTGTCGCTCGATGTCGCCGACGGCGAATTTCTCGTGCTGCTCGGGCCGTCCGGCTGCGGCAAGACAACGACGCTGCGCATGGTCGCCGGATTTGTTCCCCCAAGCGGAGGGACGATCACGCTCGGCGCGCGCGACGTCACCAATCTTCCGCCGTGGAAGCGCAACGCCGGCCTCGTCTTCCAGAACTATGCGCTCTTCCCTCACCTCACCGTGGCGCAGAATGTCGCGTTCGGATTGGAGATGCGGAAGGTCGCCGCCGCCGACATCGCGCCGCGCGTCGCCGAGGCGTTGCGCCTCGTCAGGCTCGCGGGCTTCGGCGAACGCTATCCGCGCCAGCTCTCCGGCGGCCAGCAGCAACGCGTGGCGCTCGCGCGCGCGCTCGTCATCAGGCCGGACGTGCTACTGCTCGACGAGCCCCTGTCGAATCTCGACGCCAAGCTGCGCCTCGACGTGCGCGTCGAAATCCGCGCCTTGCAGCGCGAACTTGGCCTGACGACGATCATGGTCACGCACGATCAGGAAGAAGCGCTGACCATGGCCGACCGACTTGTCGTGATGTCGGATGGTGTGGTGAAGCAGGTGGGACGGCAGGCCGACCTCTATGAACGGCCGTCCAATCGCTTCGTCGCCGATTTCGTCGGCCGTTCGACCATGATCGAGGGCGAGATGGAGTCGTCCGGCCGGTTCCGCACGCGCGGCGGCCTCGCGCTGCGCTGCGCCGAAGGCCCGGCCGGCCCCGCGACTTTGGCGCTCAGACCCGAACGGCTCACCATCGGCCCGGCTGCCGCCAGCCTTGACAACGCGATCGAAGGGGCGGTCACCTTCGTTTCCTATCTCGGCGCGATGCTCGACGTGCATGTGAAGCTCAACGAGCGGGACCATGTCATCGTGCAGACGCCGAACCGGCGCGACAGCGCGCCGCCTGAAATCGGCGAACGCGTCATGGTGGGATGGCCGGCGGACGCCGGCATGATCTTCGCAGAAAGCAACGTCTGAATTTTCGCAGCATCAAGGGGAGAGTGCGATATGTCTCGGGACGAGAAGAAATCATTTGATCGGCGCGATGCGCTGAAGACTCTCGGCGCCACAGCCGGCGCGTCGCTGTTGCCGTCGGCGGTGATCACGCCTGCGCGCGCGCAGGGCGCAGGCCGCGTCGTCGTCGGCACATGGGGCGGCGACTATGCCCGCCTGCTGACCAAGAATGTCGAGGAGCCGTTCCTCAAACCGAAGGGCTACGAGGTGGTGCAGGATCAGGCGTCGGACGCGCCGCGCCGCGCCAAGATGGTGGCGGAGAAGCGCCTGCCGCGCGGCACGACCGATATTCAGGGCCTGTCCGCCGCGCAGATGTTCGAGATGAACGAAGCCGGGATCGCCGAGACGATCGATTATTCCAAGCTCAAGAACGCCGGCAGCATCATCCCGCTGATGAAATATCCCTTCGGCGTCGGCCATATCCTGTCGGGCAAGGTGGTCGTCTACAATCCCTCGATGATCAAGCCGGCGCCGACCTCCTACAAGGACGCGTTCGATCCGAAATACGGAAACAAGCTCGGCTTCATCGACATCCAGTATCAGTATGTGATGCTCGCCGCGGGCTTCGCCGCAGCCGGCGACATGACGGCGCTGGAGAAGGGCAAGGAGCTGCTGCTCGCCGCGAAGAAAGGCGGCGCGCGTCTCTATCCCACCAACGAAGCCTTCGCGCAGGGCCTCAAGACCGAGGAGATCGGCATCGGCCTGATGTGGAAGGCGCGCGCGGTGCAGTGGCAGAACGCCGGCATCAATTGCGACTCGATCGCGCCGTCCGAAGGCATCATGGCCTATATCTCCGGCTTCATGATTCCGAAGAATGCGCCGAACAAGGCCGGCGCCTACGCCTATATGGATGCGATGCTTGAAAAGGGCGCGCAGGAGAATTTCGCTGTCGATATGGGCTACGCGCCAACCGTCACCAACGCGGCTGTCGCGGCCGATCTCATGAAGCGCATCGGCTTCACCGATGAAGAACAGAAGCGCATGAAGGATCTCGACTACGATTTCCTCGCCAAGAACGACGCGGCGATGAAGGAGTGGTGGGACAAGGTGTTCAAGGCCTGATTCAGATATGGCTGCTGTCGCCGAACGCTCGGTCGGGGAACCGGGAAATCTCACCGCGGCGGGACTTCTCGTTCCCGCCGCGCTCTTTGTCGCGGTCGGGCTTCTCGTCCCGATCGCGATCCTGTTCCGCTACAGCCTGAACGCGTTCGTGCCGGGCAAATTGATGGTCGATGCGCTGACCATCGAGAACTACGTCAAATTCTTCACCGACCCCTTCTATCTCGCCGTTCTCTGGCGCACGATCCGCGTGTCGGTCGTATGTACGGCGATCTGTCTGCTGTTCGGCTTTCCCCTCGCCTATGTCGTGGCGCGCACGCAGTCGCGCTTCAAGAATCTGCTGATCATGTCGATCGTGCTGCCGCTCTTTGTCGGCAACGCCGTGCGCTCCGCCGGCTGGATGGTGGCGTTCGGATCGAAGGGGTTCGTCAACGCCTCGCTGATGGGGATCGGCCTCATCTCGACGCCGATCGAGATCATGTACACCGAGACCGCCGTAGTGATCGGCATCATCGCGGTCAATTTGCCCTTCATGGTGCTGACGCTGCAGAGCGTGATCGAGGGCATCGATCGCAATGTCGAGGAGGCCGCTTTCAGCCTCGGCGCGCCGCCGATGAAGATGGCGGCGCGTGTGCTCTTTCCGCTCGCCATGCCGGGCATTGTCGCCGGCGTCATCCTGACCTTCATCCTCGCCATGAACGCCTATGCGACGCCGGTGCTGCTTGGCGGGCCGAAATTCCAGACCATGGGGCCGCTCGTCTTCTCGACCTTCGCCGGGCAGAACAACTGGCCTTTCGGCGGCGCCGTGTCCTTCATCCTGATGATCGCGACGATCATCCTGACGGTGGCCGCGAGCGTCGCGGTGCAGCGGCGCTACCGCTGAGCGGCGAGCCTTGCCAGCCCCGGAGCGACGTCCTAGGGACCGCGCTCCCGAAGCCCCGGAACCCGCATGAAGCCTGACGTCGCCGCGCTGAAAGCCTCGTTTGAACAGGCGACCGCGACCATCGGCGTCATCGGGCTTGGCTATGTCGGCATTCCCCTGGCGCTTGCCGCCGCGCGCAGGGGTTTTCGCGTGATCGGCTTCGACATCAACGCCGCGCGCGTCGCCGAGCTCAATCGCGGCGAAAGCTTCATGAAACATATCGACGGCGCGCTGGTGAAGGACGTGCTTGCCAGCGGCCGCTTCGAGGCGACAGCGGACTTCACGCGGCTCTCGGAGCCGGACGCGATCCTCGTCGCGGTGCCGACGCCGCTGACGCGTTTCCGTGAGCCTGATCTCTCCTATGTCGAGAAAACGAGCGACGCGATCGCGGCGACGCTGCGGCCGGGCCAGTTGATCGTGCTGGAATCCACGACCTATCCCGGCACCACCGACGAACTTGTGCGCCCGATCCTCGAGCGCGGTGGGTTGAAGAGCGGCGTCGATTTCTTCCTCGCCTATTCGCCGGAGCGCGAGGACCCCGGCAATCCGAATTTTCAGACCGCGACGATCCCGAAAGTCGTCGGCGGCGATGGCGCGGACGCGCTGGCGCTCGCGGACGCGCTCTACGCGCAGATCGTGGTGAAGACCGTGCCGGTGTCATCCACGCGCACGGCGGAAGCGGTGAAGCTCACCGAGAACATTTTCCGCGCCGTCAACATCGCGCTCGTGAATGAGTTGAAGGTCGTCTATGGCGCGATGGGCGTCGATATCTGGGATGTGATCAACGCCGCGAGCACGAAGCCCTTCGGCTTCATGCCCTTCTATCCCGGCCCCGGCCTTGGCGGGCACTGCATCCCGATCGATCCGTTCTACCTCACCTGGAAGGCGCGCGAATACGATATCGACACGCGCTTCATCGAGCTCGCGGGCCAGATCAACACGCGCATGCCCTATCTCGTGGTCGATCGCCTCGCCGAGGCGCTCGACCGCGTGCGCGGCCGAACCTTGAGCGGGGCGCGCATCCTCGTGCTCGGAATCGCCTACAAGAAGAATGTCGAGGACATCCGCGAAAGCCCGTCGATCAAGCTGATCGAACTGATCGAGGCGCGCGGCGCGCAAGCTGACTATCACGATCCCTTTGTCGCGGTGATCCCGCTAACGCGCGAGCATGCGGCGCTGGCCGGGCGCCGCTCGGCCTCCATCGCCGGCGACGCGGCTGCAGCCTATGACGCCGTGCTGATAGCGACCGACCATGACGCAGTCGACTACGCCGCCATCGCGGCCCAGGCGCCGCTGATGGTCGACACGCGCAATGTCTGCGCACGGCTCGGGATCGCCGCCCCCCACATCGTCAAGGCCTGAGCCCGCCAGCGCGGGACCAGCCATCCCGGCAGCCCGGGACAGCCGGCCCTTTGGCCTTGCAAAAGCCCCCGACCGCGGCCATACACGCCGGCGCCGGCCAAGCCGGCGACGGAGACGTGGCCGAGAGGCTGAAGGCACTCGTTTGCTAAATGAGCATACCCCAAAAGGGTATCGAGGGTTCGAATCCCTCCGTCTCCGCCAACAAAGTTTGCAAGCGCTTGAAAATATTTCATTTTCCAACCGCCAGCGTCAATCGTCGCCCTTCTTGATGCGACGCCACTGGCTGCGACAGCCTTGCTTCCGCTATTCCGATGATATCCGTTCTCAAAAACATCGTGGCTGGACGCAGGCGCGTGAACCAAAGCTCTCAACGAGGTCGCACCTAATAATTTGCAGACAACTCGGCATCCCGGCTGGCACGAAAGCGCTCTTGCGGCTGCCGCCAACAACTGGGTCCATAGCGGACGCATTCTAATTTTGCGCGCGTCCAGCTTCGCACCAGAACCGTGTTCTCACTCTGGGTTGGCGTTGAAAGAGGTCGGCGGCGAGCTCGCAGTTCTCGCGATTATACTCGCCGGACTCGGCTGCATCGAACGTTGCGACATGAACGCGTCGAACGCCTTCGATAAGCGAACTACGATAGAGCGTGTACACGTCAGCGGCCGAAGCTTCCGACATCATGAGCGCAATCACCGAAGACCACGCCAGCAGCTCATTGATCATCCTGGAAGACGTCATCCGCTCAGAACAGCAGAAAATCGCTCGTGCCGAACGTGTTGACGCCATTGATTGTGGCGAGCGCGAGAGCCGACGAGGCGCCGCCAGCTGCTCCGATTCCATCCCAGTAAAGATGCGAAGTCGACGTCTCGAATATGAAGGCGGCGGCGTGGCCGGGCGTCGCCGCCAATGATGAGACAACCAGCAACTGTGACGATGCGAGACCAGCCCCGCCAACAAGGCCTCCGCCGAAGTTGGATGCGGAAATGGCGATCCGGTCCTGCCCTCGAACGAAATCTCCGATTCCGTCGCCAGAACCGCCGCCGTCGGTGACGAACTCGTAGATGAACAGATCGTTGCCCGCGCCGCCATTCATGAAATCGGCGCCGCCGCGGCCCGTGAGTTCATCTCCTCCGCCTTGACCGTTCAGCACGTTGTTGGCGCCGTCACCCCTGATCCGGTCCCAGCCGCTGCTCCCGACGACGTTCTCGATGCCGACATAGGTGTCGCCAGCCGCCTCGCCCGTGTTCTGATTGCTGTACGCGAGATCGATGATCAACGGGCCTCCCGAAACGGGGACGTTGTACCAGACGGTGTCAATTCCAGATCCGCCAAAAATGAAGTCACCGCCGCCGCGTCCCTCGAAATGATCGTCGCCTGATCCCCCGTAAAGCTCGTTGTTACCGCCGTCGCCGCGCAGAACGTTTTGCCAATTAGCGGCGCCGCGGATATTCTCGATCGAATTGAAGACGTCGCCGGCGGCTTGCTGCGTATTCACCGAAGGGTTGCCGAGATCAACGACGAGTTGGCCCCCGGACGTCGGGTTGGAATACCAGACGGTGTCGACGCCCAAGCCGCCGGAGAAGAAATCACCTCCGCCGCGTCCCTCAAAGTGGTCATTGTCCGAGCCTCCATAGAGCTCGTTATTGCCGTTGTCGCCGCGCAGAACGTTCTGCCATTTGGCGGCGCCACGAATGTTCTCGATCGAATTGAAAAAATCACCGGCTGCGTCTTGCGTATTTGCGGAAGGATTGAGGAAATCGACCACGAGCGCGCCACCGGAGGTCGGATTCGCGTACCAGACCGTATCGACGCCGAGACTGCCCCAGAAGGTGTCCCCGCCGCCTCGGCCTTCGAATTGATCATTGTCAGATCCGCCGCCCAATTCATTGCCGCCGCTGTCGCCGCGGATGACGTTCTGCCAATTCGGAGCGCCAACAACATTCTCGATGGATATGTAGGTGTCGCCGTACGCATCGCCATTGTTGGCGCCGGGATTGGCAAGATCGACGACGAGAGCGCCACCCGCTCCGGGATTGTCATAGGCGGCGGTGTCCAGGCCCGCGCCCCCGTCGAGCGTGTCGCCGCCCGCGCCGCCTTTCAGCATGTCGTTGCCGCCGTCGCCCCGAATTGTGTCGTTGCCGGATGTGCCGGTGACATTGTCGTCGCCACCATAGGCGTTCCAGACGCCGGTCAGCGGTAAAGTCACGGTGTCCGAGCCCTCGGTCATGAGCGACACATACGTGAATGCGTTTGAGACGACGTTGTTGCTTTCGTTGGACTCGCCAACCACGTTGTCTACGTCAGTGATGAGGCCGATATAACGCGTGCCGTTTGCAAAGCCGGCCGGAACGCTGACGCTCACAGTAACGCCGTTGGTTCCGTTCCCGGCCACGCCATTAGGGAAAGCAATCGGGTTCGCGTAGAAATCCGACGTGTTGACGACTGAGTCACTGGAAAAGAAGACGCCCGCGTTAAAGCCGCCAGCATTCCCGGAGGTCGCGTTGGAGACGGAAACGTTCAACGAGATCGTCAAACCAGAATAGAGCGTCGAGAATGGCAGCGAGAAGTTGTTTGGCGTTAAATCGGAGGGTATCGCGGGAAAGCCATAGAGGTAATGGATGCCGTCGAAGTCGGACTGCTGGAGGTCCGTAATGCTTGCCGATGCATATGTATGCATGATCGCCGGCTCGGCATCGTAGTGATCGAGGCCGAGGGCGTGACCAATCTCATGCAAAGCCACCGAAAAGAGAGTGACGCCGTTCGACAACACATAGTCTGTCGATGTCGCGCTATAGGACTCGCCTTCGTCGAACCTGATCACCACGCCGGACTGGAATGATCCGCCGCTGCTGAAATAACCTGTTTGCGCAAGCGTCCCGAAGCCGCCATCGAAAACCCCAAACCCGACTCGGATATCGACCGTCGATGCATCAGCGACTTCGACGAAATTGATAGGAGAAGCTGAGTCCCAGCGCGCGAAAGCCTGCCGCACTTCGTTCTGAAAAAATGAATCCCCAATACTATGAGAGAAAGTGCCGTACTGATTGGAATAATTGGCCGTCGCAAAGCTATAAGTTAACGCCAAATGGTTCCAAGTGGGTCCTTCCAAAACAAAACCGGCCATGAAAATCTCCGCTACGTCAGAGGCGTCCCGGTGAACTCGGCCCCACGATGCCGCGCCGTTGGAGGGAAAAATGAGCAAAAATAGTAACTTGATTACTAATATGGGGGAATAGAGAGAGCAAGAGCGAGCCCGATTGAGGCGATACCGCCGTTCGGGACTCACGGGTCCAAGGCGGAACGCCTGCGGCGCTCGCCCGCCTCGCCCGGTCCGATCTGCTCGGGCCCTGGGACAGGAAAACGAGCAGCGGCGGCCTGCGCCGTCGTCTCCAAGTCAGGCTTGGCGTTGCCGGCGCGCAAAACCGAGCGAAGGTCGGACTAGCCGACTTCGTCGGCAATCCGCGCGCAACTACGGCAAGACGGCGCTCCCTGAAGGCTTGGTCGGATCACCTTGCCGGACCGCGGGTGCGGGTCCATGCGTTTTGATCAACTTTTCCGGCTTCGTCAGAGCTCGTTTTTCCATCGTATCGGGCGCGCTCGGCTCCCGTCCAATGGCAGGCCTCCCAGAGCTCGATGAGATGCGGTGGCAAACGCCAGTCCGGCGGAGAATTTCGAAGCATCGTATCCGATTGCTTCATTAGACGGGGATACAGGAGGCCAGATCCAACTCTCGGCCGTAATAGGGCTGGACAGGGCGCTTCGGGATGGGCGAGCGCGGCCCCCCTGTCACGACGCCCGGCATGAGCGCCGCTTCCATAATATGGCGCAGGGTGTGCGCGCGCACCGCCCGCGCATGGCCTGTCCTGTCGGCGACGCCGCGGCCACGAAAAATCGGGCTTCCCTGCGCTGACGGCGATTTCGCCGTCGGCCATTGGAGGCAGACATGGCTACCGAGTTCGAACTTCGGATGCTCGTCTATCGCACGTTGCTATCGCCATCGGCCGCGAAAATCGATTTCGCCCTCGGCTCGATTCATGTCGACGGCGCCGGATTTGCCGGCGTCGCCGCGCTCGTCGCGCACGGCGGGATCGGAATCAAGGTCGAGAACCAGCAAACCGGCGAAGCCGCAAGCTACAACTATCCGAAAAATTCTCTCAGCTTTCCACTTGGTTATTCCGGGACGTCACCGGACGATCGCGAGGCTATCGTGCACGAATGCACGCACGCGCTTCACGATATCTGGGGCGGAGGTCGTTGGTGGTCGGAACGCGGTTCGATCACAACGGCGAGAACGGAAAATGAAGCGGCGGCCTATATCGCGGGCGCCCTTTATCTGACCTACGAAGCCGGATCCCCTGTCGCAACGCCGTCGACGCTTCCTGTTATATTTCAACTGGCCTACGATATCGCCGGGAGAATCAGCGGACAAAAGAGCGCGCGGGTGGACCTTCGCGACGAGATGCGACTGCGCCAGGCGATCGCGAACGACCCCGTCTATCAGAAAAGAGGCGTAAAGCTCTGGAGCCTGACGGTCGCCGACGGCATCTGAGTTTGCGGCCGGTTCGTGTCATGCGCAGGGCGAAACTCGACGAGGACGGCGGCGTCGCGACCTCTACGCCGTCGTCCCGATGTCAGGCCCATGTCAGGCTTGGCGTTGCCGGCGCCCAAAACCGAGCGAAGATCGGCCGGGATGTCAGGCTCGCCGTGCGCACGCGCACCGGCCGCGCATGGCCTGTTCCCTCGGCGACGCCGCGACCACGAAAAGTCGGGCTTCCCTACGCTGACGGCGATTTCGCCGTCGGCCATTGGAGGCAGACATGGCTACCGTTTCCGAGCTTCGAACGCTCGTCTACAACACGCTGGTTTCGCCATCGGCCAACAAGATCGACTTCACCCTCGGCTCGATTCATGTCGACGGCGCCGGATTTGCCGGCGTCGCCGCGCTCGTCGCAACCGGCGGGATCGGAATAAAGGTCGGGAAACAGCAAGCCGGCGCAAGTGCAAGCTACGTCAATCCGAAGAATACTCTCAGCTTTCCGCCCGATTATTCCGGAGCATTGCCGCGCGTTCGCAAGGACATCGTGCATGAATGCACGCACGCGCTTCACGACATCTGGGGCGGGGGTCGCTGGTGGTCGGAGCGCGGCTCGGCGATCACGACGGGCACGGAAAATGAAGCGGCCGCCTATATCGCAGGCAGCCTCTATGTGACCTACGAAGCCGGATTCCCCGTCAAGTCGTTGTCGGATGATCCTATATTTCAACTGGCGTACGATATCGCCGGCAGGATCAGCGGAAAAAGCGGGGCCCGGGTGGACCTTCGCGACGAAATGCAACTGCGCCAGGCGATCGCGAACGAGCCGCTCTATCAGCGAGACGGCGTAACCCTTTGGAGCCGGACGCGCGCCGACGGCATCTGAGTTCGCGCCACAAGATCACGCCGCACTTCGATTGAATCAATCAAGTGCGGGAGCGTGATCGATTCCAAAAGTTGAGAGCATGGCTCTTGCAGAGCGAACGCTCGCGTTCGTCTCGGAAAAAGCCGGCTCCTACTTTTTCGCGCCATGCTCTGAAGGGCGAAGGCAGCTTCGACGAAGCCGGCTGCGTCGTCGCCTCTACGCCGTCGTCCCCATGTCGGGCTTGGCGTTGCCGGCGCCCAATATCGAGCGAAGATCGGCCGGAATGTCAGGCTCGCCGACGATATTGTCGTGGCGGGCGGCGCCGAAATTGTTGCGGAAGCTCGCATTCAGCGAAATGATCGTCCCGTGATGCTTCCAGTGCGGATTGACCTGCGGGCTGACGACGCCGTCGCGCACCGCCTTCACCACGGTCTGGTAGGACAGGATCCATTCGCTGAGCGCCGGCGTGTAAACGCCATCGGCGACGATTTCGGCCGCGGGAGGCGTCCATTTTCCCTGCGTCCGGCTGGCGACCTTGATCAGCAGATATTGCACCAGCTTCACATCCATCGGCAGGTTGGGCTGCCCTTTGCCGACGGGCGAATCGATATTGTAAAAAGGATTGACCTTGTAAGGCACGTCTGTCCCCCGGAACAAAGCACACTCGCCTCTGTGCGATCAGCCCTCTACGCCAATTTCGTATCTTGAATTGGCTTGAGGCTCGGGAACAACCGTCACGAACCGCCGCAGCAGTTGAACAGATGCGCTCCATCGCATGACGCGGCGTTTCGCTTGTCTGATTGGGGTTCGCTGTGCGCCGGCGCACGAGCCGCGCGAGATCAATCAACGCGCCGCACGGCAGGGATAGGCGCCTCGCGGCCCAATTTGGGCGCGCCTGTGCGGCGGCGGACATGCGCCGCCGCCGTCGAATTTCGATGTCGGGAGACCTGTTCGCCTAGGCCGCGATATCCTCGATCATGATCGGAAACCGTCGCGGCCTGACGCCCGTCGCGTGCCAGACCGCATTGGCGATCGCGCCCGCGGTGCCGGTGATGCCGATCTCGCCGACGCCCTTGACGCCAAGCGCGTTCACATGCGGATCGATCTCGTCGATCAGCACGGCGTCGAGCGAAGGAATGTCGGCGTTCACAGGCACATGATAGTCGGCGAGATTGGCGTTCATGATGCGGCCCGAGCGGCGATCGAGAATCGCATGCTCATGGAGCGCAAATGAAACGCCCCAGATCATGCCGCCATAATACTGGCTGCGCACCAGTCGCGGATTGATCACGCGCCCCGCCGCGAAGGCGCCGACGACGCGCGTGGCGCGAACCTGACCGAGATCGGGATCGACCTTCACCTCGGCGAAAACGGCGCCATGAGCATGCATCGCGTAATTCGCCTGCGCCGCGGGATCGGCGGCGCTGCCGCCGCGGCCCTCGATCTCGGCAAGCCCGGCGCGATTGAGAATATCGGCGTAGGATTCGCTCCGGCTTTCATCATCGCGACGATGCAACCGGCCATTGCGCGCGATCACGCCGGCGTTGCCGGCGCCGAAAAGCGGCGAACGTTGATCTTCGGTCGCGAGCGCAGCGAGTTTGGCGATCACGTCGGCGCCGGCATTGTGGATCGCCATGCCCGCGGTCGCGGTGTGGGCGGAGCCGCCGGCGATTCCGGCGTCCGGCAGATCAGAGCTTCCTGCCCTGAACTCGACCTCATCGAGATCAAGCCCCAGCCCATCGGCTGCGATTTGCGCCAGCGCCGTCCACGCGCCCTGCCCCATGTCATGGGCGCCGCACTCCATCACTCCGCGCCCGTCATTGCGGACTACCGCCCGCGCCTGCGCCTGGAACATCAGCGCGGGGAATGTCGCGGTGCCCATGCCCCATCCAACGAGGAAGCCTGCCTCGTCGCGCATCTGTCGTGGCTGCAGCGGCCGCTTCGACCAGCCGAAGCGTTCGGCGCCTTGCGCATAGCATTCGCGCAGCGCTTTCGAGGAGAAGGGCTTGCCGGAGATCGGCTCGACCTCGGCGTAGTTCTTCAGGCGAAATGCGAGCGGGTCCATGCCGCACGCCCATGCGGCTTCATCAATGGCGCTTTCCAGCGCGATCGATCCCGTCGCTTCGCCAGGCGCGCGCATGAACAACGGCGTGCCGATATCGAGACGCACCGCTTCATGAGAGGTCGCAATCGCGGGGCTTGCATAGAGCGTGTGGGAGGCGTCGGCGGCGGGCTCGAAGAAATCATCGAACGTGCTCGACGAGGTCCTGGCGCGATGAGAAAGCGCCGTCAGCGCGCCGTCTTTCGCAACGCCGATGCGCAACCGCTGCCGCGTCGGCGCGCGATGCCCCACCGGACCATACATCTGCTCGCGACGCATCACGAGCTTCACCGGCCTACCGGCCATGCGCGCGGCCATGACGCCGAGAATCTGCGGCCCCGCGATCAAGCCCTTCGAGCCGAAGCCGCCGCCGAGAAACGGGCTGCGAATATGGATATTCTCCGGCGAAATGCCAAAGAGGCCCGCGAGCCGCCCCTGCGCCATGGCGAGGCCCTGGCTCGGCGTGTCGATCGACAGTTTATCGCCATCCCACGCCGCGACGATCGCATGCGGCTCCATGGCGTTGTGATATTGCATCGGCGTTTCATAGGTCGCGTCGATGCGATGATCCGCAGACGCGAGACCAGCGTCAACGTCGCCATGTTCGACTTCCGCCGGATTACCGACGCCGACGGCCTTGGGAACGAAGCTTTCATTGGCGTCGAGATCGGCGCGGGCGGGCTCGGTCTCGTAACGCGGCGACAACAGCGCCGCGCCTTCCGTCGCAGCCTCCAGCGTCTTCGCGATCACGACAGCGATAGGCTGATTGACGTAGCGCACCCTGTCGTTCTGCAGGAGATCGAGCCGGAACATGAAGGGATTCGTCTTCGCGTCCGGATCCATGGCGAGCGCAGGCTTGTTCGCCGGAGTCATGACGTTCACGACGCCGGGATGTTTCTTCGCGGCGTCGACATCGAGAGAGGTCACGCGCCCGCGCGCGACGCTGCTGACCGCCATGACGGCGTAGAGCATGCCGGGCGGATGATTGTCCGCGGCGTAACGCGCGGCGCCCGTCACTTTCAGCACGCCGTCGCGGCGCGTCAGCGGCTGGCCGATATTCGACCCGTGCCGCCTATGCGCGGGGTCTCGCGAGAGATTCTCAACGGTCATGAACGGACGCCTGCATTCGAGAAGGGTGAACCCGGCAAAGCGGGAATGCGCGCCGGCGTTCCCGCCATGGCGAGCGTGAGCGCGCGAACGACGATGCCGCGCGCCAGTTCGATCTTGAAGGCGTTGTCGCCTGACGGTTTGGCGTTGGCGAGCGCAGCTTCAGCCGCGGCTCGAAAAGCCTGATCTCCCGCCTTGGCGCCCGCAAGCACGGCCTCCGCCTCGCGCGCCCGCCACGGCTTCGCAGCGACGCCGCCGAGCGCCACGCGCGCCTCTCGGATGACGCCGCCTTCGATCCGAAGCGCGGCCGCCGCAGACACGACGGCGAAGGCGTAAGAGGTGCGCTCGCGCAATTTGAGATAGCGCGCATGGGCGGCGAAGCGTGCAGCTTCCGCCGGCAGGCGCACCGCGACGATCAGATCGCCTGTTTCGAGCGCGCTTTCCCGCTCGGGCGCATCGCCGGGAAGGCGATGGAGATCGTCGATCGAAATCTCGCGGCGGCCCTTCGCGCCTTCGATCTCGACCACGGCGTCAAGCGCGACCAGCGGAACGCAGAAATCAGAGGGATGCGTGGCGATGCAGGATGGGCTCCAGCCAAGCACAGCATGCAGGCGGTTTTCGCCGCCGCGCGCGTCGCAGCCGGAACCCGGCTCGCGCTTGTTGCAGGCGCTGGCGACGTCATAGAAATAGGGACAACGCGTCCGCTGCAGCAGATTGCCGCCAACGGTCGCGGCGTTGCGCAACTGCGCCGACGCGCCTGACAGAAGCGCCTCTGCGACAGCGGGAAAAGCGCGCGCGAATTCCGCATCATGGGCGAGATCGGCGTTGCGAACGCCAGCGCCGATGCGCACGCTTCCATCGGAAAGACGCTCGACGCGATCGAGCCCCGGCAGATGTGAGATATCGACGAGACGTTCGGGCTGGCTGATCCTGCCCTTCATCAGATCGATGAGGTTGGTGCCGGCGGCGAGATACGCCGCGCCCGGCTTTGCTGCGGCCGCGATCGCGTCGGCGACGCTGACCGGCCTGACATAGTCGAAATTATTCACGCAGCCTTCCTCCGATTTGCGTCGGCGACAGCTTTAGTCGCTTCGAGCACCGCTTCCGTGATGCCGACATAAGCGCCGCAGCGGCAGAGATTGCCGCTCATGCCCTCACGGATGCGCTCGGCGTCTTCTCCCGCCTGCCCTTCCGCGATGAGGCCGACGGCGCTCATGATCTGGCCCGGCGTGCAGAAGCCGCACTGGAAACCGTCATGGGCGATGAAGGCGGCCTGCACGGGATGAAACTCATCGCCCTTGGCGAGGCCTTCGATGGTCACGATGTCGGCGCCGTCATTGCTGATCGCAAGCGACAGGCAGGAATTGATGCGCTTTCCGTCGACCAGCACAGTGCAGGCGCCGCACTGGCCGCGATCGCAGCCCTTCTTGGTTCCCGTGAGATCAAGCCGCTCGCGTAAGAGATCGAGCAACGTCACTCTGGGATCGTCGAGTTCGACCTCTTGCCGCACGCCATTGACCGTGAGGCTGATAGAGAGATTCATTAAGATGCTCCGATCAGTGTGAGCGGCAACGTAAGACGCGCTGCGTCGCCTGGGTGCAGCGGAGATTGAGGACCTGTCGGCGCACGGATCAGACCGGTCCTGCCGGCGTTGATCGATAAGGGCTCTTCACGTCCCGGCGTCGATGGGCGTATTTATACGGAGGATGCCTCCGTTTTGCAAGGGGGTTCGTTGTAACAATTCAAATGAAAGCCCTGTCCGCAAAAATCGCGAGAAAGCCGCGCGCCGATTCCGTGCGCAACCGCGAGCGCGTGCTCGAGGCGGCGAAGATCGTCTTCAGCCGCGGCGGGCCGGACGCCAGCCTCGAAGCGGTCGCCAGACAGGCGGAGGTAGGGATCGGAACGCTTTATCGCCACTTCCCCACGCGCGAGGCGCTGTTCGAGGCGGTCTATCGCCGCGAGGTGGAGCAGCTCGGCGAACTCGCGGAGAAACTGAAGCTGGAAGCGAAACCCGTCGACGCCCTGCGCCGCTGGCTGCAATCCAACATCGAACTGGTCGCAACAAAAAAGGGCATGCTGGCGGCGCTCGCGCTCGCCGCCCACGGTTCATCGGAACTCTATGCCTACACCTTCGACCGGCTGACGAAGGCGGTGGGAACATTGCTGGAGCGCGCGATCGCCGCAGGCGAGATCCGCGCCGACATCACGCCGGAAGAGCTTCTGCGCGCGCTCGTCGGCATGTGCTACATGCACGATCAACCGGGCTGGCAGCCGCAGGTCGTTCGACTGATGAATGTTTTCGTCGACGGTCTCTGTGTGAAGCCGCGGATCAGCCGATAATGGATCGACGCCAATATGGACGTAAAGCTGCTGGCCTCGATCCGCGAGGCGTCGACTTCACGGCCTCAAGCTGACGGCAAGCTTCGGGCTGGCCGGGATATTTTCAGATTGGCGGCGACGCAGAATATTTGAAGGCCGGAGGCGATCTGGCCGCTCAACGGATTGGAGTTCGATAGATTTCCGGTCGCCGAAATCATCGCGCTCGGCGGCGGCTTTCTCTTCCCTATATTTCGCAATATCTTACGAATTGGTCCGCTCGCTGTCGACCATATTGCCGGCTCGCTTCTCACCAACGCTCGCCTCCAGGGCCAGCCCAATCGTCATCCGCTCGCTCAGCGTAAATCCTTGCGAAGCGATCGGCGATGGTGAACTATGCTCGCTGTTTTCTGAAGCATTGAACTCCCTGTTTTTTCAAATAATGCGTTTAGGAGAGCCTCATGATTCCTAAAACCACTCTGGACGGCATGGTCAGAGTCGTCGGAACTTTTCCAGAATTCGCTGGTTGCCGAATTGTTCTTTACGGCAACTCCAAATGCGCATCACTGCACGATGGCGTCGTCGCTTCGACCAACTATGCGAACGTTATGGTGATGATCGAGGAAATCAATGTCACCGACTCGGTCACGAACCTGGATACGCTGCAGTGGGCCGGCACGCCCGGCGGTTCGCCTCCCAATTCGCCAAGTCCCCTGGTTATCACCAACAAGAGCCGATTGGGGGCGGAGTTTACTGGCATGGGCATTTCCTGCGGCCTCACAATCGTCTCCGCGGGGCTGTTGCTTGCTGGAGGAGCGCTCACCGTGCCGAGCGGCGGCGCTGGAATCGCCTTGTTTGTTGCGGGTTGGGTTGGCCTTGCGGCTAATGCGGTCCAATGCGGCAACGCGATCGCGCGATATACGGAGGCGAGCGATCATCCCGATGACAACAGCTTGAGCCTGCTTGACAATGACAAAAGCTATCAGCTCGTTTCGCTGATCGTCGATGGAATAGGCGTCGTGAGCGCGATCGCTTCGTTGCCGGCCAGCGTCAAGAACTTCATGCAGCTTCTGAAGACGCAGCGCTCATGGGCCGCGCGCGGACTGACGGAGAGCGGGCTGAAGGCGATGAACCGGGCGGAGCGCGGGCAGATCGTCAGGGAACTCATCGAGGAGGCTTCAAAGACGCCGGACGGCAAGCGCGCGCTGGAAGAAGCGATCAAGGATGCGAAGCTCAACCCCAAGGCCCTGGCCGGCGGTTCAGGCGTGTCGAAGCCGGCCGCCAAGGCGTTGTTGAGGAGTGTGTCCGCAGACACCCTGAAGCGCCTCCATCTGGCGATGATTTCGGTCGGAAGTGGCGTGGCGGGTCCTGGCGTCAGCGCCCTGAAATCCGAATGGGTCGGCTCCGCAAGCGGTTCGGTAAACTGGGTGATCCACGTTCTCGACGGGACTGACTAGATCAAGCGCACGGTGAGCTGGATTCCGCTGGCGCGGACGCAGCACTACGCCGGGCTACGCCCGTAAAGCGAGCATTTGCAACCGCGTCGATTTTCAGTTCACGATAAACTCGTAGAGTTCCAACGCGTTCCTGGCGCGCCGCAATTGCGCCAGCCTGTCAGGCGCGCGCAATGTCCGCGCGACCGAAGCCAGCGCCGGAAGCTGCTCGCTCTCGGCGCTCGCAGGAAGCAGGAGCAGAAAGACGAGATCGACCGGTTCGCCATCAATCGCATCGAAATCGAGCAAGCGCTTCAGCCTGACGCAGAGCCCGAACGGTTTTTTGACGATCGCGAGCCTTGCATGGGGCAGCGCGAAGCCGCCGCCCATCCCCGTCGAACCCAGCTCCTCTCGCTTCATCAGCGTGGAGAAAATCGGCTCCTTTGGCGATGCAAGCGAACGCCCGGCCCAGGCGGACAATTCCTCGAGAAGCTGCCGCTTCGACGAGGCGCGAACATCGATCGCCGCGTCGCCAGGCGCAAGAAAATCGGAAATCTTCATCGCAGCGTCCGATGCGGCGTCAGCTCAACAAAATCGCAGACATAACGGGACATTCGGCTCTCAATCAGGAGCGCGCAGCCTGTAGCCCACCCCGGTTTCGGTCAGCACATAGTGCGGACGTTCGGGATCGGACTCGATCTTCTGCCGGAGCTGCCTGACATAGACACGAAGATATTGCGCGTCGGTCAGGCTGTCCCATAATTCCGTCAGCAGGAACTTGTGCGTAAGCACCTTGCCGGCATGCTGCACGAGCACACGCAGCAGATCATATTCCTTCGGCGACAGCTTCACATCCTTGTCGTCGATCTTCACGATGCGGCGGACGAGGTCGACAGACAGCCCTCCGACGCGGAAGATCGGGCGCTCGCCCTGGCTCTGAAGCTGATGGCGCAGCGCGGCGCGAAGGCGCGCGAGAAGCTCGTCCATGCCGAACGGCTTCGTCACGTAATCGTCGGCGCCATAGTCAAGCGCCTTGACCTTGCCTGGCTCGTCGCCGCGGCTTGAAAGCACGACAACAGGCACGCTCTCGTTGCGCGCGCGGATCGTCCGCAACAGCTCGTGACCCTGAATATCAGGCAGGCCGAGATCGAGAATAACGAGATCGGGTTCGTCGTCGAGAAGCTCAAGCGCCGTCTTGCCGTTCGGCGCCTCGAGGATGTGATAGCCCTGAGTGCTCAAACCCATGCGGAGCAATTTTCGAATGGGCGGCTCGTCATCGATGACAAGCACTTTCAGAGGGGCAGCCGTCATGCAGCGGTGTCCAGAAGTTGAATGCCGGCGGGAATCGGCAGGCGAATCGTGAACGCGGCGCCGCTCCTGTCGGCGCGATTTTCGGCGATGATCGAACCGCCCATCGCTTCGATGAAGCCGCGCGCAATCGCAAGCCCGAGTCCGGTGCCGGCGCGAACATGATCCGCCTTCTGCGCGCGATAGAACTTGTCGAAGATGCGCTCGACATCTTCGGGCGGAATGCCGCTGCCCTCATCGAGGATCTGCAGACAAACCGAGCTGCTTTCGCGCCAGCTTCGCAAATGGATCGCGGCGCCAGACGGCGCGTATTTCGCCGCATTGTCGAGAAGATTGAACAGCGCCTGCTCGAACAGAACCGCATCGAGCTGAAGCATCGGCAGATCGCCGGCAAGATCGAGCTTCACTTCATGATTGCCAAGGATCTTGCTGGTTCGCTGCAAGGCCGAGCCGATGATTTCGCTGAGATCATGAAGCGCCGCATTCGGTGCGATCGCTCCCGACTCGAGCTTCGTCATGTCAAGAAGATTGGCGATGAAGCGGTTGAGCCGCTCGGACTCATCGATGATCGTCGCGAGAAGATCGGCCTTCTCCGCGTCGGACAGTTTGGCCGAGAGATCGCGCAGCGCGCCGGCCGATCCCAGCACTGCGGCGAGCGGTGTCTTCAGATCATGCGAAATCGAGGTCAGCAACGCAGCGCGCAGCCGCTCGGTCTCGACCGTGCGTTTGACGCGATCCATGTCCTCCACGAGATGGACGCGCTCGATCGCGAGCGCCCCCTGATCGATGAGCGCATCCAGCAGTCGCCGCTCATCCGGCGCGAGAAGCGGACCCGATTTATCGCTATCGATGCCGACGACGCCGATCGCGCCGCGTCCCGTTCGCATCGGCAGGAAGAGACGCTTGGCGCCCGGCAGCGTGTCGGAGCCGCGGCCGGCCGGCCGATCATTCGCCCAGGCCCATTTCGCGGCGGCGAGATCAGCCTCATCAAGAATATCTTCGGGCGGATAGCCCGCCTTCACCGCGATCGTTCCATCCTCGGGCAACAACAATACGACGCGAACCTTCAGCATCAGCGCCGTCTGATAGGCCGTCGCCCAGAGCACATCGTCGAGCGTGCCAACCGCCGCGAGCTTGCGGCTGAACGCATAGAGCGACTCCGTGCTGCGCGCGCGGCTGATCGCCGACATCGCCTGCGTGCGCACCCGTCCCGCGACATTAGACACGATCATCGCCATGACAATGAAGAAGAAGAACGCCGCGATGTTGGTGGGGTCGGTGATCGTGAAAGTGTAGATCGGCGGCAGGAAAAAGAAATTGTAGCAGAGCGACGCCACAACGCTGGCGAAGAGCGACGGCCAGAGGCCATAACGCACAGCGACGCCGACAACGGCGGTCAGCAGCACGAGATCGACATTCTCGACGCCGAACCAGGGGCGAATGGCCAAGCTCACGCCAAGGCCGACGGCGACCGCCGCGAGCGCGACGACATAGGGACGCGGATCGCTTGCGTTGGCGACGTCGGACGCGCGCACGGTCTTGCCCGGGATCGTTTCATCGCCCAGCGCGTCTCCGGAAATGACATGCACGCTGATATTGCCGGAGCGGCGCACGAGATCATGCACCACCGAGCCATGCATGATCTCGAACCAGCGCGAGCGCGTCGATTTGCCGATGATGATCTGCGTCACATTGTTGGCCTGCGCATAAGCGACCACATCGTCCGCGATGCGGCCAGCGCTGGGAATTGTCACGGCCTCGCCGCCCAGCGTCTCGGCCAGACGCAGCGTGTCGGCGATGCGGTCGCGCTGCTCCTCATCGAGCTGCGCGCTGCGCCTGCTTTCCACATAGAACGCGATCCACGGCCCGTGCAGCCGGTCCGCAAGGCGCTTGGCGTAGCGCACGAGGCCGGCCGCGCGCGGATCGTCGCTCACACAGACGAGAATGCGTTCGCCCGCGGCCCAGGGCCCCGGTATCGCCCTCGCCTGCATCTCTGACAGCAATTGCTCATCGACGCGATCCGCCGTGCGGCGCAGCGCAAGCTCGCGCAGCGCGGTCAGATTGCCGGGCGAGAAATAATGTTCGAGCGCCCGCTCCGCCTGTTTCGGCACATAAATCTTGCCGTCCTTGAGACGCTGGATGAGATCGTCAGGCGTGAGATCGACGAGCTCGACGGCGCTGGCGCGATCGAACACGGAATCGGGCACCGTCTCGCGCACGCGCACATGGGTGATCTGCGCGACGACGTCGTTCAGGCTTTCGATGTGCTGGATGTTGACGGTGGTATAGACGTCGACGCCGCGCTCCAGCAGTTCCTCGACATCGAGATAACGCTTGGGATGGCGGCTGCCCGGCGCGTTGGTGTGCGCGAGTTCATCGACGAGAACGATCTGCGGCCGCCGCGCGACGATGGCGTCTATATCCATCTCATCGAGCTTCTGGCCCTTATATTCAACGCTGCGACGGGGGATGATCTCGAGCCCCTCGACCAGCGCTTCCGTCTCCTTGCGGCCATGGGTCTCGACGACGCCGATGACGATGTCGTAACCGTCTCGCTTCCGCGCCTGCGCGCGCTGCAGCATCTCGTAGGTCTTGCCGACGCCCGGCGCGGCGCCGACGAAAATCTTGAGCTTGCCCGTCCTGCTGTCCTCCCGCCGCACGGCTTCAAGCAGGGCGTCGGGAGAAGGCCGTTGGTCGGAATTTCGGCGTTGATCCGCCATCAGACGCAGGGACTCCTGAGAATCCCCAACACCTTATCACCCCTATCGCGCAGCCGCACGATCCAGCGCGAGGTTGAGTTGAAGCACATTCACACGGGGCTCACCCAGCACGCCGGCGAGAGGACTTTCCGCGTTCTCGCTGACGAGCTGACGCACGCGATCCTCGGGCAGGTTGCGCGCCTTGGCGACGCGCGGAACCTGAAACAGGGCCGCCTCCGGAGAGATGTGCGGATCAAGTCCGCTGCCCGACGTCGTGACGAGATCGATCGGAACCGGCGCTGAAGCGTTCTCCGCCTTCAGCTTCTCGACGTCGCCTTTCACGCGCTCGATCAGCGCCTTGTTCGTCGGGCCAAGGTTGGAGCCCATCGAATTCGACGCGTTGTAGGGCGCGTCAACGGTCCTGGTCGAGTCCTTCGGGTCGGGCGCGTTCGTCGCCGACGGACGGCCGTGAAAATATTTGTCGTCCGTGAAGGATTGGCCGATGAGCGCCGATCCCACGATTTTGCCATCCTTCTCGATCAGGCTTCCCTGCGCCTGATCGGGAAAGAGCGCGCCGGCGACGCCGGTCATCGCGAGAGGATAAGCGAGGCCCGTGATCGCCGTGAGCGCGATGATGAGCACGATGGCGGGGCGTAGTTCTTTCAACATGATGATTTCCTCACGCAAGACCTAGGGCCGTGACGACGAGGTCGATGGCCTTGATGCCGACGAACGGGATGATGATGCCGCCAAGCCCGTAGATGAGCAGATTGCGGCGGAGCAGCGGGCCGGCGCCGATCGCGCGATAGGCCACGCCTTTCAGGGCAAGCGGGATCAGCGCGATGATGATCAGCGCATTGAAGATAATCGCCGAAAGAATCGCGCTCTGCGGCGTGGCGAGGCCCATGATGTTCAGCGCCTGGAGCTGGGGATAGAAGGCGAGAAACATCGCGGGGATGATGGCGAAATATTTCGCCACATCGTTGGCGATCGAGAAGGTCGTCAACGCGCCGCGCGTCATCAACAATTGTTTGCCGATCTCGACGACCTCGATGAGCTTGGTCGGGTTGGAGTCGAGGTCGATCATGTTGCCGGCCTCGCGCGCGGCCTGCGTGCCGGTGTTCATGGCGACGCCGACATCGGCCTGCGCGAGCGCCGGCGCATCGTTGGTGCCATCGCCGCACATGGCGACCAGCTTGCCCTTCGCCTGCTCGTCGCGGATCAGCCTGAGCTTATCCTCAGGCGTCGCCTGCGCGAGGAAATCATCGACGCCCGCTTCCGCGGCGATGGCCGCCGCCGTCGTCGGATTATCGCCGGTGATCATCACCGTGCGAATGCCCATGCGACGCAATTCGGCGAAGCGCTCGCGGATGCCGCCTTTCACGATATCCTTGAGGTGAATGACGCCGAGCAGACGCCCGTCCTTCGCGACAGCGAGCGGCGTGCCGCCCGCGCGCGCAACCTCGTCGGCGATCGCCTGCGCTTCGCGCGCGACGTCGGCATTGATCGCCGGCTGCAGCACGCGCGCGCTCGATCCCACGACGGCGGGCGGCGAACTGAGAAAACCGAGGATCGAGTCGACCGCGCCCTTGCGCACCCAGGAATTGCCGACCTCGACGCCGCTCATGCGGCTTTGCGCCGTGAACGGAATGAAGTTCGCGTGGATTTCGTTGAGGTCACGTCCGCGAATGCCGTACTTCTCCTTCGCCAGCACGACGATCGAGCGGCCTTCCGGCGTCTCGTCGGCAAGCGATGCAAGCTGGGCTGCGTCGGCCAATTCCTGTTCGGTCACGCCGCGCAATGGTCTGAATTCTGTCGCCTGACGATTGCCGAGCGTGATCGTGCCCGTTTTGTCGAGCAGCAGCGTGTCGACATCGCCCGCCGCTTCGACGGCGCGGCCGGACATCGCAAGCACATTGAAGCGAACAAGACGATCCATGCCGGCGATGCCGATGGCGGACAGCAAGGCCCCGATTGTCGTCGGGATCAACGTGACAAAAAGCGCGACGAGGATGACGACCGAAACCGCGCCGCCGGCATAGGCGACATAGCTCGGGATCGTCGCGGTCGCGAACACGAAGATGATCGTGAGGCCGATGAGAAGAATATTCAGCGCGATTTCGTTCGGCGTTTTCTGGCGCTCGGCGCCTTCGACGAGGCGGATCATGCGATCAAGGAAGGTCGAACCCGGCGCCGCCGTGATGCGCACCCGGATCCAGTCAGAGAGCACCTGCGTGCCGCCCGTCACTGCGGACCGGTCGCCGCCGGATTCGCGAATGACCGGCGCCGACTCGCCCGTGATGGCCGCCTCGTTGACCGAGGCGATGCCTTCGACGATTTCGCCGTCCGACGGAATCGTGTCGCCCGCTTCGACGAGAACGATGTCGCCGACCTTGAGATTTGCGCCGGGAACCAGCTTGTAATTCGCTCGATCCGCGCCATTGAGCAGTTTCGCCTGCGTCTGCGTGCGCGAGCGGCGCAGCGAATCCGCCTGCGCCTTGCCGCGCCCTTCCGCCACCGCTTCCGAGAAATTGGCGAACAGGATCGTCGCCCAGAGCCACGCGATAATCTGGACTTCAAAACCGATATTCTGTCCGCCGGTCGCGAGATCGCGGATCAGGATCACACTCGTGAGGATCGTGACGATCTCGAGCACGAACATCACGGGGTTTTTAATCAGCACGCGCGGATCGAGCTTGGCGAAAGACGCCCTGACCGCGGGCAGCACAATCTTCGCGTCGAGCAGCGCCGAGGCCGGCGTCTGCTTGCGCAGGGTTGAGGCTTCCATGGAATTCGCTCCAGATTAGTTGGCCGCGAACAGCGTTCCCGCCGTCATCGCGAGATGTTCGACGATGGGTCCGAGCGCCAGCGCCGGGAAGAAAGTGAGGCCGCCGACGATGAGGATCACGCCGACGACAAGGCCGATGAACAGCCCGCCAGTTGTCGGAAACGTGCCGACGGATGGCGGAACGGATTTCTTCTCCGCGAGCGAACCTGCGATCGCCATGGCGGGGATGATCATCCAGAACCGCCCGACCATCATCGCGATCGCGCCGGTGATGTTGTAGAAGAAGATATTGCCGGTGAGACCTGCGAACGCCGAGCCATTATTCGCCGTCTGCGATGTATAGGCGTAGAGCACCTCGGAAAATCCGTGCGGCCCGGGATTCGCCATCGACGAGACCGCAGTCGGATAGACGACCGCGACAGCAGTGAATCCGAGATACATCAGCGGCAGAACGAGGATCGCGAGCATCGCCATCTTGACCTCGCGCGACTCGATCTTCTTGCCGATATATTCCGGCGTGCGGCCGACCATGAGGCCCGCGACGAAGATCGCGATAATCACGAACAGCAGCATGCCATAGAGACCGGCGCCGACGCCGCCGACGATGATCTCGCCAAGCTGCATGTTGATCAGCGGGATCATGCCGCCAAGCGCGGTGAAGGAGTCATGCATCGCGTTGACCGCGCCGCACGACGCGGCCGTCGTGATGACCGCAAAGAGCGCCGAAGCCACGATGCCGAAGCGGACCTCCTTGCCCTCCATATTGCCGCCGGCGAGGCCCATCGCGGTGAACGCGTCGTTGCCATGGGCTTCCGCCCAGTAGCAGACGGCGACGCCGGCGATGAACAGCACGCCCATCACGCCGAGAATCGCCCAGCCCTGGCGCTGATCGCCGACCATGCGCCCAAACACATTCGTCAACGCGGCGCCGAGCGCGAAGATGGAAATCATCTGCACGAAGTTCGACAGTGCAGTCGGATTCTCGAAGGGATGCGCGGCGTTGGCGTTGAAAAAGCCGCCGCCATTGGTGCCGAGCATCTTGATCGCGACCTGCGACGCGACGGGGCCGAGCGCGATCGTCTGCTTGCCGCCTTCCAGCGTCGTCGCGTCGATATAAGGTCCAAGCGTCTGCGGAATGCCCTGCCAGACGAGGAACAGCGTGTAGATCACACAGATCGGCAGCAGCACATAAAGCGTGCAGCGCGTGAGATCGACCCAGAAATTGCCCACCGTACGCACCGATGCGCGCGCAAAGCCACGGATCAGCGCAACCGCAAGCACGATGCCCGTCGCCGCCGACAGGAAGTTCTGGTGCGTCAGCCCGAGCATCTGCGTGAGATAGGACATCGTGCCTTCGCCGCCATAATTCTGCCAGTTGGTGTTCGTGATGAAACTGATCGCCGTGTTGAGCGAGAGGTCGGGCGCGACAGCCGACTGTTCGGCGGGATTGAACGGCAGAAGCGCCTGGAAGCGCATCAGCGCGTAGAGGATGATGAAGCCGCCGACATGAAACAGCAGCATCGCGATCGTGTAGGTCAGCCAATGCTGCTCGCGATTTTCATCGACGCCGGCGAGCGCATACAGGCCGCGCTCGACGGGGCGCAGCACCGGCGAAAGGAACGTGCGCTCGCCATTGAAGACGCGCGTCATGAACCAGCCAAGCGGTTTCACGAGCGCGACGACAACCGCGCAATAAAGAATGATCTGGATCCAGCCGATCAAGGTCATGGCGTCAGGCCCTTTCAGAACCGTTCAGGCCGCAGCAGCGCGTAGGTGAGGTAGATCAGCAGCCCCGCGATCACGAGGCCGGCCAGCGCGTAGTCGAAAATCATGGATCGCTCCTCACAGCCTTTCGCAGGCGTAGGCGTAGCCGATCGTCAGCGCGAAACAGCCGAAGGCGATCGCGAGCATGAGCACATCGAGCATGGTTATTCCTTCCGTGACGCAGCCTTGCTGCGGCAGGTCGCAAACCGGTGCGCGCCGCAAGCGACGTCGCCGCGACCGCGCGCCTGTCACGCGCCCGTCGCCTCAAATGGCGTGGATCACCGTAGGATTTCGAGAGGAAGCCGCGCGGCGACTTATAGGAATCTCATAAAGACGCGCAGAGACCGGAAACGCCCGTCGCAGCTTCAAATCAGAGGAAAGGCCGCGCGTTCGGACGAGCGGCCCTGCTCCGCGTCAGTGCAGCTTCGGCTTCTTGAGGTAGCTGCCGCGATCGGCCGATTTCACACGCCGCCAGACGCTGCGACCGTCGCGCACGACTTCGATCGGGATTTCGACGCCGGCCGCGCCACTGCCCCACACCTTGCGATAAAAGTCGGCAAGGCTTTCGACGCTGGCGTCGCGCACGCTCGAAATAACGTCGCCCTCGCGCAGCCCAGCCGCAGCGGCTGGCCCCTTTTCCGAAACGCTGGCGATGACGACCTTGCCGTCGCTCTCGGCGGAATAGACGCCGAGCCAGGGACGCGGCGGCTTGTTCACCTGGCCATAGGCCAAGAGATCGCCAAGGATCGGCGGCAAGAGATCGATCGGCACGATCATGTTCATGTCCTGCTGCCGGCCGGTGTCGGTCACGCGCTGCACGAACAGCGAGCCAACGCCGAGCAGCTTCCCGTTCGCATCGATGAGCGCAGCCCCGCCCCACCAGTTATGCGCCGGCGCGGTGAAGATCGCTTCGTCGAGGAGATATTCCCAGTAGCCCGCGAATTCCTGCTTGCCGACGATCGTCGCGCGAGACGATTGCCCCTGCCCGCCGCCGCTCAGCACGACGCGATCGCCTGCCTTCGCTTCGCTCGCCTTACCGAGATCGAGCGCCGGAAGATCAAGTTTCCCCAGCGCCTGCACGAGCCCGAAGCCGGTCTCCTGATCATAAGCCAGCGCATGCCCCTGGATGACCCGCCCGTCGACGGTCGTCAGCCAGATATTCTCCGCCTCGGTGATGAGATAGCCGATGGTGAGCACCAGCCCGTTTTCATTGATGACGACGCCGCTTCCCTCGCGCTCGGTGCCAAGGCTTGACGCAGTGAAGCCGTCCTCCGGAATGACCGAATGGACGGTGACGATGGATCGGCGAGTTGAGTCGAGATCCACTCGATGCTCCTGTCATGAGCGCGACGTCCGCCTTGCGAGATTCAGTCGCCGCGAAAGATTTCCTACTGAGGTAGGTCGCAATATCCGTTTCGCAACTGCTCATTCCAAAACGCCCGAATTGGGGCGCGACGGTCGCCGCGCGAGGCGCGGCGACCGAGGATCAGACGAAGCTCAGGCCTCGCGATACCACTCCGACAAGCTGCACAGAATCGCGTCCCAGCCGCTTTCCAGCACGGTCAGCTTGTTGCTGATCGCATTAGGCTGCGAACGGAACAGGAGCGGCACGCAGTTGTTGGCGACCACGAGGTCGTTCATCTTGACGAAGAGATCGGCGCGCTTGACCGGATCGAGCTCCTTCTGCGCCGCCTTGTAGAGCGCATCGAAGTCGGCGTTCTGCCAACGCGTCACGTTGCGGCCCTGCCACTTGTTCTCCTTCGAGGAAACCTCCCAGGAGGTGAATAGCCGCATGAACTGTTCCGGGTCAGGCTGCGGCATGGACGTGGTGTACATCTCCATATCCGCATAGAACTTCGTGTAAGTGTCGGGATTGGCGACGTCGGAAGAGAAGAAGACAGACGCCGACACGGATTTCAGTTCAAGATCGATGCCGACCTTCTGGGCCGCCTGCTTGATGATCGCCTGCGTCTTCTGGCGCGGCGCGTTGATCGACGTCTGATAGAGGAACTTCAGCTTCTTGCCGTCCTTGGCGCGAATGCCGTCGCTGCCTTTCTTCCAGCCGGCGTCTTCGAGCAGTTTCTCCGCCTTCGCGACGTTGAACTCCCAGCTCGAGCTCTTCGAGACGAACTGCGGCGGGCCGTTGATGACGTTGCCCGTCGCGCGCGCCAGCCGGCCATAGATGAATTGCTGGATCGACTGGCGGTCCGCCAGGAGTTGCATCGCCTTGACGACGGCAGGATCGGAGAAGGCGAAATGCTTCGTCTTGATCGAGGAGCGTTCGCCATCGATCTCGACATTCGGATCGGTGGCGTTGAGCAGCAGATATTCGACGTTGCCGCCGCCCCAGGCCATCACGACATGGCCCTTACCTTCCGCTTCGAGCCGCTTGAGGATTTCGTCCTCGACCTGCATGTTCCAGGCGTAGTCATATTCAGCGGTCTGCATGACCGCGCGCGCCGCCGACACCGCGTCGCCGCCGCCCTTGATTTCGACCACGTCGAAATAAGGCCTGTTCGGGAGATGATAGTCGGGATTGCGCTCGGCCCGCAGCGAGTCGCCCGGCTTGAAGTCGACGAATTTATACGGCCCGGTGCCCACAGGCTTGAGATTCGCCGGCGCGTCGCGCGATTTATCGCCGACGAAATCCTTGAACAGATGCTTGGGGACGATCATGCCATACTGACCGACATAGGTGTCGGCCCAGAACGGCGTCGGCTTTTCGAAGAGAACGCGGACCGTGAAATCGTCCACCTTCTCGACCTTGACGTTCCGATACGGCCCGATGGTCACGGCCGCGGTCGCAGGGTTGCCGGCATACTCCCAGTTGAAGACGACGTCATCGGCGGTGAAGGGCTGGCCGTCATGCCATTTCACGCCCTTCTTCAGCTTCCAGGTGACCGACATGCCGTCAGCGGCAAGGCCGCCATTCTCCTTGCTCGGAATTTCGGCGGCGAGCACGGGATAAAGCTCGCCATCTTCAGTCCATCCCGCGAGCGGCTCATAGAAGATGCGCGAGCCCGCCTGGTCCTTGGTGCCCACGGCGAAATGCGGGTTGAGCAGCGTGACCGCCTGCCAGAATAGGATTTTCAGCGTGCCGCCGCCGCCTGCCTTGGTCGGCTTGTAGGCCGCATAGGGATTCGCCGCGGCAAGGCCGGCGTCGGCGAGCATGAGGCCCGCCATCGGCGCGGTGAGGCCCGCTGCGACCATACGGCGGATGAAATTCCGACGTGAAAGCTGGCCGCCTTTCACATCCGCGATCATATTTCGCAGATCTCGCTCTTCCATTGATGCTCCTCCTCGGGACGCTTGTCGTTTGGCTCCAGCAAGACGCGCGCCACCTGCGCATGCGTCAGCGTCGCCGCGCGGGGAGATTTCACCGGCGCGGGGATTTGGGCAAGCGCGAACAGCGCCCGAACCTATCAGTCCCGGCGAGAACAGCGGCTTTCGGCCCCGTGCGCCGGCGCACCGCAGCCGGAGGAGCGCCGGCTTAGGTTCTCCCCATCGACGGACGCAACGTCCGACAACGCAATCGGCAGGGCGCTCGATGGCCCGCCTCACAGGAGACCGCCATGTTCAAGAAGACCCTTGCCGCCGCCCTCGCCGCCGCCACGCTGGCCGGCGCCACCATGACCTCCACCACCTCGGCCGAAGCCCGCTGGTATCGCCATGGCGGATACGCCGGCGGCGCCATTGCAGCCGGCATCATCGGCGGCCTCGCGCTCGGCGCGATCGCGGCGTCCGCGGCTCCGGCCTACGCCTGTTCGATCGAGCGCCGCCCGGTCTTCAACCGCTTCGGCGACTTCGTCGGCTATCGCAACGTCCGCGTTTGCTGATCATCTGAACGGAACGCGCCGGGCGGAAGCTTCTGGAGCATGGCGCGAAAAAGTGGGAACCGGTTTTTCGCTTAAGCCATGCTCCAAACTTTTGGAATCGATCACGTTCCCGCACTTTGATTGATTCAATCAAAGTGCGGCGTGATCTGGCGCCTCCGCTCTAACTCGACGGCCCCGTCCAAAAGACGGGGCCGTTCGCGTTTCAAAGTCAAAGTTCAGGGCCGAGATTCAGGGCGCCGGCGCCGCGGCCGCCGCAGCCGGCGTCGGCTCTTCGCCGGGAACAACGGGCGCACCGGCCGAGTCGTCATTCGCGGGCGCGGAGCCGCCGCGCTTCGGCTTTCCGCCTCGCCCCGCAAACCACAGCATCGTCTGCCTGATCGCGACATAGAACACCGGCGTCAGCACCAGGCCGAAGATGGTCACGCCGAGCATGCCGAAGAACACGGCCGTGCCGAGCGCCTGACGCATTTCCGCGCCCGGCCCCGTCGCGGTGACAAGAGGCACCACGCCGAGGATGAAGGCGAAGGCCGTCATCAGGATCGGGCGCAGGCGCAATCGGCACGCTTCCACCACCGCCGAGATCGGATCCTTCTTCTCTATCGCCTCGGCCTCGCGCGCGAACTCTACGATCAGGATCGCGTTCTTCGCCGCCAGAGCGACCAGCACGATCAGGCCAATCTGCGTCAGGATATTGTTGTCCATGCCGCGCAGCATCACGCCGAGCAACGCCGACAGCACCGCCATCGGCACGATCAGGATGATCGCGAGCGGCAGCGACCAGCTTTCATACTGCGCTGCAAGCACGAGGAATACGAACACCACCGACAGCACGAAGATGAAGGTCGCCGTGTTGCCGGTCGAGCGCTCCTGGAAGGCGAGTTCGGTCCATTCGAATGTCGCGCCCTGCGGCAGGACCTCGCGCGCGAGCTGCTCGATCGCGTTCAGCGCATCGCCCGACGACACGCCGGGCGGCGCGTTCCCCTGCAGCGGCACCGACGTGTACATGTTGTAGCGCTGGATGAGATCGGGGCCTGACGCGTCGCGCACATAGGCGAGCGTTCCGAGCGGCACCAGCGCGCCGTTCGACGAGCGCACGCGCAGGCGACCGATCTGCTCGGGGTCCATGCGGAAACGCTGATCCGCCTGCGCGCGCACCTGATAGACGCGGCCGAGCGCATTGAAGTCGTTGACATAGGCCGTGCCGAGATTCTGCTGCAGCGTATCGAAAATGTTGCTGATCGGCACATTGAGCGTTTCCGCCTTTGGCCGGTCGATCTCGATATAGACCTGCGGCGAATTGGCGGAGAACGTGGTGAACACGCCCGTCAGCTTCGGATTGCCCTGCGCGCGTCCCATCATCTCGTAGGTCGACGCCAAAATGCGTCGCACGTCGGCGCCAAGCCGCTCCTGCACCTGCATCTTGAAGCCGCCGGAATTGCCGAGGCCGCGCACCGAGGGG
This sequence comes from Terrirubrum flagellatum, assembly GCF_022059845.1. Taxonomy (GTDB): domain Bacteria; phylum Pseudomonadota; class Alphaproteobacteria; order Rhizobiales; family Beijerinckiaceae; genus Terrirubrum; species Terrirubrum flagellatum. Next base: position 1,445,139 of record NZ_CP091851.1, on the reverse strand, counting down.
GGCGGAATGGCGATGATGAAAGCCTCCTGCACCGACTGCATGCGGATGAAGAGATCACGCACGATCTTGTCGCCCGAGATCCCTTCCTTCACCCGCTCCTCGAACGGCTTGAAAGTGACGAACACCGCGGCCGCGTTGGTGGCGTTGGTGAAGGTCGCGCCGGCGAGCCCACTGAACGCTGCAACGTGGGCCGCGCCCGGCGTCTTCAGCGCGATTTCCGACACCTTTTGCGTCACCGCATCGGTGCGCGACAACGACGCGCCCGATGGGAGCTGGATGACGACGATCGCATAGCCCTGATCCATCTGCGGGATGAACCCGCTCGGAATGGCCTTCGCGATCCACACGGTGCCGGCGAGCAGGCCGACATAGATCGGCAGCACGATCAGCTTGCGCTTGACCACGCCCGCGACGCCGCGCGCATAGCCGTTGGCGCTGCGATCGAATCCGGTGTTGAACGCATTCGCGAATTTCTCGCCGAGGCGCGAGATCGGATTGCGCGCCGGCTCATGGCTGTGCGGCTTCAACAGGATCGCCGACAGCGCCGGCGACAAGGTCAGCGAGATGAACGCTGAGATGAAGGTCGACACGGCGATCGTGAGCGCGAACTGGCGATAGAACTGCCCCGAAATTCCCGGCACGAAGGCGCTGGGCACGAACACCGCGCCGAGGACGAGCGCGATCGCGATAACAGCCGTGCCGACCTGATCCATCGTTTCATGCGCGGCGTCGCGCGGCGACATGCCGAGCGCGATGTTGCGTTCGACATTCTCGACCACGACGATCGCGTCATCGACCACAATGCCGATCGCCAGCACCATGCCGAACAAAGTCAGCGTGTTGAGCGAGAAGCCGAACGCCGCCATCACGGCGCAGGTGCCGATGAGCGACACCGGAATGGCGATGATCGGCACGAGCGCGGTGCGCCAGCTCTGCAGGAACACGATGATCACGAGCGCGACGAGCAGCACCGCCTCGCCAAGAGTGTGATAGACCGCGTTGACGGACTCGGCGATGAACTGCGTCGGGTTGTAGATGATGTCGTAGTCGACCCCTGGCGGGAACGACTTCTTCAACTCCTCCATCTTGGCGATGATTCCGGCCGCCGAAGACAAGGCGTTGGTGTTCGGCCGCTGGAAGATGCCGAGCGCGACCGCGGCCTTGCCGTCGAGATAGGCGTTGGTGACGTAATCCTGCGCGCCGAGTTCGACGCGCGCCACGTCCTGCACGCGCACGAGGCGTCCTTCTGACGTCGAGCGCACGATCACGCGGCGGAACTGCTGCACGTCCTGGAAGCGGCCTTGCGTATTGACCGTAATCTGGAACGCGTTGCCCATGTTGACCGGCTCGGCGCCGAGCGCGCCGCTCGACACCTGGACGTTTTGCGCCTGAATAGCCTTCACCACGTCGGACGACGTCAGGCCGTAGGCGGCAAGCTTGTCCGGATCGAGCCAGACGCGAAGGCTGTATTGACGCTCGCCGAAAATCTGGAGATCGCCGACTCCGTCCAGCCTCAGCAATTCATCGCGCACATTATTGCGCGCATAGTTCGAGACATAGAGCTGATCGTACGCGCCGTTCGGCGAATACATGTGAATGACCATCATCAGGTCGGGCGAACTCTTCAGCGTCGTGACGCCAAGCCGTCTCACCTCTTCGGGCAGGCGCGGCGTCGCGATCGCGACGCGGTTCTGCACCAGCACCTGCGCCTGATCGAGATCGGTGCCGAGCTTGAAAGTGATCGTGACGGACATGTTGCCGTCGCCCGTCGAATACGAGGACATGTAGAGCATGTTCTCGACGCCGTTGATCTGCTGTTCGAGCGGCGTGGCGACAGTGGCGGCCACGGTCTCGGCGTTGGCGCCGGGATAGGAGGCGCGCACGACGACGGTCGGCGGCGCGATTTCAGGATATTGCGCGACCGGAAGACGCGTATAGGCGATCGATCCCACAAGCGTGATAACGATCGCGATGACAGCCGCGAAAATCGGGCGATCGACGAAGAAATGGGCGAAACGCATGGCGCGGCCCGCGTCAGTTCTGCGCCGCGGCGCGCGTCGGCGGCAAGGTGGCGAGCGTCGGCTCGACCTTCACGCCGGGACGCACGCGCATCAGGCCATTGACCACGATCCGCTCATCACCCGTCAGCCCCGCGCGGATGACGCGATAGCCGTCGACGCGCGAGCCGGTGCGCACCGGCTTCAACGTGACGACATTGTCATCGCCGACGACATAGACGACGCGCCGGTCCTGATCCGACGCCAGCGCCTCTTCAGGGATAAGGATGCCCTTGTAACGGTCGGTGCCAAGCAGCCTGACGCGGCCGAACTGGCCGGGCTTCATCAGTCCGTTGGGATTGGGCACCACCGCACGGCCGCGCAGCGTGCCGCTCTCCTGATCGAGCCGGTTGTCGGAAAAATCGATATGGCCCTTGAGCGTCGGCTCGTCCTGATCGGCCGTGGCAACTAACACATCGTTCTTCAAATCGGCGGAGGACATGGTGACGCCGCCGGAGCCCATCTTGCCGTAGGCGAGAAAGGAACGCTCATCGATGTCGAAATAGAAATTGATCGGATCGGTCGAAACGATGTTGGTCAGCACCGTATCGTTGGCGCCGACGAGATTGCCGATTGAAACGAGGCGGCGGGAGATTCGCCCCGAGATCGGCGCCTTGATTTCCGTGAATTCGAGATCGAGCTTGACGCGATTGAGCGTCGCTTCCGCCTTGCGCAGATCGGCTTTCGCGGTGGAGGCCGCCTGCGTGCGCTCGTCGAAAAGCTGGCCTGCGATATTGCCGGTGCGGCGCAGCGATTCCGCGCGCTGAAGGTCGGACGTCGTATATTCGACCCGGGCCTGCGCGGATTCGACGCTCGCCTGCGCTTCCGCCAGGGCCGCCTGATAGGGACGCTGATCGATCGTGAAGAGCGGATCGCCTGCCTTCACAAGCGCGCCGTCGGCGAAGGAAATCTTGTCGACATAGCCCGAGACGCGGGCGCGCACGTCGACCTGGTCGACCGCCTCGAACCTGCCGATGAAATCGTCAAATTCGACGATTTCCTTCACGACAGGCTTTGCGACGGTGACCGCAGGAGTGCGCTGCTGCGCATGCGCGGCGACGCCTAAAACTGTCACGGACGCAGCCAGCAACGCGGGCGCCCATCTGCGTGACAATATCCGAAGTCCAAATCCTGATATGACAGGAGCAGGATGAATGGCGCGCCCAATAGCCATCGAGAACCCCTCTATTGGCGCAATCGACCACATAAGCGATCGCGCGAAATCATGCCCCCTCGGCAGACGCCCGAAGAGGCGGCATCATTCAATGCAGACTAGACTCGCTCTTTCCGCATGGGAACACCCTGATAGGGACACCCTGCGTCGCCAGCCCGCGGATCGCATAGCTATGATCGATTGCGGCCGGCGCCAGTCCCCGCGCTGCGCAAAATTGCGGCGCTGCGATCAGCGGCTGCGCGGCGCGCGCGTCAGCAGGCGATGGCCGGTCTCGGTGATAAGGATCGTATTCTCGACCACGCCCGTGCCCAACCCCTCCACCACTACCATCGGCTCATAGGCGACGGTCATGCCGGGCTTCAACTCCGCTTTCGAGCCCGCGAACAGGCCGCCCGGCGCCTCGAACAGGTCCATGCCGATGCCGTGACCGAAACCGCTCGCGTAGAAATCCTTCTCGTACTTCGTGCCCTTGACGACGCGAATGAGCTTCTGCGCGATGTCGTCGATCGTACGGCCGGGCTTCATCTCTTCGAGGCCGGCGTCATAGAGGTCGTCAGCGATCGACAGGAGACCCTTCGCCTCGCCGCTCGGCTTCTCCCCGACCACGGCGCAAAGACTGGTGTCGGAGGCGTAGCCGCGATAGCTCGCGCCGAGATCGAGAAACACCATCTCGCCTTTCTCGAGTTTGCGTTCGCGGGCATAGGCGTGCTTGAGACCCGCGAGCTTGCCGCCGACCACGCAGGTGCGGAAGGATTCAATTGCGCCGCGCGCATACATCGTTTCAACCACGGCCGCAGCGCATTCCGTCTCGAGGACGCCGGGCGCCAGGCGCGCGAACAGCGCGTCGAAGGCGGCGTCGGCGATCTTGCCTGACTCTTCCATGACAGCGATCTCGGCCGCGCTCTTGATCAGACGCGCATTGGTGATGACCGCGTCCGCCGCGCGCAGGCCAGGCAGCCGGCTCGCAAGCACGGCATGGAATTGTTGCGGAATGAGCGCGGAGTTGCCGAGGCCCACATGCCTGAGATCGGCGGCCGCGTCGGCCGCCAGCGTTGCGACCTCATCGACCGCGCCGCCATAGACGGGACCCGCGGCGCAGCGCACCTCCGCCGCGCGGCAGTTCCACACCATCGAATGCATGGGTTCGGCGTGCAACATGCCGTTGGTGGTGACGATGACGCCGCCATCGGCGCGGACGACAACGAAGGCTGCGCCAAAGACAGGCTGGAAATTCGTCAGCCAGCGCAGACTGGCGTAGGAGCCGACGCCGCAATAGACGATGATCGCATCAAGCTTCGCCTCGGCGAGGCCAGCGCGCACAGCCGCGATGCGGCGTTCATATTCGGCGTCATTGAAGTCAGGATCATAATAAGGCGCGCGCGCCTGCGGCGAATAATCGAGACGCATCATGCGGCGATCCCCCTCATTTTCGCTTGCGCTGCGGCCTCGCGGCCGGCAATCCGCCCGCCGACAAAACACTCCGCGAGATTACCGCCGGACATATAGATATGGCCGAAGACGCTGCCGATCTCTCCCGCTTCATAAAGACCGGGAATCGGCTGGCCGAACGCATCGAGCACGCGCTGGCGCGCATCATGGGCCGGACCACCCTGCGTGTTGGACACGACAGGCCAGACATGAGCGGCCGAGAACGGAGGTTCGATGATGGATGCGCGTCCCTTCACAGGACGTCCCAATTCATCTTCGCCGCCGGATGCGACAAGCGCGTTCCATTGCGCGATCGTCGCCTCGAGAATGGCGGGCTCGATCGAGAAGGCGCGTGCGAGATCTGCAATTGAATCGAATGAACTCAGGATCGCGTCGTCCATCTCCCGCGCCGATGCCTTGCGATAGCGCGCCGCGACTTCATCGTCATGCCAGGTCGGCGCGGAGAGCGGATAAAGCGATCGGCCCTTCGCGTCGACGATCAGCAGCGCCGGGAGACGCGCATGCGATTGCGTCGCGAAATCCATCGGCTCCATGGCGCGATGGCCGGTGTCCTGCACATAGGGCTCATACTCATTCATGAATCGGCGCCCGGCGCGATCGACGAGAATCCAGCTCATCGTCACATCTTCGCGGAAAGAGGCGCCCGGCAGCCAGTCCGGCAATCGCTTCAGCCGCACGCCGAATGGATAATCCCCATCCGGATGCCTGAAGCCGTAGGAGCCGTGATAGTGCCACATATGCCAGAGCGAGGCGCCGGCCGCCTGCGCCATCTTCATCCCATCGCCCGTGTTGGTGCGGATCGCGGCTGAGAGCACCGGCCGCATCGGCCAGAACTGCGCCTGAATATCGGCGGCGCCTTCAAATCCGCCGGTCGTGAGGATGACGCCGCCACGCGCGTGGAAGATTCCTCGCTCCGTCTCAACGCCGACAACCTTTCCTCTCTCAATAATGAGGCGCTGCGCGGCGCAGCCATAGCGCACATCGATCGCACGCGCCTCGACATTCGCAAGCACCGTCTTGAACAGGCGCGCGCCCGCGGGCGAGCCGCGCACCGATGGAAAATCCGCAGCGGGATCGAAATCCGGCACGGCATCAATATTGATGAAGCTGAACGCGTCATGCCCGGGGAACGGATAATTGCCCGGCGCCGGCCTGATCGACATCGTCGCGCCTGCCCTTTTCGCGAGATCGCCGATAAATTCAGGCATTTCGCGCATGCCTTCCGCAAGCGCTGCGAGAACGTCTGATGGCGTCGTGTCCGCATTGGTCGCGCTGAGATAGGCGAAGGCGTCCACCGGACGATCGCTGCAACGCACGCCGCCAGCCGAGCAGACCGAAATGCCGCCGGCATCATTGCGCTTCTCGATCAGCAGCACGCGCGCGCCTGCGTCATGCGCCGCAATCGCCGCGACGCCGCCGGCGTAACCGAACCCGACGATGATGACGTCGAAAGATTCCATCGTCAGCCCACGCTGGGGTAAAGCGCGCGCACGCCGGCGACGAGATCGGCGACCATGGCGTCGAGAATCGCGCGCCCCTTCTCCGCTGTCGCGAGCGTGGGATCGCCGCGCACGCCCGTTGCGCTGTAGTGATGGCCGCTCTTGGGATCGCCTGAAAATTCCGCCGGCTGATAGAACACCGTCGCGGGTTGATTGAGCATGTTGCCATAGTCCGCTTGCGCCTTCGACATATTCACTTTGTCGGGCGCGATCGCCAGCATCAGCGATGTCTCATGCTCGTCGCCATGGCCGCCGAGCTTCTGCTGCTTGACATGATCGCTTGATTTGCCGAGTCGCCTGATATCGGCGACCGCAACCGTCTTGCGAAGCTGCGAGAAGATATTGCGCACCGCGATCTGCACCGGCCCTTCTGTCGAGACGCCGGTGTTGACGATGAATACATGCTCAGCGCCATGTGCGAACAATCCGCCGAGCACATCTTCGAGCAGCGCGATGAATGTCTCGGCCCGAAGATGCTGGCTGCCGGGATAAGCGATGAAGGCGGGATAATAGCCGAAGTCGACGACCGGCGCGACCAGCACCGGCAATTCCTTCGCCAGCCCGTCGCACAACGCGCGCGCCAGCAGATAATCCGTCTGCATCGGGAGATGATGGCCGTGTTCTTTCGCGCGCGCGCCGATGGGCGCGATGACAGGCCAGCCTGCGGCCAATCGCTCCGCGACCTCGGGCCAGGCGAGGTCTTCGATCCAGCGTCCCTTCACAGATAGCGCTCCAGAAACAGCCTGACGTCGGCGGCCCAGACCGAGGGGCCCCTGCTCTCCAGCAGATGTCCTTCATGAGCATTGACGCCGAATTGCGGATAAATCCTCGACTGGAACACTTTCCCGCTTCCCTCCAGCGATTGCGCCAGCTCCTTCGTCGGCCGGATCGAATAATCATTCTCCGCCTGGATGAAGAAGATCGGCGCCGTGACGCGGTGCGCGGCTTCTATCATCAGCTTGCGCAGTCCCGGCGTGCGGTCCCAGTTCATCGCGGCGCCGGCGAACTCCACGGCGCATGTGAATTTCTCGCTCTTTGACGCTGCGAGCAACGTCGTCGTGCCGCCGAAGGAGGAGCCCATCACGCCGATATGCTTCGCGTCGATCTCCGGCAGCGCGGCGACGACATCAAGCGCCCTCAGCACATCATCGCTCTCGCGATCGAGTCGCGCCGCAAGTTGGGCGTCATATTCATCCGTGCCGTAAGGCGCGGAGACTTCCTCGCGCCAGCCTGGCCCTTCCGACGCGCCATAGCCGCGCCGGTGCGGGAGGAACGAGGCGATGCCCCACGACATCAGCAGCAAAGCCGTGCCGGGGCGGGAGGTATCCTCGGTTCCCTTGTCGATGCCGCTGCCGTGATTGGTGATCACGAGGGGAAACGGCCCTTCGCCCGGCGGCAGATGCAGCCAGCCCTTCAGCGCATAGCCGCCACTGGAGAATGAAATCTGTCGCGGCGCGATCGTATGGCCGGAGATCGGCGTATCACGCAGGCGGCTCGGCAATGCGAGGTCGACGCTCTCAAACACATGCCGTTCAAAGCGCGAGATGAGCCCGCGCATGGTTGCGCGCACCGCCTCAAAGTCGACGCTGGCGCCGCGCGCCGCAAGATCGCGCGCCTGCGCGTCCGCATCGGGAAACGCGCATTGCCAGGTCACGTCGGCTTCGCTGCCATCCCCGCTTTGTCCCTTTACGAATATCTCGCCGGGCGACAGGCCGAGCGACAACCTGACCGCACAGGCGCGGCGCCGCGTCGCCAGCACATCGGCGGCGGCGCCCGGCTTCGCGAAATAATGCGTGCGCTCGATGATCGTCATCGTCAGCCCGGAAAGAAGCAGCGCGCGAGATGCGCGCCATCGATGGCGACAAGCACGGGGTCCTCCTCGCGGCATTTCGCCTGCGCGCGCGGACAGCGCGGATGGAAGTGGCAGCCTGAGGGCCGGTCGAGCGGGCTTGGCGTCTCACCGATCAGCGGCGGGGCGTCGGGCTCGTCGAGCGTCGGCTCCGGCGCGGCCGCGATCAGCGCCTGCGTATAGGGATGCGCCGGCCGGTCGAAAATCTGCTCTTCCGTCGCGATCTCGACGATGCGCCCGAGATACATCACAGCCACGCGCCGGCTGACATGGCGCACGGCGCCAAGATTGTGCGAGATGAAGATCACGCTGAGCGACAGGCGCTCCTGAAGGTCGGCGACGAGATTGAGAATCTGCGCCTGCACCGAGACGTCGAGCGCCGACGTCGCCTCATCGAAGATCACGACGCGCGGACTGCCGGCGAGCGCGCGCGCGATCGCGATGCGCTGGCGCTGGCCGCCGGAGAAAGCGTGGGGATAGCGCCCTGCGGCGTCAGCAGGCAGCCCGACGAGATTCAACATCTCCGCAACGCGCGCGCGCATCTCGGCCGGACGCATCGCAAAACGACGCAGCGGTTCAGCGATGATGTCCTGCACCGTCAATCGCGGATTAAGCGACGACACCGGATCCTGAAACACCGCCTGCAGGCTCTTGCGGCGCGGCCGCATCTCGCGCTCGCTGAGATCAGTCACGTCTTCGCCCATCAGGCGGATGCGGCCCGACGTCGGCGCGACCAGTTTCAGCACCATGCGCGCGAGCGTGCTCTTGCCGCAGCCGCTTTCACCGACGACGCCGAGCGTTTCGCCATCCTCAAGCGCGAAGCTGACATCATCGACCGCGCGCAGCACGCGGCCGCCGACGATGAAATCACGCGCGAGATGATCGATCTGCAAGGCCGGCGCGTTCATGCCGCCACTCCCGGCAGGAATTCATGCGCGCGCAGGCAGCGGGAGAGACGGCCCGGACCGACTTCGGCGAGCGCAGGCGCGGTCTCCGCGCACATCGCCAGCGCGTGCGGGCAGCGCGTGCGGAAACGGCAACCGCCTGGCCACGCTCCCGGCGCCGGCATCTGGCCGGGAATAACGGGGAGACGCGCCTCACGCCGCCGCGCCGTCGGCATCGCCTGAAGCAGCAGCCGCGTATAGGGATGCGCCGATCCCGAGAAAATGTCGCGAACCGAGGCGATCTCGACCACCTCGCCCGCATACATCACCGCGACGCGATCAGCCATGCGCGCGATCACGCCCATGTCATGCGTGATGAGCAGGATGGCGGAGCGATGTTCGCGCCTGAGCCTTTTCATCAGTTCGAGAATCTGCGCCTGAATGGTCACGTCGAGCGCGGTCGTCGGCTCGTCGGCGATGAGCAGACGCGGCTCGCACGCCATCGCCATCGCGATCATCACGCGCTGTCGCATGCCGCCGGACAGGCGATGGGGATAGTCGTCATAGCGCTCGGCCGCCGCTGGCACGCCAACTTCTTCGAGCAGACGCAATCCACGCTCGCGCGCCGCTGCGCCGCCGAGGTCGAGATGCGCGCGCAGCACCTCCTCGATCTGGAAGCCGACGCGCAGCAGGGGATTAAGGCTCGTCATCGGCTCCTGGAAAATCATCGCCATGCGCCGTCCGCGCAGGCGCCGCATTCCGGCTTCGTCGAGTGCGCTCAGACTTCCGCCTTCGAACCTGATATCGCCATGGCTGATGGCGCCTTGTTCGCCGAGCAGCCGCATCACGGCAAGCGCGGTCACCGACTTGCCTGAGCCGCTTTCACCAACCACGCCGAGAATCTCGCCCTCGCGCACTTCAAACGAAGCGCGGCTGACGACTTCGCGCGCTCCGCGCTCGCCGCGGAACGAGACCGATAATTCCGAGATATCGAGAAGCGGCGCGTTCAACGGTCAGCGTCCATGCAGCCGGGGATCGAGCGTGTCGCGCAAGCCGTCGCCCAGCAGATTGAAGCCGATGATGGTCAGGCCAAGCACGATGCTGCCTGACACCGCGAGATAGGGATCGCTGCGCAACGCCGGCAGCCCGTCGCGGATCATGCCGCCCCAGCTCGGCGTGGGCTCCTGCACGCCCAGCCCGAGAAAGCTCAGCGTCGCTTCCGCCATGATGATGAAGCCGACGCCGACCGAGGCGCGCACCAGAAGCGGCGCGACGATGTTCGGCAGGAGATGGCGGCGTAGAATTTCAAAGGGCGGCGTCGCCGAGACGACCGCGGCGTCGACATAGAGCTCCTGTTTCTGCACCAGCACGAGCGACCGCGCGAGCCGCGCAATCCCCGGCCACCACACGAGCGACAGTGCGACGATCACGGTCGCGACGCCGGGTCCGATCACCGCAGCGACGAGGATCGCAAACACCACCTCGGGGAAAGCGAGCACGATGTCGACGACGCGCATGATGATCGCCTCGGTCCATCCGCCGAAATAGCCGGCGATCATGCCGAGCGTCACGCCGACGAAGAGCGTGATGACAACCACTGATAGCGCGACGATGAGCGAGGTGCGCGCGCCGATGATGAGGCGGCTCGCAATGTCGCGGCCAAGTTTGTCGGTGCCGAGCCAGTTGATCGCGTCCGGCGGCGCCCAGACATTGACGAGATCGGTCGCGTCATAGGGATGCGGCGCAATCCATGGCGCAAGGATCGCAACGAGCACGACGACGAGCACGATGGCGCCGCCGATGATGGCGCTGCGCTGGCGCAGGAAGCGATGCAGCAGCAATGCGCGCGGAGCGCTGGCCGGCATAGCGTAGCTTGCGCTGGCGCTCATGCCGTCAGCTCCGAACGGATGCGCGGATCGATGATGGCGTAGAGAATGTCGACAAGCAGATTGATTGCGGCGAAGAACAGGATGAACAGCAACACCACCGCCATCGCCACGGGATAATCGCGCGCGAAGATCGAATCGATCGCAAGTCGGCCAAGGCCGGGAATATTGAACAAAGTCTCGACCACGACCGTGTTGCTCAGGAGACCGCCGAAGATGACGCCGGCCGAGGTCGCGAGCGGCACCAGCGTGTTCTGGAAGGCGTGGCGATAGATCACCAGCCGCTCCTTCAGGCCTTTGGCGCGCGCGGTGCGCACGAAATCCTGCTGCAGCACTTCGAGCATGAAGGTGCGCGTGAGCCGCGCGATATAGGCGGCGCTGGGAATGGCGAGCACGATCACAGGCAGCACCGCCTGCTTCAGCGTTCCCCACCCCGCGACCGGCAGCAGACTCATCTTCACGCTGAAGAAATAGACGAGGAACGTCGCAATGGCGAAATTCGGAACGGAAAGCCCCGCGACCAGCGCGAGGATGATCGCCGTGTCCTGAAATCTGTTGCGATGGATCGCCGCTTGCACGCCGGCGATGGCGCCGAGCGGCAGCGCGACGGCAAGCGCGGCGAGCGCCAGCAGCGGGCTGATCAGCAGACTGTCACGCAACACGGCGCCGACTGGCATATGCACATAGCGGAAGGACAGGCCGAAATCGCCTTTCGCGATCTGCCAGATATAGCGAAAGAACTGCTCGATCACCGGCCGGTCGAGTCCATATTCGGCGCGCAGCCGCGCCGCCATCACGACATCGGCTGAATGATCCGACAGCATCACCGCAACGGGATCGCCGGGCAGCGCCCGCGTCGCGGCGAAGGTGACGATGACAGCCGCCGCCAGCACCGGCGCAAGGCCGGCGAGGCGCCGCAGCGCGTAACGCAGCATCAGCCTAGATCGCGGACCATGATCGGACGGAACCGAAGGTCCGCGTCAGCGAAAACCCGCTTCCACTTTTCCTGATCATGGTCATTCGATCTCGATCTTGTTGAAGAGCGAGAAACCGAAGGCGGTGAGCGTCACATTCTTCACGTTCGGTTTCTTCAATCCCACAGACGCGGTCATCGGCAGCGGCGCCATGCCAACATCATCGAGCAGGATCTTCTCCGCCTTGTGATAGAGCTCGTAGCGTTTCGCCTCGTCAGGGATGGTCAGCGCCTCGGCCATGATCTTGTCGTAGTCCGCGTTCTTCCAGCGCGGCCGGTTGTACGGGCTCGATCCCGACCACATGTCATTGAGGAACGTCGCCGCGTCGGGATAATCCGCCGTCCATGCCCAGGGGAAGAACGCGACTTCACCGGCGTTCATGCCGCGAATGAAGGTTGCGCGCTCCACCGTCTTCACATTCACCTGCATGCCGAGCACGCGGTTGAACTGATTGGCGTAGTAGGTCAGCTCATCCTTGAACGCTTCGGTCGAGGAGATGTCGATCGGCGGAAGGCCCTTGCCATCGGGGAACCCAGCTTCAGCCATCAGTTTCTTCGCGCGCTCCGGATCATATTTCGGCTCCGGCAGCGAGGGATCGAAGCCGGGCATTCCCGGCGTCACTGCGCCGTTGAGCACGAAGGCCGCGCCGCCATAGAGCCCGCGCACCATCGCCGGCCGATCGACCGCGATCGAGATCGCTTCGCGCACGCGCTTGTCCTTGAAGGGCGCATAGAGATTCTGGTTCATGCCGAGATAGGCGGCCTGCGCGCGCGGCGTGCGGATCAATTCCTTCGCATAGCGATCATCGCGCAGCACGCGGCGAATAGCGGCGGCGTAGACATCGACGAAGTCGAGTTCGCCCGCGTCATACTGCGACAGCGCGGTGTCGGCGTTCGGCACGATCATGAAGCTCACGCCATCGATCTTCGGCGCGCCGCCCCAATAGTCCTTGTTGGCGTCGAGATCGACGGAGACGCCGCGCTTCCATTGCTTGAATTTATAGGGGCCGGTGCCGGCCGAGACCTTCGTCATCCAGTCGGCGCCCTGCTCGGCGACAATGCCACTGTCCATGAAGAACACGGGATAGATCGGAAACAGCACGTCGGGCTTCACGAAGGAGACGTCGATCGTGTTGTCGTCGACGATTTTGACGCCGGCGAGTTCGGTCGCCTTGCCGTCCTTCAACTCCTTAGCGCCAGCGATGACATTGAGATAGCCTGAGCTGAGGCCGCCCTTGCCGCCCGGTTTCAGCAACTCCTCATAGGTGTATTTCACGTCCTTGGCTGTGAAAGGCCGACCGCTATGGAACTTCACGCCCTTGCGCAGATGGAAGCGGAAGCCCGGCCCCGTCGTCAGCGGCTCCCAGCTTTCCGCCAGCGCCGGCGCGTTCTTGCCGTCGTCCGTGGTGACGGTGAAGCCCTCATAGATGTTGCGCATGATGCGCCCGGACACGATCTCGGAATAGGTGATCGGATCCATCTGCGCGGGATCGGCGACAACGTTGACGCGGAACGTCTTGGCGTCCGCCGCGGACGAAGCCGCGATGAGAATGAAAGACGCAAATGAAAGAATGGCGCGCTTGAACATGGCGGCTGTCCCCCGACAGATTGCCGAAAGACAGAGTTAAGCATCCGCGCCGAACGCTGCGCAAGCGCATCGCTCAAATGAGCGCAGCCCCTCTCCCGAACGCGTGGTGATCTGTCGAAGCATTCGCAGACCGCAGCATCTCACGGGAACGCCGCGCGCCTCGCCAAAGTCGGCCGCATCGCCCGAAGCGAGCTGACGGACTTGTGATCCGGTTACGCCGGCTTGCGCCGTTAAGGCGGCGCGCTCGTCTCAGGCGAGCTCGACAGCAACCACGCCAGGGATCGTGCGCAGCGCGCCTGCAACCTGCGGCGCGGCGCGATAGCGTCCGGGCAGCTTCACCTCGACCTCGCGACCGCCCGTCATCAGCGCTACGATCGACACCTCACCGTCGCCCTTCTGTATGAGCTGACGCGAGAGATCGGGCAAAGGCTCCTGATCGCGCACGAAGATGCGCATGATCGCAGCTTGGCTCTTGGCCGCCTGATCAAGCGGCTCCGCGCTCTGGATGCGGACGCGGATGTCGTCGCCATCGGCGGAGGCCGACACCGTCAGCAACACGATCTGCCCCGTCTCCAGAAGATCGCGATACTGGTTGAGCCGCTCGGCGAAAAGCGTCGCCTCATATTGTCCCGACGCGTCGGACAACAGGATGATGCCGAGCTTGCCGCCGGTCTTGGTGCGACGCTCGGTCTTGCCGAGCACGCTCGCCGCAAGCTTGCCAACCGTCGCGCCCTGCCGCACCGAGGCGGCGAACTGCGCATAGGTCTGGATGTTCTGGCGTTTCAGGATCGGCCCGTAATCATCGAGCGGATGGCCTGAGAGGTAGAAGCCGACCGCCTGATGCTCGCGCTGCAATTTCTCCTGCGGCGTCCACATGGTCGTCTTCGGGATCGGCAGCGTCGCGTTGCCGCCGCCGCCCAGCATATCGCCCTGCCCGCTCTCGGCCGCAGCCGTCTCGCGATTGGCGAGCCCGACGATGAGATCGACGGTGGCGAAGGCGCGCGCGCGATCGGACTCCAGAGCATCGAACGCGCCGGCGGCGACCAACGCCTCCAGCGTGCGCTTATTGACGATGCGGGCTGAGATGCGGCTGGCGAAATCGGCGAGCGACGTGAAAGGCCGATCGCCGCGCGCGTCGACGATATGCTCGGCCGCCTGCCGGCCAACGCCCTTGATCGCGCCGAGCGCATAGAAGATCGAGCCGCCGCGCACATCGAACACGACGCCCGAGCGATTGACCGAAGGCGGCTCGACCGGAATGCCGAGCCGCTTCGCCTCGAGACGGAATTCCGCCAGCTTGTCGGTGTTGCCGATGTCGAGCGTCATCGACGCCGCCATGAACTCGACGGGATAATTCGCCTTGAGATAGGCGGTCTGGAACGCGATCAGCGCGTAGGCCGCCGCGTGGCTCTTGTTGAAGCCGTAATCCGCGAATTTCGCCAAGAGGTCGAACACCTCATCGGCCTTCGCCTGCGGCACGCCATTGTCGACGGCGCCGGTGACGAAACGGACGCGCTGCGCGTCCATCTCCGCCTTGATCTTCTTGCCCATGGCGCGACGCAGGAGATCGGCTTCGCCGAGCGAGTAGCCCGACATGATCTGAGCCGCCTGCATCACCTGTTCCTGATAGACGATGATGCCGAAGGTCTCTTCGAGGATCGGCTTCAACATGGCGTGCGGATATTCCGGCTGCTCATAGCCGAGCTTGCGCGCGCAATAGACCGGGATGTTCGCCATCGGGCCCGGACGGTAGAGTGCGACGAGCGCGATCAGATCCTCAAACCGGCTCGCCTTCATCTCGACGAGCGCGCGCCGCATGCCCGCGCTTTCCACCTGGAACACGCCGACCACCTCGCCGCGCCCGAGCATCTCGTAGGTCTTCACGTCATCGAGCGGCAGCGCCTGCAGATCGAGCTCGATGTCGCGCTGCTTCAGGAGCGCGACCGCCGTCGTCAGCGTCGTCAGCGTCCTCAAACCAAGGAAGTCGAACTTCACGAGGCCCGCCGGCTCGACCCATTTCATGTTGAATTGGGTGACCGGCATGTCCGACTTGGGATCGCGATAGAGCGGCACGATCTGGTCGAGCGGCCGATCGCCGATGACGATGCCCGCGGCGTGCGTCGAGGCGTGCCGATAGAGCCCTTCGAGCTTCTGCGCGATCGTCAGCATGCGGTCGACGACTGCATCTTCGTCGGCCGCCTCGCGCAGCCGCGCCTCGTCCTTGATCGCCTGCGCGAGCGTCACCGGATTGGCCGGATTCTGCGGCACCAGCTTGGTCAGCTTGTCGACCTGGCCGTAAGGCATTTCGAGCACGCGGCCGACATCGCGCATGACGCCGCGCGCCAGCAGCGAGCCAAAAGTGATGATCTGCGCCACGCGGTCCTGCCCGTAGCGCTCCTGCACATAGGCGATCACCTCGTCGCGCCGGTCCTGGCAGAAGTCGATGTCGAAATCCGGCATCGACACGCGGTCGGGATTGAGGAAGCGCTCGAACAACAGGCCGAAGCGCAGGGGATCGAGATCGGTGATGGTCAGCGAATAAGCGACGAGCGAACCGGCGCCGGAGCCGCGGCCGGGGCCAACCGGAATGCCGTGGTTCTTCGCCCACCTGATAAAGTCGGCGACGATCAGGAAGTAGCCCTGATATTTCATCTTGGTGATGACGCCGATCTCGAATGCGAGACGATTGCGATAATCCTCTTCGGTGAGCCCCGGCGCCGTCCCATGCGCGGCAAGCCGCGCGCTGAGCCCCTCTTCCGCCACGCGGCGCATCTCGGCGGCTTCGCGCTCCTCGGCCTCCCTGGCGTCGGCGGCGCCCGGCGTGAAGCGCGGCAGCATCGGGGTTTTGAGGCTCGACGGCCGGTAAAGGCAGCGCATCGCGATCTCGACCGAATTCGCCGTCGCCTCCGGCAGATCGGCGAAGAGCTGCTGCATCTGCGCCCGCGTCTTGAAGTCATGCGACGAGGTCAGACGCCGCCTGTTGTCGTCGGCGACGATGCGGCCTTCGGCGATGGCGATCAGCGCGTCATGCGCTTCGTAATCCTCCTGCGAGCCGAAATAGACGTCGTTCGCCGCGACGAGCGGGAGACCGGAACGATAGGCCAAATCGAGAAGCTGCGGCTCGACCGCGCGCTCCGTCTCGCGGCCATGGCGCTGCAGCTCGACATAAAGTCTGTCCTTGAAAACAGACGCCAGCTCATCGAGCCGCTGCCGCGCCAGCGAGCTGTTACCTTCCGCGAGCGCGAGATCGACCGGGCCCGAAGGGCCGCCGGTGAGACAGATCAGCCCTTCGCTAAAGTCCGCCAGCATCGACCACGGCGCATGCGGCGGCTCCCCGGGCGCGGGGCTGAGAAAGGCGCGGCTGCCGAGCCGCATCAGATTGCGATAGCCTTCGCCCGTGGCGGCCAGCAGCACAATCGAAGGATGCGCCCGCGGCAGACCATGGCCGACATTATCCCGCGCCGCCACCGCCACAGAAAGCTGCAGCCCGACGATCGGCTGCACGCCCTCCTTGGCCAGCTTTTCCGAGAATTCGAGAGCGCCGAAAAGATTGTTGCTGTCGGTGATCGCCAGCGCCGGCATCTGGTCGGCGATCGCGAGCTTCGCCAGCTTGTCGATCTTCAGCGCGCCTTCGAGCAGCGAATAGGCGGAATGGACGTGGAGATGGACGAAGCCGATCTCCTCGAGGATGCGGGCCATCGAAACAAGCCGTGAGCGATTCTGGACAGCCGCGACTCTTTCCCATTCCTCCCGCTCGGTCGAGAGCGGGACGGCGCTCGCCGCCCTGGCGTCCACATCGGAGGGAAAGACGGGTTGAGCCCGGATGGGCGCAGCCAGTCAGACCGGCGGAACGACCGACGCCGCCGCGGACAGCACGCCAATCATGGCGACGAACAGGGCCAGCGACGCCAGCTCCGCAATATTCCGGACCGCAATACGCAACATGACAGCCTCCTGATACGCTTTAAATTCTCCTTTTGTTCTTTCTATGTTCGCGGCTGGAGTCAAGAGGCGCCGCTGGGGAAACATGCAGAAACATCCGCGCGCGTCAGCCGCAGCCCTGACGCCTCGCGCGGCCGGCGGCGAGGCTGTAGACCGGCGCGATGAGCCCCGCGCCCGCTCCTTCCAGGCCCGGCCACGCCGCCCTCCCTCCCCGCGCGCTCGCCGATCTCGGCCGGCGCACGCTGATCATGGGCATCCTCAATGTGACGCCGAACTCCTTCTCGGACGGCGGCGTCTATCGTGATGAGGACGCGGCGGTTGAGCGCGCTTCCGAAATGGCGGCGGAAGGCGCCGACATCATCGACATCGGCGGAGAGTCGACCCGGCCCGGAACCGCGCCCGTCGACGCCGAGGAAGAGCAGGCGCGCGCGCTGCCCGTGCTGAAGCGCGTCGCTGCCGCGCGCGCCATTCCCGTCTCGATCGACACCTATCGCGCCTCGACCGCGCGCCTCGCCTTCGAGGCCGGCGCGGCGATCCTGAACGATGTCTGGGGGCTCCAGCGCGAACCGGAGATCGCCTATGTCGCCGCCGATCGCGACGCGCCAACGATCATCATGCACAACCGCGAGAAGGCTGACGGCGCGATCGACATCCTCGAAGACATGCGCGCCTTCTTCGCTCGCTCGCTTATGATCGCGCGACACGCCGGCCTGCGCGATGAGAACATCGTGCTAGATCCCGGCATTGGCTTCGGCAAGACGCGGGAGCAAAGCCTGCACGCGCTGCGCGAGATCGCCATACTGAAGGAGTTCGGCTTCCCCATTCTCGCCGGCCTCTCGCGCAAATCCTTCCTCGCGCCTTACTATCCCGAGGGAACGCCGCCGGCGGGGCGGCTGATGGCGACGATCGCTGCGAACGCCTACGCTGTTGAGGCCGGCGCGGCGATCATCCGCGTCCATGACGTGAAGCCCCATGTCGAGGCGATCGCCGTCATCGACGCGCTGACGCGGGCGAGCGCATGAGCGACAAGATCATCCTCTCGCGGCTGGCGGTCTTCGCCCATCATGGCGTGTTCGAGGAAGAGGCGCGGCTTGGCCAGCGCTTCTTCATTTCGCTCACCGCCGAACTCGATCTGTCCGAAGCCGGCGCGAAGGACGAATATCGGCTGTCGGTCGATTACGGGAAGCTGGCGCAGCACGCTCACGAGGTTGCGACGAAGAACCGATTTCATACTCTGGAGGGGCTGGCGGAAGCGATCGCAACGGACATTCTCGCAGCCTTTCCGCGCATTCAATCCCTCAGCGTTCGCATCGAGAAGCCGGCGGCGCCGATCCCGCTGGTGATCGACACTGTCGCGGTGGAGATCGAACGCCGACGCGCGACAACGTAATGGCGCGAGTAGCTCTTGGTTTCGGCGGCAATATCGGCGATGCGCGCGCGACGATCGCTCTCGCCATGACCCGGCTCGAACAGAAAGGCGTGCGCACTATCGCCCGCTCTGGCGACTACGAGACGAAGCCCTGGGGACCGATCGCGCAGGCGCCTTTCGTCAACGCCTGCGCGCTCGTCGAGACTGCGCTTGATCCGCGCGCGCTGCTCGTTTTGTGCAAACGCATCGAAAGCGAATTGGGCCGTATATCGGGCGAACGCTGGGGTCCCCGCGCGATCGATATCGACATCCTCACCTATGATGATCTCGCGCTCGACGAACCAGATCTGACGATCCCGCACAAACACATGCTGGAGCGCGCGTTCGTGGTGATCCCGCTGCTCGAAATCATGCCGGACGCGATCATTGACGGCCGGCGATTGTCGGACGTCGCCGCGACCTTCGATCTGTCGGACGCGCGTCGGCTTGATTAGAACATCGTGTTGGCGTTCGCAGAGCTTTCGGGGATTGGTTGAACGACATCCCAGTGCTCGACTATTTTTCCGTTCTCAAGCTTGAAGATGTCCACGATCGCGCGGCCAGGCGTTCCTGGTTCGCGCATCGAGTGAACATGAAGGATGACATAGTCTCCATCGACGAATGAGCGCTTGATCTCGCTATGCGCGTTGGGAAACTTCTCGCGGAGGAAGGCGACGAACTTGCGGAATCCGTCCGGCCCGTCGGCTGCGCCAGGATTATGTTGAACATACCGGTTTCCGACATATGCGAGCGCGGCGTCCGCATTCTTCTGGTTGAGGCCTTTTTCGTAAAAGTCGAGGACCGTCCGACGATTGGCCTCGGCTTGCTCTTTGCTGGTTTCGGCCAGCGCGCCCGTTGTCAGCAAAGCAAGGGCTGTCGCCGCGATGATTGTGAAAGTCGTTTTCGTAGCGACGCTCATGAATTTCGCTCCATATCTGATTGTCGTGAGAGGCCGAGCCATAGGTCGCGTCAAGGCGGCGGCGCCAATCACGATTGATCAACTCGCTGTTATGCCTCCGCAGCGCTAAAAGAGACCGCGCAGGAACGCCGCGGTCTCATCCGACACGCCAACGATCTTGTTCGTCGCCTGGCGATAGAATTTGAAATTGAGCTCGGTTTCGGGGCGGCCGTCGTTCCAACTATTGAAAGGCTTGAGTTCACGCCGCCCCAGCGGCCGCTTCGCCAGCGCTGTGACTTTGATTGCAATGCTCACGCGCGGCGTCTGCCGCTCGACGTCAGGCTTGCGCGCGACCGCCTCTGCCGACGTGACCACGCCCTGCGCAATCAGCCCCTGCCCACCTTCGTTCTCGCTCGCGAACAGGAAGATGACATCGCCTTTTGCGATAGTCTTCCCGCCATACATCGTCTTCTGTGCAGCGAAGGCGAACGTCTTCGCCGCGGTGTCGCGAATCTCGGCCTTGATCGCGAACGCCATGAATCACGCGGCGCGCAGGGTGCGGCCCGTCGCGCGGCTGAAGAGATGCACCGACGACGCCTTGGCGACGAGCCGCGCCTCTTCCGTCTCGGGATCGGTGGCGCCGGTCGGGATCGCGACCACGAGCGCCGCATCGCCCGCCAGGCCGTGAACCAGCCGCGTCGCGCCGAGCTCTTCGACGAATTCGCGCTTGAAGGTCAGCCCGCCATCGCCTGATGCGAACAGGCCCCAATCCTCCGGCCGCACGCCGATCTCGACTTCGTCGCCTTCCTGCACGATGAACTCGTCGGCGTTGAAGGGCAGCGTTCCCGCGCCTGCAATTTCGACGACGCCGCGGCCGGCCACGCGCCCCGGCATGAGATTCATTGCGGGCGAGCCGATGAAGCTCGCGACGAAGGTGGTCGCGGGACGGCGATAGACGTCCGTCGGCGCGCCCACCTGCTGGATCTCGCCACGGCTCATGACGACGACCGTGTCGGCGAGCGTCATCGCCTCGACCTGATCGTGGGTGACGAAGATCGACGTCGCCTTGAGGCGCTGATGAAGACGGCGGATTTCGAGCCGCATCTGCACGCGCAGTTTGGCGTCGAGATTGGAGAGCGGCTCGTCGAACAGGAACGCCTGCGGCTCGCGCACCACGGCGCGGCCCATCGCAACGCGCTGGCGCTGCCCGCCTGACAGCGCGCGCGGCTTGCGCGTGAGGAACTCGCCGATCGCCAGCATGCGCGACGCCTCGGCGACGCGGCGCTCGATCTCTTCCTTCGCCACGCCGCGATTGCGCAAGCCATAGGCCATGTTGTCGTACACGCTCATATGGGGATAGAGCGCGTAATTCTGGAACACCATCGCGATGTCGCGGTCGGAGGGCTCGATATCGTTGACGATCCTGTCGCCGATCTTGATCGCGCCCGACGTGATCGTCTCAAGGCCCGCGATCATGCGCAGCAGCGTCGACTTTCCGCAGCCGGACGGTCCAAGCAGCACGGTGAAGGAGCCATCCGGAATCGCAAGCGACGCGCCTTTCACGGCTTCGACGCCGCCGAGATAGACCTTCTTGACGTTTTCGAGCGTCACGCCCGCCATGTCGATTCCCCACTGATTTCGTGCTTCGTGACGCCGGCGACGCGCATCTTGCTCGATCGCCGCATATTGGCTGGCGCCGTCCCCGGAACGGCGAAGCGAGCGTCAGCGAGCGAAGCCGTGTCCGGGGCCCAGCGCAAGAATAGTGAGCGAAGCGAACACATGACGCCGGTTTCAAAAGGCCGCGCCTGCGGCGCGTTTCCTTGCGCTGGGCCCCGGACGTCATTGCGCTCGCATGCGCTCGCTACATGACTCCGGGGACGGAGCGAGGCGCTCATTTCTCGGTCTCCACGAGACCTCTGACGAACAGGCGCTGCATCAGCACCACGACTGCGACAGGCGGCAGAAGCGCCAGCACCGCGGTCGCCATGGCGAGCTGCCATTCGGTGAGCGCATCCTGCGTCACGATCATCTTCTTGATGCCGATCACGATCGTCTGCATGTTGTCCTTCGTCGTGATCAGCAGCGGCCAGAGATACTGGTTCCAGCCATAGATGAACTGGATCACGAACAAGGCCGCGATCGTCGTGATCGAGAGCGGCAGCACCGTATCGACGAAGAATTTGAAAGGCCCCGCGCCGTCGATCTTCGAGGCTTCGAGCAATTCGTCCGGGATCGTCATGAAGAACTGGCGGAAGAGCAGCGTGCCCGTCGCCGAAGCGATCAGCGGCAGCGACAGGCCGGCGTAAGTGTCGAGCAGGCCGAGATCGGCGACCACCTTGTACGTGGGGTAGATGCGCACCTCGACCGGCAGCATCAGCGTGACGAAGATGATCCAGAACGCCGACTGCCTGAAGGGAAAACGGTAATAGACGATGGCGTAAGCCGAGAGGATCGAGATCGCGATCTTGCCGATGGCGATCATCAGCGCCATGACGAGCGAGTTCAGCATCATCACGCTGACCGGCTGGCGCGTCGAACTGCCGGTGCCCTCAAACAGCACGCGATAATAGTTCTGCAGGAAGTAAGGGCCGGGTCGCAGCGGCAACTGGCCATTGACGATGGTCGCGGGGTCCCAGGTCGAGGCGACGAAAGCGAGATAGACGGGGAACGCCAGCACCAGCACGCCGAGCGTCAGGATGACATAAGCGAGAATATCCCCGAAGCGGCTGTTCTCGACCATCAGTAGGTCACCTTCCGTTCGATGTAGCGGAACTGGATCGCGGTGAGCGCGATCACGATCAGCAGCAGGACGACGGACTGGGCCGCCGATCCCCCGAGATCGCCGCCGAGACGACCATCCGAGAACACCTTGTAGACCATGGTCTCCGTCGCTTTCGCCGGCCCGCCGCCCGTGACCGCATCGATGATGCCGAAAGTCTCGAAGAAGACGTAGGTGATGTTGACGACGAGCAGGAAGAACGTTGTCGGTGACAAGAGCGGGAAGATGATCGTCCAGAACCGGCGCCACGGCCGCGCGCCGTCGATCGCCGCGGCCTCGATCACGCTGCGCGGGATGGCGGCGAGACCCGCGAGAAAGAAGAGGAAATTGTAGCTGATCTGCTTCCACACCGCGGCCATCACCACCAGCGTCATGGCGTGCCCGCCTTTCAGCAGCGGATTCCAGTCGACGCCCATTCCGCGCAGGCCGCGCGACACCATGCCGAGCGACGGCTGGAACATGAAGAGCCAGAGAACACCGGCGACGGCAGGCGCCACCGCGTAGGGCCAGATCAGCAGCGTGCGATAACTCATCGCGCCGCGCATCTGCCGGTCAGCCATCACCGCGAGAAGCAGCGCGATCGAAAGCGAAAAACCTGCAACCAGAATCGAGAACAGCGCCGTCGTTCCCATCGCATTGTAATATTCGCGGTTGGCGAACAGCGATTGATAGTTTTCGAACCAGACGAATTCCGTCGAGGTTCCGAACGCATCCTGAATCAGGAACGACTGCCAGACCGCCTGCGACGCCGGCCAATAGAAGAAGAGAACGGTGACGATGAGCTGCGGCGCAAGCAGCAGATAGGGCAACGTCTGGCCGCCGAAGATCGCGCGTTTTTCCATTGCTCGCTCGTCACGCGATGAAGGGCGGCGCTGACATCGCCGCAGAACCAATCATGTTGGAGAAAAAGCCGGCGCACAAGCGCCGGCTTTACATCTGCTTGCCGCCGATACGGCCGCCTGTTCCTCGCGCCTCAGCGCGAGACGGTGCGCTCGAACTGCCGCAGCATCGCATTGCCGCGCTGCACCGCGGAGTCCATCGCCTGCTGCGCGGTCTTCTGGCCGTTCAGCGCCGCCTCCATCTCCTCGGCCCAGATATCGCGCATCTGCACCATGTTGCCGAAGCGCAGACCTTTCGAATTGTCGGTCGGCTCCTTGTTGGTGAGTTCGAGCAGCGGCGTCTCGAGATAGGGATTGGTCTTGTAGAAGCCCGACGCCTTCACCTTCTCGTAGGCGGCTTTCGTGATCGGAAGATAGCCGGAATCCGTGTGCAGCTTCGCCTGACGATCGACATCGGAGAGGAAGGTGAAGAATTTCGCGACGCCCTTGTATTCCGCCGCGCTCTTGCCGCCCATGACCCACAGCGAAGCGCCGCCGAGAGTCGAATTCTGCGGCGCGCCCGGCGCGTCAGGATAGTAAGGCATCGGCGCATTGGCCCAGTCGAACTTCGCGTTCGCCTTCACGTTTCCATAGAAACCTGAAGACGTGATCATGATCGGGCATTCGCCCGAGGTGAAGCGGCCCTCGCCGGTGTTGGTGCGGCCGGCGTAATCGTAGGTCTTGTCCTTCTGCAGCTCGACGAGATTCTGCAGATGCTTCACATGCAGCGGCGAGTTGATCTTGAGCTCGGTGTCGAAGCCGTCGATGCCGTTCGCCTTCGTGCCGATCGGAATATTGTGCCAGGTGGAGAACTGCTCGATGTTGACCCAGGTCACCCAGGCGGTGGCGAAGCCGCAGGTCGCATAGCCCGCCGCCTTCAGCTTTTTCGCGGCGTCGAACGTCTCGGGCCAGGTCTTCGGCGGCTTGTCGGCGTCAAGGCCGGCCTTCTTGAAGGCGTCCTTGTTGTACCACATGACAGTCGAGGAGGAGTTGAAGGGGAACGAAAGCATCTCGCCCTTCACCGTGGAATAATAGCCGGTGA